>NZ_CP014229.1:2235905-3699310 GCF_001553605.1 Desulfovibrio fairfieldensis
GGGTGATGCCCGCCGCATTATAGGCCAGGGCCGAGACGTCGTCGGCGCGGCCCACCATGCCGCCCGCCAGGGAAACGCCCCTGGCGCTCCATTCATTGAGGGCGAAACCCTCGGCCAGAACCGTTGACGCCGTGCCCGCCAGAAGGGCGAGCAAGAGACAGGAAACGCGCAGAACCCTCATTTTTCCCCCAGAGCATTTAACACCACAAGTCGGACAAACGCCGCGCGCACTCCCCCATTGCGGAAAAAGCCCCCCAGGCTCTTTCCGCGCGGCGCAGACGGCGCGGAGCGGATGGCGTCACCCGCTCCTCAAAAAGTATGTCTGCAATCACAGCATATTAACAGGATCAAGGTCAAGGAAAAGTCGCAACAGCGCGGAGGCTTTCCGGCTTCTGGCGAAAAAATAGAGTCGACGCAGGGCCTGCCAGTCCCCGGCCTTGAGCAGGCAGTGAAAACGCCGCCGCCCCCGCAACAGGGCCAAGGGAGCGGGCGCGGGGCCCAGCATCTGGACGTCGAGTTCACGCGCCCGAGCGCGCAGGGCGGTGGCCAGTTCGTTCAGGGCCGCGGGCCCGTTTTTTTCCTCCACGCCGAAGGACATGCGGATCAAAGCCAGGCGCACAAAGGGCGGATAGCGCCGCAGGCGGCGCCGCGCCAGTTCCGCCGCGTAAAAGCCCTCATAATCGCCCGTTTGCACGTACTGCCAGCAATAATGGCTGACGTCCCGGGTCTGGATCAGCACCCGGCCCGGCTTTTCGCCCCGCCCGGCCCGGCCCGCGGACTGGACCAGGAGCTGAAAGGTACGCTCGGCCGCGCGGTAGTCGGGCAGATTCAGGCCCAGATCGCCGTCGGCCACCACGACCAGGGTCACCTGCGGGAAATGATGACCTTTGGAGAGCATTTGCGTGCCCACCAGGATGGGCGCTTCCTGCCGGGCAAAGGCGGCCAGGATTTCCTCCATGCGGCCCGGACGGCGAGTGCTGTCGCGGTCCAGACGCAGCACGGGCCGCCCGGCCAGCACGCTCAGACGCTCGGCCAGGCGCTCGGTGCCCTCGCCCAGGGGCAGAAAGTTCATGCCCTTGCACTGCGGGCAGGGCGAAGGAAAGGGCCGGGTATAGCCGCAATAGTGGCAAACCAGCTTTTCCCGCCCCTTATGGTAGGTGAGCCCGATCTCGCACTGCGGGCAGCGCAGGGTGCTGTTGCAGTCCAGACAGTACATCAGAGGCGCGTAGCCGCGCCGGTTAAGCAGGACCACGGCCTGCTCGCCCCTGTCCAGGGTTTCGCGCAGGGCCGCTTCACTCTGCGGGGCCAGCAGGCCGTCCCCGTCCATCGCGGAGACGACCGGGGACACCGTGCTGATATCGATCAGTTCCACCGGCGGCAAAGGCTTGCCGCCCACCCGGCTCGGCAGACGCAGGAGGGGCAGATGGCCATTTTCCGCCGCGTAAAAGGTTTTAACGTCCGGCGTGGCCGAGCCCAGCAGCAGCAGACCGCGCGTCTGGGCCATGCGGAACCAGGCCACTTCCTTGGCTTGGTAGGAAAGGCTTTCATCCTGTTTGAAGGAGCCGTCGTGCTCTTCATCCAGCACCACGCAGCCCAGCCGGGGCACGGGCAGAAAAAGAGCCGAGCGCGTGCCCACCACCAGACAGGGTTCACGCCGGGCGGCCAGAGCGCGGAAGGTGGCCTCACGCCGGGCCGGAGACTGATAACCGTGGTAAAAAAAGAGCGGCGCGTCCGGCAGGGAACAGGCCGCGTCACGGCGCAACTTATGGGCCAGCGCCACTTCCGGAGCCAGCAGCAAGAGGCTTTTCCCCTGAGCCAGGCACATTTTTGCCAGTTCCAGGTACACGGCGGTCTTGCCGCTGCCCGTAACGCCGTAGAGCAGGCGGGAGGCTGGCTCCTCCTCGCCCAGAGCCGCGCGCAGACCGGCCAGGGCCGCTTCCTGGTCCGCATTGAGGCAGAAAGGCGTCGGCGGGGGCGGCAGCAGGGCCTGCTCATCTTCTTCCCCACTGTCCTCGCGCGTCAGCGCCAGATGTCCGGCCTTGAGCAGGCTTTGCAGAGCCGGAGCCACAGCCTGTCCCAGGTTTTGCAGCAAACGGCGGCGGCTCACGGCCCCGTGTTCATGCAGATATTCCAGAACTTCAATCTGCCGCGCCGCCGAGGGGCGCACCGGCCAGGGCGGGTCCGCGCGCAAGAGGCAAAATTCTTCGCTGGCCGCGTCCGCGCCGGGAGCCAGCATACGGGCCGCGCCCACACAGAGCGCTTGGGCCAGTTCACGGCGTTCTTCCGGCTGAATCTCGCGGATCTGCCGCAGGCTCAGCGCCGAGGCGCGGCCCGCTTCCAGGCGGTGCAGGCGGACGCGCGTGCTGCGCAGTCCCTGCGGCAGCACATGGCCCAGGATATGCCCCGGCTCCACGCCCTGGCGGCGGGCCAGGTCCAGCGCCAAAGCCAGCAGGTCCGGCGGCAGCAGGGCTTCATTTTCCAGAGGCCAGCAGACCGTCTTGCAAGCCACATTTTCCGGCAGATCCGTTGTGGGGCTCACGCGCAACAAGACCGCCGCCCGCAGAGCCCCCTGCTCTCCCCTGCCCAGGGGCACGGCCAGACGCAGACCGGTTTGCCAGAATGCCGCCGGGAATTCCGGCGGCAGCGCATAGGTCAGGCAGGCATAGGGAGGGCTTAACAGGGCGACGCTGGCGTACATGAAAAAACCGTGACCTCACCATTTCCCGATATGGCGCC
This sequence comes from Desulfovibrio fairfieldensis, assembly GCF_001553605.1. Taxonomy (NCBI): domain Bacteria; kingdom Pseudomonadati; phylum Thermodesulfobacteriota; class Desulfovibrionia; order Desulfovibrionales; family Desulfovibrionaceae; genus Desulfovibrio; species Desulfovibrio fairfieldensis. The sequence goes on from NZ_CP014229.1 coordinate 2,238,642, forward strand.
CGATATGGCGTTCTGAAGATTCGGAACAAGAACAGACGTTCAAACCCCAAGGGCTTGTCTCTCAAAAAATGAATTTTGGGAAGCACTGAGCCATGAATATTTTTGTTCTCCGGCAAGAAAGGAGCCCATTGCAAGCCAAGGACAGTACGTTTCCGGTACAGACCTGGGCCGCAATGGGCTCCTGGCGCAGCCAGGGAGAAAAAACGCTTTTGGGGGCAAGCCCCAGGGGCTGTTTCTACTGGAACTGGACGAAATTCTTGAGCAATCCCAGCAATTCGTAACGCAGTTCCTCGTCCTGCAGGGCGAAGTAAATATTGGCCGTCAGAAATTCGGCCCAGTCACCGGCGTCAAAACGCATGCCCGACATGCGCACGGCCATCATGCCGCGATCCTGGGCCATGGCCTGCAGGGCGTCGGTGAGCTGGATTTCGCCGCCGTGGCCCGGCTGCGCCTTTTCCAGATAGTCGAAAATCTCCGGCGTGAGCACATAGCGGCCCACAATCGCCATCCGCGAAGGCGCGGCCTCGCGCTTGGGTTTTTCCACCATGTTGCGCACCCGGAAAACGCCGGGGGCCACTTCCTCGCCGTCAATAATGCCGTAACGGCTGACCTTTTCCCAAGGCACTTCCATGACGCCGATGACCGGCATTTTTTCGGCCATGGCAACTTCAATGAGCTGTCCGATGCCCGGCACGCCGCCGAACATCAAGTCGTCGCCCACCATGATCGCAAAGGGATCGTCGCGCACCAGTTCGCGGGCGCAGAGCACCGCATGCCCAAGGCCGAGCTGCTTTTTCTGGCGCACGGACATGATGTTGACCATTTCGGCCACCTGCCGCACTTCCCTGAGCTTATCCAGCTTGCCCGCGCGTTCGAGCACCCCCTCCAACTGAAGGTTGTAGTCGAAGTGATCTTCAATGACGCTCTTGTCGCGGTTGGTCACAAAGATCACGTCCTGGATTTTCGCGCGCTGAGCCTCTTCCACCACATACTGGATGACGGGCTTGTTGTAGATGGGCAGCATTTCCTTGGGAATGTTCTTGGTCGCGGGCAAGGAACGCGTACCCCAACCGGCCACCGGAATGATCACCTTGCGAATATCCTTCATGCGCGCCTCCGCTCATGTATAAGTGCAAAACAGCGTCGGAGCCTCAGGTGGGCGGGGTCACGGCCAAAAGCCGACGCCCCTTGACGGCCCCCTGACGTTGAACTCCGGCCGGGCGGCGCTCCGCTATAAAAAATCCCGATTATTCCACGGCGCGCCGGATATGCCTCAAGTTCATACTCCGCCAAAAGCCCGACAAGCGCAAGAGAAAAACGCATTTTCCCGGCCGCGCGGGCGCGGAACGTCTCTTGAAAGCTGTATGTCGTCTCCCGACAAGGCCCGAGAACTGTTGCGGCCGCGATATGGCCGTCTGCACTGGCCGGAATAAAAACATTCCTGCCCGAATAAACGACGCCTGCAGCCTGGGAATTTCAGAGGAAACGCCTCAACATTCCGAAAAAAGCGGGGGCTCTCCGGCGAGTTGCGGCGTAAGTGAGAAGATAAAAAATAGTCACGGCCCAAGACGGCCGCTCCATGCCGCCCCGGACCGTGACCGCTTTTTAGAACATTTACACTTGAGATGCTCGTTTACGGCGAGCAAAGACCGGCCACTCGTATTTCGTTGCAAGGAGTTGCAGACAAATCCTTACAGAGCAATTCACTCATCTCAAATGTGAACTGCTCCAAAAACTTGTCGGCGGTCCCCCCTCAACGCAGTTCACGGGCAACCACATCCGCCAGATCCGCGGCAAAGGCCCTGACCTTGTCCTCATCCTCGCCTTCCACCATGATCCGGCAGAGGGCCTCGGTGCCCGAGTAGCGCAGCAGCACCCGGCCCCGCCCGGCCAGTTCCTTTTCCACCTTGGCCACGGCTTCGCCGATGGCCGGCCGCTCTTCAAAGGGCAGGCGCTTTTCCACCCGCACGTTGACGAGCTTCTGGGGGAAGGGCGTGAGCAGGCCCGCCAGTTCGGAGAGCGGCTTTTCCTTTTCGCGCATGATCCGCAGGATCTGGAGGGCAGCCAGCAGCCCGTCGCCCGTGGTGCTGTAGCCCCGGAAAATCAGATGCCCGGACTGCTCGCCGCCGAGCATGGCTCCCTCGCGGCGCATGGCCTCCACCACGTAGCGGTCGCCCACCTTGGTGCGCAGCAGCGTGCCGCCGTGCTCGCGCATGAAGATCTCCAAGGCCAGGTTGCTCATGACCGTGGCCACCAGCATGTTGCCCGGCAGTTCGCCGCGCGCCATCATGGACTGGGCGCAGAGGGCCATGAGCTGGTCGCCGTCCAGGACGTTGCCGTGCTCATCCACCACGATCAGGCGGTCGGCATCGCCGTCCAGGGCCAGCCCCACGTCGGCGCGCACCTCGCGTACCTTGGCCGCCACCACTTCGGGGTAGAGCGAGCCGCAGTGGTCATTAATATTCGTGCCGTCGGGCGCGGTACTCAGGCGGAAGACCTCGGCCCCCAGTTCCTCCAGAGCCAGCGGAGCCACTTTGTAGCTGGCGCCGTTGGCGCAATCCACCACGATGCGCAGGCCGGAGAGGGTCAACTGGGTTGGGAAGCAGCTCTTGGTGTAGACGATGTAGCGGCCCCCGGCATCCTCGATCTTGGTGGCCCGGCCCACCTGGCGCGGGTCCGGATAAGGCCAGGACATATCCGGATTAAGGACCATTTCCGCGATTTCGTTTTCGGTCTGGTCCGGCAGCTTATAGCCGTCGGCGTCGAAAAACTTGATGCCGTTGTCGGAAAAAGGATTGTGCGAGGCCGAAATCACCACGCCCAGATCAGCCCGCATGCTGCGCGTCAGAAAGGAGATGGCGGGCGTGGGCAGCGGCCCGGTCATGATCACGTGCATGCCCGCAGCGCACAGCCCGGCCGTGAGCGCGGATTCGAACATATAGCCGGAAAGCCGCGTGTCCTTGCCGATGACCACCTTGTGTTGGTGCGGGCCGCGCCGGAAGCGCACCCCGGCGGCCAGCCCCAGGCGCAGGGCCACATCCACGGTCATGGGCGCGTTGTTCACCGTGCCGCGCAAGCCGTCCGTGCCGAAAAGACGTTCAGCCATGAAAACTCCTTTTGTGCTCCCGGAGCATCGGCGCATTGCCGACATATACATGTTCCGTGCGAAGCCGCAGGCTATTTTTTCTTGCGGGAAACCGTAACTTCTTCAGTGGCCGGATTCAAGAGCGTCATGCCCTCGGGCAGGCGGAAGCGCAGCTCGACCTTTTTGCTCTGTTCCGGCTCCAGGGCGGGCGGCGTGACGCTGACCTCCAGCTGCCCCAGATAGCGGGCGCTCTTGGCCAGGGCCTCGGGCACCTCCACCAGTACAGTCACTTCCTCGGGTTCCACCGTGTACTGGCGGCGGTTTTCCCCGGCCAGCTCAACCTTGCAGCGTCGCGAAACCACGGTGCGGCCGCTGGTGATGGTGTACTGCACGCGCACCGAAGGCGGATTGGCGGTGACCAGACTGGGCGTGTCCAGGGTGATTGTCTGGTGCACGGTGGTGCCCGCCGCCTTGGGATCAAGCATAATGGTCAGCGGCACGCTGGAAATATCCGAGACCACGTCCTCGGGCCCGCGCAACACCACGGTGGCCGGCGACACGCTGACGTTTTCCACGGTCAGCGCCCCGCCGCGCAGGGGTGAATCCACAATGGTGCGCAACGGCACGCTGCGTTCCATGAGTGTATCGGCCTTGATGACGATACGCGGCGGCTGGATGTCCACCAGCTCAAAAGCCCGGAAGGTAGGCCCCAGATTGTCGCCGCCCAAGGGCACCACAGTGACGCCCTTCTTGATGTCCGAAAGGTCCACGGCCTGAGTCAGACGCTGCTGGGGAATGGAACGCAGCAAGGTTTCCGGTCCGCGCAGACGCACTGTGATCTTGCTGATCAGGCCATCAGTGACCACCAGATTGGGCGGAATGCCGTAATAGTCGATATTCACTTCCACCTGGGCTTCCAGGCGGTCGCGTACGCTGACCACGTACCACATGCCCACGGCGGCCAGCACGGCCACCAGCAGCGAAAGCAGATGCGGCGCGCGGCGCAGACTGCCGTTGTTCTCAGAGGATTTCATTGAGCACCTGCCTTAAACGCGTCGCGTCCAGGGAGCGCACCAGCTCCCCTTTCATGGCCACGGAAATCTCGCCGCGCTCTTCGGACACGACAACGGCCACGGCGTCGCTTTCCTGGGTGATGCCCAGAGCCGCCCGGTGGCGGGTGCCGAAATTCTGGCCTTTGGCAACGGCCAGCGGCAGAATGCAGGCCGCCGCCATGATCCGTCCGCGGCTGATGACCACCGCGCCGTCGTGCAACGGCGCTTTGGGATAAAAAATATTCATGAGCAGCTGACGGGAGAGCTGGGCGTCCACCCGTACGCCTTCGCGTTTGATCATGTCCCCGAGGCGCATGCTGCGCTCAATGACGATAAGCGCGCCCACGCGCAGGCGGGCCATTTCCACGCAGGCCATGACCACTTCCTCCACGCCGCCCTGCTTGAGCTCGCGCCGACGGAACAGCCGGTGCGCGCCCATTTCGCCCAGAGCCTGGCGGATGTCGGCCTGAAAAATGACCACGATGAGGATAAACAGTGAGCTGAAGATGTGCTGCAAAAGCCAGGTGAGCGTATACAGGCCCATGGTCCTGGACATGAAATACAGCAGAGTCAGCAAGCCCAGGCCGGTAAGCACGGCCAGAGCGCGGGAGCCGCGCAGAAGCTGGATGACCTGGTAAAGCAGCGCGCTGACCAGAGCAATATCCAGCAGGTCGCGCCAGTCGAAAACAAAATGCTCGAACACCGTATGGCTTCCTTTTGCAAACGCGCCGGTTCAGGTCCGGGCGCGTTTCTCTTTGTACATGCCCCCGTCCGCATGGGCGATCAGCGCATCGACGTCTTTTCCGTCGCGGGGATAGACGGCCTGGCCCACGCTGAAGGAAATGCGGATGTCATCGCCGTCCACAACAGCCCGGCTTCGCAGGGCCGCGCGGATGTCACCGAGGAATTTTTCGGTCTTTTCCTCGCGTTCCGAGCCCTGAGCAATGATGATGAATTCGTCGCCGCCGACGCGGGCGAAAATATGCCGGAAACTCATGTGGTTCTGGACCTCTTCCGCAAAAACCTGCAAGACGCGGTCGCCCACATTGTGCCCGTAGGTATCATTGAAGAGTTTAAATTCGTTCAGATCCAGATAATAAAGGCAGAAACCGCCGTTCCCCTTGATAAGTTCGGCCAGTTTTTCAAACAGGCCGCGCCGATTGAGCAGGCCGGTCAGGGCATCCTGGTAGGCCATGTTTTCCAGTTGCCCACGGATGCGGCGTAAATCATGGTTATGCTGGGCAAGCGTGGCCAGCAGGAAACTGACCAACACGCCAAGCGAGATGTACAGCCAGGATTCGGGATACTGGTACCAGAGTTTGACGGGCGAAAGGCGGAAAAACCAGTGGGCGTTGAGAATGTCGAGCGGCATTTCCAGATAAGGCGCGTCCTTGTTGTACGCATAGTCGCTACGCGCGATAATCTGCTTTTTGTTGGTATCCGGGCTGATCCGCCAGATTTCATAGGCCAGGCCCAGCTCGGCCAGTTTGTCCAGTTCAGCGCCGTTCAGGGCCTGCGGGAATTTCAGGGTGACGGAGACCAGCCCCCAGAACAACTTTCCGCCCTTGCCGTCATCCATGTACACAGGCAGGCGTCCCACCAGGGCCTGCCCCCCCTGCACCAGGGGGAAGGGACCGCCCAGAATCAGATGCCCCGCGTCCCTGGCCTCCACAGCCTCCTGATTGCCCGCGCCCCTGGCGAAAAAATTCAGGCCCAGCACGGCTTCATTGCCCTTGCGGGGGTAGACGTCGCTCACCACGCCGCCCGGCGCCACCAGCACATTGAGAATGGCCGGATCGTCCACCAGGGTGGAGGCCACTTTTTCGAAGTTTTCCACCTTGCCGTTATGCTGGATCACCAGAGCGGAAAGCGCCTGGGTTTTATAAAACAGTTTTGTGAGAACAGCGGTGAGCTTGTTGCTCTGATTGAGGATGACCCTCTCCATCTTGATGTATTCAATCTGGTATTTCCGTTCCACCAGAAAATACACGGCAAGACCGCACAGAATCAGCAGGGTGACGAAGGTGACGGCGGCCCGTTTGGATATTCCGCTACTTTTGAACACATGGAATCCTTTATTCAATCGGGCAGCTCTCGGGAGAAAACGCGGCTGCCACCGTCAGGCTTTGGCGGGCGGCGGCCACATCGTGGACCCGGTGCCAGAACACGCCCCGGCTCCAGAGCAGGGCCGTGGCAGTCTGAGTGGCCGTGCCCCGCGCTGACGGCGGCAGCCCCAGCAGGCCGCCGAACACGGATTTCATGGACAGGCCCATGAGCACCGGCCTGCCGAAAACCAGCCAGTCCTCCGGATGGGACAGCAGGGCCAGATTATGTTCCAGCGTCTTGCCGAAACCAATGCCGGGGTCCAGCACGATGCGGTTTTCCGGCAGCCCGGCGGCGGTCAGGCGGGCCAGTTGACGTTCAAAAAATTCCAGCACGTCGCGACGCACGTCGTCATAGCGCGGGTCGCGCTGCATATTTTCCGGACGGCCCCGGCTGTGCATCAGCACATAGCCCGGCTTGTACTGGACCAGCACGTCCAGCAGCTCCGGATCAAAGGCGCAGGCCGAAATGTCGTTGATGATCACGGCCCCCTGCTCCAAAGCCGCAACAGCGGTAGCCGCGTGATAGGTATCCACGGAAACGACCGCGCCGGGCGCGCGTTGCCGCAGACCGGCCAGCACGGGCAAAAGGCGGGCCAGTTCCTCAGCGGGGCTCAACTCCGCCGCTCCGGGGCGGGAGGATTCCGCGCCCAGATCCAGAATGTCCGCGCCCTGGGCATGCAGACGCAGGGCGTGCGCCAAGCCCGCATGGGGGGCGGCATGCAGGCCGCCGTCATAAAAGGAGTCCGGCGTCAGGTTGACAATGCCCATGACGCCGAAAGGGGCGGACGCCGTCAGCGCCCTGCCCCCGCTCAGCAGCCAGGGCGCGCCCGTGCCGGACGCGCCCCGCTCATTACTGCTTGTTCCGATCCGCATGGTCGGCAGGACCTTCCTGCCCCGCCTGCCCTGCCTGATCAGGCTGATTAGTCTGGGCGGTCGATGCGTCTTCTTCCGGGCGCGTCTGACCATCCGACGGCAAGGCCGTAGCTTTTTTGTCGGCTTCCGCCGTGTCGCCGGGAGCCTCCGTTGCCTCGGTATCCGGTTCCAGGACGAAATCGCCACCCTTGTCCCGGCTTTTCGGAGCGTCGGGCGGGGAATTTTTCAGAGGCTTGCCGTTGACGTCCAGGGGCGGCAGTTCCTTGTTGTCCATCAGAAGATCCAGCTCGTCGCCGGTGATTGTCTCCCGATCCAGCAGGGCGCGCGCAATGCGGTGCAGGATTTCTTCATTATCCTGGAGGAGCTTGCGGCAACGGCTGTGGGCTTCTTCCACGATGCGCTTGACCTCGGCGTCCACCAGACGGGCCGTGTCTTCGCTGAAGTTTTTGTTCTGCACCCATTCGCGGCCGATAAAGACCTCTTCGCCGGTCTCGCCGATGGACAGCGTGCCCACAGCTTCGCTCATGCCCCACTCGCAGACCATCTTGCGGGCCATACGGGTGACGCGCTCAATGTCGTTGGACGCGCCGGTGGTGATGTCGTCGAAGATCAGTTCCTCGGCCACGCGGCCGCCCAACAGGACCACCAGGTTGTTTTTCAGATAGCTGCGGGAATAACCGTGGCGGTCTTCCTCGGGCAGCTGCATGGTCACGCCCAAAGCGCGGCCGCGCGGGATAATGGTGACCTTGTGCACCGGGTCGGAACCGGGCAGCAACCGGGCGGCCAGGGCGTGGCCGCCTTCATGGTAAGCGGTGATCCGCTTCTCCTCGTCCGAGAGGATCAGGCTGCGCCGCTCACGGCCCATGAGCACCTTGTCCTTGGCAAATTCAAAATCGCGCATATCCAGCTTGTCCTGGTTCAGCTTGGCCGCCTGCAGGGCCGCCTCGTTGACCAGGTTTTCCAGATCCGCGCCGGAAAAGCCCGGCGTGCCGCGCGCCAGCACTTCCAGGTCCACGTCCGAATCCAGGGGCGTGCGCTTGGTGTGCACTTCAAGAATGCGACGGCGGCCGCGCAGATCCGGCGTGGGCACCACCACCTGGCGGTCGAAACGGCCGGGCCGCAGCAGGGCCGGGTCCAGCACGTCCGGACGGTTGGTGGCCGCGATGAGGATGACGCCCTCATTGCTTTCAAAACCGTCCATTTCCACCAGCAACTGGTTCAGGGTCTGCTCGCGCTCGTCATGGCCCCCGCCCAGCCCGGCGCCGCGCTGGCGGCCCACGGCGTCGATTTCGTCAATAAAAATCAGGCAGGGCGCATTTTTCTTGCCCTGCACAAAGAGGTCGCGCACGCGCGAAGCGCCCACGCCCACGAACATTTCCACAAAGTCCGAGCCGGAAATGGAAAAGAACGGCACCCCGGCCTCACCGGCCACGGCGCGCGCCAGCAGGGTTTTACCCGTGCCGGGAGGGCCCACCAGCAGAACGCCCTTGGGAATGCGCCCGCCCAGGCGGGTGAACTTTTTGGGATTGGAGAGGAACTCCACCACTTCCGAAAGTTCCTCCTTGGCCTCATCCACGCCCGCCACGTCGGCAAAGGTAACGCGCGTGCTGTCCTGATTGAGCATACGCGCCTTGGAACGGCCGAAACTCATGGCTTTGCCGCCGCCGCTCTGCATCTGGCGCATGAAGAAAATCCAGACGCCGATGAGCAACAGCATGGGGAACCAGGAAACCAGAAGGGTCATATACCAGGGGGACTCTTCCGGCGGCTCGGCCTTGATTTCCACCTTTTTCTCAATAAGCCGGTTGACCAGGCCCGAATCCTGCGGGGCATAGGTCTGGATGCTCTTGTTGTCCGAGGTCTTGCCCGTGAGCGTGTGCCCCTGGATGGTCACGGATAGTACCTGCCCGTCGTCCACCTTGTTGAGGAACTCCGTGTAGGGCACCCGCTGCAGACCGGCCTGCGGTTGCTGGAACATATTAAAAAGCATGACCATCGCCAGGACGATAATCGCCCACAGCATCAGGTTGCGACTGAACTGATTCAACGCTGCCTCCGTTACGATTTCAACGCGCCGAGCGGCGCGGCCAAAGCCGGTTCCATGTCCGGCCTGGGGCGGGAAAATACTACCTGCATGCGCCCGGTGTCAAATCAGATAAACCGGGGCCGTTCCGGCAGTGCCTATCTTATAGGATATAATATTACCTGTAGGCTTGGCAATGGCCCGGTTCCGGACGGCTTTTCATCCCTTCCCCGCAACGGCCCTTGCGGAGCGGACGCTTTTCGCTTATGGTCCGTAGACCTACGGCGGGGGGACGTGTCGTCACCGGTGTGGCGCCCGGTCTTCAAAACCGGTGGCAGGCTTTACGGTCTGCGGTAGGTTCGACTCCTATGCGTCCCCGCCAGATATGCTCCGACCCGCCGGTTTCAGCTCCCCGCGATAGATACATTTTCCCGTTGAGGTTTCACTTCAGCGGGTTTTTTTATGGAATCCACGCGCGGACCGGCCGCAAGGGGATGCCGTTGTCTTGCGGTAGGCGCTGTGGTATCCAGCAAGAGACGCCGAAGAAAAAAACGGCGCGAACAGCCTTGCGCGGCGAGCGCCGGGGCGGGCTGAGGCTGGTTGTTTGTCTTTATGAAAATTCATGCACAACACGGACCATGCGTCCGTGTTTTTTGTTTTTGGAGCGTTTCAAGCGATAAATGCTCTGATATCCGGGCGGGACATGCGGCCATTTGTGAACACCGCAAATAAAAAAAACCGTTTCCGACCGATGGAGAAGAGGCGCAGCGGGAATCGCACGTTTTCCCGGCTGAAAAGACACTATATCCCAATAAAATATACTCTAGTGAGGAACAGCCATGAAGCTGTCGACAAAAATCTGTTTGAGCATGGCCGTACTGACGGTCCTGATGACCATTCTGGCAGGATTTTTGCTGATGGAGCTGGATAAGGTCAACGATTTCGTCACCACCCTGGCCCACCGCAACATTCCCACCATCAGTGTGGCTGGTCAATATAACAACGACATGTCGGAACACCGCATTGCCGAAGTGCGGCACGTCTACGCCACGGACCCGGCGATCATCGCCCGCATTGACAAGGAAATCATCCAATGGCGGGAAAAGCTCTCCGCGTATCTCAACACCTTGCAAGGCTTGATCCATACCCCGGAAGGCAGGGAAAAGCTGGACAACGTCAAGAAGGAAAGCCGGGACTACTTCGCCAGCTCGGACAAAATGCTCACCATGTCGCGGGAACAGAAAAACGAGCAGGCCGTGAATTTTCTGATCAGGGAATCGCACAAGGAATATCTCGAGCTTTGCGACACCATCAATGCCCTGGTGACCTACGCCACGGACAACGCCGACATGGTCAACCGCCAGGGAGACGAGGTCTACGCGCAGGCCCGGAATATCGGCATCGGCCTGACCATCGCGGCCATCCTTGCCGCAATCGTGCTGATCGTGCTGATCGTGCGCAACGTCATCCGCCAACTCGGCAAGGACCCTGGCGCGTTAAATTCCATCGCCATGCGCGTGGAGCACGGCGACTACAATATTGACGACGGCAGCCCCAAAATCGGCGTGTACGGCTCCATCGTGGCCATGGTCAAAGCCTTGGAGGGCCATATCGAAACCGCTCGCCGGGAATCGGAAAACGCCAGGGAGCAGTCCCGTAAAGCCGAGGAGGCCATGCGTCGCGCGGAGGCCGCCGGCGAGCAGGCCCAGGCCAAGACCGAGGCCATGCTGATTGCCGCCGACAGGCTGGAAGAAGTGGCCAACGTGGTTTCCTCGGCCTCCACCGAGCTTTCCGCCCAGATCGAGCAGTCCGACCGGGGCGCGGCGGAATCCGCCCAGCGCCTCTCAGAAGCGGCCACGGCCATGAACGAAATGAACGCCACCGTGCAGGAAGTCGCCAGAAACGCCGGCGCTGCTTCCGGCGCTTCCGCCAAAACCAAGGCCAAGGCCGAGGACGGCGCGCGCATTGTGAAAAAATCCCTTCAGAGCATCAACAAGGTGCACCAGGTTTCCGTGGAGCTCAAAGGAGACATGGTCCAGCTCAACGAACACGCCCAGGCCATCAGCCGGATCATGAATGTGATTTCCGACATTGCGGACCAGACGAACCTGCTGGCCCTGAATGCCGCTATTGAGGCGGCCCGCGCGGGCGAGGCCGGACGCGGCTTTGCCGTGGTGGCCGACGAAGTGCGCAAACTGGCCGAAAAGACCATGAGTTCCACCCAGGATGTGGGCAACGCCATCAGCGCCATTCAGGCAAGCACGGCCAAGAGCACGGCCTCGGTGGACGACGCCGTGGTCCGGATCGAAGAGGCCACGGAATACGCCAATGCCTCGGGCCAGGCCCTGGAAGCCATTGTCTCCACGGTGGAGGGCACGGCGGACCAGGTCAACGCCATTGCCACGGCCAGTGAAGAGCAGTCGGCGGCCAGCGAGGAAATCAACCATTCCATCGTCCAGGTCAACGACATGTCCCGGCAGACCGCCGATGCCATGGCCGAGGCGGCCAAGGCCGTTTCTGACCTGGCCGCCCAGGCGCAGGGCCTCACGCTTCTGATCCAGGAAATGAAGCAGAGCTGATGCCGCCCGGCGGGGGATCGGGCCGGAGCCCGATTTCCCGTCGTCCGGGACGCCGCCTTGACACGGCTCTGTTCCGGGTATAGGCCCTAAAAAGTCTGTATGTTCCGGCTTGGCGGCCGTGCTTTCCGTACTCTCATGTGGCGCCGACGGAGTCTTACGGGTATTCCCTCTTTACAGCATTTTACGTTTGAAATGTTATATTTCAAACTCCATGCCGTCCGTGTGCCGTGGAAGCGTTAGCCGTTGGCGGGTCTTCGAGCCATATGGATACCGACAGCAACGCTAAAACGCGGTTTGCACTTGGGTTTGGGGGTCCGCTTACACGGCCACCGGAGCAATTCACTCATTTCAACCGTGACTTGCTCTAATAATGTCGGATTATTGCCGTTTCTTCCTTTGAAACGAACGTGCTCCACACTTTTCTCCTTCGCGGAGGCATGTATGTTTATCCAGCGCCTCTTTTTCTGGGCAGCATTCTGTTGTCTCAGTCTGCTTCTTGCCGCTCCGGGCTTTGCCGCGTCCTCCCAGCCCGCCGAAGCCGCGCGTGTCATCGCCGTGACGCCGGGGGCCTTTGTGCAGCGCGGAAATGTGCGCGCGCCCCTCAAACTGAAAGACCCGCTGTATAAAGAGGACCAGGTCAGCACCGACGCCACCGGCAAGCTGCAACTGCTTTTCGCCGACGACACCACGGTGGCCGTAGCGCCGGACAGCATGGTCAATATTGCTGATTTCAGCTTCGGCGGACCGGCCAAGGCCAGCTTCGCCATGGGCGTGGGCCGGGGCCTGGCCCGGGTGGTCACCGGCAAGGTGGTGGAGCAAAACCGCGAAGGTTTCAAAGTCACCACGCCACACGCCACGGTGGGCATTCGCGGCACTATTCTGACCGCCGACGTGCGCAGTCCCTCCCAGAGCAAATTCATCCTCAGCCAATTGGGCGCGGGCCACACCGTCAGTGTGCTCAATACCGCCACAGGCCAGAACACGGAAATGCCCAAAGCCGGCCTGACCACCGAAGCGGGAGCCGCCGGCAATGTGCTGCGCCCGGCCACGCCCGCTGAAATGAACGCTGTCCAGACAGTGACGCGCCAGACCCGCCAAGCCCCGCAAACCGTCGCTACGGGCAATTCTGCGGCTCGGGGTACGTCAACGGCGGCCCGACCTCAGGCGCAATCATCGACTCCTGCCAAAAACCCGGCAACAACGGGTACTCCCGCTTCCATGGGCGCGTCCGGCGTGGAAGATCCCTCCGGAGGGCACAGCGTGGCCGGCAAAGGCGACACTACAGTCAACCAGGTCGCCGCCACAGCTCCCAAAAGCAATGAAGAAACCCTGCACGGCGTAGGTAATCTTGCCGATAGTTCTGCCCCCGACGGCTCCTCGCCTGATCCCACGCCCGGCGGTGATCTCACTCCTGACCCCATGCCCGGCGGCGACCTCACGCCCGGCGCGGGTGACAATCCTGGCGGGCTTAGCGCCAGCTATGTGGGGGGGCTGGGTTCGAGAAGCGCGGAAGATCTTCACGGCGGATTTAGCTTCGATGTGAATCTGGGCAGCGGCGTGCTGGACAAGGGCACTATGTATGTAGAACACAGCGGCACGCGGTATGAGGGCACAGACGGCAGCGGTCAGCTCACCGGTTCTGACTTTACCTTGGGTTTCGAGCATATGACTGAAACCGGCAACCTTCCCGAAGATAGAAATGTTACCGGCAATATTGCTGGCAGCCTGTCGCCGGACAAGGAATCTCTGACCGTTGACCAGTGGGAAGTCAACACCCAGCAACACGGCGTTTCCATCGGCGGCGACACCGGCTGTGGTCATAAGGCACATTAACCAGCCCACACGAAACATGCTCCGTTATCTGCATCCGTGTCTGCTGTGGATTATTTTATTTCTGCTGCTTTTTCCCCTGCGGGCAACGGCGGCGTCGTTGCCCGCCCTTGATCTGGCTTTGGACCAAAGCCGCGCCCAGGCCAAAACGCTCGTCAACAAAGGCCGCTACGAGGAGGCCTATCAGCTCTACATGCGCCTGCTACGCGAAGAGCCGGACAATGACGAGACCAATTACGGCCTGGCTCTGGCCGCCGCCCGCACCCGGCGCTATTCCCAGGCCATGCTGGCCTTTGAACGACTCATCGACCGCTACCCGGCGGACGCCAAGCTGCGCCGCTCCCTGGCCGATGTCTATCTGCGCCTGGGCGACAGGGGCGCGGCCCGCCGCGAACTGGATCTGGCCCGCCAGTACGACCCGACCCTTACGGAAGAGCGTATCGCTCGCGTGCTGGACAGCCTGGAAAGCGTTCAGTCCCGCTTTCAGGCCCACGGCCGGCTCAGCGGCGGCGTCATGTACGACTCCAACGCCAATCAGGGTCCGGCTTCGGACAAGATGAGCCTCGGGCTTTTCGACAATCTGACCGTGCACGGGGTCAAGGCCGTGGACAGCTGGGGCTCCTACCTCAACGGCATGCTGGACGCGGGCTGGCGGCTGGGAGAGGACAGCGCCTGGTGGTTCGTTTCGGACATCGCTTTTTTCAAGCGCTGGAACGGCAATCCCAAGTTGCCCGTCAACAACGACTTTTCCTGGGGCCGGGCCGCGCTGGGGCTGCGGCATATGTCCTCCAGAACCCTCGCCGAACTGCGCGTCAAGGGAGAAATGGCCGACCAGAGCCTGGACCAGCGCGTGAGCGTGCTGGGGCCGGAGGGCACTTTCGTCTGGGCGGCGCTGCCCAACCTGCAGCTGATCACCCGCGCCGCCGTGGAAAAGCGTGCCTATACCCTGGATATCGGCCGCGACGGCACCTATTGGTGGGTGGGGGAATACATGCGTGTGCTGCTGGGTTCGTCCGGCCATGAGATGACCCTGGGGATGCGCGCCCTGGGTTCGGCCGTGGACACCCCCGATTACAGCTACCACGGCCTGGAGGCCAGTCTGCGCCTGCGCCTCAAAGTTACGGACAAGTTCCAACTGTTGCCCTTTGCCAGCATGCGCCGCGAAAACTATGACGGCCCGGCCACCGTGCTGGAACAGGAATACCGCCGGGACACGGTCTGCCGTACCGGGCTGTTCGCCCTGTACAACCTGACCTCCAGCCTCCAGGCGGAGGCCGGCGTGCAGTATGTGGACACCCGCTCCTCCTCCCCGCTCTATACTTACCGGCAGTATACCTTCAATATGGGCCTGGCCTGGACGTTCTGAGGCTGACGGCGCGGAGGCGGCGCACTGAAAACCAGAGACGACCTCGCGTGTCCGCTCTCTGGAACAGTACGGCGTTATTCAGCGCCGCACCGGTAGAAAAAGGCGGAGCCGCAGGCCCCGCCCGTGTGATGAGGATACATGCCGTCACGCCGATAAAAGACACGTTTTCACTCCGACATCAGTCGCCTTTGGTGACGAAAAAGACACTGATGCAGGCGGAATATCGCGAGCGATCTCTTCCCACAGTTACAAAAACATGGGTAGGAGTTGCGATAAGGCCCACATTTTCACCATCAGCGGGCGCGGCAAAGGGGAAAATGAAACTTTCTCCATTGACCGAACTCAGCCCGATTCCGGATGCGCCGCAGAAAAAATACGCATCGTCAATGCCATGGGCGAAACCGCCTTCCGCAAAGGCGGGCAGGCGGGGACAATGAAAATCCTGCCCCCAGATGATGCGGCCGTTAAATTTTCTGCCCGTATCATAACGCGTACTTGCCGGTTTGAATTCCAGGGCATTTTCCATGGCGGCCTCCGTACTTCAAAATTTTAGTACATAATCACAGCCTAGTAGCACATCTTGTATAATTATAGAATAACAAATCAAAAACTGTCAACTATCCCGCATCCCGGCAGAACCACCGGGCAGAAAGGACTCCGCCGCTTAATAACGCACTGCACATAGGGAACGTTGCCTGTCACATCAAAGAGCCTGCTTCTCTCTGCGCATTCGCATGCGCCGTATCGGAACAGGTATCTCCGCACGGCTCGAAGCAGCGTGCAAGAATGCTCCATACCCTTTATCCCCAGTTTTACGCGCCCGTCCCAAGTTTGGCTTCAGGAGTATCCGAACCGCGTCCTTGAACCTTCGCCGTCCTTGAGGCAGAGTGAGGCACCAGCCACCAGGAGGGCCGGAGGAGCATGTCCAGACCACTATCCCGACATCCGGCCTTGCGGCGCGCGGCCCTGGCCCTGTTGCCCGGCTTGGCCGTCAGCGGCCTGATGCTGTTGCTGTACCTGTTGCAGCCGCCCCTGCTTCGGCAGCTCGACAATGAAATATACGATCTTTTTCTGACTTCCCGGCGGGCGCCGCCGCCCTCGGATGCGCCCGTGGTGGTGGACATCGATGAAAAAAGCCTGGCCGCATACGGCCAGTGGCCCTGGCCCCGCTACCTGGTGGCCCGGCTTATCGACAATCTGACCCGAAACGGCGCGGCCTCCGTGGCTCTGGATATTCTGCTGGCCGAGCCGGACCGCAGTTCGCCCAATCTGCTGCGCCAGCGGCTGCGCAAGGATTTCGGGGTGGAACTTGATCTGCAAAAGCTGCCCCCCGGCCTGGCGGACAACGACGCCATGCTGGCCGCGACGCTGGCCCGCAGTCCCGCGGTGCTCGGCGTATTCATGCAGTTCGACCCGTATAAAGCCCCGCCCTCATCCCTGCCCCGCCCCACGGGGCTGGCCGAGCAGACGCCCGCGGGCGCGCCGCCGCCGCGCGATACCGTGCTGCGCGCCACGTCGGCCCTGCTGCCCCTGCCTGTTTTCAGCCGGGCCGCGCCGACAGGGGCCATCAACGTGGCCCCCGGCACGGACGGCGTGGTGCGCGAAGTGCCCCTGCTCTACCGCCTGGGCGACAATATTTACGCCAACCTCTCCCTGCGTGCCCTGATGCGCGGCCTGGACGTCAAAACCATGATTCTGCGCTCCGGCCCCGAGGGTCTCACGGAAATCCGGCTGGGGCCCTACCGCATCCCGGTTTCGACACGGGGCCTGATGCGCGTGCCCTTCAAGGGTCCGCGCGGCGTCTACCCCTATTACAGCGCCGTGGACATTCTGGAAAAACGCGTGCCGCCGGAGCAGCTGGAGGGGCGGGTCGTGTTTGTGGGCACGTCCGCGGCCGGGCTTCAGGATATTCGCGCCACGCCCTTCGACGCGGTCTATCCCGGCGTGGAAGTGCACGCCGCGGTGGTGGACGCCATCCTGAACCAGGACCACATCGTACAGCCGGATGCCACGCCCGGCATCCAGGCCCTGGCGATCCTGCTGGCCGGACTGACCGCGGCTTTGGTATTCAGCTTCACCCGCGCCTTTATTTACGGCCCGGCCTGCCTGCTCCTGGCCGGTGGCGCGATCTGGGGCTCCGGCCATCTTTTCGCCCAGGGCCAGTTCATTTCCCCGCTCTATGTGGTGCTGACCATCCTGGCTCAGGGGCTCTGCATCCTGCCCGTGCGCTTCTGGCAGGAGGAAAGACAGAAGCGCGTACTGCGCCAGGCTTTCAGCCGCTATGTGGCGCCGGAGGTCGTGGCCCGCATCGCCGCGCGCGAAGGCGACATCTTCGCCGGTGAGGAACGCGACGTCAGTGTGCTGTTTACCGACATACGCGGCTTCACCAGCCTCTCGGAAAAGCTGGAGCCACAACAGGTGGTGGCCCTGCTCAACCGCTATTTCACGCCCATGACCGCCTGTGTGCGGGACAGCGGCGGCACGCTGGACAAGTTTATCGGCGACGCCATCATGGCCTTCTGGAACGCCCCCCTGGACGTGCCGGACCATCCCCGGCGCGCCGTGGCCGCCGCCGTGCGCATGCAGGCCCTGCTGCGCGGGCTCAATCCCGTGTTGGAAAAGGAATTCGGCGTGCGCCTGCGCATCGGCGCGGGCCTGCACTGCGGGCCGGTCTACGTGGGCAATATGGGGTCCGAGGATCTGCTGGACTACACCTGCATCGGCGACACGGTCAATCTGGCCTCGCGCCTGGAGGGCATGTGCGCCAAATACGGGGTGAGCGTCGTGGTCAGCGGCGCCATGGCGGAGCGCTGCGGCGCGGCCTTTTACTTCCGCGCCCTGGACAGCATCCGGGTCAAGGGCAAATCCAGGCCGGTAGCCATCTTTTCCGTGCATGAGCAGGAGGAAGCCCGGCGCCGCGAAGCGGAATTCGCCACCGCGCGAGACGCGCTGCAATGCTATATACAGGGGAATTTTACCGCCGCCGGAAGACTATTCGGGCGCTTGCGCGAATCCTCCACTGAGAGTAACGTACTTTACGAATTATACAGCGGCCGTTGCGCGGCGCTTTGCGCGGACCCGCCCGAAAATTGGGATGGTATCTGGACGTTTAACAGCAAATGAGATTGACATGAAAATCCGGCTGTGGGGGACGCGAGGTTCCGTCCCCGTGTCCTCGCCGCAAATGACGCGTTACGGGGGCGACACGACCTGCATTGAAGTCAGGAGCGAATCAGGCGGCCGCCTGATTCTGGATGCCGGTACCGGCATCCACGCCCTGGGCGACAGCATGGATCATGAAATCCCCACGGATTGCACCATCTGTTTCAGCCACGCCCATTGGGACCACCTTCAGGGCCTGCCCCATTTCAAGCCGCTTTACAATCCCAACTGGCACCTGAGCCTGCGCGGCCCCGTTCTTGCCGGAGACGTTCCTTTCTCCCAAAACCTGCTGGAAATCTTTGACGAAAAACATTTTCCCGTGCCCTGGCGGGAACTGCCCCGGCGGCCCATCCTGGAATTCACGCCCGGCGAGCAGTTCCAGGTGGACGACATGACGGTGAAAACCTGTCCCACAGCCCACCCCGGTTCCTGCGCGGCCTACCGCATTGAGGCCGACGGCTGGAGCTTCGTTTTTACCGGCGACCACGAATGCGGCGACAAGGGCGACAGCAAGGCCACGAAACGCCTGCTGGATTTCATGGCCGGAGCGGATGTGGCCCTGGTGGACGGGCATTATTTTCTCAAAGACTACCCCCTGCACCAAGGGTGGGGGCACAGCGCCATGGAGCAGTGGCCCGCGCTCCTGGCCGGACGCGGCGTCAAACACCTGATCTACACCCATTACGACCCTTCCTACTGCGACAGGGAGCTGGATAAGGTTTTTGACGCCCTGCGTGAAAACTGCCGCCTGCCGATTTCCCTCCAGTTGGGCTGCCAGGGCATGCTGATCACGGCTGACGGCGGCGAAACGGAAGAGCGGGAAGAAAGCCTGGAGTCCATTAACTGCAAACTCTGCGATTTCTTCCATCGCATTTCACACTTTTCCGACACCAACGTTGTTCTGGACAGCGTCCTGAATCAGGCCCGCGCCTTGAGCAACGCCGATGCGGGAACCATCTACCTGTTGGAAAACAACAGCCTGGTTTTTTCCTACGCGGCCAACGACACGCTGTTTCCAGGCTCGGAAGCCAATAAATACGCCTACCTTAACGCCAGCCTGCCCCTGGACACCGCTTCCATCGCCGGTTTCGTGGCCTGCACGGGCCGCGTCCTGAACATCCCGGACGTGCGCGCCATTCCCCGGAGCGAGCCCTATACCTTCAACGACGCCTTTGACCTTGCCACGGGATATCGCACGGTTTCCATGCTCACCGTGCCCTTTACGGACGTGCAGAACAGGATTCTCGGCGTCCTGCAACTGATCAACAGCGTAAAAAACGGCCGGATCCAGGCCTTCCCGCCCAACACGGTACGCTATGTGGGCCGCCTGGTGATGCTGGCCGGCAATTCCCTGGAACGGGCGCGCCTGGCTAATGACCTGATTCTGCGCATGCTCAGGACGGCCTCGTTGCGTGACCCGCGCGAGACGGCCAGCCATGTGCGCCGGGTGGGGGCCATGGCCGCTGAAATCTACCACCGCTGGGCGGAAAAACACGGCCTGAGCGCCGAGGAAATCCGCGCGGCCAAGGGCCGTTTGCGCTTGGCGGCCATGCTCCATGACGTGGGCAAGGTGGGCATACCCGACGCCATCCTGAAAAAACCCGGCCGCCTCACGCCCGAGGAACGCCGAATCATGGAAAAGCATGCGGTCATGGGCGCCAGGCTGTTTGAAAACGCCACTCAGGATGTGGACATGCTGGCCCATACCATCGCCCTGCACCACCACCAGAAATGGAACGGTTCGGGCTATACCGGTTCGGACAAGCATCCCCTGCTGTCCGGTACGGACATCCCCCTGGAAGCCCGGATCACGGCCATTGCCGACGTCTATGACGCGCTTATTTCCCGGCGTTGCTACAAGGAAGCCTGGGATGTAAAAGACGCTCTGGACATTCTGCGCAACGACTCGGGAAGCCATTTCGACCCGGAACTGGTGGATGTCTTTATGGAAATCCACGACGTGATTACCGCCATCTGCAAGCGCTTTCCTGACCTGGAGGACGCGTGAACACCGAGAGAGAGAGAGAGAGAGAGAGAGAGAGAGAGAGAGAGAGAACATCGTGAAGAGAGCCAGCGTATGACGTCTCCCTTTTCGCGCATTCTGAGCGTGCTTCTGACCATCTGTTTTCTGTCGGCTCCTCTCTCCTTGCGCGCCATGGAAGGCACGGAAACGGCCCGCGTCGGCTATTACGAAGACGGCGACTATATGCGCCGCACTCACAGCGGCGAGTATGTCGGCTTCAATTTTGAATATCTGCAGGAGATTTCCAAATTCAGCGGCCTGACCTACCAGGTGGTGGACGGCGTGAGTTGGGAACATACCCTGGAGATGCTCGAAAAAGGCGAAATCGACATCTTGCCCGCCGTGTACTACACGCCGGAACGGGCCAAGAAGATGCTTTTTTCCGAGCTGCCCATGCTGAGCCTGTACACCACGCTCAACGTCCGGGCGGACGACGGGCGTTACTCCTATGAGGACTTTCCCTCCTTCCGGGGCATGAAGGTGGGCATCATCGCCAACAGCAAGGACGGCGAAAAATTCCGCCAGTACTGCCGGGACAACGGCCTGGACCTGATCATTGTTCCCTATGCGGAAACCGCCGGCCTGCTTGACGCGCTGGCGGACAAAACCCTGGACGGCGTGGCCATCACCCACCTGGGCCGCAACAGCATTTTCCGCAGCGTGGCCCAGTTTTCGCCGGAGCCCATGTATATTGCCGTGGCCAAGGACCGGCCGGATCTGCTGGCCCGCATCAACAAGGCCATGAACATCATCGACCTGCGCGATCCCTATTACGCCATGCGCCTGCACGCCAAGTATTTCTCGGTCAGCACGGAGCAGAAGCCCGTTTTTACCGAGCAGGAAGAGGCGTTCATCGCCAAGAAAAAGATTATCAAAGCCTCGTATGATCCCAGCTGGGCGCCTCTGGAATATACGGATCCCGCGACAGGCCGCTTTATCGGCGTGGTGGCGGACCTTTTCAAGCATATCGAGAGCGAGAGCGGCCTGCTCTTTGACTTTATACCGCTGCCCCAGTTGAAGGGGCTGGAAATGGCCGCCAAGGGCGAGATTGATGTGGTCTGTGTCATGGCCGGAGACTACCTCTGGAATAAACACTACAACCTCAATACCACCGGCGAATACCTGAGCAGCCCGGCCCTTCTGGTCCGCCCGAGGCAGGGAGGAGAGATCAAAACCATTGCCCTGCAGCAGGGCTACTGGCTTTCCAAGAGCATCGCCGAGGAGAATCCCGGCAAAAAAATTCTGTATTACGATTCCGTGAAAGAATGTTTCGATGCCCTGCTGGAAGGCAAGGCCGACGTCACCTACGCCAATGCCCATATCGTCAACTACCTGCGGGCCGAACCGCGTTACGCCGCACTGAACGCGACGCCCCTGGGCAGATACACCAGCCAGTTGCGCATCGGCGTTTCCCGCCATGCCGATCCCCGTTTGTTCGCCATTCTGGACAAGTGCGTCCAGTACACCTCCATGGAAGAGATGGACGACCTGGTGCTGAAAAATACCATCAAGCCCCGCAGCATCCGCCTGCGTGATTTTGTGGCCGAGCACCCGGCGGAGGTCATCAGCGGCATTGTGGCCGTATTCGGCCTGATCATCCTCTTGCTGGCATACAGCCTGGCCATGAAATCCAGGCACAATGTGCAGATCCAATCCCTGCTCTACAGGGACCGGCTGACCGGCCTGGACAATATCGACAAGTTCTATGTGGAATGCAACCAGCTGCTGGCCGGTTCCAAAAACGAATACGCCCTGCTCTACGGCGACATCAGCCAGTTCAAGATCGTCAACGACAACTTCGGTTTTGCCGTGGGCGACGAACTGCTCCGCGCCTACGCGGCCATTCTGCGGGACAGCGTCGGCCAGGGCGAGCGTTGCGCGCGCGTTTCCGCCGACCACTTCATCCTGTTGTTGCGCTACCAAGGCTGGGAACAACTGCTGGCGCGCACCAAAGACATGGCCCAGTCCCTGGACGTCTGGCGCTATGCCCAGGGCCTTCCCTACAAAATAGGCACGGCCTTCGGCGCTTATCTGGTGAACAAGACGGAAAAGCACAATATCCATCTCATGCTGGATCTGGCCAACTACGCCCGCAGAAACGCCAAACTGACCATGCGCGGCCCTCTGGTGCTCTATGACGAAAAAATGCGCCAGGACGCCCTGTTGCAGCAGGAATTGAGCGGGCACCTGGAAAATGCCCTGGAACAGGGCGAACTGACGGCATGGTTCCAGCCCAAGGTGGACATGCCCAGCGGCGAAATCATCGGCAGCGAGGCGCTGGTGCGCTGGAATCACCCGGCGCGCGGCCTGCTCATGCCTGGCCGCTTCATGCCCCTGTTCGAGCGCAACGGCGCGGTGGTCCAGATCGACATCTATGTTTTCGAACAGGTCTGCAAGGCTCTGAGCCAGTGGAACAAGCAGGGCCTGCCTGTTCACCCGGTGTCCTGCAATTTTTCCAGCCTGCATTTCGACCGGGCGGATTTTCCACGGCAACTGGCGGACATCGCCGCCCGTTATGAAGTGCCCCACGCGCTGCTGGAAGTGGAAATCACCGAAAGTTCCATCATGAGCAACCCGGAATCCGCCTGCGCCCAGATCATGCAGTTGAAGGAACGCGGCTTCCTGATTGCCATCGACGACTTTGGTTCCGGCTATTCCTCACTGGGCCAGATCCAGCAGATCATGGCCGACGTGCTCAAGTTGGACCGCAGCTTTGTCCAGCGCAACATTCTCGGCGCGCGGGAACAGATCGTGCTCAGCAACGTCATCCGCATGGCTACGGAACTGGGCATGTCGGTCATTTGCGAAGGCGTGGAAACCGGGGAGCAGGCGGATATCCTCATCCAGCTGGGCTGCCGCAACGCCCAGGGCTTTTTTTACGCCAAACCCATGCCCAGGCGGGATTTTGAACAGCTTCTGCAAAAAGGGGCCCGGCTGCCGGTGTAAGTCCCCTCTGAGCTGGTTTGCCTCAGGATGCTGAAAATTGCCGCCCGGCACGGATTTTTCTGAATCCGTGCCGGGCGGTTCTCCGTTTCAAGGCGGACGCTTTCGGGCAAAGAAGATCGTCAGGCGGTTCCGTTCCGCGCGGCCATGCTTTCCAGAACCACGCTTCTCAGACGTTCCACCTGGGCGGCGGCATCATAGTCCCGCCGTACGGCGCTGCGCGCCTCCTGTCCGATAAAGGCCAACCGGGGGGCGCGAGCCGCCACTCCGGCCACGGTTTCGGCCATGGCCCGCGCATCCCAGAAATCGCAGAGAAAACCGTTGACCCCGTGGCGAAGCACTTCGCGCACGGGCGCGGTGTCCGATCCCACCACCAGGCCGCCGCAGGCCATGGCCTCCAGAATGCCGGTGGACAGCGCATACGGGGCCGTCAGATAGACATGCACCGTGGAGGCCCGCAACATCCGGCGGTACTCATTCAGCGGGCACGGCCCCAGCAGATGCACACGGGCGCGGGCCTCGGGCGGAAGCGGCAGATCCTCGCGGCACCGGCACAGGGCTTCCGCCTCGCGCCGCCGGGCTTCCTCGCCGGAACGGCCGCCGTGGCTCTCCGGCGCGGGCCAGGCCACCAGCACATGGCAGGCGGGACGCAATTCCAGCAGGCGCGGCAGACAACGCACAAACTGCGCGAAACCACGTGCCGTGTCGTGCAGCGGGCCGGAAAAACTTATCAGTTCGTCCGCGTCGGCAAGGTCAAGGCCGCCGCCCGCAAAGCCCGCCACGGGCGCGGGCGAAAAAAAGGCCGTGTCCACGCCGCTGTGCAGTACCCGGAGGCGTTGCGCCAGAAACTCGGGATACTGGCCACGTTGCCATTCCGAGGAGATCACCGCCAGATCCGCGTCGCCCAGGGCATTGTATTCCCAGAGGTTGCGCACCCTGGCCGGGGCGAAATCCGCCGGGGGGCGGGGCCGTCCCCGGTTGAAGAAGCAATGGCTCTCCCCCTGGTTGTAAAACCAGTCCGCCTGCACCAGATAGAAGGCCTCGGGGAAAATATCCCGCACGTAAAGGCTGCCGCCCGCGGAAGAGGAAGCGCAGACCAGATCGGGCGCAAAGCCGTCTTTGCGCAGACCCAGCATGGCATTGCCCGCCCTGGCCCCGCGCCGGAAACGGAGCACGGCCTCGCGCTCGGCTGGATCGTCGCTGGCGTGGCTGAGCGGCGGGGCCAGGCGCAAACGGCGCACGCCTGGCAGCCCCCCCTTCTGGCCGGTTTCGGACAGAAAGAGCACCGTGTTTTCCTGCCCGGCGCCGAAGCTGTGGGCCAGCAGCCGGAACGGGCCGGGAAAGGAGCCGTGTAAAAATAGAATACGCATATGGCCGCCTTATGTCGGAATGCCGCCCGCCCCATGCTGAGCGCTCTCTTCTCTCCCGCTGCTCCGGGCCTCGTCCTCTTCGCCGCCCTTTTCATCGCGCAGCTTCTGAAAAAATTCCCGGCCCTGGCCGGTCTGCAAAAAGCCCTGCAGGGCACGCACCACCTGCGGATCATATTTGCGGGGCGTCTCGTTGAGAATCGCCATGGCCCGCTCCATGCCGTGGGCCATGCGGTAAGAACGCGGCCGCACGAGGGCGCAGAAGGTATTGGCCACGGCCAGGATGCGGGCGTTGAGGCAGATCTGGTCGCCCTTGAGCCCCTCCGGATAGCCCGAGCCGTCCAGGCGTTCATACATCTGGCTGATGGCCTCCAGCACGGGCAGGCCGAAATCAATGCCGGTAAGGGCGCGCCGGGCGTATTCCACATGCCGCTGCAACCGGGCCCGTTCCTCGGCGGAAAGCGCGCCGGTCTTGGTCAGCAGTTCCCTGGGCAGCTGGATCATGCCGATCTGGGACAAGCTGGCCGCCGTGCGCAGGGTCGCCAGGGTTTCGGCGTCGTTGAGGCCCAGGCAGTAGGCCAGGGTCACGGAAAGCTGGGCCGTGAAGGTTGACTGGCCGCAGAGATAGGGGTCCACGGCTTCGATAGCCCGCACAAAGACCGCCACGGTCTGGGTGATCATATGCTGGGCGCGTTGCTGGGCCAGCACCAGTTCGGTGATGTCGCTGTACACCGAAACCACGCCCGACATCCGGCCCTTGTCGTCCCGGAAGGGAGAGCAGGCCGTCAGGAAGTGGCGCGTCCGCCCTTCCACGGGCAGAGCTTCTGTGAAGCTGGCCATGCCTTCCGTCTGGTTCACGGCCAGGGTATGCGTCACCAGGCTGCGGGCCAGATCCGACGGCAACCGGCTGTGAGGCAGGCCGCGCAGTTGCTCCACGCTCAAGCCCGTCATCCGGGCGTAACTCTGGTTGACATAGTAGATCACGCCGCTCAGGTCGTTGAGCACAATGCCCGCCGACAGCGCGGAATTCACCCCGTCCATGATCTGTTTCTGCTGGTTGACCACCAGATAGAGGCGGCGCATCTGGTCCGCCACGGCGCGTTCCTGGCGGCCTACCAGCCACCACCACAGGGCCACCAGGACGATTCCGGCCAGGGCCGTCACCAGTCCGGCGGCGATCAGCACGTTTTTGCGGAAGGCAGCGTACTGGGCCTCGGCCTGAGCCGCGTCCACGCCCTGCATGACCAGCCAGGGCATGCCCGGCACGGGCAGCGCCAGGGTGTAAGCCCGCACTTCCCCGCCCCTGGCCGTGGGCGCGTCACGCAGGCTCAGCGGCAGGCGGCCGCCGTCCAGCCGCCAGCCGGGCAGATTCAGCGTGCCGGAGCGCGCGGCGGGATTGATGAGCTGCACGTCCTGCCGGTGGGTCTGAAGGATGCCGGAGCTGAATATGCCGTCGTCGCCGGTGCGGGTAATGGCCCTGGCCACGGGCAGCACATTGTAGGTGGCCACCAGGATGGAAACCACCCGTTCCCCGGAGGCGTCCACATAGAGGGGCGCGAAGACCGGAAAGGCCATGTCCATGACCAGCTCGCCCTCCTGGCGGCGCACGGGCAGCATGACGGGTCGCCGGGTCTGCAGCACGGTTGCCAGAAAGGAGCGCTGGTCCTCGCTGAACCGCGGCGCATCGGATGGAGCCAGATATGCTTCAAGATTCGCGTTCAGCAGATACGCGCCCCAAAGGCTGTTCTTCTCGATAAATTCCTTTAACTGCCTGAGCATCATGGGCAGACGCGGGGCCAGGCTGTCCAGGGGATCGGGATCGCCCGCGTAGCCGCCCGCTTCTGCCTGGTCCACAGAAATATCCGAGGGCGTTTCAGGCAGAATTTCCGGCGGCGGGGGCACGTCATGCTCCGGCCGCTGGGCCAGTTCCAGCAGTTTTTCCGCCGGGATCTTGGAGGCGTCCGCCTCGGCCGCGAACAGGCGCAACAGGTCCAGGCCGGCAAAGGCTTCCACCTGGCCCTTGAGCGTGCCGGACCAGACCGTGAGCAAAGCCACCTTGTTGCCCGCCTGGGTGCTCATGTCCTGTTCCATGTCCCGCAGCAGCCGTTTTTGGGAAGTCTGCAGAATCCAGTGCGAGGCCACGGCCGCGGCAACCGCTACCAGCGCCAGCAGCGCCAGCATGATCAGCGCGGTGCGCCGTTTGCGGCGCGAGCTTTGAGTTGAGGAATCCTGTGCCATGATGTTTTCCTTACGTAACGACTCAACGCTCTCGCAGGGCGTTCTGCTTGGCTTTCAGAATGGGCTTGAGCAAATAGTCGAGCACCGTCTTCTTTCCGATCAGAATGTCCGCGGTCACGATCATGCCGGGAATAATGGGCAGCACTTCATTGTGGTAGGTGATGGCCGTCTTTTGCGTGCGCACCTTGACCAGGTAATGATAGTTGCCCTTCTTGTCCTCGATGGTGTCGGCGCTGATAGACTCCAGCTTGCCCTCCAGGCCGCCGTAAATGGAAAAATCATAGGCCGAAACCTTGACCATCACCTCCTGGCCGGGCCGCAGAAAGGCCACGTCCTTGGGACTGACCTTGGCTTCCACCAGCAGGGTGTCGTCCAGAGGCACAATGTCCATGATGGGTTCGCCGGGCTTGACCACGCCGCCCACGGTATTGATGTAAATCTGCTTCACCGTGCCGCGCACCGGGGTACGCAGTTCCGTGCGGGTCACGCGGTCGCTGCCCGCGGCCAGCGTTTCGCGCAGGGAGTTCAGCTCCAGGCGGCGCTTGTTGATTTCCTCGGTGATGGCCGCGTTCTGCTCCGCCCTGCGCGAGGCGATGCGCTGCTTCGATTCCTCGGCAGCGGCCTGGGCCTTGGGAATGCTGGCCGCCAGCATGTCGATCTGCCCCTGGAGTTCCACGACTTTCTGTTGCAGGCCCAGATATTCCATGCGCGAAAAGTTGTTGCGCTGCACCAGGGCATAGGCCGTGTCGCGCTGCTCGATGGACAGGGCCAGACTGCGGTCCAGCTGGGTCTTGCGGGCGATTTGCTCTTCCACATCGTGCTGCCGCTGCTCATACTGGGACTTGAGCACCTCGATTTCGGCATTGAGCTGGTTCTGGCGCGACTGCCAGGCGTTTTCCTGGTCGCGGATGATCTGCCGGGCGCGGGCCAACGTGTTCTCGTCCACCTTGTGGCCGATGAGTTTGGCGGCCCAGTCCTGAAGATTTTCGGGAAAGGCGGGTCGCTGATTCTTGAGTTCCGCTTCCAGGCGGGCAATAGCCAGGCTGTTTTCCATGGCCTTGTTCACGGCGTCGCGGTAGGAGGATTCGGCCAGTTCGTTGTCCAGCTGGGCCAGCACGTCGCCCTTGTCCACGATCTGCCCTTCGCGCACCAGCACGGCGCGCAGAATGCCGCCTTCCAGGTTCTGGATGGTCTGGGTGCGTTGCGAGCCCACCACCTGGCCCTCGGCATGGGTCACCTCGTCGATCTTGGCAAAGGCCGCCCAGACCAGCAGGCAGGCGAACATCACGGCCACGGTGACCGAAAGGGCACGCACGCCGAAACGCGGCCGCCGGGCCAGAGCGGCGTCCACTTCGCCGGCAAACTGGATGTCGTCGGGGGTAAGCCCGTGCAGGGGCGCGTCCATGGCCGCGAACAAACCGGCATTGGGGTCCGCATTCGGACCGGAACCGGCCCCGGGCGTTCCGGGCCCGGCGGGCGCATCAGTTCCGCCCTCCCCGCCGGTCTCGCCGTTTTTGCCCTTGTGAAGCATGGCCTCGCGGATGGACTGGATCAGACTATGGTCCGGCCTTTGCTCATGCTCGTTACCCACAAACAGGGCGCGCAGAAAGGACAGCGCGCCGCCGCCCTTTGCCGTTGTATCCTTGGCCCCGGCCAGAGCCAGGGCCGCAAGCTCATCCTCGGGCGGCAGCATGGGTTCAGGCATGAGCGGAAGGCCGGTTCCGGCCTCAGGGCCCTGCGGGGCCGGGGGGGATGAAGCACTCTTCTCCGCCGCGCCGGGCATCAGCGGCATAACATCCGTCAATTTTTGCGGAATTCCGCCTTCAGGAACTTCCAGCGGTGGTTCCGGCACGGAACCGCCCGGCTGCGGAGCCCATGCCGTCGGGGCGGGCTCCGCAGCCGGGGATTTTTCCCCTTTCCAGGCGGCAAGATCCGTGGCGCGCGCGGCGCGTTCGTCCAGCATGGCGGCAAAGGGCGTAGCGGCGTCAGCCGCGTGGGCCGCGCCGGGCATGGCGGGCATTTCCCCGCCGGAGCCCGCTTCCGCCCGAGGACGGCGTTCTTCCTCCACGGCCGCCGGAGCATTCTTTTTACCGGAACTCAGCTGCATCTCAGTTCTCCACCGGTCGCGTACGCGCGGGCCGTTCACCGTTGCCGGCGGCGTTCATGCTTTGCCGGGAGCGCTCGCGCAGGCGCTGGAGCACCATGTCGCGCGGACCGTCCATCTTGATCTGGCCGTTTTCCATAACGATAAGGCGTTCCACAATGCGCAGCATGGACAAGCGATGGGTGACCAGCACCACGGTGCGCCCGTCCATGACGGTTTGCAGGCGCTTCTGGAGCATCAGTTCGGAATCCGTGTCCATATTGCTGGTGGGCTCGTCCAGAATCAGCACTTCCGGATCGCGCACCAGGGCACGGGCCAGGGCCACGGACTGCCGCTGCCCGCCGGAAAGCGCCTTGCCCTGCTCGCCCACCTGGGCCGCGAAGCCGGCGGGATTGTTGCGTAAAAAGTCCGTCACCCCGGCCAGGGCCGCGGCGCGCAGAATCAGGTGGTCGTTGATGGAAGGATCGCCCAAGGCGATATTGTCCCGCACGCTGCCGTAAAAAAGCACCACGTCCTGCGGCAGCACGCCCACCCTGCCCCGCAGGTCCGAGCTGGGAATCTGGCGGATGTCCACATCCCCGAATTTCACGGCCCCTTCCTTGGGCTGGTACAGGCCGATCAGCAGCTTGGACAGCGTGCTCTTGCCCGAGCCCATGGGCCCGATGATGCCCACCCGTTCGCCCGGCTCGATGTGCAGGGACACGCGGTCCAGAGCCAGCCGCTCGGAACGGGGATAGGCGAAGGAGACGTTCTCCATGGTGAAGGAAGGCCGCAGCATGCCGAAATCCATGCAGGTCCGCTCGGCCTGGTTTTCCGACGGCAGCTCCATGAGCATGTCCAGAGCCTTGAGGGTCACGTGCGAATTCTGCATGCGGGTGAGCAGCGAAGCCATCTGGAGCAACGGGGCCATGGTCCGGCCCACCAGAATGTTGCAGCCGATGAGCGCGCCCATGGTCATCAGGCCGTCGGTGATCCGGTACACGCCCCAGACGATCATGGCCACGGTCACGATCTGGGTGATGAGCATGGAGGCCGTGATGGCCAGGTTATTGTATTTGCGGGCCTCGCTGGTGGATTTGGCCGAAAGGCCCACCACCGACTCCCAGAGCCGCTGCATGCGGCTTTCCGCCATGCAGGACTTGAGGGTTTCCAGGCCGCCCACAATTTCCACCAGCAGGGCGTTTTTCTGCATGTTCTGCTTGTAGCTGGCTTCGGCGCACCGGCGGGAGCGGTGTTGCAGAAGCAGGCCCACGCCTATCAGGATAGGAATGGCCGCGATGGGCAGGAAGACCAGCGGGCCGCCGATAAAGCCGATCAGCAGCAGAAAGATCACCAGAAACGGCAGGTCAATGCAGGCCAGCAAGCTGGACGAGCTGAAAAATTCGCGCAACTGCTCGAATTCACGCAAGTTGTTGACCATGGCCCCGGTGGATTCCGGTTTGGCGTCCAGGCGCATGGAAAGCACTTTGTCCACCAGGCTGCTGGAGAGCACAATGTCCGCGTTGCGCCCGGCCACGTCCACAAAATGGGTGCGCAGGGAGGAGAGCAGGAAGTTGAACAGGTAGATGATCAGAATGCCCACGGCCAGCACCCAGAGCGTCTCCGTGGCGTTGTTGGGCACCACGCGGTCGTAGACGTTCATGACAAAGAGCGGGCTGGCCACGGCGATGAGGTTGATGACCACGCTTGCCAGGGCCACATGGCGGTAAATGGGCGCGTAGTAGCGCAACACGTCCCAGAACCAGCGCTTGCCCTTGGACAGGGTCAGCTTTTCCGCGCGCTCGTCGGGCGCGGCCTGCACGGCGGCAAAGAGGGCATACCCGGAATATTCCTCCTTGAGGGCGGCCAGGGGCACGCTTTGCGCGCTGTCGCTGATTTCGGGAAAGATCACTTCCGCCGTGTCCCCCCGCAAAGCCGTGAGCACGCAGGAGCGGTCTTTGGTAAGCAGAAGAATGCAGGGCAGCACCAGGGTGGGGATATCTTCCAGCACGGGGCGGAAGGCAATGCGGCCCGAAAGCCCCGCCTTGCGCGCCGCTCGCAGGCAGGCCTGCGGCGTCACCCTGCTGCCGGTGAGCCCGGCCATCAGAAATTGCGGCGAAACCGCCTTGCCCCGCAGGCGCAAAAGCACGGACAGGCTGCGCAGCAGGCCGGGCATGAAATCCACATCCGAGGGGCGCAACGGCCCCATGGCCTTGCCCTTGGCCGGGGCCTGCGCCGCGTCGCGGGCGTCGGGAGCATCAGGGGCAGCGGCATCAGGGGCGGACGGCGCGCCGGTCTCGCCGGAGTGGGAAGCGGCAGCCTTGTCGCTTGCGGCCGGAGGGACTTTGGCTTCCTCCCCGGAAGCTGGGGCGGCCATGCCCGCCACGGCGGAACGCGCCCTCAGGGCTGAGGCGACGGACCCCGTGAGCGTGGCGGCATGCGGCGCGGCGGGCTGCCCGTCCTCACGCGGCGCGCCATGCGCATCATGCGTATCGGGAGAAGCGGCCTGACCGGAGACGGACCGCGCCGCCGGATCGGATCGGGTCGCTCCAGAGGGGGCCTGTTCTTCAAGATTGCCGGGAACGGCGGAAGATATCCGCCCGATGTGTGTCGTACTGGGCTTATCCATGATTTTTCCGTTGCTGTGGGGCAAAAGCCCGCGGGCTTTTGCGGAGCGGTGTTGTTGCCGCCCCATTGCCCCTGCCCGGAAGCGAACTCCGTCCGCGCGGGGCAATGCTGATTCCGTCAATAAACTCCGACGGCCTGAACGCCGGAGGCAAATCAACCGCTTGGAACCTATCCCAAGGGGGAAGGCAGCACAAGCTCCCTCCCTGGCGTACGCCGCCATATGCGTACGCGGGAAGGCCAAAATCGGATTCAGCCCGGCGCTGGCGCACCGGGCTGAATCCCCTCTTACTTAAACCAACCGGGCGCGAATGCCTCGCGCGGATCCTCGCGGTCCTCCGGAGGTTTTTGCCCCAGCGGCCCGGTGTTTATGGACATCTGCGGCAGCAGATTGCCGGTGAGCGCGCACAGTCTGTATGCGCCCACCAGGATATTGCCGCGCGCAGTTTCCGCCTGAGTGGATGAATTGTACAGCTCGCTTTCCGTGTCCAGCACGTCCAGCAGGCTGCGCTTGCCGATCTGGAACTGCTCCAGATAGGCGGTACGGGTATATTTATTGTATTCGATGGCCTTGGAGTAGTGCTTGTACTGCTCCTGGGCGGCCTGATAGTTGGTCCAGGTGCTCTCGATATCCAGTTTGAGGTCGTCAATGTAATTGTACATCACCTGCCGCGACTGGCGGATGCGCGCCGAAGCGGCCTTCCGTTCGGCCAGGTCGGCCCCGCTGTTGAAAATGTTCCAACGCACGGTGCCCAGCACGTCGAAGCTGTAAATCCAGCGGTCACTGGAGCCGCCCCGGTCTGTATAGTCCGGCCCGGCCTCCAGGTTGAAAGTGGGATAAAAGGCGGAATCCGCCAGTTCCCGTTCGCCCCGGGCGGCCCGGATGTCCTGCATGTAGGCCGCCAGCTTGGGGTTGTTCTTCTCGGCCAGATCAAAAACCGGTTCAGGGCCCTTGAAGATCTCGGGCGGCATGGTCACCGGCATAAGCTTGCCGTAGGCCTGCATGCCGGTCAGCCGGGTATAGGTTTCCTCGGCCACCAGCAGGGAGGCCTTGGCTTCGGAAAGGCTCGACAAGGCGCGGGAAAGGCGCGACTGCGCCTGACTCACGTCGGCCGCCGTATCCGCGCCCAGATTGGCGCGGTCCTCGGCCTGCCCCAGAATGGCCTTGTGCTGGGCCACGTTTTTCTCGGACAGAGCATAGATAGTGCGGCGGCGCAGCAGGTCAATATGGGCAATGATGCCGTCCAGGGAAAGGGAGGTGGCGGTATCAAACACCCGCTCCTTGACCGAATCCAAAGTGGATTGCGCGCTGCGCACTCGCGAACGGGTTGCGAAGCCGTCCCAGATGGGCTGCACAAGCTTCGCGCTGACACCGGCCAGGCCCCACATCTGTTCGTCCAGATTTTGGCCTCTGGTGGTGGAATCGCTCAAAATGCTGCCGCCGGCCCGGCCGGTGACGTCCACGCGCGGACCGAAACCGGCTTTGGCCCGGTCCACCTCATGCTCCAGCACCTGGCGGTTTTCCAGCATGCCGCGCAGGCTGCGATGCGTGCGTAAAACGCCGTACACCGTATCTTCGACGGTAATGGGTTGACCGGGGGGAGGCGGAGGGGGGTAGGCGGCTTCCGCCGCCGCGACTGCCGCGGGAAGCAGCAGTGCCAAAACAGAAAGGGAGAAGGATAACAGTTTCACGGTTCACTCCAAAATAAGGGAAAACCACCCCGTTGCGGCGTTTTCCCGCTGATGGCATGTCAGCCACGATGGCCCACATTACCGCCGGAACAGGCGGGGTCCGTCAATCCCGCACCGGCAACGGCATGCCATGCTGCCGCCACTGTCTTTATGGCGGCCTGAACACTTATACGGCAAGTGTTGGATTTAGCTTTAGCACAAGCGGAATAAAAAAGTCCACAAGTAGAAAAATTTTTTCTCTAGAAAAGGTTTAGGGCAAAAGAATTTTTTTTCTAGAAAGAATGCAAACGTCGCCCTTCACAGTTTAATCGGGCGCCACATCCCGGGGAAATTATAAATCTTTCGCGTTGAATAAATACTGCATAAAAATAAAATATATTCTGCCCCAATATCAAGACGTACAGTAGAATTATAATTATAAAGTAAAACGGACAACTATAAATAATCATATATATAGTTATATCAATTTATAATTAAAAAACTTTATTCCAGTAAAATCATTCAAAAATCATCAAAAATCATCGCCTGTTCGAAGCAATTGCAGGCATAAAAAAATGAATATATATTTTATAGCATGGTGACTTATTTTTTTAATTGACAACTATGTATGTAAAAATGTAGATGCGTACCATACTATTACTTTATATACAGAGACATGTGTATATATTTATTCATATTTTTTGCATAAATAAATCAATATATCATTCACTTATTCATAATAATTGCGTGCACAGATATCTATTGAAAGAGCATATGGACAACGGTCGATCACATCCCTGCCCGGCTATCAGAGGGAATGGGCCAAAATTACGGCAAAAGGCGCGCTCGCTCCGGCGTATAGCGGCGTACGTGGATTGCGCGCGTTTTGGCGGCGAAACGCAGCCGACCGGGCGGGGACGGCAAAGGACTTACAGCGGCGGGCCGATGCGCAAAATCGCTTAGAGCAGTTGACGCATTTCATGCGTGAACTACTCGGCAAGGGTTTGCCTGCAACTCCTTGCCGCGAAATGCGAGTGGGCGGGTTTTGCTCGCCGGAAACGAGCACTTCAAGCATTAAATTCCCCAGGTCCGCCCCATTGGCCGCTCAAGGAAAAAACAGTTGTAATACGCCCAGCCTTTTGGGCGCAAAAGGCACCCGGCCCGGCGGCGTTCTCAGAGAAAGAACGCAACGGCCTGACCACGGGCTGCAGGGGGGTATCCGGGCTGTTTCCGACCACCACGGCGCGTCGGCCGTCGGCCGTTTCCACCACGCTGCCCACAGGGTACGCGCCCAGGCAGCGGATAACATGCTCCAGCACGTCCCGGTCAAAAGCGGCGCCGCCCAGGTCGCGCAGACGCGCCAGAGCCAGATGCGGCGGCAAGGGCGCACTGTGCGGATGAACACAGATCAGGGCGTCGTAGCTGTCCGCCACGGCGAGGATTTTCCCCGCCAGGCTGATCCGCTCCCCGCGCAGGCCCACGGGATAGCCCGTGCCGTCAACACGTTCATGGTGCTCCGCAATGCCCCGCAATATTTCCCGGCACCGGACGTTGTGGGCCATGCAGCCGAGACCCAGCACCGGGTGCTGCCGCAAGGCGTCGACGCCGCCTTCCGCCGGGAGGGTCAAAGGATGCGGGCAGCCGGGAATATCCGGGAGCAGGGCCATGCCCACATCGCAGAACATGGCGGACAGGCCGAGATTCCGCGCCCGTTCCGGCGACAGACCGAGCTGGAGCCCGGCCAGAAGAGCAAGAATGGAGGTGCGCGCGCAGTGGGCGGGCCTGTATTCCCCGTCAAGGTCGCCCATCATGACCCCGAGCAGGGCATTGTAATTCAGGCTCAAAACAGCGGCAGTCTCGTCAAGCAGGGCGCGGGCCCGCTCCAGAGGCGGCTGCCGCGCCGTGTTGAATTCCCGCAGCATGTCGCCGCAAAAGGCGCGCAGGGCGTTGAAAACCCGTGAGGCCGCAAAATAGACCTTCTCCAGCGGAAGCCTGGGGGGAATCTTGTCATAGCCCGGTACGGGAGGCAGGCGGAAATCCTGCGCGGGAAAGCTCTTTTTCAGCACAATGACAACAGTTGTTGATTGTTCACCGCCAAGCGCGGGCGGCCTGACGGCCTCCCGGCTCGGCACGGAGGCTGCTGTCGGAGCCGGACGGGCGAAGAAGCCGCCACGCCGACAATACGCCTTTTGTGCCGTCTTTTTGGCTAATACAGTTTTTAGATATAGTCAATACGTGTTTTAGTGCATTTTTTTTCGCGCCTCCAACTGAAAGTATGCGTAAAAAGGATACGCAGGAGGTTCAGGTGTCCCAGGCGACTCGAAAATTAGCCAAACTGGTCGGAACCAACATTCAGGAACGGCGCAAAAAGCTGGGACTGACTCAGGAATGTCTGGCGGAAAAAATCGGCGTGGGCCAGCAGTCGCTTTCGCGTATGGAGCGTGGCGACATCGCCCCCAAACTGGAGCGGCTGCCGGATGTGGCCGCCACCCTGCGCTGCTCCGTGGCGGATCTTTTCCGCGCGTCGGGCGCGGACGACCATGCCCTGACGCGCGCGCTCGAAGACGCCCTGGCCGGTCTCAACACCCGCGAAAAGGAATACCTCGTACGAATGACGGGCGATCTGGCAGCCCTGCTGCGGGAGGCCAGAAAGTCGGGATGAGGGGCGGACGGCTCCGGAAGACGGTTCACGCCTTAAGCCAGCGTTCCAGTGCCGTGAACAGGCGGAGTGGATCAATGGGCTTGGTCAGATGGTCGTTCATACCGGCGGCCAGACTTTTTTCCCAGTCCCCGCGCATGGCGTGGGCCGTCATGGCGATGATCGGCAGATCAGCAGGCACGCCCGGCAGGGCGCGGATGCGTCGGGTGGCCTCCAGGCCGTCCATCAGCGGCATCTGAACGTCCATGAGAATCAGGTCATAGCGGTTCGCGGCGGCCTCCCGCACGGCGTCCGCGCCGTTGGCGGCAATGCCCACCTCCAGGCCCGCCTCGGCCAGAATGGCCGTGGCCACTTCCTGATTGATTTCATTATCTTCTACCACCAACACGCGGCGGCCCGCCAGCTGGACGGCGGGCGCGGTCTCCCCGTCCGGCCAGACCGCAGCCGGAATAGCGGCGTCAGGCAGTTTAAAGGGCAGCTCAAAACAAAAAATGCTGCCACGGCCCGGTTCGCTGCTCACGCTGATCTTGCCGCCCATCATTTCCACCAGTTCCTTGCAGATCACCAGGCCCAGGCCCGTGCCGCCGTAGCGCCTGGTGATGGAGGTATCGGTCTGCGTAAAGGGTCGGAAAATACGCGCCACTTCCTCCCGGCTCATGCCGATGCCCGTATCGCGCACCTCAAACAGCGCCAGCAGGCTGTCTTCCCGGCGGTGTCGCGGAGATACCGATACCGCCACTTCTCCCCGCTCCGTGAACTTCACGGCATTGCTGACCAGGTTGATCAGCACCTGGCTCACCCGCAGCGCATCGCCCACCAGTTCTCCGGGCATATCCGGCGACGCCGCGACCGACAGGCGAATGCCTTTTTCCGCAGCGCGCACGCCGCCCACGTCCCGGATGCCGTCCAGCATGTCCGCAAGCGAAAAAGGCGCCGTTTCAACATCGAATTTGCCGGATTCAATTTTGGAAAAATCCAGAATATCGTTGATGACGTCCAACAGATTGTGGGCCGCCTGCCGGGTTTTGCCCAGATAGTCGCGCTGCTGCTCCGACAGACCGGTGTTCAGCAGCAGATGGCACATGCCCAGAACGGCGTTCATGGGCGTGCGGATTTCATGGCTCATGCGGGCCAGGAAATCGCTTTTGGCTCTGGTGCCCGCTTCCGCCTCATCCTTGGCCAGGCGCAACGCCCGGTTGAGCTCGCGCCGCCGGATGCTCGCGCCCAGCAGAATGCCCGACGCGCGCAGGGCTTCCTCTTCCGCGCCGTTCCACTGCCGTTCCCAATGGCAGTCGTCAAAGCCGATAAAGCCCCAGACGCCGCCGTCCAGCAAAATGGGCGTCACCAGCAGGGAAAGAACGCCCTGCGGTTCCAGGATTTCCCGCTCTTTCGGGGACATCCGGCGCACCAGGCCCGTTACGGCGCGGCCTTCGCTGAAAGCGCGCTGCCAGGTGGGCAACACGTCGTCATAGGAGACGTTTTTGAGCAGTTCCTCTTGCTGCCGGGGCCCCGCGCCGCCGGACCATTCATGGAGCTTGTCGCAGTAGAGGCGCCCGTCCTCGCCGACCCGGTTGGCCCAGACATAGGCCCTGTCCACCCTGGCCGCCGTGCCCAGAGCCGCCAGCATCCGGTAGGCCGTTCCGCCGATGTCCCCGTTGCCCTCGCCCACCAGCAGCATCTCGGCGGCCTTGTTGACCACCCGCAACAGGCTGTTGCTGTGCCGCAGGTCCTCGTTGCGTTTGCGCAGGGCCTCTTCCAGCCGCCGGATTTCGCGCAGTTCATAGACATAACCGGCAACATAGCACTCGCCCCGGATTTCCAGCCGCTCCAGCGAGACTTCCACGGGCATGGGATCGCCCGTGATGGTGCAGTGGGTCCACGGGAATTTGGCATGTCCCTCCATGAAAGCCTGCCGCAGTTTCTGCAAAATCGTCGCCTCGGAAGGACTTCCGTCACACTGGCGCTCCGGCGAAAGCTCAAAAAAGCGTTTCAGAAAATTTTGTTTGTCCGGCAGGCCGAATAAACGGACGGCCGCCTCATTGCAGTCCACGACGCGCATGTGGGCGTCCCAGAGGCTGTAGGCTATGGGAGCGGCATCCAGGCACTGCCTGAGGCGCTCGCTGAGGGATTCGGAGGCATGGGCGCGGAAGGAAGTGACATCGTGCAGCATCAGCCAGCAGCAGAGCTCTCCGGCCATGCGGCGCATGACCAGGCGCAGAAAAAAGAAGCGCTCTTTCGCGCCGCCGCCCATCGCCAGCAGGGTTTCAGCCGCCCTTCCTGTCAGGGCCGTTTCCCAGGCGGCCTGGAAACTCTTCCGCTGCGGGCCGTTCAGAGCCGCGCCGAAGAAGCCGCCCACGGGAAAACGGTCCGCGCTGAAAGGCGGCGGCAGTTCCGGACCGGCGAAAAGCACGCGCTGTTCCATGTCCAGAATTACCAGAGGACAGGGAAAAAGGCGGAGCAGTTCCTCCGTGCCGGAATGCGCGCCGCGCAAAGACGTCATAGTCACCAGCCTTCTCGTAAACGGGCATGAACCACATTGCCTGCGGCGGGTTAACGGCATTCTTATCCGACAATCGCCACGGGGAAGGCCCGCTTTTCACTCCGGGCGCGCGACCCGGCCTCATCCGGAGGCCGGGTCGCCGTGGGAAAATCAAAGAAAATCCCGCCTACTGCCGCCAGATAAAACTGAAGATCTGATCCACGTCCGGATGCAGGCTCAGATGCACGGGGCAGGTTTGCGCGGCGCGTTCTATAACGGTTTTTTCCTTCTGGCTGTAGGGCCGGTCAGGCATGATGAAAACCACTTCCACCCTGCCGATGCGGCGCGGTTCCGTAACCATGGTCTTGGTGATTTCCATTTTCGCGCCGGTCACGTCCACGCCGTGATTCTGGCAGTACAGGCCGATGATGGTCATGGCGCAGGTGCCCAGCGCCGTGGCGCAGAGGTCCGTGGGCGAAAAGGCCTCGCCCTTGCCGTGATTGTCCACCGGAGCGTCGGTGATGATTTTCGTGCCGCTTTGATCATGCGTGCATTCCACACGCAGATCTCCCAGATACGTGGCGCTGATGGTAGCCATATGCGTTCTCCTTATGGTTGCAGGTCAGCGTAGGATCGTTCAGTCAAAGACGTGATGTTCACGTAAAATATTGCAGGCCACGGCCAGCAGGGTCAAACCGCCGAGCAGTTCGGCCCAGCCGTTCAGGGCGCAGAGCCGGGCCAGGGTTTTGCCCAGATAGACGCCGCAGGCCGTGATCAGGGCACATACCACGCCGATGAGCGCCGCGGGCCCCCAGATGGGCGTTTGCAGCAGGGCGAAGGACAGGCCCACGGCCAGGGCGTCGATGCTGGTGGCAACGCCCAGAATCAGCAGATTGCGCCCGGCGGTAGGGTCCGTGGCGGGGCAGGAGGTTTCCCGCTGTTTCAGCGCCGCCAGGCCGGAACGGAGCATATTGCCGCCCACCCAGGCCAACAGGCCGAATGCGATCCAGTGGTCCCAGGCCTCCATATAGTCGCGTACGGACAGGCCCAGGGCCCAGCCCAGCACGGGCATCAGAAACTGAAATACGCCGAAACAGGCGGCCAGCCGGGCGTAATGACTGAGGCGCGGCGCGCGCACGGCGCAGCCCGTGGCCACGGCCACGGCAAAAGCATCCATGGACAGGGCCACGGCCAGCAGAAAAACAGTGTACAAAGGCATGCGTCATCCCCACGGCGCGTCGCGGCGCATCCATACAAATACGGGGAGAGGAGTATAGATAAAGCCTCGTCCGGGAGCAAGCCCGTGCTTGCGGACCGCCCCGTCACGGGGTACAAAACGCCCATGCACATTCTCCCATCCTGGCTCATCATCTGGCAATGGTGCAGCGGCCTGCTGCTCATCGGCGTGAACGCCGCGGCGGCCCTGCCTCTGATTACGGCGCTGACGTTGCTGATCGGACGGCGCGGCCGGGCCCGCTTCTGCGCTTACGGCGCGGGCCTGCTGGGCCGCCTGGGTTTCGGCCTGTCCTGGCTGGGCCTGCCGGTCATGCTCGGCGGCCTGCTCAGCCTGCTGTACACCCTGCGCGACACGGGCTACACGCCGGGCGCGCTCTCGCCCTGGACTCCAGTCATGCTGCCCTACAGCCTCACGCTGCTGCTCTGGCTGACCGGCATGCTCTGGGCCGGGCTGCTCAGCCGCGCCTGCGCCCGCGCGCCCCTGCCCCCGGTCCGCAGCAGGCCGGAAGAGGACCGCTACACGGCGGGCGACGTCAAGGGCCGCCTGTGGCTCTGCGGGCTGGCCACCCTGTGTTTCTTCGCCACCTGGATCAGCCGTTACTGGCCCTTTGCCGCCCTGCCGTCGGGCATGGATCTCGGCCAGGCGGCATCCGTTATCCTTGCCGACGCCCTGCACAACTATTTCATAGCCTTTGCCCCGGCCGGGGCCCTGGCCCTGCTCTTTCTGCTGCGCGCGCGGCGGGACGCGGCCGCCGCCGGTTTCGGCGAGGAAGAACTTGAGCGGGCCGCGCGCTGGTGCGCCCTCTGGGCCACAATCGGCTATATCCCCTTCTGCCTGGACCGCTGGGGCCTGGCCCTGGGCTACCTGCTGCGCGGCGCGGTGCCGGACCGGCTTATGCCCCAGATCTACGCCCTGATTCCGCTCACGGCGGCCATCGCCTGCTGGGGCGCGCTGCTGGCCATGCCCAGACCGCTGCGCCGGGCCTGGCTCATCGGCCTGGGGCTCATTCTGCTGGCGCTCAAGGAAAGCCTGCCCCATATCCTGCGGCTGGCGGGCCACGGATAGCAATGTCCCGCTTTCCGGAACAGCGAGGAAGGCGCGGCCTGTGCCGCGCCCCGATTCTCTGCCTGGCCTGCGGAATTCTCTGGGGGCTGTTCTGCTGCCTGATCGGCCTTCCGGCGGCACGGGGCGCGGCAGCCGTGGGAGAACGCAATGTGGGGGCCGACGCGGCCCTGGCGGAAATGACGGCGGCGGCCCGGCTGCTGGCCGTTCTGGCCCCGGCCCGAAGCCGACCGGACGACAGCGAGGCCCAGCGGGCCGTTATCGCCGCCTTTCCCACAGACCCGGCGACCTTTGCCGCCGTTCTGCGCCTGACCGGCGACGCCCCCCTGGACTGGCTGCTGGGCCTGGCCCAGGCCGACAACCGCGCCCTGCGCCAGGCCGCTCGCCAACGCCTGCGCGCCGTGGACCCCGTGCGGCACATCCGGGCTGCGGACAGCATCTATGCGGCCGTCAACGCCTGGCCCTGCCGGGATTTTCTGGAACTGGCCCGCTCTCCTGACCCGATTGTCAGCGTGGGCGCGCTGCTGCTGGCAAGAAACATGGCCTGGCCCGAAAAAGGTCGGGCCGCGCTGGACAGCCTGCGGCCCGACGATGGGCCGGACATCCGCCTGCTCAAGCTGGCCGCCGTTGTGGGCTGGAACGGCGAGGCCGCCGTTCCGGACGCTGCATGGGAGTTTGTGCGCGCCTTCCCGGACGACCCGCGCGATCTGGCCCGCCTGCTCACCTTGGAAAATTCCCTCTACCGCTCCGAGGACAGCCCGACGCTCAGCCTCCTGCGCGGCCTGGCCCGCGACGGCACGCCGGAGCTCAAAATGGCGGCCGACGCCAAATGGCGCGGCGCGCGCACCCTGCACCGGGCCTCCCTGCCGCCGTCCGCGCCGGTAAGCGGCCGCAAACTGGCCCGGTCCCTGTTGCCCCTTTTCGCGGATCCGGATCCCGGCGTCAGCGCCACGGCCATGCTCTATGCCGCGCGCCTGGAAGCCCCCGGCCCCCTGCGGGCCTGGCTGCTCAAACACGCCGACCCGGAGGACCCGCCGTTGCGCAAGGCGCTCGCGGCCCATTGCCTGGCCCGCTGGAGCCCCCTGGACCAGGACCGCCAGCGGGCATTTCTGCGGCAAATGTTCATCAACTGGGAAACCTTCTGGCAAGTGATCCTGTTTGAGGACGTTACGGCGCTGGCCGGGCGCAGCCCCAGCCTGGACTGGGTCTGCCGCCTGAGTCTCGGCAGGGAGAACGAGGTCCGGCAGGAAGCCAGGGACAATCTGCTGGCCGTGCACCTGGCCCTGGCCAAGGAACGCAAGGAAGGCCGCCTGGACGCCCACAAAAACCAGGTGGACCGCCTCATTTTCGCGGCCATCGCCCAGTGGGCCGAATAGGCGCTCGTGACGACAGCCTCTAACCGCCGGACTTGCCCCCCGGCCTCTCAGCGTTTATCCTGAAGTCCAGGGCCTGCCCCGTTTTTTCCCCATTGCTGCCACGGAGGGACCATATGGCGCGCTGTCTTCTTACACTTTTCCTTCTGCTCTGCTGCGCGGGCGCGGCCCAGGCCGAAAACCGCGTTTTCGCCCAGTTCAGCGCGGACCTGCCGGAAGGCTGGGACGGCCAGGAGCGCACGGCCTTCAGCAGCGGCAGCCAGGACGAATACATGCTGGTGCTGGGCAAACAGGACCAGGAGCAGGAGCGCTTTCTGGCCCAGATCAGCATCTATCTGCTGCCCAACACGCCCAAGGCCACGGCCGAGGACTTCGCCCGCAAGATGACCGAATTGCAGGGCGACGCCTCCGAGCCGCGCAAGGAAGGCCGGTTCTGGACCTTCACCGGCGTGCCCCGCAACCAGACCGTCAAAGGACAGGCCGTCACTATGGTCAATACCACGCCGGAGCGGATTCTGATCATCATCTCCCAGGACCCCGAGCGGATCGGCGCGGACAAGGTTGTGGCCGGACTCAGCGGCGTGACGCCCGAAGCCAAGGCCCTGCTGGGAAGATAGGGACAGCCCGCGACCGAAAACGACCGTGGGCTGTTTGAAACATTACGGGCGTACCCTTTCCACCCTGTCGTAGACGTTCCGCATTCGCAGCACCAGGCTGCACGTCTGCTCAAGAAGGCATCCCAGGCTGGCGATGGCGTCTCCTTTCACGCGCACGTCATGGTGCGTGCTTTTCATTATTTTGACCACGCCCGCCAGCAGCATATAGGTTTGGGCCAGAAGGCCGCGAAAGTCTTCCGCGTGATAGTGTTCCAGCAGCTTGCGCTCATGCTGCACCGCTCCCGGTGAAAAATAATAGCAGCGGGTTTCGCCGGGCGAGTCCGGGCTCGGGCGCGCGGCAGGCGCGCAGCCGCCTTGTCCCGCCGGTTCATATACGGCGAGCAAGGCACGGGCGGCGTTCCGGAACTGTTCGATCCGTTCCGCCAGTTCGGAAGGGCTTTGAGAGGGGGG
Organism: Desulfovibrio fairfieldensis; assembly: GCF_001553605.1. Lineage (NCBI taxonomy): Bacteria > Pseudomonadati > Thermodesulfobacteriota > Desulfovibrionia > Desulfovibrionales > Desulfovibrionaceae > Desulfovibrio > Desulfovibrio fairfieldensis. The sequence goes on from NZ_CP014229.1 coordinate 2,281,544, forward strand.
CGTTGACGATTGGGGCTGTGGAGCGGCGCTCGGGAAATGATGGGACATAAGGCACCTCGTGGGTTTTGCGGTTGGCCTTGCCTGTGAATGGCAATGCCGGGTGTTCACAACCGCCCACGAGCGGCTTGCGGCCTTTAGCCTTTCGGCCTGGACATAACCGCAACACCCGGCAAGAGATAGCCTGCACCGCCCCCAAGAGGGCGCAAAAAAAGCCATTCTGTCGGGATGGTAACCGTCGTGAGAAGGTGTTGTGAAGCACCTACCGTCAACCAATCATATTCTCTGATCCAGGTCAAGAAGATGACCTGGGACACACGGGCATTCTGTTCTCAGTCTGTTGTTTTATTTTGCCCTCCGGGCACGGAAGTTTTACGCCTCCCGGCGTTTGGGCCGCCTATCGCTGCTGTCTTTATCCGTATGGCTCGCAAGCTCGCCTACGGCTAAAGCGCGCGGCAGGGGGCCGGGGACGGCTGTCCCCAGGCCCCCTACAACCCCCTGCCTCTGCTGTACGCCGTAGCGCATTGACGCGGCGTCCCACGGGTCTTGCTCGCGTAGCTCGCTGCGCCCCGAAATCGCCGCGTGTCAACGTTCAACGGCTGAACATCTCCTTCTCAACCACCATCAGCGGATGGCATTGCGCGGCGCGGAGGGAGGCTTCAGCCGTTGGCGGCAAGGCCGCCTTACGGATGAAGACAGCAGCGATAGGCGGCCCAAACGAGAACGAAGCGAAAACCGTAATGCCCGGAGGGCAACATCATCGCCGGGAACGACGCCCCCCTTTAGGCGTCGTGCCAGCCCAAAAACATCTTGTAGGCCGGATTGTCCGACTCATCCACATGCGGGTAGCCCATGCGCTCCACCCGCGCCAAAAAGTCCTCAAAAGCCTCCCGCTGCTCATCGGGCACGTCAAAGCCCATCAGCACCCGGCCGAAGTCGGCCCCGTGATAGCGGTACTGGAACAGGGTGATGTTGAATTCCACGCGCATGGCGTCAATAAGGTCCAGCAAAGCGCCGGGCCGCTCGGGGAAGGCGAAGCGCAGCAGGCGCTCATTGGCGACCTGCGGGGCATTGCCGCCCACCATATGCCGCAGGTGCAGCTTGGCAAGCTCATTGTCGCTGAGATCAATGACCGTAAAGCCCTGCTCGCGCAGATCGGCCAGCACCTCGGCCACGTCGCCCTTGCCCTGAATCTTGATGCCCACCAGCACCCGCGCCCTTTCCGGGTCCGCGAAACGGGTGCACAGCTCGGTGATGCTGCGCTTGCCGATGGCCGTGCAGAGCCGCCGGAAGCTGCCCATCTGTTCCGGAATGGTCACGGCCAGCAGAGCTTCGCGTTCCGCGCCGATTTCAGAGCGGTCCACCACATGGCCGAGGCGGTCGAAATTCATGTTCGCGCCGCTGACGATGGCGACCAAAGTGGCGTCCTTGACCCCGCCGTTGGCGGCATAGGCCCGCAGACCGGCCAAGGACAGGGCCCCGGCGGGCTCGGCCACCACGCGGGTGTCTTCAAAAATGTCCTTGATGGCCCCGCAGATGGCGTCGGTATCCACAGTGATAATGTCGTCCAGCAGATCGCGGCAGAGAGCGAAGGTCTCCTCGCCCACCAGCTTCACGGCCACGCCGTCGGCAAACAGGCCCACATCGCTGAGCTCCACGGGATACCCGGCCATGATCGAGCGGCGCATGGCGTCGGAATCCACGGGCTCCACGCCGATGACCCGGATTTCCGGGCGCAGGTGCTTGATGTAGGCGGCCACTCCGGCGGCCATGCCGCCGCCGCCGATGGGCACGAAGACCGCGTGGATCTCGCCCGGATGCTGGCGCAGAATTTCCATGCCGATGGTGCCCTGCCCGGCGATCACGTCCGGGTCCTCGAAGGGAGGAATGAACACCGCGCCGCTCTGGCCGATCAGATCCTGGGTGTGCCGCCAGGCGTCGCTGAAGGACTCGCCGGAAAGCACTACCTGCCCGCCCAGGCGCCGCACGGCCGAAATCTTGATGGCCGGGGTGGTCACGGGCATGACGATGGTGGCTTCGCAGCCCAGGCGCTGGGCGGACAGGGCCACGCCCTGGGCGTGATTGCCCGCCGAGGCGGCGATGACGCCGCGCCGCAGTTCCTCGGGCGAAAGGCGGGCCATCTTGTTGTATGCGCCGCGCAGCTTGAAGGAAAAGACCGGCTGCAAGTCCTCGCGTTTGAGCAGCACTTTGTTGCCCAGCCGCCGCGACAGGCTCACGGCCTCGTCCAGGGGCGTTTCCACCGCCACGTCGTAGACGCGGCTCAACAGGATGCGGTTCAGATACTCGCTGTGATCGTGCATGGATATATCCTTGACTTGGGATGCGCCGCGCCGAAGGGCCGGAATCCCGCGCCGGAGTGCGGCGCGCCGGATCGTGCGCGTAATCTTTGCTGTGTACACCCGGCGCGCGCGCTTCTCAAGTCTCAAGAACAGCGGGCAACACGTACAATTTTATTAAAAAAACAGATCAGCTCATCAAGCGGCGAATCACGGGCCGTTGTCCGCCGAACACTTCTCCAGGGCAAAGATCCTCTATAGATATAGAGAGCGTTCAGCCCAACCCGGCATTTATTTAGTGTGAAAAACGGGCCAGTTCCTCACGCACGAGGTCCAGGCCGACCATGATGTTGTTCTCGAGTGTGGAAAGCAGATCCGTTTCATCTTTACGGCGTAAGGCATCAATGATCATGGCATGCTGTTTGTTGAACAGCTCCCTGTGCACGGCGGAATAAGCGCGTAACGTCAGGAAAGCCTGTACGAAATCCATGAGGTGTTCCACGATAGACACCAGGTGCGGCATACGTGAAAGTTCATAAAGCCGGCGGTGGAAATTTCTGTCCATATGGAAGAAATACTGCTCCTCCGTGCCGGAAGCTGTCATTTTGTCCGCCATCTCCTCCAGGGCGGACACATCTTCAAGAGTTGCCTGTGCCATGGCCTCCGCAGCCAGAACCAGCTCAAGCTGGCAGCGTTGCGTGTAAATCAGTTCCATTTCCCGATAGGACGGCGGCAACATAACGACAGCACCCTTGTACGGGACAATCTGCACGAGACCGGACTGCCCCAGCAGAAGCAGCGCGTCACGTATAGGCCCGCGCCCGACTCCCAGCTTCCGCTCGAGTTCCACAAGTATAAGCCGCGTTCCCGGAAGAGCCGCGCCGCTCAGAATCATGTCACGGATCATCTTGTAGGCAACAAGAGATTTTGTCGCAATGCCTTCGGGTTCTGCCCTATTTTTCATGATGCCCATATAAACTTCATGGGCGGTGGGGTCAATGTGACCATATTATTTTATGAAATATTTTATGAAATATTTCATAAAATATTGACACCCGCAAAACACTAACCTAGGGTTGCCTCAACGCCCTCCCCTTATTTTAAGAGGAGACAAAAAGGAGACCGGAATTGACTACCTCGTAATCTTCAACTCGCGCTTTCTGGAGGTTGTATGCATCAGAAACATCATGACGGCCCGCAACGCAATGAATTGGAAAAATCCGTTGTCCCCATGCAGGCATGGGCCCTGGCCGTAGGTGCGATCATCGGCTGGGGTTGCTTCATACTGCCCGGCACGCGCTTTCTGCCTCTTTCCGGCCCCGTCGCCAGCCTCATCGGCCTGGGCGTCGGGGCCGTCGCGTTATGTATCGTCGCCCTGTGCTACGGCGTTATGATCAAAGCCTATCCCGTGGCCGGCGGGGCTTTCGCCTATGCCTTCGTCAGCCTGGGACGGGTGGCGGCCGTCATCTGCGGCTGGGGGCTGGCGCTGAGCTACAGCTGCGTCATCGCGCTCAACGCAACGGCGATTCTTCTACTCACGCGCTTTCTCCTGCCGGGCGCATTTGAAGTCGGATACCTCTACTCCGTCGCCGGGTGGGACATCTATACCGGCGAAGTGATCCTCATCTCGCTGGTTATCCTTTTCTTCGCCTTCATGAATTATCGCGGAAACTCCTGCGCCAACAATCTGCAGCTCACGCTTTCCGTATCTCTGTCCATCGGCGTTGTGGCGCTGGCTGCAGGATCCGGCATCAACGAGACGGCCTCCATCCACAACCTTGAGCCCTACTTCAATGAAATGCACTCCGGCTTTATCAGCATAATTACAGTGGTGGCCCTTGCCCCCTTTCTCTATCAGGGCTTTGACACCATTCCGCAGACCGCCGAGGAATTCAATTTTGATCACGACAAATCCACACGGTTGATGCTCATATCCATCCTTTGCGGTTGCGCGCTGTATTCCCTTGTTCTGTTCGCGGTATCCATCATCAGACCCTATCCGGAACTGCTGGCAGCAGAATACCCGTGGCTCACCGGCGCTGTGGCCAACATGGCCTTCGGCAAAATCGGGGGACTCATTCTGGCGGTTCCTGTGCTCGCGGGCATTTTCAGCGGAATGAACGGCTATTTCATTGCAACCACACGCATTCTGTTCAGCATGGGACGCGGCAAATTTATTCCTTCCTGGTTTGAAAAAATTTCCCCCAAGCATCAAACACCAGTCAATGCCATTTCCTTCGTGCTGGGTTTCTCCCTCCTGGCCCCGTGGTTCGGTCGGCAGGTTCTGGTCTGGCTGACCGATACCTGCGCCTTGAGCGCCGCGCTGAGCTACTTCTTTACTTGTTTCGCGGCGTACAGATTCGTCAGCCAATATCCCGAACAGGTTAACCTTCCCTTCGCCAAATCAGTGACGATTCTGGGCTCCCTCATCTCCATGGCCAGTTTCCTTTTGCTCGCCATACCAGGCTCGCCGGCGGTTATCAGCCGGGAATCCTGGATGCTGCTGGCAGTCTGGTGTGTACTGGGCTTCATACTTTACAAAAAGCGTGCCGCCGAGCTGAACGCCATCCCCATCCGGGATCTTCAGTTCATGCTACTGGGCAACAATACACGTCCATTGCTTTTCAAGGTCAGTGATTAATTGGGCCTGGAAATATTTCATAAACTATTTTATAAAATATATTATAAAATACTACAGAGGAGATATGTCATGCACTACCTGAAACAAGCCGCCAAATCTGTGGAAGGTTCCAGCAAGGAGGCCCGCGCTGTCGTGGAGCAGATGCTGGAGGAAATCCGTTCGGGGCGCGAAGACGCCGTGCGCGCTTTGGCCAGAAAGTTCGACAACTGGGACCAGGAATTCATCTTGAGCGACGCAAAACGCCAAAAGCTTATTGCTTCCGTACCAGAAAGTGTGAAACGCGATCTGGAATTCGCCCACAAGCAGGTCGCCGGCTTTGCCAAAGCACAACGGGACAGCCTGAAAGAGTTTGAGACCGAAGTGACGCCGGGCGTCATTTTAGGCCAGCGCGTTATTCCCATGGATGTGGCCGGCTGCTATGTGCCCGGCGGCCGCTTCGCCCATGCCTGCTCAGGCATCATGAGCGTGGCCACGGCCAAGGCCGCGGGTGTACCCTTCATCGTGGCGGCCACACCGCCCAGGGGCGACCATATCGATCCGGCCACCTGCTACGCCATGCACATCGCCGGAGCCGACATCATTCTTGAAATGGGGGGCGTCCAGGCCATTGCCACGATGGCCTACGGCCTGTACACCGGCAAACCCGCCAATATTCTTGTGGGGCCCGGCAATGCCTATGTGGCTGAAGCCAAGGCCCTGCTGAGCGGTTCCGGCCTGTGCGGCATCGATGTATTTGCCGGTCCCACGGAGTCCGCCGTCATTGCTGATGAGACCGCCGACCCCATGACCGTGGCCATCGACCTCGTTTCTCAGGCCGAACACGGCTACAATTCTCCGGTCTGGCTCTTTACCGTCAGTGAGGAACTGGGGAAAAAGGTTCTTGAACTGATTCCCAGGCTTTGCGAGGACATGCCCAACCCCGACGTGCCTCTGACAGCCTGGAACGATTACGGCGAAATCATCTGCAGTGCGAACCGCGAGGAACTGGCCCGGACCTGCGACGCCTATGCTCCTGAACACGTGCAGGTCATCGCCAAAGACCTGGACTGGTGGCGCGATCGGTTGCGCAGTTTCGGCTCGCTGTTTTTAGGCGAGGGCAGCACCGTGCCGCATGGCGACAAATGCTCCGGCACCAACCACATCCTGCCCACCAAAAAGGCCGGCTATTACAGCGGCGGCCTGAATGTGCACAAATTCCTGAAGATCTGCACCTACCAGAACATCAGCAAACAGGCCAACGAGGTCATCGGCGGCGCCGCCTCCCGCCTGTCGCGGGTAGAAGGCATGGAAGGCCATGCGCGCGCCTGCGACTGGCGTCTGCGCAAGTTCTATCCCGGCCGGAAATGGGACTTCCAGGTTTACGAGCATCCCAAGTTCTGACGTTGTCGTGGGAAGTCCTTGCTCCCCACTCCCTCAAAAACAGAGGTATGGCATATGAAGACGTTCACCAAAGACTTTACCCTTCAGGAACCCATTCCCCAGGAAGGGATTGATCTTGCTCTCGGCGTGCTCAAGACCGGCCGGCTGCACCGCTATAACATCATGCCCGGAGAAAAGGGCCATGCGGCGGAGCTGGAAGAGGCATTCGCCGCATATATGGGCTCGAGATACTGTCTTGCCTGCGCCTCATGCGGCAGCGCGCTGTATATCGCTCTCAAAAGTCTCGGCGTGAAAAAGGGGGATACCGTACTGTGCAATGCCTACACCCTGGCTCCGGTACCCGGCGCCATCGAAAACGCCGGAGGCAGCATTGAACTGGTGGAGATCACCGATAACTACACCATAGATATCGACGACCTTGACGCCAAGGCCGCCCGCACGGGGGCCCGTTTCTTCCTGCTGTCGCACATGCGCGGGCACATGGCCGACATGGACAAGGTCATGGAGGTGGTGCGCAAACACAACTTAATCATGCTGGAAGACTGCGCTCATACCATGGGCGGCTCCTGGAACGGCAAAAAAAGCGGCACCTTCGGCCATGCGGCCTGCTACAGCACCCAGACCTACAAGCACATGAACTCCGGTGAAGGCGGCCTGCTGATCACCAGCGATGACGACGTCATCGCCCGGGCCATCATGTACTCGGGATCATACATGCTGTATTCCGCCCACACTTCCCGCCCCGGCCCCGATGTCTTCGAGAAGATCAAGAAAATCACGCCCAACTTCAGCTCGCGCATGGATAATCTTCGCGCGGCCCTGCTTCTGCCCCAACTCAAACTTCTCGATGAACAGTGTCGCCGCTGGAACAGGCTGTACGACCATATGGAAGCCCGTCTGAAGTCCATTCCCGGTGTGGTTTGCCCCGCCCGCGACCCGCGGGAATACTATGTGGGCAGCTCCATACAGTGGAATCTGCCCAAGGCCGGCTACAAGGAAATCGAAGCTTTCATCGCCGGGACCGGAGAACGGGGCGTATCCGTCAAATGGTTCGGTAACAAGGAGCCTGAGGGTTTCACCAGCTCTTATGACAGTTGGCAGTATTTTCCCCATCTCGCCACTCTCGATCTGCCCCGGACTCGCAAGGTTCTTGCCACCATGTGCGACATGCGGCTGCCCCTGACATTCTCCACAAAAGACTGTGATGACATCGCCGACATTCTCGTCGGCGTCATAGAGGAAATGGGCCTGCGCTAACCGCCGGCTCCGCTTTTTCACAACGCATTACACCAAAGGATGATGCCATGAATCTCGCCAAGTTTCCCCGCCGTGGCTATGTGACCACCCCCACTCCCATTGAGCCCCTGCCCAATTTTTCCAAGGCGCTGGACGGCAAAGTCAACATTTACATCAAACGCGACGACATGCTTCCCGGCACAGCCGGCGGCAACAAAACCCGCAAGCTCGATTTCTGCATGGCCGACGCTCTAGCCCAAGGCGCGAACGCCATCATCACTTGCGGCGCCGTGCAGTCCAACCACTGCCGTCTGACCTTGGCTTGGGCAGTGAAGGAAGGACTCGACTGTCACTTGGTGCTTGAAGAACGCGTCAAGGGTAGTTACAAGCCCGAAGCCTCGGGCAACAACTTCCTTTTCCAGCTTCTGGGCGTTAAGAGTATCACTGTTGTGCCCGGCGGCAGCGACATGATCTGCGAAATGGGCAAGGTGGCCGAAACCCTGAAGGCCCAAGGCAAAAAGCCCTACGTCATTCCCGGAGGCGCATCCAACAAGATCGGCGCGCTGGGCTATGTGAACTGCGCGGAGGAAATCCTGCGCCAGCTCTTCGAGATGAAGCTCTCCATCGACCACATGATCGTTCCCAGCGGCAGCGCGGGCACGCATGCAGGCATTATCGCCGGTATGTATGCCAACAACGCCTGCATTCCGGTGACAGGCATCGGCGTAAACCGTCCCAAAGACGTACAGGAAGCCGCCGTGCATAAGCTGGCCCAGGAAACTCTGAAGTATATCGGCGCGCCGGTCAGCCTGCCCGCCGACAAGGTTGTGGCCTTTGACGACTATGTGGGTCCCGGCTACTCCCTGCCCACCGGGAGCATGGTCGAGGCCGTCAAGCTGCTGGCCGGCACTGAAGCCATCCTGCTTGATCCCGTATACTCGGGCAAGGCTATGGCGGGCCTCATAGATCTCGTCCGAAAAGGACATTTCCCGGAAGGCACCAATCTGCTCTTCCTGCACACCGGCGGTTCCCCCGCTCTGTTCGCCTATCTGGATACTTTTCGTAAATGACAAGGGCACATGGGGCGGCGGGCATGGCTCCGCCGCCTGCTTCCGGAGACAATTATGTCCGTTTCTCCATCTTCTATCGGCGTTCTCGGCGGACTCGGGCCCTATGCCGGGCTGGACCTTGTCCACAAAATTTTTGACTGTTGCGCTGCAACAAAGGATCAGGATCACCTGCCGGTCATCTTGTATTCCTTCCCTGCGGAAATCCCGCCGCGTGTGGAGTTTCTACTGGACGACAGCCCCGACAATCCCGGCCACGCCATGGGCGGGATCATGGTCCGGCTCGCCGGGGCCGGAGCCACAGTTATCGGTATGCCCTGCAATACGGCGCATAGCGCATCCATACTTGACGCGGCTCTGGAGCGCCTCAAAGATTCCGGCTTCACGGGATGCTTTGTCAACATGATCACGGCTACGGCAGAGTATATCGCCCGAAACTTTCCACAAGTTCGACGCGTCGGAGTGCTGTGCACACAAGGGGCGCATGCATCCCGTGTTTTTGATCAATATCTCGGCCAAGCCGGTCTGGATGTACTCTATCCCGACGCAGCCGGACGGGAGAAGCTCCAGCGCGCCATCAGCGATCCGGCCTATGGCCTGAAGGCTTTTTCCAGCCACGTCACGGAAAAAGCATGGAATGACGTCACGGCGCAGGCGCGCCGTATGGCGGAGCGTCAGGTTGATCTGATTTTGCTGGGCTGCACCGAGCTGCCTCTGGCACTTGCAGGAAAAAAATTTGAGGGCATCCCTCTTGTAGATCCCACACGCGTTCTGGCCCGTTGTCTTGTCCAGGCCTATGCTCCGCATGCTTTACGGCCTGAACCTGGAGAGTAAAGCCGCTTGATATGAAAAATGCCGGACGGCTTTCATATATTCCGAAAAGACAGCACAAAGAAAGAAGACAGCGATTTCCCGACATAGAAGGAGTACAGCTATGGAACAGGGCACCATCCGCCTCAAGACCGGCCTTGCCGAAATGCTCAAGGGCGGCGTCATCATGGACGTCACCACCCCGGAACAGGCGAAAATCGCCGAGGAAGCGGGCGCCTGCGCCGTCATGGCCCTGGAACGCGTGCCGGCCGACATCCGCGCCGCCGGCGGCGTGGCCCGCATGGCCGACCCCACTATCGTCAAAAAGATCATGGAAGTGGCCAGCATTCCGGTCATGGCCAAGGCGCGCATCGGCCACTTTGTGGAAGCCCGCATTCTGGAAGCCCTGGGCGTGGACTACATTGACGAAAGTGAAGTGCTGACTCCCGCCGACGACCGTTACCATATCGACAAGCGCGACTTTACCGTGCCCTTTGTCTGCGGCTGCCGCAACCTGGGCGAAGCCCTGCGCCGCATCGCCGAAGGCGCGGCCATGATCCGCACCAAGGGCGAGCCCGGCACCGGCAACGTGGTGGAAGCCGTGCGCCACTGCCGCCAGGTCATGGACGAAATCCGCATGCTCTGCGCCCTGCCCGACGCCGAGGTGCCCAACTTCGCCAAGGAATGCGGCGCGCCCCTGGAAATCTGCCTGATCGTGCGCAAGGAAGGCCGCCTGCCCGTGGTCAACTTCGCGGCCGGCGGCATCGCCACCCCGGCCGACGCGGCCCTGATGATGCACCTGGGCTGCGACGGCGTGTTCGTGGGCTCGGGCATCTTCAAGTCCGGCGACCCGGCCAAGCGCGCCAAGGCCATCGTGCAGGCCGTGACCAACTACAAGGATTACGCCGTACTGGCCGAAATCTCCCGCGACCTGGGCGAACCCATGGTGGGCATCGAGATTTCCTCCATTCCGGATGCAGAGCGCATGCAGGAACGGGGCTGGTAAGGCTCACGCCCTCATTAGCCAAACTTCTATGCAAAAAGGCCGCGATCTGGTCTGCCCCCATCAGGTTACAACGATGAGCCTATGTGGCCTTTTTGTCGTTGTCTACTCTGATGGGGGCATATCAATCATGCGGCTTTTTTGCATGGAGCATATCCTGACGCCCACTGGAATCAGGCTGCGGAACCGGCCGAACGAGGCCGGGGCAGCAGAAACCTGCCCTGGACGATACGGATCAGGGTGCCGATGATCAAAAGCCCGATAACCAGATTGGAAAAAATAAAGATCGGCCAGCTCAGCAGCGAAATGGGGCTGGTCGGATCGTGCGCCAGAAAACGCAACGCGGATGCGGACAAGGCGGAAATGCCGAAGGAGAAGCTCCAGAAGGAGGGGGAAAAGGGCTGCTCAAAGGTCCAGACCAGCAGCCGGGCCAGAAAGATCAGTTGCAGGAGGCCATAGCCGAAGAGCACCTGGGCAAAAATGTCCGCCACTCCGCCGTTGACCGACAGATAGGCCGTACAGGCCACCAGGGGCGGCGCGAGCTGGATGCCGATGGTCGGACGCACCGGCCTGGGCAGTTCGCCCATGGTGCGCAGACGCGCGAGAATTACCGGTTCCAGGCTGAGCCAGGAAAAAATGCCCGCGCCCAGAAAGAGAAAGCCCCAATGGCCGTAACCCAGGCTGCCCAAGGCAATGGCGCTGATCAGGTTGCTGGCCACCGTGGGCAGATACACGCCCGGCGTGGTCGCCTCGGGCGTATGCTGTCCCCGCCACAACCCGGCGCTGCGGTAGGCGGCAAAGGCCAGTTGGCCCACCGTGCCCAGCACGATCAGCCAGAAGGCCAGCGGGCGGGCATACGGAGCCACGGCCACGCCCACCAGCATGGTGGTGCCGGGAAACAGGCTGATGAAACAGCATTGAATGGCGTCGCGCACCTCGGCCAGCGCCGCCGCCCGGCGGAACAGCCATTTATAGATGAACACGCAGGTCAGAACCAGCCAGACGGCCACCCCCAGCGCCATCAGGCATTCGCCCACAACCGCGGGCAACGCCCAGTGCTGCGCGGCGAAACGCCAAGCCGAACCCATGCCGATGATGCCCAGTACCATGCCGAAATACGCGGCCGGGATGGGAAAATACCCGTCCAGCGGCGTAAGCGTCCGTTCCGCCATACCCACCTCCCACCAGTACGAAATAAAAATTATTCTTTTTGATAAGCCAGCCGATGGGTTATGGCAAGGCGGCCGGAACCGGCATCATGCCGACGCGCGCCGCCGTGCGCACGCCCGCCGGAGAAAAACGGCCGCCACGGACGGAACGACATGCTCCGCCGCATGGCTTGGTTCCGAACGGGTGCTTGCATCAGACGCCCGTTAGAGATAATAAAGGCTGATCCTCATATATCGGAATTTGTCCATTTTATCGTAAAAGCAAGGCTGATCTTCATCATATCGGAATTTGTCCACTTTATCGTAAAAGTTATGAAAAATCGTTACTTATTTTTTCGTAACTCTGAAAAATCATGATTCATGGCACAACGCATACGGGCCGCAATGCCTTTCGGAGAAAAAAATAATGCGCGGACGCGGCCTTCTTTCAGGCAATGACAAGCCCGGCCCGCGCAGGCTCGCGCTTGTGCTGCTTATCGCGCTGAACACTTTTTTCCTGTCCGGCTTCCTGTTTCACGTGGGCAACAGAAATATGGAGTATGACGATGCCCTGCCGCGGAAAACGCTGATCACCTTTCTGGGAATTCAATACGACGCTGAAAATCAGAGCTGCATCGAACAGATTCTGAACGGCTACAGCGCGGCGCACAATGACATGCTCGTCAGCTATGAAGGCATAGCGCTCAACGCCTATTCCCGGCTGCTCAATCAACGCCTCAAAAAAGACGACAGGGCGGACGACGTCTTCATGCTGCCGCCGGACTGCCTGCGGTCCTATCAACGCCGGGGACGGCTTGCGGACCTGTCCGGCCTGCCCGCGCTCACGGCCTATCGCCCCGAAGTGCTTGGGCAAATGCAAATGGGCGGCCGCCCCTATATCGCCACAACCAGCCTGGGCGCTCGCGGCCTGTTCGCCAATCTGGACCTCCTGGCCCGATACGGCGTGAGCACGCCCCGGAACGGCAAGGCCTTTCTGGCGGCCTGCGAAACCTTCCGCGCCCAGGGCATTACCCCCATCAGCGCCGACAGGGAAGCTCTGAAAACCGTTCTGACCGCCGTGAGCCTGACGCCGCCCGGCGGCCCCATACGGGAAAACGCCGCCGCCTTTCTCGCCGCGCTCAATGCCTCCCCGGATCGGCTGGAGCAGGCCGTGGGCAAAGGCTTCGCCCTTCTGGCCCTGCTGCGGGACAAGGGCTATATCTGCATGGAGGACGTCAGAGGAATCGGCTCTGTCCGTTTCAACGGGCTGTTTTGCAGCGGCGGGCGGCCCTTCATGATCGGCGGCACCTGGCTTTCACCGGGGCTCGCCCAAGCGCGGCTCGGGTTCCGGTTCAAGGTCTTTCCCCTGCCGCTGGGAGAGAGCGCGCCCGTGACGGTGCTGAGTCTGGACACGCCGCTTGCCGTCAGCGCGTCAAGCCCGCATCGTCCGCAGGCCGTTCAATTGGTGGAGTATCTGACCAGCCCCGAGAACATCCGGCGCTACGCCGACGCGCAGGGCCTTCTCAGCCCTTTGCGCGACGCTCCTCCCCCGGCTGACGCGGCGGTCAGGCCGCTGACGGACAGTCTGCGCGAAGGAAATGTCATCTTCAGATCAGACATCCGCCTGGCATGGCCGCTCCAGAACGGCCTGGAGGCTGGCCTGGACGTATTTCTGTCCGGCGGCAACGCCGGGGAGGCGACGGCCGAAACCATGCGGACTCTCCACCGTGAGCGTGCCGAGTGATCAGCCCCAAAAAGCAGAACATCTTTATCGCCGTCGCCCTGGCGCTGCTTTTCACGCTGTTCTGCGCCGCGTCGCTGAACTTCATGAGCTTCGTCCAGCAATCCCTGTGGGACAACGCCGTCAAACACGTCATGGAAAGCACCGCGCGGGCCGCCAACGCCCTGCAGCGCAACGCCGTCAAGGATCTGGAGCTGCTGCGCATGCTGGCCCAGGATCTGGAACAGGGCATGTCCTCCGACGAGCAGCGGATCATCGGCAAACTGCAAACCCACCTCTCCGGCACCGGCAGCCTCGCGGCCCTGATCTTCAAGGACGGCACGGGCTATACGGATACCGGGCTGGCCGTCACCCTCACCCCCGAGGAAAGGAAGCTTGTCCAGGGCCTGAACAAACAAGGCGGCATGCTTCCCCCATACCGCAACCGGGGCTCCGGGCGGCGCACGCTCACCATCTATACGCCGGTGAAGTTCCCCGACGGACGCGAAGCCCACCTGTTCAAGGGCTACAACGTGGAAAGCCTGTACGCGGCGTACGCGCTTTCATTCTACAACAACACGGGCTTCGCCTATGTGACCCTGCCCGGCGGCGAAATCATCATGCGGTCGCTGCATCCGGCCAGCAACAAAACCTTTACCAGTCTCTTCGACATTATCAACGGAAACGGCAACCGCCCAGAGGTCATTGAGGCCTTCCGCGACTCCCTGAAGAACGGCAAAACCGGCGTGGCCGTGTTCAACGACGCCGATGGCGAAAACGTCTTCTGCTACGTCCCTATGCCGGATATGGAAGGCTGGTACCTTGTCTCGATCATCCCCAATGCGGTGATAATGAAAGAGGCCAATGCCATCATCCTGAGGACGCTGTTGCTCTGCGGACTGCTTTTCGCCGGATTGCTCGCGGTCTTTTTCATCTACCGCCGCCTCAAGCGCGGCTATCAGCGGGAAATCCGGGCCCTGGCCTTTACGGACACGCTCACCGGCATCCGGAACTTCACCAAATTCAAAATCGACGGCGACGCGCTGTTGCAGGCCCCCGACGCGCCGCACTACGCCGTGCTGACCCTTGACATCCTGAACTTCCAGGTCGTCAACGAGGTGCTGGGCTACAATATCGGAGATGCGCTGCTGCAACGCCTTGCTCTCCTCCTGGGCGAGCTGGCCCGCCCCGGCGCGCTTACGGCGCGGGTGAACGGGGATCATTTCGTGGTTCTGCTTCCCTACGACAAAAAGCAGGACCTGACGGCCTATTGTGACGCGCTGCTGCGGGCGCTCAATGGATACGCGCGTTCCCAGGCCGGGAGCTACCATATAGAACTGCGCACGGGCATCTGCTGCGCGGAGGACGGCGACGCGGCCACCGGCATCAACGATCTGCTGGACCGCGCCAATATTGCCCTGAAGGCCATCAAGGCCAAGGGCGCGCAGCCGTGGAACTTCTATGATTCCGGCATGCGCGTCAGGATACTGCGTGAAAAGGAACTGGAAATGCGCATGGGCCGGGCCCTGCGCGACGGGGAATTCCAGATCCACATCCAGCCCAAATACCGCCTGGACAGCCTGGAGCTGGCCGGAGGGGAGGCGCTGGTGCGCTGGCAGAGCCCGGACCACGGTTTTCTCCCGCCCGCCGAATTCATCCCCCTGTTTGAAAAAAACCGTTTTATCATCCAGCTGGATCAATACGTGTTCACAGCCGTCTGCCGCCTGCTGCGGCAATGGCTGGATGCGGGCGTGGCCCCCTGCCCCCTGGCCGTGAACGTTTCACGGGTACAGTTCTATACCTTGGACTTTGTGGAAACCTACATCGGCATCAAGAAGCGGTACGACATCCCCGACGGCCTGCTGGAGCTGGAATTCACGGAAAGCATCTTCATCGAGAACGTGGAGCTGCTGCGTACCGCCGTCCAGGAACTGCGCCAGGCGGGCTTTTCCTGCGCCATCGACGATTTCGGGGCCGGGTATTCCTCACTCAACATTCTCAAGGATCTGCCCGTGGACGTGCTCAAACTGGACGGCGTCTTCTTCCGCTCGCTCAAATCCAACGGCCGCGACAAGGTCGTGATCCAGAACATCGTGCACATGGCCGGTGAGCTGCAGATGGCTACCGTGGCCGAAGGCGTGGAAACCCTGGAGCAGGTGAACTTTCTCAAGGACACCAACTGCGATATGGTACAGGGCTATGTCTTTGCCCGGCCCATGCCCGCCGAAAAATTCACCGAGCGCCTGCGCAATTCTGGCGACACATGCTGAGCTTTCTCCACACCTGGGCATTTACCACGTGAAATGCTCTGACATACGCATCCCGCGCCGCCATCCGCAACGTGCCGGGCATTCCGGCACGCGTAACGCAACGCGCCCCCTGTCCGGCGTGCGGCCGGAGCAAGGGGCGCGATTCGAGCGTCTCTATGGCGTTTTTCTATTTACTGTCGGGAACGATACGGAATGAATTACCGATGGCGACGAGATCCCGGCGCACCTCTTCGGGCAGGGCCCGATAAGGCTGCATGACGGTTCCCGGATAGCCCTCCGTAATGATGGTCAACGCCCGTTCGGGCGTCAGGGAGAAGCGGCGCAGATCCGGCGGCTCGGGCCGTAACGTGCGGCCGAAGGGAGTGGGCGCGCCGTCCGTGCCGTGGCATACGGAACAGGTTTCCTCCCAGACCGTCTGGGCCTCCAGGTCAGGCTCATGCGCGGGTTTCGGCGCGGCCGCGAACATGGAAAAACGCGTGGAAAGCGTGTCCAGCACCTTGTCCAGCTTTTCCTTGTCGTACAGCCGGAAATAGGGCATGGCCGAGCCGGGCGTCCCGTCTTTCAGAATGCCGTAGATATACTCCCGGTCCGCCCGGATGGCGGCGAGATCCGCGGCCGGTACCAGCAGGCGGCCGGCAACGGGGCCGTCCCCGTGTCCGGCCGTGCCGTGGCAGGGCTGGCAAGCGCCGTCATAGATGGTTTCGCCGTTGTCATAGACCGTCTCCAGCTTGACCGTAAAGGCCGCCAGAGCCTGTTGCCGGAAGGGAGCCAAGGCTTTGGAGCGCGCCTCGCGCACCGCCACGGCCTGGGCATGGCCCGGCGCCAGAACCCGGTCTTGCAGAAACTGCCGGGCCACCAGCATGGCGACAAAGATCATCGGCAGAAGAACCAGCAGACTGCGCGGCCCCACGGCCGTCAACGGCGCGGCGGCGGGCCGCAGGGCCCAGAGCGCCAGCATGGCGGCGGCCGCTCCCACGGTCACGGCCCAGAGGATGGACCAGTTCAGATCCGCGGCCACGGAGAAAACCAGGGGGAGGCCGATGACCACCTGGGCCAGGGTGGCCCCGAACAGCCAGTTGCGCAGACGGGGCGCTTTTTCCGGGTGTTTTCTGGTGGAAAAGAAAAGGTGAAAGGCCGCGCCGAAAACCAGCGCCGCCCCCAGGATGTGCAGATAGCGCAACAGCCAGTGCGCCGCGAACGCGCCGTCCGGGCTGAAGCCCTCGGCCGCGAAGGCGGGCCAGAGGGCCTGCCGCTCCATCAGCGCCAAGGCTCCGGTGAAAACGGCCGGTACCGTGAGCAACGCGCCCACGCCCAGAACGCCGCAGATGAACGCCAGCCAGGTATTGACCTCAATCTTGTGCCCGAAGGCGTCGATCAGCAGGAAAGCGACGATCAGCAGCGGGATTATGGCCAGCCAGGCATAGGAAAACAGGCCCGTGGCCGTGAAAAAGGCGTGGGAATAGCGTACCTGGACGATGAGCAAGGGAGCCACGCCCAGCACCACGGCCAGACTCTTGAGGCCCAGGTGGGTGTGCACGATCTGCTTGTTCCAGAGCTGTGCGCCGCCCTCTCCGGTCAGACATTTTTGCAGGAAAAACAACAGGCCGAGCAGCGCCGTGCCGAGCATGAGCAGCACGAACAACAGATGCAGGCCGAAACTGACGAAAAGCAGCCCGTTCTGCCATGATTCCGGCAGGGGCATTCTGAGAAAAAGATCGTTCCATTGGGTCATGTCTACTTCTCCTTGGGGCTCTGCCCGTGAAGGCGCGAATCTTGGTTGGCCAATGAGTACAGGTAGTTGGCCAGAAGTAGACGTTCCTGCTCGGAGCCGGTGAACGGCGTCATGAACGGCGCCAGATTCTGGGTGATGCCGGTGATGGCGTTGATGCCTTCCAGCGTACGCCCGGCAAGGCGCTCACGGATGCCGTTGATGCCGTCCTCGGTATGGCAGACGCCGCAGTTGGCCGCGAACAGCGCCCGACCGGCCCTGTTTTCCGGGGACAGACCGGCGTCGTCGTTGATCCAGTGCATGCGGGGCAACAGGCCTTCATGCTTGTCGTCCAGGGCCAGATTTTCAGCCATGGGAATCTGGTTGGCGTACATATAGCCCGGCAGCAGATAGGGACCGCGCACGAATTCACGGATGCGCTCGAACTCCATCACCAGGCCCACGCAGAGAATAACTGTGGGGATGCAGAGCAGCCCGCACAAGCGGCGCTGCCGGAACAGCGCGGCCAGGGCCGTGGCCAGAATGCAGAGCGCGGCCAGACCGTTGAACGCGGGCAGCAGATACGGCAACTGGGACAAATAGGAGGTGGCCACCGCGAACTTCCAGTGGGTGAGATAGGTCTGCGGCACTCTGGAAAAATAGACAAAGGCGCACACGGCCGTGACCAGGGCCGCGCCGAGAAAGACCGCGCCCGCCAGGCGCAAGGCCCGGTTGCGGTCCTCACGGGGGCCTTTATAGCGCCAGGCCGTCCAGCCCAGCAGACACAGCGAGCCCAGGCTCAGGCCGCCAGCCACGCGCAGCAGGAATTGCGGGATAAAGGTGGGATTGAAATAGGCCTCGCGGAAGGTCTGCCCCCAGGGCCAGCCGTCGGGCGTGAGCATAAAGCCGAGAATGCCCGAGATCAGGAAGGCCGAACTCACGGCCACGGCCACGTAGCCCCAGCCCAGAGCCGCCAGAACGCCCGGCTTGTCCTGGGCCAGACGGTCCCAGAGATAGTAATAGATCAGCAGAAGCACCACTTCCGTGGTGAACGCGCCCCATTCAATGAACCAGGGCCAGAAAAAGAGGTGAATCAGCGAGCCGATGCCCTCCGGGGCCAGGGCGCCGGTGATGAACCAGATGCCCACGCCGGTGACCGCGCCGATGGAGGTGGTGATGACCACGACCGGGCCGAGCAGGCTGCGGCTGATCTGCGCCCAGAACGCGCCTTTGCCCAGCCAGGTCAGCGTCTGGAACAGGACAAGCATGCTCGCCAGGCCGATAGCCAGACCGTGGCTGATGAACACATGCAGGACGGCGTCAAGGGCGATGGTCATGCCGTCGCCGAGGCCGGGAATATGCAGGATGGGAAAGATCATGGCTCACTTTCCCTCCGGCAGAGGGATGATCCGCTTGATCTTGTCGGGACCGGTGGACACGAATTCGGGCCGGGGTTTCCCGTTGACGAAGGCGGCCACGTCAAGGGCCTGCTCCTGGGTCAGGGACGGCGCATTTTTGGGCATGAAGCGCCAGGCGAAGACGGAGAACGTGCTGACGCGGTGCATGCCCGCCCCGGCGTTGTAAGAGCCGTCGCCCCAGAGCGGCGGCGCGATGGGCGTGCCCTGGCCGTCGTCGCCGTGGCAGCGGGCGCAGACGTCGGCATAGACCTTGTCGCCGTTGGCCGCGTCGGGCTTGTGGGGATTGCCCAGATCGCTCGGCAGAGCCCAGGGCAGCTTGGCATAAATTGGAATATCCTTGGATATCCACTGCATATAGACCAGGAGAGACTGCATGACCTGGCTGTCAAGGGCCGGTGCCACGCCGTTCATGCTGCGCTGAAAACAGTCCTGCACGCGCATGGCCAGATCCACGGTATAGTCCTGGCGGTTGCGGAAGCGCGGATACGTGGCGCCCACACCCACCAGCGAAATGGTGTTCAGACTTCTGCCGCCGTCAAAGTGGCAGCTGGAACAGGACAAATCATTGTTGACGTATTCCCCGGCGTACTTTTTCGTTTCAGTCATGATCTTGTAGCCGAGCATCACTTCCGCCCGGATGCTTTCCGGCGCGTCCTCAGGGCGCGGCGGATTGAAAAACGGCTGGCCCGACGGCGCGGCAAAGCTCTGTTTCGAGGTTCCCGCGTCTTCCGCGGCCAGCCGTTTGGTCACCAGCGTGGAACGGAAAAAGGTCAGCAGCCAGACACCGAACACGAGCAGCAATATTGCCAGGGCAAGGGCAAAAAAAACATTGCGATTTTTCATAGAGACTCCGTATCACGGGAATTATGGCGGATTGCGTGTCCGCCACAGGGGGAAGCGGAAGCCGGAAACGGCTCAAGATGGGAGGAGATCCGGTTGAGGCGATATCCTGTGGCGGCGGTAAAAACACAATTTCAACGCACGTACGCGGATCATGCGTGAAGCGCGCGGCGTTTCAAACTGAAATGCTCTATAGGAGGTACCATAACTCAATCGGAAGTCAACATGGGCCGCAGGCGCGGACAGTGGAAGAGGGGCACGTTTGTTGACTCCCTTTCTTTTTCCTGCCACCATTCGCCCTCAAGAGCCGTAAACGGGACCTCCGGCGGCCGCCTTGCGCGGCCGGGCACGCCGGACCGTTTCCCGCGCGGCGTTACGGGAATACCACGGAAACAGGAAAGGGGCGTTGCGGACGCCCCTTTTATATATGGAGCGCACATGAACACGACTGACACTTCCGCCGCGTCCACCGGCCCCACCTTTTCCTTCCGCCGCATGGGCGGCCTGGATCAGGTGCTTCTGAGCACGGATGAGGAATGGCGGCAACTGGATCAACTGGACCCCAAACTCTGGATGGCCCTGAGCTGCCCCACGCACGGCCTGGAATTCGACGCCCGCACCCTGTCTCTGCTGGATACGGACCAGGACGGCCGTATCCGCTCGGCGGACATTCTGGAGGCTGTGGCCTGGGTCTGCGAGCGGGTCAAACATCCGGCCCGGCTCACACAGCCCGGCATCGGCCTGCCTCTGGACAATCTGCGCGACGACACGCCCCAGGGCGCGGAACTGCTGGCCGCCGCCCGCCTGGTGCAGGAAAAGAGCGGCCGGACCGAGGCCGGGGAAATTTCCCCGGAGCAGGCCGGAGCGGCCCTGGCCGCCGTCACGGACTACGCTTTCAACGGCGACGGCATCGTGCCGCCGTTTTCCGTGGATAAGGATGACGAACAGACCGCCCGTTTCATTCGCCTGGGTCTCTCGATAGTGGGCGGCAAGCGAGACGATTCGGGCCGTCCCGGCCTGGATTCCGCCCTGGCCGGAGTTTTTCTGGACCGGCTGAGCGCGGCCCGCGACTGGCGGCAAAGCGTGCATCAGGCGGCCCTGCCCCTGGGCCATGACACGTCCGCCGCCTGGACCCTGCTGCAGCGCCTGGGTCCCAAAATCGACGATTATTTCAATCGCTGCCGCATGGCGGCCTTTGCCCCGCAGGCCCTGGCGGCTCTCAACGAAGAGAATGAACTCACGCCCTCGGACGAGGGCGGCCAGGCCCTGTTTTCACTGGAAGCTCTGACCCGTCTGCCCCTGGCCCGGGTGGCTCCGGACCAGCCCCTGCCCCTGACGCACGGCGTCAATCCGGCCTGGGATGACGATCTGAGCGCTTTCCGCCAACTGCTGGCCCCGCTGATCCACACAACCCCGTCCGGCGAGGGCAAGGGCGGCTGTCCGGTTCCAGCGTCGGATGAGGCCGATTCGGCCGGAGCATCCGCTTCGGACGTCCCGGCCGCAAGTCTGAGTGAAAAGAACTGGCGCGCCATTCAGGAGCGCTTCGCGCCCTATGCCGAATTGCTGACCCGGAAGCCCGGTTATGAGCGACCGCCGGACGACGCCAAACGCGTGGATTTTCCCGGCCTGCCGCCCCTGGCTTTGGCCGGGGAGGACGATCCCCTGCAACGCGCTTTTCTGCCCACGGCTCCGGAAGAGGCCCTGGACAAACTCTCCGCCGCCGAGCTGGACGCCCTGCTCGACGGCAAGGTGGAGCAGTCCTTTGCCGGATATGTGCGGCGGGATCTGGCCGCGCCGCGCATGGCCGCGGTGCGTGACCTGGAAAAACTGACCCTGCTGCACATCCATCTCTATACCCTGCTGATGAATTTTGTGTCCTTCGCGGATTTTTACGACCCGGAGCGGCGGGCCATCTTCCTGGCGGGCACGCTCTATCTGGACAGCCGCGCCTGCTTTCTCTGCGTGCCGGTGACGGACCTGGACACCCACGTGCGCCTGGCCTCGCAAAGCCACCTCTGCCTGGTCTACAGCCAATGCCGCCGCACGAACAGCAACGGCGAGGAAAAGACCGGCGTCATCGCCGCCGCCTTGACGGCGGGCGGCACCGCCACCCTTATTGAGGGCCGCCACGGCGTATTCGTGGACAATGCGGGACGGGACTGGGACACCAGCGTGCTCCGCCTGGTGCGCAATCCCATCAGCCTGCGCGAAGCCATGTGGGCCCCGTACATACGTTTCGGCAATCTGGTGGCCGACCAGTTGCAAAAACTGGTGGCCGCCAAGGACGACGCCTTGAGCAAGGCATCCAGCAAGGCCGTCACCGCGCTGGACAAGGACATCAAGGCCGACGCCTCGGCCGCGGCCTCCGGCGCGCCGCCCAAGACGAGCTTTGATTTCGCCAAGGGCGCGGGCATCTTCGCGGCCTTCAGCGTGGGCATCAGTGTGGTCAGCGCGGCCTTCGCCTACATCGCCAATTCCGTCTTCTCCCTGGGCAGGTGGTGGCCTGTGGCTCTGCTGATCCTTTTTGTCTGCATTTCCGGGCCGTCCATGCTCCTGGCCTGGTTCAAGCTGCGCCGCCGCAGCCTGGGCCCCCTGCTGGACGCCTCGGGCTGGGCCGTCAACAACGGCGCGCCCATCAACATCGCCGTGGGCGCGGCTCTCACGGCCGTGGGCCAGCTGCCGCCCGGCGTGCATCGCTCTCTGGACGATCCCTACAGCCTGCACGCGCAATTGCTGCGCAAAAAATATCGGGGGCGGCTGCGGGCGGCGGCCCTGACGGTTCTTGTTCTGCTGGCCGCCTGCCTGGCCTTCTGGTTCTGGAAGGAAGGCGCGCCCGCCTGGCTGGCGCACTGGCTGCCCGCGTGGGGTAAATAAATAATGGACGGACAGCCCCGCGATATCCCGCCGGTTCAACGCCAAGCGCGCCAAACGCGGCAAGCCTGGAAAGTCCCCCCGCCAGGTGTGCCGAAGGCCTTGGTTCTGATTCTGGGCGCGGCTTTGCCCGGCTTGCCCCCTGCCGGGCTGCGCGGCCTGTGCCTGCGTTGGGAAACGGCGCTGGTTCCCCGGCTTGCGCCGGAACAGATGGCCCATATCCGGCGCTTTGCCCCGGACGGCCCCGCGCTGGCCGCGCGCGCCTCCCGCCTGCTGGCGCGCCTGCTGCTGCTGCGCGGCCTTCAGAGCGTGGGCGCGTTACGTCCGAATTTGTGCCTGGAAAGAGATATGGCGGGCCGCCCGCTGCTCTCCGGCTGGCGTGTGAGCTTCAGCCACAGCGGCCGGGCCGCCTTCTGCGCTTTGGAGCGCGGGCCGGGCGGCCCCTGTGAACAGGATGCCCGGCGGGATGCGCCCGGATGCCATCCGGGCCTGGGGCTGGACGCCGAAGCGCTGGACAGCCCGCCCCCGGCGGCGCGTGCCTTTACGGACGGGGAGACAAAAAAAACGGCCCGCGACGCGTTGCGACGCTGGGCCGTTAAAGAAGCCGTGCTCAAGGCGATGGGAATGGGGCTCAGCCATGACCCGGCCCTGATTTGCAGCGGCCGGCACGGAGGACGCGCGGGCCTGCTGCGTTTCCGCGGCCAAAATCTGCGTTGGCGGGTTCTGGCCTGCCCCGGCCACTGGCTCTGCCTGGCACGGGACGCCGAATATCCCGTTCCGGCGGTCAGCCTGCGCTGGCTGACCGCCGGACAGATCACAAACGGCCGCTGTTGATCTTGAGTTTGCGCATTTTGGACCACAGTGTGGTGGACGGCAGCCCCAGGATGGACGCCGCGCCGTTTTTGCCGCTGATACGCCCGTTGGTGTACTGGATGACCTGGCGGATATACTGCGCGATATGTTCGTCCAGGCTGTGAAAGGCCTGCGCCTGGCCCTGGCTTTCATCCCGCCTGGGGAACGCGCCGTGCATGCGGGGGCGCGCTTCCTTCTCCCGGTCAAGGATTTCCCTCAATGCGGCGCTCAACGGCTCCCTGATCTCTTCGCAAAGATCCACCTGATCCTGCGAATAGGAGCATTCGCTCGTACAGTGCACGCTGATGAATCGGAATTGAGTACAATTAATCCAAAAATCGAGCGGCATATAAATATTTGTCCCGCCCATGGGATGGAGCATCTTTGCTATTTTGGCATAGGGGCGTTCTCCCTTCGTTTGGCAGCTCCGGCAGCATTTCCAGGTTCCGTAGTTGTCAGTGTCCTGATAGGCCGCCTTCAGAAGTTCATCCGGAATTTGAAAAGTCTCAGGTGATAGAAATTGGTTTTCATATTGCGGATATATCGCAATTCTTGTTATCACGCCTGAAAAAAAGTTATAAATGCCAAAATAGGAAACAGGCATATGAACAGAAAGAAAATCAAAAATAGTTTTTAATACACCCTGTAAAGGCATTTCTCTATAGGAAACATAAAGCAGCTCACGAAGGTAGACACTTTTATCGCTTATCATTTATCCAACTCTCACAGGTAATGATTGGTGACCAGAGTTCTTTTACCTCAGAACAATTTGTCTGATTATATGATATGAAGAATTACATTTGTCAACCCACTCGAAATATCGGATCATGTTATTATATAAAATAATTTTTTACTAAAAATAAAGAATATTACATAATAACGTAAATCATACGATTTATACAATCGTGCTATCACAAGGTATTACGGCACGCCTCAATCCGGTCAACATGCCTTGCCAGCCGCGCCCTTTTGCGGCACTCTGCCCGCCATGCCGCGCTTTCATCTGGTTTCGCTCTTTCCCGAATTTTTTGATTCGCCTCTGAGCACCGCCCTCATGGGCCGCGCCCGTGAAACCGGCGTGGTGACGTTCAGCTTTCACGACCCGCGCGCCTTCAGCACTGATAAGCACCGCCATGTGGACGACAGACCCTATGGCGGCGGCCCGGGCATGGTCATGCAGGGCGAACCCGTGGCCCGGGCCCTGCGTTCCATCGAACGCCCCGGCCGGATGCTGCTCATGACGCCGTGCGGCCGCCCGTTCAACCAGGCTCTGGCGCGCGAACTGGCCCTGGAAGAAGATCTCACCCTGGTCTGCGGCCGCTATGAGGGACTGGACGCCCGCCTGCTGGAACTTTTCCCCCTGGAACCGGTGAGTGTGGGTGAAGCCGTGCTCAACGGAGGAGAAACGGCGGCCCTGGCCGTCGTCGAATCCGTGGCCCGGCTGATGCCGGGTTTCATGGGCAAGGAAGAGTCCGGCGAGGAAGAGAGTTTTTCCCACGGCCTGCTGGAATATCCGCATTATACCCGGCCCGAGACGCTGGAGGGCCTGCCCGTGCCCGAGGTGCTGCTCAGCGGGGACCATGCCCGCATCGCGGCCTGGCGGCGCGCGGCCTCTCTGGCCGCCACCCTGGCGGCGCGCCCGGATATGCTGGACGACGCCCCCCTGGACCGCGAGGACGCCCGAGTCCTGGCCGACCAGCCGCGCGAAAGGCCCGGCCGCAACCTTTCCTTCTGCCTCATGCACTATCCGGTCCTGCTCGGAGAAAAAAATTCCGGCGCTTCCTCTTTGACAAACCTGGACATTCACGATATAGCCCGAATTTCCCGCAGCTATGCCATGGGGCCCTTCTATGCGGTCACGCCGCTGGAGGATCAGTTGCGGGTGCTTGAGGATATTTTGCGGCACTGGACCCGAGGTCCCGGCGGCCGGGGCAATCCGGACAGGGCGCGAGCCTTGGAGCTGGTGCGCCCGGCGGTTTCGCTGGACGCGGCTGTGGCGCAATTGCGCGAGCATGCCGGCGCGCCCCCCAGACTGGTGGCCAGTTCCGCCGTCTGGCCCGTGCATAAGCGCGCGCCCGTGCCGCTGACGCCCGGCCGGGTACGCGATTGGTGCCGGGAAGGGCCGGTGTTGCTCTGCCTGGGTACGGCCCAGGGGCTGGCCCCGGAAGTGCTGGAACGCTGCGACGGCCAATTGAGGCCTCTGCGTTTTTTGGGTTACAATCATCTTTCGGTGCGCAGCGCGGCCGCCATCCTGGCCGACAGAATTTTAGGCGACTACTGCTGAAACCACGGGCCGCACACAGCGGGCCGCTTCGCAACGACGCAACAATCCGCCCGCGGGTTTGCAAGGAGTTCACGATGGACATCATCAGGAAAATCGAACAGGAAAACATGCGCATGGATATGCCCGCGTTCCGCTCCGGCGACACGGTCAAAGTGCACCTGCGCATTGTGGAAGGCGAAAAAGAGCGCATCCAGATCTTCCAGGGCAACGTGATCCGCATCAAGCGCGGCACCACCAACGCCAGCTTCACGGTGCGCAAGGTTTCCGACGGCGTGGGCGTGGAACGCATCTTCCCGATCAACTCGCCCTTCATCGACCATGTGGAACTGGTCAGCCAGGGCCGCGTGCGCCGCAGCCGCCTCTACTATCTGCGCGCCCTCAAGGGCAAGGCGGCCCGTATCAAGCCGCGCGGCCGCTTCTGATCGGAATTCGCGCCTTTTTGCCGTCGGCGGCGTCGCATCAGCCCGGTGCCGATGCACGGGCTGATGGCGACAGCGTAAACGCTCGCTTTAGCCGACAGAATGGATTTTCGTCCATTCTGTCGGCTAAAGCGTGGTTTTTTGTCTATGGCCCCTACCGCAACCATCGAAATTGAGGCAGCCGTGAAAGGAGACGCCGCGCAGGCTGGCCTGTTTGGCCCGGAAGACATTCCTTTCGGCCGCCGGTCCGGACCCGTGGCCGGTATCGACGAAGCCGGACGCGGCTGTCTGGCCGGGCCGGTGGTGGCCGCCGCCGTCATCCTTCCCGTTGTTTACGAGCTGCCCGGCCTTACGGATTCAAAGGCGTTGAGCGCCAAAGCGCGCGATATCCTGGCCCCGCGCATCAGGGAATGCGCTCTGGCCTGGGGGCTGGGCGTGGTCTGGCCCCGGCGCATCGAGCGCATCAATATTCTGCAGGCCACCTTCGAGGCCATGAGCCGGGCCGTGGGCGTGCTTCGCCTTACGCCCGGCCGCCTGCTCATCGACGGCAACAAGGTTCTGCCCGACGCGGTGCTGACTCTGTTCTGGCGCACCGGGCACACTGCCCCGCCGCCGCTTCAGCAAGCCGTTGTGGGCGGGGACAAGAGCGAAGACGTCATTTCCGCCGCCTCCATCCTGGCTAAAACCTTTCGTGACCGGCTCATGCTGCATCTGGGCCGCCGCTGGCCCGGCTACGGCCTGGAGGAGCACAAGGGCTACGGCACAAAGGCCCACTATGCGGCCTTACGCCGTCTGGGCCCCTGCCCGCAGCACCGCCTGACGTTCCGGGGAGTGTTGCCCCAGGCCGCCGCTCCGCTGCAGGGCAGCTTGTGCTGAAATGGCTTTTTTCCCGGCAAACCGGCCCGAGAACGCCTCCCGCGCCGGGCAAGGACGCGCCGGACCACATCCGCCTGGGACGGGACGGCGAAAAGGTTGCGGTCGCGCTTTTGCGGCGCGCGGGCTTTGAGCTGCTGGACCGCAACTGGCGGCAGGGCCGCCTGGAGTTGGATATGGTCTGCCGCGAAAGCGGCGTTCTGGTCTTTGTGGAGGTCAAAACCCGGCGGTCGGACGAGCGCGGCGGCCCGGCAGCGGCCGTGACCCCGGCCAAACAGCGTGTCCTCACGCGCGCGGCGCAGGCCTGGCTGGCGGCGCACGACGCCTGGCAAGCACCCTGCCGCTTTGACGTGGTCTGCCTGTTGCGCCACGGCGACACCTTCAGCGCGGAGCATTACCGCCATGCCTTTGACTTCACCCCGTCTCTGGATAGTAGCCACGCCTCTTGGCAACCCTGGTGACCTGTCGCCCAGGGCCCGCGAAATTCTGGAAAACGCGGACCTGATCCTGGCCGAGGATACCCGCCGGGCGGCCCAGCTCTGCCGTCTCTGCGGCATTCAGGGCCGCCGCTTCCTGAGTTTTTACGACCACAACGAGGCCGAGCGCCAGGAAGAAGTGCTGCGCCTGCTGCGCGAAGGCCGCGATCTGGCCCTGATTTCCGACGCGGGCACCCCCCTGCTGGCCGACCCCGGCTACCGCCTGGTGCGGGCCTGCCGCAAGGAAGGTCTGCCGGTTTCCCCGGTGCCGGGGCCCTCCGCCCCGGCCGCCGCCCTGTCCGCGGCCGGTATCGCGCCCCTGCCCCACACTTTTCTGGGTTTTCTGCCCCGCGATACGGCCGGGCGCGAAGCCCTGCTCACGGCCTACGCCCAGGTGCCCGGCTCGTTGATCTTTTTCGAACGCAAGGACCGCCTCAAGGAAAGCCTGGCTACGGCGGCCCGCATCCTGGGCCCGCGAGATCTGGCCGTCTGCCGTGAATTGACCAAAACTCATGAGGAATTTATACTCAATCGTCTGGAAAATAGTATGGATCTGCCTGATGAACTGCTGGGCGAGATCACGGTTATCATCGGCCCGCCCGAAGTGACGGA
Organism: Desulfovibrio fairfieldensis; assembly: GCF_001553605.1. Taxonomy (NCBI): domain Bacteria; kingdom Pseudomonadati; phylum Thermodesulfobacteriota; class Desulfovibrionia; order Desulfovibrionales; family Desulfovibrionaceae; genus Desulfovibrio; species Desulfovibrio fairfieldensis. The sequence goes on from NZ_CP014229.1 coordinate 2,309,466, forward strand.
ACGCACGCCGCGCGAGGAAGTGGAAAGCCTGCTGCGCGCGGAGCTGGCACGTGGCGGCAAGGCCCGTGACGTGGCCCGCCGGGTTCAGAGCGCCGTGCGCGGCTGGAACGGCAAGGAATTGTACGCCCTGATCCCGTCCGCCAGAGCAATTTCACAGTGAAATTGCTCCGGGGAAGCACTGAAAAATCCGTCAGGCGATGAAAAGCCTTGCGCATGGCGGCGACGATTTCAATGGTAAAAGGCCCTGAAGCAGACCAACATTGAAGCTGAGGGATGCCATGCTTCCCCGACGTGTTGTCCTCAATTGCCTTGCGCGTACCTGCTGCATCAACGCGGCCGTCACCGCCAGAGGCATGCAGCAGATCGGCCTTGCCTTTGTGCTGGCTCCGGCTTTCAACCGGCTCTATCCGGAAAGCTCGGCCAGGGCCCGCGCCTTTGCCCGTTACGGCGGGCACAGCAATACCCACGTCTTCATGGTCCCGCTTTATGTGGGCATCGTGCTTGCCCTGGAAGAGCAGATCGCCCGTGGTTCCCTGCCGGAAGGCGCCGTGGGCGTGGTGCGCGAAACCCTGGCGACCACCCTCTCCGCCCTGGGGGATTCTTTTTTCAGCGGCACCCTGTTGCCGCTCTGGGCGCTGGTCAGCGTCTGCCTGCTGCTGGCCGGTCAGATCGGGCTTACTGCCGCCCTGGCAGCGCTGTTTCTGGCGTTGTTGCTGCTCTTCCGGATTCTGGCCTTTTTCGCCGGACTGCGCCACGGCATGTCCGTACTGGCGCGGCTCAAGCGCCTGAACCTCATTAACTGGGTGGACCGTCTCAAAATGCTCAATGCGGTCGTGGTGGCCCTGGTGGTCTGGCAACTCCCACTCCCCCACAAGGCCCCCTTTCCCTGGCTGCATTACGGATCGGGCACGGCCGCCATACTGGGCGCGGCCTGGCTGGTGGGGCGGATGCGCCTGCCGCGCATCCTGCTCTGGGCGCTCGTTCTGGGCGCGCTCATTCTCATGGACGAGGGGCTCATCAGCATGTAAGATGATCCCGCCCGAAAGAAAACGGGCTTGCGCCCCTTTTCGTCGAAACGACGGGAGACAGGAGCTTTTCAGTCTTAACACTGTTGAAAAGCTCCGGCGGCAGCGAAAACTGACGCAAAGCAAGGCGGGAGCGCATATCCGCCGCAGATTGCGGGCAGCGTATGTTTTGAAATTATCCCCGATTTCAGAACACCCCTGCTCCAAGGTATACGCATGGAAGACGTCATCGAAGAAACCCCGCGCGGGCTCGCCCTGCGGCTCACGCTCAATCTGCGCGGCGGCCTGCACGCCCGGCCCGCCGCCCGCCTGGCCCAGGAAGCCCAGCGTTACGCGGCCGACATCCAGCTCATCGGCGAAACGGGCGAGGTTGACGCCAAAAGCATGCTGGACATCCTTTCTCTGGCGCCGCCGGCCAATGCGGAACTGATCCTCCTGGCCAAAGGCGACGACGCCCGTGAAGCGCTTCACGGCCTGGCCCGTTTTTTAACCACCCTGCAGGAATGACATGGCCCGCGCGGTTTTATTCGGCACCCCGGTTTCCCCGGGCATAGCCATCGGCTCCATCCGCTTCATGCATGACACGCGCCCGAGCGACAAGCGCCGCATCGGCCCGGACGAAATCGCAACAGAGCAGGAAGCCCTGCGCAGTGCCGCGGCCAGCGTGCGCGCCGCTCTGGAAACGACCATGCGCGGCGTGCCCGAGGAGCTGGCCGAATACCGGGACGTCATCGCGGCCCAGATGGAACTGGCCCGCGACCCCAAGCTGCTGGACGCCGCTCTGGCGCGCATCGAGCACAAGCAGATCTGCGCCTCCTGGGCGCTGGACCATACGGTGGAAGAGCTCTGCACCCTGTTCCGGGGCATGGACGATCCCTATCTGCGCGACCGCGCCCAGGACATCCGGGCCGTGGGTCTGCGCCTGCGCGAATGTCTGGCGGGCGCGAAGCCCCGGCGCGGCGGCAACGGCCCCAGCCTGCTGGCCGCAGAGGATCTCTCGCCCGCCGACGTCATGGAACTTGATCTGAACGGCGTGCTGGGCATTCTGACCGCCGAGGGGGGGCCCACCTCGCACACGGCCATCCTGTCGCGCGGCCTGCACATTCCGGCCCTGGTCGGCGTGACCGGCCTGCTGGACACGGCGCATGAGGACGACAGGATTATTGTGGACGGCCTGGGCGGCTGCGTGCTCTTTGGTCCCGACGAGGGGGATCTGGCCCTCTACACGGCCCGCCGTGACGAATACACGGCCTGGGAAAGCCATACCCGGCTCACGGCCCACTGGCCCGCCGAGATGTGCGACGGCGTGCGCGTGGATGTGCAGGCCAACCTGGAAAGTCCGGAAGAGTTGGATTCCCTGGCCGAGTGCGGAGCCGACGGCGTGGGCCTGTACCGCACGGAATTCGCCTATCTCAGGGGCGATCTGCCCACGGAAGAGGAATTGTTCAAAGAATACGCCGCCGTGACGGCCAAAGCCGCGCCGAGCCGGGTGGTCTTCCGCACGCTGGACGCGGGCGCGGACAAGATGTTGCGTTCCCAGGCGGCCCTCAAGGAACCCAATCCGGCTCTGGGCCTGCGGGGCATCCGCTTCTGCCTGCGGCATCAGGGCATTTTCCGCACCCAGTTGCGGGCCCTGCTGCGGGCCGGGGTGACAGGCAACGTGGCTTTGCTGCTGCCCATGATTTCCGGCCTGGCCGAAGTGCAGGGCGTGCGCCGCATTTTGCAGGAACTGCGCCAGGAATTGCAGGCCCAGAACCTGGCCCACGCGCCGGACCTGCCTCTGGGCATCATGGTGGAAACCCCGGCGGCGGTGCTGGTCTGCGACGCCCTGGCCCGGGAATGCGATTTTTTCAGCATCGGCACCAACGATCTGATCCACTACCTGATGGCCATTGACCGCAACAACCGCCATGTGAGCTATCTGCACGAGCCCCTGCACCCGGCGGTAGTGCGCTCGCTCAAGCGGGTCATAGACGCGGCCCACCGCGAGGGCATCGGCGTTTCGGTCTGCGGTGAACTGGCCTCGGACCCCTGCGGCCTGGCCCTGTTGCTGGGCATGGGCGTGGATGCGGTGTCCGCAGCGCCGCGTTTTGTGCCGGGTATGAAACATATGATCCGCCAGCTCAATGCCGAAACCTGCGTGGAGCTGGCCCACAGCGTTCTGATGAGCACCGACGTCATGGCCTCCAAGCGTATGGTGCGTGAAAAGCTCCACCAGTCTCTGGGACCGGAGCTGGCCTTCCACACCACAAGCCTTTCGAGCCACAGTCAGCCATGAGCCAGAAAACACCGCCTTCCACCATTGCCGTCAACAAAAAGGCCCGTCATCTCTACGAACTTTCCGAGTTTCTGGAGGCCGGCATCGCTCTGACCGGCCCGGAAGTCAAAAGCATCCGCGCCGGTAAGGTAAACTTCATCGACAGCTATGTTGAATTCAAACGCGGCGAAGCATGGCTGCTCTCTTTGCATGTGGCCCCCTACGCCAACGCCGGCTACGCCCCGCAGGAGCCGGACCGGCCGCGCCGCCTGCTGCTGCACGCCCGTGAGATCGCCAAGCTGGCGGGCCTGGTGGCCCAGAAGGGCCTGACCGTGGTGCCGGTGCGCGTCTATCTCAAACGCGGCAAGGTCAAGCTGGAAATCGCCCTGGGCCGGGGCAAGAAGTTGCACGACCATCGTGATACGCTCAAACGGCGTGCGGAGGAACGGGATCTGGCCCGCGAACTGGCCTAGGCTCAGCCCTCAACGCCCGCTGTTTCAACAAGACGTAATCCACCCGCGAAAGGCCGAGGAGCGCCATGCGCCACCCGCCCCTGCAAGCGCCACTGCTCTGGCAAGTCTATCTCGGCTTCTGGATCGCGGGCGTGGCGGCGGCGGTCTGGCCCTTGCCCGCCCTGTGTTGCGCCCTGCTGCTGGCCCTGGCGGACAAACGCCTTTGGCGCGGTGCCCGGCTGACCCTGGCTGTGACTCTGGTTCTGGGCGGTCTGGCCGTGGCCCGCTGGCAGCTTGCGCCGCCGGACCCGGCAGCCGACGCGGCTCCCGTCCGGCTGGCGGCGGATGCGGACAAAGCCCCGGCGCGGTTCTGCGGCCGGGTGCGGGACGTACAGGACCTGCCGGATCAACGTCTGCGCCTGTTGCTGGAGCGGGTCCACCCCGCCGGAAGTTCCACCACCGCTGTTCTGCCGGGCCTTGTGGCCTGGACCTGGGAAGCCCCCCTTTTCCGCCCCCTGGCCGGACAGGAAATCTGTCTGAACCGCCGCCCGCGTCCCATGCATGGCTTTGCCGACGTGGGCCTCGCCGACCGGGAAATATGGTGGGCCGCGCGAAACGTATATTGGCGGCTCTGGAGCCGGGGTGAACGCGGCGAACCAAAAGCCTCCGGCCGGGGCACGCCGGCGGCCCGCTGGCGCGAGGAACTGCGACATGCGTTTTTAAGCGCGCTCCTGCCTGAGGGACAGACGGAACATCAGGCAAAAATCCTGACGGCGGATGCCGCGACCCCGGAACTGCCGCAGGGCAAGGCCATCCTGCCGGCTCTGCTGTTCGGGGACCGCCGATATCTGACGCAAAACACCCTGGACAATTTCGCCGCCGCCACCCTGGCGCACAGTCTGGCGCTTTCCGGCCAGCATCTGGCCGTGGCCGGGCTGCTGGGCCTGCTCTGCGTGCTGGCCGCCGTCCGCCTTCGTCCGTCCCTGTATCTCCGGCAGCCGCGCGTGGTCCTGGCCGTGGCCGCGGCCTGTCCGCCCGCCCTGGCCTATCTCTGGCTGGGCAACGCTCCGGCCTCCCTGCTGCGGGCCGTGTGCATGCTTTTCATCCTGGCCTTCTGGCTGGCGCGGGGCCGGGCGCGCACCACCCTCGACGTGCTCTGCGCCGCCCTGCTCTGTATCTGCCTGGTCGCGCCGCTGAGCATACTGGACACGGGCCTGCAGCTCTCGGCCCTGTGCGTGGCGGTCATCGGCCTTGCCCTGCCCTGGCTGCGCCGCGTACTGCCGCCGTCCGCGCATAAAGCCGAATCCCCCCGGCGTCGGGCCATACACGGGCTCGGCCGCTGGCTTGCGCGCATTCTGCTGATTTCCCTGCTGATCCAGATAGCGTTGCTGCCGCTGAACCTCCTGCTGTTCGGCAATGCGGGCTTCTGGTTCCCGCTCAATGTGCTCTGGCTGCCCGTGGCCGGTCTTGTGGTGCTGCCCGGTGCGGCTCTGGGCCTGCTTCTGGCGGGCGCGGGCCTGGACGGGACCGCGCGGCTGGTTCTGGATCTGGCCGCCCTGCCCTGCCAGTGGCTGACAGACGGGCTGGCGGGCCTCAATGCCCTGGGCCTGCTGCACAATCCCGTCCTGCTGCGGCCGCACTGGACGGCCCTGCCCGCTTTTGCCGCCCTGCTGGCGGCTCTGGCCTGCCTGGCCGGACGGGGCAAAGCATCACCCTCAGGGAAAGAGGCGGCCCGCCGCCTGCTGCTGGCAGGTCTGGCCCTGCTCTGCGTGGGGCCATTGCTGCGCCTGGAAGGCCGCTTTTCCGGCGACACCCGGCTGGACGTGCTGGATGTGGGCCAGGGGCAGGCCCTGGCCTTGCGCGCTCCGGGCCATCTGCGCCTGCTTCTGGACGGCGGCGGCAGCGCCTCGCCCCGCTTTGACCCCGGCAAAGCCCTGGTGGGGCCGGTGCTGGCATACAACGACGCGCCCCGGTTGAGCGCCGTCGTCAGCAGCCATCCGGACCTGGACCATCTGGGCGGTCTTTTTTATCTGCTGGAAGATTTTCAGGTGGCGGCCCTGTTCCATAACGGGCGCGAGGCCGCCGGGCAGCACGGGCCCATGTGGCGGGAACTGCGGCAAAGCCTGGCGGGCCGCATTCTGGCGGAAGGAGATGTGCTGATTGTGGGCGATCCGGCTCTGGGCCTGCGTCTGGAAGTGCTGCACCCGCCGCGTGCCGCCGACGAAAAGGAGGCCACCGCCTGGACCGGCAACGAGGCATCCCTGATTCTGCGCCTGACCCGTCACGGCCAAGGGCTGGCCCTGTTCACCGGCGACGCCGAGCGTCGCAGCCTGCGCCGTCTGCTTGCCTCGGGCCGGGATCTGCGCGCCCAGGTGCTGCTGGCCCCGCACCACGGTTCGGACCGCAGTTTTCTGGCCGCCTTTTACAAGGCCGTGCAACCGGAACTGGTGCTGGCTTCCTGTGGTTTTCAGAATCGTTACAACTATCCGGGCTCGCGCCTGCGGGCCTGGCTGGCACGGCACGGCATTCCCCTGCTTCATACCGGCGAATCCGGGCAGATCCGCGTCAGCTGGCCGTGGACCGGGCCGATGCGCGTACGCGCCGTCCGCCCTGGGGGTTGAGCCTGAGGTCTAGAACAGATTACCTTTGAGAATTGACATTCTCAAAATTTTTAAGCCGCTCGCCCTGCTCTCGATGTCCGTACGGCGCGCTTCGCGTGCCTACGGCCATGGCCCAGCGGGCCGCCCTTCGGGTCGGTCTCCGGCGCTTAGCTCTGCTGTCCTCGCCCGTAAAGCTCGAAGACTCGCTAACGGACGAGGCAACCGCGCCAATAAATTGCGCTTACGCCTATCTCTGCTGTCGTCATCCGTAAGACGGCATCGCCGCCAACGGCTGATGCTCGTGGCGGGCGTCTGCATATGCAGCCGCCAGAGCAATTTCAAAGTGAACTTGCTCTAGGGTCTGTTAACACTATAGAATTTTTGTTCGCCTGCAAGGAAGATAAACCTGCTTTGAGGGAGTGTACTCTTCTGGTACTCGACCGAAAAAGCAGGTGAAATCTGACGCGGCAGGAGGGCAAAAAGGCATAGCGTTAACAGGCCCTAAAGCATGTACCACTCAAAATACTTTAGGATTGCCCGGCATCTCCCGTCCGCCCGCCGCCGTCCTGTGACAATTGCTCTTCTCCCCAGCGGTACAACTCCCGCAGGGCCGGAAGCAATCGCCTGCCCCGCTCGGTCAAGGCATACTCCACATGTCGGACTTTACCGCCGCACTCGCTCCGGCGCAGCAGGCCGTCCCCCTCCAGTTCCTTGAGACATTTGCTCAACATCATATGGGTGATGCCTCTCACCTCGCGATGCAGGGCATTGAAACGCACGGCCCCATCGGCCAGATGCCAGAGCAACGGCAATTTCCACTTGCCGCCGATGACTTCCAGGGCGCGCAGAATAGGGCACCGCACTTCATAAATATTGGCTGCGGGCAACGTTATGTCGTAACCGACGTTTTCGGGTTCCCCCATACAATCCCTCCGCCTCTGCTGCCGTCTTGCTGTTGGCAAGCAGCAGTTGCAACCAAGTAAGAAAAAACTGCGTACTTGCTTTTTCCCGTCCGCTTCAGGATATTCAGGCACAGAAGCCCGCACAACCACAACGCGTAAGGAGAAAGACATGCGCATCTACGCCGTCAACGGCAGCCCCAGAAAAAAATGGAATACCGCCACCATACTGCAAAGCGCCCTGGACGGCGCGGCTTCGGCGGCCGCAGAAAACGTCCGGACGGAAATGATCCACCTTTACGACTATAGTTATACGGGTTGCGTGAGTTGTTTTCAATGCAAACGCAAGGGAGGGAAGCACTATGGCCGTTGCGCCGTGCGCGACGGCCTGACGCCGGTGCTGGAAAAATGCCGTGAGGCGGACGGGATCATTTTCGGTTCCCCCGTCTATTTTCACAATATAACCGGCATGATGCGCTCTTTTCTGGAACGCCTGCTGTTTCCCTGCATTGCCTATGACCGCGACTATTCCTCACTGGCTCTCAAAAAACCGGCCACGGCCTGCATCTACACCATGAATGTGACGCGCGAGGTTATGCTGGAGCAGCACTACCCGGAAAAGCTGGGGAGCACGGAATTCTTTATTGAACGAAGTTTCTCCAGGCCCGCCGTGCTCTACATCAACGACACCTATCAGTTCAGCGACTACAGCAAGTATATGGTGGAATGCTTTTCCGAACAGGAAAAGGCGCTCCAAAGGGAAACACAGTTCCCTCTGGACTGCCAAAAGGCTTTTGAGCTGGGCCGTGATCTGGCGCGGGGCTGACCGGATTTACTTCTGGCAGTGCGGACAACAGACGGTGGCGCGGCCCGCCACGCGGATCTTTTGCAGCGGGCGGCCGCAACGGACGCAGGCCGCGCCGCCCCGGCCATAGACCGCGAAACTGTTCTGAAATGCGCCCACGTCGCCGTTGGCGTCGCGGTAATCACGGATGGAGCTGCCGCACTGGGCGATGGAGCGGCGCAGCACGTCCTTGAGGGCCGCCAGCAGGCAACGGCTCTGAGCCGGGCTCAAGCTGGAAGCCTTGCGGCGCGGGTCCAGGCCCGCCTGAAAGAGGGATTCGTCGGCGTAGATGTTGCCGATGCCCGCAATGACCTTCTGGTCCAGCAACACAGCCTTGAGCGCCGCGCCCCGGCTTCGCAGCAGGGCCGCGAACTCCCGCTCGCCGATCTCCAGCGGCTCGGGTCCCAGCTCCCGCCAGAAATCCCAGGCCTGCAAAATCTCCGGCGTGGCGGCCAGCACCAGGCCGAAAGCCCGCGTGTCGTCGAAAAAGAGGCGGCGCCGGTCGCCGTCCGGAGTGCGCAGATCAAAGACACAACGGGTATGGGAACCGGGCGGCGTGCCCGGCGCGTACACCATCAGACGGCCTGTCATACGCAAATGCACGGCCAGCAGATCCGGGGCGGTCTCTTCCGGAGTGCGCCCGCTCTCCGGCGGGGCCAGATGCACCAGCAGCAGTTTGCCCCTGCGGCCCACGTCCGCGATACGACGGCCCGCCAAAGTGGCCAAGGGCAGGCTCAAGGGATGCAGGCTGCCGGACCGCAGAACTTCCGCCCCCTCAATCAGGCACTCCTGTACCTGGGGGCGCAGGGTGCGGGCTACTGTTTCCACTTCGGGCAGTTCAGGCATAACGGCATTCAACCCTTTTTGCCGCTGGCGGCGTCAGGCCGCACGGTCCGGCTTGGTTACATAGGCATACTATGCGCCCGCGCCGGACCACTTGCTTCCTTGCCAGCGAACAAAAAATCTTGAATGCCGCAAGGCCGGCAGCAACGAAGAGGGCAAAAAATCATTCCGTGGCGCTTCCGAGGTAAATTTCCAACAAACCTTCGGGCGGATCAATGGTCACGGTGCGGGCGTCCAGGTCAAAACCAACAATAAAACAGGGCTGGGCCGGAAAAAGAATTTCCTGGTCTTGTTCCGTGACGATAGCCCAGATTTCCTGGTCCGCCGGATATTCCACATGGTCGAGGCGTCCCAGACGGCGGCCATCGGGCAAGAGCACCTCGCAGCCCAGCAGATCTTCCAGATAGGCCTCATCCTCGTCCGGCGGAGGCAGGCTGCCGCGCGACACCAGAATTTTCTGTCCGCGCAGGGCTTCAGCCGCCGTACGGTCCGTCACGCCTTCCAGAAGAAGCATAGGGCGGCCCTTGTGCCGGCGGCAGGACAGGGCACGGACGAGCCGGGGCGGCTCATCCCCGGCCTGAAGCCAGAGCGGCGCGTCCAAAAGCAAGGGGGAGTCCGCATGCCAGTCGATGCAGATCTCCCCTTTAATACCGTGGGGCCGCGCCAGCGTGCCCATATGAATCAGCATATCCGCCATGGAAGCCGAAGCTACTCCAGAATTTCCAGAACCGTACGTTTCTTCGACTTGGTGGATGCCGCGCTCAAAATAGTGCGCATGGCGCGGGCCGTGCGCCCCTGCTTGCCGATGACCTTGCCCAAGTCTTCCTTGGAAACCTTGAGCTCCAGCACCGACGTCTGCTCGCCTTCCACTTCGCTGACCTGCACTTCTTCGGGATGATCCACCAGAGACTTGGCAATATATTCGATCAGAGCCTTCATCGCGTACCTCCCAAAGATACCTTGCTGCCCGCGGGCAGCGCGGGCAAGGATTAAATAACGCGCAACCTTCGGAGCAATCGGCAGCTATCCGTCCGTCTTTCCCGTGCCGCACTGTCCTCCGGGCTGGTCCCGCAACAGCATAACACTTGCGGCAGGCGGTTCCCCGCCTTTCCACAAGGGTTTTATAGAGCATTTCAATGTTGATCTGCTCTGGAGCAATTCAACTTTTTCAAAGCTGAACCGCCCGCAAGGAGTTGCAGGCAAATCCTTGCCGCGAGATGCTTCCCGGCGGGTTCGATCCGCCGCAAGCAAGCATCGCAAGCGTAAGATTTAGGACAGATGCGCTTTGATCAGCGCCCGCACGGTGTCCGTGGGTTCGGCGCCGCGCGCGAGCCATTCCTTAATTTTATCCGCGTCAAGTTTCACTTCCGCCGGATTGGTCATCGGGTTGTAGTAACCCAGCAATTGCAGCGGACGCCCGTCACGACGGGTCTCGTCATTGGCGGCCACCACCCGGTAGAAGGGGTGCTTTTTGCTGCCGAGACGGGTCAATTTCAACTTCACAGCCATGAGTCCAACTCCCTTTGGTTTTATGTTAGCGTCGCGCCCGTAAAAGGGCAAGAGGGAAACGCGATTTCCAAGGCCGCATAAGGCCCTGCGAAGCGTTGTTTAATGAGGATTTTTATTTTTTACCGAGGAAGGCCGATGCCGGGCGGAACGCAGTGTACCAAGACAACATAAGCTTCGCGCGGGGTGAGCCTGACGCAGGCAAAAGGCAAAAAGCCCATTAAGCAACGTTTCCCTATTTCTTTTTGCGCTTCTGGCGCTCTTTCTTTTTCCGCTTCTTGGCAGCGGCGGATTTCGCCCCTCCGGGCCGTCCGCCCGGCAGAGCCATGCCGTCCATTCCACCCATGCCCGGAAATCCGCCCATACCGGGCATGCCCATGCCGGGGGGCATCATGCCCGGCGGCATGCCGCGCGGCATTTTCGGCATGGCCGGACGGCCTCCCTTAGCGCCCTTGCCGCCCATCATGCCTTTCATCATCTGGCGCATCTGCTCAAACTGGCGCACCATCTGATTGACCTGGGCCACGGTCACGCCCGCGCCCTTGGCGATGCGCGCCCGGCGACTGCCGTTGAGGATATCCGGATTGCGGCGTTCCCGCATGGTCATGGAATTGATGATGGCCTCGGTGCGCGCCATCTCCTTTTCCGGCACCGCGCCGTTGGCCTCAGCCAGCTTTTCGCGCAGGCCGCCCAAGCCCGGAATCATTTTCAGAATGCTGTCCAGCGAACCCAATTTTTTTAGGCGGCGCATCTGGGTACGGAAATCTTCCAGGTCGAAGCTGGCCTTCTGCATCTTGCGGGCCAGGGCCTCGGCCTCTTCGGCGTCAATAGTGGACTGGGCCTTTTCCACCAGGGTGAGCACGTCGCCCATGCCCAGAATGCGCCCGGCGATGCGGTCGGGGTGGAAGACCTCCATCTCCGACAGTTTTTCGCCCACGCCCACGAATTTCACGGGCGCGCCGGTCACCGAACGGATGGACAGGGCCGCGCCGCCGCGCGCGTCGCCGTCCATCTTGGTCAGCACAACGCCGGTCAGACCCAGGCGCTCATTGAAAGCCTCGGCCACGGTCACGGCGTCCTGGCCGGTCATGGCGTCGGCCACGAACAAGATTTCCTGCGGCTGCACAGCCGCCTTGATGGCCGAAAGCTCTTCCATCAGGGGTTCGTCCACATGGAGGCGGCCGGCCGTGTCCAGCAGCAGCACAGTGGCCTGCTCCTCACGGGCCTGAACCAGGGCCGCCGTGGCGATGTCCACGGGCTTCATCTCCGTGGTGGAGGGAAAGCAGGGCATGTCGAGCTGCTTGGCCAGCACCGTGAGCTGGTCGATGGCCGCCGGGCGGTAGACGTCCGCGGGGACCAGATAGGGCCGCATTTTCTGCCTGCGCAGCAGATTGGCTATCTTGCCCGCCGAGGTGGTCTTGCCCGAGCCCTGAAGGCCCACCAGCATGATCACCGCCGGTTCGCGGCCCTGCAGGTTGAGCCCCGTGGTTTCGCCGCCCAGCAGAGAAACCAGTTCGTCATTGACGATTTTAACCACCTGCTGGGCCGGGCTCACGCCTTTGAGCGTTTCCTGCCCCAGGCACTTTTCGCGCACGCTTTCCACAAAGTCTTTGACGACCTTGAAGTTGACGTCCGCTTCCAGGAGCGCCAGCCGCACTTCGCGCAGACCGGCCTGCATGTTTTCCTCGGTGAGCTGGCCGCGCCCGCCGAAAGAGCGGAATACGCCGGAAAGTCTGTCGGAAAGGCTCTCGAACATGAAGACCCCGCATCCGCCGCCGTGCCCTGTAGAGGCCGGCAGCCACAAAGCGTCTGTTTTCGCGCCGCGACACGCGGGCGAAGTGGAGATTCATAGGCTGTTTGCGACGCGTCGTCAAGTCAGGGGGCGTAACGTTGACAGCCTCCGGGGCGGCGTCTTAGGTTTCAGGCAAATCCATATGCAGTTCCGCCCCCCAACGCTTGCACCCGTTCGGTGCCTGGAGACAATATGAACAAGGTAAAAATCACGGTTCTGAAAACCACCTTTGACGCGGAGCTTGCCGCCCAATACGGGGCGGAAGGCCTGGACGCCTGTCCCATGCACAGGGAAGGACAGGTCTTTTACGCCGACTACGCCAAGCCGGAAGGCTTCTGCGACGAAGCCTGGAAAGCCGTCTATCAGTATGCCTTCGCTTTGGCCCACGGCGCGGGCAAGGGCGTCTTTTATTACGGCGACTGGATCAAAACGCCGGGCGTGGCCATCTGTAGCTGCAACGACGGCCTGCGCCCCGTCATCTTCAAGCTGGAAGCCACGGACGAGGTTTCGACCATTGAGTACACGCCGGTGCGGTAAGGCTCGCCAACAGCGCTGAAGCGGTAAAAACCCCGCGCGCGTCCAAGAGGAAGGAACCAGACGGGCGCGGGCGGGGCCGCCGGCTCAAAGGGACCACCCCTCTGATGGGATGCCGGCTGCCGGGGAGGGGCCACACGCCCCTCCCCGAATTTGTTGTCCGTTGCCGGACGAAACGAGGCTTAGAAGCTGTAGCCGAAGACCAGTTGCGCCTTCCACATATCCTGCTTTTCAAAGCTGGTGTCGCGCCGGCCGGCCTTCTTCCAGGTGTCGTTGTCCATGAAGTTGGCAACGTAGCCCAGATCAAGGTAAACATTGAAGTTTTCGTACATCTTGTATTCGTTGACTAGGTTGAATTCCAGCAGACCGTCGTTGGTGGTCAGATACGGGCCGTCATACTTTCCGGAACCACGATTCCAGGAATAGGCATTGCTCATGTATTTGACTGCGGAGGTGCTGTTGGTGCCGCCCCAGTAGGCTACGCGGAAAGTGTGCTTGAGGTCGTCCACAAAGCTCATGTCCCGGATCTGCAGACCCAAGCCCCAGGTACCCGCATAGCTCAGCGCGCCGAGGTCGTTAAAGGCGGAAGCTCCACCCCAGGAATAAGGGCCGCCGTCGCCCAACATGGAGGTGAAGTTGCCGTAGGGGGCAATGGACGGCATGCGCTCGGAACCGTTTTTGGGGTTGCCGTCGTCGCCCGAACCATACCAGCCGAAGATGCCGGGCACGCCCCAGTCCATCTTGTATTCCACCAGAGCCTTGGCCAGCCAGCCCTGGCGCTCGGTGCTGCCGCGTTTGCTGGTCATGGGCACGCCGCCATAACCGCCCTTCCATGCGTCGTAACGGCCCATGCCTTCCACATAGCCATAATTGATGTCCACTTCGATGTTCAGCGGATCCCAGGCGGTGATAGCAAAAGGCAGGCCGGCCCAGAACATGGAACCATAGGCCTTGCTGGTGTCGCCGAGGCTGCCCGGATAACCATTGAGGCCCGGATAGGGCGACAGGGTGTAATAAGGATTGCCGTCGGCAAAGCCTTTCGAATAGTCTGCGAATTTTGTGGTATTCTTACCCTTCATGCCGAACATGGCCCAGGGGGTGATTTCAAAACCGTCCAGCGTCACCGGGGCCATCAGGCCAAAAAGGTCCATGTTGTCAAGGTAGTTGCTCTTGTCATCGCCGTGATTGGTGACGCCCACGTAATTGTCGTTGAAGGGGCGCATCCAGAGCGCGGTCAGGCCAACAGTCTCATTGAACTGGTAGGAGGCCACCACGCCCGCCACCGGAGCATCCATAACTGCGGTACCGCCGGCCTTGTTGGGCAGAATGACCTCATGCAGGCCCATGCGCACCTTGAGATCGGTCTGGGGCACCATCCAGTCAATATAGGCCTGACGGACCCCGATCTGATTAGGACTGTCCGCCCCGAGAGCCCCACCGGTTTCTGCGTTGCCCCATTTCTGATTGCCGATCTGGAACTGGACCGTACCGGACAGGGCTTCAGAGGCCACCGCATCCAATTGCAAGCGGATACGCTGACGCGCGCCGAACGTATCATTGTTGTTGACTTTCGTTTTTCCAGCCAAATTCCGCGTATGGCTGATGAGGTTGTTGTCGCCCACGCCGAAGCCCATCAGCCACTGCCCCTTGGCCTTGAAGTCGATGGCCGACGCGCCCGCGGCCGCGCCCAGCAGCATGCCCGCCGTCAACAGCAATGTCAGAACCTTTTTCATCTTCCGCCTTCCTTCCTGTTACAATTACCTACAGTTACCGGGCCAGCCCGGAGATTCTCCGCGCCCCACGCGCGGGAGAAAAATTTTGCCTTGCCTTCCGGCGCGCCGGTACACCGCCGAAAAACGCAAAAAGCCCGAAAACGCGCCGCACAGGACGCGTTTTCGGGCCAAATATCGTGCCGGCCGCCGCAACGGCTGGAACTTAATGCTAATTTAGAGAGAGAGAGAGAGAGAGAGAGAGAGAGAGAGCAGCCGAACAGACGAAAGAACGGACAGCTTCAGACGCAAAAGCGGCACGGCTCAAGACGCCGGGCACGACGTGCAGGCAGATGCCGCGGGAGAAAAAAAGCTGCCACATAGCTATATTCATGATTGTATCCATTTTTCTGTAAAAATTTTTATACCAGACCTCGACAAAAGGCAAGAAAAAATTCAGCCCGCCGGTTGGACGCACGGGCGCGGGGCACCCCGACCGCTCAAGGCTGAAGCGCGGCCCTCATTGACAGAGGTCCCGCAAGCGGATAAGATAATTTGCTAAAGTTTATGCAATTATTTTAGCCCATTACGAGGAAGTCATGTTCACCAATCGCGGCAAGGCGCTGACCTTTGACGACATTCTGCTGATTCCCGGCTATTCCGAAGTAACCCCCGACGCCGTTGACATCACTACCTGGCTCACGCCCTCCATCCCCCTGCGCATCCCCCTGCTCTCCGCCGCCATGGACACCGTGACGGAATCGGCCATGGCAATTTCCATGGCCCGCATGGGCGGCATCGGCATCATCCACAAGAATATGCCCGTGGATCGCCAGCGCCTGGAAGTGGAACGGGTGAAAAAGAGTGAAAGCGGCATGATCCTGGACCCGGTGACCATTTCACCGCGCAATTCCGTGCAGGAAGCCCTGGATCTGATGTCCGACTTCCGCGTTTCGGGCCTGCCGGTGGTGGATGGCGAACGCCTGGTGGGCATCCTGACCAACCGCGACGTGCGCTTTGTGGAAGACGCCCAGGCCGTGCGCGTGGCCGACGTGATGACCAGCGACAAGCTGATCACCGTGCCCATGGGCACCTCCCTGGCCGAGGCCAAGCGCCATCTGCACGAGCACCGCATCGAAAAACTGCTGGTGGTGGATGAAAACAAACGCCTGCGCGGCCTCATCACCATGAAGGACATCGACAAGGTCCAGAAATATCCCAACGCCTGCAAGGACGCCAACGGCCGCCTGCGCGTGGGCGCGGCCATCGGCATCGGCAAGGATTCCGAAGCCAGGGCGGAACAGCTGCTGGAAGCCGGGGCCGACGTGCTGGTGCTGGACTCGGCCCACGGCCATTCGGTCAACGTGCTCAACGCCATCCGCCAGGTCAAGTCGAGCTTCCCCAACTGCCAGCTCATCGCGGGCAACGTGGCCACCTATGAAGGCGCGCGCGCCATTCTGGAAGCCGGGGCCGACAGCGTGAAAGTGGGCATCGGGCCCGGCTCCATCTGCACCACCCGCATCGTGGCGGGCGTGGGCGTGCCCCAGGTCACGGCGGTCACGGACGGCAGCCGCGCCGCGCGCGAAATGGACCGCTGCTGCGTGGCCGACGGCGGCATCAAGTTCTCCGGCGACATCGTCAAGGCCCTGGTGGTGGGCGCGCACTCGGTGATGATCGGCTCCCTCTTCGCCGGTACCGAGGAAAGCCCGGGCGAAACCATTCTCTACCAGGGCCGTACCTACAAAATTTATCGCGGCATGGGCTCCATCGACGCCATGAAGGAAGGCAGCTCGGACCGTTACTTCCAGGAAAAGACCAAAAAGCTGGTGCCCGAAGGCATTGTGGGCCGCGTGCCCTACCGGGGCCCGGTCATGGATGCCGTGTACCAGCTCATGGGCGGCCTGCGTTCGGGCATGGGCTATGTGGGAGCCAAGACTCTGGACGACCTTTTCCAGAATACCACCTTCTGCGAGATTTCCGCCGCCGGTCTGCGCGAAAGCCATGTGCACGACGTGGTCATCACCAAGGAAGCGCCCAACTACCGCATCGAGAACTAGCCCGCAAGGGCGAGGATGGAACATGCCGCACAGCAAAGTCATTATCATCGACTACGGCTCCCAGGTCACCCAGCTCATTGCCCGCCGCGTGCGCGAGGCCGGGGTCTATTCCGAAATCCATTCCTGTGTGACCACCGCCGCGCAGGTGGCGGAAATGCATCCCTCGGCCCTGATTCTTTCCGGCGGACCGGCCAGCGTGGGCGAAGCCGACGCCCCGGCCCTGGACCCCGGCTTTCTGGAACTGGGCGTGCCGGTGCTGGGCATCTGCTACGGCATGCAGCTTCTGGCTCAGAACATGGGCGGGCAACTGGCCCAGTCCCTGACGCGGGAATACGGCCCGGCGGAACTGACCTTCAGCGCGCCCTGCGCGCTCTGGGACGGCCTGGACGCCCGGAGCCCCTCCAGGGTCTGGATGAGCCACGGCGACAAGGTGCTGGCCCCGCCGCCGGGCTTCGCGGTGACGGGACGCACGCCCACCCTGGACGTGGCGGCCATGGCCGACGAAAAACGCGGAATCTACGCCGTGCAGTTCCATCCCGAAGTGCACCACAGCGTGGACGGCGAGCGCGTTCTGCAAAATTTCCTGTTCAAGGTGGCGCATATCACGCCGGACTGGACCATGTCCTCCTTTGTGGAGCGCGTGGTCAAGGAAATGGCCGAACAGGTGGGCGACAGGCATGTGGTCTGCGCCCTGTCCGGCGGCATCGACTCCACGGTGGTGGCGGTTCTGCTGCACCGGGCCATCGGCAAGCGCCTGCATTGCATTTTTGTGGACAACGGCCTGTTGCGCCTGAACGAAGGCGAGGAAGTGGTCAATTACCTGCGTGAGCACTTTGATCTCAATCTCGATTTCGTGCAGGCTCAGGAGCTCTTCCTCTCCCGCCTCAAGGGCGTGGAAGACCCGGAGAAAAAGCGCAAGATCATCGGCCACACCTTTATTGAAATCTTCGATGAGGAAGCCAAAAAACTGCCCCAGGTGGACTTTCTGGCCCAGGGCACGCTGTACCCCGACGTCATTGAATCCGTCTCGCACAAGGGCCCCAGCGCGGTGATCAAAAGCCACCACAATGTGGGCGGCCTGCCCGATACCATGAAGCTCAAGCTCATCGAACCGCTGCGCGAACTCTTCAAGGATGAAGTGCGCAAAGTGGCGGCGGAGCTGGGCATGCCCGACTCCATTGTCTGGCGGCACCCCTTCCCCGGTCCGGGGCTGGCAATCCGGGTGCTGGGCGAAATCACCGAGGAACGCCTGGGCATCCTGCGCCTGGCCGACAGGATCGTGCAGGAGGAACTGCGCGAATCCGGCTGGTACCGCAAGGTCTGGCAGGGCTTCGCGGTGCTGCTGCCGCTCAAGACCGTGGGCGTCATGGGCGACGGCCGCACCTACGAGCACGTCATCGCCCTGCGCGTGGTGGACAGCGTGGACGCCATGACCGCTGACTGGGCCCGCCTGCCCGCGGATCTCATCGCGCGCATGTCCGGCCGGATCATCAATGAGGTCAAGGGCGTCAACCGCGTGGTTTATGATGTTTCCTCCAAGCCGCCCAGCACTATTGAGTGGGAATAAGGAGGCTCTATGTTCGGCATAGGCAGCACGGAACTTCTGGTCATCCTGGTGGTGGCGCTGATTGTGCTGGGGCCCAAAAGCCTCGCCAGCATCTCGCGCACCCTGGGCAAGGCCATGGGAGAATTCCGGCGCGTTTCCACGGACTTTCAGCGCACGCTCAATGCCGAGGTAGCGCAGGAAGAGGACGAAGAGCGCCGCAAGAAGGCGGCGGAAAAAGCCGCCAAAACAGCGGCCGAGGCTGAAGCGGCCAAGGCCGCCAGGCAGGAGCGCGCTGCGTCCGGCGAAGGAACGCCGACGGAAGAAGCGACTGCTCCGGAAACCTCCGGCACGGAAGCCGCGACGGCTCAGGCTGAAACAGAGGCTCCCTCCGCGGCCACGGCAGCCCCGGCTCCGGACGCATCTGAAACCGGCCCCACCATCGACGTGACGCCCGCGCCGCCGGAGCCACCGGCGGGCAGCCCTCTGGCCGAAGCCCTGGCCAGGACCAAAGCCGAAGCCGAGAGCGGAGCCGCCGCGCCCAAAGCCGACAATGCCGTTCCGGCCCCTGACAACGGCGGCAAGGCATGAGCGGCCCGGAAGACAAGCTGCGCGCTCCGGAAGCCGTAGCGGAAAGCGACGCCCCCGCTGTTCCTGCGGACGCTGCCGCCACGACTGACAGTCCCTTGGGGTCTGAAAGCGGCACGGCGGCCGTAAGCCCTGCTGAATACGCGGAAAAATCCGGCCCGGAGAACGAAACGGGCACCGCGGATTTCGCGGATTTTGAAAGTTCCACGTTTTCCGGGCCCGAATGGCAACCCGACGCGCCCGCCACCGAAACCAATCATACGGGCGGCGCTGACGCGCCGTCTCCGGACGTGGCCGCCCAACTGGCCGCCGAGCTGGCCCGTACGGCGGAGCCCAATGCCGCCGCCGCTGCCGACGGCATGAACGGCGCGCCGCCGCTGCCGCCCTCCCCACCCACGGACACGCCCGCCGGATCCCCTGCTGAACCGCCCGCGCCCAGGCCGGACGGCAGCCCGGCCCCGGCGGAAGGCGGAGAGGGCGAGGAAGCCGCGGGCAAACCCATGAGCCTCATGGATCATCTGGGCGAATTGCGCGTGCGCCTGGTGCGTTGCTGCATTGCCGTGGGCCTGGGCTTTCTGGCCTGCTGGGCCGTGGTGGACCCCATTTTCAACGCCTTGGTGGACCCGCTGCTGGCCGTTCTGCCCAAGGGTTCACACGCCATCTACACCACCCTGCCCGAAGGCTTTTTCACCCGCATGTACATCGCCTTCGTGGCCGGTGTCTTTGTGGCCAGCCCGGTCATTTTCTATCAGGTCTGGTCTTTTATCGCGCCCGGCCTGTATGAAGAGGAAAAACGCTACATCATCCCGGTGGCCGTGCTTTCGGCCCTGTTTTTCATGGCCGGCGGCGCGTTCTGTTATTTCGTGGTCTTTCCCTATGCCTTCAGCTTTTTTGTAAGCTTCGCCACGGAAAGCATCGTGGCCATGCCCAAGGTCAGCGATTACCTGGGCTTTGTGCTCAAACTGATTCTGGCCTTCGGCCTGATCTTTGAAATGCCGCTGTTCGCCTTTTTCCTCGCGCGCATGGGCCTGATCACCGCGACCATGATGCGCAAGGCCCGGCGTTACGCCATCCTGGCCATCTTCGTGGTGGCCGCCATCCTGACCCCGCCGGACGTGGTTTCGCAACTCCTGATGGCCTGCCCCATGCTGGTGCTCTATGAACTGAGTATTCTGGTGGCAGCCACGTTCGGACGCAAAAAGACAAAACCCGAGTCCGAGGAAAACGCCGAAAACCAGGCTGAAAGCGATGAAAAAAACGCGGAGGAAGCATGAGCGCGCACGCCCCGCGTGAAGCCGCGCAAGAGCGGCACAGCGCGGAAACCCGCATCAGCCTGAGCCTGAATCTGGACGGCGAGGGCAAGACCCGGATCCAAACCGGTTTCGGCCTGCTGGACCACATGCTGACCCTGAGCATGTTCTGGGCGGGCATGGACTTGCAGCTCTCCTGCCAGGGAGACCTGGATGTGGACGCCCACCACAGCGTGGAAGACGTAGGCCTGACCTTGGGCCGCGCCCTGCTGGAAGCCCTGGGCGACAGGGCGGGCATCGCCCGCGTGGGCTACGGCCGCGTGCCCATGGACGAGGCGCTCAGCGAAGTTACAGTGGATCTTTCCGGCCGTCCCTGGCTGGAATGGCGCGGCGACGAGCTGCTGCCGCCGGTCATGGCCGGAGAGGAAAAAGACCTCTGGCGTGAATTTTACAAAGCTCTGGCAAGCAGCGCCCGCTGCAATCTGCACATTGCCTTTTTATACGGCAAAAACGGCCACCATCTGCTGGAATCGGCCGCCAAAGGCTTGGGCCTGGCCCTGCGCCAGGCCGTGCAGCGCCAGGGCACAACAACCATCAGAAGCACCAAGGGAGGCCTTGATTAATGCGTACTCGCCTGCATATATCGTTGTTGATTCTGCTTTGCCTGGTCCTGGCCGTTTCCTGTGCCAGGCGGCCGCGCAGCACGGCCGAGGTGCCGCGCTCCATTTCCTCCACCTACAAAATCTCCGTGGCGCCCTTTACCCAGCCCACCAACGCCAGCCAGCTCATTGTGGGCCGCATCCCTGAAGATCAGGGCCGCATTCCCGCCGATATGCTGTCGGCTCTGGACATGAAACTGCGCGAAGTGCTGATCAGCGGCACCAAACGCCAGTATACCTTCATTGCCCGCCAGAATCTGCCGCCGGATCTGACCACCTTCCACAGTTCCGAGCAGCCCCAGGCCCTGCCCCTCTGGGTGGCCTACGGCAAAAAGCAGGGCGCGCAGTTGCTGCTGATCCCCCAGGTGCTGGACTGGCACCAGCGCGAAGGCTCCAAGGCGGGCGTCACCGAGTCGGCCCACGTGCGCGTGGAGTTCTTTTTACTCAAGGTGGACGACGGCTCGCTGATGAACCGCTCCATCTTTGAGGAAAAACAAGTGGGCCTGACGGAAAACCTGCTCACTGTGGGTTCTTTCTTCAAGCGCCGCGGCACCTGGGTCACGGCCGAAGACCTCACCGTGGACGGCATGCGCAAAGCGGTCAAGGATCTGGGCTTATGATCATTTTCCCGGCGGTGGATATTCAGAACGGCAAGGCCGTGCGCCTCAAGCAGGGCCGCGCCCAGGACTCCACGGTTTTCGCCGAGGATCCGGTGGAGGCGGCCCGCACCTGGCAGGCGCGCGGCGCGCGCTGGCTGCATGTGGTGGACCTGGACGGCGCGTTTGACGGCGCGGCGCAGAGCCGGGCCATTGTGCAGCGCATCTGCCGGGAGCTCAGCATTCCCGTCCAACTGGGCGGCGGCATCCGCGACGAGGCCACGGCCAGCGCCTATCTGGAGGCCGGGGTGACCCGCCTGATCATCGGCACCTTGGCCTTGGAGCAGCCCGAACTGTTCGCCCGCCTCTGCCGCGCCTTTCCCGGCCGAATCGGCGTCTCGCTGGACGCCGAGGCCGGACGCCTTAAAAGCCGGGGCTGGGTGGCGGACACCGGCCTGACTGTGGACGACGTGCTGCCCCGGCTTCAGGACGACGGCGCGGCCTTCATCATCTATACGGACATTGAGCGCGACGGCATGCAGAGCGGCGTCAATCTGGCCGCCCTGAGCCATTTGGCCCATACCGCCCGCGTGCCGGTCATCGCCGCGGGCGGCGTCGCCACGCTGGAAGACGTGCGGAAACTCTATCCTCTGAGCCGCGACAGCCGTCTGGCCGGTGCCGTCAGCGGCCGCGCCCTATACGCGGGCACGTTGCACCTGGAAGAAGCCAACGCCTGGATCGACGCCCAGGAGGCGACGGCAACCTAGAGCATTTCAACGTTGAAATGCTTTAATGCCGAACACGGTGAGGCACGCCGCGAAGGCCGACCCGACGGGCGGCCCGTAGGGCCGTGCCTGTAGCCCAAAGGGCGTACAGGCATTGAGAGCGACGCGGCGTGGATTCCGGAAAAGCGACCGAAGGCAGCCCGAAGGGCTGTCCCCGTTATACGGGGGTCGACAGCAGCGATAAGCGCGCCCTTTGACGGAATGAACCCTTTGAAACGCAAAGCCTTTCAAAGGTAATCTGCTCTGAGCCAGTTATGCGTATCTTCTTTCTGCTTCTACAGGCATTTATTCTGATGACGCTGGGAGCGGCCGTCGCCTCCCTGCTCAACGAATTCGCCCTGCACATCGGCGGCGCGACGTCTCATGCCCTGATTCTTTTATGCCTGCTGGCCGATGGAGGCGTGCTGTTCAGCGGCCCCTTTGTCGCGCTGGCGGCGGCCATGTTCATTTTTCTGCTGCTCTCGGGCTACCGTATGCTGCGCTGGACGCGCTGGTTCGGCGTCGCCCTTAATCTCGGCCTGATCTGGCTCGGCCTGCGCTGGGATTTCCCGCCGTTTCTGATCGGCTATTTCGCCTGCAACTGCCTTATGCTGGCACTGGTGCCGACGCGTCCGAACATGACCCTCACCCTGCGCTGGGGAGGCCTGCTCCTCGACGGCCTCTGGGGCCTTCTGGTTCTGCTCTGTCTGTTGACGGACCCGCCGGGCGCCGCGCCGCTCACTCTGGCCTGCGTGCTGCCGCTTGTGTTCCTGTTCCGGGCCAATCAGAAAGCCGCGCAACGCCTGGCTGCCGACGGCGTTTACCGTCCGGCTCTGAAAACCTTTGCCGTCACCGCTCTGATCACTCTGGCTCTTGCCCTTCTGATGCCTTTGCTCGCCCCCTTCGCGGGCTTGAGCTGCCTCTTTTTGTTTTTCTGCATGGAAATGCAATATCTGCACTCCAATACACCTCCTTCGGATAAAAGCAGGCGCGCCTTGCTGGTCCGCCTGCTGGGACGCATGCCCGCCGTAGCGGCTTGAGCGTCGGTAAAATCCACTGGCCGGAGGATCATGCAGACGGCCTGACCGGCCAAGGGCCGCCGTCTTGCCAAAGTCCCGGCCCACGCTTATGATCTGTATATGTGTGCCATCAACCTTCCCATCCGCCGCCTGTTCTGCGGCTTTCCTGAAGAGCGCTACTGGCGCTCCCTGCTCTAAACCCGCACCTTCCATTCTCCGGCTGAAAAGGCCGCGGTCACGCGGCCCCTGTCACATCCGTTTTTTTTGCGGGGAATTTTATATGCTGACCACCAAACCGTTTCACTGGTATTGCCTGCTGGGAGCCATTGCTCTGGAAGTGGGCGGCACCACCGTCATGAAGCTGGCCCAGGGCTGGACCTTCGCCCATGCCGCTCTGCTGGGCCTGCTTCTCATGTGGCTGGCCATCGGCCTTTCCTATTACCTGCTGGCGCTTTCCACCACCGGCCTGCCCGTGGGCGTGGCCTTTGCCTTCTGGGAAGGCCTGGGCCTGACCCTGATCACTCTTTCCAGCGTGCTGATCCTGAACGAGGCGCTGACCTTCAAACGCGTTCTGGGCCTGATCTGCGTGCTGGCCGGGGCCCTGCTGGTGCACCACGGCACGGGCCACGGCGAAAGCCGGAAGCCGCGCCCGCATGACGCCGGGCGCAGTTCTTCCCCCGACGCTGAAAGCACGGACGCCGCGCCGGGCGCAGGGAGGCCGTGATGCACGCCCCTGCCGCCTTTTTCAATTTTTCCGTGCTGCTGGTCATCCTGGCCGCTGTTCTGGACATTCTGGCCAACCTGCTGTTGGCGCGCTCCCAGGGATTCCACCGCCGCTGGATAGGCTTCACGGCCCTGGCTCTGGTGGGCCTGGCTTTCTACTGCCTCTCCCTGGCGGTCAAGAACATGGATCTGGCCGTGGCCTACGCCATGTGGGGCAGCTTTGGCATTCTGGGCACCTCGCTTGGCGGCTGGCTCTTCTTCAAACAGCGCCTCAAGCCCTGCGCCTTCGCTGGTATGGGCCTGCTTATCGCGGGCATGCTGCTCCTGCATCTGGGGTAAACAGCCCGCAGAACTTCAGACAAGGAGGGACCATGCTCAGCATGCCGGAGCATATGGGCCTGATGATGACCTTCGGGGAATATGAGCCCAGACACGGCTTTGCGATCTGGTGTCTCGGCTTTGCCCTGACTTTGTCTGAGCCGGCGGCGAAAAACGCTTTTGCTGACTTTTTTCGGCGTCTGCGGATTTATTCTGCTTGTGCTTCTTTTGGGCATTGTTGGCGGCGGCGTTATTCTTTTTGACTTTGAGACAAGCCTGGGCAGAGCGGCTTGCTTCACGGCAATTTTCTTTTTGAGCGTATGGGCCTTCGGCAGAGCCTGGGCGCGAGAAAGCAAAATTCCTCCCGGCGACAGCCTGCCCTTGTGAGGGAAAACGCTTCTCCTGCTTTCGGCCCCAGGCTGTTTCGTGTGGGGGGCAGGCATCTATGCCGCCGGACATGTCCCCCTGGCAAATGCCTGTTACAATGCCGTTATCGCCAACGATATGAAACAACTGCGCCAATGTGTTGCCCTGCGTGCCGCCATCAGGCGGCACCCGGACTACAAGGGGGACTACAGCGTCAGGGCTTTTATGCCGGATACCTATGCCGCTTTTCATGAAATTGTGGCCGAAGACCGGGAACTGACGCCCCTGCGTCTGGAAATACTGCTTCTTTTGCTGCCGGAATTTGCCACTTCCTTTCATGGGGGGCATGTGCACCGTTTTTTCAGCCTGCCACCGTCGCCCTTGCGCCAACGTCTCCTTGCCGCCATCCTTGAACAGAATTCAATGATCACAAGAGTGTCGCTGCAAGAATACGACAATCTCGTGGCCCGGGGAGACAAAGCCGCGCTTGCTCTCCTGCTGGAGCACGACTGGAAACACAAATATTCAGATCTGGCGCATCCGTTCAACCTCTTGCAAAATACCCGCCCCTCTCCCCTGCGCACGGAAATTTTGCAAAATATTCTGCGCCGGAAAAGAGATGCCTATCTCACGCCTGCGCGTCTGGCTTTTTTCGAAATGGAGAGCATGGGTGCGGAAACATTCTGTATGCTGCGCAGAGATAGAGACACAGCGGCCCTGAGCACGCCCGAAGTAACAGCCTGGCTGCAACGCTACAAGGAAGTGCTGGCCGCTTCAGCTCTGGAGGAACTGCTCAGAGGGGCCCCGACGCCGGAGTGGGAGGAGGAGCTGACAACACGCCTGCCCGCTCTTACGGACGAGGAACAACGAAAGGTTCATGACAGAAAGGAATTGTACACGGATACAGCGCGATTTGGGCCGGATTATTGCGCCCGGCCATGACCCGTCATGAGCGCCATGCTCCGGTAGTTTCACGAAAAAGCGCCCCTGATCACTGAGGATCAGGGGCGCTTCGTATTTTTTCTCTTGCCTTGCGGCGCTACTGCGCCGGTCGGCTTTCGCCGGTGCCGCTCTTGCCCTCGCCGTGCGCGCGCAGGGAATTGTAGATGGGTTTGGCCGTGGCCCGGCCCGAGAAGATTTCCTCCGGCGCGGCGGCCAGGGCCTGTGGCAGCACTTCGTCCACATGCTCCACAAAGACCAGTTCCAGATCCCGGAGCACCTCGTCCGGCACTTCCTTGAGGTCCTTTTCATTGTCGCGCGGCATAATGACCTTTTTGATGCCGCTGCGCCGCGCGGCCAGCAGTTTTTCGCGCAGGCCGCCGATGGGCAGCACCCGCCCGCGCAGGGAGATTTCGCCGGTCATGGCCACGTCGTTGCGCACCGGAATGCCCAACAGGGCCGAGGTGATGGAGGTCGCCAGGGTAATGCCCGCCGAGGGACCGTCCTTGGGCGTGGCTCCGGCTGGCACATGCACGTGGATATCCACCTTGCGGTGAAAGCGCGGGTCCAGACCCAGCACTTCCGCGCGCGAACGCACATAGGACAGGGCCGCCTTGGCCGACTCGGTCATGACCTCGCCCAACTGGCCGGTGGTCACCACATGGCCCGCGCCGCTCATCAGGCTGGTTTCCACCAGCAGGATTTCGCCGCCGCGCTGATTATAGGCCAGCCCGGCGCAGACGCCCACCTGGGGCTCGTCCTCGCGTTCCTCATGGCGGTATTTCTTGACGCCCAGAAAACCCTGCAGGCTCTGTCGGGATATGGACACGCACTTGTCCAGATCGTCGTCCTCCACCAGACGGATGGCTGTTTTGCGGCAGAGGGCCGCAATTTCACGCTCCAGGTTGCGCACCCCGGCCTCGCGCGTGTAGCCACGGATAATCTCCAGCAAGGCATTTTCCGATATGCGGATGTTGCCTTCCTTGAGGCCGTGCTCCTCAACCTGGCGGGGCAGCAGGAAGCTCCGGGCGATGTGCCGTTTTTCCGTCTCCAGATAGCTGGACAGCTCGATAATTTCCATGCGGTCCAGCAGGGGGACCGGAATGGTGTGCAGGGAATTGGCCGTGGTGATGAAAAAGACCTTGGACAGGTCGTATTCCAGATCCAGATAGTGGTCCATGAAGGTATTGTTCTGCTCCGGGTCCAGCACCTCCAACAGGGCCGAGGCCGGATCGCCCCGGTAATCCGAAGTCATCTTGTCCACTTCATCCAGGCAGAACAGGGGATTGTTGTATTTGACCCGCTTCAGGGACTGAATGATCTTGCCCGGCAGTGCGCCCACATAGGTGCGGCGGTGGCCCCGGATTTCGGCCTCGTCGCGCACCCCGCCCAAGGAAAGGCGGATGAAATCGCGGCCCGTGGCCCGGGCCACGGATTTGGCCAGCGAGGTCTTGCCCACGCCGGGAGGACCCACAAAACAGAGAATGGGGCCTTTCAGACCGTGCGAAAGCTTCTGCACGGCCAAGTATTCCAGGATGCGCTCCTTGGGCTTTTCCAGGCCGTAGTGGTCGCCGTCCAGAATGGCGCGGGCCTTTTCAATGTCGATGTCGATGCTTTTCAGATCATTCCAGGGCAGGTCCAGAATCCAGTCCACATAATTGCGCACCACCGTGTATTCGGCGGCCGAGGGCGGCATGGCGCGCAGCTTCTTCACTTCGGCGAGCGCCTTCTGCCGGGCCTCTTCGGGCATGTCGCGGCCCTTGAGCTTCTGCTCCAGCTCGTCCACCTCGGCCTGGGGATCGTCGTCGCGCCCCATTTCCTTGTTAATGGCCTTGATCTGCTCGTTGAGGTAGTACTCGCGCTGGTTGCGCTCCATCTGGACCTTGACCCGGTTCTTGATCCGCTTTTCCACCGAGGACAGGGCTACTTCGCCCTGCAACAGCTCATAGGTGCGCTCCAGGCGCTCGGTCACGTCGGAAAGTTCCAGCGCTTCCTGCTTTTTGCGGTACTCCACCTTGAGATGGGGCAAAATCGCGTCGGCCAGCGGGCCGGGCTCATGCAGGGCCAGGATGGAAAGCACGGCTTCCTGTGAAATTTTCTTGTTGTTTTTGCCGTACTCTTCCAGGGACTCGTGGGCCGCGCGGACCAGAGCCTCTTTTTCTTCCGGGCGGCTCTGGCTTTCCTCCAGACGGCGCACCCCGGCCAGCAAGCACTGGTCGGCCTCGCGCAAATCCTGCCAGACCGCGCGGTACAGCCCCTCAAAGAGCACCTTGATGGTGCCGTCCGGCAGGCGCAGCATCTGCAAAACCTTGCTGACCACGCCCACGGCGCACAAATCGTCAGCCTCGGGCTTTTCCAGTTCCGGCTCGCGCTGGGCCACCAGGAAAATCTGTTTGCTGTACGAGGCCTGGGCCGCCTCTATGGCTTTGATGGAGGCTTCGCGCCCCACGAAAAGCGGCATGATCGAGCGGGGGAACATGACCACTTCCCGCAAGGGCATGACCGGCAGTTCCTGGAAGGCTTCCCCACGCACTGCGTCAGACATAATTTCTCTCCCCGAAAGGCGTCAGCGGGCCGGGCCTCTTGGCCGCGGCCCACAAAAGCCAGTTTCGACATATCCGTTTGAAATGTACAGCATTTCAACGTTGAACCGCTCCGCAAAGATTTGTCTGCAAATCCTTGCCACGAAATGCGCGTAGGTAGGCTTTGCCCGCCGTAAACGAGCATTTCAAGTGTTAAAGATGTCCTAAGATGCCTTGTCCGCGGACAAACGCTCTTCTTCACTCACGGCCTCGCCGCCATCCCCATAGAGCAGGACCGGCTCCTTGCCCTTTTCGATCACAGCCCGGTTGATCAGGCATTCCTTGACGTTGGGCATGGACGGCAGCTTGAACATGATGTCCAGCATGATCTTTTCCATGACGTTGCGCAGGCCGCGCGCGCCGGTTTTGCGCTCAATGGCCCTGGCCGCAATGGCCTTGAGGGCATTGGGCGTGAAGCGCAGGGTCACATGATCCAGCTCGAAGAGCTTCTGGTACTGGCGTACCAAGGCGTTCTTGGGCTCGGTGAGAATGCGCACCAGATCCGGCTCGTCCAGTTCATCCACGTGGGTGATGATGGGAATGCGGCCCACGAATTCAGGAATCAGGCCGAACTGGACCAGATCCTGCGGATGAATTTTTTCCAGCAGTTCGGCCAGGGGCGTCTCCTTGCTGCTGCGCACTTTGGCGCCGAAGCCCATGGAACCGCCGCTCATGCGCGATTCCACAATCTTGTCCAGGCCCACAAAAGCGCCGCCCACGATGAACAGGATATTGCCCGTGTTCATGCGGATGAATTCCTGCTGCGGGTGCTTGCGCCCGCCCTTGGGCGGAATGTTGGCCTCGGTGCCTTCAATGATCTTCAGCAGGGCCTGCTGCACGCCTTCGCCGGACACGTCGCGGGTAATGGAGGGGCCGTCGCCCTTGCGTGAAATCTTGTCGATTTCGTCAATGTAAATGATGCCCTTACCGGCGGCCTCCAGGTCGTAATCCGCATTCTGGAGCAGCTGGACCAGGATGTTTTCCACATCCTCGCCCACATAGCCGGCCTCGGTCAGGGTGGTGGCGTCGGCAATGGCGAAAGGCACGCGCAGCACCTTGGCAAGGGTCTTGGCCAGCAGGGTTTTGCCGCTGCCCGAGGGTCCCACCAGCAGGATGTTGCTTTTTTCCAGTTCCACGTCGTGGCCCAGGGCGTCGGCATAGAACACGCGCTTGTAGTGGTTGTGCACGGCCACGGAAAGAATTTTCTTGGCCTCGTGCTGCCCGATGACGTATTCGTCCAGCCTGTCCTTGATTTCCTGGGGCGAAAGCAGGCGTTCGCCGCTGTCCGGGCTTTCCATCTGGTCGCGGGCGATAATCTCGTTGCAAGCCTTGACGCAGTTGTCGCAGATGCTTGCGCCGTCCTGCACGATGAGGTTGCGCACCTCCAGCTCGCTACGACCGCAGAAAGAGCAGCGCAACGGCTCGTTAACCGTGTTTTTTGTGGTATTGCCCATGGCTTATTCGCTCTTTTCCTGCGCCATCTCTCGGCGTGAGGCCAGCACGCGGTCGATGATGCCGAGTTCCTTGGCTTCTTCAGGGGTCAAAAAATTATCGCGCTCCGTGGCCTTGACCACGTCCTCATAGGGCCGCTTGGTGTTCTCCGCCAGCATGCGGTTGAGCCGCTCCTTGAGGCGGAGAACCTCGCGGGCGTGGATTTCGATATCCGTGGCCTGGCCCTGAAAACCGCCCGAAGGCTGGTGGATCATGATCTGACTGTTGGGGAGGGCAAAACGCATGCCCGGCTCACCGGCGGCCAGCAGAAAAGCCCCCATGCTCGCCGCCCGGCCCATGCAGACCGTGGTGACCGGCGAGGTGATGTAGCGCATGGTGTCGTAGATGGCCAGACCGGCCGTCACCGATCCGCCGGGGGAATTGATGTACAGGTTGATTTCTTTTTCCGGGTCCTGGGACTCCAGGAAAAGAAGCTGGGCGCAGATCAGCGAAGCCACTGCGTCGTTGACCTCCGAGCCCAGAAGCACAATACGGTCCTTGAGCAACCGGGAATAAATATCATAGGCCCGCTCGGAACGGCCTGTGGTTTCAATGACCATGGGAACTAAAGACATATATCCGCCTCACGGTTTCCGGCCCGCCGCAAGCGCGGGCCGTGAAAACTGTAAAAGGCTGTTGACATGGCCAACAGCCCCGAAAATCAGGAGCAGGTCGCGGCTTCGCCGCGTCGCAGCGACCGATTTTCGTGCCTCTCCGCACGGCGGCGCACGCCCGCCGCGCGGTGTTTGTCATCACGCGGAAGGCGGCCCTCAGGCCGCCTTTTCCTTACTTCGTTTCTTCCTTGGATTCGGCGGGGGCCTCCGCCGGAGTCTCGGCATCGCCGTCTCCGGTCCGGGGCTCCCTGGGTTCCACTTCCGTCACCTTGGCCTTGGCGTAGATCCGGTCCATGGCCTTGTCGGCCAACAGGCGGTCACGCAGCAC
Organism: Desulfovibrio fairfieldensis; assembly: GCF_001553605.1. Taxonomy (NCBI): domain Bacteria; kingdom Pseudomonadati; phylum Thermodesulfobacteriota; class Desulfovibrionia; order Desulfovibrionales; family Desulfovibrionaceae; genus Desulfovibrio; species Desulfovibrio fairfieldensis. Next base: position 2,339,764 of record NZ_CP014229.1, read on the forward strand.
AAAGATCAGGCCGGAACGCTCATAGCTCTCGCGCAGAGCCTTGAAGTCCTCGCCGCTGCGCAGGCTTTCCTGATAAATATGCGTATTGACTTCCTGGTCGGAAACCTCCAGGCCCTCTTTCTTGGCGATGGAGAGCAACAGCACCTGGATGCGCGCCAGCTCCTCGGCCTGCGGCAGCATTTCCTTGCGCAGCTCCTCGGGGCTCTTGCCCAGAGATTCCAGGCCCTTGCCCTGACGTTCCAGGCGGGCCTTGAGGTCCGTCAGCAGGGTGCGCATCTGGATGTCCAGCAGGCTTTCGGGCAGGGGAAAATCCACCATCTTCAGCAGCCGGTCCAGCATGGTTTTCTGGGCCGCGCTCTTGTTCAGATTTTCGCGGCTCTGGGTATAACTGCGGGTGATGGTTTCCTTGAGCTTGTCCACATTGTCCAGGCCCAGGCTTTTGGCCAGGTCGTCATTGAGCTCGGGCAGCTTGCGTTCCTTGACCGCGTGCACCTTGACCTTCATGGTCACGGTCTTGCCGGCCAGGTCCTTGGCGATGAAGTCGTCGGGAAAACGGATTTCGCCCTCGCCTTCCTGGCCGTAGGGAATGGTTTTGACCAGAGCCTCGAAATCCTCAAGGGCCTGATGCTCGCCCAGTGCCAGGTCAAAATTCTCGGCCTTGACGCCCTCCAGGGGCTGGCCGTTCTCGTAAGCGGCGAAGTCAATGCTGGCGACCTGGCCGTCCACGGCCGGACCCGCGCCGTCCACCGGCACAAGCTGGGCGCGGTCGCGCCGGATGCGCTCAATGACATCCGCCACTTCCTGCTCCTTGACCTCTACCTTTTCCTGCTCCACTTCCATGCCTTCGTAGGGGGGCAGATCAAACGTGGGCAGCACTTCAAATTCAATGCTGTAAATATAGCCCTTGCCCCGCTCCAGAGCCTCCGCGCCGTCCACATTGATGCCGGACAGGGGCTGCACGTCCAGGTTCTGCATGACCTCGTTGATATGCACGTTGATCAGATCCTGGCGGGCTTCTTCGTAAATCTTGTCGCGGAAGCGCTGTTCAATGACCGAAGCGGGCACCTTGCCCTTGCGGAAACCGTCCAGCTGCACGGAAGTTTTATACAAGGCCACGGCGCCCATGATGGCCGCTTCCACTTCCTGCGGTTCCGTGGTGATCACGATCTTTTTCTTAACCGGCGAAAGATCTTCAGCGCTGTATTCCACGTGGGGCTCCTTTCTGGTAATGGGGATGTTGGCGCAGAAATCGAGGCTTGAACCCACAGGCTTTCGGCACCGGATCCAAACCGCCATTATTAAATAACATACTGTAATTCTTCATCACCAGCCGCAAGCCCGGAAACAGAAGCGCCTCGCGCGTCCCGAAACCGCAACCCGCAACCGGCGGCAATCGCTCTTGATACCGTAACTTACACCAAGATTCAAGACTTCGATAAGCATCCGCAGCCATATCGTCAAGAGAAGTTCAGCCGTGGGGCGTTTGCTCTGACAGCGGGAGCCGACGCCCGCGCGGCGTCCACTTTGAAAGTGGACACAATTTCAAAGATCCTCCGTCTAGAATCTGCGGAAGGAGCGGGAGACATCCGCAAACTCTGAAAAATTTTGCGCCGGGCCTGCCGACGGAGTGCTTCTGGCTGTCTTGCCCGCAGTGTGGACAGATGAAGAACCCATCCTCCAAATGCCTGCTGGAATCCGCCCAGGACATCCTGCGCGCGGCCGCCTCGGGAAAGCCCCGCCACCGGAGACATGTGCCCTGCTGCCGGACCAGCGAAAAATCCGGACAAGCACACGTCCGCCCTGTTCCGGAAAAAGGATACGCATGCAAGGGCTCTCAGGCCCTGGCGTGGCAACGGTGATACGATTGGTGATCGTGGTGATACAAAAAGACAAAAAATAGGGCGGCAATGCCCACATTACCCCCTCCGATTTACCCAATACGGCACAAGCCCTCCGCACATGGGACTGTACCCGGAAACCTGAATTCCGCACCTCCGGCCACCGCACAAGCCCCGAGGGAACGTCACAATACAGGCTTCACTGTGGAACCCGTCCAGGAGAGCCGCGCCCGGCAGCGAACAGACAGCAACCCGAAAAACAAGAGCCCCTCATGCAACCAAGGAAACAGGAGCATGAGGGGTTTTATGAACTGCTTGTGTACAAGCGGTTATGGCTTCTGGTGCGAGAGGGGGGATTTGAACCCCCATACCTAGGGTGCTGGATTCTAAGTCCAGTGCGTCTACCAGTTCCGCCACTCTCGCAAAGGTATATTAATAGCTTATTTGCGGGCGGGCCGCAAGCCGCGCCATCTGCCTCGTGGAAAGCAAAGCCTGTACGTCATGGGTGCGTCCCGCCCCAATTCCCTCAACGCAACAGCAAGGCCTTGCCATCAGTCCTCGGTGGAAGCACTTCGCCCACCTCGCGGGCCAGGTCTCCGCCGCTCTCCAGCATGCCCCGCACCGGCCCCAGCAAGTCCGGCGGCACGGCCAGCAGTAAACCGCCCGAAGTCTGGGCGTCAAAAGTCACGCTCTCAAGAGCCTCATCCACGCCCGGCTCCACCAGGGTGGAACAGGCCCAGTGCTTGCGGTTCAGATGGCTGCCCGCCGGAATCAGTCCGTCACGCGCGTATTCCAGCACACGGGGCAAAAGGGGCAGAGCCGCCGTATCCAGAGCCACGCAGGCATTTGAGGCCAGGGCCATTTCCAGGGCATGGCCGCCCAGGCCGAAACCGGTGATATCCGTGGCGGCGGGCAGATGGAACGCACGGATGACCGCGCCGCCCACCTTGTTCAGTCGTCCGCAGCAGCGGATCAGTTCGGCCTCGCTTTCCGCCGCGCCCTCCCAGCGGGCCTTGACCGCCGTGGCAAGAATGCCGGTGCCCAGCGCCTTGGTCAGCAGGAGGCGCTGTCCCGGCCTGAGTCCGTCGTTCACCGCAATATGCGCCGGATCGATAATGCCCGTCACGGCCAGACCATATTTCAATTCGTCGTCCTGCACGGTATGGCCGCCGGCCAGCACGGCCCCGGCCTCCAGCAGGGCGTCCTGGCCGCCGCGCAAAATGTTGGTCAGAGCTTGCTCGGGATCATCTTCCGCCAACCCTTGGGGAAAACAGGCCACGTTCATGGCGCACCAGGGTTCGCCCCCAAGAGCGTAGACATCGGACAAAGCATTGGCCGCCGCGATGCGGCCAAAGGCGAACGCGTCATTGACGATGGGCGCGAGGATGTCCACGGTCTGCACCAGGGCCTTGCCCGGCGGCACGGAGAGCACCACGGCGTCCTCGTTACGGGCGCGGCCAGCCAGCACCCTGACCTCCAATTCGGGCGGAGTTTCGGGCGCAAGACCGCGCAAAAGCCGCTCCAGGGCCCCTGGAGCCAACTTGGCCGCTCAGCCCGCGGCGCGGGCTTTTTCCAACAGCTTCATCTTCAAATTTCCGTTAGAACATTTCACAATGAACAATCAGGCACGTTCACTCCAACGATGCGACTTGTTCAAACTACGGGAAATTTTGCACGCTGCCAAGAAGGAGGCTGCAGTGCTGCTTTCCCGGTCCGCAAGCTTTCCTCCTGAACGGCACCCGCACGCCGCGCGACTACAGTCCAACCCATGGAAAACAGGCAAAAAGCCCTGCTCTGAAAGAGCATAAAAGGAACCCCCCGGCATAGCCGGGGGTTCTTCATATGCGCCTGTAAGGCTTTCTTACCAGCTGCGCCCTAGCAGGCGCTCTTGCGATCTGACATTTGCATTTCTGTTACTTGCGGCCCGTAAACGGGCTCCTTGGGTAGGGTAGGCTCAACTGATCGCCAAGTTTATCCGACTCCAGCTGATGCTTGATGTAATCCTGAATCTTGGCCTTATTCTTGCCCACTGTATCGACGTAATACCCACGGCACCAAAATTCTCGATTGCGGTATTTGAACTTCAAATCCCCAAATTGTTCATAGATCATGAGACTACTCTTACCCTTCAGATAGCCCATAAAACTCGACACACTCATTTTGGGGGGAATCTCAAGCAGCATGTGGATGTGGTCTGGGCAACATTCTGCCTCCACTATTTTTACATCCTTCCATTCGCACAACTTGCGCAGAATTTCGCCAATGGCGCGCTTCTTTTCACCATAGAACACCTGGCGGCGATATTTAGGCGCAAAAACAATGTGATATTTGCAGTTCCACCTTGTGTGGGCTAAACTTTTGGCGTCACCCATCGTGACCTCCTTTTGATTTGTTGACTCGCAGTTGCCAGACCGCGAGACTTTTTAACAAATCAAAAGGAGTTTTACTGACATGGGCAAAGCTGTAAGCTTTTTAGAACCCCCCGCCTAGCGGGGGGTTTTCTCCATACAAAAAAGGGGAGCCCGAAGACTCCCCTTTTGCAAAAGCTGCTTTGCTTGCGCCCTATTCGGCGGCGCCTGCTTCCTGCGCGGCCCCTTCTTCAGCCTTGGGCTTGCGGGTACGCTTGGGTTTGGCGGCCGCTTCACCGGCCGGAGCGGCGTCAGCGGCTTTGGCCGCCTTCTTGTCCTTGCCCGCCTTGGCGTCCGCAACCGGCTCGGCCGCACGGGACAACTCGATAATAGCCATGGGGGCATTATCGCCCTTACGCGGCATGGCCAGTTTGAGCACGCGGGTGTAGCCGCCCGGCACGCCGGCAAACAGCGGGCCGATTTCATCAAAAAGACGCTTGACCAAGGCGTGGTCGTTGAGCACCCGGTAGGCCAGACGGCGAGAGTGCAGATCGTTGCGCTTGGCCAGCGTGATCAGGGGTTCCACCACCCGGCGCAATTCCTTGGCCTTCATCTCCGTGGTGCGGATTTTGCCGTGGATCAGAAGCGCCTTAGCGAGATTGTGCAACAGGGCCTTACGGTGCGCGGGCGTGCGCGAGAGTTTCCTGCCGGAATTGCTATGCCTCATTTTGCTGCTTCCTTTTCCATTCCTGATATTTCTTGTCGAAGCCGTCGACCTTCATACCAAAGTCAAGGCCCATGTCCAGAAGAACACTTTTGATTTCGTCCAGCGACTTGCGTCCGAAATTCTTGGTTTTGAGCATCTCGCCTTCGGAGCGCTGCACCAGTTCGCCCACCAGAGCGATATTGGCACTACGCAGGCAGTTGGTGGCGCGCACGGAGAGCTCAAGATCGTCAATGCTCTTGAACAGATGCTCGTTCACCTCGCCGCCGTCACTGCTGCCCAGACGCATATCGCCGGAAACGCGCTCATCAAAATTGATAAAGACCGAAATCTGGTCCTTGATGATCTTGGCGCTGTAGGCAATGGCATCCTCTGGCGTGAGCGAGCCGTCGGTCCAGACTTCCAGCAGCAGGCGGTCATAGTTGGTCATCTGGCCCACGCGGGCCTGTTCGACCGTATACGCCACCTTGCGCACCGGGGAAAAACTGGAATCCAGCTTGATCAGACCGATTTCCTCGGACAGACCTTCGTGCATGTCGGCGGGCACATAGCCCTTGCCCATACGCGCTTCCAGCTCCATTTCCAGCACGACATCCTCGGTGAGGGTGGCGATGTGCAACTCAGGGTTGAGCACCTCCACATGCTGGTTAGTCTGGATCTGGGCGGCCGTCACCGGACCTTTCCGGTCCACGCGCAGGATCAGGCGCTGGGGCTCGTCCGTGTCCAGGCGCAGACGGACCTGCTTGAGATTCAGGATGACGTCGGTAACGTCCTCCAGCACGCCGTGGATGGTGGTAAACTCATGCTGCACGCCGGTGATTTTCACCGAGACAAAGGCCGCCCCTTGCAGGGAGGCCAGAAGGACGCGCCGCATGGCGTTGCCGATGGTGGTGCCGTAGCCCCGCTCCAAAGGCTCGCAAATAAACTTGCCGTGCGTGCCGCTGGCCGTCTCTTCCTCACGCAAAATCTGGTCGGGCTTCACGAGCTCCGACCAGTTGCGCGCATTGATAAGGCGTTCGCCTTGTTTAATAAGCATGCGCCCCCCGCTTATTTCGAGTAAAGTTCGACAATCAACTGCTCGTTGACGGGGAACTGAATATCATCGCGCTGCGGCAAGGCTTTCACGGTGCCCTTGAAAGCGGCACCGTCGGCTTCAAGCCAACCAGGGCAGCCGCGACGGGCGATCACTTCCTGGGCTTCGGCCAGAACAGGAATTTTACGATTCTTTTCGGGCACTTCCACAGAGTCTCCCACCTTCACCTGCAGGGAGGGAATGGTGACCTTGTGGCCGTTCAGGGTAAAGATGCCGTGACGCACCAGCTGGCGGGCCTGGTTGCGGGAGTTGGCAAACCCCAGACGGTACACCACGTTGTCCAGACGGCGTTCCAGGATGACCAGCAGATTCGTGCCGGTGACGCCCTTCTGCATTTCGGCTTTTTCAAAGTAGCCGTGGAACTGGCGCTCCAGCACGCCGTAAGCGCGGCGGGTCTTCTGCTTCTCCCGCAGCTGCACCGCGTATTCGCTGACCTTCTTCCGCGCGCGGCCGTGCTGGCCGGGGGCGTAGGGGCGGCGATCATAAGCGCACTTGTCGGTAAAGCAACGATCACCTTTCAGGAACAGCTTGCAGCCCTCGCGGCGGCAGATCCGGCATTTGGCTTCAGTATATTTGGCCATGAATGAGTCCTCTTCGTTTGTACGGCGCTGCCCCGGCAGCGCGAAACTAGACGCGGCGGCGCTTGGGCGGCCGGCAGCCGTTGTGCGGGATGGGCGTCACGTCACGGATGAAAGCCACCCGGAAGCCCACGGCGGCAATGGCGCGCATGGCGGCCTCACGACCGGAGCCGGGACCCTTCACATAGACGCCCACGGTACGCATGCCGTTGTCCTGCGCCTTGCGGGCGGCGGTTTCAGCGGCCACCTGGGCGGCGAAGGGCGTGGACTTGCGCGAGCCCTTGAAGCCGCTCTGGCCCGAAGAGGCCCAAGAGACAGCATTGCCGCGCGTATCCGTAAAGGTGATGATGGTATTATTGAACGAAGCCTGGATATGGGCAATGCCCACAGGCACGTTCTTCTTTTCCTTTTTCTTGACCGCTTTCTTGGGTCTGGCCATGACTATCCCTCAATCTGGCTAAAAAAACGAGTAAATGAGCGCGCCTACTTTTTCTTGCCCACAGCGCCGCGGCGCGGCCCCTTACGGGTGCGCGCGTTGGTGTGGGTGCGCTGGCCGTGCACGGGCAGACCGCGACGATGACGCAGCCCCCGGTAGCAGCCGATATCCATAAGCCGCTTGATATTGCTCGAAACTTCACGGCGCAGATCGCCTTCCACCTTGAAGTTCTGTTCGAGTTCCTTGCGGATCTCGTTCACTTCGTCAGCTGAGAGATCGTCAATGCTACGCTCCCAGTTGACGCCGGTGGAGTCAAGGATCTTCAGGGCCGTCGTGCGACCGATGCCGTAAATGTAGGTAAGCGCAATGTCCACCCGTTTGCCGCGCGGCAAATCAACACCTGCTATTCTCGCCACAATATGTCTCCTGCCCTAGCCCTGGCGCTGCTTGTGCCGGGGGTTTTCGCAGATAACTCGAAGCACTCCCTTGCGCCGGATCACTTTGCACTTGGGGCATATTTTCTTGACGGAAGGTCTGACTTTCATCGCATATCTCCACTGATAGCCGTTTGGCCGTTGTGACGGCCCGTCCTGACGGCCCCGGCTATTTCGGGGCAGGAACAGGCATCTTTATCTATCTTTGCCTATTCTGTCAACCATCAATTGTGTGCCGGTTCAGACCGCGATCCGAAATACTCAGGATTCTCGGCCCTTCCGGGGTGATCGCCACGCTGTGCTCAAAATGAGCGGCCCATTGGCCGTCACGGGTCACAGCGGTCCATTTGTCATCCAGGATGTCCACTTCATAGGTACCGGCAGTGACCATGGGCTCAATGGCAATGACCATGCCGTTCTGCAGGGTCAGCCCATGCATGCCGGGCCTGAAGTTGGGCACCTCCGGCTTTTCGTGCATCTTCGCGCCCACGCCGTGGCCCACGAAGCGACGCACCACATTGAAACCGGCGGCTTCCACATAGTCCTGCACGGCGGCGCCGATATCATAGACGTCATTGCCTGCCCGCGCTTTCTCAATGCCCACATAGAGACTTTCCTCGGTCACCCGCATCAGCCTGCGGGCCTCGTCGCTCACCTGCCCCACCGGGTAGGTACGGGCGGCGTCGCCCACGAAACCTTCGAAGACCACTCCCATGTCGATGCTGACGATGTCCCCCTCCTGTAGCAGCCGCGCGGAGGGAAAGCCGTGCACCACCTGCTCGTTGACCGAGCAGCAGACGGCAAAGGGATAGCCGCAGTAACCGAGAAAAGCCGGTTTCACCTTGTAGTCGGCGCACATGTCGCGCGCCAGTTCTTCCAGGCGCATGGTGGGAAGGCCGGGCGCCACCATATCGCCCACGGCGTCAAGAATATTGGCGACCATGCGGTTGGCTTCACGCAGACAACCCACTTCCCGCTCATTTTTAATGAATGCGCCGTGATATTTTTTCATGCTCCACGCCCCGCGCTATGCTTTTCCGCCCTTGCGCGCTTTCTGCATCAAGCCTTGGTACTGGCTTGAAATCATGTGCGATTCAACCTGATTCATGAAGTCCATGGCCACGCCCACCAGAATCAGCAGGCTGGTGCCGCCGAAGTAGAACGGCACGTTGAAGTTGCTGATCAGCAACATGGGCAGCAGGCAAACGAGGGAAATATACACCGCGCCCGAAAGCGTCAGCCGCGAAAGCACGGTATCAATGTATTCCTGCGTCTTTTCGCCCGGACGGATGCCCGGAATGAAGCCGCCGGCCTTCTTCAGATTTTCGGACATATCCTTGGGATCAAAGATGATGGCCGTGTAGAAATAGCAGAAGAAGAACATCAGGGCCACGTAAATGATATTGTACAGAATGCCGTGGGGCGAAAAGAGCTCCGCCGCCCGCTTCACATACTCGTTGGTCGAAAACTGGCCGATGGTGGCCGGGAAGAGCAACAACGAGGAGGCGAAAATGGGCGGAATGACGCCCGCCGTGTTCAGGCGCAGAGGCAGATGCGAATTCTGCCCGCCGAACATCTTCCGGCCCACCTGACGCTTGGCGTAACTGATGGGGATTCGCCGCTGAGCCCGCTCCACAAAGACGATGCAGACCGTCACGGCGGCCATGAACACCACAATGACCACGGCCATGAAGATGCTCATGTCACCGGCCTGAATCAGGGCCACGGACTGAATGATGCCGCGCGGAATACCCACGACGATGCCGCAGAAGATGATCAGCGAAATGCCGTTGCCGATGCCCCGCTCGGTGATCTGCTCACCCAGCCACATGACCAGCACCGAACCCGCGGTAAAGGTCATCATTGTCACCAGCCGGAAATGCCAGCCCGGATTGAGCACAATGGGCGAACCGGCGGGACTGGTCATATTTTCCAGGCCCACGGCGATGCCCAAGCCCTGCACCAGTGTGATCAGCACCGTGAGGTAACGGGTATACTGGGTGATTTTGCGACGGCCCGCCTGCCCTTCTTCCTTTGCCATGCGCTTGATGTCCGGGCTGACCACCTGCAAAAGCTGCATGATGATGGACGCCGAAATATACGGCATGACGCCCAGCGCAAAGACGGAAACGTTACGCAGGCCACCGCCCGAGAACATGTCGAAGAGGCTGAACAGGGTGCCGGACATGCTTTCAAAGAAAGAAGCCAGGGCCGCGGCGTCCACGCCGGGCACCGGCACATGCACGCCGATCCGGTAGCAGCACAAAATCAGGAAGGTCCAGCCCAGGCGTTTGGCCAGGGCGGGCTGGCCCGCCATATTGTTTGCCGATCCTACTGCCATGAAAGACTCGTTGCGTTTGCGCGCCCGAGGGCGCCGTATGCGCGTAAGCGTCATAGCCCGCCGCGCGCGGCGGGCTATGACGCCGCAATATTCCGTTCCGGCCGCTCGAGCGGCCGGGGATTATTCGGCTGCGGGAACTGCTTCCAGCTCGCTGACTTCACCACCGGCCTGGCGGATCTTCTCCGCCGCGGCCTGGCTGAACTTGTGGGCTTCCACCTTGAGGGCGGATTTCACTTCACCGCGCGAAAGAATTTTCACCGGCGCGCCCAACCGGGCGAGACCCCGGGCGTAAATGTCATCCAAGGTAATGCTGCCCTTGCCCTCAAAGGCCTGGGTCAGCACATCCAGGTTGATCACGTCGTACGTCACTTTGAAGGGCGCGTTCTTGAAGCCGTGTTTAGGCAGACGACGCTGCAGAGGCATCTGGCCGCCTTCAAAGCCGGGGCGCACGCCGCCGCCGGCACGGGCATTCTGGCCTTTGTGACCCTTGCCCGACGTGCCGCCCAAGCCGGAACCACCGCCCCGGCCCACCCGGCGGCGGGTCTTGCGCTCTTCCGGAAAGGGAAAGAGATTGTGCAGTTGCATACTATACTCCTCGCGCGGCCGTTAGTCCACGACGGCCACAAGGTGCGAAACTTTGGCAATGATGCCCCGAATGGCCGGGGTGTCCTTGAACGTCTTGACCGTCTCGCGACGCTTGAGGCCAAGGGAGTCCAGCATTTTGCGCTGGGCCGGCGTGGTGCCGATGCGCGAGCGCACGAGTTTGACCTTGATTTCCGTCATGGCTACTTCCTCGGAGCTTCCAGCTTCTTGCCGCGCAGGACCGACACATCCTCGGCGCTACGCAGGGAAACAAGACCCTGTATGGTGGCGCGAAGCACGTTATGCGGATTATTGGTGCCGATGGCCTTGGCCAGCACGTCGCGCACTCCCACGGCCTCCATCACGGCGCGCACGGCGCCGCCGGCGATGATGCCGGTACCCTCGGAGGCGGGTTTGAGCATGACGCGGCCCGCGCCGAAGCGGCCCAGCACCTCATAGGGCAGGGTCCCTTCGACCAAGGGCACATGCACGCGGTTTTTGCGCGCGCGCTCCGTAGCCTTGCGCAGAGCCTCAGGCACTTCCTGGGCCTTGCCCAGACCAAAGCCCACGCCGCCCTTGCCGTCGCCCACCACCACAAGGGCGCTGAAGCTGAAACGGCGACCGCCCTTGACCACTTTGGCCACACGGTTGAGGGAGACGATCTTTTCGATTTCGCCCAGCTCGTTCTGCTGGGTTTCGCTATTGTTCGAGTTATCCTGACGCATATTAGAACTCCAGACCGCCTTCGCGGGCGCCGTCGGCTACAGCCTTGACGCGACCGTGATAAATATACCCGTTGCGATCGAATACCACCTTGCTGATATTCTTTTCCTTGGCCAAGCGGGCAATTTCCTTGCCCACGCGTTCGGCGCCGCTCTTGTTGCAGTGCAGGCCGGATTCGGTTTTGGAAAGGCTAAGGGTGGAGGCGGACACCAGAGTCGCGCCTTCCAGATCGTTCACGATCTGGGCGTAAATATGCAGGTTGGACCTGTAGACCACGAGACGCGGACGTTCAGCCGTGCCGTTGACCTTTTTGCGGATGCGGATCTTGCGGCGCTGACGGGATTCATTCTTGCTATAATTCATGACGCAGCCCCTACTTCTTGCCGCCGGACTTGCCCACCTTGCGGCGGATGGTCTCGGTCACGTACTTGATGCCCTTGCCCTTGTACGGCTCGGGCTTGCGGATACGGCGGATCCTGGCGGCCATTTCGCCCACCAGTTCCTTGTCCACGCCGCTGATGGTCAACACCTGGCCTTCCACGGCGGCCTTGATACCGGCGGGCAGTTCCAGCACCACGGGGTGGGAAAAGCCCACGGCCAGTTCAATGATGTTGCCTTTCACGGCCACGCGATAGCCCACGCCGATGACTTCCAGGGCCTTGGAAAAGCCCTTGGTCACGCCGTCGATGCAGTTGGCCAGCAGCGTGCGGCGCAGGCCGTGCTGCGAACGGCTTTCACGGGTTTCTTCGAGGCGGGTCAATGTCACATGCCCGTCGGCCAGCTCATACTTGAGCAGAGAGCAGAGAGGCGTGCTCAGCGAGCCCTTGGGGCCTTTCACTTCCACAACATCCGTTCCGATCTTGACTTCGACGCCATTGGGAACGGGAATGGGCAGTTTACCTATGCGAGACATAACGCACCGCCTACCAGATTTCACACAGAAGTTCGCCGCCCACCTTCTTCTCGTGGGCGGTCATGCCGTCCAGCACGCCGCTGGACGTGGACAGAATGCAAATGCCGAGGCCGTTCTGCACCTTGGGGATCTGACGCGAATTCACGTACACCCGGCGGCCCGGAGTGCTCACGCGCTTCAGGCCCGAAATGACGGGCTTGCCCTTCAGGTACTTGAGAGTGATGGTGATGGTACTGTCGGCCACGGCCACGTCTTCGACGTAACCTTCCTGCTTGAGGATGGCGGCTAACGATTCCTTCATCTTCGAGCGCGGCACATTCACTTCCTTGTGCAGGGCCAAATGTGCGTTGCGGATACGGGTCAGCATATCCGCAATGGGATCTGTCAACATCGAAAGCTCCTGAGAGTTTTGAGCGCGGGGTTAACGGCCCGATGCCGCCACTTCCCACAGGCGCGGTGTTCTCCGCGCCGCCCGGACGCTCCCGCGTCCGGCAATGCTTTTACCAGCTCGACTTGCGCACGCCGGGCAACTCGCCGCGCAGGGCCATGTTGCGGAAGCAGATACGGCAGATGCCGAACTGGCGCAAAAAGGCGCGGGAACGACCGCACAGCGGGCAACGATTGTAGGCGCGCGCACTGAACTTGGGCTTACGTTTGGCCTTCACTTCCAGCGAAGTACGGGACATACGGCAGACTCCTATTTACGGAACGGCATGCCCAACTGGTCCAGAAGGAACTTGCCTTCCTTGTCCGTGGCCGCCGAAGTAACAATGGTGATGTTCATGCCCTTGGGATTTTCCACACGGTCGATTTCCAGCTCGGGAAAGATGGTGTGTTCCTTGATGCCCAAGGTGAAGTTGCCGCGCCCGTCAAAGCCGCGATCCGGAATGCCGCGGAAGTCGCGCACCCGGGGCAGGGCAAAGTTCATGAGCTTGTCCAGGAAGTCCCACATGCGGTCCTTGCGCAGGGTGACGCGAGCGCCGATGGGCATGCCTTCGCGCAGCTTGAAAGCGGCAATGGATTTCTTGGCGCGGGTCACCACAGCTTTCTGGCCGGCAATGGCGGTCAGTTCCGCCACGGCCTCCTCCATGATCTTGTTGTTCTGGGTGGCGGCGCCAAGGCCGATGTTCAGAGAGATTTTTTCAATCCCGGGCAGCTGCATAGAGGAGGTATAATTGAACTCCTTCTGCAACACCGGAACCACTTTCTCTCTATATATCTTTTCAAGGCGTGTCATCGTATCACCTTATTCCATGACTTCGTTGCACTTTTTGCAGAAGCGCACTTTCTTTTGCTTGCCTTCGGACTCGATGTACTTGTAGCCCACCTTGGTGGCTTTGCCGCACGCCGAGCAGACCACCATGACGTTGGAGACATGGATGGGCATTTCCTTTTCCACGATGCCGCCGGGCTGCTGGGCATAGGGATTGGGGCGCATGTGGCGTTTGGCCATATTGGTCTTTTCCACCAACACGCGATCCTTTTTGCGCAGGATCTTGAGCACCTTGCCGATCTTGCCCGCGTCCTTGCCGGTGATCACCATCACCTTGTCGTCCTTGCGGATGCGATACGTTTTCATGACGATCTCCTAGAGCACTTCCGGGGCAAGGGAAATAATTTTCATGAAGTTCTGGGCGCGCAGCTCACGGGCCACGGGGCCGAAGATACGCGTGCCCACCGGCTCGCCCTGGTTGGAGAGCAGCACGGCGGCGTTGCCGTCGAACTTGATGTAGCTGCCGTCCATGCGCCGCACTTCCTTGGCGGTGCGCACGATAACGGCCTTCATCACGTCGCCCTTCTTCACCTTGCTGTGGGGCATGGCTTCCTTGACGGAAACCATGATGATGTCGCCCACCGAGGCGTAACGGCGGTGCGAACCGCCCAGCACCTTGATGCAGGCCACCTTTTTGGCGCCGGAATTGTCGGCCACCTGAAGCGTTGATTCTACCTGGATCATGGCACTACCCTACACGGCTTTTTCAATGATGGAGACCAGATGCCAGCGCTTGTTGCGCGACATGGGACGGAACTCCACGATTTTGACCTTGTCGCCCATACCGCATTCGTTCATGGGATCATGAGCCGTGAACTTCTTGCGGCGCCTCACATACTTTTTGAGCAGAGGGTGCTTGACCAGGGTCTCAACGCGCACGACAATGGTTTTGTCGTTCTTGTCGCTCACCACAATGCCGGTCAGCGTTCTGCCCTTGCGTTCTTCCAGAGCTTGCATTTTCAGGCCCTCTGTTCCTTTTCGTTCAACACGGTCTCAATGCGCGCCACCTGCTTCCGCATGGCTTTCAGCTCGGAAGTCTTTTCAAGCTGCGCCGCGGCGTGCTTGAAGCGGGCGTTCATCAGTTCCTGCCGCTGCTCGGTCAGCTTGCCGCGCAGTTCTTCCGCGCTCATATCGCGCAGCTTGTCGGCGGCATCCCGGACAGCCTTGTCACTTTTTTTCTTGGCAGCCATTAGAAGCCCTCCCTCACCACGATGACAGTCTTGACAGGCAGCTTGTGCGCCGCGCGGGTCAAGGCTTCGCGGGCCAGTTCCAGGCTGACGCCCTTGATTTCATACAGCACGCGGCCGGGTTTGACCGGCGCGCACCAGCCCACCGGCGCGCCCTTACCGGAACCCTGACGGGTTTCCAGAGGCTTGGAGGTGACCGGACGGTCCGGAAAAACGCGAATCCAGACTTTGCCGCCGCGCTTGATGTGACGCATCATGGCGATACGGGCGGCCTCAATCTGCTGGCTGGACAGATGTCCGTGCTGCACGGCCTTCAGGCCGATGTCGCCGAAGGCAATGGAGGCGCCGCGCGTAGCCAGCCCGCGCAAACGGCCTTTCTGCCACTTGCGGAATTTAACTTTTTTGGGCGCAAGCATTATTGTTCAACCTCTTTGTCAAGGATTTCACCCTTGTAGATCCACACCTTGACACCAATGATGCCATAGGTGGTACGCGCTTCGGCAAAGCCGAAGTCAATGTCGGCGCGCAGGGTCTGCAAGGGCACGCGACCGTCGCGATACCATTCGGTACGGGCGATTTCAGCTCCGGCCAGACGACCGGCGCACGTCACCTTGATGCCTTCGCCGCCGAACTTGCGGGCCATGGACACGGTACGCTTCATGGCGCGCCGGAAGGCCACGCGGCGCTCCAGCTGCTGGGCGATATTCTCGGCCACGAGCTGGGCGTCCACTTCGGGACGGCGGATTTCATTCACTTCCAGGGAGAATTCGCGCCCGAACTTCTGGCGCAGGTCTCCACGCAGCTTTTCAATTTCCACGCCCTTGCGCCCGATGACGATGCCGGGGCGGGCCGTGGAAAGAATCAGGCGCACTTTGCCGCCAGCGCGTTCGATCTCGATCTTGGACAACCCCGCATGATAGAGGAGCTTTTTGACGAACGCGCGGATCTTGCTGTCTTCGTAGACAAAGGCAGGATATTCCTTCTTGCTGAACCAGCGGGACTGCCAGTTCTTGTTATACCCAAGCCGGAAGCCGAACGGATGTACTTTCTGACCCATAGCCTATTCCTGCCCTTCTGCGAGTATGACGGTGATGTGGCTGGTGCGCTTGTGAATCTTGCTGGCCCGGCCCTGAGCGCGGGGCATGAAGCGCTTCCACGAAGGGCCTTCGTTGACCACGATTTCCTTCACCACCATGGCATCCACATCCACGCCGCCCAGCTGCGAGGCATTGGCCAACGCGCTTTTGAGCACGCCGAAGAGCACGCCCGCGGGCTTGTTGGGGGTGAAGCGCAGAAGATTCATGGCTTCCTCAACCCCAAGGCCCTGCACGTTTTTAGCCACAAGCCGGGTCTTGCGCGGCGAAACGCGCTGGAATTTCGCAATAGCTTTCGATTCCATAGTTCTACCCTACTTCTTGCCGGCCTTGGCCTTTTTATCGGCAGCGTGCCCGTGGAAGGTACGGGTGGGCGAAAATTCGCCCAACTTGTGGCCCACCATGTTTTCGGTGACAAACACCGGCACGAACTTCTTGCCATTGTGCACCGCGAAGGTCAGTCCCACCATTTCCGGCAGGATGGTCGAGCGGCGCGACCAGGTCTTGAGCACGCGACGGTCGCTGTTGGCCACCGCGCTGTCGACCTTGTTCATCAAATGGCCGTCCACGAACGGCCCTTTTTTCAATGATCTCGGCATGAGCTACTCCTACTTCTGGCCGCGGCGTTTGATGATCAGCCGGGAAGAGGCCTTCTTCTTGTCACGGGTCTTGTAACCCTTGGCGGGCATGCCCCACGGCGACACAGGATGGCGGCCGCCGGAGCTTCTGCCTTCACCGCCGCCCAACGGGTGGTCGATGGGGTTCATGGCCACGCCGCGCACCTGGGGCCGACGGCCCAGCCAGCGGTTACGGCCGGCTTTGCCCAGCGAGATGTTTTCGTGGTGGATGTTGCCCACCTGCCCCACGGTGGCCACGCAGGAGGCCAGTACCTTGCGCACTTCGCCCGAGGGCAGGCGCAGCAGGGCGTATTTGCCTTCCTTGGCCACAAGCTGGGCGTAGGTGCCTGCGGCACGGCAGAGCTGGCCGCCCTTGCCGGGGTAGAGCTCCACATTATGGATCACGGTACCCACGGGAATACGGGCCATTTCCAGCGCGTTGCCGGGCTTGATATCGGCCGTTGCGCCGCTGCGGGTGCTGACGCCGCTCATGACCACGTCGCCCTGGTTCAGGCCCACGGGCGCGAGGATATAGCGCTTTTCGCCGTCCGCATAGTGCAGCAGCGCAATGCGGGCGGTGCGGTTGGGATCGTATTCAATCTGCGCCACAGTGGCTTCAATGCCGGTCTTGTCCCGCTTGAAGTCGATGAGGCGGTACAGGCGTTTGACGCCGCCGCCGCGACGGCGACTGGTGACGCGGCCACGGTTGTTGCGGCCGGCCTTCTTGGGCAGACCTTCGGTGAGCGACTTCTCAGGGCGCGTCCGGGTGATTTCCTCAAAGTCGGAAACCGTCTGGAAGCGACGCCCCGCGGAGGTCGGTTTCAGCTTGCGGACAGCCATGATTACACTCCCTCGAAGAACTCGATTTTATCGCCCTGGCGCAGCGTCACATACGCTTTCTTCCAGCCGGGCTTGCGGCCCACAACGCGGCCCTGGCGCTCCCTCACGGAAGGCGCGCGGCGCACTACGTTGACCGCTTCCACTTTCACATCAAAAGCCTTTTCCACAGCCTGCCTGATCTCAAGTTTGTTGGCCTTGGGATGGACATAAAAAGCCACCTGTTGCGCCTCATCCTTGAGCAGCGTCGTCTTTTCCGTCAACAGGGGCTTGAGCAGAACGTACGTCGTTTCCATCTTAAGCCCCCTTCTTGGCAAAACGCGCCTGCACAGACTCCACGGCCCCTTCCAGAAGCACAAGCTGCTTGTGCTTGAGCACGTCCAGCACGCTCAAGCGATCGGGCGTGGTCAGGGTCAGGCCGGGGATGTTGCGGGCCGAGCGGCTCAGAGCCTCATTGTCCTCGGGCGTCACGATGAGCGCCTTTCCGAGGCCGAGAGCACCGGCCACCTTGGCAAAATGCTTGGTCTTGGCTTCGGGCAGTTCAATGCCCTTGACCACCAGCAGGCTTTCACCGGCCAGACGGCTCGACAAAGCCATCTTGAGAGCCAGGGCGCGCACTTTGCTGTTGACCTTGAAGCCGTAGTCGCGCGGGCTGGGTCCGAAGATGATGGCGCCGCCGCGCCAGATAGGCGAACGGTTGGAGCCGGAGCGAGCCCGGCCGGTGCCCTTCTGCTTCCAAGGCTTGGCGCCGCCGCCGGAGACGAACGCGCGGGTCTTGGCATTGTGCGTGCCGGCGCGTTTGGCCGCCATCTGGGCGCGCACCACGAGGTTGAGGATTTCAGGCCTAACCTCGATTTCGAACACGTCGGAAGCCAGCGTCATTTCGCCGCTTTCCTGCTTGTTCTGGTCGTATACTTTCACGGTAGCCATGTTGCTTCCCCTACTGCTTGCGGATCAGCACCAGCCCGTTCTTGGGGCCGGGCACGGAACCTTTGACCAGAATGACGTTGTCCTCGGGACGCACGCCGACGATCAGAAGGCCCATTTCCGTCACGGTTTCATTGCCCCAATGGCCCGCCATCTTACGTCCTTTGAAGACGTGGCCGGGGAAGGTGTTGTTACCTACCGAACCATTGTTGCGGTGCACCTTTTCGCAGCCGTGCGTATCCTTGGAGCCGGCGAAGTTCCAGCGGCGCATACGGCCCTGGTAGCCCTTGCCCATGCTCTTGCCGGTCACCTTGACCACATCGCCGGCGGCGAAGATGTCCACGGTGAGCTGCTGGCCGGGCTGCTGCTCGGGCGCGCCCGAAAGCCGGATTTCACGCGTGTGGCGGAAAAGCCCGGTGCCGGCCTTGGCGAAGTGGCCGCGCATAGCTTTGTCCACATGCTTTTCCTTGGCTTCGGTCAGCGCGATCTGCAGGGCGTTGTAGCCGTCCTTTTCCACGGTTTTGACCTGGGTGACGGGGCAGGGCCCGGCCTCAATGACCGTCACGGCCACGGCGGCGCCGTCACCGGCGAAGATGCGGGTCATGCCAAGTTTGCGACCCAAAATTCCCATTTTCTCAGCCATGACTGCCTCTCGCTAGAGCTTGATTTCCACGTCCACACCGGCGGGCAAGGAGAGCTTGCCCAGCGCGTCGACGGTCTGCTGCGTGGGTTCCAGAATATCCATAAGCCGCTTGTGAATGCGCATTTCAAACTGCTCACGGGACTTCTTGTCCACGTGCACGGAGCGCTGAATGGTGTACTTATGGATGTTGGTGGGCAGGGGAATGGGCCCCGCCACACCGGCACCGGTATTGCGCGCCGTATCCACGATTTCCGCAACGGCTTTATCCAGAATGCGGTAATCGTAGGCTTTGAGCTTGATCCGAATGCGATCGCTGCTAACAGTTGTCATTGTGCCTACTCCGTTTGCAAAAACATCCCGCGCGGCCGACACGGCCCCGGCGGGCTCCTTCACAGCATACGCGGGCCATGAAGCACGGCCCGAAGGCCACCACACCCTGGCGACGGACGGAACAAGGCTACGTAAGGGGCTGCGCGAGTCGCGCGCATCACACCTGAAATCAGGAGTTCGGAAGATGATGGACGCCTGGGCGCTCCGGCATCATCCGTGTGATGCTCCCCGGCGCAGCCCAGGCCTGGCCGCCGATGAAAACGGCGGCGCGGCGGTCCCGCAGGGTCACCAAATGGGGTTTACCCCCAATACCTTACAGCCCCGGGTCACTCCGGCCTCTCGGCCTCGGTGGGGTCCGTCCTCGGGCTGGAACGGCTCGACATTGTCCGGCATTTGGTAACGCCTGCGAATGTCAAAGCCCGTGGCGGCGATGGAACCATGATGGCATCCGAACCGCTTCCGGGCGCAGCAGGACAGGCTCAACCTGCCCTTCCCTGCCGTCCAGGGAATGCTTCCACAGGAAAACCCGTTGAAGCGACGTCTTGTTTAGCCAAAACCCGGCCTGACGTCAAGGCTTTTCCATAAAAAAATTCAATCGGCCGCAAGGCCGCCGCCCCTGCTCCGGCGCGCCGCGCGGGCCGGGCCATCTGCTTGACAAAGCGGGTCGCCCGGGCCTACATGCTCTCGATAAACTATGCCGTGTGCTTGCGTCCCCGCGCCTTTTCCGCGCCCGGCCTTCATCCTACCTACGAAATGCGGTAGCTCAGACGTGTTACGCAGCGCCAGGCCGGAGCGAAAAGTTATACTTTCCGGCCTGTTCGGCATGCCTTTTCAGACAACCAGCGGTCGTTTTGTCCGCGACAGCAGGAGCCATCCATGCCTATTGATCCGGCCCTCAAGGCCAAACAAAATCTATATGAAGATACTGTCATCCACTATATGAACAAGGAAGACGGCCACGTCATCGTACTCAGCGACGACCAGGCTTTCTCCACCCAACTGCGCCTGACACTGGCCAAGGAGCTGGGACTCTCCTCCCCCAACATGCTCACGGCCCTGTCCGATCCGCATCAGTTGCTGCGCGTGCTGCGCGAAGTGACCCCCAAGCACCCGGCCCCGATGCTGTTTCTGGAGCGGATCATGGGCGGCCAGGATCTCAGTTTTCTGGTCAACCAGATCAAGCAGGCCTACAGCAAGCTGCGGATCATCATCCTGACCACAGACGTGCAACGCGACCGGCTCATGCTTTTGCACGAAGTGGGCGCGGACAACTTCATCGCCAAACCGGTGTCCGTGAATACGCTGATCGAAAAAATGGCCTTCACCCTCAAGCCGCAAAGCAAACTCGGCCAGGCCATTGATCTGGCCAAGTCTTTTCTGGCCCACCAGAAATACGCCGAGGCTCTGGCCGCCTGCCAGAAGATCCTGACGCTCAAGCCCGGCAGCGCCGCGGCCTACCTGGTTATCGGTGATACCCAGCGCGCCATGAAGGATTATGAAAAAGCGCGCGTGGCCTATGAAACGGCGGCCAAATCCGCCGACCTCTACCTTGCGCCGCTGCAACGGATGGCCGAAATGTATGAGGAACTGGGCGACCAGCAATCCCAGTTGCGCTGTCTGCAAAAGCTCGACGCCATCTCGCCGCTCAACGTCAACCGCAAGGTGAGCCTTGGGGAAATCCACCTGGCCATGGGCGAGCCGGAAAAGGCCGAGGAGCTCTTCGACAAGGCCATGGCCCAGATCACCAAGGAGGCCATGGACGGCATCAGCGCCCTTTCAGGCCGCATCGCCTCCATCTATGCCGACCGCGACCCGGCCAAGGCCGAAAAATTTCTGCGCAACAGCCTGGAGGTCAAGGGCAAATATCTCTCCAAGGGCGACATCATGCTCTTCAACCAGTTGGGCATCAGCCTGCGCAAGCAGGGCCGCTGGAAGGACGCCATCACCGAATACAAACGGGCCATCAAGATCGCGCCCGAAGATGAAAATCTCTATTATAATGTCGGCATGGCCTTCGCTGAAGGCGGCGACTTTTTGCAGGCCAAGGCCAATTTGCTGAAAGCCGTGGACCTCAATCCGGACATCCCCGGCGCCAGCCCCAACATCGCCTATAATTTCGGGGCGGTCTTCCTTCAGTCCAAGGACCGCGAGCGGGCGTCCCAGTTCTTCAAACTGGCCCTGCAGCTGCGCCCCGATTTCCCGGCCGCCCAGGACGGCCTGAAACGGGCGGGGGGTAATAGAGACGCGCCATGTCTTCAGAACACCGCGACGACACCCTGGGCGACGAGAGCCTGGCCGAATCCATCATCGTCAATGAGACGGATTCGTTCATTTACATCAGCGATCCTCAGACGCATGATGTGCTCTATGTCAATAACTTCGGCAAAAGGCTGCTGAACCTGCGTGACGTCAGGGGGCACAAGTGCTACCGCCTCTTTCATGGCAGGGAAACACCTTGTGAATTTTGCACCAACCATCTGCTCAGCAGCGAAAAATTTTACATCTGGGAGCATTTTAACGAGCTCATCGGCCGAAGCTATCTGCTCAAAGACAAACTCATTGCATGGAAGGGGCGCCAAGCGCGTCTGGAAATAGCCGTGGATATCACGATAAAAGAGGACACCGGCCGCTCCGTCAAGGACAAGCTGGAAATGCAGCACGCCCTGGTGGAATGTCTGCGCATCTTTTATGCGGGCACAACCTTCGACGGAGCCATCAACGCCATTCTGTGCAAACTGGGGCAGATGCATCAGGCCGACCGGGCCTATGTCTTCGAATACTTCACCAACGATCTGGGACAAACCCTGGTCAGCAACACCTATGAGTGGTGCGCCGCCGGCGTCGAGCCTCAGATGGACAAACTGCAGAATCTGCCTGTGGATATTCTTGAGAGCTGGCGCAGGCTGTTCGGCTCCGAGCAAAGCATCGTCATCCGGGATTTGGAAGATATCAGGGAAAACCATCCGGAGCCATATGATTTTCTGAAGCCGCAGCAGATCACCAGTCTGATGGCTTCGCTGCTTATGGTGGACGGCATGGCCACCGGTTTTATCGGCGTGGACAATCCCCGGCACATGGGGGATGACCTTTCCCTGCTCTGGTCCCTGGCCTACTTTGTAGCCATGGAGCAGAAAAAACGGCGGATGGAAAGCGATATTCTGTACCTGAGCTGGCACGACGATCTTACCGGACTGGGCAACCGGCACAGCTACATGCGCCTGCTGCACGAACTGGACACTCCGGACAACGCCGAACTCGGCGTGGCTTTTGTGGATCTCAACGGCCTGAAAGCCCTCAACGACAGCGAGGGGCACATGGCCGGGGACGCCTTCCTTAAATGCATGGGTGAGGTGTTCACCCGGCACTTCAGAAAAGACGAGGTTTTCCGCATCGGCGGCGACGAATTCGTCATCATCTGCCGGGGCATTCCCGCGTCTCTCTTCAAGAAGAGACTCCAGGCCATGCGCGCCGAGGCCGAGAATCTGTACCCGGCGGCCCTGGCTCTGGGCAGCGTCTGGAAAAAAAACGGGACCAGCCCTTCCGAGATGGCCCGCCTTGCGGACAAACGCATGTACGCGGACAAGCGCCGTCATTACTGCGACCGCAACCGGACCGGTCAGCCCGTCCGCGTCTGCCGGTCAGCGCCGGCCGGCATCATGCAGAAAGCGCTTTAACGCCTCCGCCGTCTCCGTTTTGCGCAGCCGGGTATAACAGCGGCCGATTTCCTCATAAATCCAGGTCCGGAGCGCCGCGTCCTCCCGGGCCGCGAACAGGGCCGCGCCCAGCAATTCCAGTCCTTTTTCCGTCTCATCCCGCAGAAAATGCAGATTGGCTCCCAGCATCAGGGTCAGTGGCGTGGCCTGATAGCGGCGCAACCGCGCGTAGCGCCGGAAGGCCCGCTCCATGTCGCCGGATTGCCCCAGGGTCGCAATGGCCGCGATCTCCTCCTCAGGGCTAGCCCCGCAATCCCGCGTGACCACGGCAGCGAGTTCTTCAGGCGGCATGCGGCCGAACGCCTTCTGCACGGGCAGAAAAGGCGCAATGGCCATATCAGGCGTACCGGTCCGACTGCTCTGACGGTAAAAATCCTCCAGGGTCCAGCCGTCGCTCCCGCGTACGGCGGTAGCCAGGCCGCGTTGGATTTTTTCCTCAAAATCCTGCTGTGATTTATAAAAATAATGATTGATGCGGATTTTTTCCGCCACGGGATAGGAAGAGGCTCCCAGTACGGGCACGCGGTCCTCGTTGACGCAGAAGCGTCCCTCCGCATAGGCGAAGTGATGCGGCGACAGGGGCTTGAGCGCCCATTGGGGCTGCACCAGGCTTTTTATGTGATGATGCAGGCAAAGGCCGTCGGTGTAGCTGCGCGTCACGCCCGCCGACGGCCTGCGCAAATGGCCGCCGGAGCCGAAGACCATCCAGTGCGCCGCCAGACCGGCCCAGGCCTCATAGTCTTCCAGCAGATCCCGCACGTCGCGGCGGCCCAGAGGCAGCACGAATTCATCAATATCAATAAAAGCCAGCCAACGGCTGCGTGTTTTCCACTGGCGCAGACAATGGTAGTAGGCCGACAACTGCGGGGCCTCGCGCCGGGGAAAGTCAACGACCGTCAGCAGACCGGCGTCGGCCAGATCCGCCAGCGTCCGCGCCGCGGGCACGGCGCTGCCGTTGTCGTAGAGCACAATATGCTCGAAGCCCACGGCAAAATGGTGCAGCGCCCACTCGCGCAGATGGGGCGTCTCATCCTTGGCGATGGCGCAGACGCAGGCGTAGTACACAGACGGCCCTCCGGTTCGGTTAATTTCCGGCGGCGGGCTCACCCAGCAGGGCGCGGGCGTAATCCGCGCCGTTGAAGGGGCGCAGATCCTCCATTTTTTCACCCAGACCCACAAAGGTGATGGGCAGATGATGCTGCATGGCCACGGCAATAGCCACGCCGCCCTTGGCCGTGCCGTCCAGTTTGGTCAGGATCAGCTCGTCCACACCGGCGGCCTCCTTAAAAAGCTTGGTCTGGGAAAGGGCATTCTGGCCGGTGGTGGCGTCCAGCACCAGAATGCTGCGGTGCGGCGCGCCGGGATGCTTCTTGCCCAGCACCTGGCGGATCTTGGTCAGCTCTTCCATCAGGTTGACCTTGGTCTGCAAGCGCCCGGCGGTATCCACAAAGAGCACGTCCACACCTTCCCGCACGGCCCGCTCCACAGCCTCAAAGGCCACGGAGGCCGGGTCCGAGCCCGCCGGACGGGCATGGAACAGAGCGCCCACCCGCTCGGCCCAGACCTGCAACTGCTCAATGGCCGCCGCGCGGAACGTGTCCCCGGCCGCGATCATCACCTTCTTGCCCTGCATGCGCGCGCGATGGGCCAGCTTGGCGATGGTGGTGGTCTTGCCCACGCCGTTGACCCCGATCATCAGCACCACTTCGGGCGGATTCACGGCCGAAATGCGGCGCGGCGCGTGGAAGATCTCCTCCAGTTCGGCCAGCAGCAGTTCACGGGCCTGTTCGGCGCGGGTGGCTTTTTCCCTCCGGGCGCGCTCCTTGAGACGCTCCACCAGTTCCAGCGAAGGCTCGTAACCCAGGTCGGCCATGATGAAGAGCTCTTCCAGCTCTTCCCAGAACTGCTCGTCCAGTTCGCCGTGGCCGGCGAAAAGCGTGTCCAGGCGACGCGCGAACTGTTCGCGGGTGCGCGAGAGCCCTTCGCTGATCTTCAGAAAAAGACGGCTGCGCTCATCTTCCTCATCCTCCAGGTCCAGGGCCAGGGCCAGGCGGTATTGCAGTTCCGAGCGGAATTCCTCCACATAGCGGTATTCCATGCGCTCAAGCCAGTCCTGAAAATCGTGCACAAAGGCCTGAACCTCATCCTGCGGCGCGTCCAGGGAGCGCAGCAGAAATGCCAGGCGCTGCCAGAGCAGGTCGCCGACGCCGTCCACATCCTCCAGGATGATGCCCAGCCAGATTGAAAGCCGGGGTTCGGCCTCGCGCAGGCGCAGGGTCAGGGCCTCGTCTTCCCCGGAGATGCCGGAAGCCGGAGCGGGCGCCCCCGCAACCCCCTTTTCCTCAAACGGAGTGGGGGCGGGTTCCGGAACAACTTCCGGGGCCGGGCTCACAGGCGCCGCAGCTTCCTGGGGCAGTGCGGCCCCGCCCCCAGGCTCACGCGCGGGCGCTGTTTCGGGCTCATGCCGCGCTTCAGCCCCAATTTCGGAAGATTGCGACTCGTCCGCGGCATCGGAAGGCTGCGGCGCATTTTCATCCTGGCGCGATCCGCCGAAGATTTTTTTGACGGCTGAAAAAAAGCCCATGACACACTCCTTGCTTGTGGAAGCCCCGCGCAAAAAGTTACCCAGCGCTTCCCTTATTTCTCTCCACCCAACGCCGCCAGCACATCCTCCAGGGCGCGCATGCACTCTTCCACGGCCAGCGCGGCGGTTTCACACTGCGGGTCATTGAGGGCCGCCTGCATGGCCCGTGCCGCCTCGGCCAGGCGGGTCGCGCCCAGACAGGGGGCCGCCAGTTCGAGCATGCGCCCCAGATGACAGAGCCCCGCCGTTTCGCCGTCCGCGTACAGGCGGCTCAGGAGTTCGGGCGCGCGGGCAAAACACTGGCGGAACAGCCCGGCGGTAATCTGCCAGGCGTCGGCATGCTTGCGCTGGAAACTCCGGCCCAGCGCCGGATTGACCGGCGCAAAACAAGACACGGGCGCGCCGTGGGCCTGTGGAGTCCGGCCCTCCCGCCCGTCCGGAGCGTTATCGCCCTCGGCCGTGGAAACGCTCAGACCCAGCACGATTTTTTCCGGCGCGGACGCATCAGGTCCGGGCAGGGCCGCATCCGTTTTCCGGGCCAGCAGGCGGCGCAGGCGGGCCAGATCCCCCCAGTGCCAGAGCAGCAAAAGCAGCACTCCGGTCCAGAACAGGGCCGCCAGGGCAAACCGCCAGACTTCGCGCCGGGCCGTCAGGGCCTGCTCCTCCGCGCTCAAACGCGGCGAGAGATATACTTCCACCGAGCCGACGGTCCGGCCTTCCATCTTGAGCGGATTCATGCCCTGTACGGTGTTTTCCGCGATTTCATCGTCCCAGGGCACGGGCTCCCACTGATAATTGCGACGCTGGCCTTCCAGCATGCCCCGCTTGGTCTGGACCTTGACCGCGTAAATGCTGTCGTCCTCCATGGCGGCCATGACGATGGTGCGGGCCGTCAGCTCGTCCAGCTCCCAGGCGGGCAAAGAAAGCAAGGCCGCCAGTTGCGCGGCCGTGCGCCCGGCCTCGCTGATGAGCCGGTTTTCCGCATCCCGGCGGCTGCTGTTCAGATTCCAGAGGCCGAGCAGCAGAAAAAGCAGAAGTCCCGCCGCCCAGGCGGCCAAAGCCAGCCAGCGGCGCGTGCCGTGTGTAATGTAGGGCATATATTTCGTGTGCGCAAAGCCGGCGGCCTTACGCCCTCCTTCTCATTTTGCGCGCAGCTCGCGCAGGCGGCCCGCCAGAGCGGCCAGATCCTCATTGCCCAAGACGGCCAGACAGAGCAGCCATCCCGCCAGCCCGGCGGCAATAGCCAGGGCCAGTGCGCTCCACTGCCCGCCCCACCAGCAACCGGCCGTCCGCGCGGCCGATGCCGCCCAAACGGCCAGGGCAGCGGCAGTTCCGGCGGCCAGAGCCGCCGCCGCCTGCTGCGCCAGCACCCGCCGAGGCACTGCCGGAGCGGCCTGCCCGCAACGTCGCAAGGCCAGGCGCAGCCCGCGCCAGAGCAGGCAGGTCTGGAGCCAGAGTCCCAAGCTCACGGCCAAGGCCGGGGCCATGGACGACCAAAGCGCGGGAAGACTATGGCCCAGCACGGTCCCGGCCGCAAGTGTCGCCGCCACGGCCCAGCCCGCGCTGACGGCGGTGCGCCGCGTTTCGGCCAGAGCGTTGCAGCCCGCCAGCAAACTGCGGTTGAGCGCAAAAGCGGGCAGGCCCGGCAGATAGGCCCAGAGCGCCAGCCCGGTTTCATACGCGGCCCGGTCGTCAAAAGCTCCGTGCCGCAGCAGGGCGTCCACCAGGTCCGGACCCACGGCCCAGAGACCGGCGGCGGCGGGCAGGCTGAACAGCAGGGTCCAGCGCAGGGCCGTGCCCAGTTGCCCGGCAAAGGCCGAAAAATTCCGTTCCGCCGCAAGGCGGCTCAAGGTGGGCAGGCTGGCCATGCCCAGACAGACGCCCACCAGGCCCAGCGGCAGTTCCAGCAGGCGCTCGGCGTAATACAGCGCCGCCACCTGCCCCTGGCCCAGGCCCGACGCCAGGCTCATGGCCGCCAGCATGGCCAACTGCGGCGCGGCGGCCCCCAGCAGGCCGGCGGGCAGCTGCGCCAGGCAGCGCCAGGCAACCCGGCCCGGATTTTCACGCGTCGCTTGCGCCCGGATGTCGTAATCCGGACGGCCAGGCCAATCAGGACGATCAGGCCGATCTGGGCGCACCGGCTCCGGCAACGCCTTGTCCGGCAGCAGGCGGCGCAGGGCCAGCCACTGCGCCAGCCATTGGACCAGCCCGCCGCAGAACATGCCCAGAGCCAGGGTGGACGCGGGCGGCCAGCCGCCAAGGGCTGCGGCGGCCGTAAACAGCAACATGGTCAGGTTGAACAGCGCGGGCGACAGGGCGGGCAGCCAGAAAATCCCCATGCTGTGCAGCAGAGCCATGCCCAAGGCGGCCATACCCGCCGTAAGCAGGTAGGGCAGGCAGATCCGCAGCAGATCCGTCACCCGCGCCGCTTCCGGGCCGGAAAAGCCGGGAGCCAGCGCCGAGGCCAGCCAGGGCGCCGACAGCAGGCCAGCCAGGGTCAACACGACCAGCACCAGGCCCAGGCGCACGGCCAGAGCCGACGCCAGGGGACGCAAGGCATGCGCCCGCCCCCGCTCCTCCGCCGCATCGCCCGCCGGGCCGTGGGAACGGCGCACCAGACCGGCGGTAAGGGTCATGGACAAGGAGCCTTCACCCAGCAGGCGGCGCAGCACATGGGGCAGACGCATGGCCGCCACCAGGGCGTCCGCCGCCGCCCCGCCGCCCAGCAGCCAGGCCATGCCCATATCCCTGGCCAGGCCCAGCAGACGCGAACCGAGGGTAAAGCCGCCCAACAGGGCCGCCGTGCGCAGCATCCCGCCCGAAGCGGCCCGCGCGGGTTGAGGACAGGCGCGATCCGGCATGCTCAGATCCGTTTCTCCGACGCCGAGCCCTCAGGACCGGTGCGGATCAATCTCCGACCGCCAGGCCCGCACGGCCTCGCGCACGCGCCGGTCCTGCTCCTCGGGCATTTCCTTGAACTCCTCGGCGAAAACATGGATGCGCGTGCCGCCGCGCGGCACGAACAGGCCTTTGACCCGGCACCAGCAGGGCGCGAGCAGCTCGCGCAGGTCTTCCAGCACGGTGTTGGTGATCGTCTCCATGAAGGACTGGTGATTGCGGAAGGCGAACATATAGAGTTTAAAGCTCTTGGATTCCACGCAGAGCTTGTCCGGCACGTATTCCACACTGATGGTCCCGCAGTCCGGCTGGCCGGTCACCGGGCAGAGCGAGGTGAATTCGGGGAAACTGATGCTGATCACATAGGGCCGCTGCGGGTAACAATTGGGAAAGGACTCCAGCAGACCGACGCCGGGGCCGTCCTCAAAGGCCGGAAGACGGCCCGTGCCGAGGATATGCAGATTCTGGGTCTGGTCCTGACTGCGGGTGGGCATGCGCTACTCCTTGGAACATTATAACACATGAAATGCGCGGTTACGGCGGCAAAGGCCGCCTGCTCCCATTTCGCGGCAAGGATTTGTCCGCAAATTTTTACAGAGCAGTCGAGGCATTTCATGCGTCAACCGTCTAGAGCAGATTAACTTTGAAATTTTACAAATTTCAAAGTTGACATTCTGGCGAAAAACGTGCTTTTCGCCAGAATCCACGCCGTTTCGCGGCGCGCCGCGCCGTGTGCGGCGTTAAAGCAATTTCAAAGTGAAATGGCTCTAACTCACATCATTCCGGCAACCCGCCGGAAAAAACACGGGAAGCCTCCGGCGCGTAACGGACTTGTAACCCATTGCGCTTACGGCTACAATATTCTATTCGAGCGCTGCCCGGGGCGCTGCCTCCGGAGCAGGTTGACGCTGAAATTAATTTGCTCTGAAAAAAATTTTGTCCTTCCTGCCCAAAAAACGCTTTTTGTGAAGGACATACGTCCGCGAGGCATGCGGCCGGAGCAAAAAAATGCGTCTGTCTTGGCCGCCGAAGAAATTTTTTCAGCAACAGCGCCGGGCAAGCAATCCCTTTCGGAGTACCCATGCATCTCAGCCTGCGATTACAGCCCTGCCGGACCGGCGACGGGCTGCCGCTTTTTCCCGCCCCCCTGCCCGGTGCGGACGTCTGGCCCGCCCACTGCCTGACGAAAGCCGCTCCCCGGCCCATGACCCGGATGCGGGTAGGAACCCGCCTGTATACAGAGGACGGGACGGCGCTGTTCTGCGTCACCGGGCGCATCTGGCTGACCACGCCGCCCGGGCTGCGCCATGCGCACGCCTACAATTGTCCCATACTTACCGCCCTCACGGATATCGCGCCGCTCCCCAATCTGGACGACGCCGTACGCCTGGAAGTGCGCAAGGAAGGCCGTTCCCTGGCCTGGGTCACACTTTCGGACAAGGGTTCCCAGGGCATGCGCGAGGACTTGAGCGGCCCGGCCATCGCGGATCTGGCGGCGGCGCACCTGCCCCTCTGCCACAGCCAGGGTTTCCTGCTGCCGGATGAAGCCTCGCAATTGCGTGCCCTGCTTACGGATCTGGCCCTGAACCAGGGCTATGACCTGATCTGTACCACCGGCGGCACGGGGCTTTCCCCGCGCGACATCACGCCCCAGGTCACGGCGGCCCTGTTGGACCTGCCCCTGCCCGGCTTCAGCCAGGCCATGCTGGCCGCGAGCCTGGACAAAACGCCGCACGCCGCCATTTCCCGCGCCGTGGCCGGGGTACTGGGCCAGAGCATCATCATCAATCTGCCGGGCAGCCGCAAGGGCGTGCAGGAAAACCTGGCCGCCGTGCTGCCCGCCCTCCCCCATGCCTTTGACAAACTGCACGGCGACCCCGCCGACTGTGGAGGATAACAGCATGCGCACGCCTTTCGGCCAGTTTGCCGACATCTGCCGGATGATCAAGATCGAGCACTCCGTCTTCGCGCTGCCCTATGCCTGGGCCGGGGCCGTTCTGGCCGCGCGGGGCCTGCCGCCGTTGCGCAGCCTGATTTTTCTGACCATCGGCATGGTGGCCGTGCGCTCCTTTGCCATGGCCTTCAACCGCCTGGTGGATCTGCCCTTTGACCGCGACAATCCGCGCACCATGGATCGCCCCCTGGTCACCGGCGACATCAGCGTCGCCCAGACCTGGGCCTTTTGCGGGGCCACGGCCCTGATTTTCATCATTGCCTGCGCCTGCCTGAACAGCCTCTGTTTCTGGCTGGCCGTACCGGCCCTGCTGTTCGCGGCCGCCTACAGCCTGCTCAAGCGTTTCACCGCCCTCTGCCACTTCTGGCTGGGAGCCACCCTGGGCCTGGCCCCGCTGGCCGGATGGATCAGCGTGAACCCCGCGGGCATGGATCTTTCGCCCGTGCTGCTCTTCCTGGCCGTGACCTTCTGGGTGGGCGCCTTTGACATTTATTACGCCTTTCAGGACCTGGATTTCGACCTGGCCTTCGATCTGCGTTCCGTGCCCTCGGTCTACGGGCCGGACACGGCCCTGGCCCTGGCGGCCTTCTCCCATGTGATGACCGCCATTTTCCTGCTGCTGACAGGCTTGGCGGCCCATCTCTCCTGGCCTTGGTACGCCATTTGCCTGGGCATCGGCGTTCTGCTTCTGGTGGAACACAGGCTGATGCGCCCCCAGGATCTGCGCCATGTGAACACCGCCTTTTTCACGCTCAACGGGATCATCTCGCCGGTGGTGCTGGTCGGCGTGATCCTGGGCATTTACATCTGACCGGAATCATCATGCCCCGTAAAAAAAATTATCAGTGGCAGGCTGGCGGCAATGCGGACAATGCGGAAGCCCCCAGCCGTTCGGCCAAAAAACGCCAAAGCCTGGCCCTCCAGGCATTGGGCGAGGAACTGACCCGCCTGTCCCCGGCGGAACTGCGACATCTTGACCTGACGCCGGATCTGAGGGAAGCCCTGACCCTGTATGCCCGCATCCGCGATCATGAGGGCCGCCGCCGACAAATGCAGTATATCGGCCGCCTGATGCGCGAAACCGCTGCCGGGCCCCTGCGCGCGGCCCTGGACGCCAGGCGGGACGCGGCCGCGGCCGACACCGCGCGCTTCCACCAGGTGGAGCAATGGCGCGAGCGCTTCCTGGCCGCGCCCGAAACGGAAGTGGAAAGCCTGCTGGAGGCGCTGCTGCGGGCCATGCCGGACGCTGACGCCGTTCCGGCGGACCGGCCCGCGCCTGGGGAACTGCGCCGCTGTGTCCGGGAAGCGCGGGAGGCCAGCGCCGCCCAGGCGACAACAACGGCAAAAATCGCGCCGCATGCCTCCCGCGCCCTGTTCCGGGCCCTGGCCCGCGCACTGGCCCCAGCCCCGGACAAAGCCTGACGCGGGACGCGATCTACATAAACATCTGCAGCACGCTGGCCGCCAGCAACCCGGCCAGCAGCAGGTTGAGCGCGCGGCCGTGCCGCCGGAACGTCTCCCGCAGCAGGCCGCCCGCCCCGGCCCAAAGCAGATTGCAGGCGACGCCCAGCGCCGCGAACACGAGGGCGCAGCCCAGTACATGCGGTCCGTCCGGCGCATGCGGCAGTACAAAGCTGGTCAGGGCCGTGAGGCCGCAGAGCAGCACCTTCACATTGACGAATTGCAGCGCAAGCCCGCTCCAGAATCCCAACGGGCGGCCCGTAGCGCCGCTGCCCCCCTCCTCTCCCACGCCGCCCGCCGCCATCCGCCAAGCCAGCCAGAGAATATAGAGCGCGCCCGGCCAGACCAGCCAAGCGGCCAGCCCCGGCAGCATGCGCGCCAGAACGAGCGCCGCGCCCCCGCAGAGCAGCATGACGGCCAGAAAACCGGCGCTGATGCCCGCCAGCAGGGGAACGCTGCGACGCAGGCCGTGCGCCGCGACGCTGCTCAGAGCCAGAATGTTATTGGGGCCCGGCGTCACGGCGGCGATCAGCGCGTAGCTCAGGAAGGAACAGAAGGCGACGAAAGACATGACATTCTCCTTGCTTTTTCCCAGCATAGCGTCGATAGTTCCATCGGAATAGTGAATATTTTTGCTTTTACTCTTCGATGAATTCGATGAAAAGGAGGCGAGCATGGATCTGCGCCGTCTGGAGGCCCTCAACGCCGTGGTGGACGAGGGCAGCTTCGAGAAAGCCGCGCGCCGCCTCTGCTGCGCGCAATCCACGGTCACCTTCCAGATTCGCCAACTGGAACAGGAACTGGGTCTGCAATTGTTCGAGAAAGTGGGCCGCCGCATGCGTCTCACCGAGGCAGGCCACGGCCTCATGCCTCAAGTGCGCGAACTGGCCAGAGCCCTGGACGGTCTGCACGCGGCGGCCCGGCGGGAAGAGCCGCGTGGCCTGCTGCGCGTGGCTGTGGGCGAAACCCTGCTGGCCTGCAAGCTGCCCGAGGTTCTGCGCCGTTTCCGGGCCCGCGCCCCGGAAGCGCGTCTGCACCTGCAATCGCTCAACTGTTACGTGATCCGGGATGCGCTGCTCAACGGCGCGGCGGACGTGGGGGTGTTTTACAGCCAGGGACCGGACGCCTCGCTGGCGCAGGAATCTCTGGGGGATTTTCCCCTGGCTCTGGTAGCCGCGCCGCAGTCGGCGGACATGGATTTCACCCGCCCGGACCAGAAGTTGCCCACCAGCCTGATTATCAACGAACCCCAGTGTATGTTCCGGCTGTTCTTTGAAAACACGCTGCGCCGCCGCAACATCAGCCTGAACGGAACCATTGAGCTGCTGAGTATTGAAAGCATCAAAAGCTGCGTGGCCGCCGATCTGGGGGTTTCCTATTTGCCCCGCTTCTGCGTGGAGCGGGAATTGCGCGAAGGCCTGCTCCGCGAGCTGCCCTTTGTCGAACCGGCCCACACTCTGCACGCCGTCTGCGCCCGTCACGTCAATAAGGCCCAGAGCCCGGCCCTGCGTCTCTTCACGACACTGGCAGAGGAATGTATCGGCGGCGTTTTGCCTGGCGGCGCGGGCCCTGACAGCCGACTGGCGGACCGCATGCAAAAAACTCCGCCGCAAGACTTGACGGCGGCCAGCCGATAGGATAGAAGCCATCTTCGTTAACAGCGCCCTTGTAGCTCAGTCGGTAGAGTGCATCCTTGGTAAGGATGAGGTCATCAGTTCAATCCTGATCAAGGGCTCCAGAAAAAGTACCCGCGTCTATATGGCATAGGCGTCAGATTATGATGACAAAGGCCCGGTTTCGTGGAAACCGGGCCTTTGCGCCGCCTGGGGCGGTAAAATCATCGGGCGGAGAGGCATAAAAGCCGGTAACGCCCGCATACTTAATGATTCCATGGGCATTTTTCGCGCAAGGCAGGCGGCCATGCAGATTCCCGTTCCCCTTGTCACCGTGGGCCTGCTCACGCTGTCCAATATCTTCATGACCTTCGCCTGGTACGGGCATCTGCGTTACAAGGGCGCGGCCCTGCCGCTGGTAATCCTCACCAGCTGGGGCATCGCCTTTTTCGAATATCTGTTGCAGGTACCGGCCAACCGCATCGGTTACGGTTATTTTTCCGCCGCTGAGCTGAAAACCATTCAGGAAGTCATCTCCCTGAGCGTCTTCATGCTTTTTTCAACATTCTGGCTGCATGAATCCCTGCGCTGGAACCATATTCTGGGCTTTGCGCTGATCGTGCTGGCGGCCTGGGTCATCTTCAAGGAGTGGTAGGGCCGCATGTTCACCCTCACGCTGAGCACCATCCTGATCTGCACCGGCGCGGCCCTGCTGGGCGGCTTTATTGACGCCATCGCCGGGGGCGGCGGCCTGATCACCATGCCCGCCCTGCTGCTCACCGGCGTGCCGCCGCATCTGGCCCTGGGTACCAACAAGGTCAGTTCCTGCGTGGGCACCAGCGTGGCCCTGGGCAATTTCGCCCGCAGCCATCTGGTGCTCTGGCGTCTGGCCCTGGCGGGGCTGGTCTTTTCCCTGTTGGGGGCTTACGCCGGTTCCATCCTGGCTCTTTATGTGAACAGCGAAATTCTGGGCAAAATCCTGGTGGGCCTGCTGCCTGTGGGCATGTGCGCCACCCTGCTGCCCAAAAAGGAGCGTGAATGCGCGCCCCGCCCGCTGGAAGGCGCGCGCTTCTGGACGCTGGTGCCCCTGGTCTGCCTGTTGATCGGCGCGTATGACGGCTTTTTCGGGCCGGGTACGGGCAGTTTTCTGATCCTGGCCTTTCACTGGATTCTGCGTGTGGGGCTCATCGAGGCCTCGGCCACCTCCAAGGTGCTCAACCTGGCTTCCAATTTCGGCGCGGTGGTGGCTTTCATCTGGCACGGCAAGGTGCTCTGGCCCTTGGCCCTGGCCATGACCGGGGGGTCCGTAATCGGCAACTGGCTGGGCAGCCGCACGGCCATCCGGGTGGGCGCCAAGGCCGTGCGGCGCTTCCTGACTGTCTCGCTGTCCCTGCTGTTGCTTACCCTGATCTGGCAATACTTTCTGGCTCCGGCCCGTTGAGCCTGGGACCACAGCTTGCCTTGCCGTTTCGGCGCATGTTACTATAATGCCGCTTCAGCGGAGCCGCCGCACGGCGGTCCGCCCCCACCCTTTACAAGGAGCAGCGTTATGCGTCGCATTCTTCCCCTTGCTCTGATGCTTCTTCTGCTGGCCGCCACGGTTCAGGCCGCCGGTCCTCAAAAACAACTGCCCGGCGATCTGACCTTGGCCCAGGCCCAGGAAGTGCTCAAGGCCGCCCTGGTCAAAGCCGAAGCCCAGGGCGTGCCCATGAATATCGCCGTGGTGGACGCGGGCGGCAACCTCAAAGCCTTTGCGCGCGAGGACGGCGCGTTTCTGGGCAGCATCGACGTCGCCACCAAAAAAGCCCGCACGGCCCGTTTCTTCAATATGTCTACAGCCCAGTTGGGCGCGGCCTCCCAGCCCGGCAAAGAGCTGTACGGCATTGAAGTCACCAATGACGGGCTGGTCATTTTCGGCGGCGGCGAGCTGCTGATCAAGGACGGCGTCATTGTGGGCGCCATCGGCGTGAGCGGCGGCTCGGTGGCCGAGGACACAAATGTGGCCAAGGCAGGCGCGGCGGCCTTTGACTCCACGGCCGGGAAGAGCAAATAACGGATAATTGACATTCCATGAGAAAGCCCGGCTTGCGCCGGGCTTTCTCATTCAGACGCGCTTTTCCGTGCCGTTGTACGGCGCGGCGCGCTTCGGGATGCGACTTTGGACGTCGCTTTGGGCGCGGGATCCGTGAGGCCCGGAACGGCCCCGCCGGCCACGGCCCAGAGGTACAGACTGGCTACTGTGGCATGGGGCGCGTAACGCCGCCGGTATTTGTCGAAGAGTTTGCGGTCGACACGACGGTGGCGGTAAAGCATGCGCAGGCCGCGCTGAATAGCCAGATCGCCGTAACTGATGACGTCGGGCCGCTGCAGCGAGAAAGTCATCAGCATTTCGGCCGTCCAGACGCCCACGCCGGGCAGGCGCGCCAGTTCGGCGCAGAGCGCGTCGTCGGGCAGGGTCCGCAGGGCCTCCACATCGAATTCGCCGGAAAGCACCCTCTCGGCGGCCGCCTTCATATAGCCCACTTTGCGGAAAGACAGGCCGAAAGCCTGCAAGCCAGCCTCGGACGTTCCCCGGATGACGCCGGGCGTGATCGCGCCCAGGCCCGCGCGCATGCGCGCCCAGATGGTCTGCTGAGCCCTGGTGGCGATCTGCTGGCCCACAATGGCGTGAATCAGAGCCTCAAAGAGGTCCGGCACGACCTCACGGCGCACCGGGCCGATCAGCTCGATGATTTCGGCTAGGCGCTTGTCCCGCGCCTTGAGGTGGGCGATTTCCTGTTCGCCGTATGTAAAGTACTGCGCCATGGCAATGCCGACCGGGGCAACTCCCCTTGGTCCACTCCCAGAGCAATTCAAAGTGAAATTGCTCTAAAGGTAAAGTTTGAGAAAAAAAGGGCGCGTGGGAGAGAAACTTTGTTCACCAAAGTTTCTCTCCCCCACGAAACGTCAGTTTTTCAGGCTGTGGATGGGCGCGGGAATCCGCCCGCCCAGACCGATGAAGCCTGAAGCGTCGCCCGGCGTCACCGGAATGATGGCGGCCTTGCCCAGCAGGCCGCCGAAGGAAACCTCGTCGCCCACGCCTTTGCCGGGCACAGGAATCACGCGCACGGCCGTGGTCTTGTGGTTGATCATGCCGATAGCCATTTCATCGGCGATGAGCCCGGAGATAGTGGCCGCGGGCGTGTCGCCGGGGATGGCGATCATGTCCAGCCCCACGGAGCAGACGCTGGTCATGGCCTCCAGCTTTTCGATGCTCAGGCGGCCGGACATGGCCGCGGCCTCAATGCTGGAATCCTCGGATACCGGGATAAAGGCCCCGGACAGGCCGCCCACCGAGGAGGAGGCAAAAGCGCCGCCCTTTTTCACCGCGTCGTTGAGCATGGCGAGCACCGCCGTACTGCCGGGCGCGCCGATGCTGGACAGGCCCAGGCTCTGAAAAATTTCGCCCACCGAGTCGCCCACCGCCGGGGTGGGGGCCAGGGAAAGGTCGGCCACGCCGAAGGGGATGCCCAGCCGCCGGGCCACTTCGGTTCCGATCATCTCGCCCACGCGGGTTACCTTGTAAGCCGTGCGCTTGATGACCTCGGCCATATCCAGCAGGGTCAGGCGGCCGCCCTGCTCGTTGTGTCCGGCGGCCAAAGCCCGGTCAATGGCCTTCTTGACCACGCCGGGGCCGGAAACGCCCACATTGATGACCACGTCCGGCTCGCCCACGCCCAGATAGGCCCCGGCCATGAAGGGCACGTCCTGCGGAATATTGGCAAATACCACCAGTTTGGCGCAACCGATGCCGCCGCGCTCGGCCGTGGCCTGGGCCACCCGGAGAATCTGCTCGCCCATCAGAGCCACGGCGTCCATATTGATGCCGCTGCGCGAGGAGGCCACGTTGATGGAGGAACAGATGCGGTCGGTCTGGGCCAGAGCGTCGGGCAGGGCCTCGATGAGGGCGCGGTCGCCCTTGGCGAACCCCTTTTCCACCAGGGCCGTGAAGCCGCCCAGAAAATCCACCCCGGCTTCCTTGGCGGCCTCGTCCAGGGCGCGGCAGATGCGCACCATGCCGTCCGGGCCGAAGGGCGCGCCCACCACGGCGATAGGGCTGACGCTGATGCGCTTGTTGACCACCGGGATGCCGTACTTGTCGCCTACTTCGTCGCAAACGGCCACGAGCTGCGAGGCATAGCGGCGCAGCTTGGCCCGCACGTTGGCGGTGAAGAGATCCAGATCGTGGCTCACGCAGTCAAACAGGCTCACGCCCAGGGTGACGGTGCGCACATCCAGATGCTCGTTGCGGAGCATGTTCAGGGTGCTGATGACTTCGCGTTCTGAAAGCATGGCGTATCCTGTGTACCATGCGCGGCCTGCCGCCCTGCAAGAGGACCGGGCTGCCGCTGCAAAGCTGAATGTTGTTTCCCGGCAAAAAGCCGGGCGCGGCTGTCCTTAAAAAGAACTCACTCTGTGGACGGCCTCGAAAATATCGCGGTGCTGCACGCTCACGCGCAGATGGCGGCTCTGGCCCTCGCAGGCCAGCTCGCGGCGCAGGCGGCCCAGATCCGCATCCTCGGGCACCATGACCTCAAACACGAAGAGCGCGTGATCCTCCCCGCCCTCGCCCAGGATGGCCTTGAGACTTTCGATGTTCACGCCGTGGCGGGCGAATACGCGGCTCATGGCCGCGATGAGTCCGGGCTTGTCCGGACCGTCGGCGGTGACCACAAAGGGATCGCACTTGAGGTCTTTGCCCCACTGCCCCTCAATGGCCGGACGCACCAGGACGGAGAGATCCACCTGGGCTTCGGCCAGACCGGCGGTGAGCTGCTCGCGCAGTTCCTCGGCGCTGCGGCCCTCCGGAGCCTGGACCACGAAAATGGCCGCGAACTCGCCGGAAAGGATGGTCTGGGTCACTTCCACGATATTGCAGCCCGTTTCACCCAGGATGCGGCTCACCGTGGCGACCACGCCGGGGCAGTCGCGGCCGAGAAAGGAGGCGGTGTATTTCTGCATGACACTGTCCTTGGAAAAGCGCCGGTTGCCCTGGAAATCGCGCCTCCGGCGGAAAGCGCACTTATACACGCAAACACGGGCACAGTTCAAGCCCGGAAAGGCCTTCCCGCCCGCGGCACGGTCGCCCCGGACGGCCGGACAATCTTGACGCTCCCGGCTGAATGGCATACCGTAACGCTCCTTTCCTGAACAGTGACGAACATGACGGCGCGGGGCCTGGCCTCGCGGATCGTCAAGGCAGGGCCAGAGCGGGGGAATTCAGTGGAAAACCGGGAAAAGAAGAAAAAGCCTGTTGTCAAACTGGGCACCAAGTCTTCGCATGCGGCCTACTTCATGCCCATGCTGGAAAGTTTCGCCGCGCGCGATGATCTCAACGAGGTCATCAAAAACCGGGTCAGCAAAGCCTGTGACCTGCTGGACGCGGGCGTGCCCCTTTTTCCCAATGATTTCCACAAAGACCATGCCGTTTCCTGGGTGCTGGAAAAGTTCGGCGGCCTGGAAGGCGACGACCTGGAAAAACAGGAAGACGTCTTTGCCATTGCCGGGCGCATCGTCTCTTTGCGCTCCTTCGGCAAGGTGGCCTTCTTCCACCTCATGGACCAAAGCGGCCGCATCCAGTGCTATGCCTCGCGCGAGCATCTGGACGAAGAGACTTACAAGATCGTCAAGAAGCTGGACGTGGGCGACATTGTGGGCGTTTCCGGCCACTTGTTCCGCACCAAGACCGGCGAACTGACCATCGCCTGTCGCAGCCTCAAACTGATCACCCGCTCCATGCGGCCCCTGCCCGAAAAATACCACGGCCTCAAGGACATGGAGACGCGCTACCGCCAGCGCTATGTGGACCTCATCGTCACGCCGCGCGCGCGGGAGATCTTCGCCAAGCGCAGCCTGATCGTGCGCGAGTTCCGCCGCTTCATGGAGGAGCACGGCTTCATGGAGGTGGAAACCCCCATCATGCAGCCCCTGGCCGGGGGCGCCACGGCCAAGCCGTTCAAAACCCACCATAACGCGCTGGACCTGGATCTTTTTCTGCGCATCGCGCCGGAGCTCTACCTCAAACGCCTGCTGGTGGGCGGCTTTGAAAAAGTCTTTGAGCTGAACCGCAGTTTCCGCAACGAAGGCATCGACACCCGCCACAATCCGGAATTCACCATGTGTGAATTCTACTGGGCCTACGCCACGTTTGAAGATCTCATGAACTTCACGGAGAAGCTCTTCGCCCATCTGGCCATGGCGGCCTGCGGCACCACGGTGGTGACATATCAGGGCCAGGAAATCGACCTCACGCCCGGCCACTGGAAGCGCCTCAGCTTCCACGACTCGCTTACGGAAATCGGCGGGCATTCCCCTGATTTTTACAATGATTACAGCAAAGTGCGCAACTATATCCGCGAGCGCGGCGAAAAGGCCGCAGACAGCGAAAGCCTGCAAAAACTCCAGGCCAAGCTCTTTGACCTGGATGTGGAAGGCAAGCTGATCCAGCCGCATTTCATCTATCATTATCCCACGGAAATCTCGCCCCTCTCCCGCCGCAACGACCTGCGGCCGGAAATCACGGACCGCTTTGAACTGTTCATTACCGGACGCGAGCTGTCCAACGCCTTTTCCGAGCTCAATGATCCCGTGGACCAGCGCCTGCGCTTTGAAGAGCAGGTGCGCGAACGGGAAGCCGGCGACGACGAAGCCCACAGCATGGACGAGGACTATCTGCGCGCCCTGGAATACGGCATGCCCCCGGCGGCGGGACAGGGCGTGGGCATCGACCGCCTGGTCATGTTGCTCACGGATTCGGCTTCCATCCGCGAGGTCATTCTCTTTCCTCTGCTGCGGCCGGAGTTTTAGGGAAGCGCTGATTAGAGCAATTTCACTTTAAAATTGCTCTAACGCCGCACACAGTGCGGCGCGCCGCGAAGCGGCGTGGATTCTGCCGAAAACCACGTTTTTCGGCAGAATGAGCTTTTGAAACGTAGAGCGTTTCAAAAGCAAAACACTCTGAATGAGCAAGGCCCTCGCATCTGTCGGGATGCGGGGGCCTTTTTTATGTCTGTAAACGGCGCGGCGGCCTGCAACCGCCGCGCCGTTGCCCGCGCCCCTCAGGAAGGGACAAGGACGCGGACCTCGGGAGAAACCGTCCTCCGGGGAAGCGAGTAGCGGCGGACGGCTGTCCGGACGCGGCGGTTCCGCACGTTACGGAGCCGCCGCGTTGATGCGGATACAATCAGCCTTTCGGGCTAGAACTCATAGCGGAAGGTGCCGAACACGCCGTGCGCCGTGCTGTGGGCTCCTGCCTGCACATTGTAGTTCACGCCGAAGCTGACGTTGTCGTTGCCGAATTCCAGACCGGCCTGACCCATGTAGGAGATATAATCCATGGTCTGGGTATCCAGTTCCGCCGTGCCGTTCACGCCGGTGAAGCGCACGTCGCTGCGGGCCTTGATGTCCCCGGACGCCGGAATCACGGCCAGATCCAGGCAGGGCTTGACGTGCCAGCCGTTGCCCGTGGCAATCTGCTTGGAGAAGGCCACGCCCACCGGGAAGGTCCAGATGTTCTGACTGATGCCGTCGCCCTTGAGCAGCGTGCCGCCGCTCTTTACGTCGTATTCGTCGGTGTTCAGGCTCATGTAGCGCACGCCCACATGCGGGATGATGTCCAGATACTGGGTTTCCAGCTTGTACTCGCCGCGCAGGCCCGCGCTGATGGCATAGGCCGTCACGTCGCTCTTGAGCTTGCCCATCCGCATCCCGGCGGGCAGATCCTGCTCCAGCTTGTTGTAGGTGGAGGTGTAGTTCACGTCGGCGGTCACGCCGAAGTTGTTCTGTGCCCAGCCCAGATACGCGCCCAGGCCCCAGAAGTTCATATTGTTGGTGGTTTCGTTGAAGTCGCCGGAGCCAGTGGCATAGCCGCCGCCGATATTGAAGGTGATGCCCGCGCGGATGGCGTTGTCAAAGGTATAGTCAGCGCCGATGGCCACGCCGCCCAGGCCGCCGCTGTAGTCCAGATTAAAGCCGCCGCCTTCCAGACCCCAGCCGTTGGAGCTCTGGTACAGGGGCATGATCCACATGGCGAAGCCGGTCTTGGAAGCGTCACCGGCGGAAGCGCCGGACACGGAACCGTCCATAGCCATGCTCTGTATGGCGTTGCCTCCGGGCTGGGCCAGGCTGGTACGCTGGGTCACGGCATTGCCCGCCGCGTTGCTGGCCGCCATGGTCATCTGCGGCACCGCGCCGACAAGCGCCATGCGCGCCGCGCTTTCAATGGTCACGGCGGCCTGCTTGGCGTCCGTGATATAATTATTGTCCGTAGCGCGCGATAGGAAGCGGCGGCCGCGTTCGGCCGCAAAATAGTCGTTGCGCCCGGCCGCGTACATGCCCACGGCCAGTCTGCCCAGCTCGCCGTCCAGCGTGGGCAGCGCCTCGGCGGCGGATTTGGCCCGGGTCGTGACCTCGCCGGTGATGGCATCAAAGCTGAAACCGAGGAATGACGTGCTGCTGAGCAGATTATCGCCGCTCCAGCCATCCTGGTTGCCCGTCTGGGTGACGGTAACGCCCTTCGTGACGGTGTACTGTTGATTCGCTTTGGCCCCGCTGATGCGCAGTTTCGCGCCGTCATTCACAGTGACGCTGCCGTTGCCCTGAATCACGCCCGTGCCGTCCCCGGCGGACCGGGCGCTGACGTTAAACAGGGAGCCGGAATTGAAGGTCAGCGCGTAACTTGCTGTGGTAGTGATTTTTCCGCTGTCCGCCACGGCCAGGGTTCCGCCGTCATTGACGGCCATGGTCGAATTTTGGGCCAGAACCAGCTTGCCCGCATTGGTCACAGTGCCGCCGTTCTGGGTCAGTTTCGCGGCATCCGTGCCGTTGCCCAGCGTGAGATTGCCCGCTTC
Organism: Desulfovibrio fairfieldensis; assembly: GCF_001553605.1. Classification (NCBI taxonomy): domain Bacteria; kingdom Pseudomonadati; phylum Thermodesulfobacteriota; class Desulfovibrionia; order Desulfovibrionales; family Desulfovibrionaceae; genus Desulfovibrio; species Desulfovibrio fairfieldensis. Next base: position 2,381,793 of record NZ_CP014229.1, read on the forward strand.
CGCGATGTTCAGCGCGCCGCCCGCCATATTCACATTATCGCCGGTTGTGATGAGGCCGTAGCCGGTAACGTTGATGACGGCATTGCCTTCAATGCTGTTGGCTCCCATGCCGCCGAACTGAATATGCGCGGCCTTGCCGTTGCTGCCGTTCATGGTGACTGTGCCGCCTTTGAACTGCGCGCCGATGACGGAACCGCCGAACAACTGGCTGTTGTCGTTCATCACGATGGCACCGTCGTTGACGATCATGCCCTTATAGCCGCCGATGTAGGCCGAGGCGGCCGTATCGCTCTTGCCGGTCAACGTCAGCGTGCCGCCATTGATGGTGACGGTATTGGCGTCAACGGTGGCGAGCCCCTGACTGCCGTCGATGTTCAGCGAACCGCTTTCCATCCTGAAGTCCATGCCCTGGAAAACGGGGTTTCCCGAATACACGTAATGGGTCAGGCGTCCGCCATCGCTGATGGTCAGCGACCCGCCGCGAATAATAACCTTTTTCGCCTCAAGGTATTGCGCATTCTGTCCCCCGACGTCGGTCGGCGACGTCTTATGGTTCGTAGCTGTGTAGGTTTCAGGGCCGCTGATGACCACTTCGTCATCGTTCCAGTTCGCAGCAGCCGCCAGGCCCGCGCCGCCCGGAACCAGCGCCCCGACGACGGCCAGAGAGCCGAAGACGTTGAGCAGGCCGCATTTTTTGAGTACCGCCCGATACTTATTGACAAGATTCCCGATAGCGCCCTTCGTAAGCATAACATACCTCCCAGGAGCCTCCGCTCCTCAAAAATTCCTACGGAGCCCAATGCTCCCTTCCTTCGCCGACAGATGGACTGTCGGTTTCCGGCTGGGCTTCGAGAATTTGCGGGAGAGCTATCTTGATGGAATAATGAATATTTTTTTAAAGTAAAAAACTGTGAAATTTTTATTAGCAATATGATATTGCAAATTTAAGCTGCTGGAAGTATCATCATCTAAATATTCATTGACAGTCCATCTGTTGATGAACTGTAGACATATCGCCTGAGTATGCGTACAGACAGTCCAGCCATCAGCCGGAAATGCAGTCAACCAACTCATTTTTCTTGTTTTTTACGTCCGAAGTGACGCCCCCGGGCGGATTCCTTTCGCTCCTGCGGCCTGAAAATTGACAAACCCTCGTCACAAAAAACGAGGGTTTGTCAATGGTCTGATCCCGCTTGACGACACAAAAATCAGTCGCTGTACGGCACGACAAAGCCGTGACCTGCTCCTGATTTTTGGTCGCGTTGACCTTGTCAACGCTCTGGTACCGTTGCAAAGGTACGTTGCTCTAAAAAAAGTCTTGAATCTCAGGCCAAGCTGGGCCAGAATGCCGCAAATGTCCTTCGAACTCTTTGTGGCCTTGCGCTACCTCTTTTCACGGCGCAAGCAGACTTTTATCTACATCATCTCCCTGATGTCCATTCTGGGAGTGGCTATCGGCGTGGGCGCGCTGGTGGTGGTTCTGGGCGTGTACAACGGCCTGACCACGGACATGCGCGACAAGATCTTGGGCGCCAACGCCCACGCCATTGTCATGTCCTATGTGCCCTCGGCTTTTGAGCACGACCAGGACCTGACCCAACGCATCCGCTCGGTGGACGGCGTCACCGGCGCAACGCCCTTTATTTACACCGAAGTGATGCTTTCCGCGGGCGGCGGCGTCAAGGGCGTGGTGCTGCGCGGCATCGACCCGGCCAGCGCGCCCGAGGTGCTCTCCCTGCTGCACCAGATGCGTTCCGGTTCGCCGGATGATCTGCAAAAAGAGGGTACGCCGGGCATCATCATCGGCGAGGAGCTGGCCCGCCGCCTGGGCTTGGCCGTAGGCAGCCGGGTCAACCTGCTCTCCCCTTCAGGCCAGAAGACCGCCTCCGGCTATTCCCCGCGCATCCGGCCTTTTGAAGTCGTGGGCATCTTCAAGACCGGCATGTTCGAGTACGATTCCTCCCTGGCTTTCGTCACCCTGAACGCCGCCCGCGACGTGCTGGGCCTGCCGCCGGGCTTTCTCTCGGGCATTGAAATCACGGTCAGGGACGTCTTCAAGGCCGATCAGGTCGCCGCGCGCCTGTCCACGGAACTGGGTTCGCCTTTCTACGTGCGCACCTGGATGGAAATGAACGCCAACCTCTTCGCGGCCCTCAAGCTCGAAAAGGTCGGCATGTTCATTCTGCTGGCCATGGTGGTGTTGATCGGCTCTTTCTCCATCGTCACCACCCTGGTCATGCTGGTCATGGAAAAAACCCGCGACATCGCCATCATGATGTCCATGGGGGCCACGCGCGGCATGATCCGCCGCATCTTCATGCTTCAGGGCACTATCATCGGCGTCATCGGCACGCTGCTGGGCTATGTTTTCGGCCTGAGTCTGGGCTGGCTGCTCAAGCGCTACCAGTTCATCAAACTGCCTGAAAACGTCTACACCCTGGACCATCTGCCCATCATCATCACGGTTTCCGATGTGCTCATCGTAGGGGCCAGCGCCATGCTGCTCTGTTTTCTGGCCACTCTTTATCCGGCGCGCCAGGCCGCCCGCCTCGAACCGGCCGAAGCCCTGCGCTACGAATAATCATGTCCGAGCTCTACAAATTTTCTGACGTGGGAAAAAAGTTTTCCGGGCCTGGAGAAAATCTTGAAATTTTCAAGAATATCAATTTGATTGTGGAAGAAGGCGAAGCCCTGGCCATTGTGGGGGCTTCCGGTTCCGGCAAGTCCACCCTCTTGCATCTTATGGGGGCTCTTGATACTCCAAGCACGGGCGTCGTGGCCTTTGACGGCCGGGATATGGCCCTGATGAGCCCGGACCGGAAAGCAGCTTTCCGCAATAAAACCTTGGGCTTTGTTTTTCAGTTCCATCATCTCCTGCCGGAATTTTCGGCACTGGAAAACGTGTCCATGCCCGCCCTCATCGGCGGCGCGCGCCGGACCGCCGTATTGCTCGAAGCCCGCGCCATGCTGGAGCGGGTAGGCTTGGCCGCCCGCGCGGACAGCAAGATTGCCACCCTGTCAGGCGGCGAGCGCCAACGGGTAGCCATCGCCCGCGCGGTCCTGTTGCGGCCGCGCGTCCTTCTGGCCGACGAACCTACCGGCAATCTGGATGAAATCAGCGGCGCCCAGGTGGGGGATCTGCTGCAGGAACTCAACCGCGAACTGGGCATGACCCTGATAGTGGTGACGCATAATCTGGAATTGGCCGCCAGAATGGACCGCGGCCTGGAACTTAGAGCGGGGGCTCTGTATGAGAAGTCTTTTGCATAGTGTGCTGTTCAGGGCCGTGTGCCTTGCCGCCCTGGCCTGCGCCTTACAGGCGCTGTCCGCCCAGAATGCCATGGCGGCCAAGGCCGGGCAGCCCCTGGTTCTGGTGCTGCCCTTCCAGGTCAATGCCGGGCCGGACATGCCCGATGCCTCCCGCGATGTGCCGCAGCTCATCGTCAGCCAGCTGGAACAGAACGGCCTCAAGGCCGTGCCCATGAACCGGGCCCGCGCCCTGTTCGAACGCAGCGGCGACAACAGCATCGATCTGGCCACGGCCCGTCGCCTTGGGCGCCAAGCCGGCGCCAAACTGGTCATTTACGGCAGCTTCAATCAATTGGGCGACGGCTTCACCATGGACACCCGCTTGGTGCCCGTGGAGCAGGGCGAAGCCGTGCCCGCCGGTTTTGAGCGCAATTCCCTGGTGGCTCTGAGCGAGTGCGCCACGGCCGTGGCCGGGCGCGCTTCGGACATGCTGGGCGCCGCCGCGCCCGCCGCGCCCGCCGCTCCGGCCCCGCAGGCCGACAACGGCCCCGGCTTCGTGCCCATGCACTCCCCGGCGGCCGCCGGCGACGGCCTGGCCGACGTGCAGGTGCGCGGCATGAAGATCATGGACCCGGACACCGTGCTCATGCGCCTGACCATCCGCAAGGGCGACAAGCCGGACGCCAACGCCATCAACGAAGAAGTCAAACGCATCTGGGACATGGGCTATTTCAGCGATGTGCAGGCCTCCATGGAAGGCAGCGTCCTGGTTTTCACCGTGGTGGAAAAGCCGCGCATCGATAATATCGTGGTGGAAGGCTCCAAGGATATCGACCAGGAAGATGTGCTGGCCGCCATGGGCACCAAGTCCGGCAGCGTGCTCAACGAGCAGATGCTTTCCGACGATTTGCAGAAAATCACCGAACTCTACCGCAAGGAAGGCTATTACCTGGCCAAGGCCACCTATCGCCTGGAAGACCGGCAGGGCGGCCGGGGCGCGGTGCTGGTCATCTCCGTGGACGAGGGCAACAAGCTCTATATCAAGGAAGTGAAGATCGAGGGCCTCAAGGAACTCAAGCAGGGCGACATGGACAAGTACATGGCGCTCAAGCCCCGCAACATCTTCTCCTGGTTCACGGGCAGCGGCGTGCTCAAGGATGAATACCTGGAGCGCGACACCAACGCCATTGCCGCCTACGGCCTGAACGAAGGCTTCATCGACATGCAGGTTTCCGCGCCGCAGGTGGACTATAAGCCCGACGGCATCTACATCACCTTCACCGTGCACGAGGGCCCTCGCTATACCGTGCGTAACGTGAAATTCGCCGGCGACGTCATCGACAGCGAAGACAACATGCTCAAGGTGGTGCAGATGGACGATTGGGAGAAGTCCAACAAATACTTCTCCCTGACGGTCATGCAGGAAGACTCCAAGCGCCTGACGGACTACTACGCCGACTACGGCTACGCCTTCGCAGAAGTGGACACCAAGCTGATGAAGGCCGACGACGGCAGCGCCCAGGTGGACGTGGGCTATCTGATCAACAAAAAACAGAAGGTCTTCATCCGCCGCCTCACGGTGGAAGGCAACACCAAGACCCGCGACAACGTCATTCTGCGCGAAATGCGCCTGGGCGACGGCGATATGTACGAAGGCGCCAAACTGCGCCGCTCCAGCGAACGCCTGAACCGCCTGCGTTACTTCTCCGCCGTGGACACGGAGCTGATTCCCACAGGCAATGAGGATGAGGTGGACCTCAAGGTCAAGGTCAAGGAAACCAACACCGGCGCCATCATGGGCGGCATCGGCTACTCGACCTATTATGACGTGGGCGTCACCGCCTCCATCATGGAGCGCAATCTCTTCGGCCGGGGCTACTGGCTCCAGTTGCAGGGTTTCTTCTCCTGGCGGCGCACCACGGGCATGCTGTCCTTCACCAACCCCCGCGTCTACGACACGGACCTTTCCCTGGGCAACGACCTCTATTACACGCACGATTACTGGGACGACTTCACCAAGGACACTGTCGGTGACACCATCCGGGCCTCCTATCCCATCGGCGAATACACCTCCGTGGGCCTGGCCTACCGCCTGGAGCGCTACGAGCTGTATGACGTGCACAGCGACGCCTCGCCGTATATCAGCGACTACAAGGGCGTGAACTGGACCAGCGCCCTTTCCGGCCGCATCCTGCGCGACACCACCGACGCCAAGGACCGCCCCACCAAGGGCACCATCACCCGCCTCTGGGCGGAATACGGCGGCGGCGGCCTGGGCGGCACGGACAACTTCGTCAAGGCCGTGGCCGACTGGCAGGGCTTCTGGTCTTTCAATCCCCAGAACACCTTCCATGTGCGCACCCGTCTGGGCGGCGTGTTCCAGAACACCGACGACCCGGTGCCCGTGTTTGAACGCTTCTGGCTGGGTGGCATGGACACCATCCGCGGCTATTCCTACTCCGACCTTTCGCCCCGCGACTACAAGTACAATGGCGAGCAGATCGGCGGCGACCGCATGGGCGTGTTGAATGTGGAATATATCTGGACCTTCCAGAAGGATATGGGCCTGGCCTTGGTGCCCTTCTTTGACGGCGGCTTCAACATCGACCAGAAGACCATGGGCAACGACCTGGACAAATATCTGGTGGCCTCCGCCGGTCTGGAACTGCGCTGGCGTTCGCCCATGGGCGATCTGCGCATCGCCTACGGCATCCCCCTGGTGCAGGATTACGACAAGGAAATGGAATCGGGAAGGCTTGAGTTCAGCATGGGCCAGTTCTTCTAGAGCATTTTGCGCTTGTTCGAAATATATGGTCTGAAAAGCCGCCGCGAAATTCGCGGCGGCTTTTCTATTGGCACAAAATCTGCAATAATTTTTCAACGGCGGGCTTCGCCCATGTCGCCGCAGGCCGGCAAGCCCTTAAGACTGACGCCGGGCGGCCGATAATATAAACAGTCCGGCTTACGCCGGTGTCGGAAAACCGACGGACAACAGCGCACTCTCTCAGGGAACGGAAAAAAACAGTGGCCGGAAAAAGTAAGCAACATAAACAGACGGACAAAGCCCTGGTCAGGCGGCTCGCGCCGCCGCTGGCCTTTTTGCTGGCGCTCTGTCTGCTGGTCATCTGTTGCTATGATGCCGGGTACAGTGCGCTGCCGCCCACGGAAAAACGCTATGCCGCCGCCAAGGCGGATATTGCCAATCTCAAACTGGACGACAAGAAAGGCAATCTGCGAGAACCGTGGGAGAAACTGGCTACGGAATTCCGGGCCATTTACGATACGGATCCGGCTTGGCCCAACCGCCCGGCCGCGTTGTTCCGGGCCGCCGAAAGCCTGGAGGAGCTGGCAAAACGCTCCTTCGCCAAAGCGGACGCCCGCAAGGCCATAGAATGTTATGAATCCCTGGCCCTGCGCCATGCCGATAGCCGCCTGGCCGACGACGCCCTGTTCCGCGCGGCGCGGATGCGCGCGGCCTGGCTCAAGGACGACAAGGGCGCGCTGGCTTTGCTGACCCGGATCAAGAGCCAGTACCCAAAGGGAGATATGCTGCCCGAAGCCCTGGCTCTGGAAAAGGCCCTCAAGGCCTCGGCCAGCGGCCGCACCGCGCCGGAGGCCCGCCAGGTGGCGGCTGCGGACAGGAAGGAAGCGGTGGAGGACCAGCCTGCCGCGCCGGAAAAACCTTCCTCCCCGCAGGTTTCTGTCCAGCCAGCTGTTCCGGAAGGCCAGTTGTTGCCCCGCTATCGCGCGGCCAAGGCCCGCATGGAAGCCCTCCGGGCGGACAAGGTCAAATCCTGCTGGCGTCAGCCCTGGGAAGAACTGCAGGCCGAGTTCCAGCACATCTATGAAAGCCGTAAGAACTGGGCTGTGGCGCCCGGCGCGCTGTTCCGTTCCGCCGCGAGCCAGGAAGCTCTGGCCGACTGTTCCCATCTGTCAGGCGATTACCGCCGTGCTTTGGAACTCTATTTGTCCCTGACCCGCGAATTTCCCAAGAGTGCGCTGGCCGACGACGCCTTGCTGTGCGCGGCCCGAATCCAGAGCACGCGCCTGGGCAAAACCAGTGAAGGTCTCGCCCTGCTGGACGAAATCGCCGCCAATTACCCGCGCGGCGACATGGCCGCGGAGGCCCGCAGACTGCGGGCCCAGTGGAGGGGCACTCTGGCGGACGCCGAGAATACAGGGGCCGGAGCGGGTGCAGGGCGCGCGGATTCCGCCTCAAAGGCCGCGTCCCGGCCTGAGACGCCGGAAGTGCAGGTACTTTCCTGGGATTCCCTGAACAAAAACAGCGTGGAAATCGTTCTGGAAATGAGCGGCCCCACGCGCTATTCCACGCGTCTGGTCAAGGCCCAGAAAGGCGCTCCGGCCCGGCTGTATCTGGATCTGGAGAATGCCGCCGTGGTCAGTGACGTACGCAAGGGCGTCACGGTGCGCGGCAGCCTTTTGCAGGCCGTGCGCGTGCGCGAGCGCAAGGAAGGCGGGGCCAGCCTTCAGTTCGATTTCCGCGAGGTGCGGCGTTTCGATGCACGCATAGAGGACGACCCGTGCCGCATCGTGCTCAGCGTGGCTGCGGGCAAGACCCCTCTGCCGCGCAAGGCCGGTGCGGCGGCGGCCTTTGCCGCCGGCGAGGAAGACGCGCCCGCGCCGCGCGCGTCCAAAACCGGCGTCAAGAGCCGTCAGGTCAGCGACATGGCCAGCCAGCTCGGCCTGACCGTGCATACGGTGTTCATCGACGCCGGACACGGCGGCCGGGATCCGGGCACCAGCCACAACAAGGTGCTGGAACGCCTGATTACCTTGGACGTAGCCATGAGTCTGGGCCGTCTGCTGGAGGCCAACGGCCTGGAAGTCGTCTACAGCCGTACCCGCGACACGGCAGTCTCCCTGAGCGAGCGTACGCGCAGGGCCAATGCGGCGCGCGCCGACCTTTTTGTCTCGGTGCATGTCAATGCCAGCGAAGATCCACGGGTCAGCGGCATGGAAACCTATTATCTGGACCTGGCCAGCAATCCGCAGGCCGCGCGGGTGGCCGCGCTGGAAAACGCGGGCAGCGATCATCGCCTCGGCGACATGCAGAACATGCTGGCCGACGTCATGCTCAACGCCCGGGTGGAGGAGTCACGTCGCCTGGCCGGGGACATCCAGCGCCTGTCCATGTTCCGCCTGAAACGGCGGGAATTCACGGTCAGGAACAACGGCGTCAAGGCCGCGCCCTTCCACGTGCTGCTCGGCGCGCAAATGCCCGCCGTGCTGGTGGAGCTGGGTTACTGCACCAATCCGGCCGAGGCCCGCAACCTGGCTGACCCTAAATATCGTCACGCCCTGGCCGAAGGGCTGGCCGAGGGTATCCTGGCCTACAAAGATCGCCTTCTCAAACGCCAGACCGCGCAGAATTCCTTGACGCCCAACGGCCCCGGTGCTATGTGAAGTCCGTGTTTCACAGTTGCGCCGCGAGCATCGCAAAGCCGCGCGCAACAAGCGGACCGGGCTTTTTTTGCGATCTCTCGTGTTTGCATCGGCCCGTCCGGAATAATTTTAGAGACGAGCTTCTTACGGCGCGTGGGCATACCTGTTCCGCAAGGGCGGCATAAAATTCAGCAATTGGGGAAGGAGAACTTTCATGCGTAATGTTGTGTTGATGACCCTTGCGGCTTGTCTGCTGCTGGCCGGAGCGGCTTTCGCCGCTGATGAAAACGTCGTGCCCGCGGCTAAAATCGGCGTGGTGGACATGCAGACCGTAGCCACGCAGAGCGAGCCCGCCCAGGCCGCCAAAAAACAGATGGAATCCAAATACGGCAAGGAGCGCCAGAGCCTGGAAAAACAGGGCGAAGCGCTGAAGAAAAAGGCTGAAGACCTGAAGAATCCCAAAGCCAGTGAGGAAAAGAAGCTGGCCTTTATCCGCGCCAAGCAGGAACTGGATCAGAAGACCCGCAATTTCCTGCGCAAGGTGGAACAGGACGAGGTTAAGCTGCGCCAGGACATGGTTACCCTGGTGTTCAGCGCCACCTATGAAGTGGCCCGGGCCAAGGGCTTCAATTTCGTGGTGGACGTCACGGCCGGCGGCGTGCTCTATGCCGATCAGTCCATGGACCTGACCCAGGACGTGCTGGCCGAGGTGAACAAGCTGTATAAGGCCGGTGGTCCCAAAAAGGACGACAAGAAGTAAGCGCCGGACATTTTTCGTCGCAAAGCCTCTCGACCCTGACGGGGCGAGAGGCTTTTTTTCTATCTTTCCACAGGCGCCGGACGCGCCGGGGAGAACATATGCAGGATACGGTCACTCAGAGCCAGGCTATGGATATTCAGCGCATTTTGAGCATTCTGCCCCACCGTTACCCTTTTCTCCTGGTGGACCGGGTGGTGGAATGCGTGCCGGGCTCGCATATCAAGGCTTATAAAAACGTCAGCGTCAACGAACCCTTTTTCCAGGGCCATTTTCCCGGCGTGCCGATCATGCCGGGCGTACTGATCCTGGAGGCCCTGGCCCAGACCGGCGGTCTGCTGGCCGCGGCGGGCATGGGCGACCTCGCGGACAAACTCTTTCTTTTCACCGGCCTGGACGGCGTGAAGTTCCGCCGTCAGGTGGTTCCCGGCGACCGCCTGGACCTGGAATGCTCCAATATGCGCATGAAGCTGAAGCTCTGCAAGATGGAAGCCCGCGCCTTTGTGGACGGCAAGCTGGCCGCCGAGGCCCGGATTACGGCCGCCATCGGCGACAGACCGGGAGCCTGAGATGCGCGTGGCCCTTGTCCACTACTGGCTTGTCGGCATGGCCGGCGGCGAGCGGGTGCTGGAAGCGCTCTGCCGCATGTACCCGCAAGCCGACATCTTCACCCATGTGCTGGACCGCAGGGCCCTTTCCCCGGACATTGCCGGGCACCATATTGAAACAACGTTCATCAACCGTCTGCCCGGCAGCCGGAAGCAGTACCAGCGTTACCTTCCGCTCATGCCTCTGGCACTGGAGCAGCTTGACCTCACGGGCTATGATCTGGTCATTTCCAGCGAGTCCGGCCCGGCCAAGGGCGTGATCACCCGCGCGGACAGCCTGCATGTCTGTTACTGCCACACGCCCATGCGTTACCTCTGGGATACCTGGCCCGACTACATGGCCTCGGCCGGGGCGCTTACCCGTCTGGGCATGCGCCTGCTGCTGCCGGGCCTGCGGCGCTGGGATCTGGCCAGCTCCTTTCGGGTGGACCATTTCGTGGCCAATTCGCGCACTGTGGCCCGGCGCATCCGTAAGCACTGGCGGCGTGAGGCGGCGGTAGTCTACCCGCCGGTGAATATCGCGGCCTTTACCGCGCGTGAGCGGCCGGGCGGGGAGTTTTATCTCTGCCTTGGCCGATTGACGCATTACAAACGGGTTGATCTGGCGGTCAAGGCCTGTTCGCGGCTGAATCGGCCCTTAGTGGTTGTCGGGAAAGGAGAGGCGCTTAAAACCCTACAGGCCGAAGCCGCGCCCTGCGTCCGCTTTCTGGGCCGTCAGGATGACGTTGCGGTGGCGGATCTGTTGGCCCGCAGCAAAGCCCTGCTTTTCCCCGGCGAAGAGGACTTCGGCATCGTCCCCCTGGAAGCGGCGGCCTCGGGCACGCCTGTACTGGCCTATGGCCGGGGCGGCGCCACGGAAACGGTATGCGACGGCGTCACCGGACTCTTTTTCACGGAACAGAGTGCGGAGGCAGTGGAATCCGCCATTCTGGAGTTCGAACGCCGGGAGCGGGATTTTGACCCCCAGCTACTGCGCCGTCACGCCGAGAGCTTCGGCGAGGAGCGCTTCAGACAGGAATTCGCGCGGCAGGTGGAACTGGCGCGGACGGCGCAAAGCCGTCCGCCGGAAATTCAATAAGCGCCATAGCCGGAAAGCACCACCGGCACGGTTCTGCCCAGAATCCACAAATCCATCCAGACCGACCAGTTGTTGATGTAATAGTGGTCGTAGGCCACACGCTCCTCATAGCTGGTGTCGTTGCGGCCCGAAATCTGCCACAGTCCGGTGATGCCGGGCTTGACGCGACAGTATTCGTCATAGACTTCGCCGTACTTCTCGATTTCCCCGCTCACAATGGGGCGCGGCCCCACAAGGCTCATGCCGCCCAGAACCACATTGATGAGCTGCGGCAGCTCGTCCAGGCTGGTCTTGCGCAGAAAAGCCCCCATGCGGGTGACCCGGGGGTCATGCTTGAGCTTGTGGTCGCGCTCCCATTCCTCACGCAAGGCGGGGTCGCGAGCCAGCCAGTCTTCAAGCACAGCGTCGGCATTGGCCGCCATTGTCCGGAATTTATAGATTTGCAGCGCCCGGCCGCCCTGGCCGATACGCTGCTGCCGGTACAGGATCGAACCGGGGCTGTCCAGACGGATCAGCAGGCCCAGAATCAGGCCCAGCGGCAGAAGCACAGGCAGGATCAGCAGGCAGAAAAAGAGATCAATACAGCGCTTCATCCGCAAGCGGCGTTTATCATGCAGATTCTGGCGCAAGAGCAGGCCCACGACATTGCCCAGGTCGCGCGGCGTCAGCCAGTAACATTTGAAGTCTTCCCCGAAGGAGGGCACCAGCAGCACCTTGCTGAAGTAGCGGTTGACTTCCGTGACGTAATCCAGCACCTGCCCCTGCCCGACCTTTTGCAGAATCAAGGCTATGGCGTTGGGCCAGCGCCGCGCGGCGGTGCCCAGCAGTTCCCGCACGCGCAGTGCATCATCGGGCAGGCCGAAAATTTCCACCGGCATCAGGCCCCGCTCCGGATGGCGTCTGAGGTAGTGCCAGAGATCGCGCCCCCGGTCGCTACGGTCCAGAATGATCAACGGCCTGCCCCACCAGCTTTTCCGGCAGAAGCGGCGGCGGCAGATGCCGCGCAGGGTGGGCAGGGTAAAAATGGTGGCGGCCCAACTGCCCAGAATGACCAAGCGCGAATACAGGTCCCCGGTTTTTGCCAGAAAAAGCGCGGCCAGGATCATGCAATACGTCAGGCTGATCATCAGGAAGAGGGCTTTCAGTTCGCGGTGCGGCGGCAGGCTGATGCTCTGGTACAGGCCCAGGCTTGCGCCGAGCAGCGGCCCCAGCAGCAAAAGCGGCAGCACCCAGCGGTAAAGGATGGAGTCAAGATTGTCAAAAGCCGCACGCAGCAAAAAAACCGCAATGGCCGTGCCCAGCAGGGCCAGAAGGTCGGACAGCACAAGCAGAACTTTCTGCGGCGACAGGCCGAAGCGGCGCAACAGGCGGATGGCGGGAGAAAACTGGGACATGACTGACTTGACCGTAGGCGGTAAGAGGCTGGCACAGATCACAGACGCCGTTCGCCACGCTTTGCCTGAAAACACGAGCAGGGCCGCGCCCTTCCAGACGTACTTTCAACATTATATTTTTGTTAGTATAGCCCGCCTCGGCATGGAGCACAAGACCTCCGCACCTCCGCCGCGCGGCGGACAACCTTCCGGCGAAAGCGACCTTGCGTCAGGCGCGCGCTTCTGTTACAAAAAATTCTTGTTTTGCCGGGGTCCGGCCGACGCATACGCGTTCAAGGCCGCAGTCTGTTGTTCTGTCTTCTTTCGATGGGGGAAAATGAGCATGAAAAAATTTTTTGTCTGCGCACTGCTGGCTTCGCTGCTGGCCGCCGTGCCCGCCTTTGCCAAAAAGAGCTACGTAAACGGCATTGACCCCAACTACCCGCCCTTTGCCTACATGGATGAAAAGACCGGCCAGGCCGCCGGTTTTGACGTGGATTCCCTGAACTGGATCGCCAAGACCATGGGCGTGGAAATCACCCATAAACCCATGGCCTGGGACGGCATTATTCCGGCCCTGCTGGCAAAACAGATCGACATGGTCGGCTCCGGCATGAGCATCACGCCGGAACGCTCCAAGATGGTGCAGTTCTCCGATCCCTACTGGACCGTTTCGCGCGTTTTTCTGGTGCCCGCCGATTCCAAGCTGACGCCTGAAGACATCCTGAGCCAGAAGATCAAGCTGGGCGTGCAGCGCGGCACTTCCGAAGCCAACGCCATCAAGCAGGAGCAGCAGGAAAAGGGGTATCCCTTTGAACTGCGCTTCTATGAATCCGCGCCTCTGGCCGTGGAAGACCTGCTCAACGGCCGCATCCAGGCCGCGCTCATGGACGAACTGCCCGCCGACGACGCCATCACCAAGGGCCGCGCCGTGAAAAAGGCCGGCACCCACGGCAAGCCCGACGGCTTCGGCGTGGCTCTGCGCAAGGACGACAAAGAGTTGCGCGCCCTGATCGACGAAGGCTACCGCAAGCTCATGGCCGATCCGTACTGGAAGGAACTGCAGAAAAAGTATCTGAACAAGTAAGCGGAGGCGGCCCGGCCGCCTTCGACATTCGTTCCCGCGTCCTGCCGTGACAACGCGACACGGCGCGGACCGCCGGGCTTTTCCGGCGGTCCGCGTTGCGCGGTGATTTGACTGCAAATTTTCTGCCCGGCGCTGCCCATGAATTCACTGACCGTCGTTTTCAACGCCCTGCCCGCCATCCTGGCCGGAAGTTTCGTGACCATCGGCAACGTGACCGCGTCCTTGGCCATGGGGCTGGTGCTGGGCGTGCCGCTGGCCGTGGGCCAGGTCTACGGCGGCCCGTGGCTGCGTCGGCTGGTGGCGCTGTACGTCTGGTTTTTCCGGGGCGTGCCCATTCTGGTGCTGCTTTTTCTCTGCTACGGCCTGTTCATCAGCTTGGGCCTGCCTGCCGATCCCTTTCTGATCTGCTGCCTGGTGCTCGGCTGTACCAGTACGGCTTATCAGTCCCAGATTTTCCGCGGGGCCATCGAAAGTCTGCCCCAAGGGCAGCTCAAGGCGGCGCGCGCCTTGGGCATGAATGATTTCACGGGCATCCGCTGCATTGTTCTGCCCCAGGCCCTGCGCCTGTCCATCCCCGGCTGGGCCAACGAATTTTCCATTCTGCTCAAGGACTCGGCCATCTGCTACGTCCTGGGCACTCAGGACATCATGGCCCGCACCTCCTTTGTGGCCGCGCGCACCCACGAGCATCTGGCGCTCTACGCCGCGGCGGGTCTGATCTATTTCGTGCTGACGCTGGTGGTGCTCAAACTGCTGCGCCGCCTGGAAGACAACGTCCATGTGCCGGGCTATTCCACGGGAATGGGCATGGAAGGCATGGGAGCGGGGTAAGCCATGTGCGCAGAACAGGAAGTGGTATTGCGGGTTGAGGGTATCTCCAAGCAATTGGGCGGCAGGCCTATTCTGGACAATTGCTCGCTGACGGTCCGCCGGGGCGAGCTCAAGGTGCTTATCGGTCCCTCGGGCGCGGGCAAGAGCACGCTTCTGCAGTGCATCGACTGCCTGATTCCGCCGGATTCCGGTGAAATCTGGCTGGAGGGCGAACGCCTGGAGATGCGCGACAAGCGCAAGCTCTGCGCCTTCCGCGCCCAGGTGGGGATGATCTTTCAGGATTTCAATCTCTTCGACCACCTCACGGCCGAGGAAAATGTGGCTATCGCCCTGCGCAAGGTGCGCGGCATGTCCCGCAGGGACGCCAAGGCCCGCGCCCTGGAAGAACTGGGCCGCGTGGGCCTGGCCCGGCGCGCCCTGCTCTACCCGGCCCAGCTTTCGGGCGGCCAGAAGCAGCGCGTTGCCATCGCACGGGCCCTGGCCATGGACCCTAAAGTCATTCTGCTGGACGAGCCCACCTCGGCCCTGGACCCGGAGCTGGTGGGCGAAGTGCTGGCCGTGATCCGGGATCTGGCGCGCGGCGGCATGACCATGATCATGGCTACCCACCAGATGGATTTCGCCCGGGCCCTGGCCACGGAAATCCTGTTCATGGAGCGCGGCAGAATCATTGAACAGGGCATTCCGGACGACCTGCTGGCCGAGGGTTCGGCCACGCGCACCCGTGATTTCTGCGCCCGCCTTCTGGAAATGGGGGCCTAGAGAGATATTACGCCGCCTGCGGCGGCGCGCAGGTCCTTACGGGTTTGCGAATTGTAAACATTCCGAGCATAGGTATGCTCTCGATTTTCGCAGGATCGTCAGCGAAAAAACATGGTTTTTCGCTGACTCACGGCGGCTGCGCCGCCGCAAAACCCTACTGGTTTTGTGTGTCTGATTTGAAAAATCAGACACTAGCCACCGGGAACACGCATGTTGGATACGGTCTTTTTCAGCCATGAGCTGCTGCCCGCCCTGAACAGGGGGCTGCTGGTCTCCCTTGCCCTGATCATCCCCGCCGGTAGTCTGGGCTTTGTGGGCGGCGTGCTCATCGGCTGCATGCGCACGTTCGGCCCGCGCTGGCTGCGCCGCCTGGGCGACTGGTACACCGCCATCCTGCGCGGCGTGCCCCTGGCCGTGCAATTAATGATGATCTACTACGCCCTGCCCAAGCTGGGCATCTATTTCGCGCCCTACGGCGCGGCCCTGACTTCCTTCATCCTCTGCACGGCGGCCTATCAGTCGGAATATATACGCGGGGCCCTGCTTTCCATCCGCCAGGGACAGATCCGCGCGGCCCAGGCCCTGGGCTTCAGCACCTGGCAGACCGTGGCCTGGATCGTTGTGCCCCAGGCCGCCCGCCGGGCCCTGCCCGGCTGCGGCAATGAAATCATCTATCTGATCAAGTACAGCTCCCTGGCCTATCTGGTGACCTGCATGGAACTGATGGGCGAAGGCAAGGTGGTGGCCTCGGACACCTTCCGCTTCACCGAAGTCTTCATCACCGTGGGTGCCTACTATCTGATCATGGTCACCCTGGCCACCTGGCTGCTGCGCTGGCTGGAAAAACGCTTTCATGTGCCGGGCTTCGGCGCACGCTGACAAAACCGTTCATCACAACAGCCGGCCGCCGGACGGAATGCGTACTTTTGCGGTACGAACCCGACCGACGACCGGCTGTCTGTTGTCGCAATTCAGATGCAATGCCGCTGCGCGGCAACTTCCGGGGTCCGCCCTCAGTAAAAGCCGTCCGTGAAAAGCTGCATCTTTCCGCGCGGCAAGGGTTTCTCGTCTGAAACTCCCTACTGCTCCAGCTCGCTTTTCAGCCAGGCCTTGATCCCGGGGGTAGGTTCGCTGATGCCGCGCCACGTGCCGTGGGCCTGACGGAAATCCGCCAGCAGGCTGTCCGGCAGAGGCACGCTGATGAGATCGTCGGCCCGCTCGGAATTACGCCGCACCAGACGCACCACCGGCGGGTCCTGCCAACTGTCCACCACAAAATAATGGGAAACATCCTCTTTGGAGCGCACCGGCGGGTATTCGGCATGCCAGTCGTTGTTGCCCCATTCCAGATACATGGTCACCGCATGTTCCGGCGTGAGATTCCAATCTATATCGTAGAGCGCGAAATCTTTCAGGCTCGGCATGGTAGCCTCCTTGCAACGGACTTTAGAGCATTTAACGCTTGAAATGCTCGTTTACGACGAGCAAAACCCGACTACTCGCATTTCACGACAAGGATTTACGGACAAATCTTTACAGAGCGGTTGACGCATTCCGTGTATCAACCCCTCTATTTATTAATAATATTTATTAATAAATCTGGCAACCCCGGCCCGCCACCAGGCGGTTCAGTCTTTCATCCGCTCTTTGAGCTGGCGCTGCACTTCCCGCCCGCTTTCGGCCCGCTGACTGCGGCGGGCGCTTTCCGCCTCGGCCATACGCTGGCGGCGGATGCGTTCCAGGCGCATCTGCTGGGCCTTTTCCCGCTGATCGCGGGCCTGCTCCAGAAGTTTTTCCCGCTTGCGATCAAAGACCAGGGTGGTGTGCAGGGCCCCGATGCCGATGGCGATGATGGTGATAATGACCGCCAGCACTTTCTGGATGGACCACTGATTTTCGCCCAGCAGATTCTTGAGCCAGCCCAGATAAAGACTGTCGCCCCAGAAGACCACGATGGGCACGCCGATGAAACAGAACAGCAGGCCCACAATCTCCACCCAGATAAAAGTCTTGCCCATGGTCAGGGCGAAAAGCGTGCCGTCACGTACCATGCGCAGGAACTTGAGACGCTTTTTCAGATTGCGCAGCAATTCATTGAGCCGGGGCGTGGTGTCCTGCGCGCGCTTGAAGGTTTCGGCCTCGTTGAAGTTGCAGGCAAAGGCCCAGTTGATGATGCCCGCGCTTTCGTTGAAATCGCTGCTGAAGTCGCGCAGGACAGAGGGGAAGGGGAACCAGGAAGCCTCGTCGCGGATTTCCTGCAACACGTCCAGGTAATACTTGTAGCGGTTGCGCAGCTCCTCCACCTCGCGCTGGATGCTTTCTTCCAGCTCCTTTTCCAGCACCGGGCGCTGCTCCACCACCTGGAGAAACGCAATATAGTTATTGATGTTGCTCAGAGCTTCCAGCTTATGGATCTTGCTTCCGAGCTGCAACTGCACCGGATGGTCCGGCGGAAACCAGTCATTGAGCCGGGCCTCCAGAGCGTTGATTCTGGTCCGCTCCTCTTCGGCGTTCTTCTTGGCCTCGGCCCAGAGATCATAGAGCGAGGAAAGGATCAGCAGGCGCCCGCGCTCCAGTCCGGGATCAATGAGCACGCGGTTGAAATAGGAAGGCTCCTCCCGGACCAGCTTAGTGATCTGCTCCAGCACCTGCTCGGCAAAGCCCATTTTGACCCGGCAGACAATGCCCCGGTACTGCACGTCGCGCCATTGGGGCATGACCCGCCAGACCTGGGCATACTGCTCGATGGCCGGGCCGTACTGGCCCTGCTCTTCCGAGAGCCGTCCCTGCAGAAATTCATTCCAGGCCTGAAGCGTGGGGGCCGGAGTCAGGCTGGCCGCTTCGCGGAAGCAGGCCGCCGCATGGCTGAAATCATTCTTCTCAATGAGCAGAAAAGCCCGCACCATGCGCAGGCGCGGATCGCGCTGGTGGCGGGTAATGGTCTGGAGTACCTTTTTTTCGAGATCGGACAGTTCGTCGGACGCGGCGCGGGCCAACTGGTCCAGCAGATCCCAGGCCGGGCTGTCGTCGCGGGTGGGCTTTTCCTCGTCCTGGTCCGGCTCGCGCATGCGGTAGAGCCAGTGCCGGGGCACGTTGCGCAACTGGCCCGGACCGTTGATGTCCAGCACGGCCTGCATCAGCAGGGCCGCGTCGTCCTTGCCCTCCAGCAGTTCCTCGTAGCCCTCCACGCTGTCCTGTCCCAGCACCATCTCAATGCGCCGGAAGGCCTCGTTGATGTTTTCCAGGTCCAGGCCCGCCAACTCGTCCCAGATTTCAGGCCTGCTCGGAAAATAGGTGCGCGTGGGGCACTCCGCCGCCGTATGGCTGGGAATGCCGCAATAAAAGCAGCCCCCGGCTCCGCTGCTGCCCACGGTAAGCCGCCCGGCCATGAGCAGGGGGATGGAACGGACGCTGATGCTGTTTTCGTCCAGCAGCACGTTGCACCAGCTGTCCATGCTGGCCTGCTCGCCGGTAAAACGCAGATCACGCACCGTGAAGCCGTCGCCCAACAGATAGGCATTGCGATAACTGATGTACGGGAAATCCGGCATCAGATTGTCCCATTGCAGGCCGATTTTTTTGGGAAGGTCGGTATTGAAATTGAGATTGTTGCGGTCGGCAACCACGCAGACGCAGGGCCAGTAGGTGCCGGGTTCGTTCTGCTCCTTGTCGAAGCTGCGCAGATAGTCGCGCAAAAAGGTGCGCAGCATCAGCAGATTGTCCACGGCCACCATGACGAAGGTTTCGTGCACGATGGACTTGATCTTGTGCTTTTGCAGCAGCGCCTCGACGCGCTTGAACATGGAGCTCCAGCCGTTCTGAAAGGCCTTGTCCAGGGGGCTGCCCAGAGGGTGCAAAATGGCGAACCAGGCTTGGGTGGAGGAGTACGGCATGCGCACGTCCACCACGGGCGTGGCCCAGTCCACGGAAGCCATGCCCTGGCGGCCCGGACGGCTTTCAAAGGAGATGCCGGGCAGGGCGCTGCGCCCTTCCCGGCTCTTGGGATGCACCCAGACTTCCAGACTGTCCCTGACCAGCATTTCCTGGGCCCGCAATGCGCCGTCCAGGGAAAGACCGGCGTCGCGCTTGCTGCTCAGTTGCAGGCGGCCGGGGAAAAGCTCAATGCTGACGGCCAGTTCATTGAAATTGCCCCAGACCATCAGCCGGGCCAGGGCCAGAAAAACGTCGTCGGTGAAGAAGAACCAGAGGGCCTGCTCGCGCTCCTCGCCCACCAGCATGCCGCCGTAGTTGAGCAGGGTCTGGTTCACCGCCGGCGTGAGATTGTTGTGCCAGCAGACCCAGAGCACATGGCCCATGGTGCTCATGTGCACGTCCTTGCCCTCGGGCAGGCGGGCCAGAAGCTGCGATAACTGCGCCATCAATAAAATCCTTTATGGCCGGGCGGCCTGCATATATACTTGCCGCAATCAGCCACTCTTTCAACCAAGGCGGTCTTCATGGATATTAACAAAACTCTTCAGGAACTCAAAGCCCGCCCCGGCTTCACCGAACACGTGGGCATGATGCTCGTGCACAACGGCGTGGTGCGCGGCTGGTCCCGCAAGGACCATGCGCCGGTCAGCGCCGTGCGCGTCAGCCATGACAACGCGAAAATGCGCGAAATCTGCCGCGAGATGGAACAGCGCCCCGGCATTTTCGCCATTGTCGCCCAGGCCGAGGAGGGCTTGCTCAAACCCGGCGACGACCTGCTCTTTCTGGTGGTGGCCGGGGATATCCGCGAGCATGTCAAAGCGACGTTCGCCGAACTGCTGGACCGGATCAAGGCCGAAGCCGTCATCAAGCAGGAATACCACGAGGCCTGAGACCGGCGCGTCTTCCCCTCTTCCTGCCTTATCGGCCGCTTGCGCCCGGCGATTAGCCGGATAGTCCGGCTTTTCGCGCGGCGGCTTGAGCCGCGGGCGAGAAGATCAACCAGTCCATTGTCCGGCTCGACGACATGGCCAGACAAAGCGCCCCGGCCCAGGGGCTTGCCAATCTGATCCAGGAACTGAAAGAAGCATAACAAGGTCGATCCCGCAGCCTGCTCTCTTCTTCCGCTGCCGGTAAGGACGCTCCGCAACAGACGGCGGGGCGTCCTTTTTATTGCTGCATCCATCGCACTATATAAAATATAATAATTTAATTTTTCAACTGATATGCAATCTTCCATTCCACACGGCATATTTTGCAAATAAGGAAAATACAGCGCCATAATTTTGTTCATTTTTGTTGTTTTTTTACTTAATTTTACAAATACTACATTTTGCACTAAAGATAGTTCATTTTATTACGATATGAAGGTAATTGACAAATTATGCGCCGATTCCCGGACTACGCCCAGGTGGGGCTGCGCAGGCGCGACAGCGAGAATGCGGAGAGCGGCGTTCCGGGCGACAAACCCATGGATCAGAAACGGAGTATTCCGGAGTGGCCCGTGCCGGACAGCGCTTAAAGCTGTCCGCCGCGCGCAGGAGTATCATGAGACAGATAAACGGACATCCCCTCCTTTCCCTGAATCGCTGTGACCGGCCCGGCGCCGGTCCGGCGCGCCATTCTTTGCGGCAGAGAGAGAGAGAGAGAGAGAGAGAGAGAGAGAGAGAGAGATTAACGGGATCAATCCCCGCCTGTTAACCGGTCCCGCCGTTATCAGCCTTGCTTCTCCCGGCCTGGGGAGAAGCGGGCTTTTTATTTTCGACCGGCATCCCCTGCCGGCCAATCCTTCCACAACATCGCCCATGATCCCCCCCCACTCAAAGGAGAAACGCAGATGAAACTGTCCACTAAAATTTCCGCCAGCATGGGCTCACTAACTGTGCTGATCGCCATTCTTGCAGTATATCTCTTGATGCAGATGCAAAGCATCAATGAGACAGCCACAGTCATGGGCGAAAGAAATATTCCGGTCATTGACTTGGCGGGCAAGCTGAATAATGACGTTTCGGAATACCGTATCGCGGAGGTGCTCCACATCTACGCCACTGATCCCGCAGTGATGAAAAATGATGAAAAGGAATTGGCCAAGGGAAAAAAGAGGACCAGCGGCTATCTGGCCGACCTCAACGGCCTTGTCAAAGAGGGAGAGGTCAAGGCGGTTCTGGAACTGGTCAATACCGGTCTGAACGCATACTACGCCCTGTCCGACAAGATGCTGGACATCTCCCGGCAAAATCATACGGAAGAAGCCGTTCAACTGCTGCTGGGGGACTCGCATACTTCCTACCGGAAACTGAGCGACGCTCTCAACGCTCTGGTGGCGGCGGCCAAGAAAAACGCCGATGGCATGAACGCCGAGGCCGACGCCATGTTCGCAAGAAGCAATATGATCGGCATCGGCCTGACCATGCTGTCCATTCTCATCGCCGTGGGACTGACCATTCTTATCGTGCGTAACGCCGTGCGCCAGTTGGGCAAGGATCCCGGCGAACTGAACGCCATCGCCCACCGCGTGGTGGACGGCGATTACAATATCGACGACGGCAGTAAAAAAATGGGAGTGTACGGGGCCATTGTGGAAATGGTCAACGCCCTGGAAACCAACATTGAGAATGCCCGGCGCGAGTCGGAAAACGCCAGGGAGCAGTCCCGCAAAGCCCAGGAAGCCATGCAGCGGGCCGAGGCCGCCAGCCAGGAGGCCCAGTCCAAAACCGAGGCCATGCTGGTGGCCGCCGACAAGCTGGAACAGGTGGGCAGCGTGGTTTCCTCCGCCTCCACCGAGCTTTCCGCCCAGATCGAGCAGTCCGACCGGGGCGCGGCCGAGTCCGCCCAGCGCCTGTCCGAAGCGGCCACGGCCATGAACGAAATGAACGCCACGGTTCAGGAAGTCGCCAGAAACGCCGGTTCCGCCTCCAATGCCTCCGCCGAAACCAAGCAAAAGGCCGAAGCCGGAGCCGAAGTGGTGGCAAAGGCCGTGCGCAGCATTGATCAGGTCCATCAGATGTCCCTGGAGCTCAAGGACGACATGACCCAGCTTAACGGGCACGCCCAGGACATCACCCGGATCATGGGCGTCATCTCGGACATCGCGGACCAGACCAACCTGCTGGCCCTCAACGCGGCCATTGAGGCCGCCCGCGCGGGCGATGCCGGGCGCGGTTTCGCCGTGGTGGCTGACGAGGTGCGCAAACTGGCTGAAAAGACCATGGCCTCCACTCAGGATGTGGGCAACGCCATCAAGGCCATTCAGGAAAGCACATCCAAAAGCATGACCGGCGTGGATCAGGCCGTGGAGCGCATCGGAGAAGCCACGGAACTCGCTGGCCAATCCGGCGCGGCCCTGGAAGAAATTGTGACCACCGTGGAAGCCACGGCGGACCAGGTCAACGCCATCGCCACGGCCAGCGAGGAGCAGTCCGCCGCCAGCGAGGAAATCAACCAGTCCATCGTCCAGGTCAACGACATGGCCCGCCAGACCGCCGAGGCCATGGCAGAGGCCGCCAAGGCCGTGTCCGACCTGGCCGCCCAAGCCCAAGGTCTGACCAATCTGATCCAGGAATTGAAAGAGGCATAACAAGGTCGATCCCGCAGCCTGCTCTCTTCTTCCGGCTGCCGGTAAGGACGCTCCGCAACAGACGGCGGGGCGTCTTTTTTATTGTTACATCTGTTGCTGTTTATGAAATATAATGATTTAATTTTTCAACAAATATTCTGTTTTTATTTTACACTGAATAGGTTTTCTTATAGGGAAATAACACGCCATAATTTATGAATTTTTTACTTAATTTTATAAATACAGCATTTTACACTAAAGATAGTTCATTTTATTACGATATAAAGGTAATTGGCAAATTATGCGCCGATTCCCGGACAGCGCCCAGGTGGGGCTGCCAGGCGGAAATGCGGAGAGCGGCGTTCCGGGCGACAAGCCCATGGATCAGAAACGGATTATTCCAGGAGTGGCGCCGTGCCGGACAGCGCTTAAAGCTGTTCGCCGCGCAGGAGTGACATGAGACAGCTAAGCGGACATCTCCTTCATTCCCTGAATCGCTGTGACCGGCCCGGCGCCGGGCCGGTGCGCCATTCTTTGCGGCAGAGAGAGAGAGAGAGAGAGAGAGAGAGAGAGAGAGAGAGAGACTGAACCGCTGAGCGAAGCGGATCTTTTTTCGTATATTTTTTTAAAGGGTTGCATTCCTTCTGAGATAAGGAATGCGACCCTTTTTGTATTTACGGGTACAGGCGCGTTCAACCGGACGTATCGGATCAGCGGCGGGGCCCGCACATACTTCAAGAGAGGAGATTCGACACAAAACTGTCTACGAAAATTTCCGCCAGCATGGGCTCATTGATCGTGCTGATCGCCATTCTGGCCGTCTAAGCCGTGCTGCGCCGGAAGGAAGCTATCTGCAATTAAGGAGGAGCGTAATGAAAAATCTCAAAATCTGGATGAAAATGGCAATCGGGCTGGGCGCGATCATTCTGCTGCTCGCCGTCCTCAGCGTCTTGACGTCCTCCCTGCTGCGCGGGGTGAACAAGGAGGCGCTGGCCCTTCAGGATGAATACCTGCCCATTCAGGACATTGCCACCCAGTTGAACGCTAATGTCCTGCGTGTTCCTGCGCTGATGAACGACTACCTGCTCACGGGCAAGAAAGAGACCTATGAGCACCTGGAAGATGTCTTCAAAACCATACGGCAGAAATTCGCCGACATGGCGGACCTGCAGGCCAGGTTCCCGCATTTGAACGCCGGGTTCGTGGCCAAAGCCAAAACGGCTTATGATGCATTGGAACAAACCGTCCATGCTTCGCACGACACCCATGAAAAGTTCATGGCTCAGCGCACTCACATGATCAATACCGGCGCGAAACTGGTCCAGGAAGTGGCGGCCTTTGTCGCTGCGGAAGGGGCCATGCAGCAGGAGGCCCTGCGCGCGCAGGACACAGCGGAATTGAACAGAATCTTGCCGCTGATCCGTGAAGCCAACCTGATTCTGGACGGGGTCAACGCCATCCGCGCGAGCATGATGCGCAGCCTGGCCGAACAGAACAGAAGCTATGCCAAAGACAATGTGCCCGTGCGTTTTCCGGCTCTGCTCAAGCGCGTGGACGATCTGAACACAATGGTTTTCAACCCGCGCATTCAGGAAATCCTGAAATCGCTGCGCGCCAGCGTCGTGAATTTCCGCGATGTGCAGATCAGTATGCAGCAGCTCTGGGACGAGCAGGAAAAGCTGACCGCCGCACGCGTTCCGGCGCGTGAAGCCACCCTCACGCTCATGCAGCAGGTGGTCGACAGAGCCGACGAAATGCAGAACACGGCCATGTCCCATATGACCGGGGCTGTAAACAACTCCATAAACGTGACCCTGGCCATCTGCATGATCACCCTGCTCATCACCATGGCCGTGGGCTTCGGCCTGACCCGCTCCATCACCGTGCCGGTGGCCCAGGCCCTGCGCTTCGCCCAGGCCGTGGCCGGAGGACGCCTGGACCAGCGCCTGGGCCTGCACCGCAGGGATGAAATCGGCCAGCTTTCCGAAGCCCTGGACAGCATGGTTGATTCGCTGAACGAAAAAATCAACGACGCCGAAAAGAAGTCCCAGGAAGCTGAAGAACAGTCGCGGAAAGCTCAGGAAGCCATGGAACAGGCCGAAGCCGCCGGACAGGAGGCCAGGGGCAAGACCCAGGCCATGCTGGTGGCCGCCGACAAGCTGGAAACCGTGGGCAATGTGGTTTCCTCCGCCTCCACCCAGCTTTCCGCCCAGATCGAACAGTCCGACCGGGGCGCGGCCGAGTCCGCCCAGCGCCTGTCCGAGGCGGCCACGGCCATGAACGAAATGAACGCCACGGTTCAGGAAGTGGCCAGGAACGCCGGTTCCGCCTCCAATGCCTCCACCGAGACCAAGCAAAAGGCCGAAGCCGGGGCCCAGGTGGTGGCAAAGGCCGTGCGCAGCATTGACCAGGTCCATCAGATGTCCCTGGAGCTCAAGGACGACATGACCCAACTTAACGGGCACGCCCAGGACATCACCAGGATCATGGGCGTGATCTCTGACATCGCGGACCAGACCAACCTGCTGGCCCTCAACGCGGCCATTGAGGCCGCCCGCGCGGGCGATGCCGGGCGCGGCTTCGCCGTGGTGGCCGACGAGGTGCGCAAGCTGGCGGAAAAGACCATGGCCTCCACTCAGGATGTGGGCAACGCCATCAAGGCCATCCAGGAAAGTACGGCCAAGAGCATGACCGGCGTGGATCAGGCCGTGGAACGCATCGGAGAAGCCACGGAACTCGCCGGCCAATCCGGAGCGGCCCTGGAAGAAATTGTGACCACCGTGGAGGCCACCGGCGACCAGGTCAACGCCATTGCCACGGCCAGCGAGGAGCAGTCCGCCGCCAGCGAGGAGATCAACCAGTCCATCGTCCAGGTCAACGACATGGCCCGCCAAACCGCCGAAGCCATGGCCGAAGCGGCCAAGGCCGTGTCCGACCTGGCCGCACAGGCCCAGAGCCTGACCAACCTGATCCAGGAACTGAAAGAAGCATAACAAGCTCGATCCCGCAGCCAGCTCTCTTCTTCCGGCTGCCGATAAGGACGCCCCGCAACAGACAGCGGGGCGTCTTTTTTTATTGTTACATCCGTTGCTGTTTATGAAATATAATGATTTAATTTTTCAGCAAATATTTTGTTTTCATTTTACACCGCACTGTTTTTTATAGGAAAATAACACGCCATAGTTTATGAATTTTTCTCATTTTTTACTTAATTTTATAAATACTGCATTTTCCACTAAAGATAGTTTATTTTCTTACGATATGCGATGTAATTGGTAATTATGTGCCAATTCCCTGCCGGCGCCAGGCTGCGCAGGCGCGACAGCGAGAATGCGGAGAGCGGCGTTCCGGGCGACAGGCCCATGGATCAGAAACGGGTTATATTTCAGGCATTGGCCCGTGCCGGACAGCGTTCAAAGCTGTTCGCCGCGCAGGAGTGGCATGAGACAGTTAAACGGGCATCCCCTCCTCTCCCTGAATCGCTGTGACCGGCCCTGCGCGGCCCTTCTTTGCGGCAAGAGAGAGAGAGAGAGAGAGAGAGAGAGAGAGAGAGAGAGAGAGAGAGAGAGAGAGAGAGAGAGAGAGAGAGAGAGAGAGTAACGGGGTCAATCCCCGCCTCTTAACCGGTTCCGCCGTTATCAGCCTTGCTTCTCCCGGCCTGGGGAGAAGCGGGCTTTTTTTGTTTGTGACCGGCCCCCCCTGCCGGCCAGTCCTTCCCTAATACGGCCCATGACCCCCCGAACTCAAAGGAGAAGCGCACATGAAACTGTCCACTAAAATTTCCGCCAGCATGGGCTCATTGATCGTGCTGATCGCCATTCTGGCCGCCTATCTGCTGGTGCAGATGGGCAGCGTCAACGAGATGTCCACGGTCCTTGCGGAGAGGAACGTCCCGATCATTGATCTGGCGGGCAAGCTGAACAATGACGTTTCGGAATACCGCATTGTGGAAGTGCGCCATATCTACGCCACGGATGCGGCTATAATGCAGGCCAATGAAAAAGAGCTGGCCGACTGGAAAAAAGCCGTCACCGGCTATCTGGCCGGGCTCAACAAGCTCATCAGAGAGGGCGGCCCGCTCAAGGCAACCTTTAACAAGGTTACCGCCCATCTGAACGGTTATTTCAGCATCTCCGACAAGTTGCTGACCATCTCCCGCGAGAACCATACGGAAGAGGCTGTTAAACTGCTGCTGGGCGACTCGCGCAAGGACTATGTCGACTTGAGCGCGCAACTCAACCAGCTTGTGGCCGAAGCCCGTAAAAATGCAGAGACCAGAAGCGCGGAAGGCGACGCCATGTACGAAAACAGCAATATGATCGGCACTACGTTGACCGTGCTGGCCATTCTGATCGCCGTGCTGCTCACCGTGCTGATCGTGCGCAACACCGTGCGCCAGTTGGGCAAGGACCCCGGCGAGCTCAACGGCATTGCCCTGCGGGTGGTGGACGGCGACTACAATATCGACGACGGCAGTAAAAAAATGGGCGTCTACGGGGCCATTGTGGAAATGGTCAATGCCCTGAAGCAAAATATTGAAAACGCCCAACGTGAATCTGAAAATGCCAGGGAACAGTCCCGCAAAGCCCAGGAGGCCATGGAACAGGCCGAAGCGGCGAGCAAGGAAGCGCAAAGCAAGACCGAGGCCATGCTGGTGGCCGCCGACAAGCTGGAACAGGTGGGCAGTGTGGTCTCCTCCGCCTCCACCGAGCTTTCCGCCCAGATCGAACAGTCCGACCGGGGCGCGGCCGAGTCCGCCCAGCGCCTGTCCGAGGCGGCCACGGCCATGAACGAAATGAACGCCACGGTCCAGGAAGTCGCCAAAAACGCGGGTTCCGCTTCGGCCGCCTCCGCCGAAACCAGGGAAAAGGCCGAAGCCGGAGCCGAAGTGGTGGCAAAGGCCGTGCGCAGCATTGACCAGGTCCATCAGATGTCCCTGGAGCTCAAGGACGACATGACCCAGCTTAACGAGCACGCCCAGGACATCACCAGGATCATGGGCGTGATCTCGGACATCGCGGACCAGACCAACCTCCTGGCCCTCAACGCCGCCATTGAGGCCGCCCGCGCGGGCGAGGCCGGACGCGGTTTCGCCGTGGTGGCCGACGAGGTGCGCAAGCTGGCCGAAAAGACCATGGCCTCCACTCAGGATGTGGGCAACGCCATCAAGGCCATCCAGGAAAGCACCTCCAAGAGCATGACCGGCGTGGACAACGCCGTGGAACGCATCGGCGAGGCTACGGAACTGGCCAGCCGGTCCGGTCAGGCTCTCCAGGAGATCGTGGCCACCGTGGAAGCCACCGGCGACCAGGTCAACGCCATCGCCACGGCCAGCGAGGAGCAGTCCGCCGCCAGCGAGGAGATCAACCAGTCCATCGTCCAGGTCAACGACATGGCCCGCCAGACCGCCGAAGCCATGGCAGAGGCCGCCAAGGCCGTGTCCGACCTGGCCGCGCAGGCCCAGGGGCTTACCAATCTGATCCAGGAACTGAAACAGGCCTGACGGATGTTCGCCTGAACGGGTGGCGGACCCGCCCGTTCAGGCCTCGTCCGCGCCGAATTCAAAGAGCAGCCAGCAGAAGATTTACGGCATCCCGCGTGAGTTTGAGGACAAGGATGCCGTTCCGCCCACGAAAAACCCCCGTGCCGGCCGTGCCGCGCCGGGAAAAGTTGTCCATAACTGAGGAGAAATTCGGTGAAGAATCTCAAAATCTGGGTCAAAATGGCGGCCGGTTTGGGCACGATCATCCTGTTGATCGTCATTCTCAGCGTCCTGTCCTCCAGGCTGCTGAAGCAGGTGGACAAGGAAACGGAAGCACTCAGGGACGAATATCTGCCCTTGCGGAATATCGCCACCCAATTGAACGGCAACATCCTGCGCGTTCCCGCACTGATGAACGACTACCTGCTCACGGGCAAGAAAGAGAGCTATGCGCAACTGGAAGGCGTTTTCCAGACCGTGGGGCGGGATTTCTCCGACATGGACGCCCTGCTGGCCAAATACCCGAGCCTGAACGGCGGGCGCACGGCCAAGGCCAAAGAATCCTACGACCTGCTGGAAAAAACCATTCGCGCTTCGCACGATACCAATGAACAGTTTGTGACGCTGCGCGCAAGCATGATCAAAACCGGCGCGGCACTGCTCCAGGAGGCGGCCGCCTTCGTTCAGGCACAGAACAAGATACAGGATGAGGCCCTGCGCGCCCAGAACCTGGAGGAATTGACCAGGGTCGTACCCCTGATCGGCGAGGGGAACATCATTCTGGACGAGGTCAACATCATCCGGATGTCCATGATGCGCAGCCTGGTCGAGCAGAACAGAAGTCATGCCAAAGACAATGTGCCGGTGCGTTTTCCGGCCCTGCTCAAGCACGTGGACGCTCTGAGCGCGCAGATCGTCAAACCGGCCATCCAGGAAATTCTAAAAAAACTGCGCGCGAACATCGTGAACTTCCGGGATGTGCAGGACAAAATGCAAAAACTCTGGGACGAGCAGGAAAAACTGACCGCCGCGCGCGCCCCGGCGCGTGAAACCACCCTCTCGCTCATGCAGCAGGTGGCCGAGGTCGCCGACAAGATGCAGAACAAGGCCATGACCCAGGTGGCCGAGGCTGTGGACAACGCCATTGCCGTGACCCTGGTCATCTGCCTGATCACCCTGCTCATCGCCGTCGGCGTGGGCTTCGGTCTGACCCGCTCCATCACCGGGCCGGTGTCCCAGGCCCTGCGTTTCGCCCAGGCCGTGGCCGGCGGGCGCCTGGACCAGCGCCTCGGCCTGGACCGCAGGGATGAAATCGGCCAGCTTTCCACGTCCCTGGACAGCATGGTCGATTCCCTGAACGAAAAGATCCAAGACGCTGAAAAGAAGTCGCGGGAAGCGGAAGAGCAGTCCCAGAAAGCGCTGAAAGCCATGGAACAGGCCGAAGCCGCCGGCCAGGAGGCCAGGGGCAAGACCCAGGCCATGCTGGCGGCCGCCGACAAGCTGGAAACCGTGGGCAGCGTGGTTTCCTCGGCCTCCACCCAGCTTTCCGCCCAGATAGAGCAGTCCGACCGGGGCGCGGCCGAGTCCGCGACCCGTCTCTCCGAAGCGGCCACTGCCATGAACGAAATGAACGCCACGGTCCAGGAAGTGGCCAAGAACGCCGGTTCCGCTTCCGCCGCCTCCGCCGAAACCAGGGAGAAAGCCGAAGCCGGGGCCCAGGTGGTGGAAAAGGCCGTGCGCAGCATTGACCAGGTCCACCAACTCTCCCTGGAACTCAAGGACGACATGACCCAGCTCAACGGGCACGCCCAGGACATCACCAGGATCATGGGCGTGATCTCGGATATCGCGGACCAGACCAACCTGCTGGCCCTCAACGCGGCCATTGAGGCCGCCCGCGCGGGCGACGCCGGACGCGGTTTCGCCGTGGTGGCCGACGAGGTGCGCAAGCTGGCGGAAAAGACCATGGCCTCCACTCAGGATGTGGGCAACGCCATCAAGGCCATCCAGGAAAGCACGTCCAAAAGCATGACCGGCGTGGACAAGGCCGTGGAGCGCATCGGCGAGGCCACGGAACTGGCCAGCCAGTCCGGTCAGGCTCTCCAGGAGATCGTGGCCACCGTGGAAGCCACCGGCGACCAGGTCAATGCCATCGCTACGGCCAGCGAGGAGCAGTCCGCCGCCAGCGAGGAGATCAACCAGTCCATCGTCCAGGTCAACGACATGGCCCGCCAGACCGCCGAAGCCATGGCAGAGGCCGCCAAGGCCGTGTCCGACCTGGCCGCACAGGCCCAGGGGCTTACCAATCTGATCCAGGAACTGAAACAGGCCTGATGGATGTTCGCCTGAACGGGCGGCGGACCCGCCCGTTCAGTCCTCGTCCGCGCCGGATTCAAAGAGCGTCAACAGAAGATTTACGGCATTCTGTGTGAGTATGAGGACAAGGATGCCGTTCCGCCCACGAAAAAATCCCCCATATTGGCCGTGCCGCGCCGGGAAAAGTTGTCCATAACTTAAGGAGAAGTTCGGTGAAGAATCTCAAAATCTGGGTTAAAATGGCGGCCGGTCTGGGCACGATCATCCTGTTGATCGTCATTCTCAGCGTCCTGTCCTCCAGGCTGCTGAAGGAGGTGGACAAGGAAACGGAAGCACTCAGGGACGAATACCTGCCGCTGCAGGATATCGCCACCCAATTGAACAGCAATATCCTGCGCGTTCCCGCGCTGATGAACGACTATCTGCTTACAGACAAAAAAGAGAGCTATGCGCAACTGGAAGGCGTTTTCCGGACCATCGGGCAAAATTTCTCCGACATGGACGCCCTGCTGGCCAAATACCCGAGCCTGAACGGCGGGCGCACGGCCAAGGCCAAAGAATCCTACGACCTGCTGGAAAAGACCATCCGCGCCTCGCACGACACCAATGAACAGTTTGTGACTTTGCGCACCAAGATGATCAAGATCGGAGAGAAGTTGTTCAATGAAGTGGAATCCATTGTTGCCGAGCAGGACAAGGTGCAGCAGGAAGCCATGCGCACGCAGGACTTGAATGAATTGATCCGGGTCGCGCCACTGGTCCGTGGCGTCAACCAGATCCGGGACCAGCTCAATATCATCCGGATGAGCATGATGCGCAGCCTGGTCGAACAGAACAGGAGTTATTCCAAAGACAACCTGCCCGTGCGTTTTCCGGCCCTGCTCAAGACTGGAGACTCCATCATCAAGGATTTCCGCAACCCGACCATTCTGCAGATTATGAAAAAACTGCGTGCCGGAGTCGAGGACTTCCGCGATGTGCAGGCCAGCATGGAGCAACTCAGGGACGAGCAGGAAAAACTGACCGCCGCGCGCGCCCCGGCGCGTGAAGCCACCCTCTCGCTCATGCAGCAGGTGGCCGACGCCGCCGACAAGATGCAGAACAAGGCCATGACCCAGGTGGCCGAGGCTGTGGACAACGCCATTGCCGTGACCCTGGTCATCTGCGTGATCACCCTGCTCATCGCCGTCGGCGTGGGCTTCGGCCTGACCCGCTCCATCACCGGGCCGGTGGCCCAGGCCCTGCGTTTCGCGCAGGCCGTGGCCGGGGGGCGCTTGGACCAGCGCCTGGGCCTGGACCGCAGGGATGAAATCGGCCAGCTTTCCGCGTCGTTGGACAGCATGGTCGATTCCCTGAACGAAAAAATCCAAGACGCTGAAAAAAAGTCGCGGGAAGCGGAAGAGCAATCCCAGAAAGCGCTGAAAGCCATGGAACAGGCCGAAGCCGCCGGCCAGGAGGCCAGGGGCAAGACCGAGGCCATGCTGGCGGCCGCCGACAAGCTGGAACAGGTGGGCAGCGTGGTTTCCTCGGCCTCCACCCAGCTTTCCGCCCAGATCGAGCAGTCCGACCGGGGCGCGGCCGAGTCCGCGACCCGTCTTTCCGAAGCGGCCACGGCCATGAACGAAATGAACGCCACGGTCCAGGAAGTCGCCAGAAACGCGGGCGCGGCCTCCACGGCCTCCGCCGAGACCAAACAGAAGGCCGAGGCGGGCGCGCAGGTGGTGAAAAAGGCCGTGCGCGGCATCGAGGATGTGCACCGGATGTCCCTGGCTCTCAAGGAGGATATGGTCCAGCTCAACGGGCACGCCCAGGACATCAGCCGGATCATGGCCGTCATCTCGGACATCGCGGACCAGACCAACCTGCTGGCCCTGAACGCCGCCATTGAGGCCGCCCGCGCGGGCGATGCCGGGCGCGGATTCGCCGTGGTGGCCGACGAGGTGCGCAAGCTGGCTGAAAAAACCATGGCCTCCACTCAGGACGTGGGCAACGCCATCAAGGCCATCCAGGAAAGCACGGCCAAAAGCATGGAAGGCGTGGAGCGGTCCGTGGCGCGCATCGGCGAAGCCACGGAGCTCGCCGGGCAATCCGGCGCGGCCCTGGAAGCAATTGTGGCCACCGTGGAAACCACGGCGGACCAGGTCAACGCCATCGCCACGGCCAGCGAGGAGCAGTCCGCCGCCAGCGAGGAGATCAACCAGTCCATCGTCCAGGTCAACGACATGTCCCGCCAGACCGCCGAGGCTATGGCCGAAGCGGCCAAGGCCGTGTCCGGCCTGGCCGCACAGGCCCAGAGCCTCACGGGTCTGATCCAGGGACTGAAAACGGCATAGCCGGAACTTTGCGGCCGGGAGTAGCGCATACCCCGGCCGCAACGGGGGGCGTTTGGACAGCACGCTCCCCAACCCAGGCGCGCCCCAGGACAGCGGGGCGCGCCTTCTTTGCGACCGGCAGCCGCGCGGCGGCGCTCATTCCCGGGTGGAATGCGAACCCGCAAGCCCATATGCGCGGGGCGGCCGAATATTTCGTATACTTTTTCAACTAGTTGAATATACTTAGAAAAAAGTATACTTATATTATCCAATAAAAATTTTTAGTCAGCTTTGCGACATTCTTCACTTGCGTTATCCCCGATATTGGTAAATATTTATTGAGGAACTAAAGTAAATGCATCAATTTTCCGATAAGCAAATACAAAGCGTTTTGTGCCCATTCCGCCCGCCGGGCAGCGGTTTGAAAGGCCTGAGATGGTTCCCCGCGCCTCCGGGAAGCGGACGGCAGCGCAATATTTTTTTGCAGAAGGCAGTGTGAAATGAAGAGATCCATAACCATATTTTCTCTTCGTAACGGCGCGGGGCATCCAGGCGCCGCGCTGAATTGCCTGCAGAGAGAGAGAGAGAGAGAGAGAGAGAGAGAGAGAGAGTAATTCCTCGATTTTTTTCCTTTTTTATCGGCTGACCCAGTTTAGCGGCGGTATGATGCGTGCTTCGCGCGCGGCATACCGCCGTTTTTTGCGTGTTTTTTTCGTCGCCGCATTGCATCGCGGACGAAATCGGAAACATTACATCAAAACCGTGAGCCGGACTTCTGCTATTGAAGTTGGAAGCCGCGCGGTTCGAACATTTGCGGCGGGGGGTTAGCGCATTTCCCGGCCGCAAGCAGGCGCGTATGGACAGCACGCGCCTCCCCGGCACGCCCCGAAGTGGACAGCGGGGCGCGCTTCTGGAAGCGGGGTGTTCTCCTGACGCCCCGCTTCTTTTTTTATGGGCGTTTCGGTATGTCTGATTGCCGGATGTCATGGACAGCAAAAAATCATTTCAATAACAGGAATGACTATACTGTGGGCATAAAAATTTTTCAGGATACTTCAATGAACAGGTCAAATAACATGCATCATTTTTCCTGTTGCGGGGCATTTGACCCCTCTTGTCAGCTTTCCACTAGAGAGAGAGAGAGAGAGAGAGAGAGAGAGAGAGAGAGAGAGAGAGAGAGAGAGAGAGAGAGAGACGAAATTAACAAAAATCTGACTTGCTTTGTGGGCGCGCATACGGGCCAAAGCGTCTCCGGCGACAGTGCGGGGCTTTGGCCTTTTTTGGGCGCGGCACACAAAACGTTCACTGGGGGGGAAGCATGAAACTCACCATTCAAAACAAGCTCCTGTTGCCCAGCCTGACGGCCCTTGTCATTCTGATTCTGTGCAGCACGCTGCTGGTTGCCGAGATGATCGCCAGCCGCCTGGAGGATAATTTCCGGCAGCAACTGGACGTGAGCAACAGCGTTCTGCTCAAAGGCGTGAACAACGCCGCCGTCAATTATAAGGACAGTGTGCGGGCCATGGCCGCCACGGCCCGGCTGCGCTCCCTGGCCAATATTCTGAGCGGGGGCCGGGCGGGAACCGATCCCGCAGATCTGGCGGAGGCCGCGCAATTGGCCCAGGGGGTTCTTGAAGGCTTCGCCAAGATGTACGCCTCCTTCCCGGTGGTCAACATCGCCGGGCCCGACGGCCTGGTGGTGGCGGGAAGCAACAAAGAGGCCATCGGCAAGGTAAATATCGGCAAACGCGCCTATTTCCACGACTCCATGCAGGGCGAAACAGTCATCTCCGAACCGCTTATGAGCATGGATATTCACGACAAGGCCATGGTGGTCTCCACGCCGCTGCTGAACGCCGCCGGCAAGCCCGCCGGGGTGCTTTACGCCATCCTGCCCTGCCGGGACGTCGTCGCCAGCACCATTGAGGGCGTGCGCATCGGCAAAACCGGCTATGCCTATATTGTGGACAACGGCGGCCTGATGCTGGCCCATCCCGACGCCAAACTGATCCAGGAATTCGACGCCAAGAAGGTGGAATGGGGACGCCAGGTGCTGGCCTCTCCCCAAGGAACCCTGCGCTACACCACCGACACGGGCGTGGACCGCCTGCTCAACTTCCGGCTGGACCCGGAATCCGGCTGGATCGCCGTCACCTGCCTGGACTTCTCGGAAATCAACGAAACCACGGCCCATATCCGCAATGCCGCCCTGGGCATCATGCTGGCCGGTGCGGCCATTGTGGGCCTGATCATCTTTCTGGTCACCCGGCCCATTATCCGCGACCTGCTGCAGTGCGTTGCGTGCGCCAAGGCCATCGCCGAGGGCGATCTGGACAAACAACTCACCATAACCCGCAACGATGAATTGGGCACGCTTTTTGACGCCCTGCGCAGCATGGTGGCCCACCTCAAGGAAATGATCGCCGCCGCCCACCAGGAGTCGGAAAAGGCCAAGGAGCATTCCCGCATGGCCGAGGAAGCCATGCGGCAGGCCGAACAGGCCGGCAGGGAAGCCCAGGCCAAGACCCAGGCCATGCTGGTGGCCGCCGACAAGCTGGAACAGGTGGGCAGCGCGGTTTCCTCCGCCTCCACCCAGTTGTCCGCCCAGATCGAGCAGTCCGACCGGGGCGCGGACGAGTCCGCCACCCGCCTCTCCGAGGCGGCCACGGCCATGAATGAAATGAACGCCACGGTCCAGGAAGTCGCCAGAAACGCCGGTTCCGCCTCCACGGCCTCCGCCGAAACCAAGCAAAAGGCCGAGGCGGGCGCGCAGGTGGTGAAAAAGGCCGTGCGCGGCATTGAGGATGTGCACCGGATGTCCCTGGCCCTCAAGGAAGATATGGTCCAGCTCAACGGGCACGCCCAGGACATCAGCCGGATCATGGCCGTCATCTCGGACATCGCGGACCAGACCAACCTCCTGGCCCTGAACGCCGCCATTGAGGCCGCCCGCGCGGGCGAAGCCGGGCGCGGTTTCGCCGTGGTGGCCGACGAGGTGCGCAAGCTGGCCGAAAAAACCATGGCCTCCACCAACGACGTGGGCAACGCCATCAAGGCCATCCAGGAAAGCACGGCCAAAAGCATGGAAGGCGTGGAGCGGTCCGTGGCGCGCATCGGCGAAGCCACGGAGCTCGCCGGGCAATCCGGCTCGGCCCTGGAAGAAATTGTGGCCACCGTGGAAGCCACGGCGGACCAGGTCAACGCCATCGCCACGGCCAGCGAGGAGCAGTCCGCCGCCAGCGAGGAAATCAACCAGTCCATTGTCCAGGTCAACGACATGTCCCGCCAGACAGCCGAAGCCATGGCAGAGGCCGCCAAGGCCGTGTCCGGCCTGGCCGCACAGGCCCAGACGCTCACGGAGCTGATCCGGGAGCTGAAACAGGCCTGATATTGACAAAATTGCGGCCGGAGGCAGCGCATACTCCGACCGCAAACGGGCGCGTATGGACAGCACGCGCCTTTCCCGGCGCGCCCCGAAGTGGACAGCGGGGCGCGCCCTCCTTCTTTTTGGGGGAATAATCCACGACATTTTGTAAAAAATGCATTTTATCATATGCGATATATTTATCATCGTATCTAATATTTTTTTACCTTTCATTAAGATGTTGTTACAGAATTTATATTTTGAAAATTCTTCTGAATACGTTCAAAATCAACTAAAGTTATCTTTCCAGAATCCGATATAGGACAACATAACTGCACAAAATTCTTTCGCTCAAGACCACTAACATGGAAAAACGCGTGGAGCGGCGTTTTGGACCGGCGACCCCGGCGGCCGTTTTCCGCTCAAGGAAATATGATGAAACGCATAACCGGACAGCCTCTTCTCCTGCATCGCCAGGCGGCGGATATCCGGCGTGGCTTTTCCTTGTGGCCAGAGAGAGAGAGAGAGAGAGAGAGAGAGAGAGAGAGAGAGAGAGAGAGAGAGAGAGAGCAGCAGTAACTAATGTCTCTCGCTCCTCTTCCGATGTTCGCAGCCCTGAGAGGCAGATACGGACGGCCAAACCGCATCTTCCCCTCAGGGCTCTAGCTGTTTCTGGGGCATACCGATTTTTCAAACAGTAGTAAGACAGAGTATCATAATCCGGGAGGAAACCATGACACTGAGGGCAAAACTTCTGCTGCTTACAGCAATACTGCTGATTCTGCTCTGCGGGCAGGGTCTCTTCAGCCTGTATCAGATGAACAGTATCAATGAGGCATCCACGGAAATCAGCAAAAACTGGCTGCCTTCCTGCAATGCGGCAAACAGCTTGAACACCCTGACGTCGGACTACCGATTGTACGAAGTCATGCACGTTTATTCAACGACGCCTGAAGCTATGGATAATTATGAAAAGCTGATGGATGAAACCCTTCAACAAATCAAAAAAACACAGAATGAGTATGTCAAACTGATTTCCAGCCCCGATGAACAGGCCATGTATAACGATTTTATCACCGCATGGGACGATTTCAAAAAAATTCATGACCAAGTTTTTCTTCTTTCCAAGGAGAACCAGACTGAAAAAGCCATGGCGCTGCTGACCGGCCCATCCAAGACGGCCTATCTCAAGGCGTGCGACCAGCTTCTCAAAATTGTGAAGGTCAACACAGAGGGCGGTGAAAAATCCAGCCAGGCCGGTGATGAAGAATATGAATCTTCCAAGACGCTGGTTTCCATCCTGCTGGTGGCGGGCATTCTCATCGGCGCGTTTCTGGCTGTCTTCATTATTCGCGGCGTGCTGCGCCAGTTGGGCAAAGACCCCGGCGCGCTTGACGGCATCGCCAGGCGCGTGGTGAACGGCGACTACAATGTGGACGACGGCAGCCCGAAAATCGGCGTCTATGGTTCCATTGTGGAAATGGTCAATGCCCTGAAAACCCATATTGAGAACGCCCAGCGCGAATCGGAAAATGCCAGAGAGCAGTCCCGCAAAGCCCAGGAGGCCATGCAGCAGGCCGAAGCGGCGAGCAGGGAAGCGCAAAGCAAGACCGAGGCCATGCTGGTGGCCGCCGACAAGCTGGAACAGGTGGGCGGCGTGGTTTCCTCCGCTTCCACTGAGCTTTCCGCCCAGATCGAGCAGTCCGACCGGGGCGCGGCCGAGTCCGCGACCCGTCTTTCCGAAGCGGCCACGGCCATGAACGAAATGAACGCCACGGTCCAGGAAGTGGCCAAGAACGCCGGTTCCGCCTCCACAGCCTCCGCAGAGACCAAGCAGAAGGCCGAGGCGGGCGCACAGGTGGTGGAAAAGGCCGTGCACAGCATTGAGCAGGTCCACCAGATGTCCCTGGAGCTCAAGGACGACATGGCCCAGCTCAACGAGCACGCCCAGGACATCAGCCGGATCATGGGCGTGATCTCGGACATCGCGGACCAGACCAACCTCCTGGCCCTCAACGCCGCCATTGAGGCCGCCCGCGCGGGCGATGCCGGGCGCGGTTTCGCCGTGGTGGCCGACGAGGTGCGCAAGCTGGCCGAAAAAACCATGGCTTCCACCAACGACGTGGGCAACGCCATCAAGGCCATCCAGGAAAGCACGGCCAAGAGCATGGAAGGCGTGGACAAGGCCGTGCAGCGCATCGGCGAAGCCACGGAGCTTGCCAGCCAATCCGGCGCGGCCCTACAGGAAATCGTGGCCACCGTGGAAGCCACGGCGGACCAGGTCAACGCCATTGCCACGGCCAGCGAGGAGCAGTCCGCCGCTTCCGAAGAGATCAACCAGTCCATCGTCCAGGTCAACGACATGTCCCGCCAGACCGCCGAAGCCATGGCCGAAGCGGCCAAGGCCGTGTCCGACCTGGCCGCCCAGGCCCAGGGCCTCACGGATCTGATCCAGGAATTGAAAGAAGCCTAACGACATCGTTGCGGCCGGGGTCAGCGCATCTCCTCCCCGGCCGCGCGCGGGCGCGTTTGGACAGTACGCGCCTATTCCCAGGCGCGTCCCGACGGACAACGGGGCGCGCCGTGCTCATGAGCCGGTATTGTCCGGCGCGGCCCCCCCATTAGAGAGAACGCGGATAATGCTCCCGGACTGCCCGCTTCAGTTCAGGCGTCCACGTCCCATGCCCGTGAAAATTCCCGATTGGAAAAAGCCTCGGCCAGTCCCTGCATCTGCTTCAGCCGCAAAACCTCATCCGGATCCATGCCGAGTTCCTTGCCGATCCGCTCATTTGTCCAGTTATGCCCGCGAAGCAAGGTCACAAGTTTCGCCGTCAACTCCACCTGATGCGCGCCGCGGGCCATATTATGGCGCACAGTGGACGTGATGCGGTCCTCAAGGTTTTTGTTGAGACGGACTATCGGGAGATAGCCCCCGAGGCTCTGCCGGACATTCGCCTTTGTCTTTACCACCTGGCGCCTGTGAAAGCCGTCTACCACGACCCATCCCTTTTTGTCGTCCGCCACCACGACCGGCATGGTCAGGCCGTCCTTTTCAATGGACAAGGTGAGCAGCCGCATTTCCGGCGGGGCGACTTTGTTCGGGTTGTACTCATTGCCCCGGACCTGCTCAACGCGAACGAGCTGTGGGCACGTCACCGGGTGCGGTATATTCAGGTAAGCCGAAGCCAAAGCGACAATACGGTTATACACCGCGACGCGCCTGTCCAGGTCGCCCTTTTCGGCCTCAAGGGCCCGCGCAAGTTTGGCCAGAAGTTCATTAATCTCCATGCTCAAATTCCTTTTTAAAGCGCACAAACCGCCCGACTTTACAGACGGAACTGAATCCATAACGGAAATAAAGCTCTCGGCGCGTCCAGTAATCCGCGGTTACCAGGCGAGCCGCGCCGGTCTCCCGCGCCTCCTGAATGCAGCGTTCCAGGATGGGAATGTCCGCCTCTCCCTCCAGAGCATATAAATGAAGAAGACAAGCCGCCGTTCGCCTGCGGCGCATAGAGCCGAAAGCCACAATCCGCGTCCCGTCTTCCATCATCACGAACCAGCGGCGGCCCGGCTCTGAGCTGATGACGCCGCCCAATGTCTCACGGATTGCCGGGCTTGCTATGTACTCGCCCAGCAACCCGAACAATTCACGGTTCTTTATCGGCTCCTCACCGTGAGTAAATTCCAGAAGTTCCATCACAGCACCATGTATTTCATCATCAGTTGAGCCTGGCGTTCCATTTCGCGCTTTGTCTGGGAAAAACTCAAGCCTTTGCACCAGTAGTCATTCTTCAGCAGGGTCTTGCAGATGCGTCTCCAGCTCGGAGCCTTACGGAGCCTCTCCTGTTCCACATCGGATTCCTGCGGAATCTCCTCAACGCCGTGCTTGGCCCACCACCTGAGAAAGGTCTTGATTTTTTTCCGGTAATGCGCGGCTGTGGGGGGAGGCATGGTCTCAAGCAGAAACTCCGCGTAACTTTGCCAGGTGTGCCCCTGTGGAAGATGAATATGAAAATTGCCAAGCACGTTTCCCGATTGTTCCACATAACGGTTGCCGAAATTTGCTCCTTCCACCCGCCCGACAAGCCTGGCCCATGTCTCCGGCTCCAGCATTTTAAAAAGCCAGAGCCCCTTCCGCTGGTCGTCGCCGTACGGCTGGCAAAGGCGCATCTGATGGATGCCGACCCCGGCCAGGTGCATAAGGTCGTAAATCCGATTGTAGTCCCAGCCTTTCCTGCCCGTGGCCGTCCAGATGTCCTCCGTCCGCCAGTCATATATCGGGTATGTATTGACAACGCCCGAAGGCGTTACGGTACTCCAGCTTCTTCCGTTCCAGCGCTGCTTGGTCGAAGATGCAATGGTACGGAAACGGTTCAGGGATTCATCACTGCGAATGGCCACAATGCAAGCGCAGGAGCGCCCCTCCGCAAAATGCTTTGCGAACAGGGGCGTGAATTCCTCAAATTCCATGCCCCTCCTGAACCAGGGAAAATAGCCCTCACTCGCAATCACCCCCGGATGCCTGGGGAGCTCACGAACCCACAGCTCCCGCGCGTCAGGATCCCAGCACAACCAATGCGGTTGCATCTGGGAAACCGAGTTTCGCAGGTGAATGGGCAGGCAAACCCAGCACGGACGGACGTCAGGCCGGGTCATGATGCGCGTGACGAAAGCGTCGGTGTGCGCATACCATGCTTCCAGGTCGACATGCAGCACGTCTAAAGGGAGGCGCCCCTTCTCCCTGGCGATCTCCAGGGCGTACTGCACCACAAGCCCGGAGTCTTTGCCTCCGGAAAAGGAAACATACACGCGCTCAAAACTGTCAAAGATCTCCTCAAGCCGCAGACGCGCCGCGGCAAACACGTCCATCCCAAGGAAATGCTTCATGCAATCAACTCCACGAACCGCCTGCGCGAGAGATGCCGCGCAGTATCAGAGTCCTTTCACGATGCGCCCTTTGCGAAAACAGATGAATTCGATCTTTGCGGATGCATTCCCCGCCATAACAGCAGATATTGACTTCCATTCCAGGACCAAAAAAATTTCAATCTGTGCATTCAGAGAGGAATACACAGTTATTGCAGAAATTCAGTCGTCAATCAGATTGATCATATTTAATTTATAGTGCCGATCAAGCCGTCTTTAAATTTAAATATACAATAAAATTTTGCGAATATTATTATATAAAATAATTTCAATAGTTATATATTATAACTATAACATCTATTAACAATTATATATAATATTTCAAATAATATAGAACATATTTTTTAATTTAACAATATAACGTTACAGGCATACTGGCGATGCTCTCCATATCTGCCTAAAATTCTCCGCTCGTTCCCGCCCCAGGCATTGCGGCCCGCGCGAATGGTTCCAGCCGCCTCCTCCCGGCTGTGCGCCGCACCGCCAGATGTGAAGTCCCCAAATAGCAGCGGACTATCTTTATCAAAAATTTAAATAGGTTATTCCCGTTATGTCTGAGAAAGACCTTTTCCTGATCTTGATTTCCAGAGAGATATAAAGAAAAGTATTTTACAGCCGATTAGGCAAAATATGTAAGAATATGACAACGGTGCGGAATGCGATTCCAGGTGGCCCTCCACCGTTATAAACAACAAAACTTCACGTCGGATAACGCCATGAGCACCTTGTCCACCGCTCGTTCTTCCACCGCGTCGCCTACGGCGGCCGCGTGTGGGCTGAGAGAGAGAGAGAGAGAGAGAGAGAGAGAGAGAGAGAGAGAGAGAGAGAGAGAGAGAGTAGCCGTTTCTTTCGCGGGTAGAGATATTTCATCCAACGGGAAAAGCCTTCGCTTATGGATATTTTGTCCATGGGCGAAGGCTTCTTTTTTGGGTGCCTTCTTTTCCTGCCCCAAGCGACCCTGACGTCTCAACCATTTCACCTGGAGGCAGAAAAAAATGAAGCTGTCGGCAAAAATCGCCGTGAGCATGGGCGCGCTGGCCGCCCTCATGGCAGTTCTGGGCGTCTACCTGATTATGCAGATGTCCAAGGTCAATGATGTTGCAACGGAACTGAGCCAGCGCCAGATGCCGCTGGTGGAAAAGATGGGCGTCATCAACAACGCGGCCTCGGAATACCGCTTGGCCGAAGTGCTGCATATTTATGCCACAGACTCCGCGCAGATGCGGGAGTATGAGAAGCAACAGCAGAAGTGGGCGGGAATCATCGACGACGGCATCCAGAAGTGCGAAGCCATGATCGCCATAGGCCGGACCAGAGAAATTTTCCAGACCTATCTGGTGGCCCGGCAAAAATACCGCGATGAATCCAAAAAAGTGCTTGAGCTTTCTCGGGAACTGCGCACGGAACAGGCCATCACGTTGCTGCTCGGCGAATCCCTCAAGCAATACAATCTGATGAGCGCGGCTTTGGACAACACCATCGGTGCGGTCAAGCAGCACGTCAACCAGGTCAACAACGACGCCGACGCCATGTACGACAACTCGCGGTTGACCGGCATTATCCTGATAGTGGGGGCCATTCTTATCGCCGTCTTCCTGACCCTGCTGCTGGTGCGCAACACCATTCGCCAGTTGGGCAAAGATCCCGGCGAACTGAACGGCATCGCCCATCGCGTGGTGAACGGCGACTACGACATTGACGACGGCAGCAGAAAAATCGGGGTTTACGGGGCCATTGTGGAAATGGTCAATGCCCTGAAGCGGAATATAGACAACGCCCAACATGAATCCGAGAACGCCAAAGAGCAATCCCGCAAAGCCCAGGAGGCCATGGAGCAGGCCGAGGCGGCGAGCAGGGAAGCGCAAAGCAAGACCGAGGCTATGCTGGCGGCCGCCGACAAGCTGGAACAGGTGGGCAGCGTGGTCTCCTCCGCCTCCACCGAGCTTTCCGCCCAGATCGAACAGTCCGACCGGGGCGCGGCCGAGTCAGCCCAGCGCCTCTCCGAGGCGGCCACGGCCATGAATGAAATGAACGCCACGGTCCAGGAAGTGGCGAAAAACGCCGGTTCCGCCTCCAATGCCTCCGCCGAGACCAAACAAAAGGCCGAGGTCGGAGCCGAAGTGGTGGCAAAGGCCGTGCACAGCATTGAGCAGGTCCACCAGATGTCTTTGGAACTCAAGGACGACATGGCCCAGCTTAACGAGCACGCCCAGAACATCACCCGGATCATGGGCGTCATCTCGGACATTGCGGACCAGACCAACCTGCTGGCCCTGAACGCCGCCATTGAGGCCGCCCGCGCGGGCGACGCCGGGCGCGGCTTTGCCGTGGTGGCCGACGAGGTGCGCAAGTTGGCCGAAAAGACCATGGCCTCCACCCAGGATGTGGGCAACGCCATCAAGTCCATCCAGGAAAGCACAGCCAAGAGCATGACCGGCGTGGACAACGCCGTGGAGCGCATCAGCGAAGCCAATGAACTGGCCAGCCGGTCCGGTC
Organism: Desulfovibrio fairfieldensis; assembly: GCF_001553605.1. Taxonomy (NCBI): domain Bacteria; kingdom Pseudomonadati; phylum Thermodesulfobacteriota; class Desulfovibrionia; order Desulfovibrionales; family Desulfovibrionaceae; genus Desulfovibrio; species Desulfovibrio fairfieldensis. The sequence continues at coordinate 2,425,323 of NZ_CP014229.1, forward strand.
AGGCCCTGGGGGAAATCGTGGCCACTGTGGAAGCCACGGCGGACCAGGTCAACGCCATTGCCACGGCCAGCGAGGAACAGTCCGCCGCTTCCGAAGAAATCAACCAGTCCATCGTCCAGGTCAACGACATGTCCCGCCAGACCGCCGAAGCCATGGCGGAGGCCGCCAAGGCCGTGTCCAACCTTGCCATGCAGGCTCAGGGGCTTACGGATCTGATCCAAGAACTGAAAGAAGCGTAACAACAATATCGCGGCCGGGGGCAGCGCGTACCCCGGCCGCAAACGGGCACGTTTTGGGCAATACGTGCTATTCCCGGGCGCGCCACGACGCCCGGCTTTCTTCTTTTCAAAACAATCCGCTGCCGAAAAAGTCGGACCGCGCCGTATTTCCCGTAATACCTCGCCGCAGAAGGCTTGCAGACCCCCGCCATCCACCGCCGGACACGGCCCGTGCGGCGGAAATGCCCGAAAGATGCCCCTCCTTGCATTGCCAAGCATAACATAATGACTTATTTTTAGGGGATACCACGGCAGTGTGAGCGCCCTGCCGTCCACTCAAGCCTGACCCGTAATTCGCCGGTGCCGCGAACGGCCCGCCCGTGTGAAGCAGAGGAGCATTCATGTTCGGCTTTCTTTTCAAGAAAATATTCGGCAGCAAGAACGAACGGTATCTGCGCCGTCTCCGCCCCCAGGTGCAGCGTATCAATGCCCTGGAACCCGAAATGCAGCAATTGGACGACGCGGACTTCGCCGCCCGCATCGCCCGCTATAAAGAAGAAGTGCAGGAAGGCGGCAAAAGCCTGGACAGCCTGCTGCCCGAAGTCTTCGCCCTGGTGCGAGAGGCCTCGCGCCGCGTGCTGGGCATGCGCCATTACGACGTGCAGCTCGTCGGCGGCATGGTCCTGCACAAGGGCAAGATCGCCGAGATGAAGACCGGCGAAGGCAAAACCCTGGTCGCCACCCTGGCCGTGGTGCTCAATGCGCTGTCCGGCAAGGGCGTGCACGTGGTCACGGTCAACGACTACCTGGCCTCGCGTGATGCGGCCTGGATGGGCAAACTTTACTCCTTCCTGGGCCTGAGCACGGGCGTCATCGTGCACGGCCTGGACGACGACGAGCGTAAAACCGCCTATAACGCGGACATCACCTACGGCACCAACAACGAATTCGGATTCGACTACCTGCGCGACAATATGAAGTTTTACGCCGAGCAGCTCGTGCAGCGCGGCCATAACTTCGCCATCGTGGACGAAGTGGACTCCATCCTCATCGACGAAGCCCGCACGCCGCTGATCATTTCCGGTGCGTCCGAGGAATCCGTGGGCATGTACCGCACGGTGGACGACATCGTGCGCCAACTCACGCCCGAACATTTCACCATTGACGAAAAAGCCCGCACGGCCATGCTCACGGACGCGGGCGTGCTACGCTGCGAAGAACTGCTCAAACTGGACAACCTCTTTGACCCGGCCAACATCACAGCCCAGCACCACGTTCTGCAATCCCTCAAGGCCCATCAGGTCTTCAAGCGCGACGTGGACTACATCGTGCAGGACGATCAGGTGGTCATCGTGGACGAGTTCACCGGCCGCCTCATGGCCGGACGCCGCTATTCCGACGGCCTGCACCAGGCCCTGGAAGCCAAGGAGCACGTAACCGTCGCGGCGGAAAACCAGACCCTGGCCTCCATCACCTTCCAGAACTATTTCCGCCTCTACGACAAACTTTCGGGCATGACCGGCACGGCCGACACTGAAGCCGTGGAATTTCAGCAGATCTACAATCTGGAAGTCATTTCCATCCCGCCCAACAAGCCCATGGTCCGCAGGGACCACCCGGACCTGATCTTCCGCAGCCGCAAGGAAAAATTCGACGCCATTGTGGAGGCCATCGCCGAGCTGCACCAGAAGGAACAGCCCGTGCTGGTGGGCACCATCTCCATTGAAACCTCGGAAATGCTCTCCCAGCGCCTGACCAAACTGGGTATCCCGCACAACGTGCTCAACGCCAAACAGCACGAGAAGGAAGCCGAAATCGTGGCCCAGGCCGGCCAGAAGGGCAAGGTGACCATTGCCACCAACATGGCCGGACGCGGCACGGACATCGTGCTGGGCGACGGCGTGGTGGACCTGGGCGGCCTGCACATTCTGGGCACCGAGCGCCATGAAAGCCGCCGCATCGACAACCAGTTGCGCGGCCGTTCGGGCCGCCAGGGCGACCCCGGCTCCTCCCGCTTCTACCTTTCGCTGGAAGACGACCTGATGCGCCTGTTCGGTTCCGACCGGATCAAGGGCCTCATGGAAAAGCTGGGCCTGCGCGACGGCGAAGCCATTGAAAACGCCATGGTCACCCGTGCCGTGGAAGGGGCCCAGAAGCGGGTGGAAGCCCACCACTTCGAGATCCGCAAAACCCTGCTGGATTACGACAACGTCATGAACCAGCAGCGCGAGGTCATCTACACCCTGCGCCGCGAACTCATGGTGGAAGACGATCTGAACCCGGTGCTCAACGAGTTTTTGAGCGACGTGCTGGACGACGCCTACGGTCCGCTGGACAATGCCGCGCCCGACGATCTGGCCGATACGCGCAAGGCCATTATGGCCCGCCTGCGTGAAGTCTTCAATCTGGACCGCGTGCTGCCCGAAAACGCTCCCCTGCCCGAGCGGGAAGAGTGCGAAAAGCTGATACGCGGCATTCTGGACGAGCTGCGGACCGATGCCGCCGAAAGCTACAAGGACATTCAGCGCTACTTCCTGCTGGAAGAGCTGGACCGCTGCTGGAAGGAACATCTGCGCAACATGGACGCCCTGCGCGACGGCATCGGCCTGCGCGGCTACGGCCAGCGCGACCCCAAGCTGGAGTACAAGCGTGAAGGCTTTGAAATGTTCCAGGAAATGCTCTTCCAAATCCGTGAGAGCGTGTTCCGCGCCCTGACCCGCGTGCGCGTGCAGCGGGTCAGCCCGGAAGAAGAACAGGCCCGCGCCGAGGCGGAAAGGGAAGCCCTGGCACGGGAATTCCGCCACCGCGAAGAATCGGCGGGCGAGCTGTCCTACTCCGGCGGCGGCGAATCCGAGGCCCAGTCCGCCAAGAACAAACCGGCCAAGGCCGGACCGCGCGTGGGTCGCAACGATCCCTGCCCCTGCGGCAGTGGCAAGAAATACAAGAAGTGTTGCGGCCAGGACAAGTAGTGCCTACTTTTTCAAAGTAGACACACAAAACCTGTAGGATTTTGCGGCGGCGTAGCCGCCGTGCGTCGGCGAAAAACCACGTTTTTTCGCTGACGATCCTGCGAAAATCGGGAGTATAACTATGCTCGGAATTTTCGCAATCAGACAGGCGACGTAGCGCGGAACAATTATGCAGAAGAATGATACGATCGCGCTGCAAAGGCGAATGCGCATGCTGGCCTTTGCCGTGCATTCACAATTGCTGGAAAGCGAGCCCCTTTCCAAAGCCGAGGCCGCCCGCCTGGAACGTATGGTACGCGACGGGCTGGCCCCGGATGAAGGAATCGCTGTGCTCAAAAAAACTCTGGGCATTGCCGATGCACAGGTATGCGGCCGCGCCTGATCCCTATATCCTGCCGGGAAGCGCCGTCCTTAAAAACATTCCCGGCCTCGACGAGGCGGAGCAATTAGCCGCATTTGAACGTAACGCGGTGGCGTGGCGTTCGCTGTCGATCCCTACCGGGCACTATGATATCGCACACCTCAAGGCCATTCATAAGCATCTTTTCCAAGACGTTTATGGCTGGGCCGGGGAATTCAGAACCATCCCCATGGCAAAGGGCGCAAGCCGCTTTGCGCAACCGCAGTATATCGAACAGGAAATCCGGAAAATTCTGGGGCGGATCGCGGCAGCCGAGATGCGTACAGCGCCTGTCGACCGTTTCACTGCGGCGCTGGCGGAGATGATCTCGGAGCTCAATGCCGTGCATCCTTTCCGTGAAGGCAATGGTCGTACCATCCGGGCTATTGCGCTGTTGCTGGCCGAGGATTGCGGCCATGCCTTCGACCTGACCGCCGTTACCCCCGCTCTGTGGACTGAAGCGTCAATCCTGGCTTTTCAAGGCAACAATCACGCTCTGGAAGTTCTTCTCCATGATGCGCTCCACCCCCTGCTCGTCCCGGATCAAAAGTAATCCGAAAAATACGGCTTCTCCGGCGGGATCAGGCTCTCCAAAGTGGGCAGCAGATAGTAGTCCATGCGAATACGGTCATTATTGTACAGATAGGTGGGCCGCTTGTAGCCCATAAGCATGGTGGTCAGCGTCTGGATGTCCATTTCGATGAGCGGAGCCGCGCCGTGGCTGTCCACCTTTTCGCAGAAGGTCTTGCCGTCTTTCCAGGTGACATGGAAGATGCCGTTGTTCCATTCCGCGGCCGGATCGCTGATCCGGAAGTAGAGTTTGAGTTTCTCGTCCTCGAACTGGAAGGAATATTCCTCAAAGAAACGCTGCACATCCACGATGCGGGCCATGACATTGGGCTTGATGGTTTCGTCGATTTCACTGTCCTCGAACTGAAAGGCAATGGATTCGCCTGTGTAGTTGGCTCCCTCCACCTTGGTGATCATGGAAAAGTGCGCGCTGATGTAATTCCAGATGCCGTACTTGGCCTCCTGGGTCAGCCAGATCATTTCCTTGATCTGAAAGACCTCATTCTCAATGTAGTAAATAACGTAGCCCAAGGGCTTTTCTTCAGCGGTGTAATACACGGCGGCCATGATGTCGTCGGATTCCCAGCGCCAGTATTCCTCCCATTCCAGATCGCCCCTGATCAGCGCGCCGTGCTGTTGCAGGGCGAAATACTTGTAGACCCGGCGAATATCCTCATGCTCCACGGGCACGCGCTCGATCTGGCCCGGCACGACATGGTGCTTGGGCAGTTGGGTGTCCCTGATGGAAAAGGTCATCTTGTCCGCCACGATCTCCCAGCCCTGCTTGCGGTAAAAGGGGATGGAGTACGGGCAGAGAAAGGAAATATACTGCTGCTCCCGGCGCATGTGCTCCAGGCTTTTCTTGATCAGGGAATGCACCAGGCCACGGCCCGTATACTCCGGGTAGGTGGCCACGCCGGTGACGCCGCCCATCTTGCAGATCCGGTCCCGGATGTTGACTTCCATGGAATAGACCACGATCTGCGAAGCCAGATGTCCCTTGTAGAACCAGCCCAGCACGTAGGAGGCGTCGAAAATCGGCTTTTTGGACTGCTTCATCTCCTTGTCCGACCAGCCGATCCGCGACATTTCATAAGAACTGACCTGAAAAGCATAGCGCAGCAGGGCTTCAAATTCCTCGAAGTCGTCGGCATCCAGTTTTTTGAATTCAAACTGCTCGTTGTTTTTCATCCGGATGTACTCCTTGCGCCTTGCCGCCATGCCGGGCAACCCGCGCGCGTCCCGTTATGCGTCACAGGCTCCGTCCAGGGAGCAGGCCCCGCCCGAGGCGAAACCGTCGCTGTTGCCGCTCAGCGCCGCCGCCAGCCGGGCGGACACCGAGGCGTAGGAGGCATAGCCCCGAGCCAGCAGGCGGCGCTCGTCGCCTTTCACCAGATAGAGCGTGGGATAGAGCTTGAACTCGCCCATCAGGGCGGCGGCTTCGCGCGTTTCTTTTCCGGCTTCTTCCCGCACGGCGGGATCGGCCAGGGCGCGCTCCAATCGGATGGGGTCCACCTGCCAGCGGGTCGCCATTTCCTCGCGCACCTCGGCGGAAAACACGTCCCGGCCCGCGCCGTAGAGGATCTGCTGCAAGATCTCTATCTGGGCCAGCTCATGCCCCGGCGCAAGCCGCTTCAGGGCCGCCAGCAGCACTGCCATGTCCGGCGAATACATGCGCAAGGGCCGTTCCGCGTCCAGGGTCGCCAGAAAACCGTCCACCGGCCGAGCGGTAGTTTTCGCCAGGCGGATGAAAAAATCCCGAATGTTCGGAGAATGGGCTTTCATTTCCGCCAGAGTCGTGGGCTCGTCCATCAGATCCCCGCCGAGCACCCGCGCCGGCAGTTCGGGATGTTCGGCGGCAAGACGCTGCATGACGGGTGCGAAGCCGTAGCACCACGGGCAGAACACATCGGAAAGATATAAAAAATGAGGCATGGGATTGCGCTCCTCTTCTCGCTGTTGTTCACGATAGGGCCGGAAAAACCCATCGTCAACAGGCGCGGCACGGCATGCTTGACAAGCCGGTGCGGGGATGCAAGGTGTTGCATAGAGGCATCCGGAGCAAAATAACTTTTCAAAGCTACTTTGCCTTGGGAGCAGAGGGAGTACGGCAATCCCGGAAAACGCCGGATTACACTGCAAAGGGGAGCGACGATGCGCGAACACGGCCTTATCCGTCTGTACAAAAGGCTCGCCACGCCAATCCTGGCACTGGTCATGATACTGGGGGCGGGCTGGGGCGCGCGGCCCCTGGCCGCCGCCACAGTGGACACGCTCTACCACAACGGCAAAATCTACACTCTCACCGAGAGCATGCGCGAAGCCAAAGACCCGCGCAAGGCCAAAACAGTGGAAGTCGTCGCCACCAGGGACGGCAAAATAATCTTTGCCGGGTCCGCCGCCACGGCGCGGCAACAGGGTCTCTTCGCCAACGCGGCCCGCATTGTGGACCTGCGCGGCAAAACCATGCTGCCCGGCCTTATCGACGGGCACGGCCACTTCCCGCTCCAGGGCGGCTATGACCTCTTTCAGGTCAATCTGAACAGCTTCCCCCTGGGCGAAATGCGCTCCATTGAGGATTACAAGAAAGCCCTGGCCCGGCGTTGCCAAAGCGCGGGCAAGGACGCCTGGGTGCTGGGCTGGGGTTACGACGACACCCTGGTCACGGAAATGCGCCACCCCACCAGGGCCGATCTGGACGCGGCCTGCCCGCGCAACCCCGTCTTTGTGCGGCATGTCTCCGGGCATATGGCGGTGGTCAACTCCGCCGCCCTGGCCAAAGCCTCCAGGGACGAACTCAGCACCGTGGGCGTGGACGCGCGGAGCGGCAAGCTCACCGAACCCCGTGCCATGCAGGTGGTCAGCCGCCACTTCCCGCCCGCCGGGCCCGAGGCGGCCCAACGCGGCCTGGCCCGCGCCAATGAGGTTTACGCGGCGGCGGGCGTGACCACGGCGGACTGCTCCAATATCCGCATGCTCACGGAGCTGCCCAAGATGCAGAACGGCATTCTGCGCAACAATCTGGACCTGCGCGTGGTGCTGCATCCTCTGGGCTATTATCCCACCACCCTGGCCTCGGGCAAAACCGTGGACAGCGCGGGCTGGATCAATCGCGCGGCCCTGGGCTGGACCAGCGCCGCGCTCTCGCTGGCCGGGGCCGAAACAGCGGTCATGACCGAAAACAACGTCCCCTTTGCCGACGGCCGCAAGGCCGTGGCCGGCGGCAGCGACATCACCCGGCTGTCCATGCCCGCCTACGCGGCGGACAAGGACGCCGACGGCTCTCCCGCAGCGGCGGCTAAAGGCACTGTCGCGCCGCCTGCCGGGCTGTCGGCGGACAACCGGCTCTTCCTCGGCGCCTGGAAGTTCACTTTTGACGGCTCGCCCCAGGGCTATACCGCCTGGATGAAAAAGCCCGGCTTCTACCGCTGGGGCAAGTACACGGCGGCGGACAGCTTCAATCAGGCCGGTTTCTTCAACGGAGCCGTGGGCACGGACAACATGCCCCCGGCGGCTCTGGAAACGCTGATCGCCATGTACCACGGCAACGGCCAGAGCACTCAGACGCATACCAACGGCAGCGCCGCCGCCGAGCGCTGGGTCACGGCCCTGGAAAAAGCCGTGGTCCGGCATCCCGAGGTCAGGGACACCCGCGACACGTCCATCCACGCCCAGACCATGGAGTTACAGCACATCCAGCGTCTGACCGGCAACTATCAGGACCTGACGGGCACAGGCCCCATGTACACGGAGCTGACCGGCGCGTTCAAGGACGGCAGGCTTTCCCCGGAGGAAGTGGGGGCCAGGGACATCGGGCAGTTGAGCCGCCTGATGCGCGATCAGCACTTCTTCAATTCCTATTTTGTGACCCATACCTATTTCTGGGGCGACCGCCACAACCAGATCTTCTTCGGGCCGGGCCGGGCCCGGAACATGAGCCCCGTGGGTTGGAGCGTGGCTTACAACCAGCCGTTCAGCTTCCACAACGACACCTACATCACGCCCATTTCGCCGCTGCGCAGCCTGCAATCCGCGGTCACGCGCACCAGCGCCCATTCCGCCATTTACGAGGGCGGCACCCTGCTCAGCGGCCAGAGGCACGATCTCGGGGCCAAGGCGCTCTTCCCGCCGCGCGATCCCGAGGAAACCGGCGACAAAACCACCTTCGCCTTCTGGAACTATGACCACCGGGTCAACGCCCTGCAGGCTCTGCATGCGGTCACCCTCATGCCCGCCTGGCAGAACAAGCTCAGCGACCGGATCGGCTCCATAGCTCCCGGCAAGCTGGCGGACTTCACCATTCTGGCCGAAGACCCGCTGGCCGTGGCCGCCGCCCGGCCGCAGAGCCTGGCGGAGATGCGGGTGATGACGACCATCGTGGGCGACACGCCGGTCTACGGCTTTGCGCCCGGCTCCAAAACGCTGGCCGACGCGCCTCGGGGTTCCTATATTCAGCCTACGGAAAGCGTGGTGGCCCTGGTGACCGAAATCGGCCCCATGACGCCCGCCGAGGGCCGCAACGAAACGCGGGACAAAACGTTGGGCGCATATGCCTTCAAGGCGGACGTGCGCAACGGCGAGCTGGCCGCTTTTCAGATGCGCTTTCTGGGCAACGGCGGGCCGGTCCGTGACATGACCCTGCTGGACGGCGGCAGCGGAGCGTCGGGCACGCGCCCGCTGCATTACAGTCCCGAGGCAGCCATGGCCGACGGCAACTGGTGGATCGCGGCTCTGGACGCGCCCATGCTGCCGCTCAAGGCAGACGACGCCCTGATTGCGGACAAGATGTACGCCGCCTTCTTCGTGCTCAAGGATAACGGCCCGCGCGACAAGGACGCGGCCAGAGGCGGCCTGGCGGGCCAGGTGGTTCTGCTCACGGACGGCCCCTTGCCGGGCAACAGCGGAACAACAAGATACGTCTTGGGGCCTGCGGCAACCAACGCCGCTAAAGCCCAACTTTAAAAATGGGGTTCCAAGGGGGCCGCGCCCCCTTGGCTGCCGGAGGCATCACCCCGGTAAACCTGAAAAAGCGGAAGAGGGCAGCCCCAGGGCTTCCCTCTTCCGCTTTTTACGCGGATTTTTTTAAGAACGCACTGATTAATGAAGATTTTTGTTCTCCGCCAAGGACGGGGAACTCCGGGCGGAGGGAATATATTCAACCCCGACTTTCGTCCGGAGCGAGCCGGACGCGGGCAGATGGCAAAAGACCATTCAGTGCTTCCTTAACGCGCATAGGCCGCATGCAGGGCGGCAATACGCTCCCAGGAAGCCCGGATGCGCTCGGGCGTGATCTTGCCGCTGTCCACCAGACGGCGCAGGGCCGCGTGGGCTTTTTCCGGCAGATCGGGGTCCCATTGCAGATTGTTGCCGAAGACCAGAATGTCCACTCCGGCCCGCACGGCCAGCAGAATGGCCTGTTCCAGGCCGTAGTGGTCGGTAACGGCCTTCATCTGCATATCATCGCTGATGACCACGCCCTGCCAGCCCAGGCCCCGGCGCAGCAGGCCGGTGACCACCATTGCGGACAGCGTGGCCGGATGCTCGGGGTCAAGCCCGGCGTGAAACAAATGTCCCACCATGACCATGCCCGGCCAGCCCCGGCGGAAAGCCTCCGCATAGGGCAGCAGATCGCTGCCGCCGTCCCAACAACGGCTGATGTCGGTGAGGCCCAGATGCGAATCGTGCCGCGCGCCGCCCTGGCCGGGAAAGTGCTTGAGTACGGGAATGACTCCGGCGCGAGCCAGCCCCTGCCCGAAGGCCAGGGCGTGTTCGGCGGCCAGCCGGGGATTCGGACTGAAACTGCGCCCCAGTCTGCCGATGGCCGGATTGTCCGGATTGCTGTCCACGTCCGCCACGGGCGCGAGATCCACGGAAATGCCCAGTGAAGCCAGCTCCGCGCCCAGACGCGCGGCCAGTGCCCCGGTGGCCGCCGGGCTGCCCTGCCCCATATGCCGGGCCGAGGGCAGATCCATAAAGCCCTGCCGCGGCTTGAGCCGCCGAACGCGCCCGCCCTCCTGGTCCACGGCGATGAACATGGGGCCGGGCGCGGCGGCCCGCAGCACGGCCGTCAGACGACGGAGCTGCTCCGGGGAGCGAATGTTGCGCTCGCCTCCGCCGGGCAGATCGCGGTCAAAAAGCAGCACATGTCCCACTTTCCCGGAGCGCACCGCCGCCAGAAAAGGATCGCCCGGCGCGAGTTCCGCGCCGCGAAAGCCCAGCATCAGCATGGAGCCGAGCATGCGGTCAAGAGAGGGGGAATCGGCAGGATCGAGCGAGGCAGCGCGTGCGGGACCGGCCGGACAAAACTGTGCGCAGGCCAGAACCAGCAGGCAGCAGAACGGAAAAAACAACCGACGGAGCAGCCTCCGCCGCAGACCGCCGGATGCTAGCACGGCAGCCCTTGCGCCCGGCGTTGCGCCTCCAGCTTTTCCAGCACATCCAGGGGCACCCGCAGGCCGCCTCGGCCCACGCCCAGACGGATGCCGGGCTTGTTGCCGCCGTGGTAGTCCGAACCGCCGCTGAGGCCCAGGCCGAAACGCCGGGCCCATTCCACGCAGAGGCGCGTATCCGCGTCCGAGTGCTCGCTGTGCCATGCTTCAATGGCTGTGAGCCCGCAGCCGGACAGATGCTCCACAAAACCTTCCAGCCAGGGCAGGGGGTATTTCTGCAAGAGGGGATGGGCCAAGCTCACCGTGGCCCCCAGACCGGCCAGCAGATGCACGGCCGCTTCGGGTTCCAGCACTTCCTTGGGCAGATAGGCCTTGCCGTAAAAGCCGAGATATTCCCGGAAGGCCTCGCCCACGTCGCGCACATAGCCCTTGGATGCCAGCACCGCCGCGATGTGCGGCCGTCCCACGCTCTCCTTGGCGATGGCGCGCACCTCTTCCAGGCTGATGTCCAGCCCCAGGGCGCGCAGCTTCTCCACAATAGCCCGGTTACGCTCACAGCGTTTGCGACGCAGATAGCCGAGTTGATCCTGAAGAGGGGCGGCGTCACGCGGCAGCCAGAGCCCCAGGATGTGCACCTCGCCGTGCTCGGTATGGGTGGAAAGTTCACAGCCCCGGATCACCTTGATGCCCAGGTCACGCCCGGCTTCCTCGGCCTCGTCCAGGCCGGAGACGGTGTCGTGGTCGGTAACGGCCACAGCGGCCAGACCAGCGGCATGGGCCTTTTGCACCAGGGCTGAAGGGCTATCCGTGCCGTCCGAAGCCAGCGTGTGAGTATGCAGGTCGATCAGTTTCATGGGAAAATTCATCTCTTCTTTCCAAGGTAAGCCAGTGCCTGAAAAATGCAAGCGCGGCCGGACCTCCCAGGGCAGACGCATCTAATTCCAGCCCTTGCAGGCCCCTTATCTGCCGTGATGATCCGTCAAAACCAGCCTTTTGTGCGCTGGCTGCGTCACTTGGCGCTTTTTGCTGCTCATGTACTTGAGTACATTCCGCGCAAAAAGTGCCATTTTTCTTGCCAGCGCGCAAAAATCTTATTTTTTAGGATTCTCCCGGCACCAGCCATCCGCCTGCGCTTCGCTCCGGCGGAGCAAAGATGGCTTCGCTTTTTTGTTCGTTCCCCGATCTACCGGGGAATAAATACTTTTTTTAGATGCGTCTGCCCTGCCGGACCTCCGGCCGCCCCTTGAAGCCTGGGGAGCATCAAGGTATGCTGTGGATCGTTTTTATCAAAAGGAAAATACCATGCCCATGAATACCGAAGAATTATTGCGGATCCTGGCCTGCCCGCGCTGCCTGGGCACATTGGAAGCCCTGGCGCGGGACGGGCGTACCCAAGGCTTCGCCTGTCAGGCCTGCCAGGTGGTCTATCCGGTACGCGACGACATCCCGGTCATGCTGATTGAGGAAGCCGTGCCCCGCGCGCAGTGGGATCAGGGCGCACGGGAAAAATCAGCCTCGGAACATGTCGGGGAGCGGGCCGGGGAACTGGACTGATGCGCCTGCTCATCGCTTCCGACCTGCACGGCTCGCTGGAGAGCCTGCGCTTTCTGCTGGGCAAAGCCCGCGAACTGCAACCGGACCTGCTGGTGCTCCTGGGAGACTTGGTCTATCACGGTCCGCGCAACCCCCTGCCCGAAAGTTACAACACGCCCACGGTCCTCAAGGAAATGGCCGACCTCAACGCCCTGCCCTGCCCCATCACGGCGGTGCGCGGCAATTGCGACGCCGAGGTGGACCTGGCCCTGCTGCCATTTCCGGTGACGGAAAACGCCTGGATCAACGCCGACGGCCTGCGCATTTTCGCCAGCCACGGGCACCATCTGCCCGAACGCCCGCCGCTGCCGGGCATGCCCCAGGGCACGGTAATTCTGCGCGGGCACACCCATGTGCCGCGCGGCGAAACCCTGGACGGACTGCATTTCTGGAACCCCGGCTCCCTTTCCCTGCCCAAGGGCGGTTCGCCGCGCAGCTACGGCCTGTGCGAGGACGGCGTCTTCCGCGTGCTGGACACGCACGGCCGCGAAGTTCTGCGGCATCAGCCGGGCGGAGCGTAAAGCCCGTGCCCGCCGCCCAGTCCCCCACACCCGCGCCGGAAACGGGCTTTTGCCCCCAATTCGCGACCCAATTCACTCCTCTGTTCCGCCTTGCGCCGGATGTGGAGCTGGTCCTGGCCTCGGCCTCGCCCCGACGGCGGCAGTTTCTGATGGAATGGGGCCTGCCTTTTGCCACGGCCCGGCCGCGGGGCGTGGAACCGCGCCCCGAAGCCGGAGAAAACCCCGCGTCCTATACCCGCCGTGCCGCGCAGGCCAAAGCCCGGGCCGTGGAAAGCGCCCTTTCCCCGACTGCCCGCGCCCGCAGCCTGATTCTGGCGGCGGACACGGTGGTGGCCGTGGACGACGACATTCTGGGCAAGCCGCGCGATACCCCTCATGCTCTGGACATGCTCACGCGCCTGGCGGGCCGGGGGCATGAGGTCATCAGCGCCGTCTGCCTGCTGCTGCCCCGGGGGTGGCCCGGCCTCCCCGGCGAACTGTTCAGCGACGTGAGCCGGGTTTTCTTCCACGCCTGGCCCGAATCCGTGCTGGCCGCCTACGCCCGCACCCACGAGCCGGACGACAAGGCCGGGGCTTATGCCATTCAAGGGCAAGGGGCCTTTCTGGTGGAGCGGGTGGAAGGCTCGTGGAGCACGGTGGTGGGCCTGCCCGTGACGCCCCTGGTCCAAATCCTGCTGGAACGGGGCCTGATGTCTCCGGCGGACGCCAATCCGCTTCCCACAGCATTTTGCGTTTGAAATGTTACACATCTCAAACGTGGATTGCTCTGATCAGCTTTTCCGCTGAGTACGCGGGAGTAACCTTTCAATAGGGTATTTCAAAGTTGAAATGCTCTAACGCCGCACACGGTGCGGCGCGCCGCGAAGACCGACCCGACTGGCGGCCCGTAGGGCCGTGCCTGTAGCCCAAAGGGCGTACAGACATCAAGAGCAACGCGGCGTGGATTCCGGAAAAACCGCGTTTTTCCGGAATGCCCCCTTTGAAACGCAAAACGTTTCAAAGGTAATCTGCTCCACGGACGGAATGTGGACGGAACAAAGCCATGCTCCATCTCTCTTCAGCCATACGGAGCTCTTGCCGAATCTCCCGGCACGTCCCGATAAAAAATTTTTTCAACTTTTTGTGAAAAAATTCCTTATACTCCACCGCCTCCGACCAACGATTTCTCTATGAAAAACAACGCCTACGCCTCACGCTTGTGCCATTTTGCACAGCCATGACTGAAAGAACAAACAATTACGGGTGCTTGACGCGCAAAGAGAATCCCTTTACGCCAGTAACATGGCTGGTGTGCCAACTTTTTTCATAACGTCCACACTAGGAGGGAGGGCGCGACCATGTCCCAGGAACGCATCACCACATTGTTGACCGAGAAGCGCAGCTATCTGCCGCCGGAACACGGCAAATCCTCAGCCTGGATCTGTGGCCAGGAAGAGTACGACGCCCTGTGCCGCCGCGCACTGGAAGACCCCAGCGACTTCTGGGGGGCTCGCGCCTCTCAGTTGATACATTGGTTCAAGCGCTGGGACAAAGTCCTGGATGCCGACGAGCAACGGCATAAGTACAGATGGTTTACCGGCGCCAAACTCAACGCCTCCTTCAACTGCATCGACCGCCATCTGATTTCAGGCCGCCGCAACAAGGCCGCCCTGATCTGGCAGGGCGAAGATGAAATGGATGTGCGCTGCTACACCTATCAGATGCTGTACACCGAAGTCTGCCGCATGGCCCACGCCCTGAGCTCCCTGCATATCCGCAAGGGCGACCACGTGGCCCTGTACATGCCCATGATTCCGGAACTGGTCATCGCCATGCTGGCCTGCGCGCGCATCGGGGCCATTCATACGGCCATCTTCTCCGGATACGCCGAGGGCGGCGTGCGCAGCCGCATCCAGGGCTCCAAGGCCAGGGTGGTGATCACCGCCGACGCCACCGTGCGCGCGGGCAAGTTCAAGCCGCTCAAGGCCAACCTGGACCCCATTCTGGAAAAATGCCCCTCCGTGGCCCATGTGGTGGTCGTGCGGCGCGCCGGGTTGGACAACGTCACCATGCAGCCCAACCGCGACATCTGGTGGCACGACCTTATCGACGACTTCACCCTCAATGCCGACTATCCCTGCGAGCCCATGGACGCCAACGACACGCTCTTTCTGCTGCACACCAGCGGCAGCACGGGCAAACCCACGGGCATCATGCATTCCACGGGCGGCTATCTGACCTATGCGGCCCACACCACCCAGTGGTGCTTCGACATGCGCGACGACGACGTCTACTGGTGCACCGCCGACATGGGCTGGATCACCGGCCACACCTACGGCGTATACGGCCCCCTGGCCCTGGGAGCCACCACCATGATGTTCGAGGGCGTGCCCACCTGGCCCAAGCCCGACCGCTACTGGCGCATTGTGGAAAACTTCCGGGTCAACATCCTGTATACCGCGCCTACGGTGATCCGCTCCCTGATGCGCCTGGGCGAAGCCTGGGCAGAGCGCTATGACCTGCGCAGCCTGCGCATTCTGGGGTCGGTGGGCGAACCCATCAACCCCGAAGCCTGGCAGTGGTACCACAAGCACATCGGCGCGGGCGAACTGCCCATTGTGGACACCTGGTGGCAGACCGAAACCGGCGGGGCCATGATCAGCCCCATGCCCTACGCCACCAAACTCAAGCCCGGCTCGGCGAGCAAGCCCCTGCCCGGCATCGACGCCGCCGTCATGGGCAGCGCGGGACGCGACGGCGAGGAAACCACCGGCGCGGGCCATCTGGTGATCCGCAAACCCTGGCCCGGCATGATGCTCGGCGTATTCAACGATGAGGAAAAATACCAGTCCTACTTCTCGCGCTTCGGCTGCTACGAGTCCGGCGACGGCGCGCAGGTGGACGCGGACGGTTATTTCTGGATTCTGGGCCGTATTGACGACTCCATCAACGTCTCCGGCCACCGTCTGTCCACGGCGGAAATCGAAGCCGTGCTGGCCGCCTGCCCCGAAGTGGGCGAAGCGGCTGTGGTGCCCATGCCCCACCGGCTCAAGGGCGAGGCCATCTACGCCTATGTGCTCACCCGCGACGAAGTGCCCTGGAGCGAGGAGTTGCGCAAGAAACTGCGCGACACCGTGCGACGCGACATCGGCGCGCTGGCCAACCCCGAATACATCCAGTTTGTGGAGGCCATGCCCAAGACCACCTCGGGCAAAATCATCCGCCGCATGCTGCGCAAAATCGCCGGCGACACGTATGAGGATATGGGCGACACCACGGCCCTGGCCGATCCCCATGTGCTGGAGGCCATCATCATCGGCCACCAGAATCTCCTCCAGGGCCAGCACGAAACCGCCACACCGGCCGGGGATGAACCGACTCCGGACGCCAAGGAAGGGGCCCCGGCGGGCGCATAACTATCTCTCATACTGTTGCGTAACTCCAAAAGGGTCGGCATTTGCCGACCCTTTTTCACTGCCGCAAATCCGTCGTGGATACGCACTCCGGCGGCCAACCGACAGCCTCGCGCAGCGCGGATATGCTACAAGGCCTTGCGCCGGATCCAGACGTGACGCGCGGCCAGCAGGCCGAAGGCCGTCCCGGCCACCAGATGGGCGCGCCCGTTACCCGTGAAGCCAAGTGCGATGCTCAGGCCGCAGGCGGCCAGCAGAGCGCGCAGCTCCAGTTTACGCGGACTCAGCCCTAAGGAGACAGTTTGTCCCCGCCGCAACAGGCCGGACCAAACGGTCATGGGGCCGCCTGCGGGTCCGTTTGCGGATGCGCCGGACCGCGCGCCCCGACAGGTCTTTGCCGGGCGACACAACTCCGGCAGGGCCGCCTCCAGATCCCGACAGATGCCGCCCAGATCCGCGTCCGGCGTCAAAAGCAGCAGAATGGAGCCCGAACCGCAACGCGCTTCCAGCACGTCGCTCTTGCCGGACAGAACAGCCAAAGCCCGTTCCCGCCCGGCGGTCCCGGCCAGGGCCGGATGGCGCAGCCGCGCCCGGCCTTCCATAGCATGCACAAGGTATGTCGGCATGAGTCCCCCTTTGTAACTTCAGGAGTTATTTGAAAATGACTTTCTTTTTTCTTGACCCATAATTAAATTTAGTGCAAGCTCTCTTCTGAGCCGGGATCCATATTCCGGCGCGGCGTCCATCAAGACCGACCCCCAAACGGCGCGCGGGGTTCTCCGCGCCACGGGGCGCCGCGCCGGACTGGCAGCACCCGGCACCATCACAGTCAACCGGCACAATGCCGACGAGAGGGAACGCGCATGAGTCAGATTGTCAGTCTCCGTCAGATGCACGTGGGCCAACAGGGGAAGATCGCCACAGTGGAGGCGCTGGGCGAAATGAACCGGCGCATTCGCGACATGGGCCTGATTCCCGGCACCACCGTTTCCGTGGTGGGACGCGCGCCGCTCAAAGATCCGGTGGCCCTGCGCCTTTCCGGGGTGACCATTTCCCTGCGCAACAGCGAGGCGGACTACATCAAGGTCGATGTGTCCGGCGTGGCCCGCTAATTTTTTATCCTGCATCAGTTGGGGCAGTTTTGTCCAATCTCGCCTCCGCCGCGCGGGCTAGCTGCGGAGGACGGGACGTGTTGTCTGCGTTCGGGGGAGTATCGCCCGTCGGCGTCCATCGCGCGGGTTGCAAAGCAAGTTGCAACGTAAAAGGAGGAGTTTATGAACAGCGGCATCAAATTCGGACTGATTTTTCTGGGCGGCATAGCCTTTGGCGCGCTGGGCGCCGTGGCCTTGAGCAAGGGCAAGCTGAACCTCAAGCCCGTGGCCGCCGACCTGATCAGCCGGGGCATGGATGTGAAAGACGCCCTGATGAGCAAGGTGGAAGCGGTCAAGGAAGACATGGAAGACCTCGCCGCTGAAGCCCGTCAGGCTTCGGAAAAGCGCAAGGCGGCCAAAGAGAGCCAGGAAACCGAGCAAGCCCAGGCCTAACCGGAACTCCCGCAGTCATTCCATTCCCGGCCTTGCGGCATCTCCCGCATGCGCCTCAGGGCCGGGACCGTTTTTTCCGGCCCGGTTCAGGGCTTTCTTTTTCAGACTGGAGCGCGCATGTCCTTTTCCATCGTCCATGAACTTCAGGGTCTCGACGGCGCCGCCGGCAGGATGCGCGTGCGCGCCAGCCGCCCCCTGTCCCCGATTCCGGCCGCCGACCTGGCCCGGAACCTGGAAGAACTGCCCGGCATCAGTGGGGTGCACGTCAACCCCCGCGTGGGCAGCCTGCTTTTTTTCTACGCCGGCCAGGAAAGCCGCGTGTCTGCCCTGCGCCTGCTGGCCGCCCATGATGCCGTGGACGCCGTGGGCGACGCGGGCCGCGCGGATCTCCCGGCCACCACGGCGGAGCTTCTGCCTGAAGAGCCGCCTGCGGGCGGCCTGTTGCCGCTGGTACGCTTTTTTATCATCCGTCCCTTTTTGCCCACGGTCTGGCGCATGGTCACCAGCGTCGCCACGGCCGTGCCTTTTTTGCTCAAGGGTCTCGGCTCCCTGCTGCGCGGCAGGCTCAGCGTGGAGGTGCTGGATGCGGCGGCCATCACCGTTTCGCTGCTTATGCGCGACTTCCGCACGGTCAGCGTGCTGACACTGCTGCTGGGACTGGGCGAGGCTCTGGAATACTGGACCCGCCGCCGCTCTCTGGACAGTCTGACCGAAAGCCTTGCCCTGAATGTGGACAGCGCCTGGCTGCTCGGCGAGGACGGCACGGAAGTCTCCGTGCCTCTGGGCCAGGTCCGCGAGGGCGATCTGGTGGTGGTGCGCGACGGCGGCTCCATCCCGGTGGACGGCATTGTGGAGGACGGCTGCGCGCTGGTCAATCAATCCTCCATGACCGGCGAACCGCTGGGCGTGCCGCGCGGCAAGGGCGCGGCGGTCTTTGCCGGAACCGTGGTGGAGGAAGGTCGTCTGGTGATCCGGGTCAGCCAGGTGGGCGACGGCACCCGCCTGCGCCAGGTGGTCACCTTCATTGAACAGTCCGAGGCGCTCAAGGCCGGCATCCAGGGCAAGACCGAACGGCTGGCCGATCTGGCCGTGCCCTTTACCTTCGGCCTGGCGGCACTGGTCTGGCTGATCACGCGCAATCCCATGCGCGCCGCTTCGGTGCTGCTGGTGGATTATTCCTGCGCGCTCAAACTGGCCACGCCCCTGGCCGTGCTGGCCGCCATGCGCGAGGGGGCGCGCCACGGCATGGCTATCAAGGGCGGTCGCTATCTGGAAGCCCTGAGCGATGCGGATACCCTGGTTTTCGACAAAACAGGCACGCTGACCAACGCCACCCCCAAGGTGGTTGCGGTCATTCCCGCCGCCGGGCATGAGCGGGACGAGGTCCTGCGGATCATGGCCTGCCTGGAAGAACATTTTCCCCATCCTGTGGCCCGCGCCGTGGTGCGCAAGGCCCAGGAAGAGGGCCTCCAGCATGAGGAAGAGCACGCCCAGGTGGAATACGTGGTGGCCCACGGCGTGGCGTCCTCCCTGTACGGCAGAAAGCTGCGGGTGGGCAGCCGCCACTATATTGAGCACGACGAGGGCGTGGACGTCTCGCCTATGGAGGCGGAGATCGCCTGCCAGGCGGCTCAAGGACGTTCCCTGCTCTATCTGGCCGAGGACGGCAAACTGGCCGGCATTCTGGCCATTGAAGACCCGTTGCGCCCCGAGGCCGCCGGAGTGGTGGAAACCCTGCGCGGCATGGGCTTCAAACGCGTGCTGATGCTCACCGGCGACGATGAGCGCACGGCACGGGCCGTGGCCGAGCGAGCGGGCATTACGGAATTCCGCGCCCAGGTCCTGCCCACGGACAAGGCCAAGGTGGTGCAGGAACTGACGGCCGACGGCTGCAAGGTGCTCATGGTGGGCGACGGCATCAACGACGCCCCGGCCCTTTCGGCCTCCCATGTGGGCGTGGCCATGATCGACGGCACGGATCTGGCGCGGGAAGTTGCCAATGTGCTGCTGACCAGGCCGGATCTGGGCGGGCTCATCGACGCGCGGCGGCTGGCCCGCAGCACCCTGCGCCGCATCCACGTGAACTTCGCGGCCACCCTGACCCTGAACAGCCTCTTTTTGGCGGGCGGCCTGTTCATGCTCTTGCAGCCCGGCGTCTCGGCCCTGCTGCATAACCTGACCACCTTGGGCGTGTCGCTCAACGCCATGCGCCCGCACCTGCGGAGCACCGAAGCCGTTGCCCCTGTGGAGGACAGCCCATGCTGAACAGCCTGCGCCTGCTCAAATACGTGACCAGTTTTTCGGACGGCCGGGTACGCATCCGTCACCCGGCCCTGCGCCGTGAAGCCGTGGCCGCCACGGCCAGAGAAAAACTGGCCGCCATTGACGGTGTGCTTTCCGTGGACTTCAATACCGTCAGCGGCTCGGTGCTGATTCTCTACGACAGCGCGCGCCTGCCCAAGGAGCGGCTTGTCGCCGTGGGCGAAGCCTGGGCCGATTATCTGGACGCGGTTCAGGCGGGCCGCCCGGCGCACGTGCCGGACTGTTGAAGCCGTTCAGGCTTGAAGCGGATTGCCCCGCGCGGATGGTATGGTTCCGCGCGGGGCAATCCGTTGTTAAAGGCAGGTCGCCGAGTCGTAGAGCAGATTACCTTTGGAATGCTCTAACGGCTCTGAAAATCAAAGGCGCAAGCGCCATCCTGGACCACCCGCCGGTACATGTCCGGTTCGGTGTCGCCCTCGGTGCTGATCAGCAGCACCACCGAGGATTCGTTCAAGCCCAGAGCCGAACGCATGGCGGCCGCCTCCGGCGCGCGCGCCAGATAATCCAGCAGGCCCACGCCCACGGCTCCGGATTCGCCGGAAACCAACGCCGGATCGCCGGGCAGGGGCGCGGCCAGCATGCGCATGCCGTTGGCCGCCAGGCCGTCCGGACAGGCCACTGCCGCGAAAGCGTGCTCCCGCAGAATCCCCCAGGCCAGGCTGCTGGGCTCGCCGCAGGCCAGACCGGCCATGATGGTGCGCATCTCCCCGGCCGCGGCATGGGCGCGGCCGTCCTCACTTCGAATGGAGCGGAAAATGCAATCGGCGCTGTGCGGCTCCATAATGACGGCCAGCGGGGCAGGACCGCCCTCTTCCGTGCCGGCAACGGCGAAAAAACTCAGTACGGCGGCGGCAAAGGAACCCACGCCCGCCTGCAACAGCAGATGCGTGGGCCGCGTGAGTCCCATGGCGCGCATCTGCTCCCGCGCTTCCAGAGCCAGGGTCGTGTAGCCCTGCATGATCCAGCGCGGGATTTCCTCATAACCGTCCCAGGCCGTGTCCTGCACCAGCACGCCGCCCATAGCCCGCGCATGCGCGGCGGCATGGCGCACCGCGTCGTCATAAGCCAGATCCGTAATTTCACAGTATGCGCCCAAGGCGCGGATGGCCGCCGCTCTGGCCTCGGCCGAGCCTTTGGGCATGAAGACCACGGCCCGCTGTCCGAACTGCCGGGCGGCCCAGGCCAGGCCCCGCCCGTGATTGCCGTCCGTGGCCGTGACAAGAGTGATCTCTCCCAGCCGGTCCCGTGCCTCGGGCCCGCAAAGGGCCGCGCGGCTGAGACCGTCCGGCGGCAGATTCAGACGGCGAGCCAGAATCCGGGCCACGGCCCAGGACGCGCCCAACCCTTTGAAGGCCTTGAGCCCGAAACGGCGGGATTCGTCCTTGACCAGGACCCGGCCCAGACCGAGCCGGGCGGCCAGGCCAGCCAGACTGCACAGGGGCGTGGGGCTATATTCCGGGAAGCCGGCGTGAAAACCACGGACATTACGTGCCCGCGCCGGACCGAAAGCGGACGGCGGAACCGGAACGGCGGCATCCGGCTGTGCGGCATAGCGGGCGTTGAGCGCCAGTTCCACGGGACGCACGGGCTTCAATCCAGTTTGGCTTCGGCCAGCCAAGACTCGAACCGCGCCAGATTCTCCCCGAAGTTGCGGCGGCCGTAGCCCATGCGGAAATAGGGCTCGTCCATGCCGTAGACGCTGCCGGGCAGGAGCAATACCCCGGCCTCACGCGCCAGGCGCTCGCAAAAGCCCTCCATCGGGCCGTCGATATGGATTTTGTGGAAGCCGATGGGCCCGGCCAGGGGGCGGTTGTGGGTAAACAGGCCCGCGTGCCGGGCGAAAAAAGCGTCGGCCAGAGCCAGATTAGCCCGGACAATGCCCCGGTTGCGCGCCAGAATGGCCGGAGCGTGGCACAGGGCCACCAGGGCCAGCTCCTCCGAGGGCGCGGCGCAACAGATGCTCAGATAATTTTTGAAGCGGCTCATGGCCGTAAGCAGGCCCCGGTCGCGGCTGACGGCCCAGCCGATGCGCAGGCCCGGCAGGCCGTAGGCCTTGGAGAGCACGCCGATGGAAACGCCCCGCTCATACAGCTCGCAGATCGCGGGACGGGCATGCCAGGCGTTTTCATCCGAGCCGTCCGGGTCTTCCAGGCCTTTGTAAACCTCATCGGCGATCACATGGATGCCGCGCCCGGCCGCAAGGGCGCAGAGCGCGCGCAGTTCCGCGTCACTCAGAGCGTAGCCCGTGGGATTGTGGGGAGTGTTGACGACAATGGCCCTGGTATGGGGACGGAGCAGGGATTCCAATGCGTCGAAATCCAGGGCCCAGCCTTGCCCTGTCTGGCGGAAGCGCCAGAAAGACAGCTCGCAGCCCACGGCCCGCGCCACCTCATACAGGGATTGGTAGGCCGGGAACATGCAGATCACGTGATCGCCCTTTTCCAGCAGCACATTCAGGCAGGAAAAAATGCCTTCCTGCGCGCCGGTCTGCACCAACACCCGGTCATTGTCCGCATTCCGGTACAGACGGGCTATGGCCTGCCTGAGTTCCGGTTTGCCGTCATTTTCGGCATAGCCGAGCCGAGTTTGCAGAAAGGCCTCGCGCGCTCCGGCCGGGTCCGGCTCCAAGGCCAGCAGTTCCGCGATGCTCAAGGCCTCGCAGTCGGACTGGGCCAGAAGGTGGGGCGCGGAAAATTCATGCTTGCCGAAAAACACTTCCAGTTCAAAATCGGGAATCCGCATGCGCTCCCTCATCGTCCGGCGCGCCGCTCCGGAGAGCTTCGTCCGAACGCTTTTCCAGACCCGGTTCGTAGACGCAGTAGCCCAGTTTGCCGCGCTTGGCCGTATACATGGCCACATCCGCCCGGCGGATCAGCTCGTCCAGGGTCAGACCGGCTTCGTCGCAACGCACGATGCCGATGCTGGGGGCAATGAGCCGCAAGGCCTCTGAAGAGCGAAAGGCTTCACGCACCAGTTTCACCAGGAGCCGCGCCTTGCGGATCAGAAAATCCAGAGGCCGGTCGCCCCAGTAAAGGGCGAATTCGTCGCCGCCCAGGCGAGCCACCACGGCCTGGGGACAGGAGGCGCGCAAAAGCTCCGCCACCGTGACCAGGGCCTGATCGCCCGCCTGATGCCCCCAGCGGTCATTGACGCTCTTGAAATGGTCCAGGTCCACATAAAGCAGGCTTTCAGCCCCGTTCGTCCCTCCGGGCTGCGCATGCTCATAGAAATAGCGCCGGTTGTACAGCCCGGTCAGGACGTCGGTATTGGCGTGGCGCGACAGCCGCCGCTCGAACTCCCGCTCCAGCGTGACGTCGCGAAAAATTACGATGGCCCCGATTCTGTTGGAAAAAACATCCAGAATATCCTGTTCCTGGACATCCAGGACAATCTCCCGGCCGTTGAGTTTCCAGCGCAGTTCCGCGCGCTCTTCCTCCCGGACCAGCTGGCCTCCGGACATGGCATTTTCCCGCCATGCCCGGCAATCGCCGCCCAGCACATCGCTGTCGGCCACCGCGAAAAATTCCTTGAATTTTTCGTTGATATTGACGATGTGATCCTCCGCGTCGGTGATCATCACGGCAAAAGGCAGGCTGCCCAGCAGCAGCTCCAGCTCGGCGCTCATGGTGGCCAGGTTGGTCACGTCATGGGCCACGCCCACTGTGCCCATGATCCGTCCGTCATCGTCGAAAAGAGGCGACTTCCAGGTTTTGAACTGGCGCATGCCCTGCTTGCTCTTGACGAATTCGTCAAAAACGCGGGTCTTGCCCTCTTCCATGACCACGGTGTCTGTTTCCAGACAGACGTACTCGCCCTTTTCGTATTCTTCCTTTTTCAGATCCCAGATATAATAATGGCCCCGCCCTTCAATGTCTTCTTTGCTTTTGCCCACGGTCCGGCAAAAACTGTCGTTGACCTTGAGGTGCGCGCCCACCGCGTCCTTGAACCAGATCAGGGAGGGCGTGGCGTTGATGACCGCATCCAGATAGTAGTGCGTGAGGCGGGAATCCCGTTGCAGCTTCAGGCCGTCAAGCAGCCTTCCGAAACGGGCGGCAAGCGCCGCCGCGCCGCACGGCCCGGCCCAGAGATCGTCGATATGATCCCAGATGCCGTCCGGCAGCCCGGCGGCCTCCGCCGGGTCAGGGGCCAGAAGGATGATGCGAGCGCCCGCTTTGGCCGCGCCGCGTATTTCGGGCAGGCAGGAAATCCGCCCGGCCTTCAGAAAAATGACGTCGTCCCGCTCCAGATCACGGCAGTCCGGACCGGGGCCGCCGCTGACGAAGACATGCTCAAAGCGCTCACGCGGCGGCACGGAACGCAGAATATTTTCCAGCTCCGCATCAGCGCCGCAGATTCTGATCCGTAATGTACACTGGTACATGCCGCCTTAGCCTCCTTCGCCGGAGCAGGCTCCGACGGACGCGCACCGTCTAGTATATTTCTTCGCTCAAAAGTAGGATTTAAGCAAGTATTCCAATCTGACGGAATAACATGTTTCTGAAAACCATACGGGATATCAGGGATAAATCAACTCAGGAACGGCGGCTGAGCAACGCCAGGCGCGCGGCTCTGGCATTGCCGTAGCGCAGCCGCCACCAGAAGCGCCGCGCGCGCAGGCGGGCGCGGTCCAGGCAGAGGTAGACCACGGGCGTGGTGTAGAGAGTCAGCAGCTGGCTGACCAACAGGCCGCCCACAATGGTGATGCCCAGAGGCTGGCGGATCTCCGCGCCGTCGCCCTGCCCCATGGCCAGGGGCACCGCGCCGAGAATGGCAGCCGCCGTGGTCATCATAATCGGCCGGAAGCGCAGCAGGCAGGCTTCGTAAATGGCCTTGTCCGGCGGCAGATGGCGGGTGCGGGAGGCCTCCAGGGCAAAGTCGATCATCATGATGGCGTTCTTTTTGACGATGCCCGCCAGCAAAAGCACGCCGATCAGCGCGATGACGCTGAACTCCATCTTGAAAAGCATCAGGGCCAGCAGGGCCCCGCCGCCCGCCGAGGGAATAGTGGAAAGGATGGTCAGGGGGTGGATCAGGCTCTCGTAGAGCACGCCCAGCACAATGTACAGCGCGGCCAGGGCCGCCAGAATCAGAATGATCTGGCTGCTCATGGTGTCGCTGAATATCTTGGCCGTGCCCTGAAAACTGCCCACGATGGTGGAGGGCATGCCGATTTTGACCCGCGCCTCGGCAATGGCCGCCTGGGCCTGGGAAAGGGAGGCCCCCTGAGCCAGATTGAAGGAAATGGTCACGGCGGCGAACTGGCCCTGATGCGCCACGGAGAGCGGCGCGAAAGCCGGGCCCACGCCGGCCACGCTGAGCAGCGGCACCAGGCCGTCCTTGCCCGGCAGGCGCACCTTGTCCAGAGCCTGCGCGCCTTCCAGCCAGTCCGGCCCGTATTCCAGCACCACGCGGTACTGGTTTTTATCCTGGTAGATGGTGGACACCTGGCGCTGCCCGAAGGCATTGTTCAGGGCCGCGTCCACATCCCGCATGGTCAGGCCCAGGCGGGCCAGAGCGTCGCGGTTCACCGTGAGCATGGTCTGGAGGCCGCGCTCCTCAATGTCGCTGTCCACGTCCTTGAACAGGGGCAGGGCCGCCAGGGCCTGCTGGAGGCGGCGGCCCCAGGTGCGCAGATCGTCCAGATTGTCGGCCTGCAGGGTATACTGGTACTGGGAGCGCGCGCTGCGCCCGCCCATCATGATGTCCTGGGCCGGTTGCAGGAAAATCTGCAGGCCCGGTTCGGACGAGAGTTTGCCGCGCAGCCGCCCGATGACCGCCTGGGCGCCGATTTTGCGCTCTTCCAGAGGCTTGAGCGAGATGAACACCCCGCCCCCGCCGCGCCCGCCGGAAATATGGGCCGAAACCTGTTCCACGGCCGGGTCCGCGCGGATCACGTCCACCAGCTTCGCCAGCTTGGTCTGCATGGCCTGAAAGGAAGCGCTCTGGTCCGCCCGGATGCCGCCCATGATCACGCCCGTGTCCTGCTGGGGGAAAAAGCCCTTGGGCACTATAATATACAGCCAGACATTTCCGGCAATGATCAGAAGCAGGGAAAGCATGGTCAGGCGCGGATGGCGCAGCACCACGGCCAGGCTGGCCGCGTAGCCGCGCTGCATGCCCGCCAGCATGGCCCCCCAGGCCTGCCCAACGCGGGTACACCACTGCCGCAGCGGTTTCAGAAAGCCGCCCCGGGCTTGCAGCAGGCGCTCCTTGCGCCGGGCCAGATCCGCGTCAAAAGGCCGCAGCAGCTTGGCGCACATCATGGGCGTGGTGGTCAGGGAAACCAGCATGGAGACCAGCACCGCCGTGGTGAGCACCACGGAAAACTCGCGGAACAGACGGCCCACAATGCCGCCCATGAACAGAATGGGCGTGAACACCGCCACCAGGGAAATAGAAATGGACACCACGGTGAAACCCACTTCGCGCGCGCCGCGCAGGGCCGCGCGCAGGGGGCTTTCGCCCATTTCCAGACGGCGGACGATGTTTTCCAGCACCACGATGGCGTCGTCCACCACAAAACCCGTGGACACGGTGAGCGCCATGAGCGAGAGGTTGTCCAAACTGTAGCCGCAGAGGTACATGACCCCGAAAGTGGCGATAAGCGAAACCGGCGCGGCCACGGCCGGAATGCTGGTGGCCCTGGCGTTGCGCAGGAACAGAAAGGTCACCAGCACCACCAGGCCCATGGCCAGCATGAGGCTTTTTTCCACTTCGCGCAAAGAGGCCCGGATGGTCAGGGAACGGTCCATGCGCAGTTCCAGATCCGCGCTTTCCGGCAGCCAGGAGCGCAGTTGCGGGATCATGGCCTTGACCCGGTCCACAGTCTCAATGATGTTGGCTCCGGGCGAGCGAAAGACGATCAGCAGGATGGCCGGTTTGCCGTTGGCCACGGCCATGTTGCGCACGTCCTGGGAGGAATCTTCTACGCGCGCCACGTCCGAGAGCCGGATGGTTTTGCCGTCCTTCTGGGCCACAATCAGCGGTTTGTAGTCCTCGGCCTTCTGCAACTGGTCGTTGGCCCCCACCAGCCAGAAATTTTCTCCGTTTTCCAACATGCCCTTGGGCAGAAAGGCATTGGCCGCGGCCAGGGATTTGCGCACGTCCTCCATGCTCACGCCCGCGCGGTTCAGGGCGTCGGGGATGGCCTCCACCCGCACGGCGGGCAGGGCCCCGCCGCCCACGGTCACTTCGCCCACGCCGGGAATCTGCGAAATTTTCTGGGCCAGCACCGTGGAAGCCGCGTCGTACAACTGGGCGCGGGTCAGCACGTCCGAGGTGATGGACAAAATCATGATCGGCGCGCCCGAGGGATTGACCTTGCGGTAGGATGGGTTGGACGGCATGGTCGGCAGGGTGGAGCGGGCCGCGTTGATGGCCCCCTGCACGTCTCGGGCCGCGCCGTCGATATCCCGGTCCAGATCAAATTGCAAAATCACATTGCTGGAACCCAGGCTGCTGGAGGAGGTCATTTCCGTGACCCCGGCGATGCGCCCCAGGGCCCGCTCCAGCGGCGTGGCCACGGTGGCGGCCATGGTTTCCGGGCTGGCGCCGGGCATGCGCGCGCGCACCACCACCACGGGAAAGTCCACTTCCGGCAGCGGGGCCACGGGCAGCAGGCCGAAGGCCACCATACCGGCCAGGGCAATGGCGATGGTCAGCAGTGTGGTGGCCACGGGCCGCCGGATAAAGGGCGCGGAAATATTCAGGGGAATGAATTCCGGCCCGAAACGGCGGCGCCTTTCCGTGCCCGTCCCGCCGCCTTTGTCCGAAGCGCCGGGCTTGCCGGACGCGCTCATGCGCCCTCCTCCGCCCGCGTGTCCCCTGTTCCCGATTCCCTGGAATCCGTGGACTCCGAGGACTCCGTGCCGCGCGTGGATGTATGGCGCAGGCGCAGGCTCATACGGTCGAACCAGAGATAGATCACCGGCGTGGTGAACAGGGTCAGCACCTGGCTGACGACCAGGCCGCCCACCATGGTCACGCCCAGGGGGCGCCGCAGCTCCGCGCCCATGCCCCAGCCGATCATCAGGGGCAGGGCCCCCAGCAGGGCGGCCATGGTGGTCATCAGAATGGGCCGCAGGCGCAGCAGGCAGGCCTGGCGGATGGCCGCCAGAGGCGGCTTGCCCTCCTTGCGCTCGGCCTCCAGGGCGAAGTCGATCATCATGATGGCGTTTTTCTTGACGATGCCGATGAGCAGGATAATGCCGATAACGCCCACCACGCCCAGTTCCATGTCCGCCAGCATCAGGGCCAGCAGGGCCCCTACTCCGGCCGAGGGCAGGGTGGAAAGGATGGTCACCGGGTGGATGTAGCTCTCATAGAGCACGCCCAGCACTATATACATGGTCACGATGGCCGCCAGGATCAGCCAGATCTGGTTGTCCGTGGAGGACAAAAAGGCCTGGGCCGCGCCCTGGAACTGGGTGCGCAGGGCCGGGGGCAGGCCCAGCTCCTTTTCCACGGCCAGAACCGCGTTCACGGCCGCGCCCAGCGAGGAGTCATGGGCCACGTTGAAGGAGATGGTGGCCACCGGGAACTGACCCTGGCGCGCCACGGAAAGCTGGGCCGGGCGTTCCTCCAGAGTGGCGATGCTGGTCAGGGGCACGGGATCGCCCGTGGAGCCGCGCACATGGATATTCTCAATGGCGGCCGGGCCCAGACGGAAGCGCGGGGCCACTTCCAGCACCACCTTGTACTGGTTGGTCTGGGTGAAGATGGTGGAAATCAGGCGCTGGCCCAGAGCGTCGTACAGGGCGTTGTCGATGTCCGACATGCTGATGCCCAGCCGCCCGGCCGCGTCGCGGTTGATGTTCAGCCAGGCCATGCGCCCCGGCTTCTGGAGGTCGCTGGTCACGTGTTCCAGTTCGGGCCGCTCGGACAATGCCCGCACCACGCGCGGCACCCATTCCTGCAACTGCTCGCGGCTCAGGGCTTCAACAGTGAACTGGTACTGGGTGCGCGAGACGCGATCCTCAATGGTCAGATCCTGCACGGGCTGCATGTAGAGGGTCAGCCCCGGCAGGCTCGCGGCCCGCTCCATGAGGCGCTTGGCAATGGCCGGGGCGCGGGCGTCGCGTTCGGACAGGGGCTTGAGTTCCACGGTCAGGCGCGAAGTGCCCAGGCTCTGGTTGATGCCGTCCACGCCCACGAAAAAAACCACGCTTTCCACGGCCGGGTCCTGCAGGATCAGATCCGCCAGTTGGCGCTGGCGCTCGGCCATGGCCGTGAAGGACGTGTCCTGCGGAGCCTCGGCAATGCCCTGGATCACGCCCGTGTCCTGCACCGGGAAGAAGCCCTTGGGCACCACGATGTACAGCACGACCGTGAGCGCCAGGGTGCCCAGGGCCACGCCCAGGGTCAGGCGCTGATGAGCGAAGACCCAGTCCAGCCTGTGCTCGTACCAGAGAAGCAGGCGGCTGAAGAAACGGCCCTCTTCCTTTTCCCCGGCGTGGCGCTCGGGCCGGAGCATGACCGCGCAGAGCATGGGCGTGAGCGTGAGGGAGATCACCGCCGAGATCAATATGGTCACGGCCAGGGTCACGGCGAATTCGCGGAACAGCCGCCCGGCCACGTCGCCCATGAACAACAGCGGAATGAGCACGGCCACCAGGGAGATGGTCAGGGAAATGATGGTGAAGCCGATCTGGCCCGCGCCCTTGAGCGCGGCCTGCAGGGGCCGCTCGCCCTGCTCCAGGTAGCGGGAAATGTTTTCAATGACCACAATGGCATCGTCCACCACAAAGCCGGTGGCGATGACCAGGGCCATGAGAGTGAGATTGTTCAGGGAAAATCCGGCCAGATACATGACGCCCAGCGAACCCACCAGGGAAAGCGGCACGGCCAAGGCCGGGATGATGGTGGCCTCCACATTGCGCAGGAAGAGCCAGATGACCCAGATGACCAGGGCCACGGCCAGGAGCAGTTCCAGCTGCACGTCGTGCACCGTGGCGCGGATGGTGGTGGTGCGGTCCGTAACCACGCGCACTTCCACATTGCCGGGCAGGGTCTGTTGCAGCACGGGCAGCAGGCGGGTCACGCTGTCGGCCACGTTGATGACGTTGGCTCCGGGCTGGCGCTGCACCGAGAGCACTATGGCCGGGCGAAAGGCGTCTTTGCCGTCCGCGCCCGCCGAGGCCACATAGGCGGCCAGGCGCGCGTTTTCCGCGCCTTCCAGCACGTCGGCCACATCCTTGAGGCGCAGCGGCGCGCCGTCCTTGTAACCGATGATGGTCCGGGCATATTCCTGCGCCGAGGAGAGCTGGTCGTTGGCGTCAATGGTGCTGGCCCGCTCCGGCCCGTCAAAACTGCCCTTGGCGTCGTTGACGTTGGCCGAGGCAATGGCCGAGCGCACGTCGGCCAGGGTCAGGCCCGCCCCGGCCAGGGCCTTGGGATTGACCCGCACGCGCACGGCCGGGCGCTGGCCGCCGGACAGCGTGACCAGGCCCACGCCGGGCAGTTGCGAAATCTTCTGGGCCAGCCGGGTGTCCACCAGGTCTTCCAGGCGGGTCAGGGGCATGGCGTCGCTGGTCACGGCCAGGGTGACGATGGGCGGGTCCGCCGGATTGACCTTGTTGTAGACCGGCGGATTGGGCAAGTCGTTGGGCAGCAGGTTGTCCGCCGCGTTGATGGCCGCCTGCACTTCCTGCTCGGCCACGTCCAGGGCGATGGAAAGGTCGAATTGCAGGGTGATGACCGAGGCCCCGGCCGAGGACAGGGAACTCATCTGCACCAGGCCGGGCATGATCCCGAACTGGCGTTCCAGCGGGGCCGTGACCACCGCCGCGATGACGTCCGGCGACGCGCCGGGATAGAGGGTCTGCACCTGAATGGTGGGGTAGTCGATCTGCGGCAGGGCCGCCACCGGCAGGGAACGGTAGGCCAGCAGGCCCGAGAGCAGCAGGGCCACCATCAACAGGGAGGTGGCGATGGGACGGAGAATGAAGATGCGGGAGAGGTTCATGGTATAGACACCTTGCCACGTCCCCAAGGGGAACGGGGCTTGTCACTCGGACAATATTTTCTTTGCCCTTCGGGCACAGGGCACACAAAACGTCACCCGTATGACAACCCCCTAAAAACTGATCAGCGGCAGCCGGAGACTACTCCACGGCTTCCGCCTTCGGCGTCTCCACGGTCGCCGCCACCTTGACCGTGATGCCGTCGCGCAGGCGGTCCAGGCCGTCCACCACCACCACTTCCCCGGCCTTCAGGCCCTTGTCGATGACCGTGAGCCGGTCCGTGCTGATGCCCGGCGTCACCTCGCGCACATGGGCGATTTCGTCGCCCTTGTCGTCCTTGCTCACCACATAGACATACGAGCCGCGCGAGCCCAATTGCACCGCCGAAGCCGGAATGGTCACGGCGTCCTTGAGCATCCGGACCATCAGCCGGGCATTGACGAACTGGTTGGGATAGAGCGCGCCGTCCTGATTGGGAAAACGGGCCTTGAGCTTGACCGTGCCCGTGGCCGCGTCGATCTGGTTATCCAGGGACAGCAGGCTGCCCACGGCCAGCAGATGCTTCTGCTCCCTGTCCCAGGCCTGCACGGGCAGGGGCGGCAGAGAGGGATTTTCCTCACGCTCGCGCAGGGCCCGCGCCACCAGGGGCACCTGGCTCTCGGGCAGCGTGAACAGCACGTCGCAGGGGCTGACCTCGGTGATGCGCACCAGGCCGTCGCTGTCCGAACTCTTGATCTGATTGCCCTCGTCCACGTTGCGCAGGCCCAGCCGCCCGCCCACGGGCGCGGTGATCCGGCTGTAGTCCAGTTGCAGGCGGGCCGAGTCCACCGCGGCCTTGTCCGCCTCCACCGTGCCTTCATACTGGCGCACCAGGGCGCGCTGGGTCTCATACTGCTGGGCCGCGATAAAGTCGCCCTTGGCCAGCTTGGCATAGCGCGCCAGGTCGCGGCGGGCGTTGTCCAGCTGGGCCTGGTCCTTGGCAAGATTGCCCTGGGCCTCGTCCAGCGCGGCCTGGAAGGGCCGGGGGTCGATTTCCGCCAGCAAATCCCCGGCCTTCACGCGCTGCCCTTCCTGAAAGTGCAGGCGGACCAGTTGCCCGTCCACCCGGCTTTTGACCAGCACGTCACTGGAAGGGATCACCGTGCCCAGACCGTTGAGAAAATGCGGCACGTTCTGGGCCAGAGCCGTGGCCACGCGCACCGGGGGCGCGTCCATGCTCATGCCGGGCCGGGCGCCGCCGCCCGCGAAAAACAGACGCCAGACGATCAGCGCGGCCGCCAGGGCCAGCGCCAGCCAGATGTATATGCGACGGCGGCCCGTAGTGCGTTGAGCCCATGCCTTCACTCTCTGTCTCCTTCTTCAGCGCGCAACGGCGGAAAAAACACACGAAACACGCTTTCTTCCCTTGGCGCGACCCTGTCCCGTTCCAGCCGCCAGCCCAGATGCTCGCAGGCCCGCAACGCCAGGGAGAGCCCTAGGCCGCTGCCCGCCGAACCGGCGGCGCGTTCGTGCCCGGACCGAGCCGGATCACCGGCACAGTTCGCTTGCGGGCCGCGCACGCCGCGCGCGAAAATATCCAGATCTCCGGGAATGCGCCCGCTGTTGCGGACCTCCAGCATTTCCGGCGTCAAACGCAGATAAACGCGGCCATTTTCCGTATAGCGACAAGCATTGTCCAGCAAATTCTTGAACACAATGGCCGCCAGTTCCTTCTGGCCCACGGCCTGGACGCCGTCCGCCACATCCGCGAAAAGCAACGCCGGACCACCGTCCACAGGCAGGGACGCGGCACCCCGCTCGCCCCCGCCTTTTCCCGGCCCGTTCGCCTCCGGCCCGGCCAAACGCAGCAGCCCGCCGCGCTCGCCCCCCCGGATCAGGCCCCGCATCTGCCCGCTGAGATCCAGGGGCCCGCGTTCAATATCTTCGGGCCGCCGGGCCAGCAGCAAGAGCGTGCGCACCGTGGCGGACATGCGCGCCGTGGTGCGCGAAAGCCGCTCCACCACGGCCATGAGTTCCGCGTTGCCGGATGTCTCGGACAGAGCCGCCAGGCGCAGTTCCAGAATTTCCAGACCGCCCTGCATGACCGTGAGCGGCGTGCGCAGTTCATGGCTTACGTCGCCGGTGAAAAAACTCTCCCGCCGCACGAAACGCTGTAAATCCGCCTCCCGCGCGGCCAGAGCGCGGGCCAGCACGCCCACCTCGTCCTCCAGCCCCAGGATATCCGGCGGCACGGGCGTGACCGCGGCGGGGTCCCGAGGATCGCGGCTCTCCACCGCGCCGGTCAGGCGACTGAGCGGACGGGTGAGCCTGCGGGAAAGCAGCACGGCCAGCAGCACGGCCACGGCCAGCCCGGCGGCTGCGCAGAGCAGCAGCAGCCCGCCCAGACGGGCCTTCAGGGCCTGGAACGCGCCGGTCCGGCCGCTCAGGGCGTAGACCACGCCGTTGCGCCGGACCAGGAGAACAAATTCCTCCATCTGTTTGAAGAAATGCAGGCCGTCGGGCAATTCCTCCCAGGCCGGGGGAATCTGCTTGCCCACCAGAAAACGCCAGTGCATGGCCGCTGCCAGATCCTCGCCGTAATAGAGATTGCGGCGGCCCCGGTCCTCGGCTTCCCAGGCGCGCCGTTCGGCTTCGATAAGCGCCTCCATGACGGGCCGGGCATGCCAGCTCACCAGATACGCACCCAGCCGGTCATAGGAAAACAGGCCCACCAGGCCCAGGGTCAGGCCCATGCCCAGCGCCAGCAGCACAAAGGCCGCCAGCATGCGCTGGCGGATGCTGGCCCCCTGCCTCACGCCTGAGTCTCCCCGGCGAGACTCAGGCGGTAGCCCACATGCGGCACGGTTTGCAGCAGGGGCACGGCAAAGGGCTTGTCCAGCTCGCGCCGCAGCTCATGGATATGGGTGCGCAACGCGCTGCCTTCCGGCGCTTCGTCGCCCCAGAGCAGGTGTTCCAGGGTCTCGCGCCGGACCAGCGCCGGGGCCGCGCGGATCAGTTCGGCCAGGATGCGGAAGCCCGAAGGGCTCAGGCGCAGTTCACGGCCCTGGCGCACGGCCCGGTGCTCGGCATTGTTCAGACTGAGATCGGCAAAGGTCCAGACGCCCGCTTCCGCCGCCGGACCGCCACCCACGGCGTTCAGACGGCCCCGCCGCAGCAGGGCCCGGATGCGGGCCTCAAGTTCCTTGAGGGCAAAAGGCTTGACCAGATAATCATCGGCCCCGGCCTCCAGGCCGCGTACCCGGTCGGCCACGGTGTCGCGGGCCGTGAGCATCAGCACGGGCACAGCGGAATGGTGTTCCTCGCGCAGATTCCGGCACAGGCTCACGCCGTCCAGTCCGGGCAGCATGACGTCCAGCACAATGCAGTCAAAACGCCCTTCCAGGGCCATGCTCAGGCCGGTCCGGCCGTGACGGGCGCAATCCAGCTCATAGCCCAGGGGTTCCAGGTAGGCATAGAGATTGGCCAGGATGTCCTCATTGTCTTCAATGAGCAGAAGGGAGACGGGCATGACGCACCTGCGGCGAAGTTAGAGCAAGGTAACTTTTCAAAGTTAATCCGCTCCGGACCGTCAGTTTAGTCGATGAGGGCCAGGGCGTCCACTTCCACTTCATTGGAGCGCTTGCGGCTCCAATTCACATGGCCCATAAGACGCACCCGGTCGTGCGGCGTGATCGTGAGGTGGCCGAAAATGTCATTCTCGATCTCCACCACCACGCGGCCGCTTCCGTCACCGAACAGGTACCTGTTTTTGCGGAAGGGGATTTTTTCCAAAATATGCCCTTCCAGCACGCAGGGGGCATCGTCCTGGGCGTCCAGCACATCCGCGGCCCGGGTCACCGTGGGCGAGACGCCCGGCCCCTCAAAACCGGCGGCGCGCACAGGAACGGCAACGCACAGGAAGAAAAGCAGCAATGCCAATACACGCATGGGCATACTCCGGGCAAAGCCGGGGCGGGATAAGCCCGCCCCGCGTTCCGCCGTTCTTTTAGAGCAGATTTACTTTGCTCTAGAGCAGATTCACTTTGAAGTTATGCCAATTTCAAAGTTGAAATGCTTTACTTCAGGATTTCCAGAACCTTCACATCAATCTTGATGGGTTCCATCATATCCTTGTCCACCTTGCCGGAAAGACGCACCTTGGTCTGCGGGGTCACGGTGCGGCCCGCGAAAGTCTCGTGGTCGATATCCACGATGATCTGGCCCGTGGCGTCCTTGAACAGATATTTGTCGTCGCTGCCGGCCAGGCGCTCCACAATGTTGCCGACAAGCACCACGGGCGCGTCGTCCCAGGAACTTTGAGCCTTTTTCACCGTATCAGCCTGCACGCCGCCGGTGGGGCCCTGGAAGCCGCCCATGCTCTGGCCGCCGGAATTGGGACCTTCAAATGCCGCATAAGCGGGGACGGCCAGCACGGCCAGCATGACGAAAGTAAGCAGATAACGCATTTTGTCCTCCGGATTTTACCGTATATGTTTAAAGTGGATTGAGGCGAGACGAGAGCCTACTGCAACAGCTGCAGCACCTTCACGTCCACCCGCAGCGGCTTTTTAGGATACTTCTTCAGCTTGCCGAACAGACGCACGTTGCTCTCGGGAGTGATGTCCCGCCCGGCGAAAACCTTGTGGTCGATCTCCACCATGATTTTGCCGCTTTCGTCCTGAAACAGGTATTTGTCGTCCTTGCCGGCCACGCGTTCCACAACATGTCCGGTCAGCACCACCGGAGTTTTGTTGGGAGCAACCAGGGCCTTGGCAACAGTGTCTGTGCTCACGGTCCCGCCGGGGCCCTGAAAGCCGCCGCCGGGCAGGGCCGGGGCCGCCGTTTCAGCCGCGTATACGGGAACCGCCAGCATGACCGCCAGCGCCAGGAAAAGTAAATAACGCATAGTTTCCTCCTGCATTGCGGGCTTGCTTCTCGGCAACATCCGTTGCCGCCCGCGAAAATACTCTGCTCCGGCAGGCGTCAGCAAAGCGTCAGCACGCGGCGCCCCGAGGCGGGAATGCGCCCTTGTGGAGCCGGGGCAAAACTGCTATCGTTCCGGCATGAAAGAGCTTGATCCGCATACTATCCGTCCCTGCCTCGCCTGCGGGGGCACCAATGCCCATCTGGAATCCATGTTGCCGCCGGGCCGTCGGCAGGAAGTCTGGCGCGTGGTCTGCGCCTGCGGCCAGACTTCGCAGCAGTGGTCGGTTTCCCAGGGAGCGGCCATCCGCGCCTGGAACCGCAACCTGGCCCAGGAAAACGATCTGGCCTCTCTGTCCAAGGAGCGCATGACGCCCCAGAGCCATCTGAAGAGCTAGCCCGGCCCTCCCCTCTTTTTCGGATTTTTCCGCCCCGCAGCGCCGCCGTAAAACAAATGGCCGCATGCTGTGTCTTTTTTTATTTCTCTCGCCTGCCGGATGCAGCGGGGCCGCCAATTCGCAGCTCGGCGGCATTGTGGCGGGCAATCCCAACTTCCACGGCAACCGTGGGGCCGAGGCGCGCACCATCCTCAATGAGGTGACCAGCGCCAACCGCTCGCGCATTGAAGGCTATATCGAAGTCAACGGCCGGGCGGCGGACGTGATTCTGGCCAATCCCAACGGCGTGACGGTCAACGGCGGCGGCTTCATCAACGTGCCGCGCGCCACCATCACCACGGGCAAGCCGGAGGTGGACCCCGGCGGCGCGTTGCGCGGCTATGAGGTGCGCCAGGGCGACATCCGCATTGAAGGCGCGGGCATCAACGCCGACAACACGGACGCCTTTACCCTGCTGGCGCGCACGGCCCATGTGGAGGCCCAGGTGCGCGCCAGCAGCCTGGCCGTGGTCACGGGCAAAAACAGCGTGGCCGCCGACGGCACGGTGACGCCCCTGGCCGATCCCTCCCCTGCCCCGGCTGATCCCGGCAATCCCGCCGCCGAGGAAAAACCGGAAGTGGGCATTGACTCCTCGGCCCTGGGCGGTATGTACGCCAACCGCATCACCCTTATCGCCACGGAAAAGGGCGTGGGCGTGAACCTGGAAGGCACGGTGCAGAGCGCGGACCAGATGGTGATCACCGCCGACGGCAAGCTGCGCCTGCGCGAGGCCGTCTCGGGCGGCGACGCGGTGCTGGCCGGCAAGGGGGATATCGAACTGACCGGAGCCGCCGTCACGGCGGCGCGCGACCTGACGGTGACGGCTGACAACCTGCGTCTGGAAAAGGGCGTGTTTGAACCGCAATATGAAGCCCGCAAGGCCAAAAAACAGGCCGGAAGCGTAACCGCCGGTGCGGCTTCCGCACCGGCGTCGGGCCTGACAGGCCCGACGCCCGAGCCGGAACCGGAAAAATCCTCCGGACTTTATGCGGGCGGCAATCTGTCGATCAAAGCCAATACCCTGGTTCTCGGCGAAGACGCGCAGGCGGCGTCCGGGGTGGACAGTTCCGGCGGCCTGACAAAAGACGGCAACACAACTATCGCCGCCGGCACAGTGGAGGCAAAGCGGGCCAAAGTCCTGTCCGGCGGATCGATCACCATCGCGGCCGCCACGGCCAATGCCGCCTCTTCAACCATTGCGGGCCGGGGCGACGTCGTGCTCTCCGGCGGGGAGCTCGCCCTTCTGAACACCCTGGTACAGGGCGGACGCGTGGGGCTGGACCTGGAGCACGTGAAACTGACGGAAAAATCCAAGGCGGAAGCCGTCACGGATCTGGCCTTTCGGGTGGCCCAAGCGGAGCTGAACGACGCAAGCTTGAGCGCCGGTTCCGACTTGCTTCTGGATGTGGGAAAAGCCCTCTTTGACGTTCAAAGCAGCCTTTCTTCCGGCAATGACCTGACCCTGCGCGGCACGGATGTAACCCTGAACGGCGCGTTTCTGGCGGCCGGGCAGGACCTTGAATATTCCGGCGAAAGCCTGAGCAATATGAGCGGCGTCCTGTACGCGGCGCGGGACCAGCGCCTGTACACATCCGGCCTGCTGCTCAACGACGGCGGCGAAATTTACGCCGGGCGCGACATTCTGATCGCCGACGCCGACGGCAAGGGAGAGAACGCCGTGCGCAATCTCTCGGGCACGATCTCCGCCGGGAACGAGCTTTCCATCAGCGCAAAAACCGTGGAAAACAAAAAACGTGAATTTGAAGTGGCGGAACGAGGCAGGCACATTTCATACAACGAATGGTATGAATGCAACAAGCCGTTGCTCGGTCACGGTTGCGACAGAAGGCAACTGTGGTATTACGTCAACGTCTATGAAGACTACATCCTGAAGGATTCGCCGTCCGCCCAGATGCTTGCGGGCGGAGACATTCTCATCAGCGCGGACCTGCTTGAAAACCACTACAGCACCATTGCCGCCGGAAATAATCTCGCCGTCAAGGCGACCAACGTCGACAACAAGGACGCCGTGCTGCAACGGACGCGCACGGTCAGGGAAACCATGAAGGGCTGGGACTCCGATGATGACTTCACCGGCGAATATTTCCGGTCCTACAATGAAACCTACGAAGAGATCGGGCGTTCCCCCGTCGTGCTTTCCGCCAAGTCCGGGTTGTATATGGACGTTGCGGATACCTTCAACAATTACAGCGACCGCCAGGGCATTTCGCTGCCCAACGGCAGTTCGGAGAGCGCGGGCTATCCTTTTGCGGGCAGTCCCATGTTCCGCCCGTCCACGTCGCCGGGCCATCGTTACCTCATTGAAACCAACCCCATGTTCACGAATATGGGCCTTTTTTACGGTTCGGATTATTTCCTGAGCCGCATCGGCCTGGACCAGGACCGCCAGCAGGTGGTCCTGCTGGGCGACGCCTTTTATGAAACGCGTCTTGTGCAGCAGCAGATTCTGGCCGCCACGGGCCAGCGCTTCCTCAACGGCTACAGTTCGGACGCGGACCAGATGCGCGGGCTCATGGACGCGGCGGCGGCCCAGGCCCAGGGGCTTGATCTCAGCGTCGGCGTGGCCCTCACGCCGACCCAGGTGGCGGCCCTGACCCAGGACATCATCTGGCTGGAAGAAGAAGAGCACATGGGCCGGAAGGTGCTTGTGCCCCACCTCTACCTGGCCTCGGCCACCCAGCAGGACATCGCGCCCGGCGGCGGCGTGCAGGCCAAAAACGTCTACATCAATGCCGGTAAAGGCATTCTGAACGAAGGCCGCATCAACGGCGAAAATGTGAACCTGGCCTCGGTCAGTATCGAAAACACCGGCGGCCTGCTGCGCGGCGGCAGCCTGAACCTCACGGCCCTGAACGACATTGCCAACAACAGCGGCTTCATCCAGGGCGGGGACATCAGCCTGAAGGCCGGGGGCGACATTGTCTCGCAAACCCTGACCCGCCCCGACGCGGGCAATGCCGCCCACCAGCATGTGCTGGCCCAAGGCCGCATCGAGGCCACGGGCACTGTGACGGCCGTGGCGGGCAACGACCTGGCCATCCGGGGCTCCACGCTCAGCGCGGGCGGCGACGTGACCCTGGCCGCCGGGCGGGACATGACTGTGGGCACCGTCACCGAGGAATTTCACCTTGACGGCGGCTCGCGCAGTTGGGAGCACCGCGTCACCCACACCGGCTCCACTGTGGCGGCGGGCGGCAACCTGAACATGACCGCCGGGCGGGACATGACCGTGGCCGGTTCCCAGGTGGGCGCGGGCGGCGACGCCCAACTCGCGGCGGGCGGCGATCTGTCCGTGGTGGCCGTGCAGGATACGTTCAGCTCCTTTGTCAAGGCCGAGTCCGGCAAGGGCGGCCTGTTCTCCTCCAGCTCCAAGTCCACCTATACCCAGGACTACCGCACCTCCAAATCCTCCACAGTGGCCTCCGGCGGCAATCTCAGCCTGCTGGCCGGGGTCACCGGTTTGACGCCGGGCGCGTCCGCTGCCTCCGGCGCGCCCGCGTCAACCGGCCATGCCTCGGTGGTGGGCTCCAACCTGGCCAGCGGCAAGGACCTTACCGTGGCCGCCAGCGGCAACGTCAACGTGGCCTCGGCACAGAACAGTTCCTATTTCAGCCACACCAAGTCCACCGTGGGCGCGCTGGGCCTCAGTTCCTCTTCCAAAAGGGAGGAAAAATCCTCTGTTACCCAGGTCGGGTCCACCTTGAGCGGAGAAAATGTAAAAATTTCTGCCGGTAACGATATTACTGCCACAGCGAGCAATATTTTTGCCTCGCGGAATGTGCAACTGAACGCTGAAAAGGGGAATATCCTTCTTGATGCCGCGCAGAACACGCAATCGTCATACTATAAATCCAGCTCATCCCGGGCAGGGATTTTCGGCGGCAGCTCGGGAATTTCATTTGCCAGCAGCAAACAAAAGCAAAAAGGCGATGGCGTCAGTAAAAATATTGGTTCCGCCATTATGGCGGGAGAAGATATCACAATGTCGGCCCAACATGACGTTACCTCCGTGGGATCGTTGATTTCCGCCGGCAACAACGTCCAGATACAATCCGGGCGCGACGTCAACCTGCTTCCCGGCAATGATACGTCATATGCGTTTGAGTCCAGCAAAAAGAGTGAAGTCGGCATAGGCGCGGCGCTGAGTTCCAGCGGGGCCAGTCTCAGTCTCGGCTACCAGAGCACGGCCAAGGGCAGCAAACAGAACGCGGCCCAGAATGCGGGCAGCCTGGTACAGGCAGGCAACGATATCTCCATAACGGCCGGGCGCGACATCAACCAGATAGCGTCGCACATGGAAGCCGCACGTGATGTGAACCTGAACACCGGGCGCGACTGGAACATGCTTGCCGGTCAGGATTCCCAGAGCGCATCGGCCTGGCGGAAGGATGTGCAGGCCGGAATCACGCTTTCCTTGCAGCAGAATGTTTCTTCCGCCGTGCAGGCTGTGGCCGATCTGCCGCAAGCCATGGGAAGCGGTCAGGGCGGTCTGGGATATCAGGGCGTCACCGCCGCCAGCGCCGGGCTGAAAGCCGTCACCAGCGTCTATAATTCCATCTTTCAGGTGGTCAGCGCGTCATTGTCTGTCGGCGGTTCCACGTCCCGGCAAAAATCTTCCTCATCCTCAAGCACGGCTTCCCCCTCCACGCTGCTGGCCGGGCGCGACCTTGAGGCCGTCAGCGGGCGGGACATCACTATTGAAGGCGGCCGTGTGCAGGCCGGTCATGACATGGCCTTGGGGGCTGGCCATGACCTGAACATCGTCGCAGCCACCAATACCTACGACAGCAAGCAATCCGCCTCATCCGCCTCGGGCGGCGTGAACGTGAGCGTGGGCTTCGGCTCCAGCGGCATGGCCGTTTCCGGCAGCGTGTCCGCCTCCGCGTCCGGCAGCCAGGGCAAGAGCAGCGGCACAAGCTACACCAATGCCCTGGTAGCGGCGGGCAATCATCTGGAAACCACTTCCGGACGCGACACCAACATCAAGGGTGCGCAGGTGCAGGGCAACACGGTGGATATGGCTGTGGGCCGCGATCTGAATGTGCACAGTCTGCAAGACACGGCCCAGAGCTCCGGCAACTCCTGGTCCCTGGGCGGCAGCATCGGCTTTGACGCTACGGGTCTTGTACCCGACAAAATCATGGGAATACCGGTGACCGGAAGCAACGGCTCCGGATTGAACATCGGCGGCGGCACCAGCAGCGGTTCCATGGCCTGGGTCAACGGCCAGACCAGCATTACGGCCAAAGAAGACCTGGATATCTACACTGAAAAAAATACGGACATCAAGGGCGCGGTCATCGCGGCGGACAACGGCAATCTGACGTTGAACACCGGCAGCCTGACATATTCCGATATTCAGGATAAAAACAAGCAGGAAAATATCTCCGCCAATATCGGCCTCGGTGGCCAGTTGGAGAACGCTTCTCTTTCGGGAGACTACGGCAAAACGGATCAGGAGCAGATCAACCGCGCCACGGTGGGCCAAGGGACGGTGATTATCCGCTCTGATCCCGCCCAGGGATTGGAGGGCCTGAACAGAGATATCGCCAAGGCCCAGGAACTGACTAAAAACGAAAAAGTCAGCGTCACGGTCTATGTGGACAGCACGTCGATCAAAGAACTGGCGAGCGGCTTTGCAGGAACCATAGAAGGCGTCGAAAACTTGGGGGAAAACCTCCAGCAGATCGTCAGGGAATGGAAAGCCATTACCGCCGCCTTGCCCGAGAACGCCAAAGGCCTTGGTCAGGCGGGCCTGGATGCAATGCAGGCCATGCTCCGCAGCGGCGCGTCGTCCGAACAGGTAGAGCAGTTAATGAGTGACCCGGAGTTTCAAAGGCTTATCACGGGCCTCGGATCTGTACCCCCAGAAGGCTCTAATTCTGTTCCAGGACAGGTCCAGAAAGGAGAAAATGGAGTCTGGACGGTTAACATACCCCCCAGTGATGCGTCATATTTGGTTAGACAGATGGTGCAAGTTTACGAGTACTTAGAAACTATTCCATATAAAGATACAGTTTCCGTTGCCCTCATGGGGCTACAGGCGATATGCGCGGGCCCGATAAGCATCATCAAAAATGTGGTTGGTGGCGAGCTGATGGGGGCTGCGACCCAGGAACTGGCTTCATATCTTATAGTCGACAAGTTCCATGGCGGGTCGCAGAGCGCCCAAAGAGAAACAACCCCGGAAGGCTTGGCGACAGAGATCAAAGCCACGCAACTCTTTCTTGATCTCGGCCTCGGTGTCGGGGTAGGAGTTCTGGCCGGGGGGATTAAGTCTGTTGGCAAAACGCCATCAGTTGCGGGTACGAAAATTTCTGGCATCAATTATGTTGATCCTCAAACAGGTGTGAAACTCCCTTCGACAATTGATATTCAACCGACGCTTGATAGAATAGCAAAAGGGATAGCTGATCCACATAGCAATGATGGAGTCACTTTTTTCAATAACAAGTCTAAGCTCCCTGTGCAAGGTGCCGGATATTATACAGAATACGTCATAAGAACTCCTGGAGTTGGAAACGCTGGCCCTCAGAGACTTGTCCTTGGTAAAAATGGAGAAGTCTACTATACACCAGATCATTACATTAACTTCATTAAGGTAAAGTGAGATATATATGAAAATGGAGAATCTTTTTTATTTCGTACAACACCCCAAAAAATTATCATATTCATCAATTGCATTTTGTTTTATAGAAAAGGATGTAAAAACGACTGATGAGTTATTCTATGCGCTCGATAATCAATTTAAATTTTGTGTTTTTGGTTGGAATTGGGATGCTCTGAAAGATGCACTTTGTGGATTCGATAATGAAAAAAAAAGAAATATTGTTATAATGCATGAAGCTATAAATATGAACAATTCAGTACTTTATAACTATTTATTATGCCTCATGTCTGCAGCGTTAGTATGGAAAAAGCATTCCAATAAACATAGATTTTTCCCTATTTTTTCAGTTGAAGATAGAGAAAAAATTATGAAAATTCTTTATACTGATGAGCCACAAGAATGGTTTAAAGTTTTTTGTGAAAACCTCGGCTTAAAGAAATAACTCTAACGGTTTCATATGGTAACAGGGACGCAATGGAGAGGCCGGACTCGTAAGACCCGGCCTCTCCATTGCTCAAAGCCACATAATCTTTCTTGATCTCGGCCTCGGTGTCGGGGTAGGAGTTCTGGCCGGGGGAATTAAGTCTGTTGGCAAAACGCCATCAGTTGCGGGTACGAAAATTTCTGGCATCAATTATGTTGATCCTCAAACAGGTGTGAAACTCCCTTCGACAATTGATATTCAACCGACGCTTGATAGAATAGCAAAAGGGATAGCTGATCCACATAACCGTGATGGAAGTACATTTTTCAATAATAAAAATCAGCTTCCTATGCATGAAGATGGATACTATATGGAGTATGTTATTAGAACACCTGGGATTGAGAAAGTTGGTCCTCAAAGGCTTGTCATTGGGAAAAATGGAGAAACGTATTATACGCCGGATCA
Source organism: Desulfovibrio fairfieldensis (assembly GCF_001553605.1). Taxonomy (NCBI): domain Bacteria; kingdom Pseudomonadati; phylum Thermodesulfobacteriota; class Desulfovibrionia; order Desulfovibrionales; family Desulfovibrionaceae; genus Desulfovibrio; species Desulfovibrio fairfieldensis. The sequence continues at coordinate 2,469,061 of NZ_CP014229.1, forward strand.
TTATCTCAATTTTATAAAAATAAAGTGAGTCTGTTATGAAGATAGAGAATCTCTTTCGTTTTATACGACATCCAAAAAAGATTCCAAATATTTCTTCTATATTGTTTTGTTATATACCAAAAAATATAATATCGGCAGATGAATTATTTCATTCCCTTAATCAACAACTAAACTTGCAGGTCTTTGGAGGGAATTGGGATGCACTGATGGATACATTATGTGATTTTGAAGATGTAAAAGAAAAGTATATTATTATAATGCACGAAACTACATCTATGAATAATAATATACTTTTTTATTATCTGTCTTGTCTTATGGCGGCAGCATTGACATGGAAAAAATATTCAAATAAACATATATTTTTACCTATTTTTTCAGAAAATGATAAAGAAAAAATTATAAAAATTCTTTATTCTGATAAATTGCAGAGACGTTTTGAAATTATTTGTAACGATCTACATTTGAATGAATAAGATACGAAATGTGGTTGGTGGCGAGCTGAGCGGAGAATCTTTTTTATTTCGTACAGCGCCCCCAAAAACTGTCGTATGCATCAATAGCATTTTGTTTTGTACAAAATACTATAAAAAATAAGAAGGATTTATTTTATTTCCTTAACAAGCAATTTAAATCCCCAGCATTTGGATGGAATTGGGATGCTTTAAATGATGCACATTATGCGATCTAGAACATATTAAACAAAAAAAATTATAGTTATGCATGATAAAATTGAAATAGATGATAAAATATTATCTATATATTTATCATGCCTGGTTACCGCTGTATTAACATGGGAAAAACATTCTTATCGGCATATGTTTATACCAATTTTTTATTGAAGATAAGGAAAATGTCATGAAAATACTTCATTCTGCGGATATAAATGGGGAGTTTAATATTTTGAGGAAACAGATTTTTTTGTCTTAGTACAATAAATAATTCCAATAAGGATTTCTATCTTATATGGCCCTCACGCCGACCCAGGTGGCGGCCCTGACCCAGGACATCATCTGGCTGGAAGAAGAAGAGCACATGGGCCGGAAGGTGCTTGTGCCCCACCTCTACCTGGCCTCGGCCACCCAGCAGGACATCGCGCCCGGCGGCGGCGTGCAGGCCAAAAACGTCTACATCAACGCGGGCAAAAGCCTTCTGAACGAAGGCCGCATCAACGGCGAAAACGTGAACCTGGCCTCGGTCAGTATCGAAAACACCGGCGGCCTGCTGCGCGGCGGCAGCCTGAACCTCACGGCCCTGAACGACATTGCCAACAACAGCGGCTTCATCCAGGGCGGGGACATCAGCCTGAAGGCCGGGGGCAATATCGTCTCGCAGACCCTGACCCGCCCCGACGCGGGCAATGCCGCCCACCAGCACGTGCTGGCCCAAGGCGGCATCGAGGCCACGGGCACTGTGACGGCCGTGGCGGGCAACGACCTGGCCATCCGGGGCTCCACGCTCAGCGCGGGCGGCGACGTGACCCTGGCCGCCGGGCGGGACATGACTGTGGGCACCGTTACCGAGGAGTTTCACCTTGACGGCGGCTCACGCAGTTGGGAGCACCGCGTCACCCACACCGGCTCCACTGTGGCGGCGGGCGGCAACCTGAACATGACCGCCGGGCGGGACATGACCGTGGCCGGTTCCCAGGTGGGCGCGGGCGGCGACGCCCAACTCGCGGCGGGCGGCAATCTGTCCGTGGTGGCCGTGCAGGATACGTTCAGCTCCTTTGTCAAGGCCGAGTCCGGCAAGGGCGGCCTGTTCTCCTCCAGCTCCAAGTCCACCTATACCCAGGACTACCGCACCTCCAAATCCTCCACAGTGGCCTCCGGCGGCAATCTCAGCCTGCTGGCCGGGGTCACCGGTTTGACGCCGGGCGCGTCCGCTGCCTCCGGCGCGCCCGCGTCAACCGGCCATGTCTCGGTGGTGGGCTCCAATCTGGTCAGCGGCAAGGACCTTACCGTGGCCGCCAGCGGCAACGTCAACGTGGCCTCGGCACAGAACAGTTCCTATTTCAGCCACACCAAGTCCACCGTGGGCGCGCTGGGCCTCAGTTCCTCTTCCAAAAGGGAGGAAAAATCCTCTGTTACCCAGGTCGGGTCCACCTTGAGCGGAGAAAATGTAAAAATTTCTGCCGGTAACGATATTACTGCCACAGCGAGCAATATTTTTGCCTCGCGGAATGTGCAACTGAACGCTGAAAAGGGGAATATCCTTCTTGATGCCGCGCAGAACACGCAATCGTCATACTATAAATCCAGCTCATCCCGGGCAGGGATTTTCGGCGGCAGCTCGGGAATTTCATTTGCCAGCAGCAAACAAAAGCAAAAAGGCGATGGCGTCAGTAAAAATATTGGTTCCGCCATTATGGCGGGAGAAGATATCACAATGTCGGCCCAACATGACGTTACCTCCGTGGGATCGTTGATTTCCGCCGGCAACAACGTCCAGATACAATCCGGGCGCGACGTCAACCTGCTTCCCGGCAATGATACGTCATATGCGTTTGAGTCCAGCAAAAAGAGTGAAGTCGGCATAGGCGCGGCGCTGAGTTCCAGCGGGGCCAGTCTCAGTCTCGGCTACCAGAGCACGGCCAAGGGCAGCAAACAGAACGCGGCCCAGAATGCGGGCAGCCTGGTACAGGCAGGCAACGATATCTCCATAACGGCCGGGCGCGACATCAACCAGATAGCGTCGCACATGGAAGCCGCACGTGATGTGAACCTGAACACCGGGCGCGACTGGAACATGCTTGCCGGTCAGGATTCCCAGAGCGCATCGGCCTGGCGGAAGGATGTGCAGGCCGGAATCACGCTTTCCTTGCAGCAGAATGTTTCTTCCGCCGTGCAGGCTGTGGCCGATCTGCCGCAAGCCATGGGAAGCGGTCAGGGCGGTCTGGGATATCAGGGCGTCACCGCCGCCAGCGCCGGGCTGAAAGCCGTCACCAGCGTCTATAATTCCATCTTTCAGGTGGTCAGCGCGTCATTGTCTGTCGGCGGTTCCACGTCCCGGCAAAAATCTTCCTCATCCTCAAGCACGGCTTCCCCCTCCACGCTGCTGGCCGGGCGCGACCTTGAGGCCGTCAGCGGGCGGGACATCACTATTGAAGGCGGCCGTGTGCAGGCCGGTCATGACATGGCCTTGGGGGCTGGCCGTGACCTGAACATCGTCGCGGCCACCAATACCTACGACAGCAAACAATCCGCCTCATCCGCCTCGGGCGGCGTGAACGTGAGCGTGGGCTTCGGCTCCAGCGGCATGGCCGTTTCCGGCAGCGTGTCCGCCTCCGCGTCCGGCAGCCAGGGCAAGAGCAGCGGCACAAGCTACACCAATGCCCTGGTAGCGGCGGGCAATCATCTGGAAACCACTTCCGGACGCGACACCAACATCAAGGGTGCGCAGGTGCAGGGCAACACGGTGGATATGGCTGTGGGCCGCGATCTGAATGTGCACAGTCTGCAAGACACGGCCCAGAGCTCCGGCAACTCCTGGTCCCTGGGCGGCAGCATCGGCTTTGACGCTACGGGTCTTGTACCCGACAAAATCATGGGAATACCGGTGACCGGAAGCAACGGCTCCGGATTGAACATCGGCGGCGGCACCAGCAGCGGTTCCATGGCCTGGGTCAACGGCCAGACCAGCATTACGGCCAAAGAAGACCTGGATATCTACACTGAAAAAAATACGGACATCAAGGGCGCGGTCATCGCGGCGGACAACGGCAATCTGACGTTGAACACCGGGACGTTGACGCATTCCAATTTGCACGATTCCAATCGAAGCGAATCCATTTCCGGAGGGTTGGGGGTCGGCGGTCTGATGAACAACCTTGTCACCTCTCTCGATTACAGCAAAACAGATCAGGAGCAGATCAATCGCGCCACCGTGGGCGACGGCCTTATCATCACCCGTGACGGTTCCGTGGATAGCCTCACAAGCCTTAATCGGGACACAGGCCTTGCGCAGGAAATGACTCAGGACGATAAGATACGGATGGGAATTTATTTTGACAGTAATCTTGCAGACGGCTCCACATGGAAAACGGCCTGGACCGGAGTAAATACATTGGCCGGGCTTTCCTATGGTTTTCTTGGAAGCATATTTGGTGACGTACAGACAGAGTATAAAGATGGGGCTTTGCAGTTTACAGGGCATCCATTTGGAATAGATGGTGATGGTGTAACACTTGGCCATGCCATTATGTATTTTGGAAGTGCGAAAGAGACTGATGTATGGAAGTATTATAATAGTCCTGACCAAATAGTTCTTGGCTTGCACGAACTCGGGCATATATACCTCAACAAGAGGCTCTTGGACCACTTTATATCCCAGCTTATCTTATAATGGGTGGATGGTGGACTAATTCAAATCCTTTTGAGCAAGGTGCAAATAGCAACGCACGAGAAAGAATGAAAGCACTTGGAATATATGAAAAAATTCAAAATGGATGGAGATATGAATAATATTTTTATTGCAATCACTTCAGTGGTGCTACTTACATCATGTACACTTCCTGGAGAAGCATTTATTGTAAATAGAAGTGGAAAGGATGTTGTTGTATATACAAAAAATATAGGAAGTATTTTGAAAGATGGCTGTGATGATATTTATAGCCCTCTAAGATCTTCTTATTTTACGACAGAAAGATTGAGAATAAAGGAGTGTCCTGCCGCGCTATACAGGACATGGAAATGTCCTGACATACAATCCAAAGATTTTGGCAATGTAGCTGAAAAGATTGATGCTCTGCATAACTTCCAAGAGAAAACAGGAAAACGTGCGGCGTATCTCTTGGACGAGAATTTTAATCTTTTATTGGTTCCATATGATGGGCCATTTAAGGGACAAAGATTAGAAAATGGAAGGCTTATTTGTAAATAAGAAAATTTACACAACTTCAAGAGAAAGGATTTGATTTACAAATGTATTATACAGACAATATGATAGTCCGTATATCGTATACCCTTGTAATATCCATAAGCATTTTGCTAGGTTCGGCATGCTCCTTGATAAACAAAGGGGCAGCATACCTGATCGCGTCAAACGATTCTCCGGGCAGTGCGTTTATTATAAATAGAACTGGGAATGATGTCCTTATCTATATGACGAACCATAGAGGTTTTTTATTAAAAAATGGGTGCGATGATGCAATCTCGCTGATTCCAGAAAATTACAAAGGTGAAAATATCTATATTGAGGAATGTACAGAAAGTGCATTTTTGGAAAGGAGATGTGTTGGCGGAATCACTAAAAAATTTACAAATGTCTCAGATATGATTAGGGTGTTGAACGATTATCAAAGAGAAAAAAAATCTAGTGCTGCATATTTGTTAGATGAAAATTATAATCTAATATTGATCCCATACAACGAAAAACCAAAATACAATCTTACTGAAGGATTTATTGTTACCTGTAAGGAATAGCTTGGTTTCCTCCACCGTGCCCGCCGGGGGCAATCTCAGCCCGCGGGCCGGGGTTCCGGCCTGACGCCGGACACGCCCATCCTCCCCTAAAATGCCTTCCGGCCGAACACGCTGCCCCACGAGGAACCGCGCTCACGCGCGGCGGCCGGGTCCACCCAGGCCAGCACCACCCGGCCCATATCCCAGGCCAGAGAGCGCGCAATAAGCCCCGACGGGTCCGCCGGATTGCGTTCCTTGATAGAAAAGAGATAAAAATCGTGCACCTGGCGGGCTTCCATCATGCCGCCCTGGGCCAGGGACCAGAGCTGCGTGCCGGTCTTCACGTCATACACTTCAATCGCCAGGGACAGGGAGCTGTCGCCGCCGCTGCCGCCGTCCATATAGTGATTGATATAGCCGCCCACCAGAAGTTCCGCGCCGCGCTGCCGGGCCAGGGCCAGAGCGCGCGAGCGTTCAAAGGGACCGGCTTCGGGCGCGTATTCCAGGGCCTCGAAGGCATTGAGCGAAAGCCAGATCTGCCAGACCTGGCGCGAAAGCAGGTCGCTGAAGGTCACGGCATTGGTGATCTGCTGCACGGCGCGCAGGGGCACGAAAAGCGCGCGTGGGCGGTGCCCGGCCGGACCGAGCGGGGACACATAGACGGCGGGCGGCTGACGGCGCACGAAATTGTCGATCTGGATCTGGAAAGGCGTGCTGAAATCTCCGGCCAGGGAGATGGAGGAACGGCTGTCGTCCGGGGTGCTGGCGCAACCGGCGGCAAAAGCCAGAACCAGGGCCAGGACCGGGAGCAGGCCCGGCAGCCAGGGGCATACGCGCCGCGGCAACGATTTCATTGCGGTTTCTCCGAGGCTAGGCGCGCCTTCTGAATCGAGGCGAGCAATTTTTCCCGCGCGTCGCGCAGGTTGTCGTAGAGGGCAAGGCGTCTGTCGGCCGACAGGCGGCAGAAATCCGCCGTGCGGGTCATGTCGGCAAGGTGCGCCATGGCCTGCGCCAGTTCCGCCAGTTGGCGCGCCTCCGGTCCGGCCAGGGGCACGCTTCTGCCGGCAAGTTCCGCCAGATGCCCCAGCTCCTCGGCCTGGGCACGGATGCCCTCGGGCCGGATCGCCGCGCCATATTTCCGACGTTTGCGAAATTCATGCCAGAGAAAGCGGATTCGTCGCCACAACCGGGCCATGCCCATTGCCTCAGGATTGGACCGCGTACAGCAGTTGAAGGATCATGGGCCCCATCACCATGCAGACTGGCACAAAACCCAGCAGGGTCTGCGGCCAGTTCAGGCGCAGGGCCGCGCGGCAGCCCACGGCCATGCAGGCGAGGCCCCAGACCATGCCCGCCAGGGAGCCCAGCGCAGGAATGACGCAGAGCAGCGCCGGGGCCGAACTGTAGACCATGACCTGGAAAACCAGGGGAAAGCTGGCCCGGTCCGGCGCCACGAAACGGTAGGCCAGATGGGTCAGGCCGCTGAAAACATAGAGTTGCAGAACCAGCATGGCCGTGCGCAGCAGCAGGGTCATAGCCAGATTGCTCTGTGGGGCCAGGAGAGCCAGCATTTTTTCCAGCTGCGGGTCCGTGGCCGCGCTGGGGGCCATGATCGCCAGCAGTATGCCGCCCCAGAAACGCTCCACCACCGTCTGCACCACGCAGATAATAAGGTAGAAGCACAGGGCCCGCAGTTGCGGCGCTTCCGGGTTGAGCGAGCCGAAAAAGCGCGGCGCGGCGAACATGACCCGCATGACCGTCTGATAAAAGGAAGCCAGCCAGCCGTCATGTCCGGGTGCCGTCTCCCAGGGATTGGCCTCATAGTCATGCTCCGCATGGGGGTCCGCATCCCGCTCCGGCTCCCGCAGGCGGGCGGCCTCACGGGCATAGGCCCGGCTGGCAGTCCGGCGGATGTCCTCTTCCTCCTCCTGTTCCGGCGCGGCATCCGGGCGGTCGGCGAAGGCGCCGCCGTCTTCGCTTCGCGGCTCCCGGCGCTTGCCCTCCGCTTCGCTCGCGGCGCGCTCAGGCTCTTCTTCCCGTACTTGGCGGCCCGGCACAATGGCGCCGGGCGGCAGGGGATCATCCTGCCCTGCCGAGCCCGCCGTGGTCCCGTCGCGTGGCGCGGGCGCGTCAAGGGTTTCCAGCACCCCGTCCTCGGGCGAAAAGCGGAAGCGGCAGGCGCATTTGGGACAGGTGGCAATGACAGCGCGCGCGGGCAGGCGGTCGGCGGGCAGTTCTCGGCTGAAGCCGCACTGCGGGCAGGTAATATTCACTACTGGCTCCTCTCGCGCCGCCCGGATTCCGAAGAACGGCGGCACATCTCAATAGAGCATTTAACGCTTGGAAATGCTCCAGACGCTTGAAGACCGGAAAGCGCGCTTCCCGGAGGCCGCCACGCGGCCGAATGTACCTTCTCTATTAGCCGCAGGCAGGCGTGCTGGCAAGTCCGCCACGGACGTGCCCGAAGCCGGTCGACCCGGCCATGGCCGCTTTCGGCACGGCAAAGCCCAAAAAATTCCTCGGTCCGCATTTTCGCCTTGACAAGTTTTTGGGAATGCGGGTAAGCAGAACTATAGTCAACTAGTCATATATATGAATTTATCCGGCCACGCGTATTCCGATAAGCGCCGCGCACAAGGAAGCCGTATGCAATACCATGAGCCATCCCTCCAATCCCGGCACAATCCCGACAATCACCTGCCCGCCTATGCCAGAATCAGCCAGAGCCTGCGCCGCCAGATAGAAAGCAAGGCCTGGCAGCCGGGCGACCTGATCCCCACGGAAAGCCGGTTGTCCAAAGAGTACGGCGTCAGCATCGGCACCGTGCGCAAGGCCTTGCAGGAGCTGGTCATTGCCGGTTTTCTCTACCGGGTGCAGGGCAAGGGAACCTATGTGGCGGGCAGCTTCATCCGCAGCAAAGACCACCGTTTCTACCGCACCCACGCCGCCTTCGGCGAACCTGATCCGGAACGGCGCTTCACTTTTCTGCGCTCTTCCACGGAACCGGGGCAGGACTTCATCTGCCGCTATCTGCAACTGGAGGAAGGCACGCCCCTGCTCAAGCTGGAACGGCTCATTTCCATTGACGACCGGCCCTTTGTGCTGGTGCATTCCTATTTCGAGGCCGCGCGCTTTCCGGAACTGGCGCGCACGGACCCGCGCCGCTTTGAAAGCGAGGCCCTGACCCTGATCATTGAAGAGGATTACGGCACGCCCACCATGTCGGCCAGTGAATTGTGCTGCGCCGCCACCGCCTTGCCGGAAGTGGCCGCTGTGCTGCAACTGCCTGAAAACTCCCCTGTTCTTTTTCTTGAAATGCTTTCCTGCTCCTACAACGAGATACCCTATGAATACCGGCAGAGTTTCTGCGTCCCCGGCAGAAAGCTCTCCCGCTCCTACTGAAATTTCACGCCTGTACTGCCGTAACAGGCGTGGAGGCCGCAGCGCAAAAAATGCGATTTTGCGCTCCCCCCGCCGCCGCTGGCGGCGCTCCACGGCCCAACCCGCAGGGAGGATACAGCATGCAGCCTCATGACTTGGGAAAACGGCTTTTTACATTTGCCGTTATTGCTGATTCACATCTCAATCAGGATGAATTGGACTGCAATTCGCCCTTCCCGGTCAACAAGCTGGCCAACAGGCGCATGCGCCATGTGGTCCGCGATCTGAACCGGCGGGATGTGGCCTTTGTGGTCCATCTGGGCGACCTGATCCACCCGGTTCCCGCCGTCAAGGAGCTGTATGCCGGAGCGGCCGCGCGTTTTCACGCCCAGGTCAGGGAACTGAACGCCCCCCTCCACCTCACCCCCGGCAACCACGACATCGGCGACAAACCCATGCCCTGGGCCCCGGCGGGCTCCATTACGGAAGACTATATCCGGCTCTGGCGGGAGACTTTCGGCGACGACTATTATTCCTTTGACCACAACGGCATCCATATGGTGGTCATCAACGCGCAGTTGATGAACAGCGGCCTGCCCGCCGAAGCGGAGCAGAAACGCTGGCTGGAGGACGACCTTCTTGCCCACGCCGGACAACGGATTTTCATCTGCACCCATTACCCGCCCTTTCTCTGCGAAACGGACGAGGCCGAGCATTACGACAATATCGCGGAGCCGGAGCGCGGCCGGCTGCTTGAGCTGATGGCCCGTTGCGGCGTGGAAGGCCTGTTCGCCGGGCACGTCCATAATTTCTGGTACCTGAACGAAGGCGCCACCAGGCATTATCTCCTGCCCTCCACTTCCTTTGTGCGCCAGGACTACAGCGAAATGTTCAAGGCCCCGCCCGCCCTGGAGGAAACCGAAGCCGGGCGCAATGACGCGGCCAAGCTGGGCTATTTTCTGGTGCACGTGCACGAGCGCGGGCACCTCTGTGAAATGGTCCGGACCTACGGCGCGTGCGCGGCCCCGGACGACCCGCTGGAAACGCCGCCCATGAGCGTGACTCCGGTCGCGCCCGCCCGCAACCGTTACGCGGCCCTGGGCTTTGATCTGCGCCAGAGCTGGGCCGAAGCCGTGGGCATCCCGCCCAGCGGCGCGCTGGATGAATTCGACAGAAAGCAGGTCCGCAACGACTACCCCCTGCTGGCGCTCTGGGAAATGGGCGTGCGCCATCTGCGCATCCCCCTTCAGGACCTGCGCAACGCCGAGGCCCGGCGGCGCATACGCGGCCTTCTGCCGATGGGGCAGACCTTCACCCTCTATTCCTACGGCCTGCCCACGCCGCGCGACGCAAAGCTCATTCTGGACAACGCCGCCCTGCTCTCCGGCTGGGAAATCAGCTTCCGTGAGCAGGAACTGGCGCGGCTTGCCGCCGGGCTACGCGAATTGCGACGCGAACTGAAGCTGCCCATCCTGCTCAGCCGGATGTGGGAGCATGAGGACAACCGCGCGCCTGACGGCCGCTATTTTCACGTCATGAACCACGGATTCACCGCGGGAGACGCGGGCAGAATCGCCCGCTTGGCCGCGCTCCGGGGGCTGGAAGGCATCGGGCTGGTATTCCGGGCCATGAGCCACGACGACCTCCCCACCCTCACGGCCTTTGCCCACAAAACCTGTGCCGCGCGCGGTCTGCCCGCCTCCCTGCATCTGCGCCTGACCGGCTTCAATCCGGCCGGGGCAATGCGCGACGACACATGGGCGGCGCAGCGCACGGCCGAGGCCCTGTTCTGCGCCGCGGGCACGGGCGTCACGGTTTTTGCCGACGCCCTTACGGATATCGACCGGGGCTATTTCGTGCGCAACGGCGTGCTGGACCAGACCTGCAATCCCCGGCGGGCCGCCGGGGTCATCGGCCATCTGCACGCCGCGCTCAACGAAGGCCGGGGAGACATCGGCCCTGTGGAGGAAATGGAAGCCAAGGGCCGCTGGCTCCGGACCCGCCAAAACGGCGAGAGCATCGCCCTGTACATGGCCGGTCCCGACGCCGTGGGCGCGCCCCTGTCCATCCCGCCGGAACTCTTCACCTCCACGGCGGCGGTGACGGCGGTGGATCTGGACAGCGGCTTCAAATTCCCGGCCGGAGAACTCCGCCCCGTGGCCGAGGGCCTGTATTTTTTGCGAGGACATTAATCCGTTCTCAATGTGCACGGAAGCCATCCCCGGAATGAACCGGGGGGTGGATCAGAATAAAACCAGCCGTAAAGGAGAACCGTCATGTCGCACCGATTCACACGCATTCTGGCTTTAGCCCTGCTGGCTCTCTGTTTCACGGGCACGGCCCATGCCGAATACCCCAAGGGCCCCATTTCCATCATCTGCCCCTTCGGCGCGGGCGGCGCGGGCGATCTGGCGGCCCGCATTCTGGCCAACGCCGTCAAGAACGACTTCGCCAAGCCCGTGGTCGTGGTCAACAAACCCGGCGCGGCCGGTGTGCTGGGCACCACCGTGGCCTTTCGCAGCAAGCCCGACGGCCAGACCCTGCTCATCGGACGCGTTGCCAACGCCGCCATCATCCCGGCGCTGAACAAGACCATTCAGTACAAGTGGGACAGCTTTGTCTTTCTGGGCCTGCTGGATCTTAATCCCCTGGTGGTCGTGGTCCACAAGGATTCGCCCTACAAGACGCTGCGGGACCTGGCCGACGCCGTCAAGGCCAATCCCGGCAAGCTGACCTTCAGCACGGCCGGAGCCCTGAACATTCAGGAAATCGCCTCCTATATGCTGCTGCACGCCGTAGGCCTGGGCAAGGACGGCGCGGTGAGCGTGCCCTTCCAGAGCGACGCGGCGGGCAAGAACGCCATTCTGGGCGGGCATGTGGACTTCGGGGCCATCAACCTGGCGGCGGCCTTTGACCAGCTCGGCGAAGGCGGCAAGCTGCGCGCCCTGGCCGTGACCACGGCCAAGCGCCTGCCCAAGTATCCGGATATTCCCACCGTGCGCGAGGCCGGTTTCCCTGAACTGGAAAACATTTTGGGCTGGAACGCCCTGTACGGCATCAAGGGCTTGCCCCAGGAGGCCGTGGACAAGTGGGCACAGGCCCTGCAGGCCGTCAAGACCAACAAGGAGTGGCTGGAGCCCACGGAAAACATGGGAGCCATCCCCGATATTCTGTCCCCGGCCGAAACCGAAGCCTTTGTGCGGGCCCAGGTGCAGAAGTTCGAACAACTGGGGCAGGCCCTGGGCCTGGTCATCCGGTAACATACCTTTCACGGCGGGAAATTTCCGGCCTGACCTCTTCCGACATATTCCGGACGCCGCGCGGGGAGGAGCCCCTCCCCGCCGCCAAGGAGGCCATATGCACGCGACAGTACGGCAAGATCTGATCCTGGGGCTGACGCTCACGGCATTTTTCTGCATGGTCTATTTCGTACTTATCCCTCTGGGCATCGAGGTTCCCCATTCCCATGACCCCGGCCAGCTTTCCCCGGCGGCCTATCCTTCCTGGATCGCCCTGGCGGGACTGGGCGCCTCGCTGCTGCTCACGGCCAACACAATCCTGAAGCATTTACGGCTGCGCCGCGCCGCCGCGCCACCCGCAAGCCTGGACAAAGCCGGGCCCCGGAGTTGGGGCGCATTGATTCATACCCTTCTGGCCTTCGGGCTGCTCTTTCTCTTTTACTTCTTCATTGACGACGTGGGCATGGTGCTGGGCAGTTTTATTCTGTACGCGGCCTTTGCCCGGCTCTGCGGCGAACGCAACTGGCTGCGCCTGCTGCTGACGGACTGCATCCTTACCGCCGCGCTTTACGTCTTTTTCGTCCGCATCGCCGCCGTGCCCGTTCCTTTGGGCATTCTGCAATCCTTCCTCTGAAAACCGGCGCACCTCGCTCCGGCACGGTGTACTGTCACAAAGGTTCCATCGCTCCGCTCTGAATTCAGTATACTCCGCGCCGCAAAACAGCATACGGCACACGACAACCATCAGTGTAAACAGCTTTAGGGACTGCTTCCAAATTGTGGAGTTTTGCCTTTCCAGAGAGGGAAATAGGCTTTTTACAAAAAAAATGTATTCCCAATGGCACTCGCTTCAACCGTTGCACCGAAGTTGGAAGGCAAAAGAACCGATTTAGCAACAGTCCCCAGGAGACGCCCATGCTTGAAGCACTGCAACAAGGACTGCACCTCATCGCCTCCGTGGAAAACATCCTCGCCCTGTTCGGCGGCATGCTCGGCGGCGTGATCATCGGAGCCCTGCCCGGACTGACCGGGGCCATGGCCGTGACTCTGGCCCTGCCCTTCACCTTTTACATGCCTCCCATCACCTCCCTGATGCTTTTGCTGGGCATCTACAAGGGCTCCATGTACGGAGGCTCCATTTCCGCCATCCTGATCCGCACGCCGGGCACGGCGGCGGCCGCCTGCACCGTGCTGGACGGCTATCCCCTGGCCCGGCAGGGCAAGGCGGGACAGGCCCTGTACATGGCCTTGTACTCCTCCTGCTTCGCGGACATGGTGTCCAATCTGGCCCTGATTTTCTGCACCGGCATGATCGCCAGCTTCGCCCTGCGCTTCGGACCGGCGGAATTCTTTTCCCTGATCTGCTTTTCCCTGACCATTGTGGCCGGGCTGTCCGGCGCGTCCCTGCTCAAGGGGCTCATCTCGGCCTGTTTCGGCCTGCTGCTGGCCAGCGTGGGCATGGACATCGTCTTCGGCACCGGCAGGATGACCTTCAACGACGTGAATCTGATGGCGGGCTTCAGCTTCATTCCCCTGCTCATCGGCCTTTTCGCCATCCCCGAAATCATCAAGGCCACCTCGCCGACCCCGCCGCCCGCCATCCAGGCGGACATGGGGCACAGCCGCCTGACCTGGGCGGATTTCAAACGCTGCTTCACCTCCATTTTCCGGGGCAGCCTCATCGGCGTGGTCATGGGGGCCATTCCCGGCATCGGCGGCGCGCCCGCAGCCTATCTCTCCTACAGCGAGGCCCGCCGCTACTCCAAACGCGCGGCCAATTTCGGCAAGGGCGAACTGGAAGGCATCGCCGCCGCCGAGTCCGGGAACAACGGCGTCTGCGGAGCCACCCTGATTCCCCTGCTCTCGCTGGGCGTGCCCGGCGACATCGTCACGGCCGTGATGCTCGGCGCGTTCATGATGCACAACATCACGCCCGGCCCTCTGCTCTTCGAAGAAAATCTGCCCCTGGTGTACGCGCTCTACTTCGGCATCATCCTGAGTTCTCTCTTTCTGCTGATCTCCGGCTTTTTCTGCCTGCGCGGTGCCGACAAGATCACCAGAGCGCCCCGAATGGTCCTGTTTCCGGCCATCCTCTGCATCTGCCTGTTCGGCGCGTTCTCCATCAACAACAACGCCTTCGACATCCTGGTGCTGCTCTGCATGGGCCTGGTGAGCATGTACATGGGCAAAAACCACATCGCGGAAGCGCCCTTTCTGGTGGCCTTCATCCTCGGCCCGCTCTTTGAGGACAATCTGCGCCGCTCCCTGCTCATTTCCCACGGCGATGTCGGCATTCTCTGGAGCACGCCCATTTGCTGGTTCTTCATCGCCCTGACCGCGCTCTCCCTGTTCATCACCCTGCGCAAGGAATGGCTGGAACGGAAAAAGAGCCCGGACCCCGTCGAACCGCCCAATGAGGAGTAAACGAGGACAAAGCCCGCTTGACAGCTCCGAGGGCTATGGATACATTCTTCTCACTCAAGGGGAGTAACTAGGTTCCCGAAACCTGGACGGCATCAACAGCATGACCTTATTGGTCTGGTGCCGTCGTCGGCCACGCCGATCAGTGAGACCTTGGCAGCAATGCCAGGGTCTTTTTTTGTTTTCCGGCCCGCGCCCCGGACCGTACATCTTTTGCCCAAGGAGACGCCATGTCACTCCGCGCTCTGCGCCCCTACATTCTGGCGATAGTGCTCACATTGCCGGGTCTGGCCCTGCGTTTCGCGCATCCCGACCTTTCACCGATCTGGGTGGCCGTGCTTTCGGGCATAGCTATTCTGGGGGCTTCCTTCCTGCTGACCTGGGCCTGTGAAGTGGCCCAGCTGGACATCCCCCAGGCCGTGGCCGTGGCCGTGGTGGCCTTTATCGCCGTGCTGCCGGAATACGCGGTGGACATGTACTTCACCTGGATGGCGGGCCAGCACCCGGAAAGCGCCTATTCCCACTACGCCATCGCCAACATGACCGGGGCCAACCGGCTGCTCATCGGCGTGGGCTGGTCGGCCATCGTGCTGATTTTCGCCGGGCGCTACCATTCGGCCGTGGCCCTGCACGACGACAAGCGCACGGACGTGCTTTTTCTGGGACTGGCGACCCTCTACGCCCTGCTGATCCCGCTCAAGGGCTCGTTGACCTGGGTGGACGGCGTGGTTTTTCTGGCCATTTACGCCTGGTACATCTGGATCATCGCCCGCCGTCCCTGCGAGGAGGAGCAACCCGAAGGCCCGGCCGCCGTGCTGGCCCAATTGCCCAAGAAGAGGCGGCTGCGGACCGTGATCGCCATTTTCCTCTTCGCCGCCCTGGTGATTCTCTGCAATGCCGAACCGTTCAGCGAAAGCCTGGTGGCCAGTGGCAAGCTGCTGGGCGTCAATGAATTCCTGCTGGTGCAGTGGCTTGCGCCCATCGCCTCGGAAGCGCCGGAATTCATCGTGGCCCTGATGTTCGCCTTCCGGGGCAACGCCGGACTGGCCCTGGGCAGCCTGCTCTCCTCCAAGCTCAATCAGTGGACCCTGCTGGTGGGCATGATCCCCGGCGTGTACGCGGTGTCCTCGGGCGGACTTTCTCCTTCCATAAACCTTGACACTCACCAGTTCCAGGAAATATTACTGACCGCCGGGCAGTCCATCTTCGCGGTGGCCCTGCTGCTGGATCTGCGTCTGCACGTGCGTGAGGCCTTCTGGCTGCTGGTGCTCTTCGCGGCCCAGTTGTTGTCGCCCTTGTACGACGCACAGTTGGAAGCTATGCTGGGCCTGGCACACGACCCGTTGCGCCTGCATTATTTCTACGCCCAGGTCTATCTGTCCCTGGCCGCGATACTGATGATCAAGAACTGGCGCAAGGTCTGGCAGTTGCGCCTGGGATTCAAAGTTTAAGGAGAGAGGTTCGGCATTTGGCCCCCCCCTCCTTTAAATATACATGGAGGATGCGCCATGCCGCATGCTTTTTCCCATATCCGGGCCATCCCGCCGGCAGCGGCGGGATGGCTGCTGATCCTTCTGCTGGCCTGCGCCTGCATCCCGGCGGCTTTCTCGCCCGCCGGGGCGGCCGAGGAAACGCCGCCTCCGGCTGATTCCGCCGCGCCGGACACCGAGGACAGCGGGCCCGAGCAAGCCGTCTACCCCGATGTGCTCAATGAGCACATCCAGCGCGGCGGCAACGGCAATCCGGCGGTCAGTCTTTATTATCCGGTGCTGCATCAGACCGCCGTGGACGAGGCCATTCGCCGCTGGGCCACGGACGTGGCCGACGCCTATGAAAAAGAGGTCGGCAAAGCCGACGGCCCGGACGGAGAAAAGCCGAGCAGCTACGGCATGTGGGATCTCACCGGCCTGTTTGAGCTCACGCGCCCGTCGGAAGGCGTGGTCAGCGTGACCTTCAGTGTCTACAGCTATACCGGCGGCGCGCACGGCAACCTGGAAATCACCTGTCTGAATTATGACCTGCGCACGGGACGGCGTCTGGACTTGGCGGACCTGTTCAAGGATCCGGAAAAGGCCCTGCAACTGATGTCCTCCTGGTCCCAAAAAGAGCTCGCCCGCAGCTTGGGCGAAGATACGGACGAGGACATGATCCGGGACGGCGTGGCCCCGGATCTGCGCAATTTCGCCAATCTGACCCTGACGCCGCAGGGACTGCGCATTGAGTTCCAGCCCTATCAGGTCGCGCCTTGGGCCGCCGGGCCGCAGCGCGTGGACATGCCTCTGGCGGAACTGGCCGCCGCCGGTCCCGAAGCCCGGATCTGGCCCCAGGCCCCTGTTGCAAAGTAACGCAACGTTGAAAAGTTGCTTTACTCCGGCAACCGCAAAAGCAGACGCCCGCGCCCGAAGCCAAGGTGCCTTTAGCCGTTCGTGAGCAAAGCGAGCGTTGCCTTAGCTGTAGGCGCCGCAGGAGCCGTAACGGATAAGGACAGCATCGCTACGGATAAAGAGAGCAATGATGGACCGCGTTTCCATCACGCGTCAGCCGTTGCCGCCGGGCGGCTTGGGATGACGACAGCAACGATAGGATAAGGGCGGCGCAGACGTCGAGAATGGTAATTCTCAAAGTTAATCTGCTCTAAAAGACTGACATGGAGTCCGGCCTGTCAGGTCGGACTCCATCCGGATGAGGTCAGTATCCATGCCTCGCGTATTGTATTGTCTCCTGACGGGACTGCTTCTCTGTCTTCCGGCCGTAACGGCTCTGGCCCTGCCCGGCGCGGATGCGTTAAACGGGCCGCTCCTCGCGGCCTCCCGGACTTCAGTGGACGAAGCGGCGATCGGAGCGACGGACGGCCCGGCCGCCGGAGATTCCTCCGGCAAGGAAGCCGCGGCGGCTGAAATTTCCGGCTCGCGGCGACCCGGCGTCATCGACCATCTCCTGCAGCGCCCTCTGCCGGACGGCCCGGCGGGACACCCCAGAGCCGCTGAAATCAACATCAACTATCCTTCACTGGGCCGCAGCGACATTGACGCGGACATCCGTCAATGGGTCACGGGCATTGCCGACGCCTTCGAGGAACACCTTGACATCAACGCCTTCGGCCTGCCCAGCACGGAACAAAGCGGCGAGAGCGGCCCGGCTTTTGAGCTCTGGGGTTCCTACAGCGTGTCCTGGCCGTCCGACGCGGCCGTGAGCATCACTTTTGAGATCTGGAATTATACCGGCGGCGCGCACGGCAACCTGGACATCATGACTCTCAATTACAGCCTGATCACAGGCCAGCGCCTGGGCCTGGTAGACCTGTTCGAAACGCCGGAAACAGCCCTCAACCTGATGTCCGCCTGGTCCCGCCAGGAACTGGCCCGCCGCTTCGGCGCGGGCCGCCCGGCCCAGATGCTCAAAGACGGCACTGAGCCCCTGGTGGAGAACTTCTCCAGCCTGACCCTCACGCCCGAAGGCATTTGCATCAACTTCCAGCCCTATCAGGTCGCACCCTGGGCCGCCGGTGTGCAGAAGGTCAACATGCCTCTGGAGGAACTGCTCCAGGCCCGTCCCCTCCTGGCCCTCTGGGGCCGCTGAACACGCCTGCCGTCACCGGAAAATTCTTCCCCGCTTCTTTTTTGTCCCCCTTAAACACAGTTTATTCATAAGGAATACCATGACCACATTATTGCAGGATATTCTGGCTCACAATCGGGCCGTTACGGAGAAAGAGGGTGAAGCCCGACGCGCGGCGGCCGTGGCTCTGAAAAAGACTCCGCACAGGCGCTGCGCCATCTTTACCTGCATGGACGCCCGCCTGGTGGAAATGGTGGAACCCGCCCTGGGCATCCGACGCGGCGACGCCGTGGTGCTGCGCAACGCCGGCAACATCATCGGCACGCTTGAGGGCACCATGATCATCAGCCTGCTGGTGGCTGTCTTCATGCAAAATATTGAGGAGATCATAGTGGTGGGACACGAGGACTGCGGCTTTACCCACGCCTCCTCGGCGGTGCTGCTGGACAAGATGCGCCGACGCGGCATCGGCGAGGAAGCCGTGGAAACCATGCGCGGCCCTCTGGAAACCTATCTGGATCCGCACACCGATCCGGAACAAAATGTCCGCCGCGTGGTGCAGCTGCTCCGCACCCACCCGGCCTTTCCGCCGGACATCGTGGTGCACGGCCTGCTGATGCAGCCGGCCAGCGGCAGCGTGCGGCTGGTGGTTGACGGCTCGCGCGACTAGCACTTACGGCTTGAAATACTCCACTCCCCACCGCGTTTGCCCGCCTGCCGCAAAGCCGCCTTTTTCCGTACAGCGGCGTTGCAAAAAAAATTGACCTTGCGGTATGTTCACGGCAACAGGGCAGACGCATCTAAAAAGTCTTTATTCCCCGATAGATCGGGGAACGAACAAAAAAGAGGCGAGGGTCTGTTAACACTATAGAATTTTTGTTCGCCTGCAAGGAAGATAAACCTGCTTTGAGGGAGTGTACTCTTCTGGTACTCGACCGAAAAAGCAGGTGAAATCTGACGCGGCAGGAGGGCAAAAAGGCATAGCGTTAACAGGCCCGAAGCCACCTTTGCTCCGCCGGAGCAAAGCGCAGGCGGATGGCTGGCGCCGGGAGAATCCTAAAAAATGCGCTGGCCGTTGCCGCGCCAGCGGCTTGCTTGAGCCGTTCACGGCGAAGCAGTGTTACGGATCAAGACAGCACCGCTACGGCTAAAGCACAGCTTCGTCCGGTTTCTCCTTTGCGCCTTGCTGCCCGAAAAAATTCAGCTTTTCGCGGACGGCGTTTTAATGAGGGCCAAGCCCAGATTTTTGAGCTTTTCCTGCAACAGCGCCGCCTTGGCCGGGCCGATGCCCGGCAGGGCGCGCAATTCCTCCAGACTCGCCGCGCGCATGGCCTCCACGCTGCCGAACGTTTCCCAGAGCAGCCGCGCCGTGGCCGGACCGATGCCCGGCAGGCGCATGAGCTCTCCGGAAAGCGCGGCCCCCTGGCGCGCCCGGCGGTGGCGGCCGATGGCGAAGCGATGAGTGGCGTCGCGCACATTCTGCAAAAAGAGCAATTCCGGTCCACCCTCGCGCAGGGGCAAGGGATTGGCCCGGCCCGGCACAAAAATCCTATCCGCCACGTTGCCCGCCCGGCGGTCGGCCTGGCCGCGCTCGTCACGGGCCTTGGCAATGGCCGCCAGGCTGAACAGGCCGGTTTGCCCGGCATCAGCCAGGGCCCGCTCCACCACGGCCAATTGTCCCCGGCCGCCGTCGATCAGCAAAAGATCCGGCCAGGGCGGGCCGCTCTCCAGCCGCCGCGCCACCCAGGCGTGCAGCGTGGCGTAATCGTCGCCGCTGTCCGGCATGGCATAGGTACGGTAATCCGGGCGGCTGGGCTGGCCGTCCGTGAATACCACCAGCCCCACTCTGGTCTGCCGGCCGCCGGTGTGGGACACGTCCACGCATTCAATGCGTTGCGGCGGCCCGGCCAGATGCAGGGCTTTGGCCAGCCGCTCCAGAATGGATTGGCCGTCCTGATTCCGGCGGCGACGAGCCTCTTCGCGGGCATTGGACTGCGCCAGATCAATGAGCTGATTATCCGAGGCGTTCTGGGGGGCCACAATGCGTACCGGTCCTCCCCGGCGGTCGGCCAGGGCCTGCTCCAGCAAAGCCTTGCCGCTGGGGGCACCCTGCGCCGAATCCCCGCCCAGTGCGGTCGCATCCGGCTCCGATACGACAGACGATGCGCCGGACTCCGCTGATTCCGCATCAGGCGAAGCAGGCCCTTCTTCCCTCTCGTCCGCCTCCCATTCCAGTTCCGGCGGCAGCCAGGGCAGGAGTATGCGCGGCGGGGGCGTGACCTGGCTGTAATACTGGCTGACAAAGGAACTCAGCAATTCCGGCGCGTCCTCAAACGTCAGGCCCGGCCAGTAAAAAGCCCGGCCGTCGGTGACCGCCCCGCTTCGCACAAAAGCAATGCCCAGAGCCAGGCCTTTGTCCGCCGGGAACAGGCCCACGGCGTCCATATCGCCGCCGCCGGGCAAAACCGCGGCCTGGCGCTCCACCGTGCGCTCCACGGCCCGGATCTGATCGCGCAAGGTCGCGGCCTTTTCAAATTCCAGGTTCTCGGCGGCCTGCTCCATTTCCGCGCGCAGGCCGCGCAGCAGAGGTTCGGACCGGCCTTGCAGCAATTCGTAGACCTTGTGCACCGCCTCATGATAGGCCGCAGGCGTGATCAGGTCCATGCAGGGGGCCGGACACTGGCCCATGTGGTGGTACAGGCAGGGCCGCACCCTGTTTTTCATGGCCCGGTCCGAACAGCGGCGCAGCGGAAAGGCGCGGTGAATCAGCTTCCAGGTTTCCCGCGCTGAAAGAGCGGAGGTGAACGGCCCGAAATAACGCGCGCCGTCGCGACGGGCCCGGCGCACGACCTCCAGGCGCGGGAAGGGATGCTTGAGGTTGAGCCGGAAGAGCACATACTGCTTGTCGTCGCGCAGAACGATATTGTAGTGCGGACGGTGCTTCTTGATCAGGCTTGCCTCAAGCAGCAAAGCTTCTTTTTCCGTGGTGGTGGTCAGATATTCCATGCTGACCGCATGGGCCAGCATGGCCCTGGTCTTGGCGGGAAGCCCCTCGGGCCGGAAATATGACAGCACGCGACGCCGCAGAATGCGGGCCTTGCCCACATAGATGATCCGGCCCCGGCTGTCCTTGTACAGGTACACGCCGGGCGTGAGCGGTATGGTGGAAGGGTCGGGCTTTTGCACGCAATGGTTGTACCGGAAGGGCGTGTGGCTGCCAAGCCCCTCCGCTCCACCGGCGCAAAAAGGGAGCCCGAAGGCTCCCTTTTTCAAGACAGACTGAACCGCTTACGCTTAGAAAGCGTACACGAAGCTCAAGTTGACGTTCCACGGGTCGCGTTCCTGGTCGCTCTTGCCGTTCATGGCGCTACGGCCCCAAGTGGACTTGGAGTGGTCTATCCAGGTGGCCAGGTAAGCGGCGTCCAGCATAATGGTGAAGTTTTCGTACATCTTGTATTCGTTGGTCAGGCCGATTTCCAGGGCGCTGTCCTCGGTGGTCATGTACAGCGGATCCATGCCCAGGCCCTGCATGTTGGGACCGGTGACGCCGTTAACAGCACCGCTAATGCCATTATAGCCACGAGCATCGTTACCCGAGAGGTACTTGGCCATCTTGGGAGCGTTGGTGCCGCCGATGTAGTTCACGCGCAGGGTGTGCTTGAGGTCTTCCACAAAGCTCACGTCCTTCACGCGGGCGCCGATGCCCCAGGTGCCGGCCATGCTGTAGCCCAGGATGCCTTCACGGGCGATATAGGGGTTGCCGTTGAAGGCGAAGTTGGAGAAGCCGTTGTTGTTGTTGTTCACGCTGAGCGAAGGCATGCGCTCGGAACCGTTGGCCGGATTGTCGTCATCGCCGGAACCGTACCAACCGTACAGGCCCGGAATACCCCAATCCATCTTGTATTCGAAGAGCAGGGAGGCCAGCCAGCCGGAGCGGTTCAGGCGGCTGTCGTCATACTGCGCGTCGCCGTAGTTGAAATCCCAAGCGATGCGGAAGGGATCCCACATGGTCACTTCGCCGGTCAGGCCGGCCCACCAGGCAGTGCCGTAGCTGTTCAGGCGCTTGGCGGCGTTGGTGCCGTCCTTGTGCATGGCGCCGCCCGCCGGGAACATGCCTGCGGCGGCATACTTGTTGGAGGTGCCGGACACGTTGAAATAGTCGCGGTCATAAGGATCAGCAGCGGTACCCTTGCCAGTCTGCGACGCAAAGGCGTTGGGACCGATGCCGGCCATCATGCCCCAGGGGGTCACTTTCACGCCGTCAAAGGACAGGGGCAGCAGCAGGGCGAAAACGTCCACATTGTCCATGTAGTTGGACTGATAGTTATCGCCATGGACGGTGTCATTCCAGCCGGTAAAGTTGTCGTTCCAGGGGCGAGCCCAGAAAGCGGTAAGGCCCACGTTTTCATTGAACTGGTAGCTGGCCACCACGCCGGCAACGTCGTCATTGAAGACGTTGCTGCCGGTGGTCATGCTGGGCAGGGCGATGCCCTGGATGCCCATGCGCACCTTCAGGTCGGTCTGGGGCACCATCCAGTCAATGTAGGCATTCTTCAGCTTCACCACATCGGCGTTGTCAGCGCCAAGGGCGCCGCCGGTGCTGTTCTGGCCCCAAGTCTGGGCGCCGATTTCAAAGAACACGGTGCCGGACAGGGACTCGGAAGCCACGGCGTCCAACTGCAAGCGCACACGCTGCTTGGCTTCGAATTCGTCCTCGCCCTTGTACGACTTGTTGGCCTTGTTGAAGCCGGTCATGCCGTTGCCGCCGGTAAAGCCGCCGTTCTGGCCAAAAGCATATGCCTCAGTTAATCATTTGAAATAAAATGATTAAAATAAAAATAAAGTAAAAATACCCGCAATTCTACCAACAGCGTTTCTGAAAAAAGGCCGGTCCGCATTATGGCGCACCGGCCCCGCGCGTCCTGGTTATTTCGGGCAGAGCGCCGCACGTCGATGTTCGGCTATCCGCCGATTATCCCGCATTTTTCTTTTGTGAAGCGCCAAACGCATGTCTTCAAGGTAGGCGGCGTGGTGCCGTTCTTTATAGGACACGCGCAGGTGGTCGAGATAATCCGCCCATTCCTGCATCATTTTTTTGCGCTCCGGCAGATAACGGGCATGGTTATAGGAGGCGCGCACGCTGTTTTTCTCGCAATGGGCCAACTGGCGTTCGATCCAGTCGCTGTTGTAGCCCCGCTCGTTGAGCAGGGTGGAGGCCATGGAACGGAAACCGTGGAATGACATCCTCTCCCTGTCATAGCCCAACCTGCGGATAGCGCTCACCAGCGTGATATTGCAGATTCTGTCCTGTCCGCCGTGCAGGCCGGAAAAGAGAAAACGGCTGTTGCCGCCGTAGGTTCGCAATTGCTCCAGAAGAGCCACGACCTGGCGGGCCAGAGGCACGATATGCGCCACGCGGGTTTTCATCCGTTCGGCGGGGATGCGCCATTCCGCTCCGGGCAGGTCGAACTCCCGCCACTGGGCCCCAGCCAGTTCGTTGGCTCGGACAAAGACATAGGGAGCCATTTGCAACGCGCATTTAACGGGAAAGGTGCCCCAGTAGGCGTCAATGGCGCAGAGCAGCCGTCCGATTTCACCGGGTTCGGTCAGGGCGGCGAGGTGCCGGGTGCGCATGGGTCGCAGCGCGCCGCGCAGATCGGCGGCCACATCACGCTCGGCCCGGCCTGTGGCAACGGCATAGCGGAAAATGCGTCCGCACTCGGACAACAGCCTGTGCGCCGTGACCACGGAGCGGCGTTCCACGCCGCGCAACATATCCAGCAATTCCGGAGGGCTGATGTGCTTGATGGGACGCGCGCCCAAGGCGGGGATCAGAACCTGCGTGACGTGCCCCACAATGGCGGCGGCGGTGCGCGGAGCCCACTGGCCGGAAAATTTGTCCAGCCAGTCGCGCGCCACGGCTTCCAGGGTATTGCGGGAAACGGCCAGGGCTTCGGCTTTGGCCGCCCGCTTCGCCGCGCTGGGATCAATGTGTTCCAGCAGCAGTTTTTTGGCCGCTTCCCGGCGTTCCCGGGCCTCCCGCAGACTGAGTTCGGGCCAGGGGCCGATGACCAGCAGTTTCTGGCGGCCCAGATAGCGGTAGGCCAGCCGCCAGGATTTCCCGCCCTTGGGCGAGACGTACAAAAAAAGCCCGCCCCCGTCAGCGAGCTTTTGGGCCTTGCCGTTGCCGGTGACGGCGCGGACGGCTTTTTCCGTGAGTTTCATGCTTCCTCCTTGGCGGCTGGATGCCGCCAAGGAGGAAATCGGCAAAAAACGGGGAGGTACGGGGCGGCTCGATGCGAAAACAGGTTCCCGGGAGATACCAACGCCCGTACCAACAGCCGCGCGCGGCGGCGAAAAAGCTGTCAGTCCCGGCGGCGCAACGACAGCAAACCGTCCAGAATGCTCCAGGGATTGGGCGGGCAGCCGGGCACAAAGACATCCACGGGCGGCAGGCGACCGCCTCCATCCAGACCCCCATGACATTGCGGGCTTTCCCGGAACAGGCCGCCGGAAATGGCGCAGGCCCCCACGGCCACCAGCAGACGCGGCTCCGGCATGGCGGCCCACGTGTCCAGCAGAGCCCGACGCATGTTTTCCGTCACCGGGCCGGTGACCACCAGACCGTCGGCATGGCGCGGCGAGGCCGTAAATTCGATGCCGAAACGGCCCAGATCATACACCAGGGTGCCCAGCACATTGCAGTCGGCCTCGCAGGCGTTGCAGCCCCCGGCGCTGACCTGGCGCAACTTGAGGGAACGGCGGAACAGGCTATAATCGCGGGGCGGGCACGGCGACGCGGATGCCGGAGCGGACACGCCGGACGGCAGGGGCGCGATGCGCAGAGCCTCCCGCCGGAAGGCGGCCAGACGGTGCTCCCCGCTGAAGTGGAAGGCCCCTTTGGGGCAGGCCGCGCGGCAGGCGCCGCAAAAAATACAGCGGCCCATGTCCAGCAGCGGGGTGCGCGCGCCGCAGGACTGACCGGATGGGCCGGATGCAGCGGAGGGGGACGGCAACAGCGCGCCTGCGGGGCAGGCCGTGAAACAGGCCCGGCAGTCGCCGCAATCCACATCCGTAAGCGTGGGACGCCCCAGATAGCGCGGCGAAAGCGCGGGCTCCCGCCGGGGATAGTCCAGCGTACGGTATTTCTGGTGCAAGCGTTCCTTGATGATGCGCAGCATGGGCAAGCCTCACAGATCGTGGCCGCAATATGAAAGATTGAAGCTCTTGTTGCAGAGGGGAAAATCCGAGATCTGGCCGCCGCGCATGGCTAGCGCCAGGCCGGGCCAGTTGTGGAAGGACGGGTCCACGATTTTGCAGACCAGCGGTTCCCCGTTCGTGCCGGTGACGGCCAGATGGCAGATTTCGCCGCGCCACCCCTCCACCTGGGCCACGGCCAGCTTGCGGGCCGGAAGACGCGGCGGCCACGAAAGCGCGGACACGGCGGGCGTTTCCGGACAGGCGGCCAGACGGGCCAGATCCTCCCGCAGCAACGCCAGGGAATCGTCCAGTTCATGGCTGCGCACCAGGGCGCGGGCCAGCACGTCGCCGCCGCGTTCCCGGCGCGGACCGTGATCGCCCACGGGCAGCTCCGACAGAGGGGCATGAAAGCGCGCGTCCAGATCAAGGCCGCAGGCCCGCGCGGGCACGCCCACCAGCCCCAGAACGCGGGCGTCCTCGGGGCACAGCGCGCCGATACCCGCCAGCCGGTCGCGCACGCTGGCCGCCTCCAGCATGATGTCCACCGCGCCGCGCGTGTCCCGTCCGGCCGCCCGCAGCCGCGCCGCCAGATCCTCGCAGCCCGCCGGGTCCAGATCCCAGGCCACGCCGCCGTAGCGCAGCAGGCCGCGCCCGAAACGGTTGCCGCACAGGCTGGCGGTCATGTTCAGAAAATCGCCCCGGATGCGCCCGTTCCAGGAGGAAGTGGGCAGAAAGCCCGTATCCCCGGCAATGGCCCCCAGGTCGCCGCAATGGTTGGCCAGACGCTCCAGCTCCAGGCCGATGCGGCGCACAAGCTGGGCGCGTTGGGGCACGCCCGTCCCGGTCAGGCGTTCCCACAGCACGCAATGGGCCGTGGCGTGGGCCACGCTGGAATCTCCGGCCGCGCATTCCAGCAACGGCAGGCGGCGGCCCGCCGGGCCGTGCGTGAGCATGGCTTCCAGACCTCGGTGCTGATAGCCCAGGGCGATTTCCAGGTGCAATACGATTTCGCCGTGGCATTGAAAGCGGAAATGTCCCGGCTCAATGATGCCCGCATGCACCGGGCCCACGGCTACTTCATGCACTTCGCCGCCGTCCGCCCGGTAAAGGGGGTAGTCCGCCGGGGCGTCGCTCTTCGCGCCGCCCCGCATGCCGTCGGGCGTGCGGCGCACGGCCTTGAGCCAGGGATGCCCCACGGGTTCCACCCTCCATTGCTCGTATATCTCGCGCTCAAAAAGGTGAACCTGGGGGCAGTCCGGCGTGAGAGAGTCGAAGCGCTCCAGCGGCGGGGTGCGCAGCGCCGTCAGCATGCGCGCGGCGTCGTGGCCCAGCACGCAGCACAGGCCCACGGGGCCGGAAGCGTCCGGACCGCGTGCGGCTTCCGGCAGTCCGAAGAAGGCCAGTACGCGCCAGCCTTCGGCCACGGCTCCGGTCAGACGGTCGCGCAGCTCCGCCGCGTCCATAAGGGGCAGATCGTCGAGATCCATGGCCTGCCGGTAATCAAAGGAAAGCATACCCAAGTCTCCTAGAGAGCATTTTGCGCTTGAAATGATCGCGTAACGGCGAAGTAAATTCGCCTTGCGATACTTTCGCGGTGCGGATTTTCACGGAAAATCCGCACGGAGCGTTGAGATATTTTCAATATCAAAACGCTCTAGCCGTCGATAAGCGCCGCGCCGCGTTGCAGAAAATGCCACAGCCGGTCGGGCACCCAGAGGCCCAGCGTCAGTACGGCCAGACAGAGGGCCAGGGGCGGCAGCACGCTCAGCAAGGTCTCGTGTCGGCTCCTCGGCAAGTCCGGGGGCCGGTTGCCCTGCACCATGCGCAGCACGGCCACGGACATGCCCACGAAAATCACGGCCAGAGCCGTCAGATAGGCGGCGGCCACGCCGTAGGAGTCTTGGGCCAGCATGCCCTTGAGAATCAGGAATTCGCTGACGAAGATGCCGAAGGGCGGCGAACCGGCCACGGCCAGAAAACCCGCCGTCCAGAGCGCGCCGGTGACGGGCATGGTCCAGCGCAGGCCGCGTATGTCATAGCTGGAAAAGGTGTGATAACGGGCCAGGATGTTGCCCGCCAGCAGAAAGAGCATGCATTTGGTCAGGGAGTGGCAGACCGCATGCAACAGCGCGCCCTGGGCCGCCAAGCCGCCCAGGCCCGCGCCCAGGGCCAGAATGCCCATGTGCTCCACGCTGGAGTAGGCCAGCAGGCGCTTGTAATGGCCCTGCCCCACGATGAAAATGGCCGCCGTGATCAGAGAGAGCAGGCCGAAAAAGACCAGTAGGCCGCCGCTGAAATCGCCCAGATCCGCCGCCAGCATGATTTGGTGCCCGCGCAGGATGCCCAACAGGGCGCAGTTGAGCAGTGCGCCGGAAAGCAGGGCCGACACCAGGGACGGGGCCTGGCTGTGGGCGTCGGGCAGCCAGTTGTGCAGGGGCGCGAGGCCCATCTTGGTGCCGTAGCCCACCAGCAGAAAGATGAAGGCCGCCTTGAGCCAGGGTTGCGCGGCCGTATGCGCGTGCCGGATGAACCAGCCGACCTGGTCCATGTCCCCGGCCGGGATGCCGCTTCCGTCAGGTGCGTAAAAGGCCACGGAAAGCAGGATATTGCCCAGCAGCGCCAGGGCGATGCCCACGGAACAGATGATCAGATATTTCCAGGTGGCTTCCAACGAATGGCGGTGGCGGTGAAAATAGATCAGCGGCGCGCTGGAGAGGGTGGTGGCTTCTATGCCCACCCAGAGCGCGCCCAGATGCGGGGTAGTGGTCACCAGGCTCATGGCCGCCAGAAAGAAGCAGAGACAGGCCGTGAAGCGGCGCTCCGGGGCGTTGGTGAAGGGGCGGCCGTCCTGGATGCAGGTGCGTTCCTCAAGGTTTTCCTCTTCACGCAGATAGCCCACGGCGTAGATGGAGGCCGCCAGAAACAGCAGGCTGGCCAGTGCCAGAAAAAGCGCACCCAGCGCGTCCGGGGCCAGCAGGCCGCCCAGAGCGCAGGGCTGTTCGCCTCGCGCCACGCGCGCAACGGTCAGCAGAGACAGCGTGACGTGCCCAAGAGCCGTGAGCGGCAACAGTCCCCGGCAGAAGGCGGCGTTGCCCACCAGCAGCATGATCAGGCCCGCGCCGAGCGGGAGAAAAAGCAGAGCTTCCAGCATGCGCGTCTAGTCCCTGAGGCTGCGAAAGCGCCCCACGTCAATGGATTCAAAGGTTTCGCCGATGTGATTGATGGCGATGCCCATGACGAAAACCGCCACAAAAATGTCCAGCAACAGGGCCAGTTCGAACCAGACCGCGCCTGCGGTCATCAGCGGCGCGCCCAGCAGAAAAATGCCGTTTTCCGCCACCAGATAGCCGATGACCTGCGAAAGGGCCGTGGTCCTCCCCACGACCAGGATCAGCCCACAGAACAGAGTGGTCAGGGCCGTGGGCAGCAGCAGCGGCGGAAAAAGCCCCGGCAGGATGGACAGCCGGGCCTCCAGCCAGAGCGAGAAGACCAGCCCGGACATGCCCGCCAGAATGCCCAGTCCGATGTGCAGGCGGGGCCTGAGGCCCGCCCCGGCGCGCAGGCGCTTCCGGGTGCGCGTGAGCAGGCCGGGCAGCAGCAGGCCCTTGATCAGCAGCACGGCTCCGGCCAGCAGGGCATGATCCAGACACAGCAGCAGGGCCGCCAGCAGAATGCCCTGAAAAGCCGTGAGCCGGATCAGAGCCGGCAGACGCGGCGCGCCCAGCAGCAGAAGATTGTTGAGCAGCAGCAGAAAAAGCACTGTGGGGAGGAACGTCGTGGTCATTGTCCGCCTCGCCTGGAACAGCTTAGAGCGTTTTGATATTGAAAATATCTTAACGCTCTGTGCGGATTTTCCGTGAAAATCCGTACCGCGAAAGTATCGCAAGGCGAATTTACTTCGCCGTTACGCGATCATTTCAAGCGCAAAATGCTCTATCGTTGAAACGCCGCGCATTTCAGCGAACCTGGGTCAGAATCAGGGCCAGGGCCGCCAGAGCCGCCGTGCCGCCCAACAGCTGGGGGACGCGCGTCAGGCGCAGGCGGGCCATGACGGATTCCACCACGCCTACCACCGCCGCCAGTCCCAGAATGACGGTCAGCCACAGACCGGCCTGCTGCCAGAGCGGCAGCGGCGGCACCAGCAGCCCGGCGATGAGCGCCGCGAAAAACCAGAGCTTGAGCGCCGCCCCATATATGATCATGGCCAGGTTGGGGCCGGAGTGGTCCAGCACCATGGCCTCGTGGATCATGGTCAGTTCCAGATGGGTGTTGGGGTCGTCCACCGGGATGCGGCAGTTCTCCACCAGCAACAGCACAAAGAACACCGCCGGAATCAGCAACAGCTCCGCACGGCCCAGCAGCCAGGCCCCGGCGGCCTGTCCGCCGAACATGCCCGACAGGGAGAAGGACGCGGCCGGGTCCAGGCCGTGATGCAGGTCGAGGCTCAGGCTGGTCAGCACCAGAAAGGCCAGAAACAGAACGGGTTCGGCCAGAGCCGAAAAGGCGGCTTCACGGCTGGCGCCCATGCCCTCGAAGGAGGAGCCCGTATCCAAGGCCGCCAGAATCAGGGCGAAGCGCCCCATGCCCAGCAGATAGGCGGCCAGCAGAAAATCCCCGCTGAAACCCAGCGGCGAGGGCGCGCCGCCCAGGGGCAGCAGGGCCAGAGCGCAGAGAGTGGCGGCCAGGGCCACGCCGGGCCCGGCGGTGAAGGTCCAGGTGGCGGTGCGGCTGATGACCTCGCCCTTGCGCAGCAGCCGGGCCAGATCATAGTAGGTTTGCAGCAGGGGCTTGCCCCTGCGCCCGGCCGTCTTGGCCTTGATCCGATTGATGATGCCGGGCAACAGCGGGGCCAGGGCCAGGGCCAGCAGCAGCTGGACGAGATAGGCGGAAATGTTCTGGCTCATACGCCCAGCCCCCATATCAGCAGGCCCACCACCGTGGCCAGAATATAGAGGATATACAGATGAATCTTGCCGTGCTGGATGATTTTACAGGCATTGCAGAGGCGTTCCACGGCTTCGAACAGGGGCGTGAACAGACCGCTGCGCAGACGATCCGGCGCGGTCACGCTCAGCCCGGCCCGGCCGGGGAAAAGCCCCTCGATCATCGGGCGGCGAACCTTGAGCCCCATGGCCGGGGCGAAAATCCGCGCCAGCGGCTCGGAAAAGGAGGCGTCCGTATACTGGATGCGCGCTGAACCCGCCTGAAAGCCGCAGCCCCATGTCTGTTCCGTCCGCTCCATTTGCGCCGCCGCGCCGCGCCGCCGCAGCAGCCATTTGCGGCCCAGCAGCAGCGCCAGGGACAGCAGCAGGCCACCCCCGCCCAGCATGGAAACCATGCCGAGGCTCCCGCTCGCCTGGGCCTGGACTTCCAGCGCGCCGGGAATCAGACCTTGCGGCGGGGGGACGGCGTGCAGGGCCGTTTGCGCGGCCAGGCCGAAAAAGCTCGGGGCCAGCAGGCCGCCCGCCACGCAGGCCAGGGCGGGCAGGGACAGCGGCCAGAGCGTGCGCCAGGAGACGGCGTGGGCATTGTCCGCGAAGCCCGTGCGGGCCTCGCCCAGAAACGTCATGCCGTAAGCCTTGGCATAGAGGGCTGCGGCCAGGCCGCTGATCAGGGCCAGACCCGTCAGGGCCAGCAGCAGGCCCATCTGCCGCTCCACGCCGGGCAGGGACGGGCCGTCCAGCATGGAAAGGGCCAGCACAAATTCTCCGGCAAAACCGCTTAGGGGCGGCAGGCAGGCGATGGCCGCCGCGCCCAGGGCGAAGGCCGCGCCCAGCAGGGGCAGGCGCTTCTGCAAGCCGCCCAGCAGTTCCATGCGCACCGTGCCCGTGGCGTGCAGCACTTCGCCCGCGCAGAGAAAGAGCAGGCCCTTGAAACCCGCGTGGTTGAGCATGTGCAGCAGTGCGCCCGCGAAGCCCAGCAGGGCGATCCAGGCGTTGCCCGAGGCCTGGCCGATGAGCCCGGCCCCCACGCCCATGAACATGAGGCCCATGTTCTCCACGCTGGAATAAGCCAGCAGGCGCTTGAGGTTGCTCTGGGCCAGCGCTTTCAGAATGCCCATCAGGCCGGTGCCCAGGCCCAGCAGAAGCAGACACCAGCCCCACCATTCGGGCGCGGCGCCCGGAGCCGCCAGTATGCCCAGACTGCGGATCAGCCCGTACAGTCCGGCGTTGATCATGGCCCCGGACAGCAGGGCCGAGACATGGCTGGGCGCGGCGGGATGGGCCTCGGGCAGCCAGACGTGCAGGGGCGCGAGCCCGGCCTTGGCCCCGAAGCCCAGCACGGCCAGCAGGAACAGCGCCGTCATGACGCCCGGCCCGGCCGCGCGCAGGGCCGCGCCATCGCGAAGCGCGTCCAGCGCCGTGACGCCCGAGCTCTGCCAGAGCAGGCCGAAAAAGGCGATCAGGGCCACGGCCCCCAAATGCGCGGCCACCAGATAGACCCAGGAGGCGTCGCGCACCTTGCTGTCGCCGTCGTTGAAATCAATCAGAAAGAAAGGAGCCAGGGACATGATTTCCCAGGCCAGCAGAAAAAGCACGGCGTCGCGCGCGCTCATGACCAGGGCCATGCCCAGCAGCAGAAGCAGATAAAAGAACCAGTGCGCGCCCAGATTGTGCATACGCGGCGAAACCTGCCGCAGGGAGAGGCCGCCGGAAAGGGCGCAGACCAGTCCCAGGCCGAAAACCGGCAGCAGAAAAAGGCGGCTCAAGGAGTCCAGACCCAGGACGCACGCGCCCACTGGCAGTCCCCAGGGCAGGGCCGTCGACAGACTGTCGACGGCCTCCCATGGGCCGACGGCCAGGGCGCAGAGCCCGATCAGGCAACCCAGGGCCGCGCCCAGCGAGCCGAACCGGTTGACGGCCCGTCCCCAGGCCGCGCCAAAAGGCCGCAGGGCCGCCGCGATGGCCAGCAGGCCCGTCGCCAGCGCCGTCCCCGCCAGAATCAGAAGGGCCGTGAGAAAGAGTTTCATGCGCTGTTCCGGATGTTCTCGGCCGGGCTACGCCAAACCCTGCCGCAACTGTCCCTCGAAGTAGGCAACGGTTTTTTTCAGGCCTTCTTCCAGGGGCACCACGGGCTCCCAGCCCAGCATCTTCCGGGCCAGGGAAATATCGGGCCGCCGCTGCCTGGGATCGTCTCCGGGCAAGGGTTCATAGCTGATGACCGAACCGCTGCCGGTCAGGGCCACCACCTTTTCGGCCAGTTCCCTGATGGTGAATTCGCCGGGATTGCCCATGTTCATGGGGCCGGTGAAGTCGTCGGGCGAGGCCATGAAACGCAGCATGCATTCCACCAGGTCGTCCACATAGCAGAAGGAACGGGTCTGGCTGCCGTCGCCGTAAATGGTGATGGGTTCGTTTTTCAGGGCCTGGATGATGAAGTTGGACACCACGCGGCCGTCGTTGGGATGCATCTTGGGACCGTATGTATTGAAGATGCGGCCCACTTTGATGGGCAGGTTGCCCTGCCGCCGGTAGGCGAAAAAGAGCGCCTCGGCGCAGCGCTTGCCTTCATCGTAGCAGGAACGGATGCCGTTGGGATTCACATGGCCCCAGTAGTCCTCGGTCTGCGGATGCACTTCCGGATCGCCGTATACCTCGCTGGTGGAGGCCTGATAGATGCGCGCGCCCAGCCGCTTGGCCAGGCCGAGCATATTGATTGCCCCGTGTACGCAGGTCTTGATGGTCTGCACCGGGTCGTGCTGATAATGCACGGGCGAGGCCGGGCAGGCCAGATTGTAAATCTCGTCCACCTCCACGTAGAGCGGGAAGGTGACGTCGTGGCGGATCAGCTCAAAGCGCTTG
This sequence comes from Desulfovibrio fairfieldensis, assembly GCF_001553605.1. Classification (NCBI taxonomy): domain Bacteria; kingdom Pseudomonadati; phylum Thermodesulfobacteriota; class Desulfovibrionia; order Desulfovibrionales; family Desulfovibrionaceae; genus Desulfovibrio; species Desulfovibrio fairfieldensis. Next base: position 2,502,061 of record NZ_CP014229.1, read on the forward strand.
TTGTCCATGAACTCTTCCACATTGGCCCGCGCGCTGGAAAAGAAATTGTCCACGCAAATCACTTCGTGCCCCTGATTGAGCAGACGCTCGCAGAGGTGCGACCCCAGAAAGCCCGAACCGCCGGTGACCAGAACCCGTTTACGCAGATGCATGTTTCCCCCGGAAAGACTGTAGCCGGACGCCGCCGCGTTCAGGCGCACGGCGTCCGTAATGCAGATATATTACTCTCAATGCCCGCCGCTGGCAATGCCGCCCGACGGCCGTGCCGCGCGGTTCCCGCTTTACTTGCCTCGTTGCCGGAGCATTGCTATGTTTCCCCGCGAGGTTACGCATGGGACACAAAAAAGTGGAGCGTATTGACCCCTTGAGCCGGGCTTTGCCCCTGGGCGGGGTGGACAGCCACGCGCATCTGGACGATCCGGACTTCGATCCGGACCGTGAGGATGTTCTGGCCCGGGCCCGCGCGGCAGGGCTGGCCAACGTGGGCAACGTCTTTCTGGGGCCTGAGGATTTCGTCGCGCGCCGGGCCTTGTTCGACAAGCATCCGGAAGTCTTTTTTCTGCTGGGCATCCATCCCTGCGACGGGCGGAACTGCACGCCGGAGAGCCTGGCGGCCATGCGCGCGGCCTTTGCGACGGAGCCGCGCCTGCGGGCCGTGGGCGAAATCGGCCTGGACTTCCACTGGCAGGACTGCCCCAGGGAGTTGCAGTTCAAGGCGTTCACCGAACAGCTGGATCTGGCCCGCGAGCTGGACGTCCCCGTGGTCATTCACTGCCGCGAGGCCGAGGATGAATGCCTCATGACCCTGGAGGCGCGCGGTTTCGCCGGATATCCGCTGCTCTGGCACTGTTTCGGGGGCGGTCCGGCTCTGGCCCGCCGCATTCTGGACAACGGCTGGCACATTTCCGTGCCCGGCCCTGCGACCTACCCGGCCAATGCCGAACTGCGCCAAGCCGCCGCGACTATCCCGGCGGACCGTCTGCTGCTGGAAACCGACTCCCCCTATCTTTCGCCCATCCCCTGGCGCGGCAAGCGCAACGAACCTGCCCTGACCGTGTTCACCGCCAGGGCCGTGGCCGAGGCGCGCGGCGTCGCGCCGGAAGAACTCTGGCTGGCCTGCGGGGAAAACGCACGCCGCTTTTTCAAGCTGAATCAGGGCGTTTTGGCATTGAAAATGTCTGACTGCTCAGCATAGTATACTGCTTTCAGCATAGCATACTCTAATGACCGATGCCTGCGATCCTGTTCAGCGGCGCGTATGTCACCGTGACGCGCCCCGGACAGGCCGGATACCAGGGGCATGACGAGGCCGCCATGGAATTTCTGACATTTTCTTCGCTGGACCCCGCTTTTAATCTGGCTCTTGAAGAGCGGCTTTTTGATTCCCTGCCGCCGGAACATCCCGGACTTTTCATGCTCTGGCAGAACGGCCCTTCCATTATTGTGGGCCGCCACCAGTGCACCGCCGAGGAAGTCAACGCCGATTTCGTGCGGCGCGAAAACCTGCCGGTGGTACGGCGCATCACCGGCGGCGGCGCGGTCTACCATGATACGGGCAATCTCAATTTTTCCTTCATTGAAAACGCCAACGGCCAGGAGCGGGTGAATTTCCGGCGTTACCTGGAACCGGTGCGCGAAGCCCTGCGCGATGTGGGGGTGCGGGCCGAAATTTCGGGCCGCAATGACCTGGAAGTGGACGGACGCAAGATATCGGGCAGCGGCCAGCGGATTCACCGGGGCAAGGTGCTGCACCACGGCACCCTGCTGGTGGACGTGGATTTCGGGCGCTTGAGCGAGGCCTTGAGCGTGGATCCGGAGAAAATCCGCTCCAAGGGCGTGGCCTCGGTGCGGGCCAGGGTCCGCAATCTTTCCGAATGCTGGACGCCGGGCACGGACATGGGCACGCTCAAATGTTGCCTGCTGCGCCATTGCGCCGCAAGCGCCGCCCGTCTGGACATGGGGGACTACGCCGCGGCCCAGGCTCTGGCCGACAGCAAATACCGGCAGTGGAGCTGGAACTACGGCGCTTCGCCGGCCTTCACCGAGGAAAAGCGCCGCCGTTTTCCCTGGGGCGGTGTGAACCTGCGGCTGAGCGTGCGCAACGGTCGGATCGCGGATTGCCGGATTTACGGCGATTTTTTCGCCAATGCCGAGATCGAGGATCTGGAAAACATGCTTGCCGGGTTGCAGCATGAGCCCGGAGCCCTGGCCGAAGCCCTGGAAGACGTGCCTTGGGAATTGTATTTCAGCGGCTGCGATCCGGAGGAAATGCGCCGCTTTTTTGCGGAATAAGAACGCATCGGCTTCCACCGCCGCCGGGCGCGATGAGAGCATTTTAACGTTGATCCGCTCTGGCGCCGCCGCGCGGGCGGCGTTCAGGCTTGGGCGTTCCCGTGCGCCCGTTCGGTTCCATTCCGCCGCTTGTCCTCGTACATCCGGGCGTCGGCCGTTTTCATCAGCGTTTCATAATTCTTGCCTTCGGCGGGAAATTCCGCCCAGCCCACGCTGCAGGAAATCCGGTAGGGCGCTCCGTCGAGCATGGCCGGTTCGCGCAAACTTTCCCGGATGCGCCGCAGCAGTTCCGGCGCCGCGTCCCGGCCGCCGTCCGTGACGGCCACGGCCGCGAATTCGTCGCCGCCCACGCGGGCGAGAGCGGCCAAAGGCCCCAGAGCGGAGCGCAGACGCCGCGCGAATTCCTTCAGCACCGTATCTCCCCAGAAATGGCCCAGCGTGTCGTTGCATGCCTTGAACGCGTTCAGATCCATATACAGAAACACAAAGTGCGCGGACTGCGGCGCGCGGCAGAGCGCGTCCACTATCCGGTTCAGCTTGCGGCGGTTGAACAGGCCGGTCAGATCGTCAGTCTCCGCGGTCTGGCGCAGCAAGCGTTCCTTTTCCCGCCGCTGGTGCGCCACGACGGCGCACAGCCCGCTGATGACGAAGCCCAGGCCCAGGTGAAGGGGAAGCTCCTTTGTGCCGATCCAGCCGCCTTCCGGGGCAAGGCTGAGTGTCCAGGCATGGTTGGGCACCTGGATGCCGTAGTCCACAGGCCGTCCGGGGGGCATGACGCCGCCTTGGGCGATTGTCAGATCATCGCCGTGTTCCCCCCGGCAGTGCAGGCGGTAGGCGTAGCCCTCCTGCCGCAACGCGTTCAGGAAGACCGGCTTCAAAGCCTCGGGCAGGTCCAGGATCAGCACCGCGAATCCCCAGAATTTTTCCTGCCCGTCGGCCTCGGTCAGAAAAATGGGATTGCGCGCCACCAGCCCCAGGCCGCCCTGGAACAGGCTGTACGGGCCCGATAAAACAATGCCGCGGCTGTTGACGGCTAGCAGGGCATCGGCCCGGCGTTTGGGATTGGTAAAAACGCTTGTGCCTATGACCGCTTCATTGCCCTCGCGGGGATAACAATAGGTCACGACGCCGTCCGGCAGATACTGGATGGCCCGGATGCCCGCGCCGTCGGCCAGTGATCTGGCCAGGTCCTCAAAGACTGTTTCCGGTATGTGCCCGTGTCCGGCAATGATCACGGATTCCAGCACGTCGGTTTTGTGGAAAAGTCCGCTCAGCAGCGTTTCCAGGCGGGCGCTGTACACTTCGGCGGTGCGCAGGGCGTCCGTCCGTCGATGGTCGACCGAGGTCCACGCGGCATAGACGGCGAAGGCGATGGTAAGCAGCACGCCGGTCAGAAAGACCGGAAAATGCAGGGGACGGACCTTGGGCATGCAATGTTTCCAAAAGCCGCTTGAAAAGAGGGCTGTTGCGGGACGGCGGGCATGGTTGGACACTTTCTGTTTCTTATGGCTCCATATCCCGCAAGGGTCAAGACGTCTTGAGCGGCGGTTCCGGCGTCTTTTTTACCGCGCTGCCGGGCTTACGCGCCAGGACGGGCTTCTTGTGCCCCGCCTTCGGACATGCTAAAGTACACGCGCCCATCACAAGCTGCCCGACGGGCTCCGGCCGCTTACGGCCGCGTTCAAGACACTGCAGCAAAGGAGAATCCATGTCGGAACTGCGTACGCCGCTCACTTCCTGGCATGAGGCCCATGGGGCCAAAATGGCGCCTTTCGCCGGTTGGCTCATGCCCATCCAGTACGAGGGCATTCTGATCGAGCATCAGCACACCCGTCAGCATGCCGGTCTTTTCGACATCTGTCATATGGGCGAATTCCGCATTGAAGGGCCGGGCGCGGATGAGGCGCTGTCCCGCGCGGTGAGCCACAATCTGGCTACCCTCGCGCCGGGCAAATGCCGTTACGGCTTTCTGCTCAATGCCGAGGGCGGCGTGCTGGACGACTGCATCATCTACCGCTTCGGCCCGGACGCCTTCATGATCGTGGTCAACGCGGCCTGCGCCGCCGGGGACTTTGCGGCCCTGCGCGAGCGCCTGCCCCAGGGCGTGGCCCTCACCGACCTTTCCGCCGTCACGGCCAAGGTCGACCTGCAGGGGCCGGAGTCCGTGGACGTGCTGGAAGCCGCGCTCAACGAGAATTTTCATGACCTGCCCTATTTTGGCTTCCGGGAAACGACCTTTGACGGCGCGCCTCTGCTGGTCAGCCGCACGGGCTACACCGGCGAACTGGGTTTTGAGCTTTATCTGCCCTGGGACAAGGCCGAGGCCTTCTGGACGGCCCTGCTCAAGGACGAACGGGTCAAACCCGTGGGCCTCGGCGCGCGCGACACTTTGCGCCTGGAGGCCGGGTTGCCCCTCTACGGACACGATCTGGACGACAAACACTCTCCGGCCGAGGCGGGCATGGGCCGCATGTTGACCAGCACGGCCGACTATGTGGGCAAGGAAGGCGCGCAGCGCGTGCGCGAGGTGCTGGTGCCTCTGCGCATTGAAGGCCGCCGTTCCGCGCGGCACGGCGACGTTCTGGCTCTGCCCGGCGGCCCGGAAGTGGGCCGGGTGACCAGCGGTTCCTTTGCGCCCTCGCTGGGCTGCGTCATCGCTTTTGCCTGGGTGGACGCGGCTCAGGCCGAACATGCGGATTTCGTGGTCCGCACGGCCCGCAGCGAGCTGGCGGCCCGCCGCGCGGATCTGCCTTTCTACAAAGAAGGCACGGCCCGCAAAAAATTGCAGTAGGCGCGGAGCCTTTGCCCGCGCAAGGCTTTTGATTTCACATAACCAACACATTTTATGCAGTGTAAAGGGGAAACACCATGTCCAACGCTCCCGCCGATCTTCTCTACAGCAAAAGTCATGAATGGGCCCGCCTGGAAGGCGACGAAGCCGTTATCGGCATCACCCATTTCGCCCAGGAATCCCTCGGCGACATCACCTATGTGGAACTGCCGCAGGCGGGCGACGCCCTGGCTGTGGACAAGGAATTCGGCTCCGTGGAATCGGTCAAGGCCGCCAGCGACCTGGTTTCGCCGGTGAGCGGCGAAGTGACCGAGGTGAACGCCGTTCTGGAGGATGCCCCGGAAAAATGCAACAGCGATCCTTACGGCGAAGGCTGGCTGGTGCGCGTGAAGCTGTCCGGCAAGCCCGAGGGCCTGATGGATGCGGCGGCGTATGAGGCTTTCTGCGCAACAGAGGCTCACTAGGAGCTGTTTCTAAATTGGTTCTTTTGCCTGCCGGCTTCGTCAAACGTCGCTTTTCACTCCGGCCGAATACCAGAAGAGTATACTCCCGTCGTAAAAAGCTCGTTTTCCTCGCTGGAAAGGCAAAACTCCCTAATTTAGAAACAGCTCCCAGGAAAATACTGAGTAATGGTCTTTTTGCCCTCTGCCCGCGTCCGGCTCATTCCGTGCGAAGGTCGGGTTTGAATATACCCCTCCGCCTGCGGTTCGCCGCCCTTGGCAGAGAACAAAAATTTTCATTACTCAGCGCTTCCCTTGAGCAGATTCCTTTGAAATGCTCCGGGGCTGTTTCTAAGGAAGCGCTGATGTCATTTTGATTGACGTAGCGGTTCCTTGGATATGTTTTGTAAAACTAACTGGTTTTGCAAAAGACGCGCAACGTTGCAGGGCAAGCCGCAAGGCAGGTTCAAAAAGGAGTAAACATGCCCTATATTCCCCATACGCCGGACGATCTCCAGGAAATGCTCTCCGTGGTCGGCGTGCGCACCCTGGATGACCTTTTCGCCGACATTCCGCAGGACATGCGGCCCAAAAGTTTCAAACTGCCCAAGGGGCAGGGTGAAGCCTCGGTCTGTGCCTATTTCGAGGACCTGGCCGCCAAAAACCGTCCGGAAATGATCTCCTTCCTGGGCGCGGGTTATTATGCCCACCAGATCCCCAAGGCCGTGGACGCCCTGGCCGGACGCAGCGAGTTCTATACCGCCTACACGCCCTACCAGGCGGAATGCTCCCAGGGCACCCTGCAGGCCATTTTTGAATTCCAGACGGCCATCAGCCGCCTGCTGGACATGGACTGCGCCAACGCCTCGGTTTACGACGGCGGCACCGCCCTGTTCGAAGCGGCCATGATGGCCGTGCGCGCCACCCGGCGGCGCGTGCTGGTGGTGGACGAGGCCGTGAACCCCATCTGGCGGGTCATGCTCGGCACCTATATGTCCAGCCTGGACCTGGAACTGAAGACCGTGCGCCAGCGCGACGGCGTGAGCGACATGGACGCGCTGATGGCCGCCGTGGACGACAACTGCGCGGCCGTGCTGGTGCAGAATCCCAACTTCTTCGGCGCGGTGGCCGACTATACGGAACTTTTCGCCAAGGCCCGCGCGCACAAGGCCTTCGGCATCATCTCCGTGTACCCGGTCATGCAGGCCGTGCTCAAAACCCCCGGCGAAATGGGGGCCGACGTGGCCGTGGCCGAGGCCCAGAGCCTGGGCCAGCCGTTGTCCTTCGGCGGTCCCTATCTGGGCGTCATGACCTGCCGCAAAGAGCACATCCGCCAGTTCCCCGGCCGCATCGCGGGCCGCACCACGGATCTGGACGGCAAAACCGGCTACGTGCTGACCCTCCAGGCCCGCGAGCAGCACATCCGCCGCGCCAAGGCCACATCCAACATCTGCTCCAACCAGGCTCTCTGCGCCCTGCGCGCCCTGATCCACATGAGCCTGCTGGGACCGGAAGGCCTGACCCGCCTGGCGGAAAACAACATGGCGCTGGCCCGCTATGCCGTGGAGCGGCTCACGGCCCTCAAGGGCGTGGAGCTGCTCAACGACGCGCCCTTCGGCAATGAAGTGGCCCTGCGCCTGCCCATGCCCGCTGAAACCCTGGTGGACACGCTCACCAGCCACGGCTGCGTGCCGGGCTATCCCGTGGGCCGCTACTATCCGGGCATGGAAAACGTGCTGCTGCTGGCCTGCACCGAGCTCAACAGCCGCCGCCAGATCGGCTTTCTGGCCGAAACCGTGGGAGGTCTGCTGTGAAAACCATTTTCGCCAAATCCGTGCCCGGCCGTCGCGCCTGGGAGATAGATTCCGACGCGCCCAAAGCGGCGCGGATGCTGCCCGCCGGTCTGCTGCGCAAAGATCCGCCGCGCCTGCCCGAATGTTCGGAGCTGGACGTGGTGCGGCACTTCACCGGGCTTTCCAAACTCAATTACAGTGTGGACGCCAATTTCTACCCCCTTGGCTCCTGCACCATGAAGTACAATCCCAAGTTCACCGAATACGTGGCCGCGCTGCCCGGCTTCAGCCGCCTGCATCCGCTGCTGGCCCAGCTCTCGCGCGGGGCGGCCTGCACGCAGGGCGCGCTGCAATGCCTCTATGAGGCCGAGCGCTGGCTGTGCGAGCTCACGGGCATGAAGGCCTTCACCTTCCAGCCCATGGCCGGAGCCAACGGCGAATTCACGGGCGTCAAGCTCATCGCGGCCTACCATAAGGCCAAGGGCCGCAATCGCAAAAAGATGCTCATTCCGGACGCGGCCCACGGCACCAATCCGGCTTCCGCCGCGTTGGCCGGTTTTGAGACCGTGAACATCGAGTCCCGCGACGGCATGGTGGACCCGGACGCCTTGGCTGCGGCCATTGCCGAGCACGGCGAGGACGTGGCCGGTCTGATGATGACCTGCCCCAACACGCTGGGTCTCATGGAGCTGTACCTGCCGCGCATCGTGGAAGAATTGCGCAAGGTGGACGCGCTGCTCTATTACGACGGCGCCAACATGAACGCCATCATGGGCAAGATGCGCGTGGGCGACGTGGGCTTTGACGTGGTGCACCTCAATGTGCACAAGACCCTGGGCACCCCGCATGGCGGCGGCGGCCCCGGCGCCGGGCCGGTGGGCGTGGGCGAACGCCTGCTGCCCTTCCTGCCCGTGCCGCGCGTGGCCCTGCGCGAGGACGGCAGCTATTATCTTGATTACAATCTGCCCCGGTCCATCGGCTACATGGGGCCGTTCTACGGCAGTTTCGGCGTTGTGGTAAAAGCCTTGGCCTACATGCTGCGCCTGGGCGGCGAAGGCCTGACCCGTGCTTCGGAATACGCGGTGCTCAATGCCAACTACCTTAAAAAACGCCTGGAAGACGTACTGGACGTGCCCTTTGCCGACCGGCTCTGCGCCCATGAGTTCGTGGCCTCCGCGCCCGAAGGCACCCGCGCCCTGGACATTGCCAAGGCCCTGTTGGACCGGGGCTTCCATGCGCCGACCATCTACTTCCCGCTGATCGTCAAGGAATGCCTGATGGCCGAGCCCACGGAAACCGAGAGCAAGGAAACCCTGGACGCGTATGTGGACGCCCTGCATGAGATCATCGCCCAGGGCAAGGCTGATCCGCAGAGTCTGGCGGACGCGCCTGTCGGGCTGCCGGTGCGCCGCCTGGACGAAACCACGGCCGCGCGCCAGATGGTACTCACCGAGGATATGGAACAGGGCCGGTAAGTCCGTCTTCACATATTCCCGTTGCTGCAAAAGGCCGGAGTTTGCTCCGGCCTTTTCCTGTTTACCTGATTTCTTCCACAACGCCCCCGGCCAACACCCGGCCCCCGGCGTCGTAAAGGGCCGCCACCTGGCCCGGCGCGCTGGGAAACTGGGGCGCTTCCAAGGTAATCCGCAAGCGCTCGCCGTCCAGGACTGCCTGGGCCGAGACGGCCCGCTGGCGGTGGCGCAGACGGGCCAGCACATCTTCGGGCCAATGTTCCGGCGGCACAAGAATATTGGCCGGGCCGGTCAGGCAGGCGCGCATGCCCAGCAGGGCGCGCGGCCCCACGATCAGGGCATTGTCCGCCCTGTCCTTGCGCAGCACATACAGCGGCTCGCTGTGGGCGATGCCCAGGCCCTTGCGCTGGCCCTCGGTGTAGCGCCAGAGCCCCTGATGCCGTCCGATTTCGCACAAGCCGTCCGTCGCACCGCCGGGCTTTGAGGCCAGCAGTACCGGTCCTTCTCCGGAGGGCTCCAGGCCTTGGGCGCGCCATTGCGCCGCCAGAAAAGGCCGGTAGGCGGCATCGTTTTCCGGCACGAAGCAGATGTCCTGGCTTTCACGGGGCAGGGGCACGGCCAGACCAGCAGCGGCTACCAGGGCCACGCTTCGGGCCTTGTCCTGGTCCGCCAGGGGAAAGAAGGCATGGCGCAGGCGCGCGGCGGGCACCAGGCTGAGAAAATAACTCTGATCTTTGGCCCTGTCGTGCGCGGCGGCCAGAACCGGCGGCGCCTCCTTCTCCCCGTTGCGCCCCGGCAGCAGGCGGGCGTAATGGCCGGTAGCCAGCTTGTCCGCGCCCAGATCCAGGGCCGCGTCCAGCAGGGCTCCGAATTTGACGGCCCGGTTGCAGCGCGCGCAGGGATTGGGCGTGCGCCCTTCGGCATAGGACCTGGCAAAGGGAATCATGACCTCGCGCTGAAAAACGACGCGCAGATCCACTGTGTGCAGGGGAATGCCCAGGGCCCGGCAGGCGGCTTCAAGGCCCGGCAGTGGATCACAGGCGCCGCCGGGCCGGGGATGGGACTGTTCCGGCAGAAAGAAGCCGTGCAGGGCCAGCACGTCGTGCCCGGCCCTGCGCAGGAGCAGCAGGGCGCAGAGGCTGTCCACGCCGCCGCTCACGGCTACGGCAATGCGCATGGGCAATCTCCGGGGGCTGTTCCTAGAGCATTTCGACCTTGAAATACTGCCAATTTTAAAGCTGACGCTGCCCTCAGCCTATCGTTGCTGTCGTCATCCATAAGTCGCCCAGCGGCAACGGCTGAAGCGCGGCGGGAACGTGGTCCCGCCTTGGCTTCCGGCGCTGGCGTCCGCTCTCGCGGCCGCCAGCGCATTTCAATATTTTCAAAGTTGAAATGTCCTGAATCAGGGAGTGTTGCCTTTTCAGCGAGGAAAACGAGTTTTTTACCACGGGAGTATACTCTCACGGTATTTGGCCGGAGCAAAAAGCGACGTTTGACGAAGCTGGAAGGTGAAAGAACCAATTTGGAAACAGCTCCTACAGAATCTGATTCAGGAACTGCCTGAGTCTCGGATGGCGCGGCGCGGTGAACAGTGTGTCCGGCTTGCCCGCTTCCACGATCTGCCCCTGATCCATGAAGATCAGGCGGTCGGCCACCGTGCGGGCAAAGCCCATTTCATGGGTGACGCAGATCATGGTCATGCCTTCCTCGGCCAGGTTGACCATGACGTCCAGCACTTCGCCCACCATTTCCGGGTCCAGGGCCGATGTGGGTTCGTCAAAGAGCATGATCGCGGGCTGCATGGCCAGGGCCCGGGCGATAGCCACGCGCTGCTGCTGTCCGCCGGAAAGCATGGCCGGGTAGACGTTGGCCTTGTCGCTGATGCCCACTTTTTTGAGCAGGCCCAGAGCGCGGGCTTCGGCCTCTTCGCGGGAGAGATGAAGCAGTTTGATGGGGGCGAGGGTCAGGTTATGGAGCACGGTCTTGTGCGGAAACAGGTTGAACTGTTGAAAAACCATGCCCAGGTTGCGCCGGATGAGATTGATATTGTTCTCACGGCTCATGATGTCCTGGCCCTGCACCGTGATCTCGCCCTTGTCGATTTCTTCCAGGCGGTTGATGGAACGCAGCAGGGTGGACTTGCCCGAACCGGAAGGGCCGATGATCACCACCCGCTCGCCGGGGGCGATATCCAGGCTCACGTCCTGCAAGGCGGGCAGATGGCCGAAATATTTCCAGACGTGACTGATAGTGATGATGGGGTCGTGATCGTTACTTTCCGTCATAGTAGTCCAGCCTGGATTCTGAATGGAGATTCCACCCGGTTGAGAATAATGATATTTTTTTTGAAAATCAAATAGTTACATGCAGAAATCAAACTATGGCAATCTGCGCGCCGCAGGCTATTGATATCCGCCTGGGGCGGTATGGATCCTGCTTCGACGATTGTATGGCCGTAGGGATTGGCATATGGGAATGTCGGTGTTTCGTCAAGAAATTGGCCCAAAATCGTATGTAAACCGGCAGTTGGCGACGGATTTTCACTCTTCGCCACAGAGTCAGGAGCAAGAAGACGAACGCTGTGGCTGTCCTTGATAAGGCCGTTCTCATCCCTCTTTGCTTGACAAGTCGATTTTTTCCTTATAACGTGTACCCAAAGACAAAAAAGAGTGCAAGACCATGAACGCCACTCGCCGGATTTGCCTTTTCTGCGGAATATGTATGGGGATCATCACGATCTTCCTGCTGACCTGCGGGCGAAACGCACCGGCCCGATCCTTGGGGCTTGTAAATTTCAAGCCGTTCATGGCATCCAGCGCCTTTCCCGCACTCCCCACCCTTTCTGTTCCCTTTCGGAAACAGGGGAGCAAACAGCGCCACCGCTCCCTGGATGGCTCAGAGCCGGGATCGCCTGATTCTCCTCTTGTCTCCGGCGTCATCCCTATCATTTTTCATCCCCATTTTTTCACGCGGCTCCTTTTTTCCCATGACATGGGCCATATTCCCGGTCTCCGTGAAATCCGGGGCATGCTGCCTTTTTCCCTTGCTCCTCCTCCCGCTCGTGCCTCCTGAACCCGTTTCCTCCACAAGTCGTCGTACGCTTCTCCTGTACGGATATATTGTGCCGGACGAGCGTGGACGACAAACCTCCATTTCAGGAACGCAAGGAGCACATCATGGATCTCGGTACGAAGGTTCTTCTCATCAGTGGTGGATTTTTTCTCTTCGCCCTTATTCTTGGTCTGTTCGGTAAGAAGATGAACGACGACTAAGCCTGTGCGCCATTATTTTCTGCGCGGGCTGCCTTTTCGGGGTGGTCCGCGTGGTTTTGCATGAAAAAACCTCTGCCGGGATTTTGCCGATCCCGGCAGAGGAGAGCAGGTTGCCTTTAAATCCGTAACGAGGCGTAGTTATTTGCCGTCATAGTAGTTCAGTCTGGATTCCATGATGCTCACTGCTTTGGAGAGCGCAAGGGTGATGATCAGATAAATCAGGGCAATAACCGTGTATGTCTCGAAATACAGATAGGTGGTGCCCACAAAGCTGCGGGCGCGCTGCATGATGTCGGGCACGGCCATGATCGAAACCAGGGAGGTGTCCTTGAGCATGGCGATGCACTCGTTGCCCACGGGCGGCAGAATGGTGCGCCAGGCCTGGGGCAACACCACGTAAAACATGGTCTGAAAGCGGTTGAAGCCCAGGGAGCGCGCGGCTTCGCTCTGGCCTTTGGAAATCGCCATGATGCCCGCGCGGAAGACTTCGCCCATGTATGCGCCGTAACAGACGCTGATGGCAATGACCGCCGAGGTGATGCCGCTGATCTGGAAAAAGCGGGACAGTGCGTAGTAGATGTAGAAGAGCTGGACCAGGAGCGGGATGCCGCGGATGACCTCCACATAGGTGGAGGCGAGAAGATTGATTGCGCGATTGCGCGAAATGCGCCCCAGGCCGGTCAGCAGGCCCAGGGGCACGGCACAGCAGATGGACATGACCGTGATTTTGAAGGTGACCACCACGCCGTCCGGCAGATAGAGCAGAATCCGCAGATAGGGGTCCGGCCAGAGCAGACAGAGCGCGAAAAGAGCGCACACAGCGCCCACCAGGGCAATGGACCAGGCGTTGATCAGACGCCATTCGCGGGGGTCCGGGATGGACGCCCCGTCCGTGACCATGACAATATTGCCCTTGCTGTGAGTGTCGTTGGGTTCGGGCATGGACGCCGCCGCCTTTTAGTGTGTTTTACGCGTGCAATCGGCGCTTGACGGCAAAAGGAATCCGCCCCGCGCCGATAGCCGCGCGCGGATTCTTCCGAAATCCGCGCAAAGCGGTTTGCCGTTGTCACAGCCGGACCGCTCTTGTTTGTGGTGGGCGCGGGCGGGGGCTGAAGCCGCCCGCCCGCGCGTCAGGGCCGGTAAACGACGGAAACGCGTCGCTTCCGCCGGAGAATCCGAGGATCCCGCCTAGTTGCTCTTACCCATCCACTTTTCAATCAGCTTGGCTTCCTGGCCGGATTCCTTGACCTGCTTGATGCCCTTGTTCAGCTTGTCCACCAGATCCTGGCGGCCCTTGCGCACGGTGAAGCCGTAGTATTCCTTGTCGCCGGTCTTGAAGGAAAGGTTCAGCTTGCCGGCGTAGTCGGCTTTTTTGTTCACATAGTACATGGCAACGGGGTCGTCGCAGATCACCGCGTCCAGGCGGCCGCCCACCATATCCTGAATGGCCAGGCCCACGTCGTCGTATTCCTTGAGGTCCGCGTCCACATCGGCCTTGCGCATCACGAAAATGCCCGTGGTGCCGATCTGGCCGCCCACCTTCTTGCCCTTGAGGTCGGCAAGGCTCTTGATGCTCGTGCCCGCGGGCAGCACCACGGCCTGGACCACTTCATAATAGGGATCGGAGAAGTCGAACTGCTTCTGGCGCTCGGGCGTGATGGTCGTGGAAGAGGCCACGATGTCATATTTGCCCGTGGCTACGCCGCCGAAAATGCCGTCCCAGGCGATATTGCGGACGTCCACCTCAAAACCGGCGGCCTTGGCCACCGCGCGGATGTAATCCGTGGAATAACCTTCAGGCTGTTTCTGGGCGTTGAGCATTTCCATGGGCGGCCAGGTGCAGTCACTGGCTACGGTGTACTTTTCCGCCGCCAGGGCCTGGCCGCAGAAAAGCGTCAGCACGAGCAGGGCAAGGGAAACTCCGCGAAACATAGGGCCTCCTTAAGATTGCGAAATCAACGAGACGCGCGCCGCGCGCCGGAACATCCCTCCGGTCACAGGCCGGAGCATGCCCATCTTTAGCCGGGGGCGCAGCCGCCGTCAAGGGCGCTCCCGGCCTGTGCCGCTGCCGGGAAGAAAGCGCCCGGACGCGGCACGGCCATGCCCGTTGCCCGCAGGCTTGGGACATGGCCGTTTTGCTGCCGGGAAATCTCCGGCAAACTGCCGTTTGCTTCCTTATATATGCCGCCCGCAGCGGGAAGACGCGGAGCGGCCGTGGTGTCCGCGGCAAGCGTCGGAACCCGGTGAAGGCCTCAACGGTTGCCGGAGGCAGAGTCGTCCTCTTCCTCATCGTTGTTCGGAGGCGCGGCCGGAGCGGCGCGGGCGGGCAGCTCGGTGTCCTCATCATCGCTGCGGTCGTCCTTGAGGGCCTGCTGCAGGAACCAATCCTCGCGGATGCGCCAGGAAGCGGCGGCGGTATAAGCCGGTGAGGAATAGCCCACGGAAAGCACCAAGGTGCGCCGGGCGTGTTCCTGCAGGCGGATCAGCAGGGGGGTGAAGTCCGCGTCGCCGGACAAAATGATGAATTCATCAAAATGGGTGGAATGGGAGAGATCGTCCATGCAGTCCATAACCAGATGGATGTCCGTGCTGGTTTTGCCGCGTGAGGTCAACGGCGGACAGTCCACCACCTGAAAGGCGCTGCGGATAAACGGATTGCGGAATTCCTGATAACGTTGCGGATTCAGATAACACATCCGCTTGAGGATGCGTCGGCGCACGCCCTCGCCGTACAGAATGCGCAGGGCGTGGTTTTCAATCCAGCGAACCCAGCGGTAGGGCGCCGAGCCGAAGGTCCGGGCGGCTTCCGGGTCCGCCTCCAGAAAACGGGTATAGATATTGTCAAAATCCACATATAACGCGCTGAAAACTTCATCAAAACCGGTAAATCGTGCCATGTGCTCCTCAAAACAAGTCATAAAGTGAATACTGCAGATCACAGCATACTAGTGCCATAGCCCCGGCAACACAAGGCCGTATCGGCTTGAATTTGCCGGGCCGGGCGGCTATGCTGCAAATGTGCGGCGCGGCGACGGCATCGGGCGGCCCCGCCGCCGCATGTGAGGAGGTGTGATGCCAAAGATTTTCGCGGCCCCGGCCCTTTGGGCCGCGTCCAGGCTGGAGCCGTGGCGCGCCATGCGCCGGGAACGGCCGGGTGAATTCTGGTTTGCCTGTCTGTTCTGGTCCTTTTGGCTCTCGCTGGCTTCTTTTCCCATCGGTTACGGCATGCGCGAGGTCATGCCGGTGCTCAGCTTTATTTTTCTGCTGCTCTATTACCGCCATGAATGGCGGAACAGCGTGCTGCGCCGTCTCGACGCCCGTCCGCTGTTCTATTGCCTGTGGCTGATGGTCGGCATCGGCGTCTGTTTTTCCACGGATCCGCTTTCTTCCTTGTTGCACGCGGGCACGGGCATCAACAAGGGTTTTATCCTGCCCTTTATCGCCATGGAATGCGTGCGCGGCGAGAAGGACTTGCGCCGCCTGGTCTGGGCCTGCGTGCTGGCCTGCTCCTGGCAGGGCCTGGACGGTCTCTGGCAGGCCTTCACAGGCCGCGACTTCATCATGGGCTATGAACCCAATGCCGGGCGCTTGACCGGCAGCCTGGGCGACTACACGGTGGGCAATTATATCGCGCTGGCTCTGATCCCGGCCTTCGGCCTCTGGTTCATCCTGCGCCGTGGGCTGGACGCCGTCAGTTCCGCCTTTCTGTGTCTGACCGTCTTCTGGCCCGCCTTTTTTTTGCTCCAGGGGGCGGCCAGCCGCAGCGGCGCGCTGGCAGTGGCCTCGGCCTTCGGTTTCTGGGCCCTGCTGCGCCGACGGCGCTGGCAGTGGCGCATCCTACTTTGGCCTCTGGCGGCTCTGGTCGTGTTCATCCTCTGCCAGCCGCAACGTCTGACGCCGGAAACACTGGCCTCCGACGGGCGCTGGAGCCTTTGGGAACTGGGCTGGCGCGTTTTTCTGGAACATCCCTGGTTCGGCGCCGGCGCCGGGCAGTACAACGCGGCCTTCCGTGCCCTGGGCCTTTCTCCGGCCGAGGACGATATCACCATCAGCCATCCGCATAATCTCTACCTGGACCTGCTCTATGCCCATGGGTTGGTAGGCTTTTGTCTGGGCATGGTCTTTCTGCTGGGCTTCCTCTGGTGGGGGTACAAGCGCATCCGCCCGCGCCTGACGGCGGAATGTGCGGGAAAAAGCCCGAGCCTGCACTGGCGGCTGACCGCCTGGTTCTGGATCGGTTTCGCCGGCTGGCTGGTCAACGGCATTTTCGGGCATGACTTTTATCGCATCTGGTGGCTGGGCCTGGCCATGAGCCACCTGGGCGTCATGATCGGCGCGGTGGTCAACGGTTCGGCCCAGAGCTCGGACCCGCCGCCGCGCGAGGTAAAGGGAGAAAGCAATGTTTGAATCGGCATCCCTGGGCAGATCTTATTCTACCAAGGAATACGACGCTCTTAAAGAGGATCTGCGCGGCAGACTGTTCGCCGCGCAACGCGAGGCGCGCGAACACGACGTGCCCGCGCTGGTAATTATTGAAGGCGTGGACGGCGTGGGCAAGGACGCGGTGGTCAATCTGCTGTCGGCCTGGATGGATGCCAAAAACATCCGCAACCACACCTTCTGGCTGGAAACCGATGAGGAAAAGAAACGGCCCGAGGCCTGGCGTTACTGGCGCGCGTTACCCGGCAAGGGCGAAATGGCCGTGTTTTTCGGGGGCTGGTACAGCGAACCTATCCGGAAGTTCTGTTGCGGCGGCCTGGACGAGAACGATTTCAACCGGCGGATGCAGCGCTGGGCCCGGCTGGAACGCGCACTGGCAGCATCGGGAACCCTGATCGTTAAATTCTGGCTGCATATCGGGAAGAAAGCCCACAAGGAACGTCTGGAACAGCGCCTGAAGCACAAGGGCCACCGCAGCTTCACGCCGTATGACAAGAAGAGTGAGGAAAATTACGACGCCCTGGTCAGCGCGGCGGCCAAAGCCATAACCATTACCGACCGGGCCTATGCGCCCTGGACTCTCATCGACGCTTTTGACGCCAATTTCCGTAATGTGGCCGTCACCCGCGCCCTGACCGCCGCGCTTTCCAGCGCCGTGGCCGCCCGCGAAACCCTCGCGCAGGAAGCGCCCGTTATGACCAGCCAGGCTTGCCCCGAGGGGAGCAGCATGCCGGAGCGGGACGATGCCGCCGCGTTCAATGCTCTGGACGCGGTGGATCTGAGCAGCGCGCGTGAGCACAGCGAGTATAAAAAGAAGCTGGCCGCCCTGCAGGAGGATATCTATGCCCTGACCTATAAGGCCTGGAAACACGGCATTTCCAGCACGCTGGTCTTCGAGGGCTGGGACGCCGCGGGCAAGGGCGGGGCGATCCGGCGGCTCACGGCGGGCATGGATGCGCGCATTGTGCGGGTGATCCCCATCAGCGCGCCCACGGACGAGGAGCTGGCCCATCATTATCTCTGGCGTTTCTGGCGGCATGTGCCCATGGCGGGTTTTGTGACTGTCTACGACCGCTCCTGGTATGGCCGGGTGCTGGTGGAACGGGTCGAGGGACTTACGCCGTCCGCCGACTGGAAGCGGGCTTACGCTGAAATCAACGATTTTGAGGCCCAGTTACGGGAACCCCACAATATAGTGGTTAAATACTGGCTGCATATTTCCCAGGAAGAACAGCTGCGGCGTTTCCGGGAGCGGGAAAACACGCCCTGGAAGCAGTACAAGATCACGGAAGAGGACTGGCGCAACCGGGAAAAATTCCCTGCCTACATGGAGGCCGCGGAAGAAATGTTCGCCCGTACCAGTACGGAAGAGGCCCCCTGGCATATCGTCCCGGCGGAGGACAAGAAATATGCCCGTCTGGATGTGCTGCGCATTTACCGGGACACGCTGAAAAAGGCCCTCAAGCGGATTTAGAGCGGATTACTTTTAAAAGTTAACCTGCTCTAAGAACAAAACAGAAAAACGACAGGCCCCGATCTGGTAACGGATCGGGGCCTGTCGTTTATTCTTCCTCGAATTCGCCGTCGCTGGGGGGCGCAGCTTCCCGCATGCCGCCGCTCAAGGTCAGTTCCCCCAGCTTTCCGTTGCCGAGAAGATCCGTGGTTTTCGTCTTTGACGCGCCCCGCTCCCGCAACACGTCCAAGGCTTCGTCCTTGGTGATGATCCGTCCTTTGCAGCGCGCGTTCTGCAAATTGTTTTCCGGGCAATACCCCAGCTGCACGCAGTTGGGGCCCGCGCCTTCAAACAGGTCGGGCGCGGCCCCTCGGCAGAGGCGCAGCATCTTCCAGGCCAGATCCCGGATTTCGTGCTGGGCGTTGCGGCAGCAGCGGATAGCGAACCAGTCCAGCAGGGCGTGGGCGTTCATGCCGATGATGGCTTTGAATTCCGTGGCCTGGGGTTTCAGATAGCGCAGATTTTCCTCGGGCAGTCCGGCTTCCAGGCCGGCTTCATACCATTGGCGGGTCAACTCGGCCAGATCCCGACCGCTGAGCGTGGCGGTGCCCCCGCCGGGCAAGGTTACGGGCGCGGAAAATTCCGCCACCTCGCGTGGGTAGACCACGGAGAAACGCCGTTTGCCGTTGAGCTCCGCCCGGCCCGATTTGATCAGATAAGAGGCCAGGCGCTTGCGTACCAGTTGGGCCTCGGTCACGCGCGAGTAGCCCCCTACTCCGAAGAGAAAATAGTCGAATTCCAGGGCCGCGCGGTGCCCGCTGGATAAAATGTTCCGCACGATCTGCCGGGAATAGGGCGAGGCCGCGATGTCCTCCAGCTCCCGCTCGCTGCGCACGAAGCGGGCCGCCAGATCCGTGTATATTTTGCCGCCGCCCGCGAGCAGCAGCACTTTGCCCTTGCCGGTGTATTTTTCTTCAAGCATGACCGCTTCCGTGTTGGGGTATGCCCGCGCGCGGCGAGCGGAGAATGGCCGCACTATAGGCAAAAGCCGGGGCAGCGGCAAGGCCGCGGCATATCTCCCGCTCTTGACATCTCCTTCGCAAAAACGACAGAGTAAGAACCCATTTTTGCGTAAGGAGAGAACAGCATGAGCCAACAATCCGCCCTCAGCGGCAAACCCGACAGCCGGGGATTTTTCGGCGCGTACGGCGGCCAGTATGTGCCGGAACCTGTCAGGGCGCGCCTGGACGAACTGGCCGGAGCTTTTGACGCGGCTTTGAACGACGCTTCCTTCCAGCGGGAGCTGGAATATCTGTTTGTCCATTATACAGGGCGCCCGAGCCCGGTGTTCCACTGCGCCAATCTCAGCCGCATGCTGGGCGGGGCCCGGATCTGGCTCAAGCGCGAGGATCTGAATCATCTGGGCGCGCACAAGATCAACAATACGCTGGGGCAGTGCCTGCTGGCCAAACGCATGGGCAAAAAGCGGGTCATTGCCGAAACCGGGGCCGGGCAGCATGGTGTGGCCACGGCGGCGGGCGCGGCGCTCATGGGGCTGGAATGCACCATCTGCATGGGCGAAGTGGATATCGAACGCCAGCATCTGAATGTGATCCGCATGGAAATGCTCGGCGCGCGCGTGCTGCCCGCCAAAAGCGGCCAGCGCACGCTCAAGGAAGCCGTGGATGAAGCTCTGGCCGTGTGGATTGACGATCCGGAGATGTTCTATGTGCTGGGCTCGGCGGTGGGACCGCACCCATATCCTTATATGGTGCGCCACTTCCAGTCCGTGATCGGGCGCGAGGCCCGCGCCCAGATGCTGGAGGAACTGGGCCGCCTGCCCGATGCCTGCCTGGCCTGCGTGGGCGGCGGCTCCAATGCCATCGGCCTGTTCGCGGGTTTTCTGGACGACGCGGACGTGCGGCTCGTGGGCGTGGAGCCCGGCGGGCGCGGCACGGCCTACGGCGAGCATGCGGCCTCCCTCTGCCTGGGCGAGCCGGGCGTGCTGCACGGCTTTAATTCCTATATGATCAAGAATGCGCAGGGCGAGGCCGGGGAAGTCTACTCCATTTCCGCCGGGCTGGATTATCCTTCTGTGGGCCCGGAACATGCCCAGCTCAAGGATATGGGCCGGGCGGAATATGTCAGCGTCACGGACCGGGAAGCCCTGGACGCCTTTTTCGCGCTGTCCCGGCATGAAGGCGTGATTCCGGCTCTGGAGTCCTCGCATGCCCTAGCCCAGGCCATCAAGATGGCCCCGTCCATGTCCGCGGACACGGTGCTGCTGGTCAGCCTTTCGGGCCGCGGGGACAAAGACGTGGCCCAGGTGGCCGAGCTGATGCGCAAGGAGAATGCCTGAGGCGGAGAGGGCTTCGGATGTTCCTTGCGGAGGCGCATATGCGCGTTGTAATTTTAGGCGGCACGGGCTTTATCGGCTCGGCCCTGGTCAAGGCCCTGCTCCGGGCCGGACATGATGTGACGGTGAGCAGTCGCCGCGTCCGTCCCCAAGAGGACGGCGGACCGGCATACGCCCGGTGGGACGGCCAAAGCCCGCAGGCCCTGGCGGAAATCTGCAAGGGCGCGGCGGCTGTGGTCAATCTGCTGGGCGAGAATATCGGCGCCGGGCGCTGGACTGTTGCCCGGCGTGAAGCCATTATACAGAGCCGCGTCCGCGCGGGAGAAGCCGTGAGCGCTGCGTTCGCCCTGCTGGACAAGGCTGGGGATGCGTTGCCGAAAACCCTGATCCAGGCTTCTGCTTCGGGCTGGTACGGGCTCTGGCCCGATCTGGCGACGGCCCCTGACTGCACGGAAGACGCCCCTGCGGGGTCGGGCTTTCTGGCTGAAGTTGTCCGCCGCTGGGAGGCATCGTCCGCGCCGGTGGAAGCTCTAGGCGTGCGCCGGGTCCGTATCCGCACCGCACCGGTGCTGGGCAAGGGCGGCGGGGTCTTGGCCAGGATGCTGCCCCTGTACCGCTGGGGCCTGGGCGGCCCGGCGGGCACTGGCCGCCAGCCCTTTCCCTGGATTCATCTGGACGATGAAGCCGGGGCCATTGTCTTTTTACTGGAGCATCCGGAGATCAGCGGCCCCTGCAATCTCTGCGCGCCGGAGCGGACCGACGCGGCGGGCTTTGCCCGCGCTCTGGGCGGGGTGCTGCATCGCCCGGCGTTCTTGCGGGTGCCCGCCGTTGTCCTGCGGCTGGCCTTGGGACAAATGGCCGAGGAATTGCTGCTCAACGGCCAGCGCTACGCGCCGCGCAAGCTGCTGGAAGCGGGCTATGTCTTCCGCTATCCCAATTTGGACGGAGCGCTGGCGGCCTGCGTGTAAGCGTCTAGCGCTCTCCCGGATATAACAACAGCGGGGTTCAGATCCGTCTGAACCCCGCTTTCATGATCAACGCTGCCAGCTTATAAAGCTACTTGGCCGCCACCTTGCCGGAGAGCATCTTGTGCTCGCCGGTCAGAGTGCGCAGGAAGGCCACGATCAGGTCGCGGTCGCTCTGGGGCACGTCCAGACCGGCGCAATAGACGCCCATGATCCGCACGGCTTCATCCAGCGTGTCCACGGTGCCGTCATGCAGATACGGGCCGGTCAGCTCGATATTGCGCAGATTGGGCACCTTGAAGCGGCGCATGTCCACGTCGCTCTTGGTATGGTTGTAGCGGCCCTTGTCCGAACCCAGTTCCTTGCCGTTGCGGTTGTCGGCGAAATAGTCCTTTTTCAGGTCCATGTATTCGTAGGACTGGCCGCCTACGCTCTTGCCCACATGGCAGGAGGCGCAACGGTAGGCCTTGAAGCGGTTGTAGCCCTGCACTTCCTGGGCGCTGAGGGCCTTGTCGTCGCCGCGCAGCCACTTGTCGAAACGGCTGTCCGGCGTGATCAGGGTCTTTTCGTACTCGGCGATGGCGTCGGTGATGTTCTTGCCGCTCCAGCCGTCGGGATAGACGGCCGTGAACTCTGCGGTCAGGGCAGCGTCCCGGGACAGGCGGCCGATGATTTCCTCCCAGTTCTTGCTGCCCATTTCAATGGGATTCATGGGCGGGCCGCCCGCCTGTTCCTGCAGGTCGGCCGCGCGGCCGTCCCAGAACTGGGCCAGATTGAAGGCCGCGTTGAACACCGTGGGCGGGTTCACGTCGCCGAACTGCTTGCGCACGCCTTCGGAGAAGCGCTGGTGGTCCGTGCCGCCCCGGTCATAAAAGTGGCAACCGGCGCAGGACAGCGTGCTGTCCGTGGAAAGGCGCTTGTCATTGAACAGCTTGTCGCCCAGGGCCACCTTTTTGGCGTCGGCCTTGATCAAGCGCGGCAGAGGCTGCAAGGGCTCGTTGGCGCGTTTGGGCGCGGCGTCGGTGGCATAGTGGGCCTTGCGCGAGGTCTTCACCCAGTCCAGGATGTCCTTCTTGTCCCGGTCCGAAAGGCGGCTGCCCCAGTGCACCACCGCGAACTTGGCCGGAGGCATGGTATCATTGACGATCACCCATTCCATTTTCGCCAGTACGGTTTCGCCGATGGGTTTGCCCTTGTTCTGGATCAGCTCCACATTAAGGTCCATGGCGCGGATGCCGTCTCGGTAGTCTTTTTCAATGATCTGGCGGATGCCCGGCACTTTGGCGTAAAACGGCAGGTCATAGCCGCGGGTGTGACAGGCCATGCACTTGTCCTGCACAACCTGGGAAACCTTGGCGAACTTGGCCATGGGCGGCATGCCGCCGGACGCCGTTTCACCGGTGGGCGCGGCCGACGCGGGCCCGCTGAGCAGTGCGACCATCCCCAAAGCGGCCGCTGCGGCACAGGAAATCCTCATACCCATTCCTCCCTGTTGGTGTGGGTTGCAGTTGTGTCCATCTTCACAATCCTTGTTCTTTTGTCAAGAAAAATTATCAATACTGAATAGAGGGGCAAAGCCTGCCGGCATGGCACAGGCCGCAACTTGCCGGTATCGTATCCGGATGCCCCGCATGTTGCCGCTCCGGCAGCTCAAAAATTTTTAAACCGTCCCGGACAGGCGCCACAACCCCGGAAACAGGCTCTACTAGGACATGAGGAGCATGTTTTTCCAGGCCGCGCAAAAAAATTTAAAAAAAAATTTTCATCGTGAAAAAATTTAACAGGCTGATTTTATGGTCAAAATTTTTTGACACCATTTTTCCCGCCCTAAAGAGTAAAAATTTTTGCACGAATAGACTTGCAATGCAGGCGGGGATTTCTTAAATTCAGCTCGCGGCGGGAAACCGCCCCACAGGCGTTTCCGTTACGACAACTCGTTCCCCATACCGGGGAGCAAAAGAAAGGAAGGTTAACCATGAAAAAGATCGCTACGCTTCTGTTGGCGGCGGGCTTGGTGTTCGGTGCTGCTACCGGCGCCAGCGCCATTGATTTCAAGGCCAAAGGCCAGTGGATCATGAGCTTCGACTATGGCCAGAACGGCAATTTCACCGGCGGTAATGGTCAGACCGGCTACAACGGCAAGGAAGACGACTTTGAAGCCCGCCAGCGTGTGCGTCTGCAGTTGGACGCCGTGGCTTCCGAGTCCCTGTCCGGCACGGTCTTCTTTGAAATCGGCGACACAATGTGGGGGCAGGAAAAAAGCGGCGGCGCGTTGGGCGCGGACGGCAAGATCGTTGAGGTAAAGCGCGCTTACATCGACTGGATGGTGCCCCAGACCGACCTGAAGGTGCGTATGGGCATCCAGGGTGTGGCCCTGCCCAGCTTCACCACCGGCAGCACCGTGCTCAACGACGACGTGGCCGGCATCACCGCCTCCTACCAGTTCAACGAAAACGTGGGCCTGACCGCCCTGTGGGCGCGTGCCTACAATGACAACTACCCCGGCGGGAATTGGTTCGACGGCAACCGTATGCGCCCCGGCCATGCCAACTATATGGACAATCTGGACGCCTTTGCCCTGCTGGTGCCCCTGACCTTTGAGGGCGTAAAAGTGACCCCCTGGGGCATGTATGCGGCCATCGGCCCCAATACTTTCAGGGCTGAAAATGGGAGTAACCGTGATCCCTTCGGCAATATCGACAATATGGGCACTTCCAAAGGCTATGTAAGCGCCGGTATGCTGCCCGTGGGCGGCGCCATGCATCGGGATGGCACGAACGCCAACGGTGAACGCCGTCTGAGCTCCTATGGCGACGCCTGGTGGGGTGGCCTGACCGGCGAAGTGACCCTGTGGGATCCCTTCCGCTTTGCCTGGGATTTCAACTACGGTTCTGTGACCTGGCAGGATGACGGCCGCCTGAACCGTCAGGGCTGGCTGGCCTCCCTGCTCTTTGAATACAAACTGGATTGGGCCACTCCCGGTCTGTACGGCTGGTACGGTTCCGGTGACGACAGCAACCCGGCCAACGGTTCCGAGCGCATGCCCACTCTCAGCGCCAACAACACCAACGGATTCTCCAACTTCGCCTTTGACGGCGATCCCTATATCGCCCGCGACGCGGCCATCGGTCACGGCATGGGCGGTACCTGGGGCATCGGCGCGCGCTTGAAGGATATGAGCTTTGTGGAAGACCTCAAGCACACCTTGCGCGTGAACTACATCGGCGGCACCAATAGCCCGACCATGGCCAAGAAGATGAGCCTCAACGGCATGGCTGCCAATGGCTATACCTATGATCCTGATCAGTTCGCCAATGTGGGTCGTGAAGCCATGTACCTAACCACCATGGACAGCGCTCTGGAAGTCGGCCTGACCAACAGCTACCAGATGTACGAAAACTTCGTCATCAATGTGGAAGCCGACTACATCGCCCTCTGGCTGGATCATAGCCGCTCCGTGTGGGGCAACAGCAAGATGAACGGCAAGAGCGACCAGGAGCGCGACGCCTGGAACATCAACGCCAGCTTCGTGTACTCCTTCTAGCTCGCGAAAGACGGCACGGCACTCAACAAAGGGGAGCCCACAAGGCTCCCCTTTTCGTATGGATTTTACGCATTCCGACGGCACACGTAGGCGCTTATATAAAAAAAGAGCCGCGGATCCCCTGAAATCCGCGGCTCTTAACATAACAAGCTATGCAAGGCGCTTACACGTTGTAATCGCCCCGGTTGAATTTGAATTTTTCCGTGGCGGTCATCACTTCCAGCTCGTTCAGCAACGAATCGAAACCGGGGTTTTGGCCGCGCACGCCGGCTGTGCCCTGCTTGAGCTGGGCCACTTGGCCGTCGATGCCCTGCAACAGGGCATAGGCGTCGCGCAGGGAACCCGCGCCAGAGGACGAGCCCAGGGTTTTGGCATAGGAATCCCAGAGATCCAGCGTGCCGGAGGCCTGATTGAAGGCTTCCTGCAAAATCTCCGCGTCGGGATCGGCAGCCTGGCTCTGTCCCGCGCCGTTCAACAGCATCTGGCTGATCATCCCGGCCTGCGCCGCTCCGGGTGAGAGCGGGCTGGCAGCGGCATTGGCCTGTTCCGCGCCGGTTCCCAGCTGCTGGGCCAGAATGGCGTCAAAACCGCCGCTCTGGCCGGTCTGCCTGCGAGCCGTCGTTGCCTGCTGCTCCTGTTGGCGCAGCAAGGCTTCCAATTGTTCGGTATTAATTTCCATAATCGCCTCCAGGGTTGGCGTTCATTCCGCACATGCAAGATCTCTGCCACAGGAGGATAGACAGCTAACATGTTGTTTTTTCAGCCTTCATCCCTATAAAGAAGGAAAAAATTTCCCGTGTCCGAAGCATATGCTTTGTAAAAGCCCTTGTCTATTATTCAAAAAAACTCTATGCTTTTATACAAGTTACAGGGTTAAAGCGTCCGGTTTCAAGCCGGGCGCGCCTTCGGCTAGGGCGGGGGAAATTTTCCGCCCCTGCCGGGAGCTCCCCAGTCACACTAGCAGCCCGCAGGGGAAATGGAGCTTGCCATGAAGGAAATCAAGAAGATTCTTTGCGCTGTGGACCTCTCCGAGCACAGCAAGGCCGTGGCCGAATACGCGGTCCTGCTTGCCAAGGGTTTGGGGGCCAGCGTCCTCGTCGTGTATACGGCTCCCTCGCTGAGCCAATATGTGGGTTTTCATGTACCGCCCAATACCATTGAGAACTTCGTGGGTGAAATTGTCACCGGCGCGGAAAAGTCCATGGAGGCCTTCGTGGCCGAGAACTTCGCCGGCGTGGAAGCCAAGGGCCAGGTGCTCATCGGCTACGCGGCCGAGGAAATTCTGAACCGCGCCCATGAGGAAAAGGTGGACATCATTGTCATGGGTACCCACGGCCGCAAGGGCATTGACCGCATCCTTTTCGGTTCCGTCGCCGAAAAGGTGGTCAAGAATGCCGACATGCCCGTGCTGACCATCCGTCCCGCAGAACCCATCGGGGAATAATCCGCCGTGACGGCGACGGGGACCTTTTCCCGCCGCCACGCAACGCCTGCCAGCCGCCGCGCCAGCGGCGGCTTTTTTTGGGGTGACCATGTCCGAGATCAGCGTGCGCCCACACATCCGGGAGCTCGACGCCTACGTGCCGGGGCTTTCCATTGCGGAAATCCAGCAAAAATACGGCCTTTCCCAGGTCATCAAAATGGCCAGCAATGAAAACCCGTTGGGGGCCTCGCCTCTGGCCCAGGAAGCCGTGCGCCGCCACGCGCCGTTTCTGTTCCGCTATCCCCAGGGCGGCAATCCGCGTCTGGTCCAGGCCCTGGCCGGACTGCACGGGGTGGACCCGTGCCGGGTAGCCGTGGGCAACGGCTCCGATGAAATCATTGATCTGCTGATCCGCATCCTGGCCGAACCGGGCAAACATTCCCTGGCCTGCTTTGAGCCCTGCTTCAGCATTTACCCCATCCAAGGCCGGATTTCCGGCGTGGAGGTCCGCCGCTGCCCGCTGGAAAAGGATTTTTCCTTCAATTTCGACGCCCTGCTCGACCTGGTGGACCAGAGCACCCGCCTGGTTTTCGTGACCACCCCGGACAATCCCTCAGGTTACTGCCCGCCGCGCGAGGCTGTGGCGGACCTGGCCCGGCGTTTGGCCGGGCTCGCGCCGGACTGCCTGCTGGTAGTGGACGAGGCCTATATGGATTTTGCCGAGGACGAGGCAAGCGCATCCCTCCTGGCCTCGGACATGCTGCCGGACAACACGGCCGTTCTGCGCACCTTCTCCAAAAGCTGGGGCCTGGCCGGGCTGCGCCTGGGCTACGGGGTGCTGCCGCCCGCTCTGGCCGAATATTTCTGGCGGGCGCGCCTGCCCTTCTCCGTCAACATCCTGGCGGAAGAGGCGGCGCTGGCCGCCCTGTCGGACACGGCCTTCCGCCGGGCGACTCTGGACGCTGTGCGCCAGGGACGCGCCACGCTGCGCGACGGCCTTACGAAGTTGGGTTGCGCTGTCTGGCCCAGCGCGGCCAATTTTCTGCTTTTCCAACTGCCTCCGGGCGCGGGTACGGCCAGGGACTGCTTTGAGGCCCTGCTCCGGCGCGGCATCATCATCCGCCCGCTGAACAGTTATCATCTGCCGGAGCACTTGCGCGTCAGCGTGGGCGACGCCAAAGAAAACGCGACCTTTCTTGCCGCCATGCGCGACATTCTGACCGGGTCCGAAGGGAGGCGCGCATGAGCGGACGTCTGCCGGTGGTGACGCTGGACGGCCCCGCGGGCGTAGGCAAGACCACCCTGGCCCGACGCATGGCCGAAAGCCTAGGCCTGGCCTATCTGGATACCGGGGCCATGTTCCGTTGCCTGGCCCTCAAACTGGGCCCCGGCGCGGAGCATCTGCCCGAGGACGAACTGCGCGAGCGTTGCGGCCAGTGGACTTTCAGCATCGCGGGCAGGGGCCAGAGCGCCACGCTGTTCTGCAACGGCCAGGCCGTGCGCGGCGAAGTGCGCACTGAAGAAGTGGGCATGTTGGCCGCGCGCATCGGCACAGTGCCGGTGGTGCGCGATGTGCTGCGTCGGGCGCAGCGGGCCATGGGCGAACACTCGCCCTTGGTGGCGGAGGGCCGGGATATGGGCACTGTGGTCTTTCCGGATGCGCGCTTCAAGTTTTTTCTGGACGCCGCCCCCGAAGTGCGCGCCATGCGCCGCCTGCGCGACCTGGAAAACCGGGGCGAGCATGCGGAACTGACCGCCCTGACCGAACAGATCCGGCAGCGCGACGCCCTGGACCGCAATCGAACTGTGGCCCCTCTGCGCCCGGCTGCGGATGCCTTGATTGTGGATACATCCCAGCTGGATATTGAAGGTGTTTTGGGCGTGATGTTGCACTATATCAATGTGCACGGCGGCATGCAGGCCTTATCCTCACAGGCGAAATAGGGAAAGGCGTTTTATCCCTTGTTCTGCTGTCGCCGTCCAGGCGGACCTCGACGGCACCTCTGCGGTTTCCATTAATTATTACTATCCGGCGAATGGTAAGATTTCGGGACTCCAGCGCAACAGTTGAAATGAAGATTTCCTTTCCGCTGTTTCCCCTTCTTCGTCGCCGTTTCCTATAAAGGCTTGGCCCTGGAGCCATCTTTGGCCCATTTCTATGACTCGGGGCGTTACCTTGGACGACCGCGTGCAGATGTTGCGTTTCCGGCAGCATCGTAGGCACAATCCCCCAATCTTTTTTTCTCCTTTTCCTGTTGAAATGTCCTGTTGGTTGACTTCTGACGTGACGACGCTTTCTGTCCCGCCATATCCCCTCTTTCCCTCGCCGTATTTCCCAAACCCCAGTTCGCCATGACCTCGGCAGAAATTGCCTGTTCACGGCAGAAATTGCCGACGGCCCTCCCCCAGCGCGGCAAGTCTTTGGCGCGTCCATGCCATTACGGCGTATGCATCCCGCTCGTGAGATATTTTTTAGAAAAAATTCCGCTGATTTTATTACCTTTTATTTTGAATGGCACAAGCAGTGCATACAGAAGGACACAAGCCACAGGCGCATACGGCGCCGGTGTGGGAAACAGCCTCATGGGGAGGACAACATGGACAACCAACTGGATTACGAAATCAATAAGGAATTGGGCGAGTGCTATCTTTTCATGGGCGATTTTGACAAGGCCGAGGAATACTACCGCAAGGCCGCCAGCAACAATGCCCAGAGCGCCGCGCCCTACATGGGGCTGGCCACCGTGGCCGTGCAGCGTTCCGAACTGGAAAAAGCCCTGGTGCTCTATCAGAAAGCCGCCGCCGTGGAAGAAACCGACAAGGCCCTCTGCGGTATCGGGCTGGTCTACATGGAACAAGGCAAACACGAAGACGCCTTCAGCCACTTTGCCCGCGCGCTGGACAAATCCGCCGCCAACATTGTGGCATTGAACTGCCTGGTGCGCGAAGCCTATCAGCTGGGCTGCGTGGAACAGGTTCTGCCCTACCTGGAAGCCGCTCTGGCCTGCAGCGAAGAAGCCGAGGCCGTGCGCGTGACCCTGGCCGGCTGCCTGATCTACCTGGGCCGCAGCGACGAAGCCCGCCAGCACCTGGAAACCGTGCTGGGCGCCAATCCGTCCAATAACAACGCCAAGGAACTTTTCGACACCATGGCCGCGTAAGCCAAAGCCGGGCGAGAACACGCCCGGCCTTGCGCGCAGCCAGTAGATACTCCCCTCCCCACACGATTTTCCGGCCCCCGGCGGGTGCCTGGGGCCGGAAAATCTCTTCTTCAGGGGAAGCAGCGCCGACGCGGGTCATCCACGTCGGCGTTCTGTTGTCCGTTGTACGAAAAAAGCGCGAAGACGTGCCCGGAACATCGCCCACCGGCATTCGGCTGGCCCCTGCAGATCCGTCATTTTCGGTACTTACGATCTTGTTAAAGATGCTCATCCTTAAAATAGAAAATTCCGACACGCTTGCTTGGACATGGATTTGTGACATTACTATAAAATGGAGGAATTGGCATTTACACCATGCAGCCTCAGGAGAACTTTCCTTTTAAGAAGTATCAGCCAAAATCCTGGTAGCGAATAAATATATTTGTATTTTCAGCGTATTATAAAAATATATAAGCGCCCTGCCAGCTGGGGCCGTGCCTCTTTTTCTTTGTTTTGATATATGCTATCTGAAAAAGACGAAGTGCCTGTCTCGATTTTCGCCAGCAGACATGACGCCTCTAAGACAGGCAATCTTTTTCGATCCTTTTTAAGACACAGCACTCAGGAAACCAACATGACAGATATTGTTTCCATCCGGCATGGCGACGAATTGCTGGCTATCATTATTCCAGCAGCATATCATGCTGATGGCATACAGTTTTTTACCCCCGGGACATTTTCCCAGCAGTTGGGCTACATGAGCCATCCTGCAGGTTATGAAATTCTGCCGCATGATCACAATCCTGTGCCTCGTACTGTTGAATGGACGCAGGAAGTACTTTTTGTCCGATCAGGAAAAGTTCGTATGGATATTTACGCTCCTGGCAGCCGGGTTTATCTTGAAAGTCGGAAGCTCCTGCCAGGAGATATTGTTCTTCTGGCCCATGGCGGTCATGGTTTTGTTATGCTTGAACCTTCAGAAATGATCGAGGTCAAGCAGGGCCCATATGCCGCCGAGCAGGACAA
This sequence comes from Desulfovibrio fairfieldensis, assembly GCF_001553605.1. Lineage (NCBI taxonomy): Bacteria > Pseudomonadati > Thermodesulfobacteriota > Desulfovibrionia > Desulfovibrionales > Desulfovibrionaceae > Desulfovibrio > Desulfovibrio fairfieldensis. Next base: position 2,532,468 of record NZ_CP014229.1, read on the forward strand.
GGAACGCTTCTCCTCCGTATCCGAAAACTGTATCATCATCAGGGACTGAGCCGCTTCTATGCGCGTTTTCCCGCACATCACCCCAACCACATACAGCACATGAAAAAAGCTCTGATCACCGGCATCACCGGCCAGGACGGCTCCTATCTGGCTGAATTTCTTCTGAACAAAGGGTACGAGGTACATGGTATCAAACGACGTGCCTCGCTGTTTAATACCGACCGCATCGATCATCTGTATCAAGGCCCCCATCAGCAAGGCCGTAAGTTCATGCTGCATTACGGTGACCTTTCCGACGCCGGTAACCTGATCAGCATCATGCAGGAAGTGCAGCCCGACGAGGTCTATAATCTGGCGGCCCAGAGTCATGTGCAGGTGTCCTTTGAATCCCCCGAATACACGGCCAATGTGGATGCCCTGGGTACTCTGCGCCTGCTGGAAGCCATCCGGATGCTGGGCTTAACAAAAAAGACCCGCTTCTATCAGGCCTCCACTTCGGAGCTTTTCGGCAAGGTGCAGGAGATACCCCAGACGGAAAAGACCCCTTTCTATCCGCGTTCACCCTACGCCTGTGCGAAGCTCTATTCTTACTGGATCACGGTCAACTACCGCGAAGCCTACGGCATGTACGCCTGCAACGGCATTCTTTTCAATCATGAATCCCCCGTGCGTGGCGAAACTTTTGTAACCCGCAAGATCACCCGTGCCTTGGCCCGTATCCTGCTGGGTCTTGCGTCCTGTCTGTATCTGGGCAACATGAATGCCAAACGCGACTGGGGCCATGCCCGCGATTATGTGGAAATGCAGTGGATCATGCTGCAACAGGAGCAGCCTGATGATTTTGTTATCGCCACAGGCCGCCAGTTTTCGGTGCGGGATTTTGTCAATGCTGCGGCCGCGGAGCTAGGCCTGACGTTGGAATGGAAGGGGACAGGCGTAGATGAGATCGCCACTGTAGCGGCCATTGATGCGACCAAGGCAGCCCAGGCCGCCAGAGGTAAGAATCTGCGCATCCAAGTCAATGAGGGCGACATCATCGTGCGTGTAGATCCGCGCTATTTCCGACCCACTGAAGTGGAAACACTGCTGGGCGATCCTGTCAAAGCCCAAACAAAACTGGGATGGAAGCCACACATCTCTTTTGAGGAAATGGTTGAAGAAATGGCCCGCCATGACCTTGAGTTGGCTCTGCGTGACGCTGTGGTGGAGGGCGCCGGCTTCACCAGTTTCAAGCACGAAGAATAAGACCTGTCTGGCCTGTTTTTGATTCATGGGGCGGGATGACGCAATATCACCGTCCCATCATATGAGAGAACCTATGTTGCTAAAAGATGGGAAATTCTTTGTGGCTGGTCATCGCGGTCTTGTGGGCAGCGCCATTTGTCGTGCCTTACGTCGCGCGGGCTATGAGAATCTGCTGCTCCGCAGCCACGCAGAACTGGATCTGACCGAACAGCAGGCTGTACGTGATTTTTTAGCCAGCGAGAGGCCCGATTATGTGGTACTGGCGGCGGCCAGGGTGGGCGGTATCCATGCCAATGCCACCTATCCGGCCAAGTTCATATACGAAAACCTGCAGATCCAGAACAACGTCATTCACAGCGCATGGCAGAACGGCGTGAAAAAATTTCTCTTTCTGGGATCTTCCTGTATCTATCCAAAGCTGTGCCCACAGCCCATCAAAGAGGAATATCTCTTGACAGGCCCCCTTGAACCCACCAACGATGCCTACGCGCTGGCCAAAATTGCAGGTATCAGAATGTGTCAGGCATACCGCAGACAATACGGTTTTGACGCCATCTGCGCCATGCCCACCAATCTCTACGGCACGGGCGACAATTATCATCCGGGAAACAGCCATGTGATCCCGGCCATGATCCGCCGTTTTCATGAAGCCAAAACGGCTGGTGCCCTGCAGGTGCGCATCTGGGGCACAGGCACCCCGTTACGTGAATTTTTGCATGCTGACGATATGGCTGAGGCCTGTGTCTTTCTGCTGAATAACTATTCCGACTTCGAGCACATCAACGTGGGCAGTCAGCAGGAAATGACCATCATGGACGTTGCCCGCCTTGTAGCCCGCGTGGTCGGTTATGAAGGCGAGATTCTTACGGACCCCAGTCGTCCCGACGGAACTCCACGCAAACTCATGGATTCCGGCAAATTATTCGACATGGGCTGGAAACCTAAATTTAGTCTGGAAGACGGGCTGCGCGACGCATATGCGGATTTTCAAAACTCTCTACCCGGATAGCTCTTTTCATGTCGCAAGAACTGATTATTGAAGCCGGGCGTACGGAACGCCAGTATTGGAAAGATTTATGGCGTTACCGGGAGCTTTTTCTCATTCTGACTTGGCGCGATGTGGCCGTACAGTACAAGCAGACCGTGGTAGGTATTCTCTGGGCCGTGCTGCGCCCTTTGCTGACCATGGCGGCCTTTACCTTTGTGTTCGGCAAGGTGGCCAAACTTCCTTCGGAAGGCGTTGCGCCGTATCCGCTGATGGTTTTTGTCGCCATGTTGCCATGGCAGTTTTTTGCCACCGCCATCGCTGCTTCCGCCAATAGCCTGATCACCAATAGCAATCTGGTGTCCAAAGTGTATTTTCCCAGGATTATCGTCCCAACAGCGACCATTGGCGTGGCGGTGGTGGATTTCGCCATTTCATTTGTGTTGTTGGGCGGCATGATGGTCTGGTACCAGTATCTACCGCCAATGCAAGTACTGGCGGTCATTCCGCTGACTCTACTGGCGGCTGTGGTGGCGTTGGGGCCGGGACTTATCCTCTGCTCTCTGAATGTGACCTACCGGGATTTCCGTATCATCGTGCCTTTCATTACCCAGTTCGGTCTGTACATTTCACCGGTGGGCTTTTCCTCAAGCATCGTACCGGAAAAATGGAAACTACTGTACGAGTGTAATCCTATGGTCGGCGTTATCGACAGTTTTCGCTGGGCCGTACTGGGCACCATTGAATTTCCTGAGCGAGCGTTTTGTATCAGTCTGCTTTGCGCCTGCCTGCTTATGTTGTTGGGCATAAAGGTTTTTCGCAGAACGGAACGCACCTTTGCGGATGTGATTTAGAGGCTTGCATATGAAACCAATCATTTCCGTTGAAGGACTCGGCAAGAGTTATACCATCCGCCATGAGGGGCAAACGCATTATAAATCTCTGCGAGAGGAAATATTCAAATTGCCCTCGCGCCTATTGCGACGCGGCGGACAGAGCCGGGAAGAATTCTGGGCGCTAAAGGATGTGAGCTTCGACATTATGCCCGGCGACCGCGTGGGCATCATCGGTCGCAATGGCGCGGGCAAGTCCACACTGCTCAAATTGCTCTCGCGCATTACCGAGCCCACCACCGGGCGTATTACCTTACGCGGCCGCGTGGCCAGTCTATTGGAAGTAGGCACAGGTTTTCATCCGGAGCTGACGGGCCGTGAGAATATATATCTAAACGGCGCCATTCTTGGCATGACTCGCTCCGAAGTGCGGCGCAAATTTGATGAAATTGTGGATTTCGCTGGAGTGGAGAAATTTCTGGATACTCCGGTCAAGCGCTACTCCTCCGGCATGTATGTGCGCCTTGCCTTCGCCGTGGCCGCCCACCTTGAACCGGAAATTCTCATCGTGGACGAGGTGCTGGCTGTGGGGGATGCGGCGTTTCAAAAAAAATGCCTTGGTAAGATGGAGGCAGTGAGTAAGGAAGGGAGGACAGTACTGTTCGTAAGCCATAATATGGCGGCGGTACAACAGTTATGCCAAAAAGGTATTTTGCTAGAAAATGCCAGATTAAAGGTTAATAGTAGCGTTGAGATGGCTATTGATATGTATCAAAATTGCCATGGATGCGGTAGAAATCTATCGCAAAATTCTGAAACTACTACCAGGGACTTGATTGATAGACGGCCATTTGGGTGTGTCCATAAAATTATTTCGAAAATAAGGTTAATGACACTGGAATCAGAACTAAAAAATATTTTTACTATGCTTTCTGGGGTAAAACTAGAAATATTTCTCAATGATATTGATATATATCCTGATATTGATTTCGGAATTTCTATTTTTAATGAGTCTGGCGTCCGGCTTGTGACATATACTACATGGATGATGGGCGTGAAACTTGATAAAAAAGCAAAAAAACTTGTCCTCATTATTCCTGAAATGATTTTTCCACCTGGAGAATATACTATTAATATCTGTGCGGCACGAAAACTAGCGGGTGAATATATAGATAGAATTGAACCCGCAATTAAATTTTATATAGTTGATTCTGACATATTCCATACTGGCTATGGATATTCCCGAGGCGAAGGAATTACTTATCAGAAAGGCATATTGGAGTTTTCTATATGAAAGTGAAAAAATGCATTAAATGTATTATAAAAAACTCTTTTATATGCAAAAAAATTGCAAATATATGCAATGAATATTCATATGGATCGATATGTTATGGACAAAATGCCGAAGATATGATTGCTGAAAAATTTTTTGATACCAATTATAAAGGATTTTATGTAGATATTGGGGCTCATCATCCACAACGCTTTTCTAATACTTATAGTTTTTATCAAAAGGGTTGGCGTGGCATTAATATTGATCCTCTCCCCGGAAGTATGACCCATTTTGAAAAAGAGCGGAACGAAGATATTAATTTGGAAATTTGTGTCTCAGCAGATTCAGGCATTGTAAAATATTATTTGTTCGACGAACCTGCGTATAATACAATCTCAGAAGAACGAGCGGAAAAGGTTTTATCTTTAAATGTAACAAGACTTAAAAATATAATAGATATTCAATCTAAGCCATTGGCTGACTTGCTTGACCGATATGTTCCTAAGGGAAAATCAATAGATTTAATGTCTATTGATGTTGAGAGTATGGAACTACCTGTTTTGATGACAAATAATTGGGAGAAGTTTTTGCCTAAGCTTATAATTATTGAATCATTAATATCAACATACGGAGATATATATATGGTTAAAAATGATCCAGCAATTCGTTTTCTAGTTGGTATTGGGTATGAGATTGTTGGCAAAGTGCTAAATGTGGTATATTTAAAGTATAAAAAATAAGAATGTTCTATTGTCATTTTGCTTTCAATTGATCAAGTTTTTATATTGTCTTTTGCGTTTGTTGCAAAACAAGTGAGTTACCAAGGATGTTCCGAATTTTATGGTGATAGACTCCACTGTGCTGGGATAAAAACTAGGATGAATATGATTCATAGACGGCCTGTCCACATTTGAAAATTAACAACTGGAGACTAAAATGAAGGTAATAGTATGTGGAGGAGATGGCTTTTGCGGTTGGCCGACTTCTTTACACCTTTCAGCTTGCGGGCATGAGATTACAATTATTGATAATCTTTCTCGGCGAAAAATAGATATTGATCTTGAAGTTCAATCACTCACTCCAATACATTTTATCGGAGAGCGAATTCGAGCTTGGCACGAAATCAGCGGAAATATTATTCGTTTTGTTCAACTGGATTTAGCATCGAATTATGCAAAATTTTTGAATTTAATAAATGAAATTAAGCCAGATGTCATTGTTCACTTTGCTGAACAGCGGTCAGCTCCATATTCAATGAAATCAACTTTTACAAAAAAATATACTGTAGATAATAATATTAGAGCCACACATAATATTTTGGCTTCAATTGTAGAGTCAGGATTAGATGTTCATTTGGTTCATCTTGGTACTATGGGGGTATATGGGTATACTTCAAAGGGAATGACAATACCAGAAGGGTACTTGTCAGTGACCATTGATGCAGACAATGGTAAAAAAATAGAAAAAGAGATACTGTATCCTCCAAGTGCTGGAAGCATTTATCATATGACAAAAACATTAGATCAATTATTATTTGCTTACTATAATAACAACGATAAGTTGAGGATAACGGACTTGCATCAAGGAATTGTTTGGGGTACAGAAATTGAAGAATCATCCAGAGATGAAAGACTCATAAATAGGTTTGATTATGATGGCGATTATGGCACTGTTTTAAACCGTTTTTTAATGCAGGCGGCTTTAAAGTATCCTTTAACTGTACACGGTACGGGAGGACAAACAAGAGGTTTTATTCATATTCGTGATACGGTTAAATGTTTGGAACTCTCTATAGAAAATCCTCCAATTAAGGGAGAACGTGTCTGCATACGGAATCAGGTCACAGAAACACATAGGATTAGGGACTTGGCTAAATTGGTATCTAAATTGACAGGAGCAGAGACTATTAGCATACCCGACCCACGTAACGAAGACATAGAAAATGATTTGGATGTAGATCATAGATGCTTTCTCGAATTGGGGCTCCAGCCTACTACCTTGGCAGAAGGTTTGCTTTCGGAAATTTATAATATTTCTCAGAAGTATGCAGATCGCTGCGATAAAAAAAAGATCCCTTGTGTTTCCTACTGGGATAGAGAACGTGCAGAGGAATGCAAAAAATTTTATGAAGCCAATGAATTGATCAGCAGGGTATAAATTATGCCAGCTCCAATTGCCATTTTTGCATTTAACAGGCCTGACTTGTTGCAACAAACCATAGCAGCACTTATGGCAAACCCCCTTTCCGAGAAAAGTAATGTTACCATATTTTGCGATGGGCCACGTGACGAAGCCGAAGCGTTGTTGACAGGCCAAGTGCGCAGTATTGCGAAATCTGTAAAAGGATTTGCTACATTAGACGTTGTAACGAGAGACGAGAATCTTGGTGGCTTCCGGGCAATTCCTGATGGCATGCGTCAGATGTTTAATCTTTATGATAGCCTTATTGTTTTAGAAGATGATATCCTTTTATCTCCATTTGCTTTAGAATATTTTAATAACGCTTTGAATAAGTATGAGGACAAAAGAAGCGTTTTCACTATTTCAGCCTGGAGTCCATCTGCAAATTTTATTCGCGCACCAAGGGATTACCCTTTTGAGGTTTGTTTTTTCCCCAACTTTGGAGGTTGGGGTTGGGCCATATGGAAAGATAGATTCGATTTGATTGACTGGAGCTTTCCTGAAAAAGAAGATATAGAAAACTACCCAGTATTATTAAACAATATGGCATGCATTCAACCTAATTTAGTTAAATTAATGTTACACCAGAAGCATAAAATAAATTGGGATGTTTGTGTAGATTTTTATCGTTTTAAAAATGGACTATTGTCACTTTTCCCACTAAAGTCTTTAGCTGTTAATATTGGATTATTCTCTGGCCAACATCCAGTGAATTCTATTCCTCAATACATGGATATACAGTTGACTAGTGATCATGCTCCAGATTTGATTGACTACGTTTTTTGTGATCCACGTCTAATGAGGAAATTTCTTTTAGCATTTTCAGGAGATCGGAGCTTCGCTTTTTTTTCTCGGATGATTAACTGGTGCAAGTGCATTTTTAGTCAGAAATTTATATAAAGAACAGCATTGGATTGAAATTTTGCAATTTTGATATAGCAGAATAGGATCGGCGCTGGAACCTAATCGTAGCTTTCGCCATGAGCTGCAGACACCGCGCGTCATTCTTTTCAGCGGCTGAGAAGAAGAAGAAGAAGAAGAAGAAGAAGAAGAAGAAGAAGAAGAAGAAGAAGAACGGAAATGATAGCAGTGCCTTGCTCATGAACTAGCAGAACTGATAGAAATCAATATATCAGATTTGCATCAAGAGTTACTTTGGCACTATAGGGTGTTGTGAAGAACAGCGTTTGAGCCTTGGGGGATTTTGTGACTAAGTTCCTTCCTGTTTGCGAACCGCTACTGCAGGGCAATGAGCTTGCCTACGTTACAGAAGCAATATCCACCAGCTGGATTTCTTCTTCAGGTAAATACGTCTCCGCTTTTGAAGAAGCTTTTGCTGCTTACTGCGGAACAAGACACGCTATTGCCGTCTGCAACGGCACAGTGGCTCTCCATTTGGCCCTGCGGGCACTGGGCGTCGGCCCGGGGGATGAAGTTATCATTCCGGACTTTACCATGATTGCCTCGGCATTGGCGATCTGCTACTGCGGTGCCAAGCCCGTCTTTGTGGATGCCGACGCGATTACCTGGAATATAGATACTGCTGCAATAGAGCAGAAAATCAATCCGGCCACAAAGGGTATCATGGCCGTGCATATTTTCGGCAACCCTTGTGACATGGCTGCCTTACAGCACATTGCTGACCGTTACGGACTCTGGCTGATGGAAGACGCTGCGGAGGCTCATGGCGCGCTTTTCCAAGGGCGTGGAGTGGGCAACCTGTCCCGCATTGCAGGTTTCAGCTTTTTTGCCAACAAAAATATTACCACCGGCGAAGGTGGTATGGTAGTCACAAATGACGACAACTTGGCTCACGCCTGCCGCTATTTCAAGAACATGTGTTTTCCGCTGGATGCGCCACGCTCATATCTGCACGCGGATATCGGCTACAACTACCGTATGAGTAATCTTCATGCGGCCATAGGCTTGGCTCAGACCGAACGCGCCGATGTTTACAAAGCTCTGCGTCAGTCGCATGGGCGTCTTTACCGCCAGCGCCTTTCCGCCATCCCCGGAATATTGCTGCAGCAGGACACGCCTTGCGGCGAATCCGTCAACTGGATGAATGGCTTGGCGCTCACGCCTGAATACGGCCGCAGTAGAGGCGAAGTCATTGCCCATTTGAGGGAAAACAATATTGATAGTCGGCTATTTTTTAATGGTATGCATCGCCAACCTGCACTGAAGAACTATGGTTGCGCATGTGACGACAGCTATCCTGTTTCTGACATGCTGGCCGACAACGGTTTCTATCTGCCCAGCGGCAGTGGCCTGCAGGAAGCGGATATCGAATATGTCTGCTCTGTACTAGCAGAATTCCGTCGTTAAACTTTCCTTAAAAAAGTTTAGGAAAAACCATATGATACGAAGCACTAAGGAAGTATGTAAGCTTTTTATTCCTCCTATAATCCTTTTAGTGTATAAAAAAATAAAATCGTATTCTAATAATAAATCAAAAGAAGATAGGACTTATACTATTCACGGGAAAGACTTACTTATTCCATGGGATCATCGACTTGACCACTACCAATTAATATATCATAAATATGACACTTTTCTTCCACATCTTGCAAAATATATAAACGAAGGTTTTATTATTGACATTGGTGCAAATGTTGGTGATACATTGTATGGAATGATCCAAGACAATAATACTAAATTTATATGCATTGAACCAGAGCCTCGTTTTTTTTCGTTTCTGCAAAAAAATATTCAACGATTAGGGAAAAGGCTGGAAGCAAATGTCGTTGCATTTAATGTTGCAATAAGTTCTAAAAAAGAAAAACTTTCATTTAGTGCACAACATGTGCACTGCCAGCCAAATCGATTCTGTTCAAGGTGCCATTCCTGCAAAGTCTCTTGATGATATGGCGGAAGAGATACCTCAGCTACCTGAACAATGCCGTCTTATCAAAATTGATACCGACGGGTTTGATTATGATTGTATACTCTCTGGGAAAAAATTTTTTTCTAAAACTTCAGCACTTGTTTTTTGGGAAAATGATTTTGTAAATGAAGATTCTCTAAAAAATTATTCTGAAGCAGTTAACCTCCTCATCAAATGTGGTTATAAAAAATTTTATATATTCGACAACTATGGTAATTTTATGGTTTCAACCCTAGGAAGCGACATTATATACTTTTTAAGCTATTATCAAGAATCATTAACGATAATGAAACACAGCAATATTCCCTATTATGATATTTTAGCCTGTCAAGAAAATGACATACCGTTTATCGACAATGTTATTAATAAATATAATTTTATACAAAAAAGATAAGCACCAATAATGAAACCTTTCAACGAATATTCATATTATTATAACGTCCTCTATCAGAACAAGGATTATGCTGGCGAAACGTCTTTCATTCTAGACTGCCTTCAACAACAGGGATGCTGGCCCGCAACGCTTCTGGATCTGGGTTGTGGCACTGGGCGGCATGCCTTGGAAATGGCGCATCGGGGCCTCACAGTTACCGGTATAGACATGTCCACCACCATGTTGGGAATGGGGCGATCTCTGTACGCCAGTATGATCCCCCCGCACAACGGGAAACCTCTTCCCCGGCTGCTTGAAGGTGATGCCCGCAACGTACGGTTACATGAGACCTTCGATGCAGTTACCAGCCTATTCCATGTCATGAGCTATCAGAATTCGGAAGAAGACGCTCTCGCCGAATTGGAGACAGCCAAGAATCATTTAAAAACAGGAGGGGTTTTTCTTTTTGATTTCTGGTACGGCCCAGGAGTTTTGACCGATCCCCCCACAGAGCGTGATCGTCAGATGGAAGATGAGCAGACACTCGTGCAACGACATGCTCATCCTGTACACAGGTTCAACGATAACATCGTCGAGGTACACTACAGCATAGACCTCACAGACAAGAGCAGCGGCAAGTGCTCTCATTTGACTGAAATGCACAGTATGCGCTACTGGTTCCTTCCCGAATTACGCTACTTGGCTTTCCAAAGCGGCTTCACTGTTGCAGCAGAAGGGGCATGGCTTTCCTTTGATGCTCCTACTTGCAATACCTGGAACGCCTGGATGGCATTGAAAAAATGTTAAAGCGGATAGCTATCTATACCACGATTTCTCCCGAAGGGGGAGGGAGCTTTCAGTATGGGGCATCGATCCTCTCCGCGCTCAGCCAACTGGATGCCAGGAACTATCAATCCCGATTCTGGTGCCGTGATCCTGCATGGCTCCCCATCGCCGCACAATTTCATATTCCCGGGACGCTGTTCCCCGCTCACTCCCCCCTGCTACAGCGAATCGTTTTGCGTGGAGTTCGAGAGCTGAGAAAAGTATGTGATTTGCCTGCCCAACAGTTTACTCCTTTCTTTCTTCCTATCCAGCGATGGCATCCTCATATATGTGTATGCCTTAATCAAGCTTTCACTCCGCTTGTTAATTGTAAGATAATCGGTCCTATCCATGATCTAATGCATCGTTACGAAGCACGCTTCCCTGAAGTGGGAGAGGAAAGCGTATACTGCAGCAGAGAAAAGCTCTTCGCCAGCCATTGTGCCAATGCTGATGCCATTCTCGTTGACTCGCACATCGGTAAAGAACAGGTACTGGAGATATATCATCCTGATCCCCAAAAAATATTTGTCCTCCCTTTCGTGCCTTCGCCTCTGGCAGAACATGCTGAGAAGCCCTCACATTTTCCCCTCACCGACGACACTCCCTTCCTTTTTTACCCGGCACAGATGTGGCTGCATAAAAATCATGCAAACCTGCTGAGAGCCGTGCACAGCCTGCTTCCCGAGCTTGATATTCACTGCATCTTTACCGGCACAAAAGATAAAAATGGGGCTGCATTATATGATCGCCTTGTAGATGACCTGGATCTTGCGCAACGAGTTCACCATCTCGGCTATGTCAGCGACAATGAAATGCGATGGTTGTATGAAAATGCCCGATGCATGATTATGCCCACCTTCTTTGGTCCGACAAACATACCTCCGCTTGAAGCTATGCTGGCGGGTTGTCCTGTCGGCGTATCCAATATCTATGCCATGCGTGAACGCTATGGAGACGCAGCCCTTTACTTTGACCCCAAAAGCGCTCCAGATATGGCCAACACTATACGAAAACTCTGGACAGACGATGCCCTGTGCCTGAAATTGAGAAAACTTGGAGAAAAGCATATAGCAGCTTGGGGACAAATAGATTTTGAAAAACGCTTTATACATATTTTGCATCAGATAGAGGAGTCATAATGGCTCCTTTCTTCACCATCATCACATCCACCTATAATGCCGCGTCTACCCTGCCCAGATTGCTAGATTCCTTGACGCTCCAGACTTGCAAGGACTTTAACTGGATTGTGCAGGACGGCGCCTCTACAGATGACACCATGCGCATAGTGGAGCGGTATCGTGACCGTCTACCGGAAATTTTGGCGGATAGCGGTAAGGACAGCGGCATCTACGATGCATGGAATACGGCCCTGAACCACTGGCGAGACAAGCTGGGGGAATGGGTGCTCTTCATGGGGGCGGACGATATGCTTGCGGATAATCACGTACTGAACCAAGCTAAGAACTTACTCCAAGATTGTTCTGAAAAAATTATCTTCGGAGCAGGAGAGCTGATTCTTTTTGACCCTGATCTTGGTTTTGTAGAACACTCTCCCCAACAATATTCCGCAATAAACTTTGAGCGACGTTTCTTTGGAATGCCGTTTCAGCATCCAGCTCTTTTCAACAAAAAGAGCATATTCAAGCAAAGTAATTTTGATATCAGCTTCAAAATAGCTGGTGATTACGATTTCATTTTGCGTACATGGAAATCTCCAGAACAAGTATATCCGCTCAATATCACAGTTACTAAAATGGCGATTGGCGGAATATCCAGCTCATCGCAAACTAAAAAAAAGTGTCAGTCAGAAAAATGCAGAGCAATCAAAAAAAATCTTCCATTTGACTGGAAACACGGCCTTCGATATGTTGTTATCCTTGTGGACGTCTATTTTTTCAACATCAAAATGGAATTAAAAAATAAATTCTATTTGTCTGAAGGCGGTAAGGCTCTTTGGGGGAAATTGCAAAAATTTCGGCGTTACATCATAAAATAACTAAAAAATTTATCCTTATTTATATTATGAAGCAGCAAGATTCCCGCCCAGACATTTCTGTCATTGTCCCCGTATATAATACAGAACGTTATATCAGGCAGTGCCTCTCCAGCATTTGTAATCAATCATTAAAGAATATTGAAATAATTTGTATCAATGATGGTTCACCGGATGCTTCTGAAGCCATCATCCGCGAGATGCGCTTGTATGACAAGCGCATCATCCTGATCAATAAAAAGAACGGAGGGCCGTCCGAAGCTCGCAAAACCGGAGTAGCACAAGCGGCAGGAAAATATATCGGCTTTATTGATAGTGATGACTATATAGAAAAATATTTTTTTGAATATTTGTATATGGCAGCCTGTGCAGAAGACGCTGACATTGCGGTTACAACTTCTATGGTCGCTTTTTCAGAAGATGGTAAAACCTATCTCAAAAAATCTTGTTTTCATGAAAAGAAACGACAGCTCACAAATAAAGACCGTTGTTCTCTCTTTCTGCACATGGGAAGTGCTTGCAACAAAATATATAAAAATGAATTTATAAAAAAATCTATCAAATACTATATACCCACAACTACCCCGGCAGAAGATAATTCTTTTACAATATTCTCGCTTATTACAGCTAGCAAGGTTACCCTAACAACAGAGGCAAAATATTTTTATCGACAGCGTAAAGCATCCGTGTCCCGTGCGCCCGTTTCTTTGGAAACATGCAACCAAGTATATCTCCTTTACGGGAAAATTCTTGCTCAACTGCAGGACCTTGCTCCCCAAGATGAGCAGCTATACGCGGCTTTCATCCGCCGGCGCAGAGACTGGGATTGCTTCCAGCTGGCAGAGCGACTTTCCACATGCCATGAGCGCATGTGTTTTCTGAAACAGACTAGGGATCCACGTTTTCATGTTATGTACTTGGCAAGAAAAATCCGTAACCTGTTAAAAAAAGCATACAGCACGTCCGTCAAATACCTCCGCAACTACGAGTAATACGATGCACATTGCTCTTGATGTCCATGACATGAACCGCACTGGCGGCCTGGAAAAAGTCGTGATGGGCATTGCGACCGAAATGGCAAGGCGCGGCCATCAGGTAAGCTGCTTTACCTATGCCGCGCCGCTACGCTCCCCTACTCCCCCTCCGTCGGACGGACTGCGCCTAGAGTATTACTCCTTCACCGGAGACGCGGCCATAGTTCGCCCCATGCGCGACAGGATCCTGCGCAGTAATCCGGATGTCTTCATTAGCCCATCGTCCTTCAACAACATTCTGTTCTGGAGTGCCGTACTGCGCAGCACGGGCATTCCTCTGCTCTATTCCGAACATAATAATCCCTGGCGCATTGAGCAGGAACGCTGGAACCCGGAAGAGCGGAAGGCGGCGCTTTGGGCTGCGGATGCGGTACATCTGCTCATGCCCCAGTTTCTGGACTCAGTGCCCACGGCATTACGAAGCAAATGCCGCATCATCGCCAATCCTGTACCCGCGCCGCCAGCCATCCCTTCCCAAAAACATGCTCCCTGCATACTTTCCCTTGGCAGACTTGCTGCCGTAAAGCAAATCCCCATGTTGGTACGGGCGTTCGCGCTGCTTGCCGCGGAGTTTCCCCTCTGGGAACTGCATATCTGGGGGATCGGCAGCGATGAAAAAAATATTCGCAAGGCCATTGCCGCGACAAGATGCGCCTCCCGAATATTCCTGCACGGCATAACGCGACAACCGGCGCAGCAATTCGCCCAGGCGGATATTTTCTGCATTCCCTCCCGCTTTGAGGGCCTGCCGCTGACTGTTGTGGAAGCTTTTTCCCATGGTGTTCCGGTGGTGGGTTTCGCGGATTGCAGTGGCGTCAACGGCCTTGTCCGTCCAAACCAGAACGGGCTACTGGCGGTGGAAATGACAGATACAAGCTTGGCTGCCTGCCTCCGCCACCTGATGGCGGACGCCAATGCGCGACAGTACATGGGGCAGGTCGCGCAAAAGGACGCTCAGCTTTTTTCTCCGGCAATTATTTATGATCAGTGGGAACGCTTGCTGTGCGAAACCGCCGCCAGTAAGGGGCAAACGCAGCTACAAAAAATGGATGTCTGTTCCCCCATGTCCTCATTGGATGAGGAGAGCTGGTGCAACACCATGCGCAAGCTATGCGCCAGAAAGAATCTGCTTCTGCGTGATTCCCAATTGTTGCGTCGCATCATCTGGCGACACCCTCGCCTGAAGGCTTTGCTCAAACGGCTGCTGCAAAAAGCCTGATTGTATCCCACACAAAATATATCGCAGCCGTGATTTTGATGAAATAAAATCAAAACAATTAAGGAGATAGAATGGCCGCTTGCCAGTTTATCTCTTTTATCAGCTACATGAAATTATTACAGACAAAAAATGGGCACTCGGGAGCAGCCCCAGTCTTCATCGCCAAAGAGTCTTTCACACAGCAGTCCAGCATATCCACAAGCAGTATTCATAAAATGGTTATTCTTTGGCGAGAACAGACTGTACGGCTGTCTCCATGCGTTTAAATCTGGCCTCCCAGGTATGATATAAACACGCGGCATCAATGAGATTGGCGTCTCTGCGCTCCCCTTCCAGCACATTGCGGATATGTTCCGCAAATTCCTCCGCCGTATCCGCTGGAAAATAGAGTTTTTCAAACTCCTCCAGTGCCGGAAGCCGTGTTGCCACCACAGGAAGTCCGGAGGCAAGGTATTCAAAAAATTTCATCGGGAACATGGACGTCGTGTAGGCATTGCGCGCGGCAGGCAATACGGCAATATCGCAATGTGCCAGAAAAGCCGGCAGATGCTCATAAGAGCGCGGTCCCAAAATATGCACATTGGGCATACGAGGCGGTTTCTCTGTGTCTGGCTGTCCTTCCCCCACTGGCCCAATGAGTACCCACTGCACATCCGGCAGCAGTTCCGCTACGCGCTGCATCAGGGAAAAATCCACCTTATACTGACTGAGCGCACCGATGAAGATGAGGCGGGGACGGGGGATGCCCACTAGTTCCATTGGCTCATCAAGACGGTCATGGGCGCTCTGAAACAAGCCGAGATCACAGACATTAGGATCATATATGACTCTTGAAAAGATAGGGGCGAGCATCTTTTGCAGATGACGTGATGTCACAAAACAGATATCGGCGATTTGTGCCAGCCGGGCCTCTTCCTGCCGGATGACGTTAACATCAATCCCCGGAGACGCTCCCAAATCATCAACACAATGGTAAACGATGCCTTCATGCGGCAATGACCGGCAGATATCACTGACGATAGGCGTATATGTGATGATGAGTGGACGTCTAATTCCCAGTAAAAATAGATTCCATTTAATCGTCAGCAAAAGAATGTACCGATTGATTCTGCGCACAAAGGGGATTGAATGAAATGGCAAGAGAAATGGCGAAATGCGCCAGATATTCTTGGCCACATTGCGCGGGATAGGAACCGCTTTGAGCAATCTCTTGAAAATTCTTTTTATATCACGCGGATGCAAGGAGGGTTGCCGCAAGCCGAGAGAATCGACATAAACGACATTATAGTCATGCTCAGCAAATAAAACGGCCATCCTTTGCTTATTAGTCCAGAAAGGATTATCCCAGTCTGCTGTGGACAAAAGAAGAATATTTTTCTGACCTCGTCTGTTATTCATGGCAGCCATCATAAAAAAAGGATTATATCAAGCCAAAGGCCAATAAAACGCCAGACTCAGCCCTCATTAAAGTGTCGTCCACGAAAAAACTTCCACTCGACGAAAGGGCTTATGGTTTTAAAACCATAAGCCCTTAAATTTGTGGTGGAGAAGAAGGGATTTGAACCCTCGACCCCCGCCTTGCGAAGGCGATGCTCTCCCAGCTGAGCTACTTCCCCACAAGTGGAAACATCGTGGAAAAAAATTTCTAGGCAAAAAAGGTCAGCCTGTCAAGCCCTTCTCCAGTCCAAGGCCGATCGCGCTTGCAGCACAATTTTCTCTCAAATTCCCAACGTATCACGGAGTTGCGCCACGCGATGGCTGTAGGCATGGCCCGAGCGTATGTGTTCCCGCCAGGCTTGGCGCAGTTCGCGGGTCCGGGCCGGATCAGCGCGCAGAGCGGCCAGCCGGGGCAGCAGGTCCGCCGGGCTACTTAATGTTACAGGCCGGGTCAACGCCTCGGGAAAGAGTCGCAGGCCGGGCGTGGCGTCGCTCAAAAGCAGTCCACCGGCAGCCCAGACGTCGAAATGGCGCTGGCTCAGACTCTGCGGCAGCAACAGGCTGGTCACGTTGAGCACGGCCCCGGCCCGGCGGTAGATATCCGGCAGGACCGTATAATAATCCACCGGCGGCAGCACCTCGAGGCCCGGCAGCAAATCTTGCCAGCCCGCATCGCCCACCACCCGCATTCCGGCTTCCAGCCCGGCCCGGACCCAGCGGGCGCGATTGGCCTGGGAGCAGATCTCCGCGCCCAGACCAACGCAACGCACATCCTGTCCAGGCCAGGGGGCAACCCCAGATTTCCGGAGCCACCAATGAAAATGCGGCCCCTCCGCAGGACCGCCGGAATGCGTCAAGAGGGTGCGCGCCTCCTGCTCCAGGCCCTGTAGCACACGGGCCGCCGCAAAAAAACGTTCCCGCTCCGGAAAGGCCGAACGCCCCACGAAGAGCGGCGGGTTTTGGACAAGGTCCGCAGCCTCGTTTTCGTCCGGCAAATCCCGCCACATTTGTGGGGCCACGGCCAGAGGCAAATAAAAAACCCGCCGGGCTCCGGCGGCCCGCAGGCCGGGAATAAAACTCTCGTCGGTCACGAACAGCGCGGCCTCTTGCCACCAGGGCAGACGCAGACCGGAGAGCAAATGCCAAGGGTTGTCCACAAACCAGACAGCCACCGGCACGCCCAGAGCTTGGCAAAGATAAAAAATCCGCCCTTCCGGGTCCAGGCCACGTAAATTGACGGAGAGCAGCAGCGCGGGATTGCTCCCGGCCAGCAGATTTTCCCAGGCCGCCAACAGGTTTTCCGTATCGCGGCACATGGGCACACTTTCCAGCACTGGTCCGAAACCGGCTTCGCCCAAAGCCTGACGCAATTCCTGATGCAGAAGCTGCCGCTCTGTGCCGGGCAGCAGAACCGGGCGGCGACCGCCCACCTCCGCCACATGTTTCGTAGCGTCTTCAATGACTGTCCGCCGCGTCCGCTCTTCCAGCCGGGCCGCGCCCAGACGTCCCAGGAGCGGACCCCAGAAATCCGGGGCCAGGCGCAGACCGGGCCGGTAAAAAAAGACAGAACAGCGCGCGGCCAGGGCCACGATATCTTCCGGCGTGATCTGTTGCCAATGCCCGGGCAGGGACCGCCGCCCCGCTCCCGAATGCGCGACATCCAGACGGCGCAGGGTTTCCGGCTCGTCCAGCCAGAACACCCGCGCGCCGTCCACGCCGCCCCGCGCAAAGGGCAGGTCGCCAGGCCGCCCCGGCCCCAGCCCTAACAACAGCACATCCTTGCCGACGCCCAGGCGCTCCCAGGATTCGGGATTGTCGGGCAGGCTCAGGCTGCGCCCCGCGAAATCAGGCAAACTGACGCGCCGTGGCGCGCGCATGGATTCAGACATGCTCCCTCGCAAGAAAACGGATTTCCCACCATAGCCGCCATGCGCCGCCCGCCGCAAGGCCGTGCGACATAAAAGCCCCGCCGGATTTCCGGCGGGGCCTGTCGACAGAAGGAAAGTGAAAGGTATGAGCCTGATTACGTACTACTTAATGACGCCGCAGGCGATGCGCGCGCCGCCGCCGCCCAAGGGCGGATTGTCGGTATAATTATCGCCGCCCTCATGGATCATCACGGAATGGCCCTTGAGGTCCTTGGCCTGGAGGTTGGGAGCGTGCAGCTTGGCCTTGGCCACGCCTTCGGCATCGGCCATGATATGCGGCAGGTCGCCCTTATGGCCGGCCTTGCCGGGCCCGGCGTGCTTATTGGTCTTCATGGGGTCGTAATGCCCGCCGGCGGCCAGGCCTGCCACCATTTTGCCGTCCTTTTCAGCCGGAGCGCAGGAAGCGTTTTCATGCACATGCATGCCGTGCTCGCCCTCGGGCAGGCCCGTCAGGTCCACAATAATATCCACCCCGCCGCCGTCGGCGTCCGAGAAGGTGATGAAGCCGATTTCCTCGCCCACGCCGTCGGGGCTGATTTTATTCACCGGGGTTTTAACGCTTTCCGCCTGCGCGGCGGAGCCCATCAACAACAGCCCGCCGCAGAGCAGCAGGGCGAAACTCATGTTTTTCAAAATCATTGTCATTCTCCTTAAGATAGGCAAATGCGCACTCCGGGCTTCAACCGGAGCGGCATGGATTTTTTAACCTGTCCTGACGCTAGCCTGCTTTCCGGCTTTTCGTCAATACAAGAAATAATTATTCTCAAATCAGGCAAAAAACCAGGCAGATAAGCCAGTTGCGGCACGGTGCAAGGCCGCCTAGCCTCATCCGGCATCAAGACTTGGCGAACGAATTGAAAAAGGCTATACTTATGTGTTGGGGTTTTTATGAAGGAATATCGCGACCATTATTTCCTCAAAGCCAAGCGTGAAAATTATCCGGCCCGCTCGGTCTACAAGCTGAAAGAGCTGGATGCCAAATTCCGTCTGCTCAAGCCGGGCATGAAAGTGCTGGATCTGGGGGCCGCCCCCGGTTCCTGGTCTTTGGGCGTCGCGGAAAAAGTGGGCTCCAAGGGGCTTGTCCTGGCCTGCGACATCCAGAGCACGGAAACGGCGTTCCCGCCCCAGGTGCTCTTCATGCAGGAGGACGTCTTCCAGCGCTCCGCCGCCTTTGAGGCCAAGCTGGCCGAACTGGGCCCCTTTGACCTGGTCATCAGCGATATGGCTCCGCGTACCACGGGTACGCGCTTCACGGATCAGGCCCGTTCCCTGGAGCTGACCCTGGAGGCTCTGGCCGTAGCCTGCCTGCATCTGAAGCAAGGCGGCAATTTTGTGGTCAAGATCTTCATGGGACCGGATATTCAGGATCTGCTCACCCCCATGCGCAAGGCGTTCAGCTCGGTCAAATCCTTTAAGCCCAAAAGCTCACGCGCCGAAAGCAAGGAAACCTTTTTTACGGGCCTGGGTTTTCGCGGCGACACGGCCGCTATCGCGTCCGGCGATGCCGGGCCGGAAACATAACCGGATTTCGTCTGAATCATATGGCGGTTCAGACTGTATTCAGCAAAAAGACACATTTTTTTTGCTGAATCCATGCCGCTTCGCGGCGCGCGGTCCCCACGGGCCGCGCAAACATTCAAGGTGAAACGCTCTAATACTTTTACGGTTTTCGGGAGGTTTTATGTCAGGTCACAGCAAATGGGCCAATATCCAGCACCGCAAGGGACGCCAGGACGCCAAGCGCGGCAAGATTTTCACCAAAGCCGCCAAGGAAATCATCATTGCCGCTAAAAACGGCGGCGATCCTTCGGGCAATTCCCGTCTGCGGGCGGCCATCGCTGCGGCCAAAGCCGTGAACCTGCCCAAGGACAAGATTGAAGCCGCCATCCGCAAGGGCACCGGCGAAGACGCGGGCGGCGATTTTGTGGAAGGCTTCTACGAAGGCTACGGTCCCGGCGGCATCGCCATCATGGTGGAGGTCGCCACGGACAATAAAAACCGCACCGTGGCCGAAGTGCGCCACCTTTTCACCAAGCATGGCGGCTCCATGGGCGAGAACGGCAGTGTAGGCTGGATGTTCGAGCGCAAGGGCGTCATCAGCGTGGACAAGGCCGCCTACGCCGAGGATAAAATTATGGAAGCCGCCCTGGAAGCCGGGGCCGACGACGTGCTGGACGACGAGGATGTCTGGACCCTTCAGACGGCCATGGCCGACTTCGCGGCCGTGCGCGACGCCCTGGAAGCCGCGGGCATTGAGATGCAGTCCGCCGAGCTGGCCATGGTGCCGCAGAACCTGGTGGCCGTGAGCGCGGATATGGGCCAGAAGGTGCTGCGCCTGATGGAAGCCCTGGACGACAATGACGATGTGCAGAATGTCTATGCCAATGTGGATTTTCCGGACGATATGCCCACCGACTGACGCAAGCCGGTCCTTTTGCCTTCTTGCTGTGTCGCGCATCGTTTTTTATTCCGGTCATGGACCAGAAGAGTCCACTTCCTGCATAAAAAACTCGCGCTCCTTGCGGAAAGGCAAAATTCCTCGTCGCGCGCCCTTTTTCATTGCCGCCGTCATGCCTCCCGCTACCGGCTTGACGGCGGCATAACTATATTGTTGGGGCACCTTCTATGCAGCCCGTCACCGTCATCGGCATTGATCCCGGTTCCCAGCGCACGGGCTGGGGCGTGGTGCGCGAAGTCTCCGGCGTTCTCCGGCTGGTGGACTGCGGCGTGGTGCGCACGGCCTCAGCCGGAAAGGAATTTTCCGCGCGGTTGGCGCGCATTTACCATGAGCTGGCCAAGGTGCTCGGGCGCTGCAAGCCCGACGAAGCGGCCATTGAACAGGTCTTTACCGCCAAAAACGCGGCCAGCGCCCTCAAGCTGGGCCAGGCCAGAGGCGTGGCCGTGGCGGCCTGCGCGGCGTATGGCCTGGGAATCAGCGACTACGAGCCGACCCTGGTCAAAAAGTCCCTGGTGGGCACAGGCCGGGCGGAAAAGGAGCAGGTGGCCTTTATGGTCAAGCGCCTGCTCAACGTCCGCGAGGCCGACTGGGCGCTGGACACCTCCGACGCCCTGGCCGTGGCTGTCTGCCATCTGACCATGCGGCGCTTTGCCGCGCTCACGGCGCGCTGACCACAAAACGAAGAACAGGATGCGCCTCCGGAGCCGGAAACGCATCCCGTCCATCAGAAATAAACACCGGCGCATGGGGACGGTTCGCGTCCGCTGTGCGCCGTTTTCATTACGGGCGCGGCGCGCGCGGCCCGGCGGGCTGCATGGAATAGCGGTACAATTCGTGAATTTCCTTGTCGTAACCGGGATAGAAGCCCTTGCCCATGCCGAGCACGATACGCGCGCCCCGGTTCATGTGCACCAGCAGGTCGCCGCTGGAGGGGTCCACGCAGAGACCTTCGATTTCGCCCTGCTTGATGGCTTCGTCAAAGGTCTTTTCCAGCACCACGGGCGCGTTGGTGGCCGAGGTCACGTCCACGCGATAAAGATGGTCGGGCTCGTTGTCGTCTGCGGTGCCGTCGTCGGCCGTCACAAAAAGCGAACCGTCATAGTAGAACACGCCCTGCACCCACTGCGGCACGGGCTGCAGATGCACCTTGCGCAGATACTTGCCGTCCAGGTCGTATTCATAGAGATAGCGGCCGCTTTCCTCGCCCACCCAGGAGCACATCCACACCGTGCCCTTGACCGGGTCCACAGTGATGCCGGACACTTCCAGCTGGCCGGACTTGGGCTCGAACTTAAAAGTGCGTTTGAATTTCAGAGTGTCCGCATCGTGCACGGCGATCTGAATATCCTTGCCCACGCCGTCCATGAAATTCTCGGCGCTGATGTACAATTCGCCGTTGTAGACGTCGATGTCCCCGATGTGATTGGACGGGATGGCGTAGCCCTCAAAGGGATTGTCGTTCTGCTTCAGCAGCTTGCCGTTCATGTCGTATTTGAACAGTTTTTTGCTGTCGCTCACGTAGATGTACTTGCCGTCGCAGGCCACGCCCTGGCGGCCGGCCACGGGCATGACGCTTTTGAGCGTGTACTCGTACTTGGGGGCATGGGCCGGACGGGCCTGCGAGGCCTGCGGCGGAACCAAGGCCGCGCCCAGCAGCAGCGCGACCAGCGCAATGAGCTTTTTCATCCTTTCTCTCCTTGCGGATTGCGGCGCCGCGCGGGGCTTCCCCATGAAGCCGCGCAACGGGCCTTCAAATACCGTAATGCAAGCGAAATGGACTGACAAGAAGCCCTGCGCTGCCGAAGCGTAACGTCATAAAAATTTCACACACGTAAAAAACGAACCCCGCCGTGGGGCGGGGTTCGTCGTCGGTCCGGAGTCCGGACCCGGCAATTGCTTTCAACGCACTATTCAATGACCACGGCCTTTTTGATGATCACCGGCGTCGTGGGCACGTTTTCGTAAAAGCCCTTTTTGCCCGTGGCCACGGCTTCAATCTTGTCCACCACCTCATGGCCCTTGATGACCTTCCCGAACACGGCATAGCCCCAGCCCTGGGGGGTCTGGCTCTTGAAATCCAGAAAGCCGTTGTCTTTGGTATTGATGAAGAACTGCGCGCCGGCCGAGTGCGGGTCGGCGGTGCGGGCCATGGCGATGGTATACTTCTGATTGCGCAGGCCGTTGTTGGCCTCGTTGTGAATGGGCGCGCGGGCGCTCTTTTCCTTCATGTCCGGAGTCAGGCCGCCGCCCTGGACCATGAAGTTTTTGATAACGCGGTGAAAAATGGTGCCGTCATAATGTCCGGATTTCACGTACTGGATGAAGTTGGCCGTGGTAATGGGGGCCTTGCGGGCATCCAGGCGCACCACGATGTCCCCGAGGCTGGTTTCCAGCTTGACGGCGGGATCGGATGCCGGCGCGGCGGCGCGGGCCTGCCCGGCGAAAACCGGCAGCAGCGCCAGGCTCAGGACAAGGCAGAAGGCCGAAAGAAAAAATTTCATAACTGACTCCTTGGAATACGGCATTTTCGCCGGTGCGGGCACCGCGCCGACTGTGCATGCTAGCACGCGGCCCGGCCCACCCGCAAGACGAAGCATGGCCCGCCCACCAGTACTTTAACACATAAAATGCCCGCTTACGGCGAGTAAAGCCCGTCTGCCCGCATTTCGCGGCAAGGACTTGCAGACAAATCCTTGCCGGGCGGTGGGCCGGTTCGGCATCCGACAAGAAAAACAAAATTTCGATGACGAGCGTCTGCCCGATAAGAGCCTATACGGCATAGCCGGAACCTAGAAACAACGCCTGGCGCGGGAACCCCAAAACCGCTCCGCCGCCGCAAGGCCACGGCACTTGCTAAATCGGGGGGGAGTCATATAGTATGCGAAAAGGAGTGTGGATAACCACCCCGCGGCACGCTGTGCCGGACCGGACAACAACAGTTTTTTTGGAGGACTTATGTCACCGACTACCCGCAGTGTCGCGCAAAGCGGCGTGACCAGCGCCGTTTCCGTTTACATGCGCCAGGTCTACCAGTGGATGACGGCGGGCCTTGCCCTGACCACGGTGGTGGCCTACGGCGTGGCCAACTCGCCGGCCATCCGGGATGCCATTCTGGGCAACAGCCTGGTTATGATTCTTCTGATCGTGGCCCAATTCGGCATGGTCATCGCCCTTTCGGCCGCCATCCACAAAATGTCGGCGGGCACGGCCACCGGCCTCTTCCTGCTCTACTCGGCCCTGACCGGCGCCATGCTTTCGTCCATCTTCGTGATCTACCCCATCGCGTCCATCGCCAACGCCTTTCTGGTGACCACGGGCACTTTCCTGGCCATGTCGGTCTACGGCACGGTAACCAAGCGCGACCTCACGACCATGGGCAACTTCCTGTTCATGGGGCTCATCGGCATCATCATCGCCATGGTGGTGAACATCTTCCTCAAGAGCACCATGATGGACTTTATTATCAGCTGCCTGGGCGTGCTGATCTTCACCGGCCTGACCGCCTACGACACCCAGAAGCTGCGCCGCTTCGGCGAAGCCGCGCCTCTGGACGACGGCACGGCGGTGCGGCGCGGGGCCATCATGGGCGCGCTGACCCTTTACCTGGACTTTATCAACCTCTTCCTGATGATGCTGCGGCTTTTCGGCGGCAACCGCAACTGAGCCGCCTAAAGCATTCCAACGTTGAAAATGTTGAAATGCTCCGGCGGCCGCGTGAGCGGACGCCCGCGCCTGAAGCCAAGGTGGGAGCGCGTTCCCGCCGCGCGTCAGCCGTTGTCGCTGGGCTGCTTGCTTGAGCCGTTCACGGCGAAGCCGTGTTACGGATCAAGACAGCAGCGCTACGGATGACGACAGCAATGATAGGCTGAAGGCAGCGTCAGCTTTGAAATTGGCACAATTTCAAAGCGAATCTGCATCTAGAACGCGGGCCCGACGGATCTTGATTGCAATTCCGCCGGACCGCGGGGACTGTCTCCAAATGGATTTCCCGGTTTTCTTGCCGGAAATATCACACGTTGGAGATAAGCCCTGAACCTTTTTTCAGCCGCGCGGGGGCAAAAGGCGGAGCCTTTTGCCCCTTTTTTTGAGCATGGCGCGGCCCATGGAAATAACGTGAAAAAGCAACATAAAAATATACGCCCTACCGATCCCGCCGCCCTTCCCGGCAATGACGAACTGCTGGAACTTTTTGCCCGCGAATCCCGCCCCATGCGTCTGGACGGCCTGCTGCGCGCCACGGGTCTGCCGCGCCGGGCGAAAAAAGAGCTTGAGGAAAGCCTGGCGGATCTGGCCCGGCAGGGGCGTCTGGTGCGCCTGCGCGGCGGCCTCTGGACCCGGCCCGAAAGCCTCAAAAGCCTGGTGGGCCGCTATCAGGCCCTGCGCAACGGCGGCGGCTTCGTCACCTCGCTGGCGGCCGAAAACGGCTCGCCCGCCGTGCGCGTGGCGGGCGGCAGGGACATTTTCATCCATCCCCTGCAAAGCAATGAGGCCTGGCATCAGGATCTGGTGCGGGTGGTGCTGGCTCCGGCTTCCTCGCGCTCCGGGCAGGGGCGCGGCGGACCGAACCCGGAAGGCCGTATTGTGGAAATTCTGGAGCGCCCGCAAAAGGAAATCCCCGTGCATCTGCACAGCCGCACGGGGCGGACCCTGTTCTGCCGCCCGGCGGACAGCCGCCTGGCCGTGGACTTCAGCGTGCCCCTGCCCGAGGGAACCGCCGTGCCGGAACAGGGCGCGCTTCTGCTGGTGGCCCCGGAAGAGCGTCTGGCTTCGGATCTCTGGCGCGCGCGCCTGATCGGCACCTACGGCCGCGAAGACGACGTGGACGTGCAGGAGGAGCTGGTCAAGCTCAACCATGAGGTGCCGCGCGATTTTCCGCTCTCGGTCCTGGCCGAGGCGGCGGCCTTACCCGCGGCTCCCGGCGAGGCGGATATGGCCGGGCGTGAGGATTTGCGCCATCTGCCACTGGTGACCATTGACGGCGCGGACGCCCGCGACTTTGACGATGCCGTGCAGGTGGAGCGCAAGGGCAAGGGCTGGCTGCTGCGGGTGGCCATCGCCGACGTGAGCCATTACGTGCGGCCCGCTCCCGGCAAGGGGCACGCCAGCCTGGACGCCGAGGCCCTGGCGCGCGGCAACTCCTGGTATTTCCCCCGTTCCGTGGAACCCATGCTGCCCCCGGCCCTGTCCAACGGCCTGTGCAGCCTTAAACCCCAGGAAGACCGTCTGGCCGTGCTGGCGGAAATTCCCTTTTCACCCACAGGCCAGCCTGGCAAGGCGCGTTTCGCCCCGGCCGTGATGCGTTCCGCCGCGCGCCTGACCTACGACCAGGTCAAGGCCTGCCTGCTGGATCATGACGCCGAAGCTCTGGCCCGGCTGCGCGAGAACCCGCGCGGCGGGGACGTGCTGGCCATGCTGGAGGAGGCCTTCCGGCTCTATACAGTGCTGCGCGAGGCCCGGCGGGAGCGCGGCAGTCTGGATTTCGACCTGCCCGAACCGGAATACACGTTTGACGCGGAGGGCCGGGTGCTCAAGATCGGCTTCCGTCGGCGCCACGACGCCCACCGGCTCATCGAGGAATTCATGATCGCGGCCAACGAGGCCGTGGCCCGGCATCTGCGCGACGCCGGGCTGCCCTTTCTTTACCGCGTGCATCCCCAGCCGGAGCCGGAGCGCCTGGAAAGCCTCTTTGAAACCCTTGCCGCCACGGCTTTGGAAACGATGCCCACGGACAAGCAATCAGGAAAGCAGACGGACGGGCGGCCCGATGCGGCGGCCATTCAGGGCATCCTCGCCGCGGCCCAGGGCACGGACCAGGAATTTCTGGTAAACCGCCTCTGCCTGCGGGCCATGCCCCAGGCCCGCTACCAGCCGGAAAACGAGGGGCATTTCGGCCTGGCCTCCCAGGCCTACTGCCACTTCACCTCGCCCATCCGCCGCTATGCGGACCTGCTGGTTCACCGGGCCTTGAAAACCTCGCTGGGACAGGCCGTCGGCCCCCTGCCCGCCGGGCAGAAGCTGCTGCGCGTCGGCGACCAGCTCAACCGGCGGGAGCGCGCCGCCGTGGACTGCGAACGCGAAATGGCCCGCCGTCTGGGTTGCCTGGCCCTGCGGGACCGTGAAGGGGAACGCTTTGCCGGTGTGATTTCCGGAGTGACGGATTTCGGCCTGTTCGTGGAGCTCGCGGACATGCCTGTGGAAGGCATGATCCGCGTGGAAGACCTGGGCGACGACTGGTACGAGCTGGACTCCCGCAGCCAGTGCCTGCTGGGCCAGCGATCCGGCCTGTGCTGGCGTCTGGGCCAGCGTCTGGACGTGCGTCTGGCCGAGGTGCACATGGGCCGCCTGGAAATCCGGCTCATGCCCCTGGAACTGCCCCGCGCAAACCGGGGCGCGCGCGCACGGCGCAATGCGGGCGGACGGACGCGAAGCGCGGCCCGCCCGGAGCGACGTGCTGAACAGACGCGCAAGAAACAGACCCGGAACAAACCCGCCGACGCGGCGCCGGACCGCAAGAGCCGGACGCGCGCCCGCACCGGACAGGAAACACGGACCGGACGAAACGGGCAAAAGCAAAACGGCGCGCGCCCCAAACGGGGACGCTGATGGGCCTGCTCTCCTCCCGCCAGCACATGGGCGCGGCGGCCCTGATTCTGGCCGCCAGCACCATTCTTTCCCGGCTCATGGGCCTGATCCGGGACAAGGTCATTTCCTGGCAGTTCGGCGCGGGCGGTGAAGCGGACATGTATTTCGCGGCCTTTGTGGTGCCGGACATCATCAACTACCTGCTGGCCGGCGGCTTCATGTCCATCACCATCATTCCCCTGCTTTCCCGTCGCTTTCAGGAGGACGAGGCCGACGCCTGGCGCTTTTTTTCCTGCGTGTTCTGCTGGACCCTCACCGCCTCGCTGCTGCTCACGGGAGCGGGCATCCTGGCCGCCGAACCCCTAGCCCGTCTGGTGGCCCCCGGCTTCTCGCCGGAACAGTGGCAGAGGCTGGCCTTTTTCATGCGCATCATTCTGCCCGCCCAGGTCTTTTTTCTCTGTGGGGCCTGTCTCACGGCCCTGCTCTTCCTGCGGCGGCAGTTCAGCGTTCCGGCCCTGGCCCCGTTGGTCTACAACGGCTGCATCATCGCGGGCGGCCTGCTGCTGCCCCTGCTGGGAACGCGCCTCGGCATCAGCCAGGGCAACGGTTACGGCATGACCGGCTATTGCCTGGGCGTCACCGTGGGCGCGGCCCTGGGCACCTTTGCCCTGCCGTTGCGGGTGGCGGCCGCGGGCGGACTGCATCTGCGCCCGGTCTGGCGGCACAGGCTCATGGGCCGATTTTTGATCACGGCCCTGCCCCTGATGCTGGGCCAGACCATCATCATGCTGGATGAGCAGTTTTTGCGCGTCTTCGGCAGTCTGGCCGGGGACGGCGTGGTCAGCCTGCTGAACTACGCGCGGCGCATTGCCCAGGTGCCGGTGGGCCTCATGGGGCAGGCCGCCGCCGTGGCCTCCTATCCCTTTCTGGTCTCCCTGCTGACCAAGGGCGACACGGAACGCTTCGACCAGACCCTGCGCACGGCCCTGCGCGCGGGCCTGGGCCTGATCATCCCCTGCGCGCTCTGGATGATGGCCGCCGCCTGGCCCATTCTGGGCGTGATCTTCCAGGGCGGGCGCTTCGGCGCGGCAGAGACCATGGCCGCCGTGCCCCTGACCCGGATCATGCTGGCCTCGACCCCGCTCTGGATCGTCTACATGGTGCTGGTACGGGCCTACTACGCCCACGGCGACACCCTGACCCCGGCGGTCACGGGCACCATCATGACCCTGGCCTGCCTGCCGCTCTACTATTACTGGGCCGTGCCCCTGGGGGCCTGGGCCATCGCCGCCCTGTCCGGCGCGAGCGTGAGCCTTTATGTGCTCTGGCTGGTGGGGCTGTGGATCCGCCGCCACGGCGACGGGGCCTTTGCCGGGCTCTGCGGACTGGGGCTGCGCGCCCTGGCCTGCTCTCTGCCCGGCGCGGGCGCGGCCTGGTGGCTGGCCGGATACAGTCTCGCGCATCTGCCGCTGCCGCCCATTGCGGCGGCCTGCGCGGCTCTAGTCGTCAGCGGCCTGGCTTTTGCCCTGCTCTTCCTGCCTCTGGCCTGGTGGCTCGCGCCGTCCATTCTGGAGCCCGTGCTGCGGCGGCTGCGGCGTTCCCCTTAGGGCGTTCAGCCGTGGCGGCCTGTTGACACTACTGGGATTTTGTTCGCTAGCGAGGAGAACGGGCCTTTTATCGCTGCTGTCTTTATCCGTAATGCTCGTTCCTCGCATAACGGCTAAAGCATGAAAGGAGTGTACTCTTGCCTCAGCCGTTGCAGCGAAGCTGCTTACGGATGAGGACAGCAGAGCTATGGTACTCGACTGGAATAAAAGGCGAAGTTCAACAAAGCCGGCGGGCAAAAGAACGTAGTGTCAACAGGCCCTAAAACAGCGCGCCGTGCCCCAGTCCTTGCACCAGGCGCAGCAGATCCCGGCCCATGAAAAACCAGACCGCCAGCGCAATGACCGCCAGAAAGCAGTATTCTCCCAGACTGCCCGTGGCGCAGAGCTTAAGGGAAAAACGTCCCTTGCGTGAAAAGGGCTGCAAGGGCACGCCCTGAGGCGTGAGCATGTCCAGGGCCACATGGGAAAGGCCGCCGAAAGCCAGCCCGGTCAGCGCGGCCCGTCCCAGCGGCGGCAGATGCCAGAACAGGGCCGCCAGAAACAGGGCCAGCCACCAGCCGAACCAATGCGTCGCGCCCCGGTGGATACGGTTGAAGACCTTCTGACGGCCGCGCCGCGTGGGGGCCAGACCGGCCAGGCGCTGGTCCAGCACGTCGGGCAGCACCGCGCCCACGCAGGCCGCCAGCACGCCCGCAGGCGGCAGATGCAGGGCCAGGGCCGCGCCCACAGCCGCCGCCTGATGGGTGATCCATTTCATGCGCTGTCCCGTAACCTACAGTATTTTGCGATTGAAATGTTATACATTTCAATCGGGAATTTCTCTATCGTGATCCGCCCGCCCGCAGGGCCAGATCGCGCGTATGCCGCAACAGCTCCGGGCCGCCGGGCTGCCCGTGGCCGGGAACCACAATGCGGGCATCGGGAAAGGCGGCCAGGGCCTTTTCCATAGTGCCCGGCCAGGCCCGCACGTCGGCGTCCTCAGTGTTGCCCAGATTGACGGCCTTGGCGTCCTTTGCCATGCAGCCCGGAAAAAGCAGATTTTCGGCGGGAATCCAGACAAAGATGCCGTCCGTGGAATGGCCGCCGCCCAGATAGACGTTGTGCACCTCCAGACCGTGCAGTTTGAGCGTCCGCTCGCTCGCGAAGCCGTGCTCCGGCGGGCGCAGGCCCTTTTGCCGGGCAATGGCAATAGTGCCGTCGTAGGCGTAGGTCGGGATGCCCCGGCGGTGCACGGCGGGCAAGCCGCCCATGGCATCCTTGTGCCAGTGATTGGGCACGCAGGCCGTGACTCTGGCGTGCAGGACATTTTCTATCCAGTCCAGCAGGACTTCGGTCTGAGATTCGGTCCACGGCGTGTCAAAGAGAAAGGCTTCGCCCTTATCCACCAGAATCAAACCATTGGCGGGCACCAGGCCGAACGGCGGCATCTCATAGCGGGATACGTGCATGTATACCCGCCCGGACAGCCGGACCACGTCCAGATCCTCCGCAACACGGGCCGACTCGCCGATTTCCTGCGCCGCAGTCTTTGCAGGGGACCACCAACAGACAATCAGGGCCAGCACGACTGCCCCCAAAAACACTCGTACTTGTGTCATATTTTCCTCCATACCATGCCATATCATAAGACGCTTCCCCGGCGGACGGGGGTTTTTGTTCGCCGACAAGAAAGACAAGCAGCCCGGCGCGGGAACGTAGTCTAACTACGTGACCAAGCCGGGCCGCGCCGTCTGACGCAGTCAGCGGGCAAAAAGACCGTCCGGGCTAGAGCGGATTACCTTTGAAACGCCTTGTGTTTCAAAGGTTCATTCAGTCGAAGAACGCGGTGTTCGGCTGAATCCACGCCGTTTCGCGGTGCGCCTCACCGTGTTCGGCGGTTAGAGCATTTCAACGTTGAAATGCTCTAACCGCAGCGGGAAAACCCGCAGGCCGGGCAGATCAGGCAGCCTTCCTGAAAAACCAGGGGCTCGTTGCATTCGGGGCAGCGCTGCGCTTCCAGGTCGTTGACCTCCCCGATGTGCTCGTCTTTGAGATAGCGCTTTTCCAGAACCCAGGCGATGGCGTCCGGAATGGACAGCAGCAGGCCTTTGCCCCGGAAGACCGGGTGTTCGCCGCCGATGCCCTTGATCTGGGCCACCACATCGCGCACATGGACGCCCGAGCGCAGCGCCAGGGACACCAGGCGGCCGATGGCCTCGGCCTTGGCCGTGATGGAACGGCCCGACTTGCCGATGGTGGCGAAGACCTCAAAGGGTTCGCCGCCCACCTCGTTGACGGTCAGGTACATGGCGCCCAGGCCGGTCTGCACCTTCTGGGTGAAGCCCTGCACGATGTCCGGGCGCTTGCGCACCGCGGCCTGGGCCCGGCCCGTCTGAACGGCGACCTGGCCGGATGGGGCGGCGGGTTCGCCGTCCATTTTTTTCTGGCCTTCGCCGGTGGCCAGCACCTGAATGCTCTTGCAGCCGTCACGGTACACCGTGACGCCCTTGCAGCCTTCCTTGTAGGCCAGCCAGTAGATGTCGAAAATGTCCTGCTCCGTGGCCGTGTTGGACAGGTTCACGGTCTTGGATACGGCATTGTCCGTGTGCCGCTGAAAAGCCGCCTGCATGCGCAAATGCCAGACCGGTTCGATATCCATGGCGGTCACAAAGACCTTGCGCAGTTTGGCGGGCAGAAAGTCCATGTCCTGGATGGAGCCCTTGGCCACCACGCTGTCCATGAGCTCGTGGCTGGCCAGGCCGGTGGCGGCCAGCGCGGCCTCGAAATAGGGATTGACCTCCACCAGGCGCTCGCCGTCCAGAATATTGCGGGTGAAGCAGAGCGCGAAGAGCGGCTCCACGCCGGAGGAGCAGCCCGCAATAATGGAGAGCGTGCCCGTGGGCGCGATGGTGGTCACCGTGGCGTTGCGGTAGGGGCCTTTTTTCGCCTTGGCGTAGGTGGAGGCGGGATAGGCCGGGAAGGGCCCGCGCTCCTTGGCGAGTTCGACCGAGGCCTTGTGCCCTTCCTCCTGTACAAAGCCCATGACCCGTTCGGCCAGAGCAATGCCTTCCCGGGAATTGTACGGCACGCCCAGCTCAAAGAGCAGATCCGCGAAGCCCATGACGCCCAGGCCGATCTTGCGGTTTTTGCGCACGGTTTCGGCAATGCGGGGCAGCGGGAACAACGAGGCGTCAATGACGTTGTCCAGAAAACGCACGGAAAGATGCACCACGCGCCTGAGCTCCGCCCAGTCGATGCCGTCGCGGGCCGGGTCGGCGTCGTCGTTATGGCCGGGCAGATAGAAGCAGGCAAGATTGATGGAGCCCAGATTGCAGGCCTCAAAGGGCAGCAGGGGCTGCTCGCCGCAGGGGTTGGTGGATTCGATCTCGCCCTGGTCCGGAGTGGGATTGTCACGATTGATGCGGTCCAGGAAGACGATGCCCGGATCGCCTGACTGCCAGGCTTTTTTGACCAGCAGGTCAAAGACGTCGCGGGCGCGCAGGCGGTCCACCACCTCGCCGGTGTTGGGCGCGCGCAGATCGTAGTGCTCGTCCTTTTCCACGGCCTGCATGAAGGCTTCGGTCAGGCCCACGGAAAGATTGAAGTTGTTGAATTCGCCCTCTTTTTCCTTGGCTCGGATAAAATCGAGAATGTCCGGATGGTCCACGCGCAGGATGCCCATGTTGGCGCCGCGCCGGGTGCCCCCCTGCTTGATCTGCTCCGTGGCGGTATTGAAAATGCGCAGGAAGGAGACGGGCCCGGAGGCCACGCCGCCGGTGGAACCCACCCGGCTTTCCTTGGGGCGCAGGCGCGAGAAGGAAAAGCCCGTTCCGCCGCCGGATTTGTGGATCATGGCCGCATACTTCACGGCGTCGAAAATTTCTTCAATGGAGTCGCCCACGGGCAGCACAAAACAGGCGGAGAGCTGGCCCAGATCCGTGCCCGCGTTCATCAGGGTGGGCGAATTGGGCAGGAACTTCCAGCCGGTCATCAGATCATAAAAGTCGCGGGCCAGGGCTTCCGGCTCACGGGAGGAGCGCTCGTACTTGCCTTCCTCCGCGGCGATGGCCGAAGCCACGCGCCAGAAGAGGTCGCGCGGGGTTTCCGAGAGTTTGCCGTCCAGGGATTTGCGCAGATAGCGCTTCTGCAGCACCACCTCGGTGTTGGGTTTCAATTGCGGCTGCGGCAGATTTTTGGGCATTGCGATCATCAGAGCATAAACCTTGGGATAGAAGTTGGACAAGGACACGCCCCGCCTGCGGCAGGGGCGCGAACTTTGTTCATATACGCCTGGCGGGGCTGAAAAAAAAGCCTCTGAAAATCCGCATTCCCCGTATAACATGCTGTAATAACAAAATAAATTTTCTTAAAAAGTTCACGGGAAAAGTGCCGGAGCCGCGCCGCTCAAGGCTTTGCGGACGGCTGCGGGCGCTGCCTGCGGACAATGCGCGCCCGGCTTTTGGCATCGCGCGGCGCGTCCGGATTAAGCCGCACGGGCAGCAACCCGCCCGAGGCCAGGGCCTCGGCATCTTCCAGCAATGCCAGCCCCTGAGCCGTGCAGGCATAGCGGCCCCTGCCCGCCAGGCCCGGCACCGGGAAAGGCGCGGAAAGCACCCTCGCGGGCAGGCCGGTCCCTTGTCCGGCGACATGGGCGTTCTCCACGTCCGGGCCGAGCAGCAGAGGTGCCAGGGACAGGCCGCTCTTGGGCAGTCCGGCCTCGGTGGAGAGACGCAGCAGCCAGTCCGGCGCATCCCGGCTGTCAAAGGTGAAGTGGCACCAGGTCCGCCCGCCCTGCCCTGACAGCAGGGGACAGGCCGCGTTGTGCGGGCAGGGAGCCAGGGCCGCGAGCCCGCCTTCCAGGGCCAGGGCGCGCAGGCGCATGATGGTATTGCCGCCCAGGCGCGTGCCCGGTTCCACAAAGAGCAGGGCCGGGGCGGCCCGCGTGCCGCCGGAACAAGCTTCCTCACGACGGAACAGCAGGGGCGCGAAGGCCTCCAGCAGGCCGTCCAGGCGCTCGGCCAGCGGGCCGGACTGCCGGTCCCCGGCATCGGAACCGTCCGGGTCCTCCCCGTCCTCGTCCCAGGCCTGCCGTCCGCCCGCAGTCTTGCGGCCCGGCCGCAGCTCATTGAGCACATTGGCCGCCGTGATCAGCCAGGGACGGCACGGCCCCGCCCCGGCACGGCCCGCCAGCAGGGGGGCCGCCTGCCGGGCCAGGTTTTCCAGTGGTCCCTGCGCCGTGCGCACGGGCCAGGTTTTCCAGCCCAGGCACGCGCCCCAGGCCGCGAACAGGGCCTTGCCCAGTTCCGGGGGCCGGGCGGCACTGTCCAGGGCCAGCACCCGCACCGGGGCCTCCCGCCACTCCGGCCGGGCCAGCCAGAGGGCCAGGGGCAGGCTCAAGGGGCCGGAACCCGCGTCCAACAGCAGGGCCTCGCCGCCCGCCGGGGCCAGAGCGCGCGGGTCGGGCAACGGCAGGGCCGCCAACAGCCGGGCCAGGCGCAGCAGATTCCAGGGCAGGAAATAATAGAGATAGGCGCTGACAAAAGCCGGGGAGCTCCAATAGGGATGCCGCAGATCCCGGCGTTCCGTGGTCAGCAGGCGCGACAGCGCGGCCACATCCTCGGGCAGGGAGCGGCGATGCGCGGCGTTCAGGGGCCAGACCTTGTGCAGGGCCTCGGGCAGGCGCTCCAGAGCCGTGCGCGCGTCCGCGTCCAGAGGCGGGAAGAGCGGCTCGGCATGAGGCCATGGAGACGGCGGCAGCGGGCGGCTTGGCACTGCGCGCTCCGTCCGGACAGGGTGGGCGGGGTGCGTGGGGCGCGGCCCGTCCGGCTCGGTTCTTACGAAATGCCGGAACTCGGAATGTTTTTCTGCACGGGCGGCGGGCTCGCGGCGCTCCTTGCGAGGCGCGCGGCGAGGCGGGGCATCCGCTTTGTTCTTGCCGGATCGGGAGGGCGGGGACGCGGGGCGGCGGGGCATTCAGACTCCAAAGCGCATATGGCGCAGATAGGCGTGATAAAAATCCGGGTTTTCCACCAGGGGCAGCAGGCGGGCTCCGGCGCAGAGGCGGGCCAGTTCCGCGCCTTTGTCCGGATGCAGGGCCAACAGGGCCGCGCCGTCCAGAGAGACATTGCCCACGGCCCGGATGCGGGAGCCGAGTCCGGAAGGCACAAAACCCAGTTGTTCCAGATTGTCGGCCCGCACATGCTCGCCCAGCGCACCGGCCAGGCACAACGCGGCCAGCTCGCGCGGCGGCACGCGGGCGGCCCGCAGCAGAGCGTCCAGAGCCAGGGCAAAGGCGGCCTTGACTTTGAGCAGCTCTTCCACATCGGCGGCGGCCAACCAGAGACCGCGCGGCAGATGCAGGCGCATGCGGCCATGCTCTTTTTGCAAACCGGCGGCCAGCTTACGGGCCAGAGGCATGGAAAATCCCGCGCGCCCATCGGCAAACAGGCCGGAGGCGTCCAGCAGCCCCACTTGCCGCAGCAGAGCGAGCAGCGAAAGATAGCCGGTGGCGCTGATGCCGCGCGCGGGGCCAGACGTGGAGCCGGGTGCGCCGTCCGGCGAATGCGCCGCCAGTCCCGCCGGAGTCAGGCTGAAGTCCGTGACCACGCCGGGCCCGGCCAGTTGCCCGCATTCCGGGCCGATGCCCTCCAGAGCCGGGCCCAGGGGCACGCTGGTCAGCAGAAGATCCCCCCGCGCCGTGACCAGGGCCAATTCGCCGTTGGTGCCCAGATCCGCCAGCACAAAGGGCCGGGGCGTTCGGGCCGCCAGCAGTGCCGCCAGGCCCGCGCTCACGTCGCCGCCCACAAAGGGCGCGGGCAGCGGCGGGATATAGACAGACGGCAGACCCGGCAGATGCGCGGTTTCGTGCCCGGCGTGGGCCGCGTGATAGGGCGCGGCGCAGAGGCCTTCCACATCGCGGTCCAGAAAAATGTCGGTCATGGCTGTATTGGCCGCCAGGCAGATGCGGACCACCGTGTTGCCCGAGGCGTGCAGGCCGTCCACAACGCGGCGCAACGCGTCGCGGACCAGCCCGGCCAGACGGGCGCGGCCTCCCGGCTCGCGGGCCACGGCCAGGCGGGACATGACATCCGCTCCGGCCCCGGCCTGGGGATTGAGAAAGTGTCCCAGGGCAACAGCCGCGCCGGAATCCGTCTCCAGAGCCCGCCAGTACACGGAAGTGGTACCCAGATCCACAGCCAGCGCCAGTTCCCGCCCCGTCTTCGCGCCCAGGGCGTTCCCCGGTGAAACCTCGTCGACTTCCGCCGCAAAATCCTCCGGCGGCAGTTCCAACTCCAGCACGCTGCCCGGCCCGGAATCAGGCCCGATAGCGGGCACAGCGGGAACCTGGCGGCGACAGGCCATCCGCCAGCCCGCTTCCAGCTCCCGCGCTGAAAAAACAGCCTCCTCGGCGGGCAGGGGCAAGGGCGCATCCCGCGGGAAACGCAGGCGGCAGCGGCCGCAACGGCCCAGCCCGCCGCAGAGCGGCAGGGGCCGCAGCTTCCCGGAAAGCCAGAGGGCTCGGGAAAGGCTTTCTCCGGCCGGAGCTTCAATGTCCACGCACGGCGCGGGAATTTGTGGGGCCGTACCGCCGGAGGCAACCTCCGCAACGGGAGAAAGGCGCAATTTCATGCCGCCTACCCTGCCCCAAGGCCGCCGCAATGGCAAGCCGCGCGGGCGCTCTCAGGCCCTGTTGCCGCCCACGGCTCTGGTCAGGGCCTCCAGATCGCCTTCCACGGGCTCGGCAAAAGCCAGACCCGCCTGCGGGCCGTCCGCCCACATGACCCTGGCTTCCCGCCCGGCGAGGGCAGCGTCAAAGGGGTCGGCCACAGCGTGCAGGACAAGGATCTCCCCGCCCTCCAGCCCGGCGGGAGCGTTAAAACAGAGGCGCGCGCCCGATCGGCTGACATCCAGCAGCACGGCCTCAATCTTCCGTCCGCTGAAGGAAACATGCATATTATAGGGATCGCGCAACTGGAAACGAGGCTCCGCGCGGCGCTCGCCGCGCATGCCGTCGATGATCTTTTTCAGTTCGCCGGAAAGCGCGCTCAAGTCCCGCACATGCCCGTCGGAAGCCTGCATATTGTCCGTGGTGTCGCGGGCCTTGTCGCTGATGCTCTTGATGCTCTCCAGCATGCGCCCGCCGGAGGCGGCCTGCTCTTCCGTGGCTTTGGCGATGCCCGCCACCGTGTCGGCCACCTGCCGCGACACGTCGAGAATGCGGTTCAGCCGCTCCCCGGAACTGTCGGCCAGTTACGTGGTCTGGCGGGTCAGTTCCACGGCGCGTTCCGTAGCCGTGCTGCCCGCGTCCACGCCCTGCCGGATGGCCCGCACCGCCGCCGCCACATCCGTGGTGGCCTGCATGGTTTTTTCCGCCAGCTTGCGCACCTCGTCGGCCACCACCGCGAAACCGCGCCCGGCCTCGCCCGCGCGCGCCGCCTCAATGGCCGCGTTGAGCGCCAGCAGATTGGTCTGATCGGCCACGTCGGTGATCAGCTCAAGAATGTGACCGATGCCCGCGGCATGCGCGCCCAGTTCCTCCATGCCTTCGGCCACGGCGGCGGTCTGTTCAGCCACCCTGGCGATGCAGGCGATGGTTTCGCGCACCACCTCCACGCCGCTGCCGGCCTCTTCCTCCGCGCTTTTGCTGTCGCCAGCGGCCCGACCGGCGGCGGCCGCCACCTCGCTCATGATCTCGACCATAGCGCGAATGCCGTCAGCCGCGGCCAGAGAGGCCCGAGCCTGTTCCTCAGCCATATCGCCGGTGGTGCGCAACTGTCCGCTGAGTTTTTCAAAGGCCCGCGCCTGCCGGCCCGAAATATCCCGCGCCTCGTCGGCGGACTGGTAGATACGCTCGTTCAGGGCCGCGATACGTTCCTGCTGGGCGTGAATATCGGTCAGATCCCGGTGCAGGGTGAAGCAGCCGATCAGCGTGCCGTCCAGATCCCAGAGCGGGGAAACGTCCATGGCCACGCGCTTGGCCTGCCCTTTGAAATTCTCGCGCGTGACTTCGTAATTCAAAATTTCATGCCGCTCTCCCATGACTTGGTCGCAGAGCGTTTCCCGGTGGGGATCAGCGTAAAAAAACTCGCCCGCGTTTCTGCCGAGGTAGTCTTCCGGACTGCCGGAATGCCCCCAGCAGGCCAGCATGGCCCGGTTCACGTAAGTCAGGCGGCAATCCACGTCAAAAGCGGCGAACGGCAGGGTGATGCCCCGCATGATGCCCTGGGACATGCCCAGCTTTTCCTTGATATGCCCCACCATGATATTGAAGGCTTCGGCCAGCTGCCCCACTTCGTCGGCCTGACGGATGGGCACGTTGCTGAACTCTCCCTGCGCCACGCGGCCCGCGTGATCCTTCAACTTGGCCAGGGGCGCGGAAATGCCCCGAATCAGGAGCCAGAGCGCCAGGCAGCAGCCCAGTACGGTGAGCGTGCCGAGACCCATATCCAGCATGGTGGTCATATGGATTTTGGCGCGCAGTTTTTCCACCGTCCCGGCAAAGGACGTATTGATCTCGCCCCGGGCCTCGGTAAGAATTTCCTGCACCTGCTTGAGCAGCGGCATGGTGACGTCTTCAAACAGACGGCGGGCCTGGGCGCTGTCGCCGCGTTCCATGGCGGCTTTGAGCCGTACGGCGGAATCATGCAGGGCCAGATGGACGGTCCCGAGCTTCTGAAAAAGCGGCTCCAGCGCGGGCAGTTCCCGCTCCAGCCCCGCTTTGCCGGAACCGTAGAACCAGCGGCCGAATGCGCACTTATGCCCGTCCAGCGAGGCGTCCAACGTGGTCTCGCCGTTGTCGAGCAGATACGTCTGCACGCGGGACGCCCACTGCAAATGGGCCACTTCAGCGGCCAGGAGCATGGTGTCCTGCCGGGGGCGGCTCAAGATGTCGGCCTCGCCCCCGATCAGCCGCAATTCCCGAATATTGAGCAGCATGAAGGCCAGGACAACGAGCATGCCCAGCAGAAAAATGGCGACCAGTTTCTTTTTTATGGAAATGTCGCTCAAACGCATGACGCCCTCCCGTGTTTCCCCGTCGCGCCGCCGTCAGCGCATTAACGGCGCATCCCTTTTCCGGGGCGGGTCTGTTGTCGGTTCACGGGCTCGTTCAGACGGACAGCGGCAAGCCCATGCCAGAACTCCGGCTGAGCTTTGTCATTATTGCCGGTGCATGACACGCGAAAGCCTTCCCTGAGAAAGCGGGCCACAGTTCACATGAAATTTTTCCCCAAAAAACTCCGGGGAAAACTAAAAAGAACAACGGACAACAACCGTTGACAAGCCAACGCCATACTGGCAGCACCCGGCATGGCGAAGGACACGGCAAGTTCTCCGAATTCAGATTTAATATAACGTATTTTTAGACATAGCTTGCCTCTGGAAAAAAGGCAATGGGGATATCTTACAGATGCACTACACTTTACTGCCGCATACTGTACGTTGAATTCTTTTTTTATGTAGTCTTCTTTTTTACAATTTCCGCCAGGCTTCGCATAGCCTGCTTCATATAATATCATGCATATTATGCAGATATAAAAATCCGTCCCGCCAAGACAAGACAGCGGAACGCCGGGATCGTCAGACTTCCGACAACAGCTCCACGCCGTTCTTTGGTCCGGCGCGGGCGGGCTTGTCGCGCGAAGCCCGGTGGCGGCCTTGTCAATCTGGCCTTTTTTTTGCATTCTGCTTTGCGAACAGGTACATCAGCAGGAGTTTCGAGGTCCATATGAACAAAGTTCTGGCGCAAGACGAAGTGGATGCCCTGCTGCGCGGGCTTTCCGGCGGCGAGATTGAAAACGAACCGGAAGTGCCGGAAGACGATTCCGGCATTGTGGCCTTTGATCTCGCCAATCAGGACCGTATCATCCGCGGCCGCATGCCGGTGCTGGAAATCGTCAACGACCGTTTCGCCCGGCTCTGCACCAATGCCCTGTCCAACGCCGTGCGCAAACGCGTGGAGCTGAACCCCATTTCCATCGACATGACCAAGTTCGGGGAATTCATGCGCTCCCTGCCCGTGCCCACGTCCATCAACATCTTCAAGATGGACCCCTTGCGCGGCAACGCCATCATGGTGGTGGACTCGCGCCTGGTCTTCGCCCTGGTGGAAAACGTCTTCGGCGGCGCGGGCACCCAGCCCAAGATCGAAGGCCGCGAATTCACGCGCATCGAACAGGCCGTGGTGGACAAAATCGTCAAGATCGCCCTGGACAATATGGAGGAATCCTGGCGGCCCGTGCATGACGTCAAACTGGAACTGGTGCGCAGCGAAATCAACCCCCAGTTCGCGGCCATCGTGCCGCCCAGCGACGTGGTGGTGGTCATCACCTTTGAGGTGGAGCTGGATACGGCCTTGGGCTCCATGATCATCTGCCTGCCCTACGCCACCATTGAGCCCATCCGTTCCAAACTGCACGCCAGCTTCCAGACCGAACGCCTGGAAGTGGACCACGCCTGGGTGGCGCGCCTCAAGGAGCGGCTCTTGGAAACCCCGGTGGAACTCAAAGTGCATTACGGCAACACCACCATCACCGGCAATCAGCTCCTGCGCATGCAGGTGGGCGACGTGCTGGTGCTGGACACCGACGTGGAGGACCTGCTCACCTGCACTGTGGCCGGTGTGGGCAAATACCAGGGCATCGCGGGCACGGTCAAAGCCATGAAGGCCTTTCAGATCATCAAGGAAAACGAGCCGCAGTATACATAAAAATGGCGTTTCCGGCCGAAAGAGCGCGTCTTCCGGAACCGCCGCCCGCGCCCCGTCACCTCAACTGGCCGGAGCGCATCATCAACTTGATCCGGTTGATCTGATTCACTTCGCTCGTGCCCGGATCATAATCCAGGGCAATGATGTTGGCCTCGGGATAGCGCCGTTTCAGCTCCTTGAGCAGGCCTTTGCCCGTAATGTGGTTGGGCAGGCAGCCGAAAGGCTGCATGCAGAGAATATTGTTGACCCCCGCCTCCAGCATCCGGACCATTTCCGCGCCCAGCAGCCAGCCTTCGCCGGTCTGGTGCCCCAGGGAAATCAGATCCTTGGTTTTTTTCCGCAGTTCGTGAAAACGCACCGGCGTGCTGAAGCGCTTGCTGCGCCGAAAGCCGATGCGCATGCCCAGCCGGGTGAACTCCAGAAAGGCGATTCCGGCCAGGGCCGCGCGGGAATCCTTTTTGGAGCCCGCCAAGTGTTTGTAATTGAAGACGTGGTCATAGAAGTTGTAGAGGACAAAATCCATAAGGTCCGTGACCACCGCCTCGCCGCCCTCCTCTTCCACGATTCCGGCGGCATTGTTGTTGGCGTCCGGATGGTACTTGAGCAGGATTTCGCCCACCAGGCCCACGCGCGGCTTGCGCTCCTCGGTCAGCAGGGGCAGACGGTCAAACTCCCGGATCATGGAAAGCATGTTCAACTCAAAACGCGGAATGTTTCCTGAGACAATATTTTTCCTCGCTTTCTCCGCCCAGAGCGCGGCCAGGGCCTCCGCGCTTCCCGTCTCCCTTTCGTAGGGCCGCACCCGATGGGTCATGCGCAACAGCGCGTCGCCGTAGTGCCCGGCCATGATCATCCGGCGCAGCATCTTGCCTGTCAGCCTGATGCCCGGGGCATCCGCCTGGATGCTGGTGGAAAAGGAAACAATGGGGATATGCTCCAGACCGGCGTCCAACAGGGCTTTGCGCAGAAAACCGATGTAATTGGTGGCCCGGCAGCCGCCGCCGGTCTGCGAGATCACCAGCGCCACCTTGTCCGGATCATAGGCGCCGCTTTTGACTGCGGCCAGCAACTGCCCCACCACCACGATGGCCGGAAAGCAGGCGTCATTGTTCACATGGCGCAGCCCCAGCTCAATGGCCGCCCTGTCCACATGGGACAACTGCACGGCCGTGTAGCCTTCGGAGGCGAACACCGCTTCCGCGAACTGGAAATGCAGGGGGGACATCTGGGGCACCAGCAAGGTATGCGTTTCGCGCATGTCTCTGGTAAAGACCGGCGGCGGCCCGCCCGCCATCACGGCGCGGCAGGCCTGCTTTTCCCGGCGTTCGCGCATGGCCGCCAGCAGCGAGCGGATGCGAATGCGCGCCGGGCCGAGGTTCGCGCCCTCGTCGATCTTGATCTGGGCATACAGACGCCCCCGCAGGGTGACGATTTCTTCCAGCTGGTCCGATGTGATGGCGTCCAGGCCGCAGCCGAACGACACCAGCTGCAACACGGCCAGGTTGTCCACCGTGGCCGCATAGGCACCGGCCCGGTACAGGCGCGAATGGTAGGCCCACTGGTCCACCACCCGCAACGGGCCGGGATCCGGCATCAGATGCGCCACGGAATCCTCGGTCAGCACGGCCAGACCGCAGGAGGCCACCAGATCGGCCACGCCGTGGTGCACCTCCGGGTCAGTATGGTAGGGATGCCCGGCCAGAACGATTCCCATCTTGCCCTCGGCCGTCAGCTCCGCCAGGGCGGCTTCGCCCGCCTCGCGCATTTCCCGGTGGAAATTGTCCATCTCCCCAAAGCCCGCGCGCACGGCCTCTTCCAGTTCGGCCAGGGGAATGCCCGAAAAGAAGGGAATGTCGCGCATGCGCCTGGCAAGCAACTTTCTGTCCAGAGGCAGAAACTGATGGATAAAAGTTATGCCGCGCTCCTCAAGAGCGCTGATATTGCGCGCCAATAGCTCAGGATAGCCGATGACCACCGGACAGTTGAAGGTGCCGGCATCGGATCCGGCGCTTTTCTGCTCGTGCGGCAGGCAGGGAAAAAAAATGGTGGTGAGCCCTTGCTCCACCAGGTCCAGCACATGGCCGTGCGAGAGTTTCGCCGGGTAACAGACGGTCTGCGAGGGAATCGTGTCATAACCGCCGTAATATATTTCCTTGGACGACGGAGAGGAGAGAACCACCCGAAAGCCCAGCCTGGTAAACAAGGTGAACCAGAGCGGATAGTTTTCAAAAATGTTCAGCGCGCGGGGAATGCCGATGGAGCCGCGCCAGGCCTCCCGCGCTGCCAGTGGCGTATAGGGTTCGAACAGGCGCTTGTACTTGTAGGCATAGAGATTGGGACAGCGCGAGGGTTCCGTTTCCGCGCCGCGCTCGCAGCGGTTGCCGGAGATGAAGCGCCGCTTGTCCGCAAAGGTGGTGATGGTCAAAAGGCAGGCGTTGGTGCAGCGGCGGCAGCGGGTCGCGGCCGTGCGCACGGAAAACGTCTTGAGTTCTTCCGGGCCGATCAGGCTGGTTTTTGCACCCATCGGCCCGCGCCTTTCGGCGATCAGGGCCGCGCCGAAAGCCCCCATCAGCCCGGAAATGGAGGGGCGCTTGACCGGACGCCCCAGCTCCAGCTCCAGGGCCCGCAGCAGGGCGTCGTTGGCGAAAGCGCCGCCCTGGGCGACCAGGTATTCGCCCAACTCGGCCACATTGGCGATCTTCATCACCTTGAAGCAGGCGTTGCGCACCACGGCGTAGGAAAGGCCGGCCGCAATGTCGCCTATTTTCGCCCCTTCTTTCTGGGCCTGCTTGACCTTGGAATTCATGAACACCGTGCAGCGGGTGCCCAGATCCACGGGCGACCCGGCATACAGCGCCTCGTTCACAAAGTCCGCCAGCGGCATGTTCAGGGACTCCGCGAAATTCTCGATAAAAGAACCGCATCCGGCCGAGCAGGCTTCATTGAGATTGATCCTGTCGATGACGCCGTTGCGGATGCGCATGCATTTGATGTCCTGGCCGCCGATGTCCAGAATGAACGAGACGCGCGGCTCGAAAAAGGCGGCCGCCGTGAAATGCGCCACGGTCTCCACTTCATCAATGTCCAGGCGCAACGCCGCCGTCAGCAGGGCGCTGCCGTAGCCCGTGGCCGCCGCCGCTCTGATGACGAGATCCGGATGCTTGCGGGCGTAAATGTCTTTGAGCACGCCGAGAGCCGCGGTCAGGGGGTCGCCCTTGTTGGAATCATAAAAGGAGTAGAGCAGATTGCCGTCGGCATCCAGCAAGGCGGCCTTGATGGTGGTGGAGCCGCAGTCAAAACCCAGCCAGGCGTCGCCCACGGCGCTTTCCAGATCCCGCCGCGTCACCCGGCTTCCGGCATGCCGCGCCGTAAAGGCCCTTCGCTCCGCCTCGGAGGCGAACAGGGGCGGCAGCCTGCCGTAGGTCTGCGGCGCGCTGCGTTTTTCCAGTACGGTCAGGCAGTCCTGAAAAGACATTTCCCGCGGGGCCATGTTCAGCGCATGGTAGGCCGCGCCGAGGGCCACGAAAAAATGCCCGTCATCCGGAAAAACAGCCTCGGTCATGTCCTTGAGCATGGCCGTGAAACGCTCCCGCAACGAGTGCAAAAAAAACAGCGGGCCGCCGAGAAAAACGACCTTACCCTTGATGGCCCTGCCGCGCGCCAGGCCGCCGATGGTCTGGTTGACCACCGCCTGCATGATGGAGGCGGCAATGTCCTCGCGCGCGCAGCCCTCGTTGAGCAGGGGAAGAATGTCGGTTTTGGCGAAAACCCCGCAGCGCGAGGCAATGGGATAGATGGTCGCGCAGTTCCGGGCCAGCCGGTCCAGACCGGCGGCGTCCGTGCCGATGAAGGCCGCCATCTGGTCGATAAACGCGCCCGTGCCTCCGGCGCAGGTTTCATTCATGCGCTGCTCAAGGCCGCCGGTCAGAAAGGTCAGCTTGGCGTCCTCGCCGCCCAGCTCGATAATCGCGTCGGCATCGGGAATTTTTTTTCTGATGGCCAGATTTGAGGCCAGCACTTCCTGAATGAAGGGCAGCCCCAGCTCGTCGGCCAGGGAAATGCCGCCGGAGCCGGTGATGCTCATGCGGCAGGCCGTATCGCCTCCGAAAGCCGCGATCTCGCGCACAAGGCGCGCCGCGCATTCCCTGACCTCGGAATAGTGCCGCGTGTATTTGCTGAAAAGAATGTTCTCCGCCGGGTCCATGACAACCGTTTTAACGGTGGTGGAGCCGATATCGAGACCGACATGGTATATTGCTGGAGGCTGCATGGAGC
Organism: Desulfovibrio fairfieldensis; assembly: GCF_001553605.1. Lineage (NCBI taxonomy): Bacteria > Pseudomonadati > Thermodesulfobacteriota > Desulfovibrionia > Desulfovibrionales > Desulfovibrionaceae > Desulfovibrio > Desulfovibrio fairfieldensis. The sequence continues at coordinate 2,577,292 of NZ_CP014229.1, forward strand.
GCTCAGACCTGACCTTTCATACGTATATAGTATACATTTAGATAGCGACAGACAGCATTCTATGCACTATCAATTCAAAAATAAAGGTATTCATATAGGGGGGAAAAGCTGCCGGAGTGTCCTCTGGGCACAAGCCGACAAGCGGATAAGAGCGACAAGACGGCTCAAGCCCGTGCCGGAACATGAGCACGCGCTGCAATGGTAAGGGGGAATCAGTCACAACTCCGGCAATGCGAATCACAGGTCAGACATAGGAGCCGTCGCCACAGACGGTCAACGGCAATTCCGGGGTGATACTGGTACAGGGAAGCGCGGCAGGGGAAAGTGCCGCGCGGGCCGCACAACAATAGAAACAGATGTAGGCTAGGAGCTGTTTCTAAATTAGGATTTTCATTCTCTGCCAAGGAAGACGAGTCCTGGGCGAGGAGCATATTCAAACAGATTCGACCTCCGCACGGGGCGAGCCTGACGCAGGCAGAGGGCTAAAGGACAATTTAAAAACAGCTCCCAGAGCAGTCAACACGTTAAATGCTCTACATCTGCGCCGGGAGTTAAGCATTTTCACCTTGAACATGCCCTCGCCTGCCCACATTCCGCCTGCTACTGTCCCCGGATCCAGTAGGTTTCAAAACCGTCTTCCAGCCAGCCGTCCTCCACATTGCTGAAACCCGCCTGCTTGAAAAGCTGGCGGTACTCGTCGCGGGTGCGCCGCCAGCCCCAGAACTGCTGGCGGCGGATGCCCAGATAATGCAGGACGCCGCGAATGACGATCTTGATGGCATTGACGAAGCTGCCGATAAAGGAATCCTCTTCCAGCAACGAGGCGGACAGGCAGACCAGCTCGCCGCCGGGCGCCAGTTGGGCGCGCAGTTCCTCCAGCAAATGGGTGAGCTCGCGGGTGGGAATGCCGTAATCCACCGTGGAAAGATAAATCATGTCGTACTGCACGTCCGAGGGCAGGCAGGCCGGGGGCAGGCCGATGTAGATGCGCTCCGCCGGGATCTGCCGCCTGAGCCACTTCATGCCCACGGTGCTGGGTTCGTTGACGTGCAGTTCCAGTTCGGGCATTTCCTCCAGGAGCTCTTTTTCCATATAGCCCACACCGCTGCCGATGGAGAGCACGCGCAACGGCCCGGCCCGGCCCGGTTCCTGGGCCAGCTTGGCGCGCAACTGACCGGCCAGCCAGCGGGCGTCCTTGCGCTTGTTGGCGCGCCAGACCGAGGGCAGGTCGTCCCAATCCTTGTAGCGGCGGAACAACTCCTCGTAAAACGTGGCGTAGAACTTGGGCTCCGCCAGATGGAAAAACGAAATGTGCGAGAACGCCGTGAACGGTATTCCCTGCCAGCTTTCCTGATAAAAACGCCGCACTCTTACGCCTCCCGGATCAGAAGAACAACGCGCAAAGACAAGGGTCTCCGGCGGTTGCCCGACATAGAACACTATAGCTCAACCTTCGGCGCGGCGCAATGTCCCGGCGCGCTGCGGCGGACTTCCGGCCTTTACCGCGCACCCGTCTTCCGGCATGCTGTCCCCCGGAGCAGATTCGCTTTAAAAATATCCATGTTCAAAGAGGCTTGTCATGAACGGCACAATGACGGCACTGGTCTGGCGCGACGCGGGCGAACTGCGTCTGGAAAAACGCCCCCTCCCCCACATTCAGGACCCGCGCGACGCCATTGTGCGGGTGACACTGTCCAGCATCTGCGCCAGCGATCTGCATATCCGCGACGGCGCGGTGCCGCGCGCCCGGCCCGGCGTCATTCTGGGCCACGAATTTGTGGGCGAGGTGGTCGAGATCGGCCCCGAGGTGCGCAAAGTCCGGCCCGGCATGCGGGTAGCGGCCAATGTGGAAACCTTCTGTGGCTCCTGTTTCTTCTGCCGTCACGATTATGTGAACAACTGCGAGCAGGGCGGCTGGGAACTGGGCTGCCGCATTGACGGCTGCCAGACCGAATATGTGCGCGTGCCCTTTGCGGACAACGGCCTCAACCCCATCCCTGCGGACCTGACCGACGAGGAGGTCATTTTTGTGGGCGACGTGCTCTCCAGCGGTTATTTCGGCGCGGAACTGGCCGAGATCCGCCCCGGCGACACGGTGGCCGTGCTCGGAGCCGGACCCGTGGGCCTCTGCGCCATGGCCTGCGCCCGCCTGTTCGGCGCGGGGCGGATCATTGCCGTGGATCTGCTGGAAAGCCGTTTGTGTCTGGCCAGAGCCCGGGGCTGGGCCGACGATGCGATCAACGCCGCCGGGGAAGATGTGGAAGCCCGCGTGCGCGAACTCAGCGCGGGCAAAGGCGCGGATGCCGTGATCGAAGCCGCCGGGGGCGGAGACACCTTTCAGACGGCCTGGAAAATCGCCCGGCCCCACGCCTGTGTGGCCGTGGTAGCCATGTATGCCGAGGCCCAGAGCCTGCCTCTGCACCGGATGTACGGCAAAAACCTCATTTTCAAGACCGGCGGTGTGGATGCCGTGCACTGCGACCGTCTGATCCGGCTTATCGCCGAGGGCAGGCTGGACATGCGCCCCCTGATTACCCACCGGTTGCCCCTGGAGCGCATTCTGGAAGGCTATGACATTTTTGAGCGCAAGAGCGGCAACTGCATCAAATGCGTGGTCACGCCCGCAACAGCGGAACAGGTGTTTAATCCCCCTGAGTAAGGGTATAAGCCAACTTAGGAAGATAAATTTATGGAAATAAACAGGCTTGACTCTGGGGTTTGCAAGGGGGGCTGTGATGCAGAGAGAGAGAGAGAGAGAGAGAGAGAGAGAGAGAGAGAGAGAGAGAGAGAGAGAGACCGGACCGATATCCGCTCTGTCTGGCGGCCTGCGTTGCTCTGGTGGCGTGCCTGCGTCTTTGTCTCGCCTTGCTTTTCCCGGAACAGATTCCGCTCGGTTGGAAGATTGAACGGGTTGCCCTGGGCACCCTGCTGGACTGCGGACCATTGTTTGTATTCAGCCTGGCCGCGCTGTTCTGGAAAACGCGGCTGCTGAACATTCTTTCAGCGTTCTGGCTGCTGATTATTCTCGTCTGGAACGCCGCCAATTGTTTTCTCATTCACACGGCGCGGCGGATCATTGATTACGACATTCTGCTGCAGGTGCTGCCGGAGGCGCGGCACGCTCTGGATGCGCTTCCGGAATACGGCATAGTTGTCGTCGTCGCGGGCGCGGCGGGTGCTGCCGCGCTGACCGCCTGGCTGGTCAGAAGCCAGCGGCGCTTTGCTCTGCGGCGGTCCAAGCGCGTTCCGGCGGGGATGTTGCTGCTGCTTATTGCCATGTCCGCGCTGGCCACAGGCTATTACTGCGCCACTCGTTACGACATGGACCGGCGGCGGGGCTGGATGAGCATTCCGGCCTGGAAAAGCGCCTGGGAAATATGGTATGACCGGCAAGAAAGCCGTAGCGCTCCGGTAGGGCCGCCACACGAAGCCCTGGCCGCCGACAGGCAGGCCATGGCCGCGTTAGGCCTGTTGCGGACAAGTCCTCCTCCGGGACACCCCTTACCTTTCCGCAATATCATTCTTGTGGCTGTGGAAAGCCTGAATCTGGAATTTCTGCACAAGTACAATGGCACTATTCCTGCCGAAGCCACGCCTCATTTTGACGCTCTGGCGGGGCGGGGCCTTGCCTGCCGCAATTTTTACACCAGCGCCGCGCCCACGGCACGCGGCCTGCACGCCCTGCTGGCTTCCCGGCTCAGTTATGACGACGACCAGGGGAGCGCGCCCAATCTGTTCACGTCGCTGGAGCGCGCCGGTTTTACCGGCTACTATCTGAGCGCGGTGTCCGGTCGCTGGGGACACTTCATCGACAGCGGCAGGGCAGCTTTTGCGCGACGCTACAGTCCGAGCCATATCCGTTTCCGCGAGTATTTTGAAGATAAGGTCGGGGATATCAACGAGAAATGGGGTATTGAGTCCGGCTATCTCTTTGAGGACGCGCTGGAGATCCTGCGATCGCGGCCCGGCGGCAAAAATTTCATCGTTATTTCCACCATAGAAACCCATGCGCCGTATACCACGCCAACGCGGGAAAATGAGGCCTGCGCGCGCATTCCCGCACTGGCCGGAAATACGTTTTTTATCGCTCTGTGCGCGCAGGACAGGGCGCTGGGCCATTTTCTACGCGGGCTGGAACCCTATCTGGACGACACACTGCTGATCATCACGGCTGATCACAGCGCCACGCACGGTGCCAGGTATACACAACGGCCCGACTTTGCGCCGGACCGCATTCCCCTGATTTTTCTTTCACGCCGAGGCGTGCCGGGTCTGGGCGGCAATGGACAGGAAATCACCAGGTATTGCTCGCAAATAGATTTGAGCGTGACGCTGCTGGATTTATTGGGTCTGCCGGTGCCGCCCACATTCATGGGCAACGACATCCGGCTCAAGAATGTGGGTTGCTCCCTGTTGGAACGCAAGACCGTCCGCTTTGTGGATGCGCAGGCAGAGCGGCTGTTCGATCGCAAGGATACAACTTCCGTTATGGGGCGCTGGTTTCAGCTGTATTATCCGCGTTAGAGCAATTTCACGTTGAAAATGTACAACCGCTCTGGCGGACACAAGAGTGCCCGCCAGAGCGGTTCATTTTGAACGTTAAGCCGCCCTAACCCCTGTCTTCCAGAGCCGCCACCGAGGGCAGGACCTTGCCTTCCAGCAGTTCCAGGGAAGCGCCGCCGCCCGTGGAAATATAGCCCATTTTGTCGGCCAGGCCATAGCCTTCCACCGCGGCCACGGAGTCGCCGCCGCCCACCACGACAAAAGCCTTGGAAGCGGCCAGGGCTTCGGCCAGAGCCTTGGTGCCAGCGCCGAAAGGCTCGGTTTCAAACGCGCCCACCGGTCCGTTCCAGACCACGGTGGCCGCCTTGGCCAGCAGCGCTTCATAGAGGGCCACGGTCTTGGGGCCGATGTCCAGAATCATTTCATCCGCGGGCACGTCGCCCACCGCGTGCACTGTGGCCTTTTGTCCGGGGGCCAGTTCCCTGGCCGTGACCACGTCCACGGGCAGAGGCAGATCCTTGCCCGCAACCCTGGCCGTTTCCATGATCTTTTTGGCTTCCGGGATCAGATCCGGTTCGCACAGGGACGTGCCCACGCCGTAACCCGCGGCGGCCAGGAAGGTATTGGCAATGCCCCCGCCCACGACCAGACTGTCCACCTTGGCCAGCAGATTATCCAGCAGGCCCAGCTTGGTGGAGACCTTGGAACCGCCGATGACCGCCGCCAGAGGCCGCGCCGGATTGTCCAGCACCTTGGCGAAGGCCGCCAGTTCCGCCACCATCAGCGGCCCGGCGCAGGCGACCTTGGCCTGACGCACCGCGCCTTCGGTGGAGGCATGGGCCCGGTGCGCCGCGCCGAAAGCGTCCATCACATAAATGTCGCCCAGGCCCGCCAGCTGCGCGGCCAGAGCAGGATCGTTCTTTTTCTCGCCCTTGAGAAAACGCACGTTTTCCAGCAGCACGCACTGGCCCGGCGTCGCTTTGGCCTCGGCCGGATCCCTGACCAGAGGCACGTCCCGGCCCAGCAGTTCACCCAGGCGCGCGGCCACGGGCTTGAGTGAGAACTGTTCCTCGTACTGGCCTTCCGTGGGGCGGCCCAGATGCGAGAGCACGATCACGCCCGCGCCTTTGTCCAGGGCCATCCCGATGGTGGGCAGGGCCGCGCGGATGCGCTTGTCGTTGGTGATCCGCCCTTCCTTCATGGGCACATTGAGATCTTCCCGGATGACCACGATCTTGCCGCCGCAATCCAGATCCGCAAGTTTTTTAACGGGCATAATGCGCCTCCCTTTGGTTGGCGTTATCAGGCCTGCCCCCGCACCGGCCTTTCGTCCGTTGCAGAGGATAGCCCTGCATTATTTCAGCAGATCGCGCGCCTTTTCCAGCACATTGGCCGTAGTAAAGCCGAAACGCTCGAACATGACCGAGCCCGGCGCGGAAGCGCCGAAGCTGTGTATGCCCAGCACCGCGCCGTCCAGGCCCACATACTTATGCCAGTAGTCCGGCGAGGCGGCTTCCACAGCCAGACGGCAGCGCACTGCGGAGGGCAGCACGCTTTCCTTCCAGGCCGCGTCCTGAGCGTCGAAAATCTCGGCGCAGGGCATGGAAACCACGCGCGCGCGGCGGCCGCCCGCATTGAGCTGCTCCGCCGCCTCCACGGCCAGGGCCACTTCCGAGCCCGTGGCCAGCAAAATGATTTCCGGCGTGCCCTGGCAGTCGCGCAACACATAGCCCCCACGGGCGATGGCCGCGATCCGGGCCGAGTCGCGCTCAAAGAAAGGCAGCTTCTGGCGCGAAAGCGAGAGGCAGGTGGGCGTGTCGCGGCTCTCCAGGGCGGATTGCCAGGCCACGGCGGTTTCCACCGTATCGCAGGGCCGCCAGAGATTCAGATTGGGCGTCAGGCGCAGAGTGGACACCTGTTCCACAGGCTGGTGGGTGGGGCCGTCCTCGCCCACGCCGATGGAGTCGTGGGTAAAGGCCCAGACTACCCGCAGTCCCATGATGGCCGCCAGGCGCACGGCGTTTTTGGCCTGATCCGAAAAGGCCATGAAGGTGCCCGCATACGGGATGAAGCCGCCGTGCAGGGCCAGGCCGTTCATGACCGTGCTCATGCCGAACTCGCGCACGCCGTAGGAAATGTAGTTGCCGGTGTACGCGCCGGGCTTGAGGTGCTCTGACTTGGTGGTCAGGGTGCCCACGGAACCGGACAGGTCCGCCGCGCCGCCGACCAGTTCGGGCAGATTGCCCACCAGATGTTCCAGGGCCTTCTGGGAGGCCACGCGGGTAGCCACATTTTCGCCCTTGTCCACGGCTTCCTTGAGCATGCCCGCGGCAATGGCCGCCCAGCCGGCGGGCAGATCCCCGGCCATGCGCCGCAGAAATTCGGCGGCCAGTTCCGGATGGGCCTGCCTGTAGGCGGCGAAGGTTTCATTCCAGGCTGCTTCGGCGGCCTGCCCGGCGGCGCGCGCGTCCCAAGCCGCATAAATATCCTGGGGAATCTCAAAGGGCGGCTCGTGCCAGTCCAAGGCCCGGCGCGTGGCGTCCGAGGCGCTTTCGCCCAGCGGCGAACCGTGGCTGGCGGCGGAATCGGCCTTGGGCGAGCCGAAGCCGATATGGGTATGGCAGATGATCAGGCTGGGACGGGAAAGGTCCGCACGGGCCTCGGCCAGGGCTTTGTCCAGGGCCTCGCTGTCGTGCCCGTCAATGGGGCCGATAACCTGCCAGCGGTAGGCACGGAAGCGCGCGCCCACATCTTCGCTGAACCATGCGTCGATCTTGCCGTCAATGGAAATGCCGTTGGAGTCATAAAGCACAATGAGTTTGCCCAGGCCCCAGGTCCCGGCCAGGGAGCAGGCCTCGTGCGAGACGCCTTCCATCAGGCAGCCGTCGCCGCAGAAGGCATAGGTGCGGTGGTCCACCACCGTTTGTTCCGGGGTATTGAACTGGGCGGCCAGCATGCGTTCGGCCAGAGCCATGCCCACGGCCGAGGAAATGCCCTGGCCCAACGGACCGGTGGTCATTTCCACGCCGGGCGGCAGGCCGCGCTCGGGATGCCCCGGCGTCTGGGAGCCCCACTGGCGGAAATTCTTGATTTCCTCAATGGGAAAATCATAGCCGGTGAGATGGAGCACCGCGTACTGGAGCATGGAGGCGTGCCCGTTGGAAAGCACGAAACGGTCGCGGTCCAGCCAGCCGGGATTGGCGGGATTGTGCTTGAAGCCGTGCCGCCAGAGGGCTTCGGCCATGTCGGCCATGCCGAGGGGCGCGCCGGGGTGGCCGGAGCGGGATTTTTCAATAGCGTCGATGGCAAGGGCGCGTATGGCGTTAGCGCACTGTCTGCGGGTAGGCATGACTCTCTTTCCTTGGCGTTACGGGTTGGCATTGGACGCTGCGTGCCGCCAGGCGCGGGCGGCGCGCAGGCCGGGACGCACAGCGCGGCCCTCGGCGGCTTTCATAAAGGCCGCCAGGCGCGCGTCATAAGGTTTATGGCCGAAAAAGGCGGAGCCGGAAACCAGCACATCGGCCCCGGCATCCAGCAAGGCGGCCGCGTTTTCCGGGCAGGCGCCTCCGTCCACCTGGACCAGCGCGCCCGCGGCTCCGGCTTCGGCCAGCAGGGCGCGGGCCGCGCGGATTTTTTCATACGTCTGCGGAATGAAGGCCTGGCCGGAAAAACCGGGATTGACGCTCATCAGCAGCAAGAGATCCAGGTCCGGCGCGAGCCAGCGGGCTACGGAAAGATCCGTGCCGGGGTTCAGGGCCAGCCCTGCCTTGAGGCCCAGCTTGCGGATTTCGGTCAGGGTGCGCTGGGCATGGCGGTCGGCCTCGGCATGGATGACCAACAGGTCGGCTCCGGCTTCCTTGAAGTCGCGCAGATAACGGGCCGGTTCCTCAACCATCAGGTGCACGTCAAAAAAAAGCCCGCTGTGAGGCCGCAGGGCCTTGATCAGCGGGGGACCGAAAGTGATGTTGGGCACAAAGGCCCCGTCCATCACATCCAGATGCAACCAGGTTACACCGGCGGCTTCCAACGCGGCCAGTTCCTCGGCCAGACAGGAAAAATCAGCGGAAAGCAGGGATGGGGAAAGAATCATGCGGACATCCTCGTATGGACTGAACGCCAACGCGGCGGGAAGTTCAGAGCCGCCCGGCCAGCAGGCGGCGCACCGCCGTCAGCTCCCGTTTGAGCATCTGCATGAAGGCCGGGTCCGGCACGGCGGCCACCCGCTCGGGCAGGTTTTCGTCCAGAACCGCGCTGCCCTCCAGCACGCGGCGCGCGCCTTCGATGGTCATGCCCTGCTCGTGCAGCAACTGCTGAATGCGCCGCAACAGGGCCAGATGCGTTTCCGTGTACAAACGCTGGCCCTTGTCCGTGCGCAGGGGGTCCAGCTGGGGGAACTCCGTTTCCCAGAAACGCAGAACATGAGTCTTGAGATTGAGCAGCTCCGCCGCCTCGCCGATGCGGTAGGTTTTTTCCGACATGAGCTCCCCCCGATGCCGCGAAAACGTTAAGGAAGCACTGAGTTAATAGTCTTTTTGCCCACTGCCCGCGTCCGGCTCACTCCATGCGAAGGTCGGGTTTGAATATACTCCCTCCGCCCGCAGTTCGCCTTCCTTGGCAAAGAACAAAAATCTTCATTACTCAGCGCTTCCTTAGAACATTTCACATTGAAAATGTGTACATACTTTGACGTTAGAGCATGTTGCGTTTGAATGTTACACATTTCAAACTTTACGCCGCCCGCGCTACGGAAAAAACGCGGTTTTTCGCTGCTGTCGATGCCCGTAAGCCCTTTTGGGCTAACGGGCACGGCTGCGCCGCCTCCGGTCGCTCCCTTGCACTTGGGCGCGGGTGTCCGCTCACGCGGCCACCAGAGTAATTCACTCCTTTCAATCGTGAATTGCTCTAGCCCACGGGCGTCAGATCCGCACGCCCAAGGTCCGTACCAGCGAGTCTGCCACCTTTTCCCTCTCCTTGTCCACTTCCGCGTCCTTGAGCGTCCGCCCGGCGTGGCGGAAAGTCAGACGGAAGGTCAGGTTGCGGGCCGGTTCCTCGTTCCCATCGCCCCCGGGTTCAAAGCAGTCCACCAATACGGCTTCTTCCAGCAGGGGCAGCTTGAGCCCGGCCAGATGGTCAAGCACTTGGCTGACCTTGAGTTCCGGCCCGGCCATGACCGTGATGTCGCGGCGCACCGGCGGATAGACCGGCAAGGGCGTGAAGCGGACCACGGCCTTGTCATACAGCTCGCGCAGCAACTCCAGATTGAGTTCAGCCAGCCAGACGGGCTTGCGGGCGTGGAAATCCTCGGCCAGGGCGGGTTTGACCCGTCCCATGACGCCCACACGCCTGCCCTCCGCCAGCACGTCCACGCAGGGCAGAAGGAAGGGATGCTCTTCGGCCTGGCGGCAGACCGGCGCGGGCAGATGCAGGAAGTGCAGGAGGTGCTCCACCACGCCCTTGAGATCGGCGTAGTCCATATCCGCCTCAACATGCGGCCAGGAGGCGTCATGCCGCGCGCCGTAGAGCAGGATGCCCAGCATGCCGGTTTCGCGGGCCGTGGTTTCCGAAGCGGGATCGGCCTCAAAAATATGGGCCAGCTCGAAGAGCCGCAACCCCTGCGCGCCCTGGGCCAAGTTGTTGCGCAGATCCTGAAGCAGGCCCGGTGCCAGAGCCGTGCGCAGGGCGTCTTGCTCCGCCGAAAGGGGATTCATGATGGAAATGCGGCCCTCGCCGGGCAGGCCCAGCTGGTCCAGATCCTTGTGGCCCACAAAACTGTAGTTGACCGCCTCGTTGAGGCCCAGGCCCGCGCCCCAGTGCTTGAGCCGCAGCCAGAAGGCATAGCGGGACTCCGGCTCGGCGGCGCGCGCCAGGTCCAGATGCACGGGCGGCAGCACCGGCGGGATGGTGTCCAGCCCGTGCACACGGCCCACTTCCTCAATGAGGTCCGCCTCGCGAGTGAGGTCGGGCCGCCAGGAAGGCTGCTCCACCAGCCATGCGTCGTTGCTCTTTTCCACAGCGCAGCCCATGCCGGTGAGCACTTTTTCGTCGAATTCCGGGCTCAGCCGCACGCCCAGCAGGGCGTCGGCCCTAGCCGGACGAAAGGCGATGCGCGCCGGAACAAAGGGCCGGGGCTCCACAATGGAGAGGCCGCGCCGCACCACGCCGCCGCCGAAGGCCGCCATCATGGCACAGGCCCGGTCCAGAGCCCAGACCGTGCGTTGCTGGTCGATGCCGCGCTCGAAACGGTAGGAGGCTTCGGAAGAAAGTCCCAGCCGCCGCGAAGTCTTGCGGATGGTACCGGGCCGAAAGACCGCGCTTTCCAGAAAAACGTTGCGGCTTTGATCCGTAATTTCCGTGTTCAGTCCGCCCATGACCCCGGCCAGTCCCACGGGCCGTTCCGCGTCGCGGATGCAGAGATCGCGGCCGGTCAGGACGCGCTCTTGGCCGTCCAGGGTGACGAATTTCTCGCCCTCGCGGGCGGGTTTGACCACGATGCGCCCGCCTCGGAGCTTGTCCAGATCAAAAGAATGCAGAGGCTGGCCGCATTCGAACAAAATGTAGTTGGTCACGTCCACGATATTGGAAATGGGCCGCACTCCCACGGCATGCAGGCGGTGCCGCACGCGCATGGGCGAGGGCGCCACCTTGATTTCGGAGATGACCCGGCCCGAATACAACCAGCAAAGCTCAGGAGCCGCGATTTCGATGGGCACCACGGCTTCCGGGCCGTCGGCGTCCAGATGCAGGGGCAGGTCCGGGATGGTCAGGGGCAGGTTGAAGGCCAGGGCCGCCTCCCGCGCCAGGCCCAGCACGGAAAGGCAGTCCGCGCGGTTGGGCGTAATGGAGATGTCCAGCACCTCCCGGTCCAGATCCAGCACGTCCACAAGACGCGCGCCTGCCGGGGCGTTTTCCGGCAGGACCATAATGCCGCTGTGGTCCTCGGTGAGGCCCAGTTCCCGTTCGGAGCAGATCATGCCGAAAGACGGCGCGCCGCGCAGTTTGGCCTTCTTGATCACCGTGCCGTCGGGCAGGCTCGAGCCCACCAAGGCCACGGGCACCTTCTGGCCGGCGGCCACGTTGGGCGCGCCGCAGACGATATCCAGCAGTTCGCCCTGGCCCGCGTCCACCTTGCAGCAATGCAGATGGTCGGAGTCCGGATGCCGGACGCATTCCAGCACATGCCCCACCACAATGGCGCTGATGGCGTCATAGGGGCGCTGAATGTCCTCCAGCTCCAGGCCGAGCATGGTCAGCCGGTCGCCCAGCGCTTCGGCATCGCCCTCGTAGGGCGTAAATTCACGCAGCCATGAAAGGGAAAGCAGCATATCTCGTTCCTGTGGGCTTATTTGAATGACCAGGCCGGGGTTTCCCGCCTGGGGGTCGGGTCCGGCAATGGCCGGGAATCCGCGCTGGAGCCGTATGAACCATAGGCACCTGGGCGCGGGCGCTGACGGGGCGCTTTTTCCTCGGGCTGGCGGTCGTCGACGGTATTGCCGTAGGCGTCGGTATAGCCCCCGCCGCCCTGAGTGGTGCCCGACTGCGCACCGGCGGCGGGCAGGCCTTCCAGAGGCTTGGGGCCGCCCGGCGGTTCCAGGCCGGAGTGGCGGGGGCTCAGGGCCGAAGCCGCCCAGGCCGAACGCGGAGCCGGGGCAAAGCCGTCCGACAGCACCGCGCCCGCGCACAGGGCGGCGCTCAGGGCAAGCAGAATCAGAACTCGCCTCATGGCCCTATCCTCAGGCGAACTGCCCCAGGAAGCGCACATCGTTCTCGAAGAACATGCGCAGATCCCCGATGCCGTATTTGAGCATGGCAACGCGCTCCACGCCCAGACCAAAGGCAAAACCGCTCACATCCTCGGGATAGCCCACGGCGGCATACACCGCCGGGTCCACCATGCCGCAGCCCAGAATTTCCACCCAGCCGGTGGTCTTGCAGACGCGGCAGGGTTCGCCGTCCACATGGCCCTTGCCGCCGCACATGCAGCAGGAAATATCCACCTCGGCCGACGGTTCGGTGAAGGGGAAAAAGCTCGGGCGGAAGCGCACCTTTGTCTCCCCGCCGAACACGGCCCGCACAAAGGCGGTGAGAGTGCCCCGCAGGTGGGCCATGCTGATGCCGTGCCCCACCATCAAGCCCTCGATCTGGTGAAACATGGGGGTATGGGTCAGGTCCGAGTCGCGGCGGTAGACCTTGCCGGGGGCCACCACGGCCACGGGCGGCTTGCGGGAAAGCATGGTGCGCACCTGCACCGGCGAGGTGTGGGTGCGCATGAGCACCTTTTCGGTGATGTAGAGGGTGTCCTGCATGTCCCGGGCCGGATGCTCGGCGGGCATGTTCAGGGACTCGAAATTGTAGTGGTCGATTTCCACTTCCGGGCCCGAGGCCACGTCAAAGCCGAGGCCCTTGAAAATGCCGCAGATCTCCTCCATGACCAGCGTGGTGGGATGCAGGGAGCCGCGCCAGGGCGCGCGGCCCGGCAGGGAGGGATCGAAACGCGCCAGGGCCACGGCTTCGCGCCCGGCTTCCAAAGCACTTTTGCGCGCCTCGAACAGGGCGTTGCAGCGTTCCTTGACGCTGTTGGCGGCCTGTCCCACGGCCGGACGCTCAGCGGGCTCGAGCTTGGGCAGCCGGCTCATGATCTGGGCGAGACGCCCCTTGCGGCCCAGAAAATCCACCCGCAAGCCTTCCAGGTCTTCCAATGAAGAAGCCTGGTCCAGCCCTCGCTCGAGTTCCGGTACCAGGCCTTCCAATGCTGTAATCAGGTCCATGCAGATTCCCGATGCCGCCTGCGCGGCGCTGAGGCTTTCATAAAACACGGGCGGCGGGCTTTTGGCCGCGCCGCCCGTAAAATTTGGAAAGGCATTTGGAGAAATAGACCAGATGCCGTTTACTTCAGGGCAGCCTTGGCCAGCTCGACCACCTTGGCGAAATCGTCCTTCTGATAGACGGCCAGATCCGCGAGCACCTTGCGGTTCAGCTCAATGCCGGCCAGCTTCAGGCCGTGCATGAAACGGCTGTAGGAAAGCCCGCTCAGACGCGCACCGGCGTTGATGCGCAGAATCCAGAGCGTGCGGAAATCACGCTTGCGGTTCTTGCGGCCGATAAAGGCATACTGGAGCGAACGCTCCACCGCCTCGCGGGCGGTGCGGTACAGGCGGCTGCGGCCCCCGCGAAAACCTTTGGCGGCGCTCAGATACTTTTTGTGGCGACGATGACTGGCAAGACCTCTCTTCACACGCATGGGATGTCCCCTCCTTCACACCGGCCAGGCGGAGGAAAGCCCGCCGGGTGGGTAAAATTTGCTCCGCCCCCGTTGCCGGGGGACGCGGATTGAAGCGAACTCGCGGCTCCGCGCGCGCCGCCGACCCCAAACGGGTCGAAAAGAAAAACCGCCGCGCTCAATGCTGGGCAAGCGCGGATTTTTGGTCGCTGACAAGAAATCCGAACTTTTTATGACGGGAGCGGACACTTCTGGTCCGTGACCGGAATAAAAAGCGAAGGATGCCGCCGTCAGCGGGCAAAAGGCCGCGCTTGCTAGCCGTTGGGCAGCATGCGACGAACAGCCTTTTCATTGGTGCTGTCCACCAAGGTGGCCTGACCCAGGCGCATCTTGCGGCCGGGAGCCTTCTTGGTCAGGATGTGGCGCAGATTCTGACGACGGCGCTTATACTTGCCGCTGCCGGTAAGCTGAAAGCGCTTGGCCGCGGCGCGCCGGGTTTTGATCTTGGGCATGGCGTACTCCTTAACAGAACAAAAAAACGGATATGCCCGAAGGCCCGTGTCCAGACCGCCGGGGAAGGCATAGTGCCTTAAAAAACATTCGACCGCAAGAAGATTATTTCTTGGGCACCAGCAACATCTGCAGGGTGCGGCCTTCGGCGCGGGGCTCCTGGTCCACCTTGGCCACGTCCGCCAGATCTTGCACAACGCGTTCCAGTATGTTCAGGCCGCGGTCCTTGTGCACGATTTCGCGGCCGCGGAAAAATACCGTGATCTTGCAGCGGTCGCCGTCTTCCAGAAAACGACGGATGTGACGCAGCTTGGTTTCGTAGTCATGGTCGTCGGTCTTGGGCCGGACCTTGATTTCCTTGATCTGCACCACGGTCTGGCGTTTTTTGGCTTCCGCTTTCTTCTTCTGCTGCTCGTACTTGAACTTGCCGTAATCCATGATCCGGCAGACGGGCGGCTCAGAGGTGGAAGCCACTTCCACCAGATCCATGCCCCCTTCTTTAGCCAGGGCAATGGCCTCGTTGCGCTGCAAAATTCCCAGTTGTTCACCGTCCGCGCCGATAACGCGCACCTCGCGCGCGCGGATCAGTTCGTTACGGCGCACGCCGTCCTGCGGCATTTCACGCCGCGGTCTCATATTAGGCGAAGCTATAGCGCATCCCTCCTTGTTTGAAAGGCTCTTCCGCGTCCGCCCGGATCAGGGCGGCCACGTCCGCAATGGATTTGAGCCCCAGATTTTCACCGCTGCGCAGGCGGACGTTCACGCCGTCGGCCTGCACTTCCTTTTCTCCCACAACCAGAATGTAGGGCACTTTGGCCACCTGGGCCTCGCGCACCTTAAAACCGAGTTTTTCATTGCGCGTGTCCGCCGTCACCCGGATGCCCAAGGCCTGCAGTTCCCCGCGCATGCGTTCCACTGTGGCGTCCCCGGCTTCGGTGACTGTGAGCAGGCGGGCCTGCTCCGGCGCGAGCCAGGCGGGCAGGGCACCGGCATACTGCTCGATAAGCACGCCGATGAAGCGCTCCAGCGAGCCCATGATGGCCCGGTGAACCATGACCGGGCGGTGGCGCTCGCCGTCCTGGCCCACATAGGTCAGGTCGAAACGCTCGGGCAGAGTGAAGTCCACCTGAATGGTGGAACACTGCCATTCGCGGCCGATGCAGTCCAGCAGGCGCACGTCGATCTTGGGACCGTAGAACGCGCCGTCTCCGGCATTGATCTCATAGGGCAGCCCGGCTTTTTCCACGGCCTGGATCAGGGCGTTGGTCGCCAATTCCCAGGCCTCGTCCGTGCCGATGCTGCTCTCGGGCCGGGTGGACACGGCCACCTTGTACTGGAAACCGAAGAGGTGCATCAGGTCGCGGATCAGATGGATGACGCCCAGAATCTCGCCTTCCAGCTGCTCGGGCGCGCAAAGGATGTGCGCGTCGTCCTGGGTGAACTGGCGCACGCGCAGCAGGCCGTGCAGCACGCCGCTCTTTTCGTGGCGGTGCACCACGCCCAGTTCGAAATAGCGCTGGGGCAGATCGCGGTAGCTGCGCAGCTCGTTCTTGTAGATGAGCATGTGCGCGATGCAGTTCATGGGCTTGATGCCGTAAGCGTCGTCCTCGATCCGGGTGAAATACATGTTTTCACGGTAGTGATCGTAGTGGCCGGAACGCTGCCAGGTCTCCACGCGCAGCAGCTGCGGCCCCTGCACCATGTCGTAGCCGCGCTTGAGGTGCTCCTTGCGCCAGAAATCTTCCAGAATGGCGCGCACCAGCATGCCCTTGGGCAGCCAGAACACCATACCCGGAGCCACGTCCTCCTGGAAGGCGAACAGGCTCAGCTCGCGGCCCAGCTTGCGGTGGTCGCGGCGCTTGGCTTCCTCCAACTGCTTGAGATAGGCGGCCAGGGCCTTCTCGTCGGCAAAGGCAGTACCGTAGATACGCGACAACATGGGATTTTTTTCATCCCCGCGCCAGTAGGCGCCGGCCACGGACATCAGCTTGGAAGCCTTGGCAAAACCCGTATGCGGCACATGCGGGCCACGGCAGAGATCCGTGAAGTCGCCGCAGGTATAGAGGGAAACAGTGTCCGCCTCAATGCCTTCAATAAGCTCCACCTTGTAGGTTTCGCCCATGGCCTTGAAGCGCGCCACGGCGTCGGCCTTGGAGAGTGCTTCGCGGCTGAAAGGCTCTCGCGCCGCGGCGATTTTCTGCATCTCGGCCTCAATGGCCGGAAAATCCTCGCTGGAGAAAGGGCGCTCCACATCGAAATCGTAATAAAAGCCGTTGTCGATGGACGGCCCGATGGTCACCTTGGCCGTGGGAAACAGGCGCTTGACCGCAGCGGCCATGACATGGGCCGTGGAATGGCGGATCAGTTGCAGACCTTCGGGCGAGTCGGCATAAACGGGCGTGAGTTCGCCGCACCCCTCGGGCAGCGGCGCGGAAAGATCCAGCAGCACGCTTTGGCCGTCGACGACGGCGCGAGCGGCCACCACGGCCTTGAATTTCTTGCCGCTCAAAGCCTTTTGCAGCGCCGCCGCAACCTCGGCCCCGGCGGGAACGTCCACCATTTGCCCTTCCACACGGACATCCATCACAAGCTCCTTCTGCGCGGGGCCCGGCGCGCAACGCCCCAAAAACAAATGGGGAGGCAAACCTCCCCACTGTGCCGGACACCCAAGCGCGGGCCGCCTTTCACGCGGCGCGCTTTCTATGCTGAGGGGAAAATCCCCGGAATTGCAATTGGTAGGAACGAGCAGACTTGAACTGCTGACCCCTTCCGTGTCAAGGAAGTGCTCTAGCCACCTGAGCTACGCTCCTACATAGAGGCAAGAGGTTGTATAGCCGTTGCCGCGTTCAGCGTCAACTCTTTTTTGCCGGATTCCCGTAACTTTTGCCGCGCCGGACCGCCGTCCGTTCCGGCGGCGGGTTGGAATGCGGTTGCGGCATATCACACCGGGATATCTGCCGATCTCAGGAAAAACCAACCCTGATTATCTTTTAATATTCTGAAATCATACTTCTTTTTTTGAAAAACAGAGGAAGTCGGCCTCTCCGGCGGCGAAAAACCCGCGTCGTTCACGGTTTTGGCCTTACTGAAACCCTTCAGTCTTACGGAATGTTCCCAACAAGCTATGCTTGTCCCCCAAATATGCGCAAGGCCCGTTCCGGGCGTGCGCCGCAGACAGGGAGGAAACATGGCAAACACAGGCAAGAGCAACGCGCATCTGGGCATCCACCATCCTTTCGGAGCCAGGCACGGCAAGCCGGTGCCGGGCCAACGGCCGTCATTGGCGGCGTCCCATGAGTCGCTGGCGGAACGCATGTATGACAACACCCCGGATATTCGGAGGCATCCCCTGCCGTTGCCGCCGGATGCTTCTCTGGAGGAACGCATCTATCGGCAAAGCGTCGCGGATGTGGTGGCCCGGCACAGCCGTGGGGATCATTCCACCCTGCGGCCTTACACGCCGGAACCTGATGCGAAAGTGCCCTTCTACCGCATGGGGGTTCGGCCATTAAATATTGCGGGAGGCGATTGGGCATATGGAAAAAGAGTTAGTAACCTTAACCAACACATTGACCACATGCACTTCGTGGGCAGCGACGGCAGCAATTTCGGCCTGACCGACTCCGAGC
Organism: Desulfovibrio fairfieldensis; assembly: GCF_001553605.1. NCBI lineage: Bacteria > Pseudomonadati > Thermodesulfobacteriota > Desulfovibrionia > Desulfovibrionales > Desulfovibrionaceae > Desulfovibrio > Desulfovibrio fairfieldensis. The sequence goes on from NZ_CP014229.1 coordinate 2,595,151, forward strand.
GGCCACTGGTGGAAAAGCCGGAAAAGCTTAAACGTTACCAGGTGGAAAGTCCCAAGTACCGCCAGGAATACATTGACCGCGCCCGCGACGAACTGGAGGCCGAATGGCAGACAAAAAAGGCCGAAGCCCATCAGTCATCCTTCGGCACGGCGCTCCGCCGCTACTCTCTCCCGAGCTACAACTGCCAGCACTATTTCGCTGAGATCATCAAAAGAGCGCAGAGTTATGAAACCAGGGAAAAACCGCTGGTCCTGCCATAACCCAGCGGCATGACTCGGGCGCGGCGGCTTTGCCGCCGCGCTCAGGGGCAGGAAGCAAAAGGTAGAATTATCATAATCGCCACCCCCAAAAACAGAGGCTCAAGAGCCAGAATCAAAAAGAAAACACACAGCGGAACCTTCCATAACATGGAAACGCCTTGCGCCTTTTTCATAAAAAGCAGGGAGAAAGGGACGGCAACGAGCAAACCCCGCAGCGACGCGAGCATCAACCAGACAAGTTGCGTATCAAAATTATGGAGTTGCCAATCCGTACGTACTCGTTTGACGTCGTCCAGAGAAATTCCCGGCAGTATAGCGAGAACTGCGGCCAGCAGGTAAATCCAGATATTGCGATCCAACCCGAATCGTTTCAGACAAAGCGCCCCGCCGGCCAAACCGATCAGACCCGCGAATCTTCGGGGCGCATCATCATAACAGAAAAAGATGCTGCATAATGCCGTTGCGGCAAAAAGACACAGCGGCCACTCGCGCCGCACATAGCCCAATCCTCTGTTCACAAGCTCCGGCATCGCCATGTGTCCCCCTCTGTTGCGCTTCTTGCCAGAATACGAACTTATTTCTTTGAAATCCATACGGATCTCAGGAAAAACCAGCCCCGATTATCTTTTAATATTCTGAAATCATAGTTCTTTTTTTGAAAAACAGAGGAAGTCGGCCCCTCCGGCGGCCCAAAAGCCGCGCCGTTCACGACTTTGATCGTACTGAAGCCTTTCACTCTTACAGAATCCTCCCCGCAGGCTATGCTTGTCCCCAAAACCGCGCGCAAAGCCGTTCGGGACGCGCGCAAGCAGGGAGGAAGCATGGCCGACACAGGCAAGAGCAATGGGCATTTGGGCATCCATCATCCCTTTGGGGCCAGACACGGCACACCGGTGGCAGGACAAAGGCCGCCGCTGGCGGCAGCCCATGAACCGCTGGCAGAGCAAATGTACCCCAAAGACTGGCGAGCGGCTCCCGCAACTCTGCCGGTGGCGACTGACGCACCCCTGGAGGATCGTCTTTATCCGGACTCCATCCACGATGTGGTGGCCCGGCACAGCCGGGGGGATCACTCGGATCTGCGGCCCTACAAGGCTGAACCCAATGCGGCCGTGCCGTATTACAGGATCGGCACGCGGGCACTGGACCTGAATATGGGCTCCTTCGGACAATGGATTCAAACGTGGAGTCTCTATAGGGCAGGCCAAGATATGGAACATATGCAATTTCTGGGCAATGACGGCAAAAGCAACTTCGGCCTGATGGCTGACGGGCTTGTACGGGAGGACAGTTCACAGTTGCGGAACAGCTATCACGTCATGGAACCGAAATATAACCAAGAGCTGATCGACAGAGCCCGCGCCGAACTGGATGCTGAATGGGAAAAGGCGCATCCGGGAGATCCCGCTTCGCGCTATCATACACGTTCCAACAACTGCCAGGACTATATCCAGCATGTCCTGGATTGTGCTAAAAGACATGAGACACCGGATAATCCCCTGATACTTCCTTAAGTTATAGTAAGAGCGCCGGATCGGAGTCTTTTGATCCGGCGCTCTTATGGAATCACAGTATAAATATCACAGGTTTTTTCCAGTGCTGAGCATATAATACACTATAAAAAAAACAAAAGCCGTAAATGATGCTATAATTGTAAAAAATATCGTTGCCGGAACTCTCCATAATGCAGCAGCATGCTTTCTTTTCAAAATCACAAAAGGCATACTGGCGGCTGCGCAAATAAGTCCCAATATTGAAATATAAAAAAACCAAGCCAAATCACTTTTCATGGAGTTAAAAATAAAATCCATTTTAAATTCGGTAAGCACAAGCACCAGAGCAAGCACGGAAAGTGCAAAACAGTATATTTTTGCTACATAGACGCCGGGCTTCCCATAGAGCAGCCACGCACTACCCAGTTGCGCAGCCAGGATGAGGACTAATCCCAGTCCATGTTGCGTTTTTATATTGAGAACACTTTGCAGCAATACAAGTAAAGCAAGCAGCCAGTTCCGGCGCAACGCCGTCCCGATCCCGCCCCGTAATTCCACTGCCGCCATTGTCCCCTCCTCGCCGGAAAGCGGGCCGCCCCGTTTTCGTTACAGGGCTCCCGCTTCACCAATCCCGGCCAGCCAGGCCGCGAAGGCCGTCCGGACACGCGCCCACTTTCGCAGCCGCCGGAGCAATTTATTCATTTCAAACGTGCATTGCTCTTTGAACTACAACGTAAAATTTATAACTGCTTTCCAACGGCAATTGAATAAACCAAGACTAACAGCGCTATCATTGTAAATGCTGCTATTGACGTAAAAAATATGGCTGCCGGAATTTGCCACATTCCAGCCCTCTGCTTTTTCTTCCAAAAAACAAAAGGCACGCTGGCAGCGGCACTGATAAGTCCCAACAACGCAGCTTGCAAAACTAAAGCCGACTCGATTGCCATATATCTAAAAAGAAAATCCATTTTCAAGTTGGTGACAGCAAGCACAAAGATAATGACTGAAAATGTAAAAAAGTATACTTTTGCTATATATGCACAAGACTTTCCATATAACAGCCATACACTGCCCAGTTGCGCCGCAAAAACGAAGGTTAAACCAAGTCCATGCCCACTCTCTATATTGAGAACACTTTGCACCAACACAAGTAAAGCAAGCAGCCAGTTTTGCCGCAACGCCGATCCGAGTTTGGCCAGGCCCATTGCTGATGACATTGTCGCCTCCTTTCCGGCGGCCAATCGGCCTCCTCCGCTACAGGGCTCCCGCTTCACCGATCCCGGCCAGCCAGGCCGCGAAGGCGGCCTGCGCGCGAGCCGCGTACAGGGCCTTGCGGTCCTTTTTACGCGCTTTTTCGCCCAGTTCCGGCATGAGGCCGAAGTGCGCGTTGGAGGGTTGAAAACGCTTGGACGGGGTTTGCAGATGGCGCAGCAGCGCGCCCAGGGCGCTCTCCGCCGGGGGGGTGGGCAACTCCGCGCCGCGCGCCCGGGCCGCCAGCACGAGCCCCAGCCAGAGCCCGCTGGCGGCGGACTCCACATAACCTTCCACGCCGGTGATCTGCCCGGCCAGAAAGACGTGGGGATACGTCTTGAGGGAAAGGTCCGCATTGAGGGCTTCCGGCGCGTTGACGTAGGTATTGCGGTGCATGCTGCCATAGCGGGCGAACTCCGCCCGTTCCAGGCCCGGCACCAGCCGGAACACTCTGGCTTGTTCGGGCTGGGTCAGTTTGGTCTGGCAGCCCACCAGATTACAGGTTTCGCTGTTGGCGTTTTCCGCGCGCAGTTGCAGCACGGCCCAGGGGCGGCGGCCCGTGCGCGGGTCCACAAAGCCCACGGGCTTGAGCGGCCCGAAGGTCAGGGTGCGCGGGCCGCGCTCGGCCAGGGCCTCCACCGGCATGCAGCCCTCGAAATGCGTCTCGCGCTCAAAGGCGCGCGCCTCCACCTTGCGGGCTTCCAGCAGGGCCTGATAAAAAATTTCGTATTCCTCGCGGCTCATGGGACAGTTGAGATAGTCCCCCTGCCCCGCCGGTTCGCCGTTCTCGCAGTCATAACGCGAGGCCCGGAAGACCACGTTCATGTCCAGGGAATGTGTCCAGACGATGGGCGCTATGGCGTCATAAAAATAGCAGTGTTCCGTCCCCAGGGTGCGGGCCAGGGAGGCGGAAAGCTCCTCCGAAGCCAGGGGCCCGGCGGCGATGACCACCGTGCCCGCCCCGCTTTCGGCCAGGGCGGGATCGTCCGGGGAGTCGATGCGGCGCTCCACCAGCCGGATGCGGGGCTCGGCGGCCACGCGCGCGGTCATGGCCTGCGCGAAGGCTTCGCGGTCCACGGCCAGGGCCTTGCCCGCGGGCACCCGGCAGGCGTCGGCCACGGCCATGAAATCGCTGTCCAGGGCGCGCATTTCCGCCTTGAGCAGACCGACGCCCGATGTGGCCTCGTCCGAGCGCAGTGAATTGGAGCAGACCAGTTCGGCCAGGCAGTCGTTCACATGGGCCGGGGAACGGAAGCCGGGCTTCTGTTCAAAGAGGGTCACGTCCAGGCCCGCGCGGGCCAGGCGCAACGCGCATTCGCAACCCGCGAGGCCGCCGCCCACCACGGCAATGGATGTCGGATTCATTATGGCTCCTTTTCTGCCCGGCAGCTTGTAAGAAAACAGCGCCAAAAGCAAGGCGAGACGTCCGGTGTCTGATTTTTCAAATGAGAGCAATTTCACTTTGAAATTGCTCTAACGCCGCACACGGTGCGGCGTGCCGCGAAGACCGACCCGACGGGCGGCCCGTAGGACCGTGCCTGTAGCCCAAAGGGCGTACAGGCATCGAGAGCAACGCGGCGTGGATTCTAAGGCTGTCCCCGTTGGCGACAACGGAACCATACGGGGATCGACAGCAGCGATAACCACGTTTTTCGCCTGAATGTCAACTTTGAAATTTTACAAATTTCAAAGTTGATCTACTTTAGACACTAGCCCCGTGCGGGATGTCGGCGTATGTTGGGCATACGCCCGCGCGGGCCGTTCCTGCCCGGCAGCGGCCGTCATTCTCAATCTTCCCGGAGGTGCGGCATGGGAACCGCTCTGATGCTTTTCGGCGGCCTGCTGCTGGCTCTCGCCGGCATGCTTTGGCTGGCGAAACTGGTTCTGGAGCCGGAGGAATTCCGCCTGTTCCTCGGTCTGTTCGCGCCCGGCGTGCTGCTTGCCTGCCTGCTGTTCTGGGGCGCGGGCGCGCTGGACCCGTCCGTTTCGGCCGTCAACAAATTTTTTGCCACCCTGGTAACCACGGCGGTTCTGCTGTACGCCGCGCGTCCGCTCCTGCGCCGGGCAGTGCGCGGCACTGTGCTCCTGCTGCTCTCCCTGGCCTCGGCGACGGTCGCCGTGCCCCTTATGCTGCTGGCGGTCTATCTCTATGCCGCCTGGTTCCCCTCCTCCTTTGACTTCACCCCGCCGCCCGCGGACGACAAATATGACGCCTGCGCGCCCCCGCGCACTTGCCCCCGCAGCCTTCCTGCGCTACATGACTGGGCGTGAAGACCACAACTACTCCTCTCATTTCCGGCCAGACTCCGGCCCCGGTTTCAGCCGAAGCCCCGGTGCATGTCGCCTTTGTCCGCTCCGGCGCGCGCGAGCTTTACGCCCAGGAACGGGAAGACTTTCTGGCCCCGGCCACGGCCCTTTCCGCCGGTTTCGACCTGCGGGCCTGCCTGGACACGCCCGAAGCGCATATCGCGCCGGGCGCACGGCTGTGCGTGCCCACAGGGCTCAGCGTGCAGCCGCAACAGCCGGGTCTGGCGGGCTTTGTCTACTCCCGCAGCGGCCTGGGCGCGCGCGACGGGCTCACCGTGGCCCAGGGCGTGGGCGTCATCGACCCGGACTATACCGGGGAAATCCTGGTCATGCTTCTGAACACCTCCGGGGAAGAGCGACGACTCAAGCGCGGCGAGCGCATGGCCCAACTGATCTTTCAGCCCTATGTCCGCCCTGTCTGGCAGGAAGTGCCGGAACTGGCCGCCACCCGGCGCGGCGCGGGCGGTTTCGGGCACACGGGCCGTTGAAGCGGGCCGCAGCCTCGCCGCGCATGATTTTCGTATCCTGCCGCCGCCAACGGCGACGACACCGGTAAAACGGGACATGCCGTCAGCCGGGCCGCCCGCTGGAGGTGAACCCTTTTCAGACGCAATCCCATAAGGAGTCCAATTCCATGTCGCAAGCCTTCAACGCCGTCAAAGCCGAGGAAGAACACCTGCTCTGCCGCTCATACAGCCGCTACCCGCTGGCTATCGCGCGCGGCAAGGGCGCGCGCCTCTGGGACGTGGACGGCAAGGAATATGTGGACCTGCTGGCGGGCATCGCCGTGGCGGGCCTGGGACATTGCAACGACGAAGTCTGTGAGGCTCTGGAACGCCAGTCCCGCAAACTCTGGCACGTAAGCAATCTCTTTTACCAGCAGGAACAACTGGATCTCGCCAAGCTGCTGCTTTCCACCAGCCACCACGGCAAGGCCTTTTTCTGCAATTCCGGGGCCGAGGCCAACGAGGCCTGCATCAAGCTGGCCCGGCGCTATATGCGCACGGTCAAGCAGCGCGACGCCTATGAAATCATTACCCTGGGCGGCTGCTTCCACGGCCGCACCCTGGGGGCCCTGGCCGCCACGGGCCGCGAAAGCCTGAGCAAGGGCTTCACGCCCCTGCCCGAGGGCTTCAAGCAGGTGCCCGCCGGTGATCTGGAAGCTCTCAGGGCCGCGATCACGCCCGCCACGGCCGCCGTGCTGGTGGAAGTGGTGCAGGGCGAGGGCGGCGTGGTGCCCCTGCCCGCGGACTATCTGCACGGAGTGCAGGCCCTCTGCCGGGAAAAGAACGTCCTCTTCCTCTGCGACGAAGTCCAGGCCGGGCTCTGCCGTACCGGCAAATTCTGGGCCTTCCAGAACTACAATCTTCAGCCCGATGCCATCAGTATGGCAAAATCCCTGGCCAACGGCCTGCCCATGGGCGCCATGCTGGCCACGGACGAAATGGCCCGGGGCTTTGAGGCGGGCAGCCATGCCACCACCTTCGGCGGCGGCGCGCTGACCTCGGCGGTGGCCGCCAAAACCGTGGAAATCATGCTGCGCGACCATCTGGCAGAACGCGCGGCCGCTCTGGGCGCGCACGTCAAGGAAGAACTGGCGGCCCTGCAACAGCGCCTACCCGAGAAAATCCGTGAATTGCGCGGCGTGGGCCTGATGCTGGGCATCGAACTGACCGGCGACGGCCAACCGGTCTGGGAAGAACTGCTGCGCCGGGGCTACATCTGCAACCTGAGCCACGGCGTCACCCTGCGCCTGCTGCCGCCCCTGACCATTGACCAGGCGGATCTGGACGGCTTTGTACGCGTGCTGGAAGATGTGCTCCGGGCGAATTGACGGGCAATCAATGATTTACAGCATCGCCCCCTTATGCTAAGAGCATGGGTCTTTGGAAAAATAGAGCGAAAAACTTACGGCAACCCCGCCCCGGCGGGGTTGCCGCTTACTTTGCCTAGGCTCAGCCTTCATTAAAACAAGGATGGCTGAGCCTAAACCAGCAAGACGAACAGCCTTATCGCAAGAAGCAAGGAGACAGTGATGGACGTGTTTGATCAGGCCACCGAACTGGAACGCTTGGACAGGGAGTCCGCCTTGGTGCGGGCCCGCGCTTCCATGGATCGCGGCGGACCGGAATGGATCGACGGCGTGGCCTGTTGCCGTGAATGCGGCGATCCCATCCCCCAGAAACGTCTGGATGCGCTGCCCGGCGTGGGCCTTTGCCGCGCCTGCCAGGAAGAACGCGAAAACAGCAATCGCTGAATCATCCCCCCACATCCGCACCGCCGGGCGCGAGCCCGGATGGCCCCTGGAGCAGATTAGCCCTGAGAATTGACATTCTCGGGTTGGGCTGCCCTCAGTTTATCGTCAGGGTGAGACGTCACGTCGCACAAAAGCCGTTCAGCTTGCAAAAGCAGAACGGCTTTTGTGCGTTTGGACACGGCCGTATCGCCCCGAATCAGCCCGTCAATTCCAGATGAAATGCAGCAACTTGTAGGAAATGAAACCGACTATCCCGGCGGCGGGCAGGGTCAGGGTCCAGGCAACGAGCAGACTGCCCGCTACGTTCCAGCGCACGGCCGAGAGCCGTTTGGTGGACCCCACGCCGAAGATGCAGGCCGAAATGGTATGCGTGGTGCTTACCGGCGCGCCCAGCAACGAAGCCCCGGTAATCACCAGAGCCGCCGAGCTTTCGGCGGCAAAGCCGTGCACCGGCTCCAGCTTGAAGATACGGTGGCCCATGGTCTTGACGATCTTCCAGCCGCCCACGGCCGTGCCCAGGGCCATGGCCCCGGCGCAGGCCAGTTTGACCCAGAGGGGCACTTCCACGCTGTCGATCTCGCCGAAGATCACCAGAGCCAGGGTGACGATGCCCATGGTTTTCTGGGCGTCGTTGAGGCCGTGGCTGGTAGCCATGAACCCGGCGGACACCAGTTGCAGATGCCGGAAGGTCCAGTTGACCTTGCTGCGGTGGACGTGTCCGAAAATCCAGTAAATCAGCCACATAATCAGAAAACCGGCGATGTAGCCGGCCAGAGGCGATCCCACCAGGGGGATCAGTACCTTGTCCACAATGCCGCTGACATTGAGCGCGCCGAAGCCCTCGTCGGCCACGGCCGCGCCGATGAGCCCGCCGATCAGGGCATGGGAGGACGAGGACGGAATGCCGTAATACCATGTGATGCAGTTCCAGGCGATGGCCCCCACCAGGGCGGCCAGTACCAGCACGTGGCTGCCTTCCACCACATGCGGCAGCACAATGCCGCTGCCCAGGGTCTTGGCGACTTCCGTGCCCAGCAGGGCTCCGCCCAGATTGAGCAGGGCCGCCGCGCCCACGGCGAAACGCGGCGTGACCACCTTGGTGGACACTACGGTGGCGATGGCGTTGGCGCAGTCATGCGCGCCGTTGGTGAAGTCGAAAACCAGGGCCACCAACACGATGACGGCCAGAAGGAGGGGCACCTCAAACATTTTTCAGCACCGCTTCCTCAATGGTTTCCGCCAGGGTGTTGACCTGTTCCAGCAGCATGCTCATGCGCTCGTAGGCCTGGCTCCATTTCAGAATCTGCATGATCAGGGCGGGCGTGACCTCCTGCTGCTCGTCCATCAGTTCGGCCAGGCCCACGGCCAGAAGCATGTCGCATTCGCCGCGCAGCGTGCGGAAGGCGCGGGTTTTGTGGCAGTCGCGCCGATGGGCCAGACCTTCCAGCATCAGCCGGGTGAGGTCGAGCATGGCGCTGATGGTCCGGGCCATTTGCAGGGCCGGAAAGCGCACCCGAGTGAATTCAAAAATATGCAGGCGGGTGCTCAGACTCTGCAAGCAGTCCATGGCTTCTTCCTGCTCCTGATTGATGCGCAGGATGTCTTCGCGGTCGATGGGCGTGATGAAGGTTTGGGAAAGGGCCCGGATGATCCGGGTGTGCAGCAGATCGGCTTCTTCTTCCAGAAAGGCGATTTCTTTATGGACGTCGTCCATTTTGGAGGGATCTTCGAGCATCTCGACCAGCAACCCGGCCATGCGGCGCAACAAGCCGTTCTGCTCCTGCAACATGGCGAAAAAAGGCGCGGACTTGGGTAGCAAGGCGGCAAACATGCGCTCTCCTGGTAAAAGAGTCACCGGCAAGGCCGGACGAGGTGTGTGTCCTGTTACGGCTGATGCGGGTCCGGGCTGTTGCGATGCCCACGCCTCAGTATACCGCATTGAGCCGGGCTTTCAAGCCATTTCCTGACCGCCCCGGCCTGGGCTTCGGGCAGCGGCCAGGGCGGCGATTGCACGCAGGCCGCGCCGGGCAGCAGCAGGGCCCCGTGGTGCAGAAAAAATCCCGTTCCGGCCGGGCCGTGTTGATTCGACCGGCCATACAGGCCGTCCCCCCAGAGGGGATGGCCCAGGGCCGCCGCGTGTGCCCGGATCTGATGCCGCGCGCCGCAACGGATGCGGCAGGCGGCCAGGGTCAGGCCGCCGGGATCTTCCCCTTCGCCCGCGCCGGACGCGGAAGAAGTACTTTCGCCGTGCGCCGTATCCCGGACCAGGCCCGCAAGCGGACCTGTTGCCGCCGCGCCGCCCCAAACGTGCAGGGGCAGAAATTCCGTCCAGCGGAGCGTGTCGTCCGTGTCCGCCAGCACACGGCTTTGGCGGCGATCCGCCGTATCCAGGGCCAGCCGGACTGTGGACGGCCCGGCCAGTGTCCCTCTGAGCAGGGCCAGATAACGCTTTTCGCACCGGCCCGTCCGCTCCGCGACACGGAAGGCCTGAGCCGCCTTTGCCCCCAGGGCCGCGCAGACAATGCCCGAAGTTCCATAATCCAGGCGCTGCATGAGCCGCGGCGCACGCCCTCCGCTCTCTTCCGACAGCAAGACGGGCAACAGAGCCTCCAGGCTGGGGCCGTTGTCCCCGGCCAGGGCCGCGCTGTGCAGCCCGGCAGGCTTGTACAGAAAACAATAGTCTCCCTGGCGGGAGAGCAGGCGCGGCATGTCCGCGGAACACGGCGTCGCACCTGTTCCGTCCTCCGTGCCGCGCAGGGCAAGGACGTCGCCCGGCCGCAAACGGCACCCCGCATCTCCCACCCTGCCGTTGACCAGCACCGCGCCGCGCGCGATCAACCGGCGGCGGCCGCGCAGCCCCAGTTCGGGCGTCAGCGCGGCCAGGGCCTGGTCCAGTCGCTGTCCGGCCAGTGCAGCATCAACGCGGAGTTCGCACGCGTTCATCCCAGCTCCGATTCCCCGGCGCGTCCGCCGTCGGGCAACAGGCCCAGCAGGGCTCTGGCCGTCAATTCCGGATCATGCCGTTGGGGATCTCCCTCGCAGACCATGTCGCGTTCCAGCAGAGGCACGCCCAAATCCGCCAGAGCGTGGCGGACTTCCGGCCCCAAGCCGCCCTCGTAGCGGCCGTTCCGGCTGTCCACCAGCACCCAGTGCAGGAGCTCTTCAGTGCGCGCCTCGGACGCATCCTCGCGCAGATGACGCAGCAGCATGCCCACCTGCCCGACCAGGGAAAGGCCGTGCACTTCCGCATCATGGCCCGAGTTGGGGATGAAGATTTTAGGGCAGTTCGCGGCGGCCACGCTGCGGCCCACGCCCTGCGGCAGCAGATTGGCCAGCACACTGGTGTAAAAACTGCCCATGGGATAGCAGATGGCCCCGGCCGAACGCAGGTAGGCGGCCGCGGCGGGCGCCAGAGGCGGACGGCAGGGCGTCTGGGGATGAACGGCGGCCCCGGCGCGGTCCGGCTCGTGCACCGTAAGAAAAAGGCGGCGCACGGGACGCGTCAGCTCCTTGAAGCGGTGCTGGCCCACCAGGCGCGAACCGTCGTCCAGCTCCGCCGCCAGATGCAGGCTTTCGCCCGCAATGGGCAGCACCACCCCGCGCACCTGGAGCAGGCGGCTGAAAAAGGCCAGGACCGGCCCGAAATTACGCTTGTGGTGCAGATAGCCCCCGGCCAGGATCAGATTGCCCAGGCTGGCAAGGCGCGGGTCAAAATCCCGGGGCATGCGCTCCAGAAAAAAACGCATGTGCAGGCGCAGGGCCCCGGCGAAGATCTCCGGCATGGCGGCCCAAAGCGGATGCTCCACCGCCGCCAGAGCCCGCAGTCGGGCGCGCAGGGCTTCAGCATTCCCTTCTTCGGGCAGGCGTCGGGCGCAGAAATCGAGCACGTTCCGGGGCACCACGGCGCTGTCGGCCAGGGCCAGCAGGCGGTTGCGGATATCGCCCACGGCGGGCATGGCAAAAGCCCGGCGCAGAGCGGCGGAACTGCCGCCGGAATCAAAGGGGGTGATCAGATGGACGGAATTGTGGGTATAGCGGGTCAACTGGCGGCTTAAATCGCGCAAGGCCGTGCCGCCGGTAAAAAAAACGAGGCGCGGCCCCAGGGCCGGGATCAGGCCGGAAGCAGGGGGAGGCAGGGAAGCCGCCCCACGATTCTGGCCGTCGCTGTTCATGCGTCGCTCTCCGGTCCGGGGGTTGCGCGCGGGACAACCAGGCTGGCCGGACTGGCCGGAACCGGCGGAATGAGGCCGAACTCGCGCATGCGCAGAAAAATCAGGCGTCCGATCCAGGCATCCGTGGCGGCATAGGCGATCTGGCGCTGGCTCAGTTCCATCAGGCTCCAGTTGGAACACTGCGAGCCCTTGGAGATGCGCCAGCCGAAAAGATTGGCGGCCAGGGTGCGCAGCCCCTGGCTGGGCAGCTTGTGGGCGCGGGCCGCATTGCCCAGGTCCACCAGACCGGCGGGCTCAAAGTCGTGCAGCCTGGAGAGCTCACGCATGTCGTCGCGGATGCCCACACCGGCCTTGATGATGTTTGGATCGGCGAGAATCTCGGCCAGATGCGGGCCAAAGGGCAGCCAGGCCAGCTGGACCAGGTAGACGGCCCGTTCCGTCGCGAGCTGGATCAGCGAGGGCGCGTTGACCTTGCCCTTACGGAAGGTGGGCCGGGTTTCCGTATCGAAGCCCAGCACGCCGTCCGCGCGCAGATCGGGCAGGGCCTGCTTCCAGTCTTCCAGCACGCGGATCACATGCACCGGCCCCTGATAATGACAAAGGGGCATGGCGTTGATTTCATCGCCGCTCAAACGGCGGCGCAGCATATTCAGGTCCATATGCATTTATTTGCCGATGCAGAATTGGGCAAAGACCCTGTCCAGCACTTCCGCAGGGCTGGACAGGCCCGTCACTTCACCAAGGTGCGCCGCCGCCGTATCCAGGCGCACGGCGCAGCAGTCATAGGGCTGGCCCGCGCGGACGTCCGCTTCCAGAGCTTCCAGCTCGGCCAACGCCTCTTCCAGAGCCAGTGCCTGCCGCGCGTTGGGCGCAAGGCCGTCGGACGGCGGCCTGTCGCGCCCGTCGGCCAGCAGGGCCTGCCGCAGAGCCATGGCCAGAGCGTCCACATTGTCGCCCGAACGCGCGCTTACCTTACAACAGGAAAGGCCGTCTGCCCAGCGCGGCGGGAACAATTCCGGCGAGCAGAGGTCGCTCTTGTTCCAGACCAGGAGCACGGGCGTATCTCCGGCCAGTCCCAGCACCTGGCGTGCCGCCGCGTCGGGGCAGCTTTCCGCGGCGGCTCCGGCCTCACCCAGGCGCGCGCCGTCCAGCACCAGCAGGATGCAATCCGCTTCGCCCAGTTTTTCCCGGCTCAGGGCCATGCCCAGGGCTTCCACGGCATCCGCGCCGTGCCGGCCCTCCTCGGTTTGGCGCAGACCGGCGGTATCCGTGAGGCGCACGGGCAGCCCGTCCAGATCGCAGGCTTCTTCCAGAAAATCGCGGGTCGTGCCCGGAATGTCCGTAACCAAAGCCCGATTGCGGCCCAGCAGCGCATTGAGCAGGCTGGATTTGCCCGCGTTCACCGCTCCGGCCAGGACCACGACGGCTCCCTGCTGCATGACGCGGGCCCGCTTCTGCCCGGCCAGCAGGCGCCGCACGGAGCAGGCCACTTCAGTCACGGCCCGGCCGAAGGCCGCCGGGGCAAGGCATTCCACCTCTTCCTCGGGAAAATCCACGGCCAGACAGACCTGGACGCGCAGAGCTTCCAGTTCTTCCCGCAAAGCCAGCACGCGGCGGCCCAACAGGCCGTCCAGGCGGTTCAGACTGTAACGCAGGGCTTCGCGCGAGGGCGCGGCGATAAGTTCGGCCACGGCTTCGGCCTGGCTCAAATCCATGCGCCCGTTGACAAAGGCCCGGCGCGAGAACTCGCCCCGCTCGGCCTGGCGCGCGCCCAGACGCAGAATGCTTTCCAGCACGGCCTGGACAATAAGCGGGCCGCCGTGACAGTGAATTTCGGCCATATCCTCGCCGGTGAAGGTGCGCGGGCCGGGCATGAACACGGCCAGCACGTCGTCCAGGGCTTCACCATACCGGTCCAGGACCCGGCCGCGGTGCAGGAACCAGGGGCGAAAATTTTCAAAACGCGGCGAAAGGGGCAGAAACATGCGCGCCAGCAACGCCTTGGCCCTCGGGCCGGAAAGGCGCACAATGCCGATGCCCCCGGCTCCGGGAGGCGTGGCTATGGCGGCAATGGTGGACATGGACAGCTTTGCTCCCTGGAGCATTTTAGAGCATCTCAACGTTGGAATGCTTTACTACGAAACCGTAAGCGCACGTTATTTGCGCTGTCGCTTCTCCCGTCAGCGTGCTTACGAGCTTTACGGCGAGGACAGTCGGGCTGAACGGCGGAGTAAGCGTATCGTCAGCTTTGAAATTTTACAAATTTCAAAGCTGGCACACGGTGCGGCGTTAGAGCAATTTCACTTTGAAATTGCTCCAAAATCGTCCGCTACGCTTTTTCCAGCTTCCGGCGCATGATGACCACTCTTTTCATGGGACCGTCGCCGGTGCTGCGGGTTTGCACATCCCCGGCGTCCTGGAGGCAGACATGCACAATGCGCCGGTGATAGGAAGAAAGGGGCCGCGTGGAATACGAACGTCCGCTCTGGCGCACCCTTTCAGCCAGGGCCAGGGCCATTTCCCGCAATTTTTCGTCCTGGCGCCGACGGTATTCCCCGGCGTCCAGCTGCACACGCACGGCGGCATTCATACCCCGCGACACAACGCGCGACACCAGATACTGCAAAGCCGCCAGGGTCTGGCCCTCACGCCCGATAAGCAGACCGGAGTCCTCGTCGCAGTCCACGCAGACCTGCACCCGGCCCTCGCCCACTTTGACGTCGAGGCACATCTCCGTACCCACAATGGGCCGCACCAGCTCGCGCACGGCCTCCTGAACCAGAGCCTCCAGACGGACGGCATCCAGCTGCTCCACAGGCGTCACGGGCAGACCTTCACCGGCTTCGTCCAGATCCTCCCCAGACAGATCCAGTCCCTCGCCGGGCGTTCCTTCCCGGCTTCCAGGGCGGCTTTCCTCGCGCCGGGGCCGGGCACGCCCGGAAGCGCGGCCGGATTCCCGCCGCCCGCCTGCGCGTGTTTCCGCGCGGGCCTCGTCACGGCCTGCGGCGCACGCGGCTTCCCGCTCCTCGCTTTGGCCTTCAGGACGATTCTCGTCCCCAGCCGGAGCGACGTCAGCGCGGGCACCCACTTCCGGCTCCGGTGCGGAACGGATGGACGGCGCGGCCTGGGCCGTCTCTTCCATTTCCCCAGCGGGAGCCGCGCCGGACTCGGGCGGCGTCGCCGCGCGGGCACAAGACTCTTCAGCGGCAATGGAAGCGGCGTTTTTGCGCCCGCGCTCCTGGCTCTGCTCCCGCCCGCGCCGGGGGCGTTCCTGCCGGGCGTTCTTTTCCGGGATACGCGGAGCCGCGCCTGCGGACTCCCCTTCTTCGTCGGGGGCGGCAGCGCCTTTTTTGCCCAGGATGCTTTCCACAGCCTCGCGCAGATGGGCCCTGCGCGCGCGCACCTTGGCCTTGCGCGCTCCCACGATGCCGAAAATGCCGGACTTGGCGTCCTGGAGTATTTCAATCTCCAGCTTTTCCCGCGCCGTGTTGAAGTAGCCGCAGGCTTCCTCGATGGCGCTGTCCAGGTCTTTGCCCTGAAATTCTTTGAACCCTTCCATAACGAACCTCACTCACACAGAGAGGACAAAATCAGCTCGATGCCGGAGCACGACGGATGTTCCAACGCGGCATACGCCGGGCACGCCTCATGTCTAATTTTCAAATTAGAGCGATTTCACTTTGAAATTGCTCTGGCGGCTGCATAAGCAGACGCCCGCCACGAAGGCGTAAGCGCAATTTATTTGCGCGGTTGTCTCGCCCGTTAGCGAGTCTTCGAGCTTTACGGGCGAGGACAGCAGAGCGAGCGGCTTAAAAACTTTGAGAATGTCAATTCTCAAAGGTAATCTGCTCTAGACGCACAAACCCCATAGGGCTTTGCGGCGACGCAGCCGCCGTGAGTCAGCGAAAAACCACATTTTTTCGCTGACGATCCTGCGAAAATTGAGAGCATAACCATGCTCGAATTTTTGCAGTCAGATACAATAAAAGCGGGCGCATCTTTAAAATCCCGCATTGCCTTTTCGGACGGGAAAGGCCGCCCGCAGGCAACGCGCGGCAGGGATTTGCGGGCAAATCCCTGCCGCGCGGCTCAACATTTTTACAGCGTTTTTCGATTGAAATATTACACAGTTCAATCGTGAATCGCTCTACCTCTACACCTGAACCGTTCTACGCCTCGGCCCGCGCGGCGGCCTTGTTCTTACGCATCATCAGCCACTGCTGGAAGATGGACAGGATGTTGTTGACCAGCCAGTAGATGACGAGGCCCGAGGGGAAGCCCAGGAACAGCACCGTGAAGATCAGAGGCAGGAACATCATGATCTTCTGCTGGGTGGGATCCGTGGCCGGGGGGCTCATCCTCTGCTGCAGGAACATGGTCAGGCCCATGATGACCGGCGTGATGTAATAGGGATCCTTGGCCGAAAGGTCGGCCAGCCAGAGCTTGTCCGTAAAGGGCAGATACATGATGAACGGCGCGTGTCTGAGCTCAATGGACGTGAGCAGGGCCTGGTACAGGCCGAAGAAGACCGGCAGCTGGATCAGAATGGGCACACAGCCGCTGGCCGGGTTGACGCCGTAGGTCTTGTACAGAGCCATGACTTCCTTGTTCATGAGCTCCTTGTTGTCCTTATACTTTTCCCTGATGGCCGTCATCATGGGCTGAAGCTTCTTCATCTTCTCCATGGACGCATAGCTCTTGGCCGTCAGGGGCCAGAACACGGCCTTGATCACGATGGTCAGCAGAATAATGGCCACGCCCCAGTTATGCACGTACTTGTGGAAGAACTCCAGCAACCAGAGCAGACCCTTGGCGATGATGCTGAACATGCCCAGGTCGATGCTCTTGGCCAGCTGGTCGGACACGGCCAGCAACTGGGTGCGGTCCTTGGGGCCCAGCCAGTAGGAAACCGTCAGTTCCTTTTCCTGCCCCGGCGCGAGAAGATTTTCAGGCTCTTCAACGGCGGTGCGGTAGACGGTTTTCTGCAACAGGCCCTTGACCGTGACGTTGTTGGTTTCGCCGGGCAGCACGGCGGACAGGAAATAAGTGCTCATGGCCCCGGCCCAGTAAATCTTGCCCGTGGCCTGCACGCCCGTGCTTTCCAGGGTTTTGCTCGAAGATTCCTCGGACAGACTGCCGTCGTTGTCCCAGGCCACGCGCATGGAATCATAGCGGCCGCCGGCCGCATTGCTGGCGTCGGAGGCCACGGTGTAACTCACACGCACACTGCGGGGCTGATCCCCGGCATTGATGAGCCGGATTTTTTCCTTAATCAGATAGGAGTCCGCGTTGAAGGTCAGTTCGCGGACCACGCGCAGGTTGTCCACCACGCCCACAAGGCGCAACGCGCCCTGCTGACCGGCGTCCAGCTTCAGGTTCTGCTCGCCGCTGTCCAGCGACCACTGGCCGGTGCTCCAGGACGGCTGGCTGTTGATCACCAGACCTAACGGCGCCACAGCGGCCGTGCGTTCGTCCACCATGTTCACCAGGGGCGAATCCGGCGCGAGACCGGTCTGGAATTTTTTGAGCTTGAAGGAGCGCAGCGGGCCGCCGCCGGTGTAGAAAACAGCTTCGTACAGCGGGGAATCAACGGTCAGGTCGCGGCCGGGAGCCGGAGTGAACACGGGCAACGTCGCGGCTTTGGCGGCTTCTTCCTTGTGCTGTTCCGCCTTGACCGCCTCCTGACGGACAGCCTCCTGCTGCTGCGCCACCGCCGCCGGGTCGGGCGTCTGCACCCATCCCATGTATTCGGCCAGACGTCCCCAACCGAAAAGAATCACTAAGCACAACACAATGGCCAGAATCAAATTTTTGCTGTCTTGCATGTGGACGCTCACTCCTGGGACAGAGGCGGGACGTCGCGGCGACGCCGTGGGGGTGGAACAGGGTCATAACCTGAACCGCCCCAAGGATGGCAGCGGGCCAGACGCCGCAGCGCCAGCCAGCCGCCGCGCAACACGCCGTGGCGCAGGATGGCCTCCACGGCATAGGCGGAACAGGTGGGATAAAAGCGGCAGGCGGGGGGCAGCACCGGCGATATGCAGCGCTGATAGATACGTATGGGTAAAACGCAAAGGCCGCGCAGCAGCATTTTCATCACACCCCACCTCGGGCCGTCGCGCGCGGCAACGGCCCGGCGCCCCCAAAGGAGACGCCCTCCCACGGACCGCGACGGCTCGGAGCCGCTCGGCCCGTGGGGCGTTTTCGATTCAATCGCATGCTTCGGCCGCCCGCCCGCGCCGGGCTATCCGCCGCAGCAGCGGCAGAAATTCGGCGGTCACGCGGGAAAGGTCCAGCGCGTCACCGCCGGTATGCCTTTTCGCCACAGCCACCAGATCAGCATGGACCGGCAGGAGGTCGGAGTGCAAACGGAAAAACTCCCGCAGCAAACGCTTGACGCGATTGCGGACCACCGCATTGCCTACTTTGCGGGAAACAGCCATGCCCGTGCGCGTACAATCGCCGACATGCTCTCTCGGAAGCACAAACAGGAGGAAATGCTCGGTATGGTAACGTCTGCCCCGCTCATAACAGGCGGTAAATTCCGCCCTGCGGCGAACACGGACGTGCCGTGGAAAGGTCAGACGCGACACAAAAGCCCCCGGCGTACGACAAGGGCGGTCATACCCGTCCGGCTAGGCACTCAGGTTTTTGCGGCCCTTGGCGCGACGGCGGCGCAGAATGGCGCGGCCGCTGGGGGTAGCCATGCGGGCGCGGAAACCGTGGGTGCGGGCTCTTCTGATTTTACTGGGTTGGTATGTTCTTTTCATGACTCTGCTCCCTTCTCTTTTTTACGCACTCCGCCCGCGACAATGGCGCGGCAGGTTGCCGGACTCCGGAACTATCGGCCCGGAAACAGGGGCGGACGCGGATGCTGCGGGTTTTACCCGTGTTTCGCGCCGACGGCATACCCGCGCGGCTGCACAAAACGGTCTGAACCCTGAACGGTAAAATATATGGAAGAAGCTACATACACGCCCGCCGTCCCCTCGTCAAGCGGCGCACATGACGAGGATCGCTCCGGTCCCGGCGGAAAAAGGCGCGCGGCCGCCCGGACCGGGCCTCGACAGCCGGTCGACCTTCCGCAATGCCCGGAGAAATTTTCCGGATCAACGGGGCGTCGCAGGAGCCTTGGGCGCGACCGGGTCCGCGGGCATAATCGGCAGAGGCACGGGCGGAACCGCCACGGCGGGCGCGGGACCGCTGTACGGCGCGGCCTGCTTTGACACCACAGGCTTGTCGGCCTCGGGCGACGGCGTTGGGGAGGCCCCCTTCTTGGCGGCCGGAGCGGCGGCTGCGGGCGGCTTGAGCGCGGTGGAACCCGCCCCTGCCGGAGCCGTCCGCTGCCCGGGCTTCTGCTTTTCCGCAGAAGTCACGGCTCTGGCCGGAACGCGCCGCCGCGCGGGTCGCACGACCTTGTCGCTGTCGACAGGCAGAAGTTCCGGCACGGCCGCCGGGTCCACAAAACTCGCGCCGCCCATCCGGAGTTGGCGCGGGATCACCAGCGTATTCCAGTACAGGCGCGCTCCGCCGTCCTGAATCCAGGCTTCATCCAGGTTGACGCCGCCCGAGGGCAACCGGGCCGGAAGATGCGGCGGCAACGGCACCACCGGAGCGCCCACGGTGGGCGACGACACGAGCGGAGCCTGCGGCCCGGCAAGATAGCCCGGCGCGGCGGACGCGGGCAGGGAGCGGGATTCCACAGCCAGGACCGGCGCGGCCAGGCCCAGCAAAACAGTCAAGACAATCAACATGCGCATGAGACTACACCTCTACCCGGCTTATCGGCCCGTTCCCCAGCCACTTTAGAGCGGAACCCCCATTTCTCCGGATTTCGCGGCAATATTTTTCCGCTGCCGCTTCCGCCCCATGCTCCTTGACACCACCGTCCGGCTTGGGCAGAGTTTCCGAAATCAGCCGGGCACGAAGCTCGGGAGCAGCTAAACGGTTGCCGCGAAGACAATGCCGCCTGATATTGGACACAAATTCAAAGCCTATCCAGCTCCAAAGCCGTTCAAGAGTTAAATGCTCCGGAGCAGTTCACGCATGAAATGCGCCAACGGCTCCGCAGGGATTTGTCCGCAAATCCTTGTCACGAAATGCGAGCAGGCGGGCCTTGCTCGCCGTAAGCGGGTATTTCAAGTGTTAAATACTCTAAGGAGAAAACATGCCCACGCCCGATCTCGTCGCGGCCCCGGCCCGACTCGCCCCCTGCATCGTCCTCATCGGCATGGCCGGAGCGGGCAAGTCCACGGTGGGCGGCGTGCTGGCGCGGGAATTGGGCTGGGCCTTTCTGGACAGCGACCATTTGATTGAGGCCCTATACGGCGTACGCCTCCAGGACGTGACTGACGCCCTGGGCAAGGAAGCCTTTCTGGATGCGGAATGCACGGTAATCCGGGCCATCAAGGCCAACCGCACGGTCATCGGCACCGGCGGCAGCGTGGTCTACCGGGAGGAAGCCATGCGCCACCTGGCGAAGCTGGGCCCCATCGTCCATCTGGACCTGCCCCTGACCGTGATCGAAGAACGCATAGCCCGCAATCCCCAGCGCGGGCTGGCCATCGCGCCGGGCCAGACCCTGGACGACATCTTTCGTGAGCGGGAGGCCCTGTATGCGGCCTGGGCCGATCTGCGCTGCGACTCCCAAGGCAAAAATCCGCGTGAATGCGCCCAGTGGATCCTCAGGCATTTGCCGCCGGATCTGCTCACCGCCGATGCCTGAGCCATGCCGTTTTCACGGCATCGTCGCCATATTCCAGAGCAATTTGCGCTTAAAATTATCGCTTGACGGCGAAGTAAATTCGCCTTGCGATAATTTCGCTGTGCGGATTTCCGCAGAAAATCGCACAGCGCGTTGAGATATTTTCAATATCAAAACGCTCTAGGGCCTGTTGACACTATAGAATTTTTGTTCGCCCGCAAGGAAGATAAGCCTGTTTTGAGGGAGTGTACTCTTTTGGTACTCGACCGAAAAAGCAGGTGAAATCTGACGTAGCGAGCGGGCAAAAAGGCATAGTGTCAACAGGCCCTAGAACATTTACCACTTGAAATCCTCTGACAGGCTGACGCCCGATTGCTATGGCCGCCGCCGGGGCTTTCATCCGCTGAGCAATGGCGGAACAAACGAAAAGCGGGGCTTGCGCCCCGCTTTTCAAGATCTGTTCAATGCCGGTGGCGGCCTAGAACTGCCATTCCTTGCCGTCGTAACGGATCAGCTCGTTGAGACGGCGGGCGCGCACCTGCTGGCAGGACGCGGAAAGCGCTTCCTTCTTGCTGGCGCCGCGGCATTCATAAAATTTTTCCTGATAGCGGATAAAGCCCACATACTGCCCCGAAGCACCGGGACGCAGTTCCGTGGTCACGTTGGACGTGTCCACTTCCACGTAGCTCGCCACATAATCCTTGCCGTCCTTGCGCACTTCCTTGCTGGCCTTGGAAGGCATGACGGTGCGGGAGGCCTGGAGCGCCAGTTTGTGGCCCACCCTGTCCAGTTCGGCGCTGATTTCCGCTTCGGACTTGGCGCCTCTGGGGGCTTTTTTGGCCGAGGCTTTTTCAGCATTGGCCTTGGTCTTGGATTTGCTCTTGCCGGGGACGTCCTTGGCCGGAGCCGGCGCGGGCTCAGGCGCGGCTTCGGAGGCGGCGGCCTGATCCTGCGGCTGCGCGGCGGGGGTCTGCGTTTCGGAGTCTTCACTGCTGCTGAACCAGGCGCAGCCGCCGGTCGCAAGGCCCAGGGTCAGAATAAGAGCCAGTAAAATTCGCATGGACATACCTCATAATCAAAGCCGGGCGGCAAGCGCCGCCCGGCTTTTTCTGCAATTACGCTACACGGTCCGCTTTAGTCGAAAGAGATTTCGGTGCGGCGGTTCATGTAACGGCCTTCTTCGGTCTTGTTGTCGTACTTGAAGGACTTGCCGCGGCCGATGGCGGTCATCCGGCTGGCGGGGATACCCTGCTTCTCCAGATAGTTCTTCACGGCGTTGGCACGGTTCTGCGAAAGAACCTTGTTGTAAGCGTCGGTGCCGATCCAGTCGGTCCAACCGTTGAGGATCACGCGCTTGTTGGGATTGGCCTTGATCAGGCTGGCGGCTTCGTTCAGGATGCCCATGGCCTTGCCGTCAAGAGCATAGGAATTGAAAGCGAAGTGCACGCCGCGCAGCACGATCACGTCCTCGTCCTGGCAGAACACGGACAGCACGAAGCGTTCCACAGCGGCGTCGCTGGTGGCCAGCTCTTCACCGCGAACCACGACGGAACCGGGGTTCATGGCGGCGATCTCCTTGATCACGGCTTCACCATGGGGGGTGTCGGCAAAGGAGATGATGTGGATGACCATGTTACGCTGGCTGGCATACAGCTGGCGGGCCACTTCCACGATGTCGCTGCCGCGGTTGTTGTCGCCGTCGGTGACCAGGATGAGAGCGGCGTCGCGCTTCATGCTGGAGATAAAGGGTTCATACTTCTGCAGGCCGTTGCCCATGCTGGTCATACGGCCGAAGATCTGGAAGCCGGAGCGCAGCTTGTCGATGCCGACGCTCATGGCGTTGCGGTCCCAGGGGCCCTGGGCGATGATCATGCCGTTGGGCGAGATGGTGTGCAGACCGCCGTTATAATCCAGGGCCGGAATGGCCGCGTTCACGCGCTGCAGCACATTTTTGGCCACAACGATTTTATCCTGTTTAAGCTGCTTGTTCTGCATCATCATGGAACCGGAATAGTCCACGACGAAGTCGAAGCTCTCGATTTTTTTGTTGCACGCCGGCGTGGCGGCGACCGCCGCGACGGCGTAGCTCAGTACAAGAGCAGCCGCAAGAACAAGAAGACGAACTGATTTCATAGTGCCTCCCAAAACGTTGTTGTGTGTCGTTGAATTACCGTCAACATACAGTAAATCACGGTTTGCCCGCCATATTACCGGCTCGTTGCCGCGCAGGCATGGAGACGATAACTGCCTTTTCCATAACCAGATTCAGGAAAAACCGCAAGCCGTAATGTGGGAATTCCGGGCGATTCCGGACGCGCGGGAGGTCCGGACGCGACCCGGCACATCGGCTAAACGTTACGGACTGTGCGGGATGCTGGACAGTGCGGCGCGGCTCGGGCATACTTTCTTTTAGAAATAAAGGAACCCAGTCATGCCCGCATTGACCTTTTCCAAATGGAGCCCCGGCGGCAACACCACGCTTTTTTTCCCGGCCGAGGGCAAAAGCGCCCCCGAACAGGCGCGCCTGGCCCGTCTGGCTCTGGACCCGCAGCATCTCGGCGGCGAGCAGGCCGGTTTCGTGGACCCGCGCGAACAGCGGCTGCGCATGGCCGGGGGCGAATTTTGCGTCAATGCCAGCCGGGCCTTCGGCGCGCTGCTGGCCTTCTGCGAACACGAGCACGGGGCCCGTCAGGCGGCTCTGGAGGGTCTGCCCGAAACGCCGCGCGACGGCACAGCGGAACAGCACTATGAAATACGGGTTTCCGGCTGGCAGAGCCCCGTGCGCCTCGCGGTGCGCGGCAGCTGCCCGCACTGGGAAGTGGAGGCCGTGCTGCGCTTGCCCGCCTGCTCCATGCGGTCTCTGGCCGAGGGCCTGACCCTGGTGCGCCTGCCGGGCATTGTCCATGTGCTGCTCAATGCCGCCCTGCATCCCTTTCCCGAGGACTGCGACACGGCGGCGGCCCTGCTGCGTCGGCGTTGCGGACTGGACGGGGAAGCCGCGGTAGGGGCCATCTGGTGGCGGGAATGCCAGGGCCAGCTGGACATGCTGCCCTTGGTCCATGTGCGCGACGCGCAAACCACCTGCCTGGAAAGTTCCTGCGGTTCCGGCGCGCTGGCTCTGGCCCTCAGCCTGTCCCGCGCGGGCGGGCGGCGCGATTTTTCCATCATGCAGCCCGGCGGCTCGGCCCTGGACGTGCGGCTGTTCAACGAGGGCGAGGAACGTCTGGCCGCTGTGGACGGCCCGGTTTCTCTGGTGGCGCGGGGGCAGGTCTGGCTGCCTGACGACGCGGCGTGAGCGCGACGTGGCCCGGACTGTGACGCGACCCCTGCGCGAAGGCTTCACCACCGGCACGGCGGCCACGGGCGCGGCCTTGGCCGCGCTCACCCTGTTGCGCACGGGTCGCGCGCCCGACAGCGTGGACGTGCCCCTGCCGCCCTTCGCGCCCGCCGCCGGGGAAGAATCTTTCGCCGGGCGCGGCCCGCGCGGCCGGTGCGTTCTGCCGGTGGCGGACTGCGCGCCGGGCCCGGCGGCGGAGCTGATTCCGGATTTTCTCCCGGCTCCGGCACAGGCCGCCGGAGCGGCCCACGCCTCCATCCGCAAGGACGGCGGCGACGATCCGGACGCCACCTCGGGCGCGCTGATCACGGCCAGCGTATTGCTGCGCGATTGCGAAGAACCTCTTTTGGCACCGGACGATCCCGATTTTACGCGCATCGAGGGCGGCCCCGGCGTGGGCCGCGTGACCCTGCCGGGCCTGCCCCTGCCCGTGGGCACAGCGGCCATTAATCCCGTGCCCCGGGAGCAGCTTCGCTTCGCCCTGGGCCGTCAGGCCGCGCGCCCGGTTCCCGGACGCGGCCCCTGCCCGCCTCTGACCGTGATCATCAGCGTGCCGCAGGGCGCCGAAATCGCCCGGCATACCTTTAATCCGCGCCTGGGCATTGTGGACGGCATTTCCATTCTGGGCACCCAAGGCACGGTCCGCCCATACAGCCACGCCGCCTGGCGCGCCACCATCGAACAGGGCCTGCATGTGGCCCAGGCCACGGGATGCCGCACAGTCTGCCTTTCCACCGGACGGCGCTCGGAGAAACTGCTCATGGCCCGCTACCCCGAGCTTGCGCCCCGGTGTTTCGTGCAGGCTGCCGATTTTGCGGAATTTTCCCTGCGCGCCGCCGGAGCTCTGCCCTTCGAGCGGCTGGTCTGGGGCTGCTTTTTCGGCAAACTGGTCAAGCTCGCCCAAGGCCATGCCTATACCCACGCCCGCGACGCCGAGCTGGATATGGCGGCTCTGGCGCATCTCTGTAATGAGGCGGGCACGGCCTGCGCCCCGGCTGTGGCCCGTTGCGTGACCGCATCGCACGCCCTGGAACTGTTGCTGGCCGACCCCGCCGGATCGGATGCGCTGGCCGCCGTGATCCGTCGGGCGGCCCAAACCGCATGGGCTTTCGCGGGTCGCCCCGTAAGCCTGCACCTTTTTCACACTGACGGCAGGGAATTGATGGCACTATGAAAAAGCAGATTGTGCTTCCCGGCATTGCGTTCACGGAAACGCCCCGGCCCACGGACGCCGCCGTGGATACGGTGGACGCGGAAGACCGTGCCGAGGGCGCGTCCCCGCAAGCTGAAGCGATAAAAGAAACAGGACAGGCGGACGGCTGGCCGCCCATGGCGGACATGCTCCATTCGCTCTTTGTTTTTGAACCCACCACGCCGGAGCCCGCGCCCATCACCGTACTGGGTCTGGGCTGCGGCTGCGCGCGCGGCCCGGCGGCCCTCGCCCCGGAACAGCGCGCCCTTCTGGAAGCGGCCGACGTGCTCTGCGGCGGCAGGGAACTGCTGGCGGCCTTTGAAGCTCAGGACGGCCAAAGCGGCCTCAAGGCTCGCCTTCTGCCGCTCACCCTGCCGCTGGAACCCCTGCTCAGCCGCCTGAGCCAGATGCGTGCCGCCGGGGAACGCGTGCTGTTGCTGGCCGACGGCGACCCGCTCTTTTTCGGCATCGGGGCCACCTTGGTGCGTCAGCTGGGCGCGGAGGCCGTGCGTCTGATTCCGGCGGTCAGCTCCCTGCAGCAGGCCTGCGCCCGCCTGGCCCTGCCCTGGCACAAGGTCGTCTGCCTCTCCCTGCACGGCCGGGACGACCTGGGCCCGCTGAATGTGGCCGTGGCCAAGGACGCGCCGCTCTGCATCCTCACCGACGCCCGCATGACCCCGGACGTGCTGGCACGCCATCTGCTGGACCGGGGCGTGGACTGGTTCACGGCGCATATTTTCGAGCGCATGGGCGCGCCCGACGAAGCCCGGCATCAGTTGAGCCTGGCCGAGGCGGCCTGTCGCACTTTCGGCCCGGCCTGCACCCTGCTGCTGATCCCCGGCGAGCTCCCGCGCAGGCCGCACCTGGGCCTGGACGCCGAGGAGCTGGCCGTGGAAGGCAAGCTGATCAGCAAAAAGCCGGTACGCGCCGCCGCGCTGTCCCTGCTGCGCGTAGGGCCGCGCCATGTGGTCTGGGATATCGGCGCGGGTTCCGGGGCCGTGGCTCTGGAAGCCGCCGTGCTGGCCCATGAAGGCCGGGTGGTGGCCGTGGAGCGCAGCGCCGGGCGGGCCATGAGCATTCAGGAAAACCGCCGCCGCTTCGGGGCCGCCATTCTGGACGTCTGCCTGGGCCAGGCCCCGGAATGCCTGCCCTCCCTGCCTGATCCGCAACGGGTCTTCATCGGCGGGGGCCTGTCCGGCGAGGATGCCGAGGATATTCTGGGCCATGTCTGCCACCGCCTGCCGCCCGGCGGACGTCTGGTTGCCAGTTGCGTGCTGCTGGACACCTTCTGCCTCTGCCGCCGCTTTTTGGAAGGTCTGGACTGGCCCTTGGAAATTATGCAGATTCAGGCGTCCGAGGCCCGCGAGCTGGCGGGAGATCTGCACCTGGCGGCCCTGAATCCGGTTTTTCTGCTGGCCGCGCAGAAACCCGCGTCCGGCGGGAAGTAAAACGGACGCGCCGCCAGGAGCTGTTTCTTAATAAGGATGTTCGTTCTCCGCCAAGAAAGCGAGTCCCGGGCGAAGGGAGTATATTCAAACCCGGCCTTCGCACGGGGCGAGCCTGACGCCGGCAGAGGGCGAAAAGGAGCATTCATGCCGAGCACGCACACAAAGTCCGAAAACGCGAAAACAGGCATGGTTTTCTTTGTGGGGGCCGGGCCGGGCGACCCGGAACTGCTGACCCTCAAGGGCCGCAAAGCTATTGAAGGAGCCGGGCTGGTGCTCTACGCCGGTTCCCTGGTGCCCCCGGAGGTGGTGGCCTGCGCCGGGCCGGACGCGCGGGTGGCGGATTCCGCGCCGCTGACCCTGGAAGAATGCCATCAATTGGTACGCGAGACGGCCCTGGCCGGAAAGGACGTGGCCCGCGTGCATACGGGTGACCCCTCATTATACGGAGCCCTGCGCGAACAGATCGCCCTGCTGGAACGCGACGGCATCCCCTGGCAAGTGATCCCCGGCGTCACGGCGGCCTGCGCGGCGGCCGCCGCCGCAGGCGTGACCTTTACCGTGCCGGAAGTGACCCAGAGCCTGATGATCAGCCGCATGGAAGGCCGCACTCCCGTGCCGGAACGCGAACGCCTGGCCGCCCTGGCCGCGCACAGGACCTCTCTGGCCGTCTATCTCTCGGCCCATTCCGCCGCTGGCCTTCAGGCGGAACTGGCCCGCAGCCTGCCCCCGGAAACGCCGGTGCTCTGCGCCCATCGCGTGGGCTGGCCGGACCAGCAACTGCACTGGACCACCCTGGACGGCCTGGCCCGTTGCGTGGAACAACACGGCATCACCCGCCAGACCGTTTTTCTGATCCTGCCCGGCGAGTTGGAAAAGGGCGCGGCCTCGCGCCTGTACGCGGCGGACTTCAGCCACGGTCGGCGGCAGGAAAAAGCATAGCGCCCGGCGGCTGTCTCCGCCGTTCAGCGCTTTGTAAACCCGATGCTTCTCTCACTCCGCCTCCCGGCCACCGGCGGCCCGCGCCTGTCGGAATCGGCGGTAAAAGCCCTGCATGAGCCCGCCCATATATTCCAGCTTCTGGTACACGGTCATTTCGCCGTCATAGTCGAAACAGAACTGTTGTTTGCCCTCCACGGGCCGCCAGGCCGCAAAGGCCTCATCCGTGAGCGCGAAGGCGTATTCCTCCGGCGTCATTCTCGGGCTGAGCAGAAGCATAATCCCTCCTGAGTATCACACAGAACATCAACGCGCCTTCCACAGACCAGACGGCTGCGGCAGCCGGGGGAGGTTCAGGCAGATTCTGAATCTAGCAGCCGGGCAGGCGGTCGACAAGCCCGGCCTGCCCGCCGCGGCCCTGTGGAAAAACCTTTCATAAAAAATTCCGGAACTGACCGGAAATACAGTTGAAATCGCCGGTCGAGCAATATATACACGCCCGACCCTTCATATTCACCCATTTTGTCAAAAACAGGATCACGTCATGGCATGGTATACCCGTCTGGGCATGGCCCCCCGGATCATTGTTCCGGTTTCCATTTTGCTGATCGCCGTGCTGGGCACTCTGACCTGGCAGATCCAGACCAGAACGTCCGCCGCCACCCAAGAGATGGCCAGACGCGAACTGGCCGATCTCGCCACGGCACAGGCCGGTCCCATCTCCACCTTTCTGAGCGCTGCCCTGACGCAGGCCGACACCCTGGCCGGCGGCCTGGGCCAGGCGCTCAAAAGCGGCATTCCCGTTTCGCGCGAGCTGCTCGTGGCCATGCTGGAAGGGCTGCACTCCGGCAACAGCGCCGCCATCGGCTCGGGAGCGGTATGGGGGGTTTTCTCCATACAAAAAAAGGAGGGGCCCCCACGGCCCCTCCCATTCTGAGTGGAGATATGCTGGAACGCGGATCAGCCGCGTACCCCTTCATGTCACGGAAAGGTGATGCGTTCCGGTTATGCCGCCTGACGGCGTTCCACGCCGCGCGGCGGCTGTTTTCGCGCCTGTCGCCAAAGGCTTGGGCGCGGGTGGGTCGGCGCGTTATTGCGCGGGCGCGTCCGGGCTGGTCTGCACCAGCGCCAGTGCCAGGCGCGCCAGAGAGCTGCCCGGCGCGGCGCGCCCGCCGCGCAGCCGGTTGCGTACAAAACCGGCCATATCCAGAGCCAGGGCCGCGTCGTCGGGGACAAAGCGGCTGGCCTTTTTATTGTCTTCTAAAATGGCAAGATAACGCGTGAGCCGGGCCAGTTCCAGTCTGGCCTCGGGGTCGGCGTCATCCTGCGCGGCCTTCGCCGTTCGGGATGCGTCAGTTATGATTAGCGACATGTCCATTCCTCCCTGAATGGATCACTGCTTCCCTGCAACGGGGTGGTCTGATCCGCCTCCTTACGTTTGGTGTTGCGTTCTCCCCTTTCCCCACTCAACAGTATTCTTATCGGCCCGCCGGAAGCGGTCATTAGGGCGGATAAAAAAAATTTATAAAAATTATTTTGACTGAATATTCAAACAAACCGGGCCCTGGCGGCCTATAAAGGCATATGAAATTAGACGGTTGCCGGGTGGCCGCGCTTGCCACGTCGTTCATTCGCGTTTAATCTGGCGCAAATCGTTTCGCCGAAAACCGGTTTTCGACTCGCCCGCCGCCCACGAGGGCGGCGACCGGCATTGCGTCACTTGTTGCAAGTTTGTTCCAAGGGGACGCAACGCCGAACACGTTGAGGCGCGCCGCGAAGACCGACCCGACGGGCGGCCCGTAGGGCCGTGCCTGTAGCCCAAAGGGCGCACAGGCATCGAGAGCAACGCGGCGTGGATTCCGGCAAAGCGACCGAAGGCAGCCCGATGGGCAGTCCCCGTTGGCGACAACGGAGCCATACGGGGATCGCCAGCAGCGATAACCGCGGTTTTTGCCGGAATGACCCCTCTGAAACCCGTAGCGTTTCAGAGGTAAACCGCTCTAATGAGATGCCACGCCTCACCTGTCGGTTCGGCGTGAAGATCACACAGCAAAAAACGCGGTTTTTGCTGTGCTTACGCCGCCTGCGGCGGCGCGCAACCCCTTGCGGGTTTGCGACATGTGTCGCTTGACGCGACACTAAGAGCCCAATCGCAGCACAGGAGAGCATATGCCGACCCCCATTCTGCACAAGGAAAGCCTGATCCCGGGCAAAACCAGCAAACTGGTCCTGCACGCGCCGCACATCGCCCAAAAAGCGCATCCGGGACATTTCGTCATGTTGCGCATGAGCCCCACGGGCGAGCGCATCCCCCTGACCATCGCCGATACGGATGCGGCCAACGGCACCATCACCATCGTCTATCTGGTCCTGGGCAAAAGCACGGCCCTGCTGGAAACCCTCAAGGAAGGCGACGCCATTCCGGACGTCTGCGGTCCGCTGGGCCATCCCACGCACATTGAAAAACGCGGCACCGTGATCTGCGTGGGCGGCGGCACGGGCATCGCGGCCATGCACCACATCGCCAAGGGCCACTCCCGCGCGGGCAACCGGGTGGTGGGCATCATCGGCGCGCGCGGCAAGGACCTGCTGCTCTTTGAAAAAGAGCTCTCCTCCTTTGCCGACGAACTGCTGATCTCCACCGACGACGGCAGCTACGGCCACAAGGGCCTGGTCACGGATCTGCTGCGGGACCGCCTGGAAAAGGACAAGACCGTCTTTGAGGTGGTGGCCGTGGGCCCGGTGCCCATGATGGCCGCCGTAGCCGACACTACCCGCCCCTTCGGCGTGAAGACCACGGTCAGCCTCAATCCCATCATGGTGGACGGCATCGGCATGTGCGGCGCCTGTCGCGTAAGCGTGGGCGGCAAAACAAAATTCGCCTGTGTGGACGGGCCGGAATTCGACGGGCATGAAGTGGACTTCCCCGAACTGCGCCGCCGCCTTTCCGCCTACCGCGACCAGGAAAGAATCTCCTTCGACTCTTACAACGGGTGCGCTCATGGAAACTAAGAAAGCCAAAAAACCGCTGGCCCCCAGGGTGGAGATGCCCTGTCAGCCCGCCGAAGTGCGGCGCTCCAATTTTAAGGAAGTGGCCCTGGGCTACACCAGGGAAATGGCCATGGAGGAAGCCTCACGCTGCCTTCAGTGCAAAAAGCCGCTCTGCGTTTCGGGCTGTCCCGTGGAAGTGCCCATTCGCGACTTCATCGGCGAGGTGGCGCGCGGCAACATGGACGCGGCCTACCGGATCATCAAATCCACCAACAGCCTGCCCGCGGTCTGCGGCCGCGTCTGTCCGCAGGAAAACCAGTGCGAGGGCAAGTGCATCCTGAAGGCCAAAGGCCAGCCCATCGCCATCGGGCGGCTGGAACGCTTTGTGGCCGACACCTACATCGCCACCACGGCCTGTGAGCAGGTCACGGGCACCAATGCCTGCGCCGTGCCCCAGTGCGGCAAAAAAGTGGCCTGCATCGGTTCCGGCCCCTCTTCCCTGACCTGCGCGGGCGTCTGCGCGGCAGCGGGCATCAAGGTGGACGTTTTCGAAGCCCTGCACGAGCCGGGCGGCGTGCTGATTTACGGCATCCCGGCCTTCCGCCTGCCCAAGAATGTGGTGGCTACGGAAATCAACGGGCTGAGCCAGGCGGGCGTGGATTTTCACATGAACTATGTGGGCGGCCGCACCCTGGACGTGGCCGAACTGCGCAAGGAATACGACGCCGTGTTCATCGGCGTGGGCGCGGGCCTGCCGGTCTTTCTGGGCGTGCCCGGCGAAAACCTGGTGGGCGTATTCTCGGCCAACGAATACCTCACCCGCGTGAACCTGGGCCGGGCCTACGATTTCCCCAAGCAGGACACCCCGGCCTTCCCCGGTAAAAACGTGACCGTTTTCGGCGCGGGCAACGTGGCCATGGACGCGGCCCGCACAGCCCTGCGCATGGGCGCGGAAAACGTCTACATCGTCTATCGCCGCACCAAGGCGGAAATGCCCGCCCGCCGCGAGGAAATCGAACACGCCGAGGAAGAGGGCGTGCAGTTCGCCATGCTGGCCTCTCCCCTGCGCTTCAACGGCGACGCCGAAATGCGCCTGCAATCCGTGACCCTGCAAAAGATGGAGCTGGGCGAACCCGACGCCTCTGGACGCCGCCGTCCTGTGCCCGTGGAAGGCGAAGTCTACGATCTGCCCACGGATCTGGCTATCGTGGCTCTGGGTACCCGTTCCAATCCCATTCTTCTGGACGCCACGCCCGACCTGGAGCAGAACAAGTGGGGCTACATCCAGACCAATGAGGAAACCGGCGAAACCTCCATTCCCAATGTCTTTGCCGGCGGCGACATCGTCACCGGCGCGGCCACGGTCATTCTGGCCATGGGCGCGGGGCGGCGGGCAGGGCAGGAAATCGTCAAGAGACTGCTTGCCTGACGCCATGTTCTTTTGCCCGCTGGCTGTGTTAGGCCGCGCGGCCCGGCTTAGTTACGCAGACGACTACGCGCCCGCGCCGGGCCGCTTGCCTGCCTTGCCAGCGGACAAAATTCCTATGGCGTTATGGGAGAGGAGCTTGCCTCCTCTCCCATAAATTTTTATCTTTTTCCTGCGAGCCGCGCACCTGGGACAGCCGAACATGATAACAGTCGATCTGCACACCCACACCAAATACTCGCACGGGGCGAACTCGCCCGCCGAGATGTACGCTTCGGCCCTGGACAAGGGACTGACCCTGCTGGGCTTTTCCGAGCACTCGCCCCGCCCGCTGGGTTTCGACTACCTGCACGAGTACCGCGAGCAGCTCACCCGCCATCTGCCGGACTACGCGCGCGAGGTGCTCGCGCTCAAGGCCGTGCCGCGCGAGGGGGGCCATGGCCCCTGCCGCGTGTTGTTCGGCATGGAAATGGACTGGCTGGACGGGCAGGAAGACTACACCCGCGCCGCGTGCACGGCCTATGACTTCGACTATCTACTGGGCAGCGTGCACTTTCTCGGGCGCTGGGGCTTTGACGACGGCGCGGAGCCCTGGAAAAACGCCTCCCAGGAAGAATGCGAAAGCCGCTATACAGCCTATTTCACGGCCTGGGAAGCCATGATCCGCTCGGGCCTGTTCAATATCGCGGCCCACCCGGACCTGATCAAAATTTTCTCCGTGGAGCAATTCCACATCTGGCTCGCCAAAGCGGAGAGCGCGGCGCAAATCCGCCGCTGCCTCACGGCCCTGCGCGACGCGGGCATGGCCATGGAAATCTCCTCGGCCGGGCTGCGCAAGGCCTGTCGCGAAATCTATCCGGCCCCGCCCATCATGGCCCTGGCCGCCGAGCTGGGCCTGCCCGTCAGCTTCGCCTCGGACGCCCACGGCGTGGACGACGTGGCCCACGGCTTCGCTCGGCTGGGCTCCTACGCCAAAGCGTTCGGCTTCAGGGAACATGTGTTTTTCGACAAGGGCCGCATGACGACCCTCCCCCTGTAAAACGGAGACCGCCCGCATGTCTCCGTTTCGCTTTCCGGCCGCGCCGCCCGCCTCTTGCGCCGCCCCCCTGGTCACGGTGGACGGCGTCAGCCTGTTTCTGCCCGGCGATCCCCGCCAGGAAATGGTACTGCACCATATCGACTGGCGAGTGGAACGCGGGCGGCACTGTGCCCTGCTGGGCCCCAACGGCTCGGGCAAATCCACCTTGCTGCGCCTGCTGCGCGGCGAACTCTGGCCCGCAAGCGGCCATATTTACTGGCATACGGAGGAGAGCGCGGAGGAATCTCCCCTGGCCGGACGCTCCATGACCGCCCTGGTCTCCCCGGCCCAGCAGGAAAGCTACCAGCGTCAGGCCTGGGACATCACGGGCCGCGACCTGCTGCTCACCGGCCTGGAGGACACCCCCCTGCTCTACAGTTGTTCCGGCATGCCCAGGGGTGACGGGCAGGCCGCCGCCGTGGAGGCCCTGGCCGCGCGCCTGAAGGCCCTGGGCCTGCTGGCCCGCAGCCTGCCCACTCTTTCGCAGGGCCAGTTGCGCCTGCTGCTTCTGGGCCGGGCCCTGTTGCGCGCGCCCGCCCTCCTGCTGCTGGACGAATGTGCCGACGGCCTGGATACGGCCCACAAAAAAATCTTTTTCGACGTGCTGGAGGAATACGCCGGGCGCTGTACCGTGATTCTGACCGCGCACCGGCCCGAAGAAATTCCGGACTGGTGCCGCGAGCGCCGCTACGTCAGCAAGGGACGTCTGCCGGACGCCCCGCCCGCCGTTTTTGCCGCCCCGGCCGCGCGGCGCGGGGAAAGCCGCCCGGCGTACAGCGCCACGGGCCGCATCCTGCTGGCTCTGGAAAACGTGTCGGTTTACATTGACCGCCACAAGGTACTGCACGACGTCACCTGGAGCCTGCACGAGGGCGAGCACTGGCAGATCACCGGAGCCAACGGCTCGGGCAAGTCCACCCTGCTGCGCCTGCTGGCCGGGGACGAGTTCGTGGCCGCCGGAGGCATTATCAGCCGCTGGCTGCCGGGCCAGGGCGGCCATGTGGAAATGCTGGCCGATGTGCGCAAGGGCGTGCGTCTGGTGTCGGATCTTTCCCAGGCTCTCTACGGCTTCACGCTCAGCGGGCTGGAACTGGTCTGCTCCGGCTTTGACAACAGCATCGGCGTATACCGGGAATTTACGGAAGAGGAGCGGGACGAGGCCTTGCGCGTGATGGCCGGGCTTTTTCCGGAGGGAGACGCGGCCCGCGTGGCGGAAAAATCCATCCGCCAGCTCTCCAGCGGCCAGTTGCGCCGCCTGTTCCTGGCCAGGGCCCTGGTGGGCCGCCCGGATATTTTGCTGCTGGACGAGCCCTGTTCCGGCCTGGACGCGGAAAGCCGCGCCCGCTACCTGGCCCTGCTGGACCGGCTGGCCGGACAGCCGGAAGAGAGGGAGCAGGACGGACGGGATATCCCTGGGGGCGTGCATCTGGTTTTCGTCTCCCACCACGGAGAGGACGCCCCGCTCTGCGTCAACCGCGAGGCGCGCATGGAAAGAGGGCGGTTGGTCGTGCGGCGCTGAATGCCCGGACATTCCCGGCAAGGGTTTTGCAGACAACAGACGCCCGCGAAAACGGACTTTCGCGGGCGCCCGGCATTAAAAATTTCTTATTTCAGATCGAAGAACAAAAAACGAGGCGCTCAGCGCGCGTCAGGGCCGCCGTCCTTCTTTTTCCGCCCCCACTTGGCCCGGATCACTTCAACAGCCACGGGCAATACGGAAATGACGATAATAGCATAGACGATGATGCCGAAATTCTCGCGCACCCAGGTGAGGTTGCCCAGGAAATAACCGGCGGACACAAGCCCGCCCACCCAGAGAATGCAGCCGGTAATATTGTAGAAAAAGAAGGTGGTGGGGTGCATCAGGGCGATGCCCGCCACAAAGGGCGCAAATGTGCGCACAATGGGCACAAAACGCGCCAGCACAATGGCTTTGCCGCCGTGCCGCTCATAAAACTGATGGGCCTTGAGCAAATGCTCTTTCTTGATCAGCCGGTTTTCGCGGGAAAAAATGGCCGGTCCCACATGCCGTCCGATGCAGTAGTTCACGGCGTCGCCCAAAATACCGGCGGCCAGCAGTACCAGCATGATCTCGCCGTAGCCCATGAGCCCCGCGCCCGCCACCACGCCGGAAGCAAACAGCAGGGAATCGCCCGGCAGAAAAGGCGTGACCACCAGGCCGGTTTCACAAAAGACGATGACGAAAAGAATTGCATAGACCCAGAGCCCGTACTGCTCCACCAGCTCAAACAGATGCACGTCAATGTGCAGCACAAAATCCAGAAAATAACTGACCATTTCCATCCGGGATGATCTCCTTGCCTGCCGGTTTCGCGGCGGGCACTCCGCCCCGCTCCGGCCCCACTCTTGTACCGCAAGCCGGCTTGTGGCACAACAACGCCTATGCCCCGATATCTCTCAGAACAGACCCCCCTTGCGCATCCGCCTCTTCTCGGCGCGTGCTCCGCCCTCGGGTGCGGACGTCAACGTCCGCCGGGGCGGCGCGCATTTTCACCATACCACATCCGGCTCTTCATTCCGCTGCTGTTTTTTCTTTTGTCGGCTGTCCCGGCAGGCAGCGCCGCGGCGGCCGATTCCTACCAGGTAGGCTTCCGCACGCTGGGACAGTGGTCGGCGGACACCAATCTGCGCCTGGACGTCAATATCTGGTATCCCAGCCTCCGGCCCCCGCGCGAACTTAATTACGCGCCCTGGACCATTGCCGCCGCGCGTAACGGCAAGCCGGTGGAGGGGCGCTTTCCCCTGCTGCTCTTGTCCCACGCGTCGCCGGGCACGCGTTTTTCCTACCATGACACAGCCGCCTGGCTGGCTTCTTGCGGCTTTGTGGTGGCCGCGCCCACCCATTCCCAGGACTGCATGGACAATATGAGCCTGCTTTTCACCTGGCGGCAGCTGGAAACCAGGGCCAAAGAACTTTCGTCCACCATCGACCTTTTGCTGGCCGACCAGGAGCTTGCCGCCAGCATTGATAAAAACCGCATCGGCCTGCTGGGCTTCGGCACGGGGGGCACCGCCGCCCTGCTGCTGGGCGGGGCCCTGCCTGACTGCGCCTCCTGGCCGGAATACTGCGCAAAAGCCGGACGCCGGGATATGTATTGCAACCGTTGGGCAAGGGACCGGGTAAACGCCATCTGCCAAAGCCTGCCGCTGACGGAAAGCCTGGCCGATCCCCGGATCAAGGCCGTGGCCGCTGCCGCCCCCGGTTTCGGCATGCTGTTCAGCCCCGCGTCCTTTCGCTATTTTTACCCGCCGCTGCTGCTTATCGCCGCCGAAAGCGACGTCATGAACCGCCCTTCCCTGCACGCCGATACCATTGCCCGACTGCTGAACGGCAAGGCCCGCTATCTCAGTCTTCCGGGCGCGGATACCGGCGCGCTGATGTCTCCCTGCCCGGAGGCCCTGGCCGCTGAGCTGCCCGAACTCTGCCGCTCGGTGAGCCCGGAGGAGCGCCGGGCCATTCACCGGCACATGGATGACGCCCTCAGCGACTTTTTTCTTCATGTTCTGGGCAGCGGTAAAAATCTGCCCGTTATTCCCCCGCCGCCGGACCTGACGCCGCCGCCTCCGCCCGCGCCGCAGCTCCCCGCGCCCGCGCCGCGTCCACGGCAGCACCGCTCTCGCTGAGCCGCGTTGCGAAAGGTACCGGCGGCTTGACAACGCTAGTGCGAATCACTAGCCTCTCCACAGTACATAGATGCTTTCAAAGCCGGTTTTATACCGGACGACGGTCCGTGGGGCCAGAAAACCGCTCCCCGGGATATATATCTATCCATTTCTGACCGGGTCCGGCAACGGGCGTAGGGAAAGACGCCCTCAAAACCAGCTGGGGTTCGTATAACAGCATGAAGAGACTGATCATTTGCATGCTATGCCTGCTGCTGGCACCGGCGTTTCCGGGGATGTGCGCGGCGGCTGTGGACAGCGGGGTGAAGGCCCCCGACGGCTGGGTAATCATGCCTGCCGGAGCGCGGCCCACATATATGGGCATTCATGGGGGCACCATGCCGGTCAGTTTGCTGGTATCCGGCGACGGTTCCTCCCTGTTGACCTTTGTGGGGCGCACGGGCAACGATTTTCTGGATGTGCTGCGCCGCACCGATGTCCGTATGCCCAGCCTGCTCAACGCCACCGCGGCGCGGGATGCCGTCGACGGCGGACTGTTGACCGGCGGCACGGTATTGATGGCGGGCAGCGCCGCCAGCAGCATGCCGGTGATTTATCTTACGGGCGAAGGTTTCGCGCGCGCCGCGCCCTCGCCGGACCAACTTCAGCCCTTCGGTCTTTCCGACAAGCCTCTCTCCATTG
The DNA here is from genome assembly GCF_001553605.1 of Desulfovibrio fairfieldensis. Taxonomy (NCBI): domain Bacteria; kingdom Pseudomonadati; phylum Thermodesulfobacteriota; class Desulfovibrionia; order Desulfovibrionales; family Desulfovibrionaceae; genus Desulfovibrio; species Desulfovibrio fairfieldensis. The sequence continues at coordinate 2,632,332 of NZ_CP014229.1, forward strand.
AAGGGCAAGTAGCTAAGCCGGCCCATCTTTCCCCGGCAAAAAGGTACCGTCTGTTTTTTCAGCCGCAGTATCTGCAACCCCGCCGCAGCCTGAATTAGTTCAGCGCGAAGTGGAGACGGCGGGCTTTTTGCCGCCGAGCGCGAGCTACTTATTTGATTTTCCAGGAATATCGTAAAACAAATAAAAACTGGATTTTATAAAAGTTTGACTATAATCCAGCTGAATTCACCCGCACAGGAGCGAAACCATGCCCCTTTCCACATATCTGAACGATATGGAAAAACTGTACTCGGCCCGTCTGGCGCATGTTTCATCGGAGCCGACCCAATTGCTGTTCTGCCAGGGCTTGAAATTCCTCATAGAAAATGTGGCGGATTTTGACGCGTGCGTACCTGAGACCAATCCGTTCTACCAGGAATTCGTCAAGCTGCTGGGAGCGGGCATTGCCGGCGATGAAGACTGTTTCAGTCTTTTTGAATGCCTGGCCATCTTCTTCCGCCTCAGGCAGCATGAAAACCCGGACCGGGCCCTGAGCCCCATTGAGCAGCAGGTTCTGCACCATTTTGAGCATTGCGGCGAGTGGCAGCCTCAGGACAATACCCTGGTCAGCCTCTGGTATTGGTGGCGTATTCCGTCGCTGCCGGCGCACTAGAGCCTGCCGGGCATAAGCCCTCCTCACGCGGCCGGGAAAAACGCTTGGGAGCATGCGCTCTTATGGCTTCTGAGCGAAATATGGCGAAAAAACGGCCGCGTCGGGAAGGATTGCAGCGGATGCTGCTGTTTCAGGGCTACAATGCCTTAGGCGTACAGGCCGGTCCAGCCTGAAAAAATCAGAGAAGAAAAATCTGACGACAAGCGGAGCAAGGGTATCTTTGCGCCGTTCTGGGTATTGACATTGTTCTCAATAGGGGCGGCAGTGCCCGTTAGCGTGTAGTGCGCGGCAAAGAACACGCTGCCGTTCATGAGATTCTGAATACTCGCCGCCAAGGCAATCCCGCGCCTTTCCGCCCATGACCGCCACAGCGGCCATGCTTTCCCGGACAGATTCTTATGACAGGCGCGCTCTGGAACATCAGAAGCGCGCCTATTTTTCGCCGGTAATGCCGAACTCCACCGGCACTTTGGTATAAAAAATGCGCAGGCCTTCGGCCGCAATGCGGGCGAACAGGCGTTCCGCCGCTTCGTCGCTGAGCGCCATGGTCACTTCCAGCGGTTGCTCGGCCAGCTCGAAAAAGTTGGCCCAATGCAGCCTGCCGTCCCGTCCGTAACCGCCTTGGGCCGCGCTCATAGTCGCGCCGCTGATGCCGAGAGCCTTTGCCTCCGCCACCAGCCATTCGGCAATGCTGCGCGTGCCGTGGCTGCGGCCCTGCTGCGTGTAAAACGTCAGTTGCCAGCCCCGCATGGCCGCCTCCTTTTTCAAATGAATCTGTCTTGAGAATGAACCCATTCCCCACGGCTTGCGCGTCCGCCTTGCCCGCCCGTAGTGCACGGCATTCACGGGTGTTCACGCGATGTCCGCCGTAGTGCTTCAGGCCGACTACAAAAGACGATTTGTCAGCGCCACGAGCCCAAAAGACAGCGGATCAGGGCAAAGGTGCCCATGCCCAGAAAAGTCATGGCCAGAGAACCGCAGACATGCAGCGCCACGGCTCCTCCGGCCCAGAACAATCGCCCCTGCTGAATCAGGGTCGCCACTTCCGCGGAAAAGGTGGAGAAGGTGGTCAGCGCGCCCAGAAAGCCCGTCACCACCAGTAGGCGCCATTCCGCGCCCAGCGAAGGGAAAAAGGCAAAAATGCTGAGCGCCAGGCCGATGATATAGCCCCCCAGCCAGTTGGCGGCCAGGGTGCCCAAGGGCAGGGTCGGAAAGACGGGGTTCAGCGCCAGGCCGAGCAGCCAGCGCAAGACGGCCCCGGCCGACGCGCCCACGCAGATGGCAAGCAGAGAATGGATCATGGCCGGCCCCCTCAGACTGATGGCAAACCCCGCTTGCACGGTGCTTGTGCCGCCATCGGCTCGTTTTCAGAAAAACTTGCCGGGCACCCTTCGGGCAGCTCGCGGCACGGCAACGCCGTGACCTGCTTCTGATTTTTGACCGCGTTGACGTTGTCAACGCTCCAGTGCCTGTCAAGGCTATAGAATTTTTGTTCGCCCGCAAGGAAGATAAAACTGCTTTGAGGAAGTGTACTCTTGCCTCAGCCGTTGCAGCGAAGCTGCACGAATAAGGACAGCAGAGATCTGGCACTCGACCGAGGCTGCCGCACGCGGCAGGGGCAAAAAGGCATAGCGTTGGCAAGGCCCAGGCGTCCGGCCCCATACGGGGCCGGACGCCTGGGGATCAGATTTTAGAACACGTTGGGATTCATGGCGATGAGCACCCAGCAGATGATGCCCACGACAATGCCGTAGAGCATGAAGGGCCAGAAGGTGCGCTTGAGCACCTCGCCTTCACGGCCGGAGAGGCCCACCACGGCGCAGGCGGCCACGATGTTGTGCACGCAGATCATATTGCCCATGGCGCCGCCCACGGCCTGGGCGGCCACGATGATCTGGCGGGGCAATCCCAGTGCGCCCGCCATGCCCCACTGGAATTCACCGAACATCAGGTCGGAAACCGTGTTGGAGCCGGTAATGAACGCGCCGAGACCGCCCACGAAAGCGGCCAGCATGGGCCAGACGCTGCCGGCGGCGGCGGCCACGGCCTCGGCCAGGGCCAGAGGCATGGAGGGCACGCCCAGCGGGTTGGTGGCGGAACCGCGGAAGATGGACACCAGAGCCACGGCAAAGATCAGGGCGATGGTCGGGGCCTTCATCTTGCGGAAACTCTCGGCCCAGGCGTCCTTCACGGCGGAGCCGGGCATCTTGTGCAGCAGAATGGTCAACAGGGCCACTACGACGAAGAAGGTGCCGGGCACATAGAGGTAATCAATGCTGGCGCTGACGCCCTTGAAGCCCAGGATGTCGACGAAGTTCAGCTTCTGGGCCGTGAGCCAGGCCTTGAGGCCCAACTGGGGAATACGGGAGATGACCAGCAGGGCGCAGATGATCACATAGGGCAGCCAAGCCATGAACTGGCTCATGTGAGCCTGGAATTCGGTCTTGGTGTTCAAAGGCACGGTGCCGGACCAGGAGGGGTCCCACTCACTGTGCGGCGGGAAGCCCCAGACGTCCTTGGGCACGCAGAAGCCTTTCTTAGTGCCCCAGATCACCACGGCCAAGCCGAGCAGGCCGCCGAGCATGCTGGGGAATTCCGGCCCGAGCAGCCATGCGCAGAGCAGATAGGGGATCAGGAAGCAGACCGCGGCGAACACGCAGTATTTCCAGGCCCGAAAGCCGATGGACCAGGACTTTTCCGCGCCGAAAAAGCGGGTCAGGAAGCCGAGCATGAAGATGGTCAGAATGATGGCCATGGGGGCGTGCATGAAAGTGGCCCACTCGCCCACGGCTTTGCAGAAACCGTCATACGTGGTGAAAGGGAGGTTGGGATTGTTGGCGACGGCTTCGGCCACGGGGCCTTTCAGGAAGCCGAAGCCCACGATGACCGGCGTGCCCACCGCGCCGAAGGTCACGGGCACGCTGTTGAAGACCAGGCAGATCACCGCGGCCGCCATGGCCGGGAAGCCCAGGGCGAGCAGCAGGGGCGCGGCCAGGGCCGCCGGCGTGCCGAAGCCCGCCGCGCCTTCGATGAACGCGCCGAACATAAAGCCGATGATGATGGCCTGGAGGCGCCGGTCACGGCTTACATTCTGCATGCCGTGCTGGATGGTCTCCATGCCCCCGCTTTTTTCCAGGGTGTACAAAATAAGAATGGCGCCGAAGACGATAATCAGCACGCCCACGGCCACCACCACGCCTTGCAGGGAAAGCGCCAGCAGATACATGACGTCCAGATTCCAGCCGATCAGGCCGCAGATCACGCAGGCGAGCCAAGCTACGGGCATGGCCCGTGTGGCGGGCCAACGCAAACCCACCATCAGGACAAGGGCCGCCACAATGGGGATGACCGCCAGTAACGCCAGCATTCCAATAGACATGAAAACCTCCCTTAGTTAACCGGGTCCGCAGGATCGGAGCAGTTGACGCACGTCATGCGTGAACTGCCCAAGGCCATTCCTCCGCCGGAAAACATCCGGCGTTTTTTCCAGGCCGATCCCGCCCCCTCCGCGCCGGCACGCGGAACAGAGCACCTTTGATACCAGTTCTTCATCGATAACGTAAAACGCTATAAAAACGCAAGGGCACGCCGCTTTTTTCTTTGCAACGGCGTGCCCTTATTTGAGGTTTTTTTCGGCGCGGCCGGGGTTCCCGGAGTGGGAGCCCCCGGCGCCCCTGCCTCCGGGGCGCGCCGCGCTAACGTTTGAGGTTTTCGGCCAGAAGTTCCGCGATGTGCTGCACTTTGACGTTAAGGCCCGTCTTTTCAGCGCCGCCGCGCAGCTGCATGACGCAACCGGGGCAGTCCACCACCAGGCGGGCGGCGCGTGTTTCACGGACGTTCTTCAGCTTCTTGTCCAGCAGTTGGGCCGAGATTTCCGGGAATTTCATGGAATACGTGCCGCCGAAGCCGCAGCAGACTTCTTCCTCCTCGCAGGGCACGTACTGGGCCGCGTCCGCGATGAGTTCACGCGGGGCCTCCTTGACGCCCAGGCCCCGGCAGAGGTGGCAGGAGGCGTGGTAGGTGACCCTTTCGCCGGAATTGGTGAAGTCCTCGGGCTTGAGGCCCAGGCGGTCGCGCACGAAGGAGCTGAAGTCGATAACCTTGTCCGCGAAAATCTTGGCCTGGGGCAGGATATCCGGCTCATTCTCCAGGATTTTCGGATAGGTGTGCTTCAGATGCGACGCGCAACTGGCGCAAAGCGTGATGATGGCGTCGTACTTGCCCACGGCAAAGGCCTGAATGTTCTGCTTGGCCACGTCCACCGAGGTTTTGCGCTGGCCCATCATTTCCAGGGGCAGGCCGCAGCAGGTCTGCTCCATGGGAAATTCCACTTCCACGTTTTTGGCCGCCAGAATCTTCACGCAGGCTTCAAGCTGCTCGGGATAGACGAAATCCTGGGCGCAGCCGCTGAAGATGGCCACCCGCATGGTGGGATTCTGGGCCTTGGGCGCGATTTCCGGCCAGCGGTCGCGGAAGGACTTGTTCGCAATGGCGGGCAGGGCCTTGAAGCCGTGCTTGCCCAGGAATATGGCCGGAAGATGACGCTGGAACTGCGTGCCGCCGGTAAAGGGTTTCTGGGCGTATTTGGCGAACTTGAGCAGGCTGTGGAAAAGCTTGCGGTTTTTCATCACCGAGGCCAGGAGAGCCGCCTGGGCTCCGCCGCCCTGCTCTTCCGTGACCCGGCTGCGGATCTCGCGGATCAGACGCGGCAGGTCGATGCCGCCCGCGCAGACATTGGCGCAGGATTCGCAGCCCACGCAGTTCTGGCAGAGCACCTTGGCCTTGTCCTTGCCGTGGAAGAAATAGGTCAGGATCAGGCCGATGGCGCCGATGTAGATGTAGCCCATCTTGTGGCCGCCCACCAAGCGGAACACCGGACAGACGTTGGCGCAGGCGCCGCAGCGTACGCAACGGAAAATCTGCGAGAACAGCGGGTCCTTGGCGATTTCGGTACGGCCGTTGTCCAGAAAGACCACATGCATGATCTTTTTGTTGCCCGGCGCGGAAGCGCAGGGACCGGCCCCGCACATCCAGGTCACATAGGAGGTCAGGCGCTGGGCCGTGGCGTTGCGCGGCAGCACCAGCAGGGCGGTGAGGGCCTGGTCCAGGGTGGGGATCAGTTTGTCCAGACCGGCAATGGCCACATGCACACGCGGCAGGGTGGTGACCATGCGGGCATTGCCTTCGTTGGTCACGGTGGACACGGCCCCGTTTTCGGCCACGGCGAAGTTGCAGCCGCTGACGCCCATGTCCGCCGCGATGAACTTGCGGCGCAACTGCACGCGGGCCACCTTGACCAGCTTCTGGACGTCGGTGTCCTGCTTTTCGCCCGTGGCCTTGGTGAAGTCGTCGGCCACCTGGTAGCGCGAAAGATGGATGGCGGGCATGACCATGTGCGAGGGGCCTTCATGGCGCAGCTGGATGATCCATTCGCCCAGGTCCGTCTCGTCCACAATCAGGCCTTCGGCCTCCAGCGCGGGATTGAGCTGGATTTCCTCGGCGGTCATGGATTTGGATTTGACCACCCGCTTGACGTCGTTTTCCTTGGCGATGCGGGCGATGATCTCATTGGCTTCCTTGGCCGTGGCCGCGCGATGCACGTGCACGCCGCGCTTTTCCGCCTGCTCCTTGAACTGCTGGTAGAGTTCCTCCATGTGCTGGCAGGCGTAGTCCTTGGCTTCGGCTATCTTGGCGATGAGGCCACGCTCGTCCACTTCCTGGAAGACGGCTTCGCGGTTGGCCCGGTAGGACACGGCAAAGGTGTCCAGAGTGCGGCGCAGAAAATCGTCCTGCAGGGCCTCATCGATTTGCTTGCGGTAATCGGAAAGAGATTTGGGGGCTTCATGCATGGCCTCAGTCCTCCAGAAGAATGATGTGCAGTTCCAGCGGGCCGTGCACGCCCACAGCGCCCACCCGCTCGATGTCCGCGGTGCGGCTCGGGCCGGTGATCAGCGTGGTGTACGTGGCGGGCGCGGCGTTCATGCGTTCGCGCAGAAGCTGGGCAATGGAAGGAAGATCGGGATAAATGTCGGACTTGCGCAGCAGGATGACGTGGATTTCCGAGATCATGCCGGCCAGACGAACGTCCTCGTTATCCGTGTTCATCATGCAGGTGCCGCTGCCGGCCACGCCGAGCTCGGCGCGGGACAGGCCCACGTCGATGCCGGCCAGATGGTTGCGCAGGCCGTTGCGCAGGCAGGCAAAGCCCTTTTCCTCGCAGGCCAGGGCCAGGGCGGCGAAATCCTCGTCGTCAAGGTCCGGCGCGGCCACAATGCGCTGCACACGGGTGGGCACCTTGTTGGGGCCCAGCGGGCCCTGCTGCACGCCGGGCTCGTCGGCCAGCAGTTCGGCCGGGGCTTTGTTTTCACAGACATCCACCACATACTGCAGGGCCGCCGCCATGGACGGCACTTCCTGCACCACGGCGTTGACTATGGCGGCTTTGGCGCTGAAGGCCTCTACCAGTTCCGGGTTCACAGGGGGCATAGCGTACTCCTTTGAACGGCGTTAACACCTTTTGACTTGAACGGATATACAGCGTGAAGCGCGCCGGACGGCAGACGGCGGAACGTTGTTCGCATTCCACCGCCGCCGGGGGGCGATACGGAGCCTGACGCCTACTTCAGGCTTTCCGCGTAGATTTCCACCGGATGTTTGACCCGCACGGGGTCGTTGTTGTGCGAAAGCACATCCTCCAGTTGCATCATGCAGGCCGGACAGGCCGCCGCCACTACCTGCGCGCCCGTGGCAACCACATTGTCGCGCTTGCGCTGGCCGATCCGGCGTGAATAATCGTAGTGGAAAAGGTTGAAGGAACCGCCGCAGCCGCAGCAGCGGTCGGCCTCTTCCATTTCCGTGAGCCTGTAGCCGGGGTTGGCCGCGATGACCGCGCGCGGCTGCGCGGTCACGCCCAGCGATTTCTTGAGGTGGCAGGAATCGTGATAGGTGACGGGCACGGCGTCGCCGGAGGCCGCCGCTGCTTCCACCTTGAGCACGTCCACCAAAAACGCGTTGATATCCATGGTCTTTTCCGCCAGTTTTTCAGCCTGTTTCTGTTCCAGGCTGCCCAGGCGTCCGGCGTAACGCGGCCAGAGCTCCTTGATGGTGGAGGTGCAGGAAGCGCAGGGGCTCAGCAAATAGTCGAAATCGCCCTTGCCGAGCACTTCAAGATTGACCTTCATCTGCTTGATCATGCCCTCGGCGTCGCCGGAGGACAGCGCGGGAATGCCGCAGCAGGCCAGGCCCACGGGCATGAAGACCGCCACCTTGTGGTGACGCAGCACCTTGAGGCAGGCTTCGGCCATGTCCGTGTACATCTTGTCGCCCAGGCAACCCGGGTAAAAAGCCACTTTCAGGCCGCCCTCGGACCGGGAAGGCCGGGGCTCGTCCAGCGCGCCGTAAACGGCGTGCAGGGGCTTTTTCGCCAACGGCCGGATATGCCTGTCGCCCAGCATGAAGTTGAGCATGGGCGCGCAGACCGTGCCCTGGGCGTCGCCGGTTTTGCGGAAGATCAGGCCCTGCATGGGCGCGCCCACGCGCATGGCGAAGTTGAACAGACCGGGCTTGGCCAGCAGGGTGCGGAAAACCATTTTCTTCACCGGGTGCAGGCCGATATAGGCATTGACCAGCTCGCGCGCCTCCATGAAGACTTCCATGATTTTCACGCCCGGAGGGCAGGCGGCCTGGCAGGAGCCGCAGAGCAGGCAGCGGCCGAGCTTGTCGGCCAGGGCCTCGGGGTCCTTGAGCAACTCATGGGCCATATTGTTGATCAGGAAAAGCTTGCCGCGCGCCACGTCGGCTTCCTTGCCGGAGGCCCCGAACATGGGGCAGACCGACTGGCACATGCCGCACTTCATGCAGGCGGTGATCCTGTCGTCCAGCGCCATGAGGCGCTGGGCCAATTCGTGCAGATTGTTCATGAACTAAATCCCCACTAATTTAGTGGAATTGAGCAGGCCCTTGGGGTCCAGGGCGCGGCGCAGCCGCTGCGAGAACAGGATCGTGCCGCGCGAGGTTTCCTTTTCCATCCACTTGGCCTTGGCCGTGCCGATGCCGTGCTCGCCCGAGAGAGTGCCCTGGAGCCTGATGGCCGTGTCGAACATTTCGTCGATGGCCTCTTCCACCCGCTTGAACTCTTCGGCGTCGCGCTTGTCGCAAAGGAAGGTGGGGTGCAGGTTGCCGTCGCCGGCATGGCCGAAGGTGCCCACCTCCACCTTGTATTTGGCCGCGATGTCGTTGACGGCCTTCATCATGGCCGGGATCTGCGAACGGGGCACGGTGGCGTCTTCCAACACGGTGGTGGGACGGCAGCGGGCCAGCACCGGCAGGGCCATGCGCCGGGCTTCCCAGAGTTTGAATTTCTCGGCCGCGTCCTTGGGCACATGCACGGCCACAGCCTTGTTTTCCTTGAGCACGCGCTCCACAGCCTCGGCGTCGTCCGCCACCTGGGCGGGGTGGCCGTCCACCTCAATGAGCAGGATGGCCGCCGCGTCGCGCGGCAGACCGGCCTTGGTGAAGTCGTCCACGCGCACGATGGTGTTGTTGTCCAGAAATTCCAGGGTACAGGGCAGCACGTGGGCCGCAATGATCCCGGCCACGGCCTCGGCGGCGTTCTGCATGTCGTCGAAGACCGCCATAAGGGCCTTGGAGGCCTTGGGCGGCGGCACCAGCTTGAGAATGGCCTGGGAAATGACGCCCAGGGTGCCCTCGGACTGGATCAGCATGCCCGCCAGATTGTAGCCGGTGACGCATTTCACCGTGCGCGAGCCGGTTTTGACCACCTCGCCCGTGGCGTCGAAAAATTCGACGCCCATAAGGTAATCCTTGGTCACGCCGTACTTGAGGCCGCGCAGGCCGCCAGCGTTCTCGGCGATATTGCCGCCGATGGTGGACACGGCCTGGGAGCCCGGATCCGGAGGATAGAAAAGATTTTTCTTGGCCACGGCGGCGGCGAAGTCGGCGGTGATCACGCCCGGTTCCACCACAGCGTAGAGATCATTGGGATTGATCTCCAGGATGCGGTTCAGGCCTGTGGTCAAGACCACCACGGTATCGCTGTGGTCCGGAATGGTGCCGCCGGACAGGTTGGTGCCCGCGCCGCGCACGGTCATGGGAATGCCGTTGTCATAAAGTTTCTTGACGCAGAGGCCCAGCTGCTCGGTGGTCGTGGGCCGGAGCACCATCGCCGGAACCACGGGTTCAAGCACCGCCGAGTCAAATGAATAACTCTGGCGGTCGGCCTCGGAAGTGAACACATTTTCCTTGCCGATCAGATCTTCAAAATCCTTGATCAACGCCTGGCTTGCCATAGAGCCTCCTTGCACGCTCTCGCATCATCGTATCCTGAAACATTCCGCAAATGGACGATTCGCCCTTTGCGGGACGTCGGCCTTTGCCCCGGCGGAGCCGCCCCGATGTCTGATCGCGAAAATTTCGAGCCTGGTCATGCCCTCAATTTTCGCCGGCTCACGGCGGCTACGCCGCCGCGATACCCTACGGGTTCTGTGTGTTTCATTTGAAAAATCAGACACTGGGAGCCTGTCCGCAACCGCCGGAACAACGGACCTTTCCGCTGTCGCATTGCCTTACGGGAACAGGCCGCGCACGGCGCGGCCCGAAAACTGTGAAAGTCCGGTCTCGGAGCGCGGAAACCGCGCCAACGCTTGGGATTCTTTGCACAATGTGACTGTATAGCCTGCTTTGTCATTTTTGCAAAGAGGACTTTCCAAAAAAATGCAGTGGTATCACCATCAACATAGCAGCAAACTTCAGCGGCGCTGGAGCCGCTCGCAATGACCCGACCTCGCCCGGCGGCCGCTGTACAGGCATGCCCGCGCGGCACGCGGCTTGCGGCCGGAAGGGTCAAGGGCGCTGGATCCCGGCCAGCTTGCAAATGAAGGCGAAGGCTTTAGCGGCCACGGGTTGCACGGAAAGGCGGCTGCCCCGCTTCATCAGTTCCATGCCGGACAACTCGGGCCAGGCAGCCAACTCCTTGCGGCTCAAGGGATGCGGCAGGGCGCGGCGCAGGCGCACATCCACCATTTCCCAAATGGGCTTTTCCGGCGTGGCCTTGGGGTCGAAATGCTGATTCTCCGGGTCCTGGGCCGTGGCGTCCGGGTAGGCCGCGCGCACAATTTCCACAATGCCCACAATGCCCGGCTGCTGCCCGCTGTGGTAAAAAAATCCCAGATCGCCCACCCGCATGGCACGCATGAAGTTGCGGGCCTGATAGTTGCGCACCCCGTCCCAGGGCGAGGTCTGATCGGGAGAATTCTCCAGGTCCTGCCAGGAAAAACAGCCGGGTTCCGTCTTGAAAAGCCAGTAATTCATGCCTCGCCCTTTCCCTTTAAAAAGAATTATTCTCATTTACATATGGAGCCGAACAGCCCTTTCGTCAATGCCCGTGCGGATGCAAAAACACCGCCCGTGGGCGGTGTGGATGCAAGGCGCGGCGATTTTCCGGAATCGCGATGCCTTGAAGCGGACCGGGACTCCGAAAAAACGGTTGGGGAAGCACTGATTACTGAAGATTTCTGTCTCGATCAAGGGCGTAAGCCGTTGCCGCGTCAGCGGCTTGCTTGAGCCGTTCACGGCTACGGCTGGAGCACGGCGAACCGCAGTTGGAGGGTAAAAAGATCAGTAATCAGCGCTTCCCTTACTTTTTCGCCACCTGCCGCTGCCAGACAAAAAAATGCAGCAAGGCCATGCCGCCGTGGCCGATGAAGTACACGATTACCAGCCAGGCAAGCCACTCGTGCGTCACGCGCCAGCCATGCGCGGCGGGGGAACCGTCCCGCCAGAGCAAGAACCAGGTCAGGCCGGAAAAGGCGGTCAGCAGCAACGCGCCCAGACCCAGGCCCTGTACGGAAGTAGCCAGGCCGCCGGGCCGGGGCGCCACGAGCCGGCCGTGCAGGCTGGCGATCAGGTCCTTACGGATCTGATCCACGTCGCCCCAGAGATAGGGGAAAAAATATTTCAGGCCGTGCTTGCCCAGGCTGTAGGCCGCGACAATCACGCCCAGAACGCACAGGCTCATCCCCTCCAGCATGTGATACCAAGCCGTCCAGGAAGCTCCGTCCGGCGTTACCCGCATCAACGTGCTGCTGCATAGCTGCAGGATGACGAAAAGAACCACCAGCGCATGCAGCACGCGCAGAAAGGGGCTCTGGAAGAAACCCATGAACCGCCACAGCAGCTCGGACTGGGTTTTGATCAGCTCTTGTATCTTCATTGTTTTCTCCCGGTGGTCCTCCCTCCGGGATGCAGGGCCGTAACTCAGGCATTCGACCCGGTAGGCGCGTTCCACTCCGTGCCCTGGAACGCGCGTCATGTCTGTTAGTTACCCGCAAACGCTCAAAAACGCCATGCCCGGATTTCCCATGGGAAATCCGGGCATGAAATACAATCAGCGCCGGGAACAGACAGGCCAGAGACAGACCAGGGACTGTTGACACTATAGAATTTTTGTTCGCCCGCAAGGAAGATAAGCCTGCTTTGAAGGAGTGTGCTCTTTTGGTACTCGACTGAAAAAGCAGATGACATCTAACGCAGCGAGCGGGCAAAAAGGCATAGTGCCAAAGCCCCTAATGGCAGCGGATGCCGCTCAGCAGATGCGCCATCTTCTCTTTCTTGGTGCGCAGATAGGCTTCATTTTCCGGGCAGGATTCGATTTCGATGGGCACGCGCTCCACGATTTCAATGCCGTAGCCCGAAAGCCCCACGATTTTCTTGGGATTATTGGTCAGCAGGCGGATCTTGCGGATGCCCAGATCCACCAGGATCTGCGCGCCGGTACCATAGTCCCGCAGGTCGTCGGGGAAGCCCAGCATGCGGTTGGCCTCCACCGTGTCGTAGCCCTGGTCCTGCAGGGCATAGGCCCGGATCTTGTTGGCAAGGCCGATGCCGCGCCCTTCCTGGCGCATGTAGAGCAGCACCCCGCGCCCTTCCTGTTCGATCTGGCGCAGGGCCGCGCCGAGCTGGCCCCGGCAATCGCAGCGCAACGAGCCCAAGGCATCGCCGGTCAGGCACTGGCTGTGCACGCGCACCAGCACGGGCTCCGGTCCGCTGATGTCGCCCTTGACCAGGGCCAGATGGGTGCCGGGCTCCAGTTCGCTCTCGTAGGCATAGACCGTGAAGTCGCCGTACAGGCTGGGCAAATGGGCGTGCGCGTCGCAACGCACGGAAACCTGGCCGCGTTCCAAACGGTAGCGGATGATGTCTCGGACCGCCGCAATCTTGATGTCGTGCTCGGCGGCGAATTTCTCCAGGTCCGGCATGCGGGCCATGGTGCCGTCGTCGCGCATGATCTCGCAGATCACGGCCGCCGGTTTGAGGCCCGCCAGGCGGGCCAGGTCCACGCTGCCCTCGGTCTGGCCGGTGCGCGACAGCACGCCTCCGGCTTTGGCCCGGAGCGGAAAGACATGGCCGGGCGAAACGATATCCTCGGGCCGGGCGTTGTCCGCCACGGCGACCTTGATGGTGGCGGCGCGGTCAGCGGCGGAAATGCCGGTGGAAATGCCCTCGCGGGCCTCAATGGAAATCGTGAAATTGGTTCCGAAACGCGAACCGTTGCGCTGGGTCATCAGAGGCAGTTGCAGGCGGTCGGTCAGTTCCGGGGCCATGGGCAGGCAGATCAGGCCGCGCCCGAAACGGGCCATGAAATTGATGGCTTCCGGCGTGACGTGTTCGGCGGCCATGGTCAGGTCGCCCTCGTTCTCGCGGTCCTCATCGTCCACCAGAATGACCATTTTGCCCAGCCGGATGTCGGCAACGGCTTCTTCAACGCTGCACAAAGGCATGACTACATCCTTAGTAAAGTTACTGTCGTGATCGGGATTTGGTTGCGGCAAAGGTAGGGCGGGGGCGGGCTTCTGTCAACCGGGCGCGGCTTGTCCCGCAGGGTGATCGAATGAATGCCTCAATCGTCGGATATTCATTTGCGTCCGTAAGTAAGTCTTCTTTCCTCATTCCCGCGAACGCGGCCGAGACAGTCGGCAAGTGAGCGGGGAGCTGGTTTTGCGGGAAGGCTGACGCAAGAGTATTTTTCTTTTTCGCTCTGTCCATTCAATTGCCCAGGCTGTTTATCCCACCCGCAGGCCCACGTCCCACAGCAGGGCCGCCAGCGGCCTGCCCAACAGAAAAGGCAACACCCGCGCGGGCACGCGGCCGCGCGTGGCGCAGAGTTCGCGGAAGGCGGCGTCGTAACGGACCAGCTCCGCCAGTTCGGCGCGCGCGGCTTCCCGATCTTCCTCCGCGAGCGGGGCCGGAGCGGGCGCAAGGCGGGGCCGGAAGCCCAGAGCCGACGCCAGGGCCAGAGCCTTGCCCGCCGGGCAGGCCTCGTCATGGGCTCCGGCCAGTTCCGGCCAGCAGGCGCGCGCGGCGGACGGCAGCCCCGGCCCGGCACCCGCCAAAGCCTCCGCCCAAACCTCCAGGGCGGCGCAACGGTCCAGGCTTTGCCTGTTGGCCAGCAAAGCCTCCAGGGGGGCGGTGTCCGCGCAGAGCAGAACACGGCACTGCACGGGACGCCGGGCGTAGATGCAGCAGCCCGCGCCGTCCCTGTAGTACAGACAGCGCCAGGGATGGCCGGACTCGCCCGTGGCCGCCAATTTAAGCAGTTCCCTGTCCAGAGGCCGCAACACGCCGCGCGCGTCGTCACGCGCCCACTCTCCGGCCCGCAGGCAGACCAGGGCCTCCAAAGGCAAAGCCCCCTCCCCTGCCAACAGGGGGGCATCCTCGCGCATCAACGTCGGGCCGCCGCGCAGACAGCATTCTCCGCAACGGCGGCAGCGCGCAGCGGGCGTTTCAGGCATGGGCGTCGACATGTTATCGCGGCAGCGGGGCAAGAAATTTCAGGGCGATGAACTGTCTGACCTCTTCCCAGGCGTGCCTGCTTTCCGGCAGGGCGTCCCCGAAAATCTGGAAAACGTGGAACAAACCGTAATAACGGGTCAGGGTGGCGTCCACGCCCGCGTCCACGGCATGCCGGTAGACGATTTCGGAGTCGCTTTCCAGAATTTCGTCCGTGCCCACCTGGATCAGCATGGGCGGAAAGCCCGTGTAGGAGGCGAAGACCGGGGAAAGATAGGGATTTTTAGGGTCTGTCTTGCCCACATAGCTCAAGATAAAGGGCAGGGTCTTGGGCATGGCCCCGTCCCTGGGCGGCATATATTCGGGATTGTTGCCGAAAATGGGATCAATATCCGCATTTTTGATGTGCGATTCGCCCGAGCCGGTCATATCCGTCCACGGCGACATGCAGACCAGGGCGCGGGGCAGCGGCCTGCCCGCGTCGCGCAGACTGAGGGTCAGGGCCAGAGCCAGATTGCCGCCCGCGCTGTCCCCCACCACCAGAATGTTTTCCGGCTTGTAGCCCTGGGCCAGCAGCCAGTTCCAGGCGTCCAGGGCGTCGTCCAGGGCCGCCGGAAAGACGTGTTCCGGGGCCAGGCGATAGTCCGGGCTGAACACGTCGGCATCCCCGGCCATGCGCGAATAGCGCACGGCCATGCCGCGGTAGATATTGGAAAGTTTCAGGATATAGGCCCCGCCGTGCAACAGCAAAACCGCCCGCTCACGGGGCTCGCCGTCCTTGTGCAGAAGTTCGGCGCCGCAGTTTTTGAGGGCCGCGCGCGTGATCGTATAGCCTCGCGGGGCTTTCCAGGACGACTCGCTGTTGACGTAGTTGCGCGCCGCGCGCAGAAAATTGTCCCCCCTGAGTCCGGGCACGCGCAGCAGAAGGCGCAGTCCGTCGCGCACCACGCCAGACTGCACGGAAAGTTTGGGGCCGTCGGCATTGAAACAGCGTGTGCTCTCGGCGGCCCCGGCCGGGGCGGCGCAGAGCAACGCCAGCAGAAGAACATATATTTTTTTCATAGTAACCTCGTGCATCATGCGCCGGAATCGGCTCTGGCCTCCGCTCCGCCGTCATGGAACCGCCCGCCGTAGCTGCGGTTCAGGCGGCGGGAGAACTTTTCCATATAATAGTAATACACCGGCGTGATGTAGAGGGTCACGATCTGCGAAAAACACAGCCCGCCCACCACGGCCAGGCCCAGAGGCCGCCGGGCCTCGGCCCCGGCCCCGATGCCGATGGCGATGGGCAGCGCGCCCATGAGCGCGGCCATGGTCGTCATCATGATAGGCCGGAAGCGCACGTGACAGCCCTCGGTAATGGCGGCCAGCGGCGTGATCGAGGGGTCGCGCCGCTGGGCCTCCAACGCGAAGTCCAGCATCATGATGGCGTTTTTCTTGACAATGCCCAGCAGCATGATCACGCCCACAAAGCCGTAGAGATCCAGTTCCAGGCCGAACAGCCAGAGCGTCGCCAGCGCGCCGAAACCCGCCGAAGGCAGGCCGGAGAGAATAGTCAGGGGATGGATGAAGCTCTCATAGAGGATGCCCAGCACCAGATAGATGACCACAATGGCCAGGATCAGCAGCCAGCCCATGCCCTGAAGGGAATTCTGAAAGGCCTGGGCCGTGCCCTGGGACTCGGCGGTCACCGAGTCGGGCAGCAACGGCCGAGCCGTGGCTTCCACGGCCCCCACGCCCTGGCTCAGAGCCACGCCGGGCCGCAGATTGTACGAGATGGTCACGGCCGGGAACTGCCCGTTGTGGTTCACGGCGATAGGTCCCACGCCGGGCGAGAGTTTGGCCAGGGTGTCCAGAGGCACCAGATCCCCGTCTTTGGAGCGCACGTACAGACGGGACAGGGCCGAGCTGTCCTGCTGGAAGCGCTTCTGTAGTTCCACAAAGACCTTGTAGTCATTGGTGGGCGCGTAAATAGTGGAGATCTCGCGCGAGCCGTAGGCCGATTGCAGGGCCAGCTCAATCTGCTGCGGGCTCACGCCCAGAGCGGCGGCCCGGTTGCGGTCGATGGTCACGCGCAGCTCCGGGTTCTTGAGCTGCAGATCGCTGTTCACATCCTGGATTTCGGGCAGCTTGCGCAGGGCCTCCTCCACCTTCTGGGCGCTGTCGTAAAGGGCCGCCATGTCCGGTCCGGACAGGGTATACTGATAGAGAGCCTTGGAGGAGCGCCCGCCGATATTGATGGCCGGGGGCACGCGCACAAAAACCCGCAGGGCCGGGGAGGTGTTCAGCTCCCGCCGCAGGCGCTGGGCCACGGTCTCGATGTTCGGGCGCTGGTCATGAGGCTTGAGGTGCATGAGCAGAATGCCGTTGTTCATGCTCTGGCTGGAGCCCACAATGCCCACCACGGAGTTGAACATGGAGACATGGGGCTGCTTTTCCAGCAGGGTATCCAGCTTGTGCTGGGCGTCCACCATGCCCTGGAAGGAAACACCCTGCTCCGCTTCGGTGCTGGCGACCAGAAAGCCCATGTCCTCGGCGGGCAGAAAACCCTTGGGCATGACCACGCCCAGCCAGATGGTCAGGACCAGCAGGCCCAGGGAGGCGCCGAGCGCGGCCAGGCGATGGCGCAGCACGTAATCCAGCGAACGGGCATAACCCGCCGCCAGGCAGTCGAACATGCGTTCCAGCCTGCCGTACATGCCCTCATATCCGGCCTTGTGCTTCTGCCCGGCTTTCAGGAAATAGGCGCAGAGCATGGGCGTGAGCGTGAGCGAAACCACGCCGGAACAGAGGATGGCCGTGATGATGACCACCGCGAACTCCCGGAACAGCCGCCCCACGATGCCGCCCATGAACAGCACGGGAATAAAGACCGCCGCCAGGGAGATGGTCATGGAGACAATGGTGAAGCCGATTTCCGCCGAGCCGTCGTAAGCCGCCCTGAGGGGGTCCTTGCCCATTTCCTGGTGGCGGACGATGTTTTCCAGCATGACGATGGCGTCGTCCACCACAAAGCCCACGGCGAGCGTCAGGGCCATGAGCGAGAGATTGTCCAGGCTGTAGCCCAGCACGGCCATGACCGCGAAGGTGGAAATCACGGACATGGGCAGCGCCAGGCTGGGAATGACCGTGGCCGGGAGATTGCGCAGAAAGATGAAGATGACCAGCACCACCAGAAAAACCGTGAGCACCAGGGTGAACTTCACGTCGGCCACGGATTCGCGGATGGATTCAGAACGGTCGTAAAAAACGTCCACCTTGACCGAAGGCGGCACCTGGCGCTCCAGGGCGGGCAGCAGCTTGCGGATGGCGTCCACCACCTGCACTGTGTTGGTGCCGGGCTGGCGCTCCACGGCCAGGGTGATGCTGGGCACGCCGCCGTTGCTCCAGGAGATCTGTTTGTCCTGCTGCACGCTGTCTTCCACCGTGCCCAGATCGCGCAGGCGCACGGGCGCGCCGTTACGGTAGGCCACCACCGTGTCGCGGAAGGCCCGGGCGTTGAGCAGCTGGCCTGAGGATTTGATGGAGCTGGCCCGCTGCTCGCCCTCCAGGGAACCGGTGGGCAGCATGGAGTTGGCGGCGGCCACGGCGTCGGCCACCTCGTCGATGCCCAGCCCGCGCGAGGCCAGCTCGTCCGGGTCCAGCTGCACGCGCACGGCGTATTTCTTCTGGCCGTAAATGACCACCTGGGCCACGCCTTCCACCATGGACAGGCGCTGGCCGATGAGCGTATCCGCGTATTCGTTGAGCTGGTACAGCGGCAGGGTCGGCGAGGAAACGCGCAGATAGAGAATGGGCATGTCCGCCGGGTTGACCTTGCGGAAACTGGGGGGCGTGGTCATGCTGGTGGGCAGGCGGCGCTGGGCCAGACCGATGGCCGACTGCACGTCCAGGGCCGCCGCGTCGATATTCCTGTCCAGGGCGAACTGGATGGTGATGCGGGTGCGGCCCACGGCATTGACCGAGGAAATGGAATCAATGCCCGCGATGGTGAAAAATTCCTTTTCCAGGGGCGTGGCCACGGAGGCGGCCATGGTTTCCGGGTCCGCGCCCGCCAGGTCGGCCATGACCTGGATGGTGGGAAAGTCCACGTTGGGCAGCTGGTTCACCGGCAGGGAAAGGTAGCCGGTAACGCCGAAAAAGAGCATGCCCAGCATGAGCAGGGCGGTGGCGACAGGACGGCGGATGAATACGGCGGCTATATTCATGGCTGGAGTATGCTAAGACATGAGCTGGCGCACAAGCAAAAAAACGCCCAAAGCGCAGCAGACCACGCCGATGGCCCGGCGCAGCAGCAGGGGCGACATGCGCCGGGCCGCGGCCACGCCCCGCCAGAAGCCGAACAGGCAGGCCAGGGTCACGCCGGGCAGCAGGTTGTAATCCAGATAGCCCCCGGTCACGTTGGCCAGGGAGCCGGACAGGGTCGCCAGCACCTGGAAAGGCATGGACAGGGCCACGGCCGTCAGCGGCGCATAGCCCACAATGATCATCCAGGGCACGGAGAGCACCCCCCCGCCCACGCCGGTGAGCCCGGCCACAAAGCCCGTGGCCGCGCCGATGCCGAACAGGCCCGCCTTTCCATGCCAGAAGAGATTGCCCTTGTCGCGGGCCGTCGGCGGCCGCAGGGCGCACAGCCCGGCCAGCACAATAACCGCGCCCAGAATGTAGATCAGCGGCCCGGCGTCCAGACGGGCGTTGCACCAGGCGCCGGGCCAGCCCGCCAGACCGCCGCCGAGCACCAGGGGCAGGGCTTCGCGCCAGCGGATCAGGCCCAGCCGCCAGAACATCCAGGTGCCCAGAAGGGTCAGAAAAAACATGGCGGCCAAGGACGTGCCCATGGCCGTATGGGTTTCAAGCCCGCTCAACAGCACCAGGGCGGGCGGCACCAGCACGCCGCCCACGCCGGTGGCCCCGGTCAGAAAGCCCACAGCCAGACAAAAGGCATACAATACGGCCAGCAACATGGAGCATCCTTCAGGCAAAGAAAAAACGGAGTAAGAGACAGGCCAGCCAGAGCGACAGGCCGCCGTAAAGGGCGCTATAGCGCATAAGCGCGCACAAGGCCAGCAGGCGGGCGCGGTCCCAGGGGGCGGCGGATTCACGCGGCGGTCCCAGCCAAGGCTTGTCCACCAGTGCGCCGAAATAGACCGAAGGCCCGGCCATGCGCGCCCGGCAGAGCCAGGCGCAGGCGGCCATGGACCAGCCGGAATTGGGGCTGGGCATGCCCACCGCATGCCGGGCCACCACCCGGAAGCCCGGCCATGAACCGTCCCAGATCCGCGCTGCGGGCCTCAGACAGCGCAGCAGAACATCCGTCAGCCGTAAAGCCCCCACGGAAAGGCGCGCGGGAATGAAGGCCAGGCAGTCGTCGGCGCGGGCCCCGGCCCAACCCAGCCAGCGCCAGTGCTCCGTCAGATAGCCCCACATGGAATCCGCGGTGCTCACGGCCTTGTACATCCACAGGCCCACGGGACCGGCCAGCAAGAGCCAGAAAAACGGGGCCAGCAGCGCGTCGGTAAAATTTTCCGAGAGGGTGTCAGCCAGGGTCTTGCGCATCAGCGGGCGGTCCATACGGCCGGTATCCCGGCTGACCAGCCGGGACAGGGCCTCGCGCGCTTCAGGCTCGGGGTATGTTTCCACCCGGCGCAACACTTCCCTGCCCGTATCCAGCAGGCTGCCCATGGCCAGTCCGGCCCAGGCCAGATACACGGCCGACAGCACTCCCAGCAACGGCAGCGAAATCAGCAGCCAGACCGCCAGGCCGCTCACGCCGGTCAGCAAAAACAGGCAGACCAGCCCCGCCAGCCGCCCGCGCCGTTTTTCGCCTGCCGCGCCGCCGCGCCGCATCCAGCGCCGGGCCGGGCCTTCCAGGCGGCCCAGCAGACGGCCCGCGAAACAGACCGGATGCGGCCAGGGCAAGGCGGGATCGCCCAGCCGGAGATCCAGCAACAGGGCCACGGGGGCCAGCCACCAGCAGTCCCACACCGAGTACGGGAACAAAGACCGCAGGAGGCTCAGGTCCATTGTTCCAGCAGGCCGCTGGCGGCCAGAGCCATATACAGCACAATGCCCGCCGAGGTGGAGAGATTCAGGCTGCGTACCCCGCCCTCACGCATGGGGATGCGCACATGATGCGGCGAGGCGTCCAGCATTTCCGGCGGCAGGCCGCGCGTTTCCGGGCCGAAGATCAGGCTGTCTTCCGGCTGGAAGGCGAAATGCTGCACAGGCGCGCTGCCGTGGCGGCTCTTGGCCGAGGTCATGACCCAGCGCTCCGCCGCGGGCCTGCCGGGACGTTGCGCGAAGGCCCGCCAGTCCGGCCAGGTGAACAGGCGCACATTGGGCCAGTAGTCCAGACCGGCGCGCTTGAGATAGCGGTTTTCCAGCTTGAAGCCCAGGGGTTCGATGAGGTGCAGCTCCGTACCGGTGGCAGCGCAGAGCCGGGCCACATTGCCGGTATTGGGAGGGATTTCGGGCTCAAAAAGAACTATCCGCATGCGGGCTTCACTCCTCGGTCTCGATCCAGCGGCGGGAGCGCTCCACGGCCCGGCACCAGTGGTGGAGCAGCTCGGCGCGCCGCTCCTCAGGCATTTTTGGCTCAAAGCGGCGGTCCAGTTGCCAGAGGGAGGCCGCTTCCTGCTCGTCCTGCCAGAAGCCCACGGCCAGACCCGCCAGGCAGGCGGCCCCCAGGGCCGTGGTTTCCGTAACCACCGGGCGTTCCACGCCCACGCCGGTGAGGTCGGCCTGGCACTGCATGAGCATATTGTTGCGGCTGGCCCCGCCGTCCACGCGCAGCAGGCTGAGATCCAGACCGGCATCCGCCCGCATGGCCTCCATGACGTCCAGCGTCTGGAGAGCGATGGCCTCAATGGCCGCCCTGGCAATGTGCCCGCGCTCCGTGCCCCTGGTCAGGCCCACCAGGATGCCGCGCGCGTACTGATCCCAATGCGGAGCGCCCAGGCCCGTGAAGGCGGGCACCAGATAGACGCCGCCGTTGTCCGGCACGCTGGCGGCCAGCCCTTCCATTTCTGACGAATCCCGAATGAAGCCCAGGCCGTCGCGCAGCCACTGGACCACGGCCCCGCCCGCGAAAACGCTGCCCTCCAGGGCATAACTTCTGCCGCGCGGCGTTTCCCAGGCCACGGTGGCCAGCAGGTTGTTCCGGCTCTCCCTGGGCCGCGCGCCGGTGTTCAGCAGCAGGAAACAGCCCGTGCCGTAAGTGTTCTTGACCATGCCCTCGTGCAGGCAGGCATTGCCGAAGGCGGCGGCCTGCTGGTCGCCCGCCGCGCCCGCCACGGGCACGGGGTGGCCGAAAAACTCGGGATGGACGCGGGTCATGAGGCTGGAGGAAGGAACCACCTCGGGCAGCATGGCGCGCGGCACGCCCAGCAGGTCCAGCAGCTCGTCGT
Source organism: Desulfovibrio fairfieldensis (assembly GCF_001553605.1). Taxonomy (NCBI): domain Bacteria; kingdom Pseudomonadati; phylum Thermodesulfobacteriota; class Desulfovibrionia; order Desulfovibrionales; family Desulfovibrionaceae; genus Desulfovibrio; species Desulfovibrio fairfieldensis. The sequence continues at coordinate 2,654,196 of NZ_CP014229.1, forward strand.
CCCATTGGCCGGTATGAATGTTGAACAGCAGGGTGCGGCTGGCATTGGAGGGGTCGGTGAGGTGCGCGCCGCGTTTGCTGAAATTCCAGATCAGCCAGGAATCCACAGTGCCGAAGAGCAGCTCGCCCGCCTCGGCCCTGGCCCGCGCGCCGGGCACGTTGTCCAGAATCCAGCCGATCTTGGTGCCGGAGAAATAGGCGTCCAGCACCAGGCCGGTCTTTTGACGGATGATTTCAGCCTTGCCTTCGGCACGCAGCCGGTCGCAGACAGCGGCGGTGCGGCGGTCCTGCCAGACGATGGCGTTATACACCGGCGCGCCGCCGGCCCGGTCCCAGACCACGGTGGTTTCCCGCTGGTTGGTGATGCCCACGGCGGCCAGCTCATGCCCCTGCACCCCGGCCTGCCTGAGGCAGTCGCGGGCCACATGGGCCTGGGTGTCGAAAATCTCGTCCGGGCTGTGCTCCACCCAGCCGGGCCGTGGATAGATCTGGGTGAATTCTTTTTGCGCCACCTGGAGCATACGGCCCCGGCGGTCGAACAGAATGGCCCGCGAGCTGGTGGTGCCCTGGTCCAGAGCCAGAATATACGAGGCGGTCATGCGCTTCCCCTATAACCTCCCGGCAATGCCCGGCACCACCTGGCAGGCCACCCGGATGTCCTTGGAGCCGTAGCCGCTGTCGTCCAGGGTGGCGAAAAGGTCGGCCTCCAGCACTTCCACGGCCGCATCCGGCACGCCCTCGGCGGCCAGGTGGGCCTCAAGCAGTTCCCCGGCGCGGCGCTCGGCGGCGTCCAGAGTAAAGCCCTTGTTGATGCGCTCCTCCAGATCCAGGGCGGGCGCGCGCAGCAGGCCCCGGCCCGTGTCCGCGTAAATTTCCAGCCCGGCCGTGGGCAGGGTCAGGGCCGCGCCCACGGCATTGGCCACGGCGGCGTGCGGCGGGCTGGCCACAGGCAGGCCGAAGGCCGCCGCCAGCCGCTCGCGGATGCAGTCCGCCGGGCCGCCCACCAGCCAGATCCGGTCGGGGCGGGCCTCGCGCGCGGCCTTGAGCGCGGCCAATGTGTAGATGGGCCGCGCGTTGACCGCGTCGATAAGTTCATGTGCGGCCCGCGTGACCCGCGCCAGGGCGTCGTCCACGGCCTTTTGGGCCAGGACGCGGGGTTCCAGGCCGCACAAGACCGCCAGGGCCGCCACGCCGTCGCGCGAGGCGGCCACGTTGCCCCGGTCGCCGGAGGCGCTGTTGCCGTCCAGCGCATTCAGCGCGTCCAGCAGGGTGGGCCGAACGCCGCCGAAGGCCATGGCCGGGCCTTCGCGCAGGGGGCCTGTCCGCACGCGCGTCGCCGCGCCCGTGCCCTCCACGGTGAGCAGGGAATCCCCGCCCACGCCGATGGACGTCGAGGCCAGAGCCCGCACCAGAGTGCGGCGGCCCTGCAACAACATGCCGTCACGGTCGATCACCGGCGAGCCGTCGGCGAACAGGGCCATGTCCGTGGTGGTGCCGCCCATGTCCAGCAGCAGGGAGCAGCCCCGCCCCGCTTCCGGACAGAGGGCCATGACGCCCATGACGCTGGCCGCCGGGCCGGACAAAATGGACTGCACCGGCTCGCGCCGCGAAAGGGATACCGGCACCGCGCCGCCGTCGGCCTTGAGCAGCCGGGTGGCCGCATGGATGCCCGCGTCGGCCAGGGCCGCCTCCACGGCGTCCAGAAAAGCGTTGTGCAGGCGCTGCACGGCCGCGTTGTAATAGGCCGTGGCCACCCGGCGGGGAAAATTGAGCCGTCCTGAGAGCCGGTGCCCCAGGGTGACGGGCAAGCCTGACGCTTTGGCCACTGCCGCGCCCATGACGCGCTCATGGGCCGGATTGCGCGGCGAAAATTTGCCCACGCAGGCCACGGCGGCCACGCCCGCGTCACGCCAGGCCGCCGCCTGCCGGGCCAGGCCGTCCGTTTGCAGGGGGCTCACTTCCACGCCCCGGTGGTCCAGGCCGCCGGGCGCCACGCAGACATGTTCGCCCAGGGCAAAGCGCGCGGGGTTCAGGCCCGGCCCGGCGGAAAGCGCCAGCCCCACCGTGCCGGCCCGGCCCTGCACCAGGGCGTTGACCGCCAGGGTCGTGCCCAGGGTCACGCGCTCCACGGCGGCCAGGGCCGCCGCGCCGTCGCTTCCCGGCTCTCCGGCCAGAGCCGCCAGCACTTCCCGCACCGAGGCGGGCAGATCGTCATGGCGGGTTTTGACCTTGGCCGAGGCCGCCAGGCGCAGATCCGCCCCGTGGCCGGTGATCAGCACCGCGTCGGTATGGGTGCCGCCCGCGTCAATGCCCAGTACTGTGCTTGCTTTCATGCTCGCTCCGCCTGTGAAGTATGCTTGCAGTGCGCCGGAGCATACGCCATGCCGCCCCGGCGGGCCAGAGCTTTTCCACGCGCGGGACCGCGCAAACACACCTCATTTGCATATACCCTGTCATCGTTGCATGTCGGGATTATCCGGGAAAAACAGCCTTTCGTGCGCCGCCTGCGTCATCCGCCGCTTTTTTGCTGCTCACGTACCTGAGTACAGCTCTGCTCTCGATGCCTGTAAGGCTCGCCCGGCTCGCCAACGAGCACGGCCCTTTGGGCCGCCTTCCGGTCGGTTTGCGCGCAAAAAACGGCGTTTTCCTTGGCAGCGCGCGAAAATCTTATTCTTCTCCGGATTCTTCCGACACCAGCCATCCGCCTGCGCTCCGGCGGAGTCAAGGTGGCGTTGCCCAATTCTGAAAAGGTGAGTCATTATGAGTATCAATATATTGAATAAATTGAATTGGGTATGACGTGGCTCGTTTTTTGGATGCGCCTGGCCTGCGCGCGGGGCCGCCCCTACGGCCGCGCGCAACGCACCTGATTCAGCACCGTCAGCCGGGCCAGCATGGAGGAGAGGGCGTGCCGGATTTTGCGTTCCGTCTCGTCGGCCAGGCCGTCCTGAACTTCCGCAAAAGCCTTGCCCAGGGCCTCTTCAATATAGGCCTTGTTTTTTTCAATGATCTTCCGGCGGTTCTTTTCCGTGAGAAAGAATTTGGGCAGTTTCCGCTTCCACAAAAAATTCTTGGCCACTTTGCCCAGGCCCCAGGTGCCCGCAAAAGCCAGACTTCCGCCCAGCACGGCGGAGACGGCCTCGCCCGTGTGCGCTATGGCCCCGGCCACGGCATAGGCCGCGATGCCCGGCAGTACCGCCGTTGCCATGAAATCCATAATGTTCAGAAAGCCCAGGCGCGACACCTTGACGCTGATCGCATCGAAAAAATCCCTGCTGAGCGCCCGCGCGGGAAAGTCAACGCGCGGCACGAGAAAAACGCCGTTCCGCCGCAGCCAGGCCCGGAAACGCTGCCGCAATTCGTATTCGATTTCCGCGCGCAGCGTTTCGCTTTTTTCCTCGATGATGGCCAGCAGCCCCGCGTCGTTCCGGATATTGTCCGCAAAGTCCTGCTCCAGTTGCTCCACGGTTTTCCGGGTTTTCTGAGCTTCTTCCAGAACGGGCATGATGTCCCGGTCCACGATCCGTTCCGTGCACAGGCGCACGGCAAGCCGGGCGTGTTTGGCGAAAATCCGTTGCACGAACGCGCAGGCCTCGTCCGCAAAGGCTCCGGCCTTTTCCTCCAGCAGCAGCCGGACAGCGGCATGCGACTCGGAAAGCACCGGGTAAAGGGCAAGCCCGTAGGCAATGTCCTCATAGGTGCGCCCGCTCATGCCGCAGCTCGCGGCGGGAAACACCTCTTTCACCATGTCCCTGACGAAAAACCAGCGGCTGCTGCCGCCCGTGAGAATGACCTTTGAAATATGCCGGTGATCGCGGATGGAATGCAGAATGCTCCTGAACCAGGAAAGCAGGCCGATCTGTTTGCCCCGCAGCATATCCTGGGCCTGCGGGCTCAGGCCGCCCCTGTCGGCATACCGGCCGAGCATGGCCAGCAGGCCGTCCGTGGCTGTGTAATTTTCCGCATCGCGGATGAACGCTTCGCGCGTGTAGTCATGGATATAGGCGTCTTTTCTGATTCCGTGCGCGTCGCGCCACGAGGCATGCAGGCTGACTTTGCAATTTTCATCCCGCGCCGCCGCGTCTGAAAAACGCTCCTTCTCGGCTTTGCACTGAATCCAGTGGATGTAATATTCACAGCCGGAGCCGGGCAATTCTTCCCGGAACAGCGCGTTGTCCCGGCAAAACACCTGAAACAGCAGATCGTCGAACAAACGCCCGCCGAACAGCGGGTCGCCGTCGTTCTGAAGCACGTCCATGCTTTCGAGGAGGGTGAAGTCACAGGTGCCGCCGCCGAAATCCAGAATGAGCACTTCGTTTTCGATGTCGTCAATGTCGATGGCTCCGGACTGGAGGCAGGAGATCATGGCCGCGTCCGACTCCCTGACGAAGGTGGGCCTGGGCCAGCCCGCGCGCACAAAGCATTGGGCCAGATTGAGGCCGAAATCCTCCCTGGTCCGGGATGGCGTGCCCACATAAACGCGGGTGTCCGGCTCCAGCACGCCGTCGGGCAGGGCCGCGCGCAGCTCATGCAGGAAATCCGTCATCCAGCGCATGGCCTCGGAGCCGCCGTGGGCAATCTCGGGCTTGAACTGGCTGCGCAGAGTCCGCGAGGCCAGCCGGGCGCGGTTGGTGTGGTACTCGCTCTCCGCGATATTGCCGATAAGGCATGGCTTGTCGTCCTGATAGAGAACCACCGTGGCTATGCAGCCGTTTTCATCGCTGATGCGCGGCAGCGTCACGGGCGCGGGCGCGGCGTCCCCTTTTTCCACGCCGTAGAGATAGGTATTGGTGGTTCCGAGATCAATGCCGATGATTTTCATTTGCCGCTCCCGGTCTCCCGCTGCACATAGCCCTTGACGATCTTTTCATCCGCCGCATAGGCGCGCTTGAGAATGCGGCAGCGGTCCCCGTCCCGGACCAGCCCGATCATATCGTAGAATTTTCCGTGTTCCGCGTCGTTCCAGACAAGGTATTCGTCCGTAGCGGCCCCGGGTGCGGCGGTCACATAGCCCACGGCCGCCAGCTTTTCAGTCAGAAATTTTCTGGTGTCCGGGTCAAAGGAATCCAGCATCTCAATGACGTCCAGGGCCAGAAGACAATCGCTTTTGGGGCATTTTACGGAACTCCGGTCCGGATGCGCGCCGGGTTGCAGCGCGGCCAGTTCGGCCTCCAGGCGTTCCAGCTCCTCAAAAAAGGCGAGCAGGAAGCGCACCCGCTCCTCAGCCTGTTTTCGCAGGGAATGCCTGAAAGCGGTCACGTCCAGGGCGGTGACTTTTTTGGACAGAAAAACGAACAGAAAAGCGGCCCCCAGCAGCAGATACCAGCGTTTCAGCAGGCCCGGCGCGCCCCCGCTTCCAAAGACCGCCCGTTTGATCCCGGCCCAGGAGGTCAGCTGGAGCATGCCGGTCAGCAAATCCACAGTGAATTTCGCCAGGGTTCCGAGCCCCAGAAAAGCCAGCAGCCGGAAGCGCGCCTTGGGATTGGCCGACAGATATTCGGACACGTAGAACATGCCCCAGACCGTGACCACCCGGATGATGTCCCCGCCCATGCCCAGCCAGCCGAGCACTGTGGACAGAAGGCCGCCCAGCAGATAGCCGAAAAAGACGATGCCGCCCATGGACAGAAAGGAAGAGCGCTTCTGGTACAGGGATTCGGTGGAAAAGTCCGGCATGTTCCGGGCCAGCTCCCACTTGAGGTCGTCGCCCGGAATGCCGTCGCGGGCGCCGGGCCGCGTGACGGGCCGGGCGCAGAGCTCGATGAGTTCGGTCTTCAGATCATATAAAAACTGTTGATGCTGGGCGTATTCCCGGGGAAAGGAAGCTATTTTTTCCACCACGCCGTCGGCAAGCCCGGCGGCGCGTTCTTCAAGTTCATGGGTTCGTTCCTGTGGTTCCATCTGTCGGGCTCCCGTAAAAATTCATGCCGCAATCCGGATTCGCGGCGTGGCCGCCGCATCTTTCAAGGTATGATAATTCCGCCTATATCCCGCGCAAGCCCCGAGGGCAATGTCCGTCGGCGGCACATCCGTTCCGGCGGGGCCGCCGACAATGCTTGCCATGCGCGCCGCTTTTCAGTAAATTTTTGCCCTTGCGCGGCCGCGCGGGCAAAGGCCCGGTCCGGCACAGCGCTCCACCCAGCGGCTCTTTACGAGGTTAGCCATGCAGACAATGAAGTTCATCTGGTTTGACGGGAAAATGGTTCCCTGGGATCAGGCCCAGGTTCATGTGCTCACCCACGCCCTGCACTACGGCAGCGCCATTTTCGAAGGCATCCGGGCTTATGCCTGTGTCGACGGCACCTCCGCGGTCTTCCGCCTGCAGGACCACTGCAAGCGCATGCTCAATTCCGCCAAGATCCTGCGCATGGAGCTGCCCTACAGCGCCGACCAGCTGGCCGAAGCCTGCATTGAAACCCTCACCGCCAACAAGCTGCCCGAGGGCTACATCCGTCCGCTCTCCTTTGTGGGCCACGGCGAAATGGGCGTTTACCCCGGCAACAATCCCGTCCAGACCATCATCGCTGTCTGGCCCTGGGGCGCGTACCTGGGCGCCGAGGCTCTGGAAAAGGGCATCCGCGTCAAAACCAGCACCTTTGCGCGCAGCCATGTGAACACCTGCATGTCCAAGGCCAAGGCCTCGGGCAACTACATCAATTCCATCCTGGCCAAGATCGAGGCCAAGGAAGAGGGCTTCGACGAAGCCGTCATGCTGGACACCAGCGGCTTCGTCTCCGAAGCCACGGGCGAAAACATCTTCATCGTGCGCGACGGGATCATCAAAACCACGCCCCTGACCTCCATTCTGGGCGGCATCACCCGCCAGTCCATCATGGCTCTGGCCCGCGACCTGGGCTATACTGTGGAAGAGCAGCAGTTCACCCGCGACGAGTTCTACATCGCCGACGAAGCCTTCTTCACCGGCACGGCGGCGGAACTCACGCCCATCCGCGAACTGGACCACCGCCTGATCGGCGCGGGCCACGCCGGTCCGGTGACCAAGCACCTCCAGAAGGAATTCTTCAAAGTGGTCAAGGGCGAGAATCCCAAGTATGCGGGCTGGCTGCACCATTATACCGTGTAACGGGTAAAAAACTGTTTCCCAGCTTTCAGGCGCGGCCGGACGCCGTTTTCCGCCGTCCGGCCGCGCCTGGGCAATGACAGGGTTTCATGAAGCATCTTTCTCTTGCGGCGCGTTATCGCCCCCAGACCTTCGCCCAGGTGGCCGGACAGGACATGGTCAAGGCCGTGTTGTCCCGCGCCGCCGCCGAAGACAGGCCCGCGGCGGCCTATCTGCTGAGCGGCACGCGCGGCGTGGGCAAGACCACCATTGCCCGCATCTTCGCCAAGGCCCTCAACTGCGAGCACGCGCCCGGTCCGGAGCCCTGCAACGAATGCGCCCAATGCCGCAAGATCACCCAGGGCGCGCATGTGGACGTCACTGAAATCGACGGCGCTTCCAACAACAGCGTGGAAGACGCCCGCTCCCTGCGCGAGACCATCGGCTACGCGCCCATGGAGGGCCGCTACAAGATCTTCATCATCGACGAAGCCCACATGCTCACCCGCAACGCCTTCAACGCCCTGCTCAAGACGCTGGAGGAGCCGCCGGAACGCGTGGTCTTCATCTTCGCCACCACCGAGGCCCACAAATTCCCGGTGACCATCGTCAGCCGCTGCCAGCATTTTGTGTTCCGCCACTTGAGCGAGGACGCCCTGGCCGAGCACCTCAGTTCCGTGCTGCGCAAGGAAAAAACGGAGTTTGAGGAAGGCGCGGTGCGTCTTCTGGCCCGGCGGGCGGCGGGCAGCGTGCGCGACGGCATGTCCCTGCTGGATCAGGCCCTGGCCCTGGGCGGCGCGAGCCTGACCACGGCCGCCACCCGCGAAGTGCTGGGCCTGGCCGGGCAGGAGTTGTTCAGCCGGCTGTTTGAAGCCCTGCACGGACGCGACTGCGCCGCCGTGGCCGCGCTTTCCCGCCAGATTCTCCAGCAGGGTGTGGACATCGGCTTTTTCGTGCGCGAGCTGGCCGGCAACCTGCGCAATCTTTTTCTGCTGCGCCAGAGCGGTTCCGCAGTGCTGCCCAGCCTGCGCCTGCCCGCCGACGAGGCGGCCTTCCAGCTGGAGCTGGCTCCGCGTTTTTCCGCCGGTCATCTGCACGCGGCCTGGCAGATGACCCTGGACGCCCAGCGCGGCATCGTCCAGAGCCCGGAGCCGGCGGCGGCCCTGGAGCTTCTGTTGCTCAACCTGGCGCTGCTGCCCCAGTTGCTGCCGTTGGAAAAACTGCCGGAAGCGGCTCCCGCGGCCGCGGTCCCGGCCGATGCGCCCATGCGGGCCGCGCCCGCAAGCGGGAATTTCGCCGACGCCCCGCACCCCGAACGGCCCCGGCAATCCGTGACGCCTTCGCAGGCCGTTCCGCCGCAGCCGGACGCAACGCGCCCGCTCTCCCGGCCCCGTGCGATGGAAAATGGCGGCGCGGCACCCGCGCAGGGTCAGGCGACAGGCCGGGCAACGGAACAGACAACAAATTCGGCAATAGATTCGGCGACAGACCCGGCCGAGGCGGAGGGCCCCGAGCCCGCGCCGACGCCCGCTTCCGATTCGGCGTCAACGGCCTGTTCGGCCCGTGCCGCGCACGAGGCGGAACAGGAACCCGCAACCGTCGCCCCGGTTGCCGAAACAACGGAGGCAGGACCGGACGCCGGGTCAGCGCCCTGGCCTGATTTCAAGCCGGACTGGCAGGCTTTTTGTGAATTTTGCGCGGCCGAGCAGGCCGCCGGGAGGCCCGCGCCCCCGCCGCACCTGCTGCGGGGCCTGGGCGTGGACTGGCAGAGGGACGTTCTGCGTCTGACGCCCAAGGCCCAAACTCTGCTTCATCAGTTGGAGAAGCAGCGTGCCGTGCTTGAAGCGGCCTTGGCGGCTTTCGGCGCGGGCGTGCCGCGTCTGGAGCTTATTGTCCCGCGTCCGCCGCGCGGTGAAGCCGAACTCATTGAGGAGTTCAGCAAAAAACCCGAGTTGCAACCCTGCCTGGAGGTGCTCAAGGCCTCCATTGCCCATTGTACGGAAATCAAATAAAGAAGCCCCGAGGAGACGAACATGCGGAATATGAACGATATCCTGCGCCAGGCGCAGGTCATGCAGAGCAAATTGTCCAAACTCCAGCAGGAAATGGCCGAGCGCTCCTACGAAGCCGCCAGCGGCGGCGGCATGGTCAAGGCCGAAGTTTCCGGCAAGCAGGAGCTGCGTAAGCTGACCATCGACCCCAAGGCCCTGGAAGGCGGCGACGTGGAAATGCTTCAGGATCTGATCCTGGCCGCCGTCAATGAGGCCGGACGCATTGCCCGCGAGACCATGGAACGCGAAATGAACAATATTTCCGGCGGCATCAAGCTGCCCGGAGTGTTCTAGGCCCCCATGCACAGCCGCATTCCCGAACCGCTCAAGGCCCTGGTGGAGCAGCTCGCGCGCCTGCCGGGCCTGGGCCCCAAATCGGCCATGCGCGCGGCCATGACTCTGCTCAAGTGGCCGGAGGCCGAAACCCGCCGCCTGGGCCGGGGCATCCATGACCTGCGTGACAATCTGCACCTCTGCTCGCGCTGCGGCGGCCTGTCCTCCACGGACCCCTGCGCCGTCTGCGCGGACGCCGGACGGACGCGCGAGACGCTCTGTCTGGTCACTGAATGGGACAGCATGCTGACCCTGGACGAGGGCGGCTTTTACCGGGGGCAGTACATGATTCTGGGCGGCCTGCTGGCCCCCCTGGAACGCATGGATTCGGAAAGCCTGGATCTGGACCGCCTGACGCGGCGGCTGGACGAGGGCGAGGTGACGGAGCTGATTCTGGCCCTGGGGGCGACCCTGGAAGCGGAAAACACGGCCTCCTTCATCCGCCAGATGGTGCGCAAGCGCTTTCCTCAGATCCGTGTTTCGCGTCTGGCCCAGGGCATCCCCCTGGGCGCGGAGGTCAAATACATGGACAAGGAAACACTGCGCCAGTCCCTGCAATACCGGCAGGATCTCTAGTGTCTGATTGCAAAAATTTCGAGCATATTTATGCTCTCAATTTTTGCAGGATCGTCAGCGAAAAAACATGGTTTTTCGCTGACTCACGGCGGCTATGCCGCCGCAAAATCCTTCGGATTTTGTGTGTCTAATTTTTCAAATTAGACACTAGGAACCGTTTCTAAATATAATCGGTAATCCCCCGGAGTGTTTCAAGGATGCATTCGGTCGGAAAGAAAATACGCCCGACTGCGGATACTGAACTTCCGGCGCGAGGGCGGACATTCAGGGGGAATCCATGACTATTGCTTCCCATCCCGTTTTCCAGGCCCTGGTGGCCGGGCTGCTTTCCTGGTTGTCCGTAAGCCTGGGCGCGGCGCTCATCTTCACCCGGCGCGAATTCTCGCGCCGGGCCATGGACTGCCTGTTGGGCGGGGCCGGGGGCATGATGCTGGCCGCGGCCTTTTTCGGTCTGTTGCAGCCCGCGCTTGAGCTCGCCGCGCATCTGGGCCGTCTGACTTTTGTGCCCATTGTGTCCGGTCTTCTGTTGGGTGCGGCCTTTCTCTGGTGTCTGGACCGCGTGCTGCCGCACATCCATATGTTGCAGGACACGGCCGAAGGCATTTCCACCAGTTGGCGGCGCAGCATCCTGCTGGTCACGGCCATGGCCCTGCACCACATCCCCGAAGGCCTGGCCATCGGCGTGGGCTACGGCGCGGCGGCCGCGGAAAGCGTGGCCGCCCAGGGCGCGGCTTCCGGCCTGGCCACAGCGCTGGTGCTGACCTTTTCCATCATGCTGCAAAACGTGCCCGAAGGCCTGGTGGTCTCCACCGCGTTGCGGGCCGAGGGTTTTTCCGCGCGTAAATCCTGCTTTTACGGCGTGCTCTCCGGGCTTACCGCCCCTCTGGGCGCGGTGCCGGGCGCGCTGGCCGCCGGCATCACCGCCGGGCTGCTGCCCGTGGCACTTTCCTTCGCCGCCGGGGCCATGATTTACGTGGTGGTGGAAGAAGTCGTGCCTGAAGCCAATGCTTCGGGCAACGGCAACCTGGCCACGGTTTCCTGTATCACGGGCGTCTGCCTGGTGATCATGCTGTCCGCGCTGGTGGGCTGACGCCGCACGCTTCCGGCCCAAAGAGTGTTTTTCTTGCCAAAAATCCTCTTCCGTATAAAGATTTATCAGTAACAGCCGAAAAAATATCTGAAGCACCCAATACACTCCGGCATGAACGGAGAGCCACGGCAGCTTATTTGCCGCCACCCATAACATAGTTTTTCTATATGAAAAATATCCACTCCCTTCCGCTGCTATCCGAAGACGACGTGCGTGTCCGGCGCGCTGTCATCTTTTATGCAGAATGCCGAGAGAGAGAGAGAGAGAGAGAGAGAGAGAGAGAGAGAGAGAGAGAGAGAGAGACGCGCTGCCGCCTTCCGTCTGAAGACGTTGTGGCCGCCGCTCCGGCGCACGCGTCTCGTTTATCCTTCCGATCCAGACATCCCGAAACAGTCAACCGGTACGGCGCCGCCGCGCGAGTTTGCAAATGCCCGCGCGGTGAAAGTGTGCCATGCCAAAGGAGGTTCACAAGCGGTTCCGCCCGCCTGCTGTCGTAGTTCAATCCCGTGTCACCTGCTGGCCAGCACTTGAGGGAATCTGTATGCGCTTCACTCTTAGTACTACCATGGTCATTGCCCATCTCCTTGGCCTGATTCTGTCCTGCGCGGCGCTGTTCGTCAGCGGCCGCATCTGCCTGGGCGACGCCCTGCCGGTCCCGGACCTGGCCGCCGCCTTGCTTCCCGGCCTGATTGCCGTCGTGCTTCTGGCCGCGATAGGCTCATTGTTCATTGTCAACCGTCTCGCCCCTCTGAAAAAAATGTTGCGGTACGCCCAGGCCGTCGGCGCGGGCGACAGCACGGCCAGCCTGGATGTGGAGAGTTCCGGCAGCCTGAAGCCGCTTGCCGGAGCCATCCGGACAATGGCCGAAACCTGCGACGGCCGGTCCCACTGGTACGCGGGCATTCTCAACACCCTGCCCTGGGCCATTTCGGTCACGGACATGAATATGAACTGGACTTTTTGCAATACGGCCTCGCTCAGATCCATGAACAAAACTCATATGGATGAAGTACGCGGTCTGCACTGCTCCGAAAAGAAAGGCAATATCTGTAACACGCCCCAGTGCGGCATCGAACAGCTGCGCCTGGGCAACAAGCGGGTCATCAACAATATGCCCAACGGCAAGACCATGCAGATCACGCTGGATTACCTGTATGACGCATCCGGCACGCCCATCGGACATGTGGAAATCGGCGAGGACATCACCGAAAAAATCCGCCTGGAACAGGAAAGCAAAACAGCCGCCGCCAAGGTCCGCGCCGCCATGGTGGCGCAACTGGAAGGCGTGGTCAGCACGCTCAACGAAACCGCCGAGACACTGCATTCCTCGCTTTCCGGCGTCAAGGACCAGGCCGGAGTGGCCGCCGCCCGCCTGGCCGAAGCGGCCACGGCCATGAACGAAATGAATTCCACGGTGCTGGAAGTGGCGGGCAATGCCTCAGGCGCGGCCGACGCCGCCACGTCCGTGCAGAGCCAGGCCCATGAGGGCAACCGCCTCGTCCTCCAGACCATCGAGAGCCTGCGGACGGTGCGGCAGCAGTCCGAGAGCCTTAAAGATAACATGCAGGGCCTGGACCAGCAGTCCCGCGACATCGGCACGGTGCTCACCCTGATCCGCGACATCGCGGACCAGACCAACCTGCTGGCGCTCAACGCGGCCATTGAGGCGGCGCGCGCGGGCGAGGCCGGGCGCGGCTTCGCCGTGGTGGCCGACGAGGTGCGCAAACTGGCCGAAAAAACCATGAGCGCCACCCGCGAGGTGGAATCCGCCATTGAGGCCATCCAGCAGGGCACCAACCAAAGCGCCGCAACCGTGGACAGCGCCGTGGCCGCCATTGAGGAAGCCGGACACATGGGCGAGGAGTCGGGGCATTCTCTGCAGCAGATATCCGCTTTGGCCGAGGATTCCAGCAGTCGCGTGTCGGCTATCGCCACCGCCGCCACGGAGCAATCCGCCGCCTCCGAGGAAATCAACCGCAACATTTCCGAAGTGAACCATCTGAGCGCGGACATCGCCGAAGCCATGGAAGGAGCTTCCAGCCAGGTACGGGACATGGCCGAGCAGGCCCATGTGCTCAAGGACATTCTGGACGCCATCCGCGCCCGGGGCGCGGATCGGGCCGATACGGCCGCGAGCTGAATCCGCCGGTCGGAAGTGAATTCCGGCTGTTCGTGATATATCGTGACCACTGATCATTATCGGCAATCCCAGGGCCGGGGCGATTTCGCCCAGGCCTTTTTTTGTTCTCTTTTGAAAGAAAGCGCCTGAAAATACGCCTCTTGTCTGGACGCGGGCGCCTTCCTGCCGCATACTCATAAAAAAATCTTCCCTTGGTATCATGTTTTCCGGACAATGTCCGAAAAAGCACTTATCGGCAGCGATATGTTATTTGGGCTTCATGCCGGATCGGGCGACATGAAATGTCGTATCCCGCCGTTTCAAGCGGCCTTTGCTTCCGGGACCACAGCAGCCTAGGGGGTTTCATGCGTCTACGGCTCAGCACTAAAATCATTATTGCGTTTGTCGTCGCCATGCTTCTGGCCTGGGCCGGTCTGCTGGTCATCGGTTACGCTCTGGTGGGACAACCTTTCCATGAATTGCTGCGTTTCCAGCAAAGCCTGGAGGCCACCGAGCTGATCGCGAGCTCCGCGCGTGAAAGTCTGCTGTACAGCCTGTTGTTCATCGCGCTCATCGCGGTTGTGGGCGGCGTGTTCATCCATCGTCGGCTCAGTCCCATTTACACTCTGGTGGCCTATGCCGACGCCGTAAGCCGGGGCGAAGAGCGGGAACTGGAATTTTACCGCGCGGACTGTCTCGGGCATCTGGCCGAATCCCTGCGGAACATGGTCGGCAAGCTGCGCCAGCAGACCCACTGGTACGAGAGCATTCTCAACAGCATGCCCTACTCCGTGGCCGTCACGGACCTGGACATGCACTGGACCTTCTGCAACACGGCGGCGCTCAAATCCATGGGCAAGGCCTCGCCCGCCGAGATTCTGGGGCGGCATTGCTCGGCCCGCAAGGGCAATCTCTGCGACACGCCCAACTGCGGCATTGAATGCCTGCGCCGGGGACAGCATACGGTCATCAATCATATGCCCAACGGCAAGGCCATGAAAATGGTCATCCACTATTTGCTCGACCCCCAGGGCACGCCCGTGGGCCATGTGGAGATGGGCGTGGACATCACCGAGGAACTGCGCCTGAAGCAGGTGGAAGACAACTCCAGGCGCACCCGCATTTCCGTAAACGCCCGCCTGAAAAAAGTGGTGACCGGGCTCAACGCCGCGGCCGAAGCCCTCAGCGCCCAACTGGGCGACACCAAAGTCAAAAGCGATCAGGTGGCCGAGCGCATGGCGGAAACCGCCACTGCCATGGAGGAAATGAACTCCACGGTGCTGGAAGTGGCGGGCAATGCCGAAAGCGCGGCTCAATCCTCGGTCTCGGTGCAGGAAAGGGCCCAGGGCGGTACGGGCCTGATGCTGCGCACCATCGAGAACATCAAATCCGTACAGGAACGCTCTTTGGGCCTGAAACAGGACATGGCGGGCCTGGACCAGCAGTCCCGCGACATCGGCACGGTGCTCACCCTGATCCGCGACATCGCGGACCAGACCAACCTGCTGGCGCTGAACGCGGCCATTGAGGCGGCCCGCGCGGGCGAGGCCGGGCGCGGCTTCGCCGTGGTGGCCGACGAGGTGCGCAAACTGGCTGAAAAAACCATGAACGCCACCCGCGAGGTGGAATCCGCCATAGAGGCCATCCAGCAGGGTACGGACAAAAGCGCCACCACGGTGGAAGACGCCGTGGCCGCCATTGAGGAAGTGACCGGCATGGCCCAGGATTCAGGCCGCTCGCTGGAAGAGATCTCCGCCCTGGCCGAGGATTCCAGCAGCCGCGCGGCGGCTATCGCCACCGCCGCCACGGAGCAGTCCGCCGCCGCCGAGGAAATCAACCGGCATATTTCCGACGTGAACGTCCTGAGCGCCACCATGGCCGAAGCCATGAAAAAGGCCGCCCTGGAAGTACGGGAAATGACGGACCAGGCCCATGTCCTCAAAGAACTGTTGAATGAAATCCGCGTGGAGGAGACCGAAACAACAGCCGCCCTGCAGAGTGAAGACGGGCCGCGCGAGCTCAAGGCATCCCCCGCTCCGGCTGTCTGACCCGCGACGGTTGTCGCAACATCATTAAAATGCGCAACGCAAGAGGCCGGAGCAATGCTCCGGCCTCTTGCGCTTTTCGGGTCGCGTCGGCAGTGCCGACGCTCGCGGAGGTCCGCATCCCTCTCCTACGGGTGGTCCTTGAACTTGTCCGCCACAGCCTTGCCGCCGCTGTGGCAAGGAGTACAGTCCATGACGCCCTTGCTCCAGTTGGCCTCGTTGCCCTTGGTCATGTGGCATTCGCCGCAACCGGCCACGGCCTTCCGGATCGGGAAGGTGCCCTTGTAATTCTTGCCCTGCTCGATCTTGGCGTTCATGATTTCAATGGCCTTGCGGCAGACGTCGGCGGTGAGGCGGCCGCAGCGTTCGCTGCGTTGCTTGCTGCTGGCCTCAATCTTGTTTTCGTAACACCATTTGGATACCGAAATGTGGCAGAGCACGGAATCCGAAACGCCGGTGGGCAGGGCTCCCTTGAAGCCCGTGGCCGCGTCGCCCGGATTGTAGATGGGCAGGGCCGTGGTTTCATACCAGCGGAACAGCTCGTTGACCATGGGGGTGCGCTCCCTGCGGCCCCAGAACAGGGCAAAGGCCGCCGCCGCTCCGTAGAGCGCGCCGCAGATGGTCCCCCAGTCGGAAATGCCGCCCTTGTTGGCTTCCAGCATGGTAAAAGGAAACTGGTTGTACGGCGCGCCGAATTTCTCGCCCATCATCCCGATGATGCCGTAAAACGCGCCGTAACCGCAGGCATAGCCCTTGTGCCAGTAGCCTTCATAGGCCACGGGCGCGCATTCGTCAGCATTGAGTTTGTGCGGCTGCCAGCCGAACTCGCCGCCTACCTGGGCGAAACGCTCACCGGGAGCGGGCGCGGCCTGCGGCGCGGCCAGAGCCGGAGCGACCAGCCCCGCCACGGCGCCCCCCACGGCCAGCCCTCCAAGTCCACAAAGCAGATGCCTTCTGTTGCAGTCCATTATGCTCTCCTCCTTTGTAGGAATCCAATCCCTATTGTTAAAAAAATCACTAGCATTGCATGGAAAAGCGAGTCAACGGAATCCCCACGGAAAACAGGTTTTTTTGTAAAAATTTTCCGTCCGCCACTGGACGCGGCCGAAGAAGGACTTACATTCTTTTCCGCGCGGCACGGCCGCCTGAAACTTTGTATTTTTCAACGTCCGCCGGCAGCCCCGGAACAGACGGATTCGCCCGCGTCGGCAGCCTGACGGAAGAGAGCGCCGACGCCGTCCGCGACGCGGGAAACATGATTTCGACAAGACTTATATTTCCCTGAGGAGGATACACATATGTCCAAAATCATCGGTATTGACCTGGGTACCACAAACTCCTGCGTTTACGTCATGGAGGGCAAGGACCCCAAATGCATCACCAATCCCGAAGGCGGCCGCACCACCCCTTCGGTGGTCGCTTTTACCGACAAGGAACGGCTGGTGGGCGAAATCGCCAAGCGCCAGGCCGTGACCAACCCCAAACGCACCATTTTCGCCATCAAACGCCTGATGGGCCGCAAATTCGACAGCCCTGAAGTCGACCGCTGGAAAGAGCATTCCCCCTATCTCATCACCAAGGCCCCCAATGACGACGCCGGGGTGGAAGTGGACGGCCGCATCTACAGCGCGCCCGAGATTTCGGCCATGATCCTGGCCAAACTCAAGGCCGACGCCGAAGCCTATCTGGGCGAGCCGGTCACCGAAGCGGTCATCACCGTGCCCGCCTACTTCAACGACGCCCAGCGCCAGGCCACCAAGGACGCCGGCCGCATCGCCGGCCTGGAAGTCAAGCGCATCATCAACGAGCCCACGGCCGCCTCCCTGGCCTACGGTTCGGACAAAAAAGCCAATGAAAAGATCGCCGTCTTCGACCTGGGCGGCGGCACCTTCGATATTTCCATTCTGGAAGTGGGCGACAACGTCGTGGAAGTGCGCGCCACCAACGGCGACACCTTCCTGGGCGGCGAAGACTTCGACCAGCGCATCATCAACTGGTTGGTGGAAGAATTCAAAAAGGAAAACGGCATTGATCTGTCCAAGGACAGCATGGCCCTCCAGCGCCTGAAGGAAGCCGCGGAAAAGGCCAAGAAAGACTTGTCCACGGCTATGGAGACCGAGATCAACCTGCCCTTCATCACCGCCGACCAGAACGGCCCCAAGCATCTTCTGATCAAGCTCAGCCGGGCCAAGCTGGAATCCCTGGTCAGCGATCTTGCGGATCGTACCATTGAGCCCTGCAACAAGGCTCTGACCGACGCCGGCCTTGACCCCAACCAGATCGACGAAGTCATCCTGGTCGGCGGCATGACCCGTATGCCTCTGATCCAGCAGGTGGTGGGCAAATTCTTCGGCAAGGAGCCCAACCGCTCGGTGAACCCCGACGAAGTCGTGGCCATGGGCGCCGCCATCCAGGGCGGCATCCTCACCGGCGACGTGAAGGATGTGCTGCTGCTTGACGTGACGCCGCTCTCCCTGGGCATTGAAACCATGGGCGGCGTGTTCACCAAGCTTATTGAGCGCAATACCACCATCCCCACGCGCAAGAGCCAGATTTTCACCACGGCGGCGGACAACCAGCCCTCGGTGTCTATCCATGTGCTCCAGGGCGAACGGCCCATGGCCAATGACAACATGACCCTGGCCCGCTTCGACCTCACCGGCATTCCGCCGGCGCCGCGCGGCGTGCCGCAGATCGAGGTCTCCTTCGACATCGACGCCAACGGCATCGTCAACGTCTCGGCCAAGGACATGGGCACCGGCAAGGAACAGTCCATCAAGATCACGGCTTCCTCCGGCCTGTCCGAGCAGGACATCCAGCGCCTGGTGCGCGAGGCCGAAGCTCACGCCAGCGACGACAAAAAGAAGCAGGAGCTCATTGAGGCCCGCAACCATGCCGACAGCCTGATCTACGGCACGGAAAAATCCCTGGCCGACCTGGGCGACAAGGCTGACGCCGCCGTGAAGAGCGACATCGAAGGCAAAATCGCCTCTCTGCGCAAGCTCATGGAAGGCGAGGACGCCACGGCCATCAAGAATGCCACCGAGGAACTGGCCAAGGCTTCGCACAAGCTGGCCGAGCAGCTCTACCAGCAGCAGGCCCAGCAGAATGCCGGGGCCGCGGGCGGCCAGCCCGGCCCTGACGCCGGAGCGGGCGCTTCCTCCGCCGGCGGCAACGACGACGTGGTGGACGCCGATTACACCGAAGTTAAGAAATAAGCTCAGGCCGGGTTGCCCGGCTTGCCAGTAGGCTTCCGCTGTACTAAAAAGGTCTGACCGTAAAAGGTCAGGCCTTTTTTATTTCCGGAGGAGCCGCCATGCGTAGCCTGCGTCATTTTTTGCGTTTCTGTACCCCTGCCCTGTTGATCGCGGCCTTTTTCAGCTTGGCCGCCTGCCGCCAGGGGCCCCCGCCCCCGCCGGACGGGCATCCTCCGGCCGCCCATAGGCCCGCGCCGCAGCGTCCTCAGGTTCATCAGGCGCCGCAGCACCGCCCGGATCAGCCCCGGCCGCCGCATACTCCGGGACAGGCCTCCAATGCGCCGCGTCCCGATTCGCGCCCTGATTCAGGCCCCGGCGACCCGCACAAGCAGCCTTCATACCGGACAGGCAGGTAGCGCGTATGTCCGTCCAACCAATGTTCTTCCCCCGCCAGGCTTTCCTGCGGCTGTCCCTTGTCCTGCCCGCGCTGCTCATGCTGGCAGCCTGCCAGATGCCCTTCGGCAAACGCGATGCCGCGCAGATCAGGCCCGCCACGCCCGCCGCGGCCCAGGGCCCCTGTGTGGTCCTGGCCCTGCCCGCCTCGGGCCCGTACGCGCCCATCGGCGGCAAGATCAGCCGAGGCGCGGGTCTGGCCCGTCAGGAACTGGCCGCCGACGGCATCAAGATACGTCTGGAAACCGTGAATACCGAAGCCCCGGACTGGCTGAGCAGGCTGTCGGCCCTGCCCCCGGAATGCGCCGTGGTGGGCGGACCGCTGCAGGCCCGCAACTATGCTCAGGCCCGTTCCGCCGGAGCCGTGGACCAACGGGCCTTTTTCACCTTCCTGCCCAGTCTGGAGCAGGGCGACGAGGGCGCGCGGGCCTGGCGCTTTTTTCCCAGCCCGCAGGACCAGATCGACGCCCTGATCAGCTTTGCCACAAACGATCTGAACATCCGCACTTACGGGGCCTTCTATCCCACGGACGCCTACGGCGCGCGCATGACCGGCATGCTGGAGCAGAGCCTCGCCGGCCAGAACATGGTGCTGCACAAGGCCTCCTATGATCCGGCGGACGTCAGTTCCTGGAGTACCGCCGTGGCCCCGCTGATCAACGCCACCCAGGCCGAGGGCAGCAGCACGCCCGTGCCCCAGACCGCCTTTGAGGCCCTCTTCCTGCCCGATTCCTGGAAAAGCATGGACATGCTGACAACCAGCCTGCTCTATAACGGAGAAGACCGCCTGGTGCTGCTGGGCACAACCCTCTGGGAGCAGAGCCTGTCCGGCAAGATAGTGCCCAATGCGGAAAAATACGCGTTGGCCGTGTTTCCCGGCGCGTGGAACGCCGCGCGTGCCCCGCGCGCCCTGCAGGCGCCGGGCAACGACTTCTGGGTGGCCCTGGGCTATGATTTCACCCGTTTCGCCGTCAAC
Organism: Desulfovibrio fairfieldensis; assembly: GCF_001553605.1. Classification (NCBI taxonomy): domain Bacteria; kingdom Pseudomonadati; phylum Thermodesulfobacteriota; class Desulfovibrionia; order Desulfovibrionales; family Desulfovibrionaceae; genus Desulfovibrio; species Desulfovibrio fairfieldensis. Next base: position 2,674,095 of record NZ_CP014229.1, read on the forward strand.
CTGGGGCTGAATTCACGCCTGAGCGCGCCGGAAATCACCGCCAGGGCCGGGCGCGCCGCGCAGATGATCCGGGCCATGGCCCCCATCACCTGGGACAGCGCGGGCGTGGCCCACCAGCAGCTCTTCATCTTCCAGGCCTCGCCCTCGGGCATGACGCCGCTGGACTTGGGGCAGTTCCAGCAAACCCGCGCCGCCGTGCTGCAACGTGCCGCGCTGCGCATGCAGGGCCTGCCCGCCGTGGACGCCGAGGGCAACCCCCTGGTGCCCGGCCTGCCGCCCGCCGCCGGGCAGACGCCGGACCAGAGCGGAACGGTCCAACCCGGCGCGACGCCGTCGGCGCTGCCCCTGAGCAGCACCCCGCAACCTTCGTACAAACTGCGCCTGCCCACGCGGCGCTGAGACCGAACACGGAATAAGGATTGGTCATGGCAGAACCTAACAACATCAGCCGGGAGGAAGTGGCGCACATGGCCGCGCTTTCCCGGCTGCGCGTCAGCGACGAGGAACAGAAACTCTTCGCCCGCCAGTTCGGGGACATTCTGGGCTACATGGATGTGCTCGCACAGGTGAACACCGAGAATGTGGACCCCTTGTACAGCCCGGTGCAGCACGCGGCCGAGGGCCGCGAGGACCGGGCCGTCAACCGGCGCTCGCGCGAGGAAGTGCTGGCCAACGCGCCGGAAGCGGACGGGGAATACTTCATCGTCCCACGAATCGTATAAGGACAGTTACATGACCGAGATCTGTTCGCTTTCGCTCACGGCCGTTGCCGGGGCTTTGCAGAAAAAGGAAATCAGCGCCGTGGAAGCCGCGCGGGCCTGCCTGACGCGCATGGAGGCCACGGAACCCCGGATTGCCGCCATGCTGCGCGTGGACGCGGAGGGCGCGCTGGCGCGCGCCCGTGAGCTGGACGCGGCCGGGCCGGACCCGGCCCAGACGCTCTGGGGCGTGCCCGTGACCGTCAAGGACGCCCTGTCCACCAAAGGGCTGCCCACCACTGCGGGTTCGCATATTCTGGAAGGTTTTGTACCCATCTACGACGCCTTTGCCGTGGAAAAGCTGCGCCGGGCCGGAGCCGTGCTGCTGGGCAAGGCCAACCTGGACGAATTCGCCATGGGTTCGGGCACGGAAAATTCCGCCTACCAGAAAACCCGCAACCCCTGGAACACGGCCAAGGTGCCGGGCGGCTCCTCCGGCGGTTCGGCGGCCTCGGTGGCGGCCGGGCAGTGCTTCGCCTCGCTGGGCACGGATACGGGCGGCTCCATCCGCCAACCCGCCTCGTTCTGCGGCTGCGTGGGGCTCAAGCCCACCTACGGCAGGGTGTCCCGCTACGGGCTCATCGCCTACGGTTCGTCCCTGGACCAGATCGGTCCCCTGACCCGCTCGGTGGAAGACTGCGCTCGCGTGCTTTCGGTCATCGCCGGACACGACCCGCGCGACGGCACCTGCGATCCCCGGCCCGTGGAAGACTACGCGGCGGCCCTGCCCCGGAACGGCGCGGACCTCAAGGGCGTGCGTCTGGGCCTGCCCAAAGAATTCTTCGGCGACGGGCTGGCCCCGGAAGTGCGCGCGGCCTGCGAAACGGCCATTGCGCGCGCGCGGGAGCTGGGCGCGGAACCGGTGGAAGTGAGCCTGCCGCATACCGATGCGGCCATCGCCACCTACTATATCATCGCCATGGCCGAGGCCAGCTCCAATCTGGCCCGCTTTGACGGCGTGCGCTACGGCCGCCGCGCCCCGGACGTGAAAAATCTGGAAGAGCTCTACGTCAAATCCCGTTCCGAGGGCTTCGGCCAGGAGGTCAAACGCCGGATCATGCTCGGAGCCTATGTGCTCTCCTCCGGCTATTACGACGCCTATTACCGCAAGGCCGCTCAGGTGCGCCGCCTGATACGCGACGAATACCTGGCCGCCCTGGAACAGTGCGACGTCCTCTGCGCTCCGGTCTCGCCGGTGACGGCCTGGGATCTGGGCAGCCATGCCGCCGATCCGCTGCAAGCCTACCTCATGGACGCTTACACCCTGTCCCTGAATCTGGCGGGCCTGCCCGGCCTGTCCCTGCCCGTGGGCCTGGGCGCGGAAAGCAAGATGCCCGTGGGCCTGCAACTCATCGGCCCGGCCTTCGGCGAAGCCCGCCTTCTGGGCATCGGGCATGCCCTGGAGCGGGCCCTGCCGGGCATCGGGCGGCCCGCGCTGTAAAAATTACTCTGAACACGGTCACGGAACAGAGCCCCGCGCGAAACTCCCGCGCGGGGCTCTGTTTCGTGTGACGGCAAATTCCATGAAGCGGGGTTCGCGCCGCTGCGGAAGCCGGAACCATAAGGCGATCATCTCCCCCACAAAAGCCTGGACGCCCCCCCGCATGGACGGTAATGCTTGTATCAAAGAGGAGGACCCGCCTCGTCCTTTGGCGAGGCCCCCTCTAAACTGTACCGAATTTTGCGGAGGTACCATGCCAGACAGCAAGTCATCAGAAAAAAAAGATGTCTTGAAGCGGCGCGATGTCATCAAGGGAGGAACCGCTGTGCTTGCATCGGCGTTCTTCCCGTTTTCCATACAAATTTTCAACGCGGGTGAGGCCCTGGCCGAACCTTCCGTCCCAGCGGGCACGGGAGAGGGGAAAATCCTCTGGAACTCCTGCAATGTGAATTGCGGGAGCCGTTGCGCCTTGCGCGTGCATGTGCGCGACGGCGTCATCACCCAGATAGAAACGGACAATACCGGCGACGACCAATACGGTCTGCAACAGCTCCGCGCCTGCCCGCGCGGGCGTTCCATGCGCCAGCGCGTGTATGCCAAGGAACGTATTCCCTACCCCCTGCGCCGGATCGGCAAACGCGGGGAAGGCAAGTTCGAGCGCATCAGTTGGGACGAAGCCTTCGCCGAAATCGGCAAACGGCTGCGCGGCGCCATCGACACCTACGGAAACGAATCCGTCTATCTCAACTACGGCACCGGCGCGCTCGGCAGCACCATGGGCAAAAGCTGGCCCCCCGCGCAAACGGCGGTGGCCCGGCTGATGAATCTTGTGGGCGGCTACCTGAACCATTATTCCGACTATTCCACCTGCCAGATCACGGTGGGCATGCCCTATCTGTACGGAGGAGGCTGGGTGGACGGCAACTCGCTCTCCGATATAGAAAACAGCGAACTGGCCGTTTTTTTCGGCAACAATCCCTCGGAAACCCGCATGTCGGGCTGCAAGGCCAAAACACTCCAGCACGCCCGCTTCACGCGCAATACGCGGGTCATCGTCATTGATCCGCGCTATTCCGACACCGTGGTTTCCGTGGGCGACGAGTGGATTCCCATCCGCCCCGGCACGGACGCGGCGCTCAGCGCGGCCCTGGCCTACGTCATGATAACCGAAGACCGTGTGGACAAGGCCTTTCTCGCCAAATACACCATAGGCTACGATGAAGCCTCCCTGCCCGAGGGCGCGCCCTCCGGTTCCTCCTATGCGTCGTACATTCTGGGACACGGCCCGGACAAGACCCCCAAAACGCCCGCCTGGGCCTCGCGCATCACCGGCATTCCTCCGGCGCGCATTGAAAAGCTGGCCAGGGAAATCGCCGGGGCCAAACCCTGCTTCATCTGCCAGGGCTGGGGGCCGCAGCGGACCACCAACGGCGAGAACCTCTCCCGCGCCGTGGGCATGCTCGCCGTGCTTACCGGCAACGTGGGCATCAGGGGCGGCAATACCGGCGCGCGGGAAAACGCCGGATACAAACTGCCCATGGCCCTGTTCCCGACGCTGGAAAACCCGGTGAAGACGGAGATCTCCTGCTTCAACTGGTATCAGGCCATTGACGACTACACCCGGATGACCGCGACCACCGCGGGCGTCCGGGGACGCGACCGTCTCGTCGCGCCAATCAAATTCATCTGGAATTACGCGGGCAACTGCCTCACCAACCAGCACGGCGGCATCAACCAGATGCATCCTATTCTGGCCGACGACAAAAAATGCGAGACTATCGTGGTCATCGACACCACGCTGACGCCCTCCGCCCGCTACGCGGACTTTCTGCTGCCGAGCTGCATGAACCTGGAGGAACACGACTGGACGTCGGACGGCGACAGCAACATCGCCTATGTCATCTTTGACAACAAGTGCATAGAACCCTTGGGAGAGGCCCGCAGCATTTACGACATCTGCGCGGGCGTGGCCAGGGAACTGGGCGTGGAAACGCAGTTCACGGAAGGACGCACACAGTACCAGTGGCTGGAAGCGCTGTACGAAAAATCCCGCAAGGCGGTGCCGGAACTGCCGCCGACGCTGGAAGAGGCCTTCAAAATGGGCGTCGTCAAAAAGTATTTTCCTGAAAACCACATCGCCTACAAGGAGTTTCGCGAGGACCCGGAGGCGCATCCGCTGCCTTCCCCGTCCGGCAAAATAGAAATCTATTCCCCCCGGCTGGCGGAACTGGCGAAAACCTGGACCCTGCTGCCCGAGCAGGCCATCACGCCCCTGCCGGAATACATCCCCAACCCTGAAGGACCCGAGGGGCCGGGACGCAAAACCTGGCCGCTGCAGCTCATCGGCCATCACTACAAACAGCGCACGCACTCCACTTATGGGAACTGCTGGTGGTTGCAGGAGGTCGCCCCGCAGGAGCTGTGGATCAATCCGCGCGACGCCGGAGCGCGGGGCATCCGCCTCGGCGACAGGGTGAAAGTCTTCAACGAGCGCGGTGTGTCGTTCGTCAAGGCCAAGGTCACGCCGCGCATCATGCCCGGCGTCGTGTCCCTGCCGGAAGGCGCGTGGCACACGCCCGACAGTTCCGGGCAGGACACCAACGGCTGCGTCAACGTGCTGACCAAGCTGTTGCCCACGGCCCTGGCCAAAGGCAACCCCCACCACACCAACCTCGTCCAGGTCGAAAAAGCCTGAGCGTCAAGGCATGCGCGCCAAGGATGACACGATGATCAAAAATCCGGCTTTTTATTTCAACTCCGAGCTCTGTACCGGCTGCAAAGCCTGCATGATCGCCTGTATCGACAAGCACAATGCGAATCCGGGCGTTCTCTGGCGGCGGGTGCTGGAGTTTTCCGGCGGAGAATGGCTGCCCGTGGGCGACGCTTTCGAGCAGAACGTCTTTGCCTACTATGTGTCCCTGTCCTGCAATCACTGCGAAAATCCCGTCTGCGCCAACGGCTGTCCCACACAGGCCATGCACAAGGATGAAAACGGCATCGTGTCCATAGATGAGAGCCGTTGCGTCGGTTGCCGCTATTGTGAATGGAATTGCCCATACGGCGCGCCGCAGTTCGATCCGCAGCGAAAAAAAATGACCAAATGCGATTTCTGCCGGGACAATCTGGAACAGGGGAAAAAACCGGCCTGCGTAGCCGCCTGTCCCTGCCGGGCGCTGGATTACGGCGATTACGGGCAACTGGTCGAGCGTTACGGCGCGCAGGCTCCCATTGCGCCGCTGCCCGCTGCGGAGCTGACGCGCCCGCACTTCATCTGCGCCCCCAACCGCCATGCGAAACCGCAGGGGAGCACGGAAGGCCTGCGGGGCGGCCTGATCAGCAATCCCGAGGAGGTGTAGCCATGGAAGGGTCTTTGAGCCTCGTTATTTTCACCCTTCTGGGGCAGGCTTCGGCGGGCATGGTGCTGCTGCTCCCCTTCTTTGCCGATCCTGAAACCGGCCGGGGGCGCATCGCCGGGGGGGTCGCCCTCGCGCTGCTCTGCGCCGGGGCGCTGTTTTCGCTCGGGCACCTTTCCGACCCCTGGGTCAGCTTTTACACCATCACCAATGCGGGCACGTCCTGGCTGAGCCGTGAAATCTGGTTCGTGGGCCTGCTCGGTGCGGCGACGCTTGCCTGGCTGGTGACGCGCCGGGCCTGGATTCGCTGGCTGGCCGCACTCGTCGGCCTGGGGCTGGTGTATGTCATGAGCCGGGTGTACACGCTGCCCACGGTGCCCTTCTGGAATTCAGCGGCCACGTTCTGGACCTTTCTCGCGTCAGGCCTGCTGACGGGCGCGGCGACCCTCTTGTTCCTCAACGGGCTTGCCGCGCGACGCGATCCCGAAGCGGCGCGGCGGCTGGCCACCGGCTGGCAGCCCGTGATCCTCGTGCTGGCCTTCGGGTTGCGCGTGCTGGTCCTGCCCCTGCAATGGATGGCTTCCCCGATGCCCGACCATGTCGTCCTGCAATGCTGGACCCTGGCTTTTCTGCTGGCCGGAGCGGCCCTCGGCCCCCTGCTGCTGGTCCGCAACGGCTGCCGCGCGGCTCTTTCCGGCGAGTCCCGGATCTGCCCCTGTCCGCTCGCCGTCAGGGCGGGCATCCTTTGCGGCCTGACCTGGGCCGGGGAGATCTGCGGACGGATGCTGTTTTACAGCGGGTACACCTGGTTCGGCATGTAAAACGAACCCAGGCCGGGAAGACGCCGACTCCGGCGGACGCGGAAAAAGCGCAGCACTCCCAGGCGTTCGCCGCCACAACACCAGAAGCAGCCGTCCCCTTGACCGCAGGGTCAAAGGGGCGGCTGTTTCAATGACACGCGCTCCGTCGTCGGCGGGCGCTATTTTTTATGCAGCATGATGTCCAGAATCACCTTGTCCGTCTCGCGCATGCCCGTGGAGCCCAGACGCCCCAGATTGGCGATGCAGATTTCAATGTCTTCGTCCACGATGCCTTCGTTGCCGGGCACGGCGGAACCCTCCATGGCCAGCATCACGGCCTGGATGCCCGCCCCCACGGCCGAAGCCACCTTGAGCGCACAGGAGCTCTTGGCCCCGTCGCAGATCATGCCCGCGATGTTGCCTACCATGTTGCGCACGGTCATTTCCATTTCCTTCAGCCCGCCTCCCAGCAGCATGGCAATGCCGCAGGCCGCGGCCGTGCCCGCCACCATGGCCCCGCAATGGGCCGAAAGCCGCCCGAGATGGTGCTTGATGTGGATGGACGCGAGGTGGCTCATGATCAGGGCGCGGGCCAGCTCCTCGTCGCTCTTTTCCTGGCGGATGGCGCAGGCCACCACCGGCATGGTGCAGGTGATGCCCTGATTGCCGCTGCCGGAATTGCTCATGACCGGCATCATCACCCCGGCCATGCGCGCGTCCGCCGCGGCCGCCGTGAGTTTGACCGCGAAAGTGGGCATGTCGTCGGCCAGGATGCGCCGCCGCACCTGGGCGTCCATGCTTTTGCCCACGGCCAGGCCGTACTGGCGGGTCAGGCCTTCCTCGGCCACTTGGCGGTTCATGCGCGCGGCCTCCAGAATGAAGGCAATGTCCTGCAGCGGGGCCGTGGCGGCGAACTCGTAAATGCCGGCCAGGGTCAGAGGCCAGTCCTCCCCGGCGGCGCTCCGGTTTTCCGCCCCGGCGGCATCTTCTTTCTCGAAAATCAGCTCACCGTCGCGCCAGACTCTGGTGATATTGGCGTGGCTGTCCCGCAACTCGGCCTTGGCCGTATGCCCGGCGGCCGCCGCGGTCACCGTGCAGTACAGCAACAGATCGTTGCCCGGCAGCTTCAATTCCACCCGTCCGGCCTTGAGCATGGCCCCGGCCGCGTCCACCTGGGCGGGCGTCAGGTCCCGCAGGCATTCCAGCCCCAGGGCGCTCTTGCCGCCCAGCGCGCCCGCCGCCGCCGCGATGTTCAGGCCCATCTCGCCGGTGCCGGGCACCATGACGCCCATCCCGTTCTTGAGCAGATTGGCGCTGACCTCCACACAGAGGCGCTCCGGCACGGCTCCCAGGGTTTCGGCCGCCTTGGCCGCCGTGAGAGCCACGGCGATGGGCTCGGTGCATCCCAGGGCGGGCACCACTTCCTGGTGGATCAGATCAAGAAAGGCTTGCTTGGACGGGTTCATGCGTTCTCCCTGATATCTAGAGCAGATTAACTTTGAGAATTGACATTCTCAAAGTTTGCGCTGCCCTCAACCTGCGGCGGGGACGCGGTCCCACCTTGGCTTCTGGCGCGGGCGTCCACTTTCGTGGCCGCCAGAGCAGTTTAACTTTAAAAGTTAAGCTACTCTAATTTTTCAAATTAGACACGCAAAACCCCACGGGTTTTGCGGCGGCATAGCCGCCGTGAGTCAGCGAAAAACCACGCTTTTCCGCTGACGATCCTGTAAAAATTGAGAGCATATTTATGCTCTCAATTTTTGCAATCAAACACTAGTCCCCGAGTGCTGCAAAGGCCCCAATTCGCCGTGGCGGTTGAAGATGCCGTCCAGCATAAGGGTCAGAGCGCCGTCGCCGGTGACGTTGCAGGCCGTGCCGAAGCTGTCCTGCAGGGCGAAGATGGCGATGAGCAGGGCCACGCCGGTCTGGTCAAAGCCCAGCACGCCGGTCACGATGCCCAGCGAGGCCACCACCGTGCCGCCGGGCACGCCGGGCGCGCCCACGGCGAAAATGCCCAGGAGGACGCAGAACAGCAGCATGGTGCCCACCGAGGGCAGGGTGCCGTAAAGGATCAGGCTGATGGTCATACAGAAAAAGGTCTCCGTGAGCACCGAGCCGCAGAGATGCACGGTGGCGCCCAGCGGCACCATGAATTCCACCATGGTCCGGCTGAGCACCGGCGAGCGGCGCGCGCACTCCAGGGCCACGGGCAGGGTGGCGGCGCTGGACATGGTGCCCACGGCGGTAAGATAGGCGGGCGTGTAATAGCGGAAGACCTGGGAGGGATTGCGGCCCGAAACGATCCCGGCGATGCCGTACAGCACGGTCAGCCAGATGAAATGGCCGAGGATCACCAGAGCCACCATGGTCACGAAAATGGGCAGATGCTTGGTCAGCGAGCCCTCATAGGCCAGGCCCATGAAGGAAAGGCCCACGAAAAAAGGCAGAATGGGGATCAGCACCCGCGTCACCAGCCAGGTCATGATCCGTTCCAGTTCGGCAAAGACCTTGCCCAGGGTTTCCGACTTGGTCCAGGCGATGGCCACGCCGAAGAACAGGGCCGTGACCAGGGCGCTCATGACGCTGAACAGCGGCGGAATGTCCAGGCGGAAGACCATTTCCGGCAGCTTGCGCAGGGTCTCCGTTTCCGTGGCGATGGACAGGTGCGGAATGACCAGGTAGCCCGAGCCCATGGAAAACAGGGCCGCGCCCAGTGAGGAGGCGTAGGCCAGGCAGACGGCCACCACCAGGATCTTGCTGGCGTTCTGCCCCAGGCGCACAATGGCCGGGGTAATGAAGCCCACAATGACCAGCGGCACCAGGAAGAAAATGATCTGGCCGAAAATATGCCGCAACGACACCACCACGTCCATGACGGCCTCATTGGCCACAAAGCCCAGCAGCGCGCCGAGCACAAGCCCGGCCAGCAACTTGAGGATGAGCGAAACATCACCGATCTTGGCCATCCTGATCCTCCGCAAGGTTGAATAAGATACACGCTCAAGGGCAATTCAACTTTGAAGAGTGAATTGCTCTGGTGGCCGCGTGAGCTGACACCCGCGCCCGAGTGCAAGGAAAAATCGCGTTTTCCGCAGCACGCGGGCGGCATAGAGTTTGAAATGTACACATTTCAAACGCAAAATGCTGTAGGACGCGGATACGCGCGGACCGTGCCGACAGCGTACTGCTTACTATACGCCAGGGCCGCCCTGTTCCGCAATAGCCAAAGCTATACATTAAATATAAGGAGACATGAAAGCCGAGGCGGGGCCTACTCCAGAATATAGCGCATGGGATTCACGGGCACGCCGTTGAGCCGCACCTCGTAATGCAGATGCGGGCCGGTGGTGCGCCCGCTCATGCCGATGTAGCCGATGATCTCGCCGCGCTTGACCCATTGGCCGGGCTGCACGGCCCAGCGCTGCATGTGCCCGTACTTGGTGACGATGCCGCCGCCGTGGTTGATTTCCACGCTGTTGCCGTAGGCGCCGTCGCGCGCGGCCAGGATCACCGCGCCCTGGGCCGGGGCCAGAACAGGCGTGCCCATGCGGTTGCTGATGTCCAGGCCCTTGTGGAACTGGCCTCCGCCGCCGAAGGGCGAGGAACGTCCGCCGAAACTGGAGGAAATAAAGCCCACCACCGGCCAGATGGACGGCATGGAGGCCAGGGCGTCGCGGTTTTCGCGCAGGGCGCGCAAAAGATCCTGCTGGCGCACTTCTTCCAGGCGCACGGATTCGGAAAGGTGGGAAAGAAAATCCTGCATCTTGCGCGCGGCCAGTTCCTGCCGGTGCAGGGGCAGATAGGCGCGCGAAAAATCGCCGGGCGCGCCGCCCACTTCGGCCGGGTCCTTTTCCATGTTCATCATCATCCGCAGCTTGGAATCAAAGCGCTGCACGCGCTGCAAATCCTGGCTGACGCCGGTGATCCGCCCGGCCAGATTGACGATCTGGCGGCGCTGCTCCTCAATGACCCGCTGGGCGTTGTTCAGATTCTCATCCAGATGACGCGCCTGAAGCCAGGCCCGCCAGAGCCAGACGTTGCAGGCGATCAAGGCCAGGATCAGCAGACCGGCCGTGAAGCCGAACCAGCCGCGCATCCGCAGATTGCGGCTGCCGCTGCGCCCTTCCTTGAAAATGACGATGTGGTATTTGCCGAGCAGCATGAAGCGGATAGTTTAGGGTGCGCTCCGGCCCCTGTCAATGCGCGGGCGGCAAATGATTTTCCGGGCCTGCCACGCGCGGAGGACGGCAAATCCTTTGCCCATGCGGCTGACTCCTCGATTCAAGAGATATCCGCCCCGCCGGGCATCTCTCCCCTTGCTGACAATGCGGCGGCAGACGTGTATGGTTCTTTTCGCGGCTTGCGTTGCAGCGCACCCGCAGCAAGGAGAAAACGCCCATGCCGGAGAATATCCCCACATCCCCCGCTTCTTCCGTTGCCGCCGCTCCCGGCGCTTCCAACGCCCCCGAAGACCCGGCGAAGCGGGCCCTGCAGGCTCTGTTGCCCGAATTCTACGCGGCCGTGGGTGAATTTGAAGACCTGAAGGCCGCGCCGGGTCTCAGCCCGGAGGCGGTGGCGGCTTTGGAGAAAAAGCTGGAATTCGGTTTTTCCATGGAACTCAGGGAACTGCTCACGCGCTGCGCCGCCGTTTCCATGGCGGGCCTGTCCGTGAAGGCCGCCGAGTTCGGGCCCATTGTCATGCCCGGCTCGGACGCCCTGATCATCGGCGAATTTTATCTCTATAACCCCGGCGACCGCCTGCTCATGCTGCCTGACGATCCGGCGGTCTACTATCTGGAGCAGCGCAACGGGGCCATCACCAAAATGGCCGACGGGGTGTTCAACTTCTTCAACAAAACGCTGGTGAAATACCTGTACTCCGACTAAATCCGGGCTTCACGCCGGTTTCCGCGGCATGTCGCCCATCTGAATATAACGGTCCAGCACGTCCGCCAGCTCCTCTTCCGCGATAATCCGCACGCTTTCGGCGCCCCTCTCCTTTACGGTGAGGGCATTGCCCGCCAGGTCAATAATCCGCCCGGCGTGTTGCGGGAAACATGCCGCAGCCGCCATCTCCATGTCTCGTGACCCGGGCATGACCACTCCCCCCTGATGTTCGCCGTATGACGTCCCCGCTCAGCGCGCCACGTCCTCCGCTCCGCCGTCCGGCTCCTCGGGCAGGCTGTTTTTATCCAGCTGCCAGCGGATCAGGCCGTTAAATATGCTGCGGCGGGCATCCTTGGTCAGGCCGTAAAGGCCGGACAAGGTTTCGGCCATGGCGCTGCGCGCCGTGTGCCCTGCGGAGGGGCAGGCATTGGCCCAGACCGGCAGTTCCCACTGCCTGGCGGCCTTGAGGATGTACTTCTTTTCCACCAGCAGAAGCGGCCGGATCAGGCGCAGCCCGCCGTTGAAAAAGGGCTCGCACATGCTCATGCCGTCCACCCGGCCGTTGCGGCAGAGATTCAGAAAAAACGTCTCCACCAGATCCTCGGCGTTGTGGCCCAGGGCCAGATGGGTCAGGCCGTAGCGCGCGCAGAGTTCGAACAGGCGTTTGCGCCGCAGCCAGGCGCAACGGAAGCAGGCCGAGCGGCGCAGATTCTGCTCCGAATGGGCCTGCGGCCCATAATCCGTCACCTCCAGATGGGCGGGAATGCCCTCGCGGGCCAGCCAGGGCAGCAGGGCGGCATGACTGTGCGGGTCAAAACCGGGATTGAGGTGCACGGCCATGAGCTCGAAGCGGAAGGGCACAATACCCTGGCGGATTTTCAGGGTCTTGAGCAGCACAAAGCTGTCCACGCCGCCGGATACGGCCACTCCCACCCGGCAGCCGGGCCAAAGCATGCCGGTTTTCTGCATGGCCTTGCCCGCGCTTTTGACGCAGACCTCCTGGGCGAAGGAGCGTTTCTCGCGGCTCACGGGCGATCCTCCCTCTGGCCCGAGGGCACGGACGACTTTTCCATGGCTGCGAACAGACAGACAAAACGCATGGCTCCTCCGAAAAACGCCGGACTGTCCGGCGGCGGTTGGTCCTTGACAGATCGCAATCCCCCCCCTATCATATCTTATTTCAGCAGGCAAAGCCCTAGTACTCAGGCGCATTCGTTCGCCCGCCCTCTTTACAACAGGCCGGGCGGTATTATTTTTCAACCGGATTTCCCGGAACAGCGGTCGGCGCGTCAGGGTCGACCGGACACGGAGGCAGCATGGCCCGTATTACTGTGGAAGATTGTCAGGAACGTGTGGACAACCGTTTCTTGCTGGTGCAGATGGCCATCAAACGCGTACACCAGTACCGCGAAGGGTATGAACCCCTGCTGGAAACGCGCAACAAGGAAGTGGTTACCGCCCTGCGTGAAATTGCCGCCGGCAAGGTCATGCCGGACGACAAAAGTCTGTACAACCCCCTGTCCGACGGACAGGGCGTGCCCAATACCGAGGGCTAGCGGAGTCTGATCCGCGTGCCCCCCCCTGTCCCCCGGTCCGCGCGGCGAGCCGGGGGACAGACGTCAGCATGGGCGCGCGCCATACCGGAACTACAGCATTTTGCGTTTGAAATGTGTGACATTTCAAACTCTATGCCGCCCGTGTGCCGGGGATGGCGACAGCAACCTGACACGTGGTCTTTTCTCGCACTTGGGCACGGATGTCCGCTTACGCGGCCACCAGAACAATTCACTTATTTCAAACGTGAATTGCCCTAAACGCAAAAGCACCTGAAAATTATGATGCAGCGTGACTACTACGAAGTTTTGAGCGTCAGCCGTACCGCCGGAGAGGACGAAATCAAACGTGCCTACCGGAAAATGGCCATGAAATACCATCCTGACCACAACCCCGGCGACGACGAGGCTGAGCAGCGATTCAAGGAGGCCGCCGAGGCTTACGACATACTGCGCGACCCGGACAAACGCGCCCGCTACGACCGTTTCGGGCACGCGGGCGTGCAGGGCAACGGCGGCGTGGGGGGCTTCGGCAGTGCCGAGGACATTTTCGCCCATTTCAGCGACATTTTCGGAGATCTCTTCGGCTTTTCCTCGGCTTCGCGCGGTCCGCGCGCCATGGCCGGAGCGGATCTGCGTTACAACCTGACCGTCAGTTTCGCCCAGGCGGCCAAGGGCGATGAAATCACCTTGTCCCTGCCCAAACACGTCACCTGCCCGGACTGCAAGGGCAGCGGCGCCGCGCCCGGCAGCAAGGTGGAAAGCTGCCGCCAGTGCAACGGCACGGGCCAGGTGCGCCGCTCCCAGGGCTTTTTCCAGATTGCCATGCCCTGCCCGATCTGCCAGGGCACGGGACAGATGATCACCAAGCCCTGTGCCAAGTGCAGGGGTGAAGGCATTGTCACGGACACGCGCGAGCTGGTGGTGCGCGTGCCCGCCGGGGTGGATACCGGCACCCGCCTGCGGGTGCGCGGCGAGGGCGAGGCGGGCGTGCACGGCGGCCCTCCCGGCGACCTCTACGTGGTGCTCACCGTGGAGCAGGACAAACGCTGGCAGCGCCAGGGCCAGAACCTGATCTACAGCCAGGAGATCAGCTTCGTGCAGGCCGCCCTGGGCCACAAGGTGGAAGTGCCGGGCATCGACGGCCCCCTGCCCCTGGAAGTTCCCAAGGGCGTGCAGAGCGGCACACTGTTGCGCCTGGCGGGCGAAGGCCTGCCCTACCCCGGCCGCAGAGAGCGCGGCGACCTGCTGGTGGAAGTCAAAGTGCTCACCCCCACCCGCCTTTCCGCCAGACAGGAAGAACTGTTGCGCGAATTTGAACAGGCCGGGGAACAGACTCCTTTGGAAAAAGTCAAAAAAGCCGCCAAGAAAATCAGCAAGGCCATGGGCCTGGATTAGGGTCTGTTAACACTATAGAATTTTTGTTCGCCTGCAAGGAAGATAAACCTGCTTTGAGGGAGTGTACTCTTCTGGTACTCGACCGAAAAAGCAGGTGAAATCTGACGCGGCAGGAGGGCAAAAAGGCATAGCGTTAACAGGCCCTAGAGCAAAGTAACTTTGAAAAGTTACTTTGCTCCGGCTGCTGCGAAAGCAGACGCCCGCGCCTGAAGCCAAGGCGAGACCGTGTTTCCACCTCAGGCTGAAGGCAGTGTCAACGTTGAGAATATCAATTCTCAACGTTAATTTTCTCTAAGTTTTCCGGAGCAATTCACGTTTGAAATGGATGCATTGCTTTATCAGCAACCACAGGGCCGCTCCCGTAAGGGGGCGGCCCTGAATTATGGCGCGTGGAAAAAAATGCCGCATTTGGATGAGAATTCGCAGAAAAATTACGTCCGGTTTCAGCCCATCGGAAAAGCCGCGTGTTAGCGCGGCCGTCGGCATCCGCCCGGCTCAAAGACTTGCCAACGGCTACCGCGGCACGCGGGCGACGCGGAGTTTGAGCTATGGAGCCGCGCTATGCGCCGGGGGCCGTGCCGGAATCCGGGGCGGACACGTTTTCCTCTTCCGGCGAGGCCGGAGCGGACTCCATGGGTTCGAGCGAATGCATGTTGATCTGGGCCGGCCCTTCGCTGCTCTGGGGCACCTGGAGGCCAATGCGGGCATTGTGGTTGATGACGATGGGCCCGGTGAGATTGAGGGCCGCCTTTTCCGGCTCTCCGGCCGGGATGGAAACCGTGACCAGGATGGCCGCGTCTTCCATGCGTTTGATCTGGAGCAGCTGCTGTTCCGCATCCCCCACCATGACCGGGTAGGATTGCAGGAAGCTGTAGGGATCGGCCACCAGCAGACCCACCTGCGGCTCGGTCACGCTTTGCAGGATGAGCAACGGCGCTTCGGGCCGGATCTGGAGCAGAATGAAATCCCGCTCGCCCTCAAATCCGGCCAGGCCGTGGGGGAAGCGGATCACTTTATCGGTATCGATGCGGCGCCGTCCAAGACGGGTGTCGATCTCTATTTCTTCTTTGTCTCGTGCCATAGTTCAGCTGCCACCATGAAGTCTTCGTTGCTTGTCGCCAGCGCGCGGCGGTTTTCCTCAATGACCCGCTTGTAAACCTCTTCGCGGTACACTGTGGTATCGCCGGGCACCTCCAGGCCGAGTTTGACCTGTTTTCCCTGCATACCCAGGACGGTTATGCGTATGTTTTCGCCCAGATAAAGGCTTTCACCGGGGCGTCGCGTCAATATCAGCATGGCTTGTCCATATGGAGTACTTTCACGGAGCAGCTCACGGTTTTCTGATCTTCCGTTTTTTCAGGCTGGAGCGCCGCTCTAAATATAGTTGGCAAGGCTCAATTTCATGATCATGGATGAAGACTGGAGCACCGTCTGGTACGTGAGCTGCTGCCGGGTAAGCTTGGTCAGCAGTTCAGTCAGGTCAATGTCTTCAGTATAGCTTAATCGCTCCTGTTGGTCCAGCTTCTGGAAGCTGAGCACGTCGGCGGCCATTTCCACGCGGTTTTCCAGGCCGCCGTAGCGGTCCGCCTCGGTCGTGATGCGCTCGTGGGCTTTTTTCAGGGCGGCCAGGGACTGGCCGCAGCCCGTGGCGTTGTTGTTTTCGCAGTAGGCAATGAGATTGCCCACTACCTCAAAGACATTGGCATCGCCTTCAATGGCGGGCTTGCCCTGGTAATAGCCGCCGAAGATGTCCTTGCCTATCCCGTTCACCGAGATATAGGTATCCTTGAGGATTTCATAATTCAGATCCGCGCGGGAGGGATGGATCATGACCTGCGCGCCCGCCGGCACGGTGGTGCCCCCGGCCGCCGTCGTGGCGTCCAGATCCATATAGCCGCCGGGCACGGGCAGGCGCACCGTGCCGCCGCCGGAGGTCTGGCCCTTAGCCGTGACCCAGGTGGAGCCGCCGTCCGTGCTGTAGGACCAGGTAAATTCCTCTCCCGTGGTGTTCAAGTCCACGCCCGCGGCGGGCTCATCCATGCGTACCAGCATATTCTTGCTGAACGTGCCGCTGGCCGAGGCCCTGAGGCCCTGCTGGCCGCCCATGACGGTCATTTCGGGCGGCGGGTCCTTGTCGTCCCCCTGATACACGGCTGTGGGCCGGATGTAGACCAGAGTGCCGTTTTCGGCTCCGGGCCCGGCGTCCACGTCCGCCGCATTGACGGCCATGTCCTGCTTCATGGTCACGGTGACGCCGTCGGCCACCATGTCGTATGTCTGCGGAGGCCCCGCATTCACCTGCACGGTCCCGTCGTTCCAGGTGGTGCCGCCGTCCTTGGACCAGCGGTAGGTAGCCGGGTCGCTCAGATTGCCGTTGCTGGTGAACTGGAGCATCATGGACGTGTCGGACGCGCCCTGAATGCTGTAATTGCCCTGGCTGATGTCGCCTGACCAGTTGTCGTCCCAACTGGTCAGGGCCAGGCCCTGCTCAAAGGCGTTCTTGTCGTATTTGTGTCCGGCGAAGAGGCTCTTGCCTTCAAATTCCGTGTTGGACAGATTGAGAAGCTGACCGAAAATCTGCTTGACCCGCTCACCGATCTGTTTGCGGTTTTCGGCGGACATTTCGGTATTGCTGGCCTGCTGGGCCAGGCTTTCCAGATCCTGGAAAAGCGTGCTGACCCGGGTGCTCAGCACGCTGTCCGCCAGCTCCAGCCAACCCCGGGCCGTATCCACGTTGGTCTGGTACTGGGCCGTGGCATTGAGGTCGTCACGGGTGGTCAGCACGCGGTAGGCTCCGGCGGGATCGTCCGAAGGCCGGTTGATCTTCTTCTGGGTGGAACCCTGCTCGTTGCTTTCCATATAGGCCGCCAGATTTTTCTGCATCTGGCCGACCATATCGCTGTACATCATGCTTTGGGTAATGCGGATAGCCATACGCCCTCCACTGGGGTAATTAACGCCTCAAACAGCCGCAGGCGGGCTTT
Organism: Desulfovibrio fairfieldensis; assembly: GCF_001553605.1. Taxonomy (NCBI): domain Bacteria; kingdom Pseudomonadati; phylum Thermodesulfobacteriota; class Desulfovibrionia; order Desulfovibrionales; family Desulfovibrionaceae; genus Desulfovibrio; species Desulfovibrio fairfieldensis. Next base: position 2,691,269 of record NZ_CP014229.1, read on the forward strand.
GCCCACCCTTAAAAGACATAGTTGAGGGGGAGGATTCGCCTGCAAATCCTCGCGGGCATGTCAGGCCTGAAATGCCCTGCCCTACTGCTTGAGCCCGAGCAGGGTCTGCAGCATCTGATCGGCGGTGGTGATCAGCTTGGCCGCCGCCGTGTAGGAGTGCTGAAATTTGATCAGATTGCTCATTTCTTCGTCCATGTTCACGCCCGACACCGAAGCCGTGCGCTCAGCCAGATCGTTGGTCAGGGCGGAGTGGTACTCGGAATTGGTCTTGGAAAGCCGCCGGTCCGAGCCCACGGTGGTGACCAGGTTGGCGTAATATTCGGAAATGCTCTGATTATCCACCGTCTTCCAGAGGGTGGAAATGGTGATTTTCTTGTCGGCCAGCTTGCCGATGGCCGTGGCCGTGGCGTTGTCGCCCGCATTGGCCTGATGCTGGCCGTTAACCTGGCCCGAGGCGATGAGGTTGGCATTGCTGTGCACCTGGCTGTTGACGGCCAGGTTGTCCGCACTGTCCCCGCTGAAAAAGGTATTGATGCCCAGGGCCGCCATAAGGCCCGTGGAATCCGCGCCCATGCCGAAGGTCACATCGGCGGCGGGATTGGTTTCAATGATCAGCTTGCCGTCCTGGATGCTGGCGTTGAGCGGCGGCGGCGCGATGGGGTTGCCGTCGGCGTCCACCATATTGTTGATGGCGTCGCGCACGTCTTCCAGGCTGTGCTTGTCGGGGTCGAAATTCTGAATGCCCGGCGTGGCCGGATCAAAATCCAGCATGCCGGAGGAGTTGTACTCGCCGGTGGTCTTGTCGTAGAAATGAAAATTGACGTTGCCGGCCTGAAGCTTGTCCGAGAAGGGCAAGATGGCCTGGGCCGAGCCCAGGGCCTTGGTGATGTCTTCCACGCGCTGCTGGCCCTGCGCGTAATCCAGCATGCTCAGGCCCGAGCCCTGGCTGTGGATGCGGTTCACTTCCCAGATCAGGGAAGAGGCCACGGCGTTCAGCTCGTCCATGTAGCGGCCGCAGTTGTCGTCGCGGATATTGTAGTACGCGGCCAGCTTGCCGCCGGTGAGGCGGCTGAGGTTGTCCGTGCCGTCAAAGCCGATCTGCGGGGTGATGTTTTCCGGGCCGCGCGTGGGTTCGATCCAGTACAGACCGTCCTTGGGCATGATGTCGAACTTGTCTCCGGCGTGGAAATTGTCCGCCGCGCTGAAGGAAATTTTCAGGTTCTTGACCAGCACCTGGTCGGTCGTGCCGTCGCCGTCGCTGTCCGTAATGTCGTAATGCAGCTCCTTGCCGTCGTCGTCGCGCAGCCAGGTCTTGCCGCCGTCCAGGGAAACGCGGAACTGCGGCGGCGGCACGTCGCCCGCGTTGCCGCCGTTGACGATCTCCACCGTGTATTCATGGCTGTCCGCGCCGTCAAACTGCACAGAGCCCTTATAGGGGGAATTGACCGTGAGCCGGTTTTCGGCCTGCGGGCCCATGATCTTCAGCTCATAACTGTTCTGCCCGTCCACCAGGGGTTGGCCGTTGCTCAGCTGCACCCGGAAATTGCCCTTGCCGTTGTCGATGGTCTCCACGTCCGCCAGGGAGGCCAGCTCGCGCACCAACTGATCGCGCTTGTCCAGCAGGCTGTTGGGATTGCTCACGCCGTCCACGGTGTTGGACGTGATCTGCCGGTTGAGATCCGCAATGGCCTTGGAGATATCATTGACGCGGTCCACGGTCTGGCCGATGGAAACGTCCATCTCCTTCTGGATGGCCTTGATGCCGTCCATGGTGCTGCCGAACATGTCGCTGAGGTTGTCGGCATAGGAAAGCAGGCTCTCGCGGGTGGCCGTGTCCTCCGGGCGCAGGGCCAGATCCTGCCAGGCGGTGAAGAATTTGTTCAGGGAGGAGCTGAGGCCCGCCCGGTTGGACTCGTTGAAGATATTCTCCAGCGAGGTCATGATGGTGTCCTGCTCGTCCCAACGCGCGGAATTGGTGGCCTGGCGCACGTAGGACCGCTCCAGGAACGAGTCGAAGAAACGCATGATCTGCTGGGCGTTGACCCCCAGCCCCTGTGCGCCCGGCTTGGCCGTCAGGCCGCCGGCGTCGCGCTGGTCCACATACTGGCGCGAGTAGCCTTCGGTATCCGCATTGGCAAGGTTGTTGCCGGTGACCGAGATCCAGGCCTGGGAGGCGTTGAGGGCCGACTGGCCGATGTTGAGCAGACCATAGAGCATGGTTTAGAGCCTCCCGGAAATAATGGCCGCTTGAGGATGCATTTCAGGGCGCATGCCGCCCCTGCGTCCGTAGGTTTCGGCTCTGGGAGGCATAGCCCTGCTGGTCAGGGCCTGCAACGTGCGGCTGCTCTGGTCCAGCAGCGCCAGGGAAAGCTGGGCGTTGCGCGAGGCCTGGCGTGAAACCTCCTGCTCGCCCTGATCCACGGAGCGGAACAACGCCCGCAGGGCCTCGCCCTGCTCCTGGGGCAGCGAGCGGGCGTATTCCGTCACGCGCACGCCGTCCAGAGCCTTGATGACCGTGGTCTTTTCCACGGCCAGCTGACGGATCAGCTCCTGGACGGAAAATTCCTGCGCCACCACGCCGTCCGTGTCGCGCGCCAGCAGGATGTGGTATTCCTCTTCCAGCAGATCGCGCAACAGCGCGAGCGCCTTGTCCTGGCGGGATAAACTTTCCTTAATTCTCTGGTACATACTGCCTCGCTTGGCCTTGACGATCAGGGAGCCGCCTGCGGGCGGCATACCGCGCGCCGGGCAGAAACTGCCGCCTGATCCCGATCAAGCAAAATCCATGCCCTTTTAAACGGTCATACCTGAATCAACGTTTCGAGTGAGATGTTACGCCTCGCCTGTCGATTGGGCGTGAAGATCGCACAGCAAAAAAAACATGGGGCTTCGCTGACTCACGGCGGCCTGGACGCCGCAAAACCCGCAGGGTTGCATGCGTCTCACCTTTCAAATGAGAACAATTTTACTAGCCGCGCAGATCCCCGGCCGTCAGCGGCGGGATGGCAAAGGAATCCGCCGCGCCGTTGCCTGATGCGCTCCGGCCCTCCGCCGAACGCGCGGTCAGCGGCGGCACGGCCTGGTCTCCGGCGTGCGGCGCGGGCTGTGCGGCGGCCTGAACCGGTGCCGGATTCGCCGCCTGCGCGCCAGCCGGGGCGACAGTCCGGCCGGAATTCTGAACGGAGCTTTGGGCAGCGTCCTGGGCGGGTTGGGACTGCGCCTGGATCTGGGCGGCATGATAGGCGGCCAGGCCCGCGCCCGCGCGACTGCTCGGCCCGGTGCCGTCCGTGTTCAGGGTGCGGATCAGCTCCTGGCCGCGCCTGCGGCCTTTCTGTGGAATATTGGTGGTGTAACGCACTGTGCGGGTTGGCGGCGCGGCGTCGGCGGCCTGCGCCGGATTCCGCCCCTGGCCCTGAGTCTGCGGCGCGGGCATTACCCCCGGCTGCGCCGCCGACGCCAAAGGCGCGCCGGGGATGGCTCCCGCAAAAGACATGGCCGCCTGCACGGCCGTGGGCGTTCCCGCAGGTATGGCCGACTGGCTTATGCTTTGCGCCGACGGCGCGGCCTGAGTAAAGGCCGCGTTCTGAAGCAGGGCCCCGTCGGGCCGCGCCGGATGCCGCAATGGAGGCCGCACGGCACGCGGGCCGAGCTTGTCCCCGGCCTCGCGCTGGGCCATCTGCGCCAGTTCCAGGCCGGAAGACGCTTCCTGCCGCCTCACGCCCTGTCCGGCGGGCACGGCTTCCACCCGTCCCTGCGCGGGCGGGGCCAGGGCCTGCTGCGCCCGCAGGGCGGCCAAAGCCCGTTCCACTTCAGGATTACTCAGGGCTTCTGTCCCGCTGCGCGCGTCCGCGCCGTTGTCGGCAGAGGCAGCCACCCGGGACGCGGCGGCTTGCCGGTCCATGGCGCCGCTCTGCGGAGCCGCGCCGTCATAGACGGAGGGCACGGCATCCCTGCGGCCCGCAGCCTGGGGGGCCTGGGCGGCATGGGCCGCTGACGGCGCGTCCGCAACCGCCGTAGCTTCCGGAGTTTTCGGCGCCGCCTGCAGCAGCGGGGCCGCCGTGGGCGTAAAGGACGCGCCGCGACCCGACCCGGCGGCGCCTCGGCTGGCCGACACCAGATTGCGCGAAAGCTGCTCGTACATCATGTCCGCCAGACCGATGCCGCCGGCCGAGGTCATGCTTTTGGACAATTCCTGATCATACATGTCCTGCCAGTACTGCTCATCGCGGCCATGCAGAAGGCCGTTCTTGGGCAGGGTATTGCGCATTTCCTGCCACATCTTCTGGATGAAAACCGACTCGAAACCCTCACAGGCTTCGCGCAGTTTCTTGGCCTTGGCCTCAGGCGAAATCTTTTTTCCGCCGAGATCGCCCAGACCGGCGAGCTTGGCCTGGAGTTCGCGGCGGGAACCTTCGTTGCGGGCGCTTTCCGGCGGGATCGCGGCCGGGACGGCATTGAGGGGCGCGGTCATCTCAGATCACCTCCAGCTCCGCATGCAGCGAGCCCGACACCTGCAGGCTGCGCAAAATGGAAATCAGATCGCGGGGCGTGGCCCCGATGGCATTCAGGCCGTCCACCAGTTCCTGCAGGGTGGCCCCTTCCACCATGACCAGGCGGCGGTTTTCCTCACGCACGTTGATGTCAGTCTGGGGCGTGACCACGGTCTGGCCCTGGGAAAAGGGACCGGGCTGCGAAACCTGCTGGCTTTCCTGGACGGTGATCTGCAGATTGCCGTGAGCCACAGCCGCGCGCGAAATGCGTACGTCCCGGCCCAATACCACAGTGCCGGTCTTTTCATCCACCACCACCTTGGCGGCGGTGTCCGGGGTTACTTCCAGGTTCTCCACCGAGGCCATCAGGGGCACGAGATTGCTCTTGTACTGGGGGGGCACGTCCACGCTCACGCTCATGGCGTCCACGGCACGGGCGTAAGGGCCGCCCATGGCCGCGTTGAGACGCTCGGCGATCTGCTGGGCCGTGGAAAAATCCCCCACGCGCATGTTCAGGGTCAGCTTGTCCTGCTGGTTGAACTCAAAGGGGATGCCCCGCTCCACAATGCCGCCGCCGGGGATCAGGCCCACGGTATTGACGTTTTTCTGGGTGCTGGCCGCCGCTCCGGTGACAGAAAAGCCGCCCACGGTCAACGAACCCTGGGCCAGGCAGTAGGTCTTGCCGTCCACGCCCTTGAGCGCGGTCTGCAACAGCACGCCGCCCAGCAGGGAAGTGGCGTCGCCCACCGAGGAGACGGTCACGTCCAGGCGGCTGCCCGGCTTGGAGGAGACCGGCATGCGCGCCGTGACCATGACCGAGGCCACATTCTTGATTTTCAGGGCCGAGGAATTCACGCCGATGCCCATCCGGTCCATCATGTTTTTCATGGAACTGAGGGTGAAGACGGAATCCTTTTTGTCGCCGGTGCCCGCCAAGCCCACCACCAGGCCGTAGCCGATGAGCTGGTTGTCGCGCACTCCGGAAAAGGTGGCGATATCCTTGATGCGTACCGCCTGGGCGGGCAGGGCCCAGCAGAGCAGCAGGGCCGCTACGGCCAACCAGAGGGCGTAATGGCGGGTGATCGTCAATTTCATGGCGCATGCTCCTTGCCGGAGAACCGGCGTAAACCTTTATGCAGGAAGCATGCCCGGAGCAGTTCAAAGTTAAATGTTCCAGATGAAAAAAGCCGCCCCCCCTTACGGGAAGCGGCGAAAAAACATCGTGCATACGCCCGTCGCCGAATAGACGACGCGGACGGGACGGAGACACGTTGCCTATATTCGGAAGAGGCCCGGCTCCTCCCGGACCAGTCCGGCCGCGATGAGGCGGCTGTCCGGCTGGTAGGTGCCGTTGGCTACCTGGATGCGCAGAGATTCCACCTTGTCGGCGCGCACGTCCGGCGTATTCTGCGCGGTGCGGCGGGCCTCGGTCAGCAGCAAAGCGTCCTGGGAGACGCTCACCGTATCGCCCCGCTCTCCGTCGGACTGGCTTTCCGTTCTGGCCCGGGCGCGGGCCTCGCCGCTTTTTTCCAGGCCGGTAGCGTAGGGATCCAGTAACGGGTTTGTATTGGTCTGAATTTCCATATCCTTTTTCTCCAATCCAGAGCAGGCGTCCTCCCGCCTCACAGCTTCTCGACGCCGGCTCCGCTCGCGTCCGGCACGGGGCGCATGTCCCCCTATTGCCCGGACGGCTTTTCCAACATGCTCTGGTCAACCTTTTGGCGCGTGATGCGCCAGAGAACATGCCGCGTGCGGCGCTGTTCCTCTTCACTCAGGGGACGCGGCCCCTCGGGGCCCTGGCCCACGATGCAGAGTCTGCCGCCCGGCGGGTAGGTGAACTGCACCTCCTGCCCCACGGCCTTGCCCAGTTCCCGGCGGATTTCCTCCACCACGGGATTGTCGCTGCCGGTGAAGATCAGGCTGTCAAACAATTCCTGCGCCACTTTTTCCACATAGGCGCGGCGTTTGACGGACGGGTCGGGGTCCTGCGGCTCCAGCCCTTCGGCCAGACGCCGCCGCACGCGGAAACGGGCCAGCCGACGGGCCGCCAGCAATTGCTGCTCATAGCCTTGCAGCATGATGCGCATTTGCGCGGTGGTCGTATCGGCCATGATATTTTCCGTCCCTGTTGGTGTTTTCGGCCTTCCACCGTGAAACTTTAGACTTTTTTACGCTTTTTGGCGTCATAACGCCATTTTTTTCAGATAACCTATGGAAATACATCGAATTAAATTTCTTACTTTTTTCGTCCGTTATCGAAGATGACCCGTCTGCCGCTTGCCGCCGGACCGTCCACAAGAAAAATGCCGTCCGCGATATGTCGTGTTTTGGGCAGATCCGCCTCCGTCAGGCCGGGCCGCAATATCACCCGCCCGTCGGCGGACAGGCTGAAACAGCGGCTGTAGCGGGTGTCCGCCACGGCGGAAAGATGGATATAGTCCCGCCAGAAAACAAGGGGGTCTCCCGCCCGCGCCGCCGCAACCCGCGAGGCCTCTCGCTCCCGCTCCGGGTCAAGCTCCCGGAAGGGCACGCCGTGACGCGCGGCACTGTCCCGCATGCGGCGCAACGGCACGAGGCCGAGCGTCTCCCGCGTGCGCTTGGGCACGAAAAACCGCACCCGCAATATCTCGTCGCCCTCACTGGCCGCCTGCGGAGCGCGGCGCAGCACCAGGCCGTGCTTATCCAGGGCCTCCCGGGCCAGAGCGGCCGGGGACCTGCCGGGCCAGGGGGTCAGTATGCGCCGGAACAGGGCTTCCAGTTCCGGGGGCGTGTCCGGAAAGACATACACGGTGGATCCGCCGCCGCGTCGGGCGCTGACCTCCGCCACGCCCACAAGGATATGTTCCGGATTTGCCGCGCCGGGCGGCGCGTAGCCCCCGCCCACATCCCCGTGCGCGCCGGGGCAGGCCGCCTCATTGCCGGTATTGGGCGCGCCGTCGTAAATGGAACGCAAGGGAAAATTCCGGCGGTACTCGTTGGCGGCGGTCAGGTGCAGGGTCCGGGCCACGATTTCCGGTCCCAGGGCCACGTCGAAATCGCCTTCGTCGGCATTGCCGGGCAGGCCGAAGGACCCCACAGTATCGAACAAGCCCAGAAAACCGATCTCCAGCGGGCAGTCCAGACGACCGTAGCCCTGGTTCCGGATGACCCGAAGGTTGGGACGGATGGGACGGGGCACCGCGCTCGCGTCCATGGGGCGGCGGGGGTCCGGCAGACCGGCCAGCAACACCGCGTTGACGAAGTGCCGGGCCAGGGCCGCGCCCCGGCTGAAACCGAAGACATCCAGCACGATCCGCGCGGGCGGGAAAGGCCAGACCCGCTGAAAGACCGCCAGCAGGCCTTCCGCCGCGTCGGCCATACGGGCATAACCGCCGGACTTGCCCAGTCCCGTGGCCAGAGAGAGGGGATCGCCGCGCAGATTGCCCGCGGAATCATACACGCCGATGCCCGGCACATAGGCCGCGAACACGCTTTGGCCGTCCGTGGCATAAAGATCGTACAGGGCGGCGATATTAGTGGGCCGGGCCGCGGTTGCGCGCAGATCCTTATGATTGCCCGTACCGTCGAAAAAAATGCCGATGCGCAGGTCCGGCCCGCCGGTATCTGTTGATGAAGGCATAGCGACTCCTGCCGGTTGCGGCCAGGGCCTGTGTTTCCCGGCGCGACCGGCGGGCATCCGCCCTGCCTTATTGCCGGTTGCGTGCCAGGACAAAGCCCACGGCCAGCAGATTGAGCAGGCCGAAAATGATCAGGTCCGTGCGCATACTGCGCAGAAAACCGTCGATATTGGCTATGCTCACGGCCTCCTGGCCCAGAAAAAGACTCAGGGTCAGGGTGATGACCACCATATTGCAGAGCTGGCCGCCGGTGCGCACGGCCCCGGTGAGCCCGGAGGCCTGGCCCACGTGATCCGGCCCGGCGCTTTCCAGAATGATGGTGGTGTTGGGCAGGGCGAACAGGCTGATGCCCACGCCCAGCAGGCATTGCGCCCCCAGCAGCAGACTCAGGGGCGAGTCCAGTTGCAGGAAGGCCGCCGCCGTGAGCCCCAGGCCGCACAGAGCCACGCCCACGGCGCAGACATAGCCGGGATTCCAGGCATTGCAGAGGCGCGCGGCCAGCGGCGTGGTCAGGACCTGCACCACGGATTGCAGCGCCAGGAAAAAACCTGCCTCCTGCACGCTCATGCCGCGCCCCACCTGCAGATAGAGGCTGAAAAAAAACAGCATGCCGAAAAAGGAGCTGTAGTTGACAAAGGCCGCCAGCGAGGACAGGGCGAAGACCCGGTTGCGGGCCAGCAGGCGGATGTCCAGCAGAGGATAGCGGCTTTTCAGCTCCAGCAGGCAGAATACGGCCAGCAGAAGCGCGAAGGACGCCAGCAGGCCCCAGGCCAGAACCGGGCTTTCCGCCAGTTCCGACGCGCCGAAGGTCAGGGCGGCCATGGCGCAGCCGTAAATGATGCAACCCCACCAGTCAAAGGGCTGGCCCTCGGCCGTGCGCCATTCCAGCTTGACGCAGTACTTCATGAGCAGAAACGCCCCGGCGGCGGCCAGGGCATTGCCCCAGAACAACCAGCGCCAACCCAGCCAGCCCGCGATGAATCCGGCCACGGGCGGGCCGCAGGCAATACCGGCATAGACCGCCGCGCCGCTGAAGCCCAGATAGCTGGCGCGTTGGCCCGGCGGCGCGGCCGAGGCCAGCAGGGCCAGGCCGCTGGCGTTGAACATGGCACCGCCCACGCCCTGCACAAAGCGCAAAACCAGAAACAGCGGCGCGGAATCCACAAAACCGAGCAGAGCCCCGGCCAGGGCGAAGACGCCCATGCCCCAGAGGAAGACGCGGCGGCGGCCGCAGATGTCGCCGAGGCTGCCCGAAGCCAGCTGGAACACCGCCAGCCCCAAGGAATAGAAGGCCCCCACCAGGCCGAGCTGGCGGGCGCTGGCCCGCAGGCTCTCGCCCAGGGGCGGCAGAACGGCGTTGACCCCGGCCATCATGAACGGCATGAAGAACAGCGCCGTACAGACGGCCAGCAGCAGGCGGCGATGATTTTTTTCAATAGGCATGCCGCAGCATATATCTCCGGCGGCGGGGGAGGGTCAACACGCGCGGCGCGGCGTCAGGGTCAATCCGTTCTCCGTCCGTGGACAGAGTTATTTTGTATTTATAGCAGGTTACCTTTCTAAAGATAATTGTTTTAGGGCGCGTTAACACTACTGGGATTTTGTTCGCTGGCTAGGAAAACGACCCTTTTATGAAGGGAGCGTACTCTTACGGTACGTGACCGGAATAAAAGGTGAAGTTCGACGACGCCAGCGGGCGAAAGAACGTAGTGTTAACACGCCCTAGTGGGCTTGTCGTATGTGATGAGGTATTCCGAGCCCTGCGGACACAGTGGTTTTACGCCTCCCGGCGTTTGGGCCGCCCCAGGCCCCCCTGCCCCGCTGTAGCCGTAACGCAATGGCGCGGCGTCCCGCAGGTCTTGCTCGCGCGCCGCGCTACATGCCCACTTCCTCGGCGATCTGCAGGCAGAGATCACCCTTGTTCAGGGTATACAGGTGGATGCCCGGCGCGCCGCACTCCAGCAACTGACAGATCTGGCGCACGGCGAAATCCAGGCCCGCGTCGCGCACGGCCTCGGCCCCGCCCTTGCGGTGGGCTTCCTCCAGGCTGAGATAGAGCTTGCCCGGGATATTGGCCCCGCACAGCGAGAGCACCCGGCGCAGGGAATCGAAACTCTGAATGGGCAGAATTCCCGGCACCACCGGCACATTCAGCCCTTTGGCGCGCAGATCTTCCACCAGGGCTTCATACTCGCGCACGTCAAAAAAGAGCTGGCTCACGGCAAAGTCCGCCCCGGCGCGCAGTTTTTCCTCCGTGTACCGGCGGTCCAGGGCAAAGGAGCGGGATTCGGGGTGCGGCGCGGGATAGGCGGCCACACCGATGCCCATGTCCGGTTCATGCTCGCGCGTGAAGGCCACCAGGTCGGCGGCATGCTGAAAATAACCCTGTTTCCAGTCCCAGTTGCCTGTTTTGGGCGGGTCGCCGCGCAGAGCCAGCACATTGCCCACACCGGCGGCGCGCAACTCCTTGAGGAAAGCCGCGATGTTCCCGGGTTCGGCCCCCACGCAGGTCAGATGGGCCATGGTGGTAAAACCGCGCCTAGCCAGCTCGGCCGTGACGGCCAGGGTGCTGTGCTGCCGCGCGCCCCCGGCGCCGTAGGTCACGGACACAAAGAGCGGATCAAGGGCGCGCAGCTGTTCCACTGTGGCGTAAAAGCCCGGCAGCTGGGCCTCGTCCGAAGGAGGAAAAAATTCCAGGGAGAAAAAAGGCGCTTTGGCGGCTTGAATCAGCGTGCCTATCTGCATGTTCCGCTCCTTGGCCGGGGCCTGGCGGGATGCCACGCCGCCCGCGGCGGCGCGCAACCCCTTACGGGTTTGTGTGTCTTATTTTTCAAAGTAGACATCGGGCCCGCGGGCCGCTTGCGTGTCGTTGAGCAACTTAATTATGTGTATATCAAGATAAGCTGATATGTCAATGCCGCCATCTGTTTCCCGTCTTCCCTCCGACGTGCTCCGTCTTGCCAAAGACCGGACTTGGTCGTAAGGGAAAACCATGTACGTGCCTTTACGGTCAAAGATAACCCGCTGTGATGACAGCGTTTCGGATTATTTCCCCCTGGTGCCGTGCCGCGCGCCACAGCACGCCCGCCCCCGTGCCCGGCTCTGGTTTGCGCCCGTGCGCGGCCTGACCCTGCTCTGCTGGCTGCTGTTCCTGTCCTCGTCCGTTCCGGCGGCTGACCTTGCGGACAATGGGTCACCCGATTTCACGGCCGATCAGGCCGCGCTTCCGGAAGTTGCGGACAATGCGCCCGGCAGCGGCGAAGCCGAAGCAGGCAACAGTGCAAACGGCAACATGCCTCCGCCCGCGCCGGTCCCCGGCCAACAGGGCGTGGACCGGGACGGCCGCCCGGCCTGGACGCAATTGGAACCCGGCCTGGCCTTCGGCGAATTTCAGCTCAACGACAGCGAAGCGCGGCTCACGGCCCTGCGCATTGACCCCGCCCGGTTCGACTTCATACTCTGCGCCAGCTCGCAGGACGGCCGCCCGGCCCGCGCCCTGAGCGACTGGGGCGAGCAATACGATCTTACGGCGGCCATCAACGCCAGCATGTATCTGCCCGACGGCAGCACCAGCACCGGCTACATGCGCCAGGGCGGACACGTCAACAACAAGCGTCTGGTCCAGCGCTTCGGGGCCTTTTTCGTAGCCCGGCCCGACAGCCCCAATCTGCCCCCGGCGGCCATCCTGGATCGTGACAGCCCCGACTGGAGGCAGCGCATCGACCACTACGGCCTGGTGGTCCAGAATTACCGGATGATTAATGCCGAACGGCGCATTCTCTGGGCTCCGGGCGGCCCTCTCTACTCCATTTCCGCCGTGGCCCAGGACGGCGACGGCCAAATTCTCTTCCTGCACTGCCGCGAACCCGTGGAGGCCTACGCCTTTGCCCAGCAGCTCCTGCACCTGCCGCTGGACGTGCGCACCGTCATGTATGTGGAAGGCGGGGCCCAGGCCGGCCTGCTGGTGCGTTCCGCCTCGCTCCGGCGTGAGCTGGCCGGACGCCACGCCGTCTCTTTTCTGGTGACCGGCAATCTCAAGGCCACTCTGCCCAACGTGCTGGGCGCGCGCCGCAAAGCAACGCCCACCACAACCGCCCCGACGCCCGACACAAAGCCCGCTCAAACCGCCGACTCCCCCACTGCCCGGATTCCCGGCCAACCTCCTGCGGAAGCGGCCGCGGGACCGGATGAAAGCTCTCCCTCCCCGGCGCATGTTGATCCGGCGTCGACCAACACGGTTCCGTCGCCTGAAGGCGCCCACAAATAAGAAATATTCTTATTACCTGTAAAAAGCCTTTACAAAAAACCGTTTTTAGCCCAAAATCTGTATCGGAATTTCGGTGAACGGCAGGTCGGCACATCCGGCCCGGCCACAACGCCGAAAGGCCTTCCAGCGGGTCCGGCCCGCCGGTGTGTTTGCAAATCCGCCCCGTTTGCGGGCCGGGCATCCGAGCCCCGAGAGGCCGATGCCTTCATAGTTTTTTTATGACATAGCGAGGATTATTATGCCCAACCAGTTGGAAATTTATAAATGCACCCATTGCGGCAATATTGTTGAAGTTCTGCACGGCGGCGGCGCTGAACTCGTCTGCTGTGGCGAGCCCATGAAGCTCATGAAGGAAGGCTCCACCGACGGCGCGCTGGAGAAACACGTGCCGGTGATCGAAAAAGTGGACGGCGGCTACAAGGTCAAGGTGGGCAGCATGGCCCATCCCATGGAAGAAAAGCATTACATTGAGTGGATCGAGCTGCTGGCCGACGGCAGAAGCTACACCAAATTCCTCAAGCCCGGCGACGCGCCCGAAGCCTTCTTCGAAATCGACGCCGCCAAGGTGACCGCCCGTGAATACTGCAATCTGCACGGGCTGTGGAAGGCTGAGAACTAAAGCATTTCAAAATAAAATTGCTCTAATTTCGGCAAGCATGACCGCGCGGCCCGTGCGCGCGGATCGAAAAAAGGAGAATATCCATGCAGAAATACGTCTGTAGCGTTTGCGGCTATGAATATGACCCGGCGGAACATGACAACGTGCCTTTCGATCAGCTTCCCGACGACTGGGTCTGCCCGGTGTGCGGCGTGAGCAAGGACCAGTTCAATCCCGCCTAAGTTTTGATTGTGGTTTGTATTTCCGTCTTTCCCCGCCTTGCCGGTCCGCCGGCGGGGCGGGGCTTTTAATGACGGAGAATTTCCTTTCCACTTTGCACTTTCTGGAGAATTGACATGCAACCTGTTGAAATCAAAAAAGACATTTTCTGGGTGGGCTGCGTTGATTACGATCACCGCGACTTTCACGGCTATTCCCGCTCGCCGGACGGCTCCACCTACAACGCCTATCTGATCAAAGACCAGAAAAACGTGCTCATAGACACTGTGGCTCCCGGCTGCGCAGGCACGCTGCTCTGCCGTCTGGCCAAGACCCTGGCACCCGAAAAAGTGGATTACATCGTCTGCAACCACATCGAACTGGACCATTCGGGCTCCCTGGCCGAAGTGGTGGAGCGGGTCAAGCCGGAAAAAATCTTCGTCTCCCAGGCCGGGCTCAAGTCCATGGCCGGGTATTTCGCGGGCAAGAACTGGCCCGTGCAGGCCGTGAAAAGCGGCGACATCCTGAACATCGGCAGCCGCAACATCGTCTTTCAGGAAACCCGCATGCTGCACTGGCCGGACAGCATGGTTTCCTACATTCCCGAGGAAAAACTGCTGATCAGCAACGACATCTTCGGCCAGAACATCGCCAGCAGCGCCCGTTTCGCGGACGATTTCGGGGACGACGGCGAATTCGTGAAGCGGATCAAGGAATATTTCTACAACATCATACTGCCCTATTCCCCCATGGTGCTCAAAACCCTGCCCGTGGTGGAAAAACTGGACATCGACATGATCGCTCCGGACCACGGCCTGATCCACCGGGGCGAGAAGGCCGTGCGCTTCATCATCGACATGTACCGCAACCTGGCCGAGCAGAAGCCGCAGCAGCGCGCCCTGATTTTCTACGACACCATGTGGCAGTCCACGGAGCGCATGGCCTATGCCGCATGCAGCGGCCTGGAGGAAAACGGCGTGCCCACGCGGATCATGTCCGTGAAGCACAACCACCACAGCGCGGTGATGACCGAACTGGCCGACTGCGGAGCCGTGCTGGCCGGTTCGCCGACTCACAACAACACGGTGCTGCCTTTGGTGGCCGCGCAGCTCACCTATATGAAGGGGCTGCGGCCGCTCAACCGCGTGGGCGGCGCCTTCGGCTCCTACGGCTGGTCGGGCGAAGCGCCCAAATATCTCCAGGAACAGCTGGCCGCCATGAATATGGACATGCCCGCCGATCCCGTGAAGTGCAACTGGGCTCCGGACAAGGACGTATTCCGCGCCTGCCATGAGCTGGGCAAAACCGTGGCTGAGACTCTCAAGAAGAAGTGCCAGGAAGGCTAGGGGCTGTTTCTAAATTAGGATTTTTGTTTTCTGCCAAGAAAGGCGAGCCTTGGGCGGACGTGTGAGCCGTACGGATAAAGCAAGCAACCGGCGACCTTGAACCCGGTGCGGAGAAATTAATGACGAAAAAGCGCGCTCCGTGCAAACGGGGCGCGCTTTTCACATTCAGATTCAAGAATCCGAGTTCGTTTTTTTACAGCGTGCGCATGTGGTCCGGACGGCGGTCGTCATGGCGGGGGCCGGGGCCGCGATGGTCGCGGCGGTCATAATCCCGCCGGTCGTCGCGACGCTTGTCATAGCGCCCGTCGCGGCGGTGGTCGCGATCGTCCCGGCGATGGTCGTAACGGTCGCGGTCATGACGTCCGTCATAGCGGCGGTCGTCCCGACGATCATATTTACCGTCCCGGCGGTCGTCACGGCGGTCGTATTTGCGGTCCTGCTTGTCCGCCTTGCGGTCTCCGCGCCGGTCGAACTGATCCTGCTTGCGGTCCTGGCGGCGTTCGAAATCCTCGCGTTTACGGTCTTGGCGACGTTCAAAATCTTCACGCTTGCGGCCATCGTCCCTGTCCGCCACGGTTTTGCCGGGCAGAGCATGACCGGCCACGACCGGGGTATTTTCCGTGTCGGCGACGGGCGCGGCATTGGCGCTCAGGCCTCCGGCCATCCACACGACGGCGGCCACGGCGCACAGGCTCAAGGGTCGCCATACAGCGTACATTTTCATTGCTTACCTCCTAAATAAAAGGCATGAATGCCTTACCCCGCTCATACGCTGAAGCCGAAGCGGAAGCAAGCCCGGCCCGCGCTTCAGGCCTTGAAACGCAGGGCGGGCGCGCCCACCCCCAGGCGGGCCGACGCCGATTTGACGGCCTCGGCCTCGGCGCGCACGTAGCGCCGCCCCTCCAGGATATAGGCCTTGGCTTCCAGGCGTTCACCCGCGTCGATCAGCTCCGCCGCCTCGCGCGGCAGCACCAGCCGTTCCAGGCATTGCCGCCGCAGGCCCAGGCTGTGGGTATGGCGCAGCAGGCCCAGGCTTACGCCCTCCTCGTCCTCCGGGCGGCAGAGCACGCGCAGCAGGCCTGCGGGACGGTTTTTCTTGCCGATGCCGGGCAGCCAGAGCACATCCAGCACTTCGGGCGACGCGGCCAAGGCCGTGAGGGCCATGCCCAGCTCCTCGCCGCTGAGGTGGTCCAGATGGGTCTCCAGTTGCAGCACCTGTTCCCGGCCGCCCCGCGCGTGCGACACGGCTTCGGGCGCGGGCTCCGCCAGCCAGGCCCGCAGCCCCCCCGGGGCCGGACGCGAGCCGTAGCCCGTGCCCAAGGCGCGCAGCACGCCCAGCGGGCCGTCCGTAAATTCATCCACCAGCACATGGACCAGAGCCGCGCCCGTGGGCGTGACCAATTCCTCGCGCGCGTCCGTGGGCCGCACGGGCTTGCCGCGCATCAGCCAGGCAGCGGCGGGCGCGGGCAGCGGAATCAGCCCGTGGGCGCATTGCACCGTGCCGGAAAACCAGGGCAGGGGCGAGGCCGTAACCCGGCGCACGCCCAGTTGCTCCAGGCCCCAGCAGGCCCCGGCGATGTCCACCAGGGTGTCGATGGCCCCCACCTCATGAAAGTGCACCTCTTCCGGCGGAATCTGATGCGCCTCGGCCTCGGCCAGGGTCAGGGCCTCCAGCACGGCCAAGGCCCGTTGCCGCGCCGCGCCGCCCATATCCAGGACGGCGAAGACGGCCGCGATGTCCGCCGGATGGCGCAGGGGCTGGACCTCGTCCCAGCTCACGTCCACCCGCCTGCCGGGGCCGCCGACGCGCGTCTCGGGCCAGGTCTCAATGCGGCAATTCACACCGGCGCGGGCCAGGACCGACGCCAGAGGGGCAATATCCAGCCCCAGATGGACCAGGGCGGCCAGGGTCATGTCGCCGCTGATGCCGTTGCCGCAATCCAGATATAAATCCATGTCTCCACTCCCTCCGCCGAAAAAAGGCATACGGCCCGCGGGCGTCGCGCCATGGCGGGCTTGTGCGGCAGCCCGCCCTTGGTGTATGGATAAAGCCGGGAACACGGTTCCCGGCGCACGGACCGGCCGGCCGCCCGCCACGCCCGCGCCAACGATTTCAACCGCCCAGGGGAGGAAGCATGCTCGTACAGAACTGGATGACCACCGAAGTGATTACCGTGACGCCCGAAACGTCCCTGCTCAAAATCGGCAAGCTGATGCGCGACAACAGCGTACGCCGTCTGCCCGTGCTGGACGACAAGGGCCATGTGGTGGGCATCATTTCAGACCGCGATGTCCGGGACGCCTCGCCTTCCAAGGCCACTACCCTCGACATGTATGAGATGCATTACCTGCTGGCCGAACTCAAGGCCAAAGATATTATGACGCCCCGGCCCTTCACAGTCAAACCCACGGATACCGTGGAAAAAGCGGCCATGCTGATGCTGGACAACAAGTTCGGCGGCCTGCCCGTGGTGGAGGAAAGCGGACGTCTGGTGGGCATCATTTCGGACCAGGACGTATTCAAGGCCCTGGTGAGCATTACCGGCGTACGCGAGGGCGGCATCCAGCTGGGCATTGAAATCGCCAACCAGCCCGGAGCCATGAAGCCCGTCTTCGACCTGCTGCGCGCGCACGGGGCCCGGATACTCTCCGTGCTCTCGGCCAACAATCAGGAAGGCAACCGCAAGGTCTTTCTGCGTCTGCGCGAAATGGAAAACCGCGAAGCCGAGGAAGCGGTCATCGCCGACGTCAAGGAACATGCCCATCTGTTGTACTGGGCGCGCAACGAAGTGCATCTGGTTTAGGGGCTGTTTCACGTTGAAATGCTCTCGCGCCTTCACCATGCGCGGCGCGCCGCGAAACAACGGCGGTAAATAAGGGCTGAGCTTGATCCGGGCCGCGTCGCCATCTGGAATAGCTATTTGGAATATATAGCAAATTTTTCCGACAAATGTGCTGGGAGACGTGAAAAAAAGTGCGCGGGGCTTGCCATCGACACCGTTTTATGACATAAGGGCTCGTGTATTGCGATTGGGTTCTCAATCGCGCTTCCAAGCGGAATTCGGCCGGGGTCGGACATTCCGGCTGGCGTAGCGCCAGGGCATATCGTCCCGGCGAGTTGAGCAATATCTGTCCAAGGAGGACACGCATGGCTGAGATCACCTATAAAGGTAAAAGCTTTGAAGTTGACGAAGATGGTTTCCTGCTGCGTTTTGACGACTGGTGCCCCGAATGGATGGAATATGTGAAGGAATCCGAAGGCATCTCCGAGATCACCCCTGATCATCAGAAGATCCTCGACTTCCTGCAGGACTACTACAAAAAGAACGGCATCGCTCCCATGGTGCGCATTCTTTCCAAAAACACCGGCTACAAGCTGAAGGAAGTGTACGAACTCTTCCCCTCCGGCCCCGGCAAAGGCGCCTGCAAAATGGCCGGCCTGCCCAAGCCCACCGGTTGCGTGTAGTCCGAGCTTCAATTTTCGGAAAAAGCGGAAGGGATATCCCTTCCGCTTTTTTTATTGTCCGCGTTCCGCCTCCTCGCCTTGCCCGCCGTGTCCGTCCACGCTATGTTGACCCAAAATCGGACTGTCCGTCCGGGCCACAGCATCCGGGAGGCCGCGTGGAGGAAATAGTCGCTCTGACCATACTGGTGCCGCTGGCGATCCTGATCTGTCTGATCGTCCTTTTTGCGCGCGGCGCAGGCCAACGTCGGCAATTGGCGGCCCTGCGCGACGAGGTTGACGCACTCCGCCGGGAAGTCCGGAACCTGCGCGCAGACGCGACATCTTTTTCCGCATCCGGCCGGGACGACGTGCGGGCCCAGGAAATGCCGCCCGCCGGGGACGTCGAACCCCAAAGCGACGACGACGAAGGGAATCCCTTGCCTGACCCGGCAGCGCGGATGCCGCCGCAAGCTCTTCCGGCCACGGCTGAAAAACTGGAGTTCAGCTTTGTCGATGCGGGCGATGCCGGTGCTGGACATGTAAGCCCGCCCCCGGTCCCCCCCCTGGCCCGGCGCTGGAAGAAGAGGCTCCGGCCGCGCAATCCGGGCCGCCCACGAGAACCGCGACACCACGCGGCCCACGCCGTCCTCCCCCGGCAAGCCCGCCCGCCCTGGCCGGAGCGTTAACCGTGGTCTGGGGCTGGCTGCGGGCCAATCCCATGCTCTACGCCGGACTCTGCGTGTTTCTGACCGGCATCGCTTTTGCCCTGGGCTATCTGGTCCGGCACGGCTACGTCAGTCTGGAAGTCCGCCTGGCTCTGGTAGGTCTGGCCGGTCTGGGCATGCAGGTTCTGGGCTGGCGGCTGCGCCGCCGCAACGCCCTTTACGGCCTGGGTCTCATGGGCGGCGGCGCGGTGGTGCTCTACTTCGTGCTGTTCACGGCCGCCCGCCTGGAACTGCTCTCCCCCCTGGCCGCCCTCGGGATGATGGTCGCTCTGGTTCTGGGCGTTGCCGTGCTGGCTCTGGCCGCCGACGCCGAGGTGCTGGCCGCGCTTTCCGCCGTGGGCGGCTTTCTGGCCCCGGTGCTGCTCTCCACGGGCAGCGCCGATTATCTCGGCCTGTTCGGTTATTACGCGGTACTGTGTCTGGGCAATGCCTTCCTGCTCCGCTTCAGGGCCTGGGACATCCCGGCGCTGATCTCCTTTGCCGCAGTCTACGGCATCGGCGGGCTTTGGGGCGGACGCTCCTATGAAGCCCGGATGTTCTTTCCTGTTGAACTCTTTCTGCTGTTCTTCTTCGTCCTGTTCAGCTTCATGCAGCTGCAACTGGCCGCGCACGCCGACGCCATGGATGCCCGCACGGCCGGGCGCGCGGGCGCGGCCCGGCGCTATCTGCACGCCTCCCTGCTGTTCGGCCTGCCCTTGCTGACGTTCAGCTACCAGTATTATCTGGTGCGGCCCTATCCCTACATGGCGGCCTTCAGCGCGCTGGGCATGGCCGCCTGGCACATAGGCCTGGGCTGGCGGCTGCGCCGCCGCGACGGAGCGGCCCGGCGCCTGACCCGCGAAGCGCTGCTGGTGCTGGGTCTGGGCTTCTCCGCTCTGGCCGTGCCCCTGGCTCTGGATCTGAGCTGGACCACCTGCACCTGGGCCTTGCAGGGCCTGGGCCTGATCTGGCTGGGCCTGCGGCAGAAGCGCCCCCTGCTGCGTTTTCTGGGTTATGCGCTGCAATTGCTGGCGGCGACAACCTTCATGGATCTCTTTTCCCTGCGTGAACTGATCTCCCTGCCCGGCGGCCTGCTGGACAACCGCATGGCCTGCGGCTTGGTCATGACCTTGGCGGCCCTGCTGCTGGTACATTTCTGCTCGCGGCACCGGAACGTCCTGGGTCGGCAGGAACGCGAAATGCTGCTGCCCTGGCAGACCTGGGCCATGATCTGGTGGCTGGGCACCGGCCTGAACATACTCTCCGGTTTCCTCGACGTTCAGGAACAGCTTTTCGCCAATGCCGCTCTGGTCTTCACGGTCCTGAGCTGCGTGCTCTGGGTCCGCATCGGGACGCGCCTGAGCTGGCGGGCATTTGCCGCCGCCGGGCATCTGCTGCTTCCGGCCCTGCTGCTCTCGCAATGGCGTTTTCTGCCGGACCTTGCGCTCCTGCCGTTTCTGCCCCTGCGCCCCCCGCCCGCGGTCTCCCCTCTGGCCTGGAGCCACGGCGGCCTTGCGGCCCTGCCCCTGGCCTGGGCCTCCTTTGTCTTCTGCCTCCGCTCCATGCCCTGGCCCAGTAGTGGCGACCGTTACCGGAAAATCGTGGCAAACGCCGTCCTGCTTTCCGTGCCGGGCCTGCTGCTTCCGGCCGCGAACCACGACCTGGGCCGCCTGCCGCTGCTCGGCCCGGCCTGGAGCCTCCTGCTTCTGACCATTCTGGCGGCCGCCTTTCTTTTCCTGCTCCGCCGGGGCTCCCGCCTGCCGGTTCTGTCCGGCCCGGCCGATCCGGTCCGCTGGAGCGGCCTTGTCCTGAGCCTTGTCCTGGTCTGCTGGTTTTGCCTCTTCTGCGCCCTGCCCGGCGCGGCAGCGCCGCTTCCGTACATTCCCCTGCTGGGCCCCCTGGACATGGCCCAGAGTCTCTGCCTGCTGGCCTGCCTGTACTGGCTGCGCGGCATGCGGCATACGGGCTTCCCGCCCGAACGCCTGTACCGCGGGCTGCTCGCGGGTTTCGGCGCGGGCGCTTTCGCGCTCTGCACGGTCGTCGCGGCCAGGGCCGTTTCCTGGTACGCATACTGCCCCTACACGGCGGCGGCCCTGGTCCGTTCGCCCGTGTTCCAGGCCGTGCTGTCCGTGCTCTGGGGCAGCATCGCCCTGGGTCTGGTGCTCACGGCCTCGCGCGTCTTCCGGCAACGGAAACTCTGGTTCGCCGGGGCGGCCCTGCTGGGCCTGACCCTCTGCAAACTGCTGCTCTTTGATCTGGCCGACCACCAGACCGTTTACCGGATTATTTCCTTCCTTTTCCTGGGGCTGCTGATGCTGGGCATGGGCTATTTCTGCCCTCTGCCTCCCAAGCGGCGGGAAGAAGCCTCCGAACAGAACTCCAGCCCAGCGCCGTAAAGGAGCCGCCATGTCCTCCAGCCGCCGACCTTCCTTCTTCCACTTGTCCACATGGCTTCCGCTCCCGGCTCTGGCCCTGGCCGCGCTGCTGGCGGCCCTGCCCGCCCATGCAGCCACGAGGGAGCAGGAATTGACGCCACGGGATTTCAGCACCCTGATTCCCATTGAAACCAGGGGCAACGCCCCGGTCTACCGGCTTGATCTGCCCTTTTTGGTCTATGAGCGTTCCCGCCTGTCGCCCCTGCGCGATGTGCGTGTTTTCAACAGGTTGGGGCAGGCCGAAGCCATCTGCATCAACGCCGTCGAATCCCTGCCGGAACCGGCGCGGGAACACGCATTCCCCTGCTTCAGCCTAAGGGTGCGCGTCAGCCCGGATGGCGTCGCCCTGCTGCGCGACGGCCGGGACGCGCCCGCATCCGGGCCGGGACGCGACAAAAACGAAGAATACGAAACCCGTGGCCTGCTGGTGGATTTCGACCAGAAGCGCCCGCGCTTCGATCGCGTGCGGCTGGTGCCGGGGGAAACGCTTTCCAACAGTGCGGCGGGACCGGACGGCCAGCGCGGCTCCATGCTCAGCACCCGACTCTATGTCAGCCGGGATCTGCAACACTGGTCTCTGGCGGCGCGTCCCTCCCTGGGCCGCCTGCGCGTGGATGGGCAGAGCCTGGAAATGCTGGAGCTGCCCGTCGGGGAGCTTGATCAACGTTACATGCTGCTTGTGCCCGCCGCCGGGAGCGAACTTTTTCCGGTGCGGGAACTCCTCGCGCGCGAGAAAGCCAAAAATGCGACGCCGGTCCAGAGCGTCCGCCTGCACGGCCGCAAGGACGACAAGGCCGGGGGCTTCGGCTACACGGTTCCGCGCGGCCTGCCCGTGCTCAGCCTGGAGCCTGAGCTGGACTCGGACAATGTTCTGCTGCGCGGCCGCATTCTGACCCCGGCTCTGCTTGAGAGACGCAACGCGCGGCATCAGGTCGCCCGGCGGCAGAATGAAACGGAACTGGTCTGGGAAGAACGCGCGCCTCTTTTTTACTACCGGCTGGGCGGCAACGGCCGGGACCTCCGGCACAGCGACCCGGTTCCGTTCGACCGGAACTGGCTGGGACCGGAGAACAACGCCCCCCTGCTGCGTGACGCGCCGTTCACCCTGCTGTTGCGCCTGCGGGGCGACAGGGCGGAAGCCCCGGCCTTGCTGGTGCGCTGGGCGCGCCAGCAACTCTATTTCATGGCCGGAGGGCCCGGGCCCTACATCCTGGCCGTGGGCAGTCTCAAGACGGAGGAAGCCGCCGATACGCGGGACGCCGCCCTGCGCGAACTGCCCGTGCAGGCCGCGCCCGCAAGGCTGGAAATGGACAAGCTGCATGCGCAGACGCCGCCCACGGCTTATGCCGAAACCTCCGGCGGCCAGCGCCTGCTGCTCTGGGGCGTGCTGTTGCTCGGAGCCGCCTGCATGGCCTTCATGGCCGTGCAGTTGCTGCGCAAGCCCAAGGAATGAAGGAGTCCGCAACGCATGGGATGCCCAGGCCTTCGGAAAAAAACAGCCCTCCGGCTGACGGCTGTAGCGCTGTGCATCCTGCTGTCGGCGGCCGGGACGGCAGCCTTCCGGCTCTATGAACTCTGGTGTGATCTGCCCGATGTGAACGCGCTCTTGGAACAGGCCGCAGTCAGACGCGAAGCGATGCCGCGCACGCTGTCTCTGGCCTTTCTGGCATTGGAAGATACGGCCTTCCTCCGGCGCGAGAATGGAGAAAACAGCCCTATCGTCCGCCATCTCGCCAGATGGCTGCTGCGCTCCGGAGAAAAAGATGCCGACTACCTTCTGAAGCGAAGTCTGCTGGCCTGAAAACTGGAGTATAATCTATCTCGGGACGATATCCTTACCCTCTATCTGAATCATATCTATCTGGGCGGCCATTCTGTCGGCGTAAATTCTGCGGCCCGGTTCTATTTCGGCATAAACACCGCCGCGCTCAGCACGGGGCAGTGTGCCCTGCTGGCTGGTCTGGCACGCTGCCCCGCCTCCTGCAGCCCTTTACGCCATCCGGGCCGGGCCAAAACTCGCCAAATGGCGGTACTGGATGCTCTGCGCCGCCTGGGCTGGATTACGTCCCCCGAATACGCTCGAGCCGCAACCGAGCCCATGACGCATTCGGCCTCCCCAATCGAAGGATGGCCGACAGCCGAAAGGCCGGAATAAGACCGGCAATTCCGGTCCGTATTTTGTAATTTATCCTTACGGCAACATTCCCCCCGCAGCTGTCCCGTTCCAGCCGGATTTCCCCACCCGCCCTTTACGCCAAGGCAAAAAAACGGTACTGCCCTGCCATGAAGATCAGATTCTCCTGGAAAAAGCTCACCCTCTGGCTGGTGGGCATCTTTTTAGTCTGCGGTCTGGCGGGCGGCGGCAGCGCGGCCCTGCTCCTGTACTGGGCTTCCCGCGATCTGCCCAACATCACCCGCATCGCCGACTACAACCCGCCGCAGGCCACCACGGTGCTGGCCCGCGACGGTTCGGTGCTGGGCACCCTCTACCATGAAAAACGCTTCGTCATCGGCCTCAAGGACATGTCACGCTTTCTGCCCATGGCCTTCCTGGCCGCCGAGGACGACTCCTTCTACCGCCACATGGGCGTGGACCCGGTGGCCATCGCGCGCGCGGCCATCAATAACTTCCGCAAAGGCCGCGCGGGCGAGGGCGGCAGCACCATCACCCAGCAGCTCATCAAGCAACTGCTGCTGACCTCCGAGCGCAGCTACACGCGCAAGATGAAGGAAGCCATCCTGGCCTACCGCCTGGAAAAGGATCTCTCCAAGGACGAGATCCTGACCATCTACCTGAATCAGATCTACCTGGGCGAGCACGCCTACGGCGTGGAAGCCGCCGCGCGCACCTATTTCGGCAAGCACGCTTCGGACATCACCCTGGCCGAAAGCGCGGTCATCGCCGGTCTGCCCAAGGCCCCCAGCAGTTACAATCCCTTTCGCCATCCCGAGGCCGCCAAGGGCCGCCAGATGTACGTACTGGGCCGCCTGCGCGACCTGAAATGGATCACCCCCCAAGAATACGAACAGGCCGCGGCCGAGCCCCTGGTCTACTGGAGCATGCCCGAAGGCCAGGGCGGGGCCGCCCTCTGGTATCTGGAGGAGGCCCGCCGCCTGCTCATCGAATTTTTCACCGAGCATAACCTCAAGGCCCTGGGAGTGGACACCCGCAAGTACGGCGAGGACTATGTCTATGAAGCGGGCCTTACCGTGCGCACGGCCATGGTGCCCGCCCAGCAGGCTGCCGCGGGCCAGGCCCTGCGGCGCGGCCTGGAGGAACTGGACAAGCGCCAGGGCTGGCGCGGCCCCCTGGAACAGCTGGATGCCGAAAAGCAGCACGCCTTTCTGGAAGCCAGCTCCTTTACGCCCCTGGATCTGGCGGGCGAGTCCTGGGTCAAGGCCGTGGTCACCGCCGTGGACGCCAAGGAAGCCCGCGTGAACCTGGGCAAGGGCTATACCGGCGTCATCCCGGTGGCCAACATGTCCTGGGCGCGCAAGCCCAATCCCAAAGTGGCGGGCATCTACGCCCCGGCAATCAAGGACGCCAAGCTGGTGCTCAGCCCCGGCGACCTGATCTGGGTTTCCGCCGCGCCGCGCAAAACCACCGTAACCAACGCCAAGGGCCGCAAGGAACAACAGACCGTGCCCTTTGACGCCGCCGAGGTCAAAAAGAACGCGCCCGTTCCCCTGCTGTTACAGCAGGAACCGGCCGTACAGGGGGCTCTGGCCTCCCTGGAGCCGCAGAGCGGCGACGTGGTGGCCCTGATCGGCGGCTTCCAGTTCGGCGACAGCCATTTCAACCGCGCCACCCAGGCCCGCCGACAGCCCGGTTCCAGCTTCAAGCCCGTGGTTTATTCCACAGCCATGGATTTCGGATTCACGCCGTCTTCCATCGTGCTGGACGCGCCTTTCGTCTACGTGAACCCCTACACCAACGAGGTCTGGCGACCCTCCAACTACGAGCACAACTACAAGGGCGAGCTGCCCCTGCATCAGGCCCTGGCCCTGTCGCGCAATACCAGCACCGTGCGCGTGGCCCAGCAAGTGGGCATCGCCAATGTGATTCAGCGGGCCAAGGCTCTGGGCCTGGAGCCCAGCTTTCCGCAGGAGCTTTCCGTGAGCCTGGGCGCGGTGGCCGTGTCCCCGCTCAACCTGACCCAGGCCTACGCGGCCTTTGCCAACCAGGGCCTGGGCGTGCGCCCCCGGATCATCACCTCCATCACGGACGCCCAGGGCCGCGAACTTTACCGCCAGGACGAGGAACACTGGCAGGCCGTCAGCCCCCAGAACGCCTATATCATGGCGACGCTGCTCAAAAACGTGGTCAATGCCGGCACCGGCTCGCGCGCCAGAATCGAAGGCCGCTTCATCGCGGGCAAAACCGGCACCACCAATGACGAGCACGACGCATGGTTCGTGGGCTTCACGCCCTACCTGGTCACCGGCGTCTATGTGGGCTACGACCAATTGCAGTCCCTGGGCCGCCTGGAACAGGGCGGCCGCACGGCCGCGCCCATCTTCCGCTATTACCGCAGTGTGGTGGAGGAGTTGTACGAACCCAAGGACTTCACCATGCCCGAGGGCATCGTCATGTCCGGCGGCTTCGCCTACCGGGCGGACATGCCCCTGCAGGGAGCTTCGGCCACGGACGCCGGCGCCCAGGACGGCACGGTGGTGGACACCTCCGAAGGCGGCGAAGACCTGATGCGTCAGATGTTCTGATACGCCGCTCTCAACGCATTTTTCCTGGAGAACGCGCATGCCTCTTTTTTCCTGCCGCCGGGTTTGCATCCCGCTTCTGCTTTGCGCCTGCGCGCTGGCCGCTTTTTTCCTTCGGGAGCGCATCCTGCCCGCCGGGGCGGAAAAAGCCGCGCCTGCCGTGTTGCGCGTGGGCCTGGAAGACCATTATCCGCCCATGGCCTTCACGGATGCGCAGGGGAAGCACACCGGCTTTGACCGCGACATGGCCGAAGCCCTCTGCCGTCAGATCAACGCCCGTTGCGAGTTCGTCATCGAACCGTTCGACGACCTGCTGCAAAAGATGATCAGTGGCGGGCTGGATGTGATGATCGCCGGGCTGGCCGCCCTGCCGGAGCGCAGACAATACATGGAGTTTACGGAACCGTATTACAGGTCCAGCACCATCTACATCGGGCGGCCCGGCCTGCCGGTCACCAAGGAGGGTTTGCGCGGCAAACGGCTCGGCGCGCAGACCGGTTCCATGCAACTGGATATTCTGAAGAAAGAATGGTCGGATGTGGCCACAGTGGTCGAAGCGCCGTTTGCGGACCTTTTCGGCATGCTAGCCAGGGGCGAGGTGGACGTGGTGCTGGCCGACGCCCTGGCCTGTTACGATTTCCTGAAAAGCCGGGCGGGAAAGGATTTCGGCATGGTGGGAGACCCTCTGCAAATCAACGACGTGCTGAGCCTGGCCCGCATCGGCGTGCGCAAGGGCGACCGTGAGCTGACTGCGTCTCTGAACAAGGCCCTCATGACCATGCGCGTCAACGGCGAATACAACCACATCACCAGAAAATATTTCCCCTTCAACATTTATTGAGCACTGTCGCGCAGCGCATGGATACCCGAGAAACAGCGGCGCCCCCGCCACGGTCTCCCGACGGACGGGCCGAGAGGTTCCACCGGATCGGCATTTACCGTTTTATCGCCCTGGCGCTTCTGCCCACGGTCTGCCTTCTGGCCCTCGTCTACTGGTATGTCGACGACAATCTCCAGGAAATCAAAACCGCCGCCGAAAGCACCAATCAGGTCCATCTGCCGGGCATTCTCAAGAATCAGCGCACCCTGATCAATATCGAGAGCCTGCGCCGCTACGTGGAAACGGTCTACAACGCCTCCGACGCCGAGATACGCCGGGATGCCCTGGTCAACGCGCTGGCGCTGGCCACGGAGTCGGTATTTGAGGCCAATTCCCGCTTTGTGGAATACGCAACCTCGGCCAAGTCCCTGCTGTACGCGCTGGATGCTGTGAAAAAACGCAGCGACCGCGCGCAAGAGGAACTGGCGCGAGCCGCGCGCCTTTTTGTCCAGACTGAGGCGCGCCTCGGCGTTTACGCCGGAGAGGACAGGCATGAGGCCATGCCCGCGGAGGATGATGCGCGCGTGTCGGAACGCGTGCTTGCCTATTGCGGAAAACTCCGCGCCGCGCCCGGAACCCTTCCGCGGGCGCTCGCCCAGTGCGTCACCCTGCGCGAAAGCCGCCAGGCTATGGAAAAGGCCCGGCAACGCCATTCCGATGCCGACACGGAGGCCCGTGAACTATGGAAACAGTTTGACCAGCTTTTACGGAAACTGAGCGACCTCGCCTCGTCGAAGGAGGCGGAAGCAACCCACTGGGCCATGGAATACATCAGCAAATCGGCCCGGCGCACGCATTTCGTCTTTTACCTTTCGGGCGTGCTCATTGTCCTGATTTTCTGCGTCTTCATCCTGGTCCTGCACCGTTACATCCTCTCGCCCCTGACCCTGGCCTCGCGCTCTCTGCGGCGCATCCGCGACGGCGGCCGCGTGGAAAATCTGCCGCCCGTGCGCGTACGCGAACTGCAGGACATGCTCAATATCTTGCCCGTGGTGAGCAGGCATGTTACGGACCTTTCCGCCCGTTCCGGCCTGCTGGAGCAGGAAAAGGACAGGTTCAGAAATCTCAGCCTGGTGGACGGCCTGACCGGCGCGGGCAACCGCCGCCATTTCGACGCCTGCCTGGCCAGAAGCGGCCGGGACCGCCCGCTGGCCCTGCTCATGCTTGATGTGGACATGTTCAAACTCTATAATGACGCTTACGGGCATCTGGCGGGCGACAGCGCGCTCATAGCCGTTGCCCGGACCATGCTCGAAGAGCTGCGGGGTTCCGTGGACCAGGCCTTCCGCTACGGCGGCGAAGAATTCTGCGCGCTGTTGCCAGGCGTTTCCGCCGCCGAGGCGCTGGCCGTGGGGGAACGCTTGCGCAAGCGCATCCAGAACCTCCGGATCCCGCATCAAAGCTCGTCCGTGGCCCCGCATCTGACGGCCAGCATCGGCGTGGCTCTGCGCGAGGCGGGCAGCCCCATGAGCAATCAGGAGTTGACGGAATACGCGGACAAAGCCCTGTATCGGGCCAAAACCTCCGGCCGCAACCAAGTCTGTTTCTACAACCCCGCCGCATCTTCGCTTCCGGGCGAAACGGCGCTGTAACAGAACGTAACGGCCGGGCATTGACGCACGGCTTTGCGACAGAAAGGAAAAGCATGATTCCCTACGGCTCGTTAGTGGTCTTTGTGACCCCCAAGGGCAGACGCTACATCAAACGGCTGGAAGAAGGCCGGGACTGGCACAGCAACGACGGCACTCTGCCCGCCGCCCAGGTGGCGGCCCTGGATTTCGGTTCGGAAACCAGCACCACGCTGGGCGTTCCCATCCGCGTGCTGGAGGCCACGCTCTTTGACCGCCTCCAGGGCATCAAGCGCCAGACCCAGATCATCTACGCCAAGGACATCGCCTATATCTGCCTGCGCCTGGGGGCCGGGCCGGGCCGCACCATCATTGAGGCGGGCTGCGGTTCCGGCGGCCTGACCGTGGGCTTTTCCTGGTTCTGCGGGCCCACCGGCAAAGTAGTCAGCCACGACGCGCGCGAGGAATTCACCCGCCTGGCCCGCCGCAATCTGGACTGGGCCGGGGTGGGCGGCAATGTGGAGCTGCACCACCGGGATGTGGCCGAAGGCTTTGCAGTCAGCGGGGCAGACGCGCTCTTTCTGGACGTGCGCACCCCCTGGGAATATCTGAAACAGGCCGTCGAAGCCGTGAAACCCGGCGCGAGTCTTGGCTTTCTGCTGCCCACAGTGGACCAGGTCGGCAAGCTCCTGCTGGGCCTGGAGCAGGGTCCCTTCGCGGAAACCGAGGTCTGCGAAATCCTGATCCGCCGCTGGAAGCCCGTGGCCGACCGGCTGCGGCCCGAGGACAGAATGACCGCGCACACCGGCTTTCTGGTCTTCTGCCGCCAGCAGGAATGCAGCGTGGACTTTGAATCCCGTCGGCCCATGGGCACGCGCGAGCGCAAACAGGAAGCCGCCCGCCTGGCCCGCCTGGGCCTGACCGCCCCCGGCGCGGACGCGATGCCGGACGGAGACGAGGCATGAACCCCTGGATTGTGCTGATCGCCGCCGGGCTGTTTGAAATCGGCTGGCCCCTGGGCTTCAAGCTGGCCCAGACCGCGCCCGCCTGGCGCGCGGCCGCCATCGCCCTCTCGGTCCTGAGCATGGCCGCCAGCGGCTGGCTGCTGTTCCTGGCCCAGAAGCATATCCCCATCGGCACGGCCTATGCGGTCTGGACGGGCATCGGCGCGGCGGGCACCTTTCTGATCGGCGTGGCCGTGTTCGGCGACGCCCTGAACTGGGGCCGGGTTCTGGGCGTGCTGATGATCGTGGGCGGGGTCATCGTGCTCAAAACCGTCAGCCCGTAGCTCCTCCGGCAGGGGAATCGAACTTAGAGCGGATTACCTTTGAAACATATGTTTCAAAGGGGCTATTCTGGCAAAAAAACGCGGTTTTTGCCTGAATCCACGCCGCGTTTCTCTCGATGCCTGTACGCCCTTTGGGCTACAGGCACGCCCCTACGGGCCGCCCGTCGGGGCGGTCTTCGCGGCGCGCCTCACCGTGTTCGACGTTAGAGCCTTTTGATATTGAAAATATTTCAACGCGCTGTGCGGATTTTCCGTGGAAAGCCGCACCGCGAAATTATCGCAAGGCGAATTTACTTCGCCGTTAAGCAATAATTTCAAGCGCAAACGGCTCTAAAGGAGAAGCCGCGCGATATGCGTTCTCTTTTCGTCATTCTGCTCATTCTGAGCGTTCTGGCCATACTGTTCTCGGTTCGGGAAGTGCGGACCGTCTACGAGCGCGTGCAAAACCAGGTGGAAGTGGAGCGCAGCAGGCGGCTGAGCGAGGAGCAGAGCCAGACGCTTGCGGACGCCTCCGATTACCTGACCCAGGAAGTCTGGCGCTTCATCGCCAACAAAAACGCGGAGTATCTGCGCAATTACTGGCATGAAGTCACCATTCTGAAACGCCGGGAAAAGGTCCTTGAGCAGCTTGCGGCGCTGCATCTGACCGCCGAGGAAAGCGCGCTGGTCAACGCCGCCAAAAAGGCATCCGACGACCTTGTGGCCAGGGAAGCCTGGGCCATGCGCCTGGTAGCGGAAAGCATCGGCATGAAAAAAGCGGATATGCCGCCCGAGATGGCCGCCGCCCGCCGGAACAGCCGGGAGGCGCAACTCTCGGCGGACCAAAAAGCCGTGCTCGCCATGAGTTTCATCTTCGGCCCGATCTACATGCAGAACAAGCAGATCATTCGCGACAACCTGCAGGAATTTCGGCAGAAACTCCAGAACCGGAAAAACGCGGAACTGGCGCGGGCCGCAACGGCCACCGAACACGCGCTTTTCTCGGCACAGGCGTCCAATGCCGTGGTGTTGGCTCTGCTGGCCGTTCTGCTGCTCTGCTTCTATGCCCTGACGCTACGGCCGTTCAACCGCTATCTGACCAGCCTGCGGAAAATCGAAAAAGGCGCTCCCACTCTTCTGACACCCGAGGGGTCCCGGGAAATGCGGGGCTTCGCCCTTGTTTTCAACAAGATCTACAACGAGTGGCAGGCCCAGAACCGACGCCTCACGGAACTGAACGCCATGGACTATCTGACCGGGCTGCCCAACCGCAGGAGTCTGGAAGAATATCTGGAAAAGGCCATTGCGCGCGGCAGCGGAAATCTGGGCGTGGTCATGGCGGATATCGACGCCTTCAAATCCTTCAATGACGCCTATGGGCATATGGCCGGGGACCAGGTCCTGGCGGGCATCGCCCGCTGCCTGCAAGACGCCGTGCCGAAGGACAAGGGGCTGGTCAGCCGCTTGAGCGGCGAGGAATTCGTCATCGTGCTGCCGGACGCCGACGCGGAAAGCATCAACCAGGTGGCGGAAACCATTCTGCGGAACATTCAGAAGCAGAATCTGCGGCATGATATCGTGCCGCTCACGGACACCCACGTCACCCTCAGCATGGGCAGCATTCTCTGGGAGCGGAAAGAACCGCACACGCCGCGTGAACTGATTTATCAGGCCGACCTGGCGCTCTCCCAGGCCAAGAAAAACGGCAGGGACCAGCATGTGCTCTTTTCCGAAAAGGATTACACCTTCCGCCTGCTGCAAAACAGCCGCAGTCATGACCTTGAAGTGGAATCCGCAATGCACGAGGCCCTGAACCAGCGGGAATTCTTGCCCTATTTCCAGCCCAAGGTCGATCTGAAATCGGGCAGGGTTCTCGGCGCGGAGGCCCTGGTCCGCTGGCTGCACCCTCAAAAGGGCCTGCTGTTCCCGGATTATTTCATTCCGGTCTTTGAGCGCAACGGCTTCATCAAGCGGATTGATCTGTATATGTTCGAGGAAGTCTGCAAGATACTGCGCAACCGCCTTGACTCCGGCAAGCCGGTCGTGCCCGTTGCCTGCAATTTCTCCAGGCTGCATTTCATTGATGAAAACTTCGCGGAGCGCCTGAAAAGCATTGCGGACCGCCATGCGATCCCCCATGCCTTTCTGGAAATCGAAATCACGGAAAGCGCCCTGATGGACGATCCCGATGCCATCATCCAGCAGAACCGCAAGCTGCGGGAAAGCGGCTTCACTGTGGCCATCGACGACTTCGGCGTGGGCTATTCCTCTCTGGGCCTGTTACAGGACCTCCCGGCGGACGTGCTCAAAATCGACCGCTGCTTTGTGCAGCGGGACCTGACCGAGCGCAAAAGCATCATGATCATTCGCGGCATTGTCCAGATCGCCAAAACATTCGGCCTCAAAATTGTCTGCGAGGGCGTCGAAACCAAGGAGCAGCAGGCCATCCTGAGTGAAACGGGCTGTGATCTGGGCCAGGGCTATTATTACTCGCGGCCGGTTGAACTCGCCAAGCTGGAATCCCTGCTGGACGGGCAAGGCTTTCCGGCAACGCCTGCCGGGGGCTAGGGCCTGTTAACGCTATGCCTTTTTGCCCTCCTGCCGCGTCAGATTTCACCTGCTTTTTCGGTCGAGTACCAGAAGAGTACACTCCCTCAAAGCAGGTTTATCTTCCTTGCAGGCGAACAAAAATTCTATAGTGTTAACAGACCCTAGAGCATTTTGCGCCTGAAATTATCGCTTAACGGCGAAGTACATTCGCCTTGCGATAATTTCGCGGTGCGGCTTTCCACGGAAAATCCGCACGGAGCGTTGGGATATTTTCAATATCAAAACGCTCTAGGGCGCGTTAACACTACTGGGATTTTGTTCGCTGGCAAGGAAAACGACCCTTTTATGAAGGGAGCGTACTCTTACGGTACGTGACTGGAATAAAAGGTGAAGTTCGACGACGCCAGCGGGCGAAAGAACGTAGTGTTAACACGCCCTAACCTTCCCTGTCTCCCTTGTTCCGGCGCAGGCTGAGCAGGCTGGCCTTGCCGCGTTGCAGATGGGCGCGCAGCTCCCCGGACGCGGCCGCCACATCTCCGGAAGCGATCAGGGTGCAGAGCAGCTGGTGATTTCTGCACATCTGGCTCATGGATTCCACGTGCAACTCTTCGTTGAGCAGGATCTGGATTTTGGTGGAAAGGGTCAGCCAGGTCCGATAGAGCACGCTGTTGCCGGAGAGCTTGCAGAGCGTCTCGTGGAATTCAAAATCGTTGCGCAGAAAGTCCTCGCGCGAGGGCTCGGTGGCGGAGTCCATGGCGCTGATGATGGCGCTCAGCCGGGCCGCGATCCCGGCGACGTCCCCGCGCATGGCCAGGGACAGGGCGTGGGCCTCCAGCAGTTCGCGGATCTCGTAGGTCTCCACGATCTCCGTGCTGTCCGGTATGCTGATGAACGCCCCCTTGTAGGGCTCAATGGTCACCAGGCCCTCGCACTCCAGACTGGCGAAGGCTTCCCGAACGGGAAAGCGGCTCATGCCCATTTTTTCCGAAAGCTCCTGCTCAATAAGCCGGCTTCCGGATTTCAGCTTGCCGGAAAGAATGGCCCGCTTGATCTGCTGCACGGCCCTGTCCCGCAATGTGGGCCGCGATTCCTTGGTAAAGACGTATCCCGCTCCCATGACCCTTTCCCTACCCCTTCTCTGGGCTCTTTTCCGCCCGTGCCCGGTGGGCGCGCACCGCGCCCGCCATATCACGCATAGTATAGAGCAGGCCGTTCTATTCGGCAATGAATACAGGCCGTCCGTTTTCCCGGCGCTATCCGGGGCTCGTCCCTCTCCTGGCCGAAGGAAGCGCTGATCAGAGCATTTCAAAGTTGAAATGTTCTAGGGTCTGTTAACACTATAGAATTTTTGTTCGCCTGCAAGGAAGATAAACCTGCTTTGAGGGAGTGTACTCTTCTGGTACTCGACCGAAAAAGCAGGTGAAATCTGACGCGGCAGGAGGGCAAAAAGGCATAGCGTTAACAGGCCCTAACGAACCAGCCAGCGCCGCACCTCCTCCCCGCTGATCAAGCGCGCGGCGCCCCCCATGCTTTCCTCGATGCGGATCAGATTATTCTGCTGCTGGGTGCGTTCGCCGGTCTGGGGCGCGCCGACCTTCATCAACCGCGCGCCCACGGCCAGGCCCAGTTCCGCCGTGGGGTCGTCGGGCGAGGTGGCCGCGCGCTGCGAGGGGATCACCTCCATGCCGTGGGCCACGGCATATCTGGCGGCATCCAGGGCCTCGCTGACGCTGCCGATCATATTGGGCTTGAAAATCATGGCCCCGGCCGCGTTGAGGGCCGCGCCCCCGGCCAGCCGCCGCACGCTGGTCACAAAGAGGTCGTCCCCGCAGATCAGGGTGGGCACGGCCGCGTTCAGCCGGGCGAAGCCTTCGAAATCGTCCTCATGCAGGGGGTCCTCCAGCATGAAGATGGGGAAGTCGCGCACCAGCTCCGTGAAATAGTCGATCATCTCCGTGGTGTCGAACCGCCCGAAATTCAGGTTGTAGCGCCCGCTTTCCGGATCGAAAAGATGGCTGGTGGCGCAGTCCAGGCTGAGCACGAAGCGGTCCGCATAGCCCGCCTCTTCCACGGCGGCCCAGAGCGTGGCCAACACCTCGCGCGGGTCCGCCGACGGCGCGCCGATGCCGCCCAGATGGCCGGGCCGGTAGGCCGCAGCGCCGTGGCGTTTCCTGATCACTTCCGGCAGGCGCTGCAAGACCTCCACGCCCATGCGCATGGCCTCGGCGAAACTTTTGGCGCCCGCCGGAGCCGCGTGAAATTCCTGGAAATCCGTGGGCGCCGCGGAATAAGGACCGCCGTTGATCATGTTGAAAAGCGGCAGGGGCAGGGTGTCGCACAGCGCGCCGCCGAGATACTGATACAGCGGCACTTCCCGATGCAGCGCGCCCAGCCGGGCCACGGCCAGAGACACGCTGCAGATGGTGTTGCCGCCCAGCGCGGACTTGTCCGGCGTACCGTCCAGCTCCAGCAGGGCCCGGTCCACGGCGCGCTGGTCCCGGCAGTCCAGACCCCGGAGCGCCGGAAGAATCCGCTCCTCCACCAGCCGGATGGGCCCCAGCACGCCCATGCCGCCGTAGCGCGGCCCGCCGTCCCGCACGACGGCAACCTCATGCGCGCCCGCCGAAATGCCGAAGGAGGCCGAGGCCCGGCCCAGGCGGCCGTCCTCGCTGAGCACATCCACTTCCAGTACCGGGCAGCCCTTGTTGTTGAGAACTTCCCGCGCCTTCATGCCGCTGATGCAGTAACTTTTCATGCTCTTTCCCGTCCGCCCGGCCGGATCGTCAGGCAATGTAGATGATGTTCAGATCGCAGAGATTGGTGCCCGTGTTGCCTGTTTCCAGCTGGTCGCCCACGGCGGTCAGAGCCGGGCAACAGTCGTGCCCGTCCAGGGCCGCAAGAATGTCCACGCGCGCGGCGCGGCAGCGTTCCAGGGTGGTGCCGTCGGTGACGGCTCCGGCCAGCGTCGTGGGGCCGTCCGTGCCCTCGGTTTCGATGGCCGCGATGCCCACCCCGGCAAGACCGGCCACCTCCCTGGCGAAGGACAGGGCCAGTTCCTGCGAGGGGCCGCCGCTGCCCGCCGGGCCGTTCAGGCGCACCGTGGTTTCACCGGCGGCCACCAGCACGCAGGGCGGGGCAAAGGGCTCGCCCCGGTCCCGGACCTCACGGGCGACGGCCGCCAGAAACATGCCCGCCTGACGCGAATCCCCCTCCAGGCCGGAGGTCAGCACATGCACCGGCAAGTGTTCCGCGCGGGCCGCGTCCACGGCCGCCGCGCAGGCGTCGGGCAGGCCCTGGATCACAAAATTGCTCACCCCCGGCAAGGGGCTTTTGGGCGTCTCGGTCAGTTGCGGCCCCCGCCGCAGATGCTCCAGCACCGAATTCGGCGCGGCGGCGAGCAGCCTGTAACGCTCAAGAATGTTCCAGGCGTCCAGAAAGGTGGTGGGGTCCAGGCCGATCTGGGTGCCGGTATAGGCCGTGGGCACGCGCGGCGTGCCCACAGCCGTGTCGCCCACCCGGTCGGACAGGATCAGGTTGAGCATCTGCGCGCCCGAAGCCGAAACCCGCTGGGCCAGGCGGCCGCCGTTCACGGCCGAGACATGCCGCCGCACGGTGTTGATTTCCAGGATGGAAGCCCCGGCCGTGAGCAGGAGCTCGGTGAGGCGGCTTTCCTCCTCCACGCTGATGCCTTCCGCCGGGCAGTTCATCAGAGCCGAACTGCCGCCGCTGATCAGCGAAACCACCAGATCTCCGGAGGCGCAGCCGCCCAGCAGGTCAAGAATGCGCTGGGTGGCCCGCCGACCGCTTTCATTGGGATAGGGGTGGCCGCCCAGCGCCAGCTCAATGTGCGCAAGCTCGTCCCCCGGCTCAAGCTGTTTGACAATGACCAGGCCCCTGCTGATGCGGGCTCCCAGAATGCTTTCCAGGGCGCGGGCCATATGATTGCCCGCCTTGCCCGCGCCCACCACGAGCACGCGCCGGTAGTCGGCCAGGTTCCAGACGGTGTCGCCCACATGCAGGATGTCGCCCTCAAGCCGGACCAACGAGGGAATCAGCCGTTCCGAATTGAGCGCCGCCAGGGCGTGATTAGCCATCCGCAGCAGCGGGCCCCGCACCAGGGGATCGCCCGTGTTCTGAAGCATGGAAGTATTCTTGATGGGCAGCATGTCCTCTTCCTTGTCATCGGCCGGTTCGGGAGGGCGGGCTTGTCCCACCCTCCCGAACCGGTTTTACTTCTTGAGCATGTTCAGATTCCGGAGCACCAGAGTCATTTCCGCCTGCTGTTCCTTCAACTGCCGCATCCATGCCTCGCCGGCGGTGAAATCGGGCATGGCCCCCATGTTTTCAATGGCCTTGGCAAAGGCCGGGTCCTTGCTCATGTCCTCGGTGACGGCGGTGAGTTTGTCGATGATTTCCTTGGGCGTGCCCTTGGGAGCGGCTATGCCCGCCCAACCGAAATAATTGCCCTTGATGCCCAGATCCGCGAAGGTCGGCGCGTCCGGAAAGTCCTTGCTTTTGGCGCCGATGGCCAGAATCTTCAGTTTTCCGGCTCGGACCATGGGCGCATAGGTCTGGGGAAACATGAAATTCATGTCCGCATGGCCGCCCACCACCGCGTTGATGGTTTCCGCGCCGCTCTGGTATTCCACCTGCTTGAGCTGCGCGCCGGAAATGCTCTGCCAGTTGCGCATGGCAAAGGTCAGCCAGGCCGTGGCGCCGGGCGTGGCAAAGATATATTTGCCGGGATTTGTTTTGGCGTCCGCGCCGAATTCGTTGAGATCCTTCCAGGGCGCGTCGGCACGCACCACTACCGCGCAATTGGCGATCATGACCCGCGCGATGTAGGCGAAGCTGTCAAAGGTATAGCCCGCGCTGGCGGTCTGGGGCAGGATCAGCACCGGTCCGGCCTGGACCAGATAGAGCGTGTAGCCGTCCGGCCGGGCCTTGGCCGCGGCCAGGGTTCCGGCCAGCCCGCCGCCGCCCGCCTTGTTCACCACCACCACGGGCTGCCCCAGGCGCTGTTTGGCGAACTCGGCCCAGACTCTGGCCGTGAGGTCGCTGTCTCCGCCGGGCCCGTAAGGCACGATGAGCTGGATGGGTTTGACCGGATAACTGCCGGCCGTTGCCACGGACGGCAAAGCGGCTGGCAGAAGAGCGCCCAGAACGCACAGGGCCGTTCGCAGAGTCTTGAACATAGCGGTCTCCAGGGTTGAGGGTTGGAGCAGTTTAATTTTTACCGTCAATCTGCTCCGGGATCGAAACAGGCCGGGCCGGGGGGCTGATGCCGCCTTCAGCTCTGGGCCATTTTCGCGAACCTGGCGTTGCGCAGCCGCACATGGATCACGCTGGCTACGGACAGCGCCGTGAGGATCAGCAGGCCCAGGGCGATGGGCCGCTCCACGAAAATCAAAAAACTGCCGTCGGAAATGGTCATGCTCTGGTCAAAGGCGCGTTCCAGCAGCGGTCCGAGAATGAAACCGATGATCATGGCCCCGGCGCTGTAGCCGAAGCGGCGCATGCCGTAGCCCAGAACGCCGAAGCAGATCAGGCAGACCACGTCGAACAGGCTCTGGTTGATGGAGTACGCGCCCACCACGGCGAAGACCGTCACGCCCGAAAAAATCACATGCCTGGGCAACTGAATGATTCTGATCCAGACGTTGAAACCGGCTTTGGCAATGACATAGAGCAGGATGTCGCAGATGATCAGCGAGCCGAAAATGCCGTAAACCACCTCGGTATGCTCGAAAAAGATATTCGGCCCGGGCGACAGGCCCTGGATGAAAAATGCCCCCATGAGCACGGCCGTGACGTCGTCGCCGGGGATGCCCAGCGTCAGCATGGGGATCATGGCCGATCCGGTCACCGCGTTGTTGGCGGCCTCGGGGGCCAACACGCCTTCAACCATGCCTTTGCCGAACTTTTCCGGCGTCTTGGAAGTCCGCTGGGCCTCGGAATAGGCCATGTAGGCCGCCGGGGTCACGCCCAGGCCGGGCAGAGCCCCGATAATGGAACCGATGATGGACGAGCGGAACAACAACGGCAGATTGCGCCTGAATTCCGGCCAGGTCAGGCGTCCGTTTTCGCCGCGCAAATCGATTTTAGCCAGAACCTGCCGCCGGATGCCCGCGCGGGCCTGATGGATGACCTCCGGCAGACAGAGCAGCCCGATGACCATGGGGATCAGCGCGATGCCCGACACCAGTTCGTCATGCCCGAAGGTAAAACGGATGTCCCCGGTGGTGGCCGACACCCCCACCGTGGCCAGCAGCAGGCCGAACCCCGCGCAGCTCATGCCCTTGAGCAGGGAGCGCCCGGAAATGCTGCCCACCACGGTCAGGGCCAGCAGAATCAGGGTGAACTGCTCCACGGGGCCGATCTTCAGGGTCAGGTAGGAAAGGGGCGCGGCCACGCAGATCAGCAGGATGTTGCTGAAGGTATCCCCGAACACCGAACCGGTCAGGGCCGCGTTCAGCGCCTTGCCCGCCTTGCCCTGCCGCGCCAGGGGATAGCCGTCCATGGCCGTGCACACGGCGGGCGGCGCGCCCGGCGTATTCAGCAGAATGGCCGTGATGGAGCCGCCGAACATGCTGGCCTTGTAAATGCCGAGCAGCATGGGGATGCCCACCAGCGGGCTGACGTAAAAGGTCATGGGCAGCAGGATGGAAATGGCCATGATGCCCGAAATGCCGGGAATGGCCCCGAACATCAGGCCGGTGAAAATGCCCAGGGCTATGGCCCCGAGGGACTCGGGCGTCAGGACGGAAAGAAGTCCGGCGAGAATCTGCTCAATCATGCTGCCCCCTTGCCTGAAGGTTCACCCGCAACGCTTCCCTAATTCCAGAGTACCCCGACGGGGAGAATGATCTGCATGACGTGGAGCGCCAGATAATTCATGAGTACCGCGAACAAAACATAAACCACGCAGGCGAGCGCCACCCGCCGCAGGCCGAGCATCAGGGCGATGGCCAGCATGACCGGCGGCGTGGCGCAGACAAAGCCCAGCCAGTACAGACCGAGCACATAGCCGAAGAGAATGCCGATATAGATGAGCAGCGATGCCGGGCCGCCGGTCCCGGTTTCGTCCCCGGCTTCATCACTGTCCGCTTCGCCGGCGGGCACGGCGAGGGACGGCCTGCGCCATTGGCGCAGATCCAGAACGAGAATCAATAGATTGATGGCGATCAGGCAGTTGAGAACGACGGAGGGGAAAAAGTCGGGATTGATGAGCGAGGGCACCACCTGCTGTACGCATTTGTCGATGTTGGCCCGCAAAATGACCAACAGAAGCAGAAGCGCGGCGGTTATGATCAGATCAGTGCGCAAGGTCCGTGGGCAATGCATGGGTGGCCCCCTTTGTTGCTCCGTTGCCTGTGCCGAAACCGTAGCGTCATTTTGTAAGATTGTATACAATTTTAGAAAAAAATTTTGCATAAATCCCGCAAACCCAGCGTTGACGCCATAATCCGGAATTTTCGCGTTTGCCTGTCGTCCGGGCCAGAGGCCGGACGCGACGCGGCCAGCAGTATCGCTCGCGTAACGAGCCCTGAACCGGAGCATCAGGACATGGATGAAGGAAAGCTGCAAAGAAAAAAAATAGAGCAAATAATGCAGGGCTTCTCAAAAGCCGGAGGAGAAAAACAGCCCGCCACCGGGCTGCGATAAGGGAAAAACGTGTTTACCCGGCAAGACGCATCCAACGGTCCCAAGAGACGGAACCGTCGCTGCCGTAGCGGCGGACCATCCGGACCATGCCGCCCGCCGGATCTTCATATTTTTTCTCCCGGCGGGTCATGGCGTTGATATTATCCCGGCTTCCGTCAGCGTAGATGACTGTGGCCGCCAGTTCGCGGGCGGTTTCCGATCCCGTGACCATCGAGAGGCGATACCGCTTGATGGCGGTGACCATGGCCCTGTCGGTGCCGTCGCCCTGCGGCTGCGCCTTCGGCGGGTTTTCCTCCGCCGGGCCGTCGTCAACGGCGTCGCCCTGACCGGCCTGCTTTTGACCGTCAGAGGTCGCAAGCCGCCGCGTGCTCAGGCCGTTGTTTATGGTAACGGCGTTTTCACCCTCATGGGCGACGACGGTATTGCGCGCGAGTTCGCCGGTCTGCGTGGGCCTTGTCCGCAAAGCATGTTCTTCAGCCGTCTGCCAGGTCTTGGTCTGGCCGCTCACGTCATTTCTGCCCATGCTGACCCGGTTGCTGCCCTCGCCGGTCGTCACCGTATTGTTGACGGCAGTGGTCAGGTCCACAACATCGTCGCCCCGGCCCGTATCAAAGGAGGCGGCATTGGCGTAGTCGGCCTTGAGCCTATCGTTGCCGCTGCCGCCGCTGATGGTGGTCTGGGAAAAAACGCCGTCCACGCTGTCATCGCCGTCGCCAAGGTCAAAGGAGCCTCCCCAGACCACGCCGCGCAGGTTGTCCCGCCCCGCGCCGGAGCTGACGCTGGAGTTGATAAAGTCGGCTTCGGCGGTCAAGGTGCGCATCAGATTCATGCCCATGTCGCCGAAAGAATTGTCCCCTTCGCCGCCGTCAATGGTGCTGTTGATGAAACGGCCGTTGAACGTATCGTTGCCATCGCCGCCCTGTATGGTACAGGCGTCCAGAAATATGCCGTCCATCGTATTGCCGTGGTCGGCGGAACCGGTAATGGCCGAAGCGGAAAAATAGCCGCTGAAGCTGCCCTTGCCGTCTGCAAGATCAACGGCGGCAGCTTCAAACACGCCGGAAAATTCTGAAATTCCAGTCAGCTTGGAAAAGGATGCGCCGTTGAAATAGCCGCCGAACGTCACCTTGCCCGTGGTCTCGGTGAACGTGCCGCCCTCATACGCGCCCAGATAGGTTACATTATCGCCGCCGGAATATGTGCCCGAGGAACTGCACAAATTATACACGACAGTCCCTGCCCCGGCCTGCACATCGCAATCGGACACGCGGAAGAGAAGTTCATTTTCCCCCTCAGCCTTGAGAACCCCTTCGGTCCTGGCCGATCTGCCGGTCAAAAGTTGCGGTTCGCCGTTTTCGTTCCAGACAACTTTGGTGTCTTCCCGTATCTTGGTGGAGAGAACCTGATCAAACTTACCCGTCTCCGCGTTTCGCTTTGAAATGGTCAGGGTCCCGTCGGCAAAGGCCGCGCAATAATCCCCGTTCTTGTACACGGTATTGCCGGAGGAAACCTTGCCCTCAACGAGGTCTTGCGGGCTTATGGAACGAAACCGGGTGACATTTTCCCCTTTTCGCGCGGCGTCCCTGACCTTGTTGAAGAGATCGGCGGACTTCAGTTCAACATCGTCGCCCCGGCTGACAATCACATTGTCCGGGGCGCCGCGGGAAAAACCGGTGGAGGTCAGCGCGCCGACATCGCGGCCGACCCTGATTCCGCCGGGATCAGGGCGCCACAACGTGCCGAACATATCGGCGTTTAAAAGGCGGCTTATAAAGCTCATAGCTATTTTATCGGCCGCCTGGGATAAAATATGAGGGCATTTCAATTTTTTTGAAATGCCCTCACGCCACGACATGCGCGGCCTGTTCATCAATATCCGC
The DNA here is from genome assembly GCF_001553605.1 of Desulfovibrio fairfieldensis. Classification (NCBI taxonomy): domain Bacteria; kingdom Pseudomonadati; phylum Thermodesulfobacteriota; class Desulfovibrionia; order Desulfovibrionales; family Desulfovibrionaceae; genus Desulfovibrio; species Desulfovibrio fairfieldensis. The sequence continues at coordinate 2,732,919 of NZ_CP014229.1, forward strand.
AGGTTCTACGGCGCAATCTTGAAGAAGCGCAGCCGCAGGGCGTTGGTCACCACGGACACCGAGGACAGGGCCATGGCCGTGCCCGCCAGCATGGGAGAGAGCATGGGGCCGCCGAAAATATGCAGCAGACCGGCGGCCACGGGCAGGCCCAGAATATTGTAGCCGAAGGCCCAGCCCAGATTTTCACGGATATTGCGCATGGTGGCGCGCGAAAGCGATAGGGCCGTCAACACGGCCTCCATGCCGCCGCGCATCAGCACGATATCCCCGGCTTCGGCGCTGACGTCCACGCCCGTGCCCACGGCCATGCCCACATCGGCCAGGGCCAGAGCCGGAGCGTCGTTGATGCCGTCGCCCACCATGCCCACCACCTGTCCCTCGGACTGGAGACGGCGCACATAGTCGGCCTTTTCGGCGGGCAGCAGCCCGGCGGCCACTTCATCCACACCGGCCTCACGGGCCACGGCGCGGGCCGTGCGCTCGTTGTCGCCGGTGAGCATGACCACCCGCACGCCCATTTCATGCAGACGGGCCACCACGGCCGGAGATTCCGGCCGCAGGGCGTCGGCCAGGGCCAGAATGCCGGCCAGGCGCGCATCCGTGCCCGTGCCCACGGAAAGCAGCAAGGGGGTCTGCCCGGCCTCGGCCAGAGCCGCCAGTTGCGCGCCCGCCGTCTCGGGCACTTCCAGGCCGCGCTCCTTCATAAAAGCCCGGTTGCCCACGGCTACTACATATTTCTGATTGTTCAGGCCCACCGTGCCGGCAATGCCCAGACCCGGCGAAACGTCCACATCATCCACCGGGCAGGGCGGGCAGCCGCGATCACGCCCCGCATTGATCAGGGCCAGGGCCAGGGGATGTTCGGAGCGGGCCTCCAGGGCGGCCGCCAGGGTCAGCAAATCCTTTTCGGCCAGTCCGTCCACAACGCCGTCCGTGGCCGAGCCGTCGGCGGCCAGCACTGAAATGCCGGTGAGCACGGGCTTGCCCGTGGTCAGAGTGCCGGTCTTGTCCACGGCCAGGGTGGTGATCCGCCCGGCCTGTTCCAGGGCCGCGCCGTTTTTGATCAGCACGCCCAATTGCGCGCCGCGGCCCGTGCCCACCATAATGGACATGGGCGTGGCCAGGCCCATGGCGCAGGGGCAGGCCATGACCAGCACGGCCACGAATACGGACAAGGGCGTGGTGACGGGCTCGGAACTGAAGACCAGCCAGGCCAGCGCCGCCAACAGGGCGAAAGCCATGACCGCGGGCACGAAATAAAAGCTCACCCGATCTGCCAGGCGGGCGATGGGGGCCTTGCTGCCCTGGGCCTCACGCACCAGGCGGATGATCCGCGCCAGGCGCGTGTCCTGGCCCACGGCTTCCGCGCGCATGGTCAGGGAGCCTTCGCCGTTGACGCTGCCCGCCACCAGCTTGTCCTCCGGCCCCACGGGCACGGGAATGGACTCGCCGGTCAGCAGGGAAAGATCCACCGCGCTCTTGCCGGTCAGCACCACGCCGTCCACGGGCACGCGGCTGCCGGGCCGGATCAGCAGGCGGTCGCCCGCCTTCAACGCGGAGACAGGCACATCCTCGGGCGGCACGGCCTCGTCCTCGGGGTCCAGGCGCAGGGCCGTTTCCGGCGTGAGGCTCATCAGCGCGCCCATGGCGTCCCCGGCCTTGCGCCGGGCCGTGGCTTCCAGGAACTGCCCGAACTCGATCATGGTCAGCAGCACGGCGCAGGACTCATAGTAGAGGTTCATGGCCCGCATGACCGGATCATGCCCCAGAAGGCCCAGCACGGTGTTGACCAGGCTGTACAGAAAGGCCGCGCCCGTGCCCACGGCCACCAGGCTGTCCATGGTCGGGGACTTGTGCAGCAGGGCCGCCGTGCCCTCAATGTAAAAATGCCGCCCCAGCCAGACCACCGGCAGGGTCAGCAGCAACTGCACCAGCATAAAGGCGCGCGGCGAACTGTGCGGCTCCAGCCAGGACGGCAGGGAGAGACCCATCATGTGTCCCATGGACACGATCAGCAGGGGCACGGTAAAGCCGAGCATGGGCCAGAGACGGCCCAGGCGTTGCCGCCGGTCCTCCAGGGCCTTGGCCTTGGCCGCTTCATACTGGGCCGAGGCGTCCTCGTCCTTGCTCGGCGTGGCCGAAAAGCCCAGCTTGGCGACGCGCTCCATGACCTCCCGGCGCACCTCGTCCTCGTCGCCGGGCTTGGCCCAGACCTTGGCCTTGGCCGTGGCCAGGTTCACACTGACCTTGTCCACCCCGTCCAACTGGCCCACCACGCGCTCGATGCGCGAGGAGCAGGCGGCGCAATGCATGCCGCCGATATCAAAGCCCAACTGGCAGGCTTCATTACTGTCTTTGGTTTCTTTTTCCGTACCCATTGCCGCGCCTCCGCTTGTTTTTCCAGCGGGTTCAGCGTAGCCTGAATCCGTTGAAAATGAAAACCAAAATTATTTTGGAGGATAAGATGAAAACTCTGAAAGTCAACGGCATGCATTGCGGCCATTGCAAGGCCTCCGTAGAGGAAGCCGCCGCCAAGATACCCGGCGTGAGCAAGCCCGAAGTGGATCTGGCCGCCAAGGAACTGCGCTTCGAGGAATCCGGCCCCGTGGACCTGGAAGCCCTGAAAACCGCCATCCGCGACATCGGTTTCGATCCGGAATAGATAGACGCGCCCGATTGAGGCTTTGGGCCTATGACGCGGGCATGGGCCTGCCCGCCGGGCACGGCGTTTCTCTCTTTCCCGCAATCGGGCCGCCTTTCCCGCTCAGGCCGGAAAGGCGGCCCGAACCGCATTCGACCGGCAAGCCTCGCTTCAGCCGCGCCGCCCTTCTTGCCGTTTGCCGCCAAATGGCGTAACAGTCGCCTGTATCTTCAAACACAGGAACAGGCAGTGAATACAAACGCATGCGCTGTGTCCGGCCCCGTAACGGGGCCGGTTTTTTACCACCGGCCCGGCCTTTTGCCCTGCCTGGCGGTCTGTCTGCCGCTGCTCTGCGCCATTCTTTGGCTCTGTCTGCCCGTCGCGGCACGTGGTGAAGAGGCCTTTCCCCTGGATTTCACCACCATCCGCCTGGGCGACGCGGCATGCGTCGTGCTGGTGGTGGGCGGCATCCAGGGCGACGAGCCGGGCGGTTTCTCCGCCGCCACCTTGCTGGCGACCCGCTATGACATCCAGGAAGGGGCCGTCTGGGTGGTGCCCAACCTCAATTTCCCCAGCATCATCAAGCGCTCGCGCGGCCTGCACGGGGACATGAACCGCAAATTCGCCCGCCTGGACGAAAGCGATCCGGAATTCCCCACAGTGCGCCGCATCCAGGAGCTGATCCGCCATCCGCGCGTGGCCCTGGTGCTCAATCTGCACGACGGCAGCGGCTACTACCGCGCGAACTATCAGAATTACCTCTGCAATCCGGCCCGCTGGGGCCAGTCGGTGATCATCGACCAGGACGGCCTGCCCTCGGGCGTGTTCATGGGCGCGCTGGCCCAGGAGGCGGCCCGAGTGACCGCCGAGGTCAACCAGCGCCTGATCAAGCCCCTGCACGTCCTGCATGTCCACAATACGAACACCGCCGCCGGGGACAAGGAAATGGAAAAAAGCCTTTCCTACTATGCCGTGCGCCAGGGCAAGGCGGCTTTCGGCCTGGAAGCCAGCAAGGAATTTCCGGTGGAGCTGCGGGCCTATTACCACCTGAGCATGGTGGAAGGCTTTCTGCGCCGGGCGGGCGTGCGCTTCAAACGCGACTTCAGCCTGACGCCTCAAGGCGTGGGCGAGGCCCTGCGGGCCAATCTGGGAGTGTCCTTCGCGGAAAACCGCGTCTTCCTGCCCCTGGAGGACGTGCGCCCGGCCATCAACTATCTGCCCCTGCCCAAGGGCAGCCCGGCCAGGGCCGTGACTTCCAAGCCCATCATGGCGGTCCTGCCCTGCCGGGACCGCGACAGGGAACTCTGCATTCACTACGGCAACCGCACCATCACCCTGATCAAGCCCGACTGGCGCGAAATGGACCACAGCCTTGAAGCCGTGCGCGTCACTGTGGACGGGCGCGAGGAAGTGGTGCCCTTCGGCCGGGTGCTGGACGTGGCCGAAACGGTGCGCGTGCATCCGCAGGAGGGCTTTCGGGTCAACGCCATCGGCTTTGACAGCGGCCGCCGCGACGAAAGCGGCCTGCCCCTGCGCCGCAAGGACTTTGCGCCGCGCTTTTCCGTGGACCGGGGGGGCACGCTCTTCCGGGTGGAAGTCTACAAAAACCAGAGCTTCGCCGGGCTGTTCCTGCTGCGCTTCAACGCCAAAAACGCCAGGCTGGCCAAGGGCCGCGCCATTCTGCCCGACAGGCCCGGCCCGGAATCGAAACTGGGATTCTGAACCACATGTCCGACACGCTTTCCCTAACAACGCCCGTCACCGTGGCCGGCGGCGGCAGCTGGGGCACGGCCCTGGCCCACCTGCTGGCCGCGCGCGGCCTGCCCGCCACCCTCTGGCTGCGGGACGCGGAGGTGGCCCTGGCCGTCAATGAGCGCCACGAAAACCCGCGCTACCTGCCGGGCTTTGCCCTGGACGCCCGCCTGGCGGCAAGCACGGACCCGGCCGTCCTCAATCGAGATCTGCTGGTGCTGGCCGTGCCCAGCCAGCAGTTGCGGGGCTGGCTGGGCACGCACAGGACATTTTTCCGGCCCGGCCCGGTGCTGGTCAACGCGGCCAAAGGCCTGGAAACCGGCAGCCTCGCAACCTGCGGCGCGGTGGTCGCCGAAGCCCTGGCCGGTCTTGAGCCCCGCTACAGCGTGCTGTCCGGGCCGTCCTTCGCGGCGGAGGTGCTGCGGGGCCTGCCCACGGCCGTGGTGCTGGCCGCGCGCGACGAAGCCCTGGGCCGGACCCTGCGGGAACTGTTTTCCGGCCCGTCCTTCCGCTGTTATTCCAGCACGGACGTCATCGGCGTGGAGATGGGCGGCGCGCTCAAGAACGTCATGGCCATCGCCGCCGGAGTCTGCGACGGCCTGGGCCTGGGGCACAACAGCCGGGCCGCCCTGATCACCAGGGGTCTGGCCGAGATGAGCCGCCTGGGCGCGGCGTGCGGCGCGCGCCGGTCCACCTTCATGGGGCTTTCCGGCCTGGGCGATCTCACCCTGACCTGCACCGGCGACCTTTCGCGCAACCGGCAGGTGGGCCTGCGCCTGGGGCGCGGCGAAAATTTGGAGGCCATCACCCGCAGCCTGGGCATGGTGGCCGAAGGCGTCAAAACCACGGCCGCCGTACATGCCCTGGCTCTGCGCCTGGGTATTGACGCGCCCATCACCGCCGCCATGCATTGCGTCATCTACGAGGGACAGGCCCCGCGGGAAGCGCTCAGAATCCTGATGAACCGCGACCTGCGCGAGGAATGAGGCCATTCCGGGCTGTGAAAAAAAGATTTTCCTGCTTGCGCCTGAAGCTAATGTAGTGTATTGACTGACTACTCAGCTAGGGATTTTTTTCACGAGCAAATCAGCCCTCCTGCCTTCGGGGACGGCTGATTTCGTGCAGAAAAACCCGCACACTCGTCGCGGCGCGTATTGGCCCGGACGGCATCACTAGTGTCTAATTGGAAAAATTAGACACGCAAAACCCGGAGGGTTTTGCGGCGGCGCAGCCGCCGGGAGTCCGCGAAAAACCACGCTTTTTCGCGGACGATCCTGCGAAAATTGAGAGCATAACCATGCTCGAAATTTTTGCAATCAGACACTAGATGTTGTTCGGAAGATCCATAAATCACGGGGCGTCTATGACATCACCATTGTTCACGGCCGGCGGTTCTTGGTTGCCGCTGCTGCTCGGTTCGGTCCTCCTGCTGATCGCCACGGTCAAGGCCGTGCGGGAGCGCAAAGACCCGCGCCGCCTGATTCTCTGGGGCGCGCTGCACGACGCGGGCGTCGCCTGTATGGCGCTGACCGCGCAGACAGCCGCGGGCCTGACCGGCCTGTGGCTGTTCGTCATCTTCCAGATTTCCGCCAGGCTGCTGGCTCTGGCCGCGCTGGCGCGCCTCGCGCCCTGCGGCGCGACTCTGGACGAACTGCGCGGCGCGGGACGGCGTAATCCCTGGGCCGGAGCCCTTTTCGGCCTGGGCCTGCTGGCCGCCGTGGGCGGCTCGCCCTTTCTGCTGCCCGAGGCCCGCGCGCTGATCGTTCAGGGCCTGCTGGAAGCGGCCCCGGCCGGGGGGCTGCTCTGCCTCCTGCTGATGGCCGCGGCCACCACGGTCTTCATCTGGCTATACGTGGACGCCGTGCGCCGCGTGAGCCTTGAGGAAGCCCTCGAAAGCGCGGAAGGCGCGGACGCGGCGGCTCCCGCACCCGGCGGCCTGTCCGGACTGTCCGGCTTGGGCCTGCCGCTGCTCGGTCTGGGTCTGCTGACGGCGGCCCTCGGCCTGCTGCGCGCGCCCCTGACCGACGCCGTGGGCGGGCACTTCGGCCTGCTGGTCATGCACGCCCCCGTGCATCCGGCCTACTGGTGTTTCTACGTCGGCGCGTTCGTCGCCGGTCTGGCCTTTTTACTGCGCCTGCGCGCGGCCCCGCAGATCGCCGTTCTTTTCTCGGCTCTGGCCTTCGCGGCGGTCTGCGTCATTCCCAGCCCGCCCCTGGCGCGGCTCTTCCTGGTAATGATCGCCCTGGTGGCCCTGGTGGTCAGCGTCTACTCGCTGGGCTACATCCACGACCGGCGCAAGGGCTGGTACTGGTTTTTCCTGCTGCTGACCTTCGCCTCCCTGGCGGGCATCGTCTCCACGCCGGATACGGCGGCCATGTACGGCTACTGGGAACTGATGACCTTCGCTTCCTACTTCCTGGTAGTGCACGAGGGGCGGCGCACGGCCTATGAGGCCGGTCTCAAATATTACGTGATGTGCGCGGGCGGCGCGCTGTTCATGCTGCCGGGCCTGTTCATCCTCGGCGTTTTTTCCGCCGCGCCGCTGGCCGCCTTCCACTTCCCGTTCTGGTTCCAGACGGCCCTGGCGCTCTGCCTGGCGGGCTTCGGCGTCAAAGCCGGTCTGGTGCCCCTGCACTCCTGGCTGCCCGACGCCCACCCCGCCGCGCCCTCATCGGTGTCCGCGCCCCTGTCCGGCATCATCACCAAGATGGGCGTGTTCGGCATCGTCAGCGTGATTCTCATGGGCGTGGGTCAGGCCGCCGGCGAAATGCGCGGCCTGTTCGGCCTGTCCTGGTTCGGGACGGGCCTCAGCGCCATGGGCGTCGCCACCCTGGTCTACGGCGAGGTCATGGCCCTGCGCCAGGAAGACATCAAGCGCATGCTGGCCTACTCCACCCTGGGGCAGATCGGCGAAATCGCGCTGGTGCTGGGCCTGGGCACCTGGCTGGCCACGGCCGGGGCGCTCTGGCATGTGTTTAACCACGCCGTGATGAAAGACTTGCTCTTTCTGGGCGCGGGCGCGCTGATCATGCGCGCGGGCAGCCGCAATCTTGCCGACCTGCGCGGCCTGGGCCGTCAGATGCCCTGGACCGTGGCCTGTATGGCCGTGGGCCTGGTGAGCATCATGGGCCTGCCGCCCTTCGGCGCGTTCTACAGCAAATTCCTGATGATCCAGGCCGCGGTCAACGCCGGTCAGATCTGGCTGGCGGCCCTGATCCTGGCGGGCTCCCTGGTGGGAGCCGTATACTACACCCGCATTCTGAAAACCCTGATATTTGAAGAACGCCCGTCCCACCTGCCGCAGGTGGAAGAAGCCCCCTTCAGCATGCGCCTGGGCCTGCTGGTGCTGGCGGCCCTCAGTCTGCTGCTGGGCCTGGCCCCGCAACTGCCCATGCAGTTGGTTCTGCCCGTGGCCTCGCTCTGCTACGAGCCCACATCGGCCGCCCCGCAGATCATGCTGGCCATGAACGTGTTCTGGCCCGTCTATGTGGTGGTGCCGGTCTTCGGTGCGGTGCTGCCCGCCCTGTTCGCCGGTTGGCGCAGGATGGCCGGCTGGACCAGCGTGGGCGTGCTGCTGCTCACGGCCCTGCTGGTGCTGCTCTTCGGGCGCGATCTGGATATGCTCTCCTTCTGCTTTGCCCTGATCGTGCCCCTGATCGGCGCGGTGAACATGGCCTACGCCGTGGGCTACATGGAGCACAGCCACAGCCAGTGGCGTTTCTACTGCGCCTTTACCTGCATGTGCGGCGGCCTCGTGGGCATGGCGGCCAGCCAGTACCTGCTGAGCTTCTTCCTGTTCTGGGAAATCATGAGCTCCTGGACCCTGTACATGGCTATCGCCCACGAGGGCGACAAGGCCTCGTTACGGGAAGCCTTCAAGTACTTTCTCTTCAACCTTCTGGGCGCAGGCTTCCTCTTTGTGGGCCTCTGCGTGCTCGGGCCCTTCACGCCATTCAACGCCGGCCTGCTGGCCGGGCTTGTGCCCGACCTGCCCGCGGGCGCGGCCTGGCTGGGCATGGCCCTGCTGGCCGTGGGCTTTGTGATGAAGGCCGCCCAGCTGCCCTTCCGCATTGACTGGCAGATGCACCCGGCCCTGGCCCCCACGCCGGTGTCCGGCTACATATCCTCGGTGCTGCTGAAGAGCGCCGTCATCGGCCTGATCAAGCTCTTCATGCTGCTGGGCGGGGGTTTTGCCCTGGCGGGCATCCTGGACGGCTTCGAACAGGGCGTGATCAGCCTGATCGTCATGTGGATCGGCGGCATCACCATCATCATGGCCGCCGTGCAGGCCCTGCGGGCCAACGGCATCAAGCTGATCTTCATCTACTCCACCGTGAGCCAGCTGGGCTACATGGTGCTGGCCGTGGCCGCGGGCGGGGCCCTGGGCTACGCGGGCGGCATGCTGCACCTGATCAACCACGTCTTCTTCAAAGACCTGCTCTTCCTGATCTGCGGGGCTGTGATGTTCGCCACGCACCGGGACAGCCTGGATGATCTGGGCGGCATCGGCCGCAAGATGCCCTTCACCCTCTGCATGTTCGCCATCGCGGGCCTGTCCGTGGTGGGCGTGCCGCCCACCAGCGGCTTCTCCTCCAAGTGGCTGATCTACCATGCCCTGATGCAGGCCGGGCAACCCTTCCTGGCCCTGCTTTCCCTGGTGGGCAGCGTGCTGACCCTGGCCTATATCGCCAAATTCCTGCACGCGGCCTTCCTGGGCCAGCCCGCCCCGGACCTGGACGACGTGCATGAGGCCCCCAAGGTCATGCGCGTGCCCATGGGCATTCTGGCCGTGGGCTGCGTGCTGACGGGCATTTTCCCCGGCCTGGCGCTCATGCCCGTCAACAGCGTGTTGCTGGAATACGGGCTGGCTCCCCTCGATGTGGGGCTTTCCGGCGTGCTTTCCGGCCCCGGCGCCTGGAACGCCACAGGCATGTTCGTAATGATGGCGCTGGCCTTCCTGGCCGGGTACTGGTTCGTACGCCGCTTCACGCGCCTGCGTGAAATCGACGTGCACGCCTGCGGCCTGCCTCCGGAAATCGCCACCAGCCGCATGGCTCCCTCCAGCATCTACGGCGACCTGACGCGCCTGCTGGGCGGCGGGCGCGCTTCCAAGGAGAACCGCTGATGAGCGACACCCTGCTTGCCATTCTGCACATGTGCATCTTTCCCGGCGGGGCCTTTGCCCTGGCCGTGGGATTCTTCTTCAAGGGCCTGGACCGGCGGGTGGAAGCCCGCCTCCAGCGCCGCGTGGGCCCGCCCCTGATCCAGCCCTGGCTGGACATCGCCAAACTGCTGACCAAGGAAACCCTGATCCCGAAAACCGCCTGTCGTTCGGCCTTTCTGCTGGCTCCGGTCTTCGGCTTCACGGGCATGGCCGTGTGCGCGGCCTTCATTCCGGTGCCGGGCGTGTTCGACGGCCTGTTCAACATGGGCGACCTGCTGGTGATCTTCTACCTACTGCCCATCCCGGCCATGGCCCTGATGCTGGGCGGTTCGGCCTCCAGCTCGCCCTTCGGCGCCGTGGGCTTCTCGCGCGAGATGCTGCTCATGCTGGCCTATGAAACCCCGCTGCTGATGATTTTGCTGGCCGTGGCCATGCTGGTGGGCAAGGGCATTTCCGGCGGGGACTGGGGGGCCGAGTTCTCCCTGCTCAAGATCGTGGCTTGGCAGCAGCACAGCGGCTCCCTGGGCTTCAACCCTTCCATGATTCCGGCCCTGCTGGCCTACCTGATCTTTTTGCCCGGTACCATGGGCGTGGCCCCCTTTGACATTCCGGAGGCGGAAACCGAAATCATCGAAGGTCCCCTGCTGGAGTACGGCGGCCCGCTGCTGGCGCTCTTCCAGGTGACCTCGGCGCTGAAGACCTTCGTGGTGCTGGGCCTGGGGGTGGCGCTTTTCTTTCCCGGCACTATATCTGAATGGTGGCCGGTGAATCTGATCTGGTTCGTGCTCAAGTGCCTGGGCCTGATGCTGGTTTCGCTGACCTTGGTCAAATCGGCCACCGGGCGTTTCCGCATTGACCAGGCCTTCCGCTTCTATGTGACGGTACCCACGGCGCTCGCGCTGTGCAGTCTGATCCTGGTCTGGGTGATGTAAGGAGGCCGCTGTGGCTTTGGACAATCTGCTCAAAAAACTTTCCGTGCGCTCGCCGTGGCTGTTCCGGATCAATGCCGGTTCCTGCAACGGCTGCGACGTGGAACTCGCCACCACGGCCTGCATTCCGCGTTACGACGTGGAGCGCCTGGGCTGTAAATACTGCGGCAGCCCCCGACACGCGGACATTGTACTGATTACCGGCCCCCTGACCACCAGGGTGCGCGACCGCGTGCTCCGGGTCTGGCATGAAATACCCGAACCCAAGGTGACCGTGGCCGTGGGCATCTGCCCCATTTCCGGCGGCGTCTTCCGCGAGGGCTATTCCATTGAAGGGCCCATTGACCGTTATTTGCCGGTGGACGTGAACGTGCCCGGCTGCCCGCCGCGCCCGCAGGCCATTCTGGAAGGCGTGGTGCTGGCGCGCTCCATCTGGCTCAAGAAACTGGGCCTGGAGGAATAAATGACCGCGTTGCGGCTGGCCTTGCGGCAGACCTTCGAGCGCCTGCGGGCCGCGTGGGCCGACAACGGGCAAATCTGTCGGCGTTGCGGCGTCTGCCATCATGTCTGCGGCCTGCTGCGACGCCCCAAGCCGCGTAACGACGCCAAGGTTCTGGAGGAATAATATGGCGGGCTTTCTGAAAGTTCTGTTCCGCAATCTGCTGGAGGGCCCGAGCACCGATCCCTTCCCGCTGGGCGAAACATTCACGCCGGCGCGCCTGCGCGGCCGGGCCAAAGTGGATCCCACCCTCTGCATGGGCTGCGGCGTCTGCCGCCACGTCTGCGCGGCCGGGGCCATCAATATCACCCATCTGCCGGACGGCAGCGGCTACACCATCACCATCTGGCAGAATTCCTGCTGCCTGTGCGCCTCCTGCCGCCATTACTGCCCCACCGGGGCCATGAGCATCAGCACGGACTGGCACTCGGCCCATCCGGAAGAGGAAAAGTTCGACCGCCTGGAGCAGCACACCATCAAGTACGAGCCCTGCGCCCACTGCGGCACGCTGATGCGGCCCGTTCCGGCGCATCTGGCCAAGCGCCTGTACGCCAAAAATCCGGACATCGACCCGGAGCTGATCCGCCACCTCTGCCCCAAGTGCCGCCAGATCGAGGACGCCAAGCGCAATGCCTGCGTGCTGCCCGCCCACACTGAGGACAAGCCGGAACAGCGCGTGACCTCGGCCGCGCCCACCAGGGAATAAGAGACGAGCGGAAACCGCAAAGGATACAGTATGCAAGACATTATCCGGGGCGACGCGCGGATCATTGAGGACATTTCGGCCCTCTGCACCGACAGCGACGCCATTCATCACAGCATCGACAGCTTCGGCAACGCCTTTCATTGGTTCCGGCTGGACACGCCGCGCCAGCTGCCGCAGGCCGCCGCAATACTGCGGAAAACCGGGGCGCGCCTGGCCATGGTCACGGCCTACAACCGCCGCCAGCTGAGCGAGCCCATGCAGGAAGTCTGCTACCATTTCGAACTGAAAGGCGTCATCTACAACCTCACGGTGACGCTTAACGGCGAGTGGCCCACCGTGCCCTCCATCACCCCGCTGTTCGCCAATGCCGACTGGCACGAACGCGAAATGATGGAGCTGTACGGCATCCAGGTCACGGATCATCCCGATCCGCGCCGCCTCTTCCTGGACGAGGAACTGGACGCGGGCATTCTCAACGAGGCCGTGCCCCTGTCCATCATGATGAACGGGGCCTGCACCACCGACCTCTGGGAACGCATTCTGAAAGACAAGGAGAAGCGGCCATGAGCAGCACCTTCACCATGCCTCTGGGCCCGGTGCATGTGGCCTTGGAGGAGCCGGTCTACTTTCGCCTCACGGTGGAGGGCGAAACCGTGCGCAACGTGGAGCTGACCTCGGGCCACGTGCATCGCGGCATGGAGGCCATGGCCACCCAGCGCAATCTGATCAAGAACACCACTCTCACCGAACGGGTCTGTTCGCTCTGTTCCAACAGCCATTCCTTCACCTACTGCATGTCCGTGGAGAACGTGCTGGGCATCACCATTCCGGAGCGGGCGCGCTATCTGCGCGTGCTGGCCGAGGAAATCAAGCGCGTGGCCTCGCATCTGTTCAATACCGCCATCCAGGCCCATATCATCGGCTTCAAGTCCCTGTTCATGCACGTCATGGAAGTGCGCGAAATGATGCAGGACGTGAAGGAAACCGTGTACGGCAACCGCATGAACCTGGCCTCCAACTGCATCGGCGGCGTCAAATGCGATGTGGAACGCGACATGCTGGACTACATCCTGGGCATGATCGCCAAAGTGGAGCCCGCAGTGGATGAAATCCGCGAAATTTACGACACCAACAGCCTGGTGCTGGCCCGTACCAAGGGCCTGGGCCTGCTGCCCAAGGAAGACGCCGTGCGCCTGGGCGTGGTGGGCCCGGTGGCGCGCGGTTCCGGCGTTGTCATCGACGTGCGCAAGGATTCGCCCTACGCCGCCTATCCCGAACTGAACTTTGACATGATCACCTCCGAAGGCTGCTGCATCCATTCCCGGACCATGGTGCGCCTGAACGAGATCTTTGAATCCTTTAAACTGATCCGCCAGTGCTGCGAACGCGTGCCTGACGGCCCGGTGACCGCGCCCATGCGCCAGATCCGCACGGCCGAGGCCTGCGCCCGCTCCGAAGCCCCGCGCGGCGAGGTTTTTTATTACATCCGCACCAACGGCACGGACATGCCCGCGCGGCTCAAGTGGCGCGTGCCCTCGTACATGAACTGGGAAGCCCTGGGCGTGATGATGCGCGACTGCAAGGTGGCGGACGTGGCGCTGATTACCAACAGCATTGATCCGTGCGTTTCCTGCACGGAACGCTGACAGCGGGGTTTTTCCCCGCCGGCTGCGTCAAACAGCGCGGCATGCCTCGGTCACATAGACGGCTATGCTCCGCTTCGGCGCGCCGCTTGTTTTCCTTGCCGGCGGGAAAAGCCTCCACTGTCAGGAAAAAACGGTAAAAGGAAATACATGCATGAGGCCAGCCTTGTACAAGGCCTGCTGGACATGGCCCTGAAAGCCGTGGAGGAGCACAACGCGGCCCATCCCGACAACCGCGCGCTGCGGATTCAGGAAATCACCTGCGAACTGGGCCTGATCGCCTGTGTGGAGGCCCAGACCCTGACCGCCTGTTTTGAACTTTTTGCCGAAGGCAGCTTGGCCGAAGGCGCGACGCTCACGCTCAACACCGCGCCTCTGGCCTGCCGCTGTGAAAACTGCGGCCACGCCTTCAGCCTGACACAACGCCGTTTCGTCTGCCCGGCCTGCGGCAGCGAAAACATCCACTTCAACGGAGGGCACGGGCTTACGCTCCAGTCCCTGCGCGTTGAATCCGAGGAAACGGACCATGCTTGAACACATTCAGGTCGTACCCGATAAATGCCGCGCCTGCCGCCGTTGCGAGGTGGCCTGCATCGCCGCCCACCACGGCATGTCCTTCAAGGAAGCCATGAAGCACCGCGACGTGCTGGTCGCGCGCGTGCAAGTGGTTAAAGCCGAAGGCTTCAAAACCACGGTGCGCTGCCACCAGTGTGATCCCGCGCCCTGCTGCAACGTCTGTCCCACCGGCGCGCTGCAGCAGGAGGAGGACGGCCGCATCACCATGCGCGTCCAGTTCTGCGTGGCCTGCAAGATGTGCATCGCGGCCTGTCCTTATGGCACCATTTCCCTGGATACCATCGGCATGCCCGATCTGAGCGGCAGCGACGCGGAAACCCTTGCCCAGAGGGCCCGCCGGGAAGTGGCCGTGCGTTGCGACATGTGCCGCGCCTGGCGCGAGGAAAACGGCAAAAAGATCACGGCCTGCATGGAGGCCTGCCCGGTGCGCGCCCTGTCCATGGTGGAGCCGGACGGCACGGTGGTGGAAGTCCCCCAGCCTGAGAAAAAACCCGTGGCCGAGGCCAAGGCGTCCCCCACGGAAACGCCAGGCGAGGGGGCTCAGGCGTAGCTTCGGAAGGGCGCGCAGCAAGGCTGATAAATCCTGTTGACAGGCGGGGACAAACTCCTTAGTGGCTGACTCAGAAAGATGTGACCTTCGTCACGCTTCGTTTGACCGGCATGCATGCCGGATACGGCGGAGTCGGTAACTCCGGCCGCATAGGGATTTTCCCTTCAAAAACATTTTCCCTTATGTATAAGGGGGAATCTGTATGTTGTTTTCCAAAACCCTTGCCCGTTGCCTTGTCCTGGCCTGTGCTCTCTCCATCTCCTGCGCGGGCGTTGCTTTTGCGGCTCCGCAGCAGGGCGCGGCCAAAGCTCCGGCCGCTTCCACAGCCAAAGCCCCGGCGCACAAGCCCGGCGCGGCCGTGAAGAAACCCGTCAAACACGCTCCCAAGGCCGCCAAGCCCGCCGCCAAGCAGCCGGTGAAAGCGCCTGAAACCGAAGAATAGACAACCTTCACCCGAACCATCAGCCCCCGGTCCTCCTGTTCAGGAGAGCCGGGGGCTTTTTTTCAGCGACCATACCCGCAATGGCCCTTGAGCAGATGCATTTTGAAATTCTACAAATTTCAAAGTTGACATTCAGGCGAAAAACATGATTTTCGCCTGAATCCACGCCGCGTTGCTCTCGATGCCTGTACGCCCTTTGGGCTACAGGCACGGCCCTACGGGCCGCCCGTCGGGTCGGTCTTCGCGGCGCGCCTCACCGTGTTCGGCGTTAGGGCCTGTTAACGCTATAGAATTTTTGTTCGCCTGCAAGCAAGATAAACCTGCTTTGAGGGAGTGTACTCTTCTGGTACTCGACCGAAAAAGCAGGTGAAATCTGACGCAGCAGGAGGGCAAAAAGGCATAGCGTTAACAGGTCCTAGAGCATTTCAACGTTGAAATGCCCTAATGCACCCGTCACTCCCGGTTACCACCACCACTTCTGGGGATAGCGCCGCCGCGCGCCCAGATTGTTGGTCAGCAGGGCCAGCAACAGCATGCAGCAGGCCCCCGCGCCGCACGGCAGAAGCACATACCAGTAGCCCAGGCGGTGGATGTCCGCCCCGCCGATGACCGCGATCAGCGCCGTGGCCCCGCCGGGTGGATGCAGGGTTTTGGTGACGCACATCAGGGCAATGGCGGTGGACACGGCCAACGCCGCGGCCGCCGTGGGCTCCTGCCCCAGGAGCAGCTGGCAGCTGACGCCCACCAGCGCCGAAAGCAGATGTCCTCCCACCAGATTGCGCGGCTGGGCCAGCGGGCTTTCAGGCGCGCCGAAGGCCAGGACCGCCGAAGCCCCGAACGAGCCGATGAGCAAGGGCAAATTCCATTCCTGGGCGCACGCGCGTTCCAGCCAGGCCAGGCAGGCAATGGAAAGGGCACTGCCCAACCAGGCCCAGCCCACGTCGCTCCAGGTTGTCCGCGCGGATGCCCGCGCGCCGCCCAGGCGGCTCAGTACCCGTGTCATTCCGGTCATATCCCCTCCCCAGGAGCTGTGACGCATTTCATGCGTATGAACACTGCTCTATACCCGCGCCAGAGCCAGAAACACCGCATGCAGCGAGGCCAGCAGGGCGATGAAGGAGTTTTCCACCGCCGGGCCGTGTTTTTTTGTACCGTACAAGCCGAGAGAAAGCGCGTTCCGGCGGCAGGCCGCCAGACAGTCCCGGCAGAGGGTGCATGTGGAACCGGGCGTCTCCTGATCCAGGCGTTCCGGCGTCATGGCCCCATAACGGCAGGCCCGCGCGCAGGCTCCGCAGCGGTTGCACGCGCCCGTGCGGCGGACGCGCCAGAGCGACAGCCGCCCCAGCCCGCTCGCGACCAGGCCCAGCGGGCAGACGCCCAGGCAATAGGTTCCGAAACCCAGCTTACGGCTGAACAGTCCGGCGCAGCACGGCAAGAGCAGGCCCAGCAACAGGCCGCAGGCCAGGGCCACCCCCAACGGAGCCCCGGCCAGGCGCAGCAACACGGGCGTCAGCAAGGTCAGCGCCAGCACGACCAGACGCAGCCGGGGCAGCCAGGCCGGTACCGGGCGCACGCGCCCCCGGGCCGCCGTGCCCGCGTCCCAGACGCCGAAATAGCAGAGCTGGCTGCACCAGGCCGCGCCCGCCAGCAACACGGCGACGCCGAAAAGAATCAGCATGAAATAGCCCCCGCCCCGGTACAACGGCGCGGCCAAAATCACGCCGGGCACGGGCAGATGCAGGTTGCCGCTGAGCAGAAAACGCCCGTCCAGGGTGAGGCCCAGCAACAATTGGCCGAAAAAGACCAGGGAAAACAGCCGCCAGGTCCAGAGCCGGGCGGCAACGGCCGTGTGCCGGTCAGACAGCCGCCCCGCCACCCAGGCCGCCCAGAGGCCGGGCAAAAAGACCTGGGCCAAGCCCCAGCCGGGCGCGAAGCGCTCCAGCACAAAGAGGCCCGGCGCCAGAGCCCAGGCCGCGGCCAGAATGCCGGTGGTCAGTCCCAGGGCCGCCAGTTGCGCGCCCGCGCTGCTTTCCCGGCGGGCATAGCGCGCCCGCGCCCGCTCGCTCAGCAACGGCAGGACGGCCAGGGCGGTGAACAGGGCCACGCCCAGAAGAATGGCGGCCAATCGGTGCCAGGGCTGGTCCATGAACTGGCGTACCTGGACGAACTGGCTTGTGGTCCAGATCCAGCGGGCAGCCAGCAGGGGCAGGACCAGCAGCAGGACCCGGCGCACCCAGGCCTCGCGAGTCCAGGCCAGCAGGGCCAGCAGAACGCAGCCCAGGGTCAGGGCGGGCAGGCCGGCCCGCCAGAAGTGCGCACCGGCCGGCAGCAGCGCCAGGGCTGCGGGCAAGGGACAAAGACGGGCGCTTGCGGTCATGGACATCTCGGACAGCTCCTTGACTGAAATTCCAGCCCGGCGTGCTGAGGCGACGCGCAAGGCGCAGTGCCGGAATCCCTGCCGAAACGGGTCGGCGGGAGGCAGCGGGCAAAGGCCTTGGCGTAGCCCCTCAAGCGGGCCCGCAGTGCGTCAGGACGGTTTTAAACGGGCTCGGGGCTCGTCGCTCCCTCCGGCAGACAGCGCTTGCCGGTCAGGGACAGGATGTCGATACGGATGACGGCCACCCGGCGGACATTGGCGTCCGGCGCGGGGCGCGGGCAACGGGCGGCATAGCGTTCCGCCAGGCTGTCCAGGGCCAGACGCTTTTCCTCCGTGTCCTCGACCAGAGAGGCGCGGCCCGTGCCGCAGATGGATTTGTAGTAGGTGGAGGATTTTTCGCGGTCGATCCGCACGTCCGCCGCCAGGCTGAAGGCCACGCGGCCGTCCTTGCGGATCAAATCCAACTTGGTGCCTTCCGGAGCGCTGTGCAGATAGATGCGCTGGTCCAGACGCACGAAATTAAGCGAAATCAGATAGGGGAAGTCCCCATTGTTAAGGGCCAGAAACAGTTCTTCGGCCTTGGCGAAGACCTCGTCAAAAAAAGCCGGTTCAGAACACTCGCGTTTGCTCAGGCGCATACCTCTCTCCTTTTACGGGAATCAATGCTTCAAACAGTTGTGTAACGGCGCGCGCAAAACACGCCTGCGCTTCGTTCGGCAGAGCATTTCACACCTGAAACGCTCCGGCCCGACATGCAATCAATCCGCAAGGCACCGCTGCCAGCGCCGCCCGGCTTCCGCCAGATCCGCCGTATCGGGATGGCGGGCGGCCTCCTCCAGCCGGGCGCGGCGTTCCGGCGTCATGGGATGGCGGCCTTTTTGCCGCGAAATTTCCAGAATTTTCGGATCGACCCGGCCTTGGCACAGGAAGCCGTCCAGCACCGTATTGCCGCCCTCTTCCAGCAGGGCCCGCGCGCCTTCCGCGCAGCGCCGGGCATGCGGCGAATCCGGCCAGGCTCCCAGGGTTCCGAAAAAAAAGACTTTCTTGCCGAGCACGCGGCGCATGTATCCTTGCGTCCTGGCGTCGGCCTGGCCCAGGCGTACCCAGAACCCCAGGGCCAGCAGGTCGTAATCATCAGGGTCCGGCGCCTCACGCACGGGGAAGCAGGGCGCGCCGGAAGCGGCGGCCAGGGCTTCAGCCACCTTACGGGTATTGCCCGTGACTGAGGAATAAATGATGCAACTTTTCATATTCTGTGTTCCCGCAGCGTAGCGCATGGATGTTAGCTATCGGCCAATTTTTGCAGCCCCGCCCGGTCCAGCAGGAGCACGCGGCGGCGTTCAACGCTGATCAGGCCGTTGGCGGCCAGCCGGCTCAGTTCCCGGCTCAGGCTCTCGCGGCTGATGCCGACCAGACGCGCCAGAATTTCACGGCTGACGCCGAGATCCAGCGCGTCGGTCTTTTCCATTTTCGACCGGTGCAGCAGCCAGGCCGCCACCCGGCGGGAAGCGGAAATCCTCCCCTGCGACCCGGCCAGCTTGTTAATGAACAGGCGCTGGCGCAGGGAAAGCGCCGCGATCAGGCCCAGGCCCAGCGCCGCGTTGCCGCGCAGGACAGCCAGCAGGGCGCGCTTGTCCAGCCAGAGCAGGCGGCCCTCCCGGACGCCCATTGCCGAAGCGGGCAAACCGCCCTCATAAAACAGCACGCCCGCGTCCAGAAGGCGGCCGGGCCGCACCAGATGCAGCACGCATTCCCGGCCACGGGGCGCGCTGCGGGACAATTTGACCAGGCCGGAGAGCAGAAAGGCGGGGTCCGCGCTTTCCTGGCCTTCCCGGAACAACACCTCGCCCTTGGCAAAGGCCCGCAAGCGAGCGTGTCCGGCCAGGGCCAGGCGCTCCTCCGGACGCAACACGGCGAAAAGTCCGTTGCCGAGAGCCGTCAGAACGGCCTGTTGTGCAGGTTCTTTCAAGGGTGATTCCGGCATGGCGTCAATCTTTAGATAATTTTAACTTTGAGAATGCACGTTCCCAAAGTTTTTAGAGCGGGTTGATATTGAAAATATCTCAACGCGCTGTGCGGATTTTCCGTGAAAATCCGCACTACGAAATTATCGCAAGGCGAATTTACTTCGCCGTTAAGCGATAATTTCAAGCACAAATTGCTCGAAGACTCGCTAACGGACGAGGCAACCGCGCAAATAAATTGCACTTACGCCTATCTCTGCTATCGTCATCCGTAAGGCGGCATAGCCGCCTTACGGATGACACGCGTGGCGGGCGCCTGCTCACGCTGCCGCCAGAGCAATTTCAAAGTGAAATCGCTTTACATCATCGCCGGGCGGCTCCCCGGAGCCGCCCGACAACTGCCGACGTTACTTCAGAATGGCCGCCAAATCCTCATCCGGGGTGCTGATGGGACGGATGCCCCACTTCTCTACCAGGATATTCAGAATGGTCGGTGAAACAAAGGCGGGCAGGCTGGGTCCGAGACGGATATTTTTGATGCCCAGAGCCAGCAGGGTGAGCAGGATGCTCACGGCTTTCTGCTCATACCAGGAAAGCACCAGGGAAAGCGGCAGATCGTTGACGTCGCATTTCAGGGCGTCGGCCAGGGCCAGGGCCACCTGTACCGCCGCGTAGGCGTCGTTGCACTGGCCCATGTCCAGCAGGCGCGGCAGGTCGCCGAGCTTGCCCAGGTCCTTGTCGAAGAAGCGGAACTTGCCGCAGGCCAGAGTCAGCACCAAGGTGTCCTGCGGAGTTTTTTCCACAAATTCCGTGTAATAGTTGCGGCCGGGCTTGGCCCCGTCACAGCCGCCCACCAGGAAGATGTGACGCAATTTGCCCTGGGCCACGGCTTCCAGCACCTTGGGCGCGGCATTGAGCATGGTTTGGCGGCCGAAGCCGGTCAGAATTTCCTTGCCGGGCTCGTCCTCGGCAAAGCCGGGCAGTTCCAGGGCCTTGGCGATGACCGGCGCGAAATCCCGCCCTTTGCAGTGCACACAGCCGGGCCAGCCTACATTGCCGCTGGTAAAGATTTTGTCGCCGTAGGCGCGGGGATTCTGAATGCAGTTGGTGGTGAAGAGCACCGCTCCGGGGAAGTCGGGCAGTTCTTTCTGCTGGTTCTGCCAGGCCGTGCCGAAATGTCCGGCCAGATGCTTGAAGGCCTTCAGGCGGGGGTAGCCGTGGGCGGGCAGCATTTCGCCGTGGGTGTAGATATTGATGCCCGTGCCTTCGGTCTGTTCCAGCAGGGCCTGCAGATCCAAAAGGTCATGGCCGGAAACCAAAATGGCCTTGCCCTTGCGGTGCCCCAGGGAAACCGGCGTGGGCACGGGATCGCCGAAGGATTCGGTATTGCCCTTTTCCAGCAGTTCCATGGCCCGCAGATTGGCCTTGCCGCATTCCAGCACCAGCTCCAGCCAGCCGCCCAGATCGCGGACTTCCTCGTCCCAAAGCGTACCGGCCACAAGAGCCTTGCAGACAAAGGCCGCAAGCTCGGAATCGCGCTGACCGAGCCGTGCCGCATGGTCGGCGTAGGCGGCCACGCCCTTGAGCCCGAAAAGCAGCATCTGCATGGCCGAAGCAACGTCCGCGTCCGCGCTGAGCACGTCGATGCCCACCACGCTTTCCGGCAGACGGGCCAGATATTCGTCCAGGGAGACGTTCAGATCCTCGGGTTTTTCCCCCAGCCGGGCGGCCAGGTCCTTGGCCCGCTCCAGGGTTTCGGCCTGCATTTTGCGCAGAGCCTCGGGGTCGAAATTCACATTGGTCAGGGTGCCGAACAGGGCCTCGACCATGAAGTCGTCCGTATCCGTATCCACAATGCCTGCGGCACGGGCCTGCAGGACCAGGGCCGCCAGACGCCGCAGAAGATAAATCAATTGATCCTGAATGACCGCCACATCCGCGCTTTTGCCGCAAACACCGGCCACCGTGCAGCCCGTTCCCTTGGCTGTCTGTTCACACTGATTGCAAAACATAGGGGTAAAACTCCTTTTCCTCCCTCGGTGGAGGATGTGTCCCCATATACAACACAAACCCACCTCGTTCACTGTGATTGAAATCACAGTTTTTTGCAAAAGGTAAAAAAAACGCGCCGGGCTTCGACTGTGCGAAGACCGGCGCGGGAAGAAACGGACGGAGCGGGAAGCTCAACTGTTGTCGGGCTTGGCGTAGGCTCCGGGCAGGCGGGCGGCAACAGGGGCGACCGGCGCGGCGGGCGGCGCGAAATTCTGCACATGGGCCCGCGCCGCCGCTTCTGCTGGAGCGGACGGAGCGGTGGGCGCGGCCGCCGGAATGCCGGGCTGCATGGCGTTTCTGCCGTAGGCGGCCCGGGCATGGGCGCGCGGCACCGCCGTCACCGGCGCCTGCATGATGGGCTGGGCGGTTTTCATGGCCGAGCCCGCGGGCTGCATGCGCCCAGCGATTTCCGCCGCCGCGCGACGGGCCTCCGGAGTTTCGATGATCTGGGCGTAAGCGCCGCGCAGGCCGGAGAGAATATGCACCACGCTGTCCAGGGACTCCACGTTCATTTTCAGATTGGCCTGCAGGAGCCGCGCGGTACAGAGGATATACAGATTGTTGAGGTTCACGGCCAGGCTGCCGCCCTTGTCCATGTTCAGGGAGGCGGAAAGTTCATTGACGATGTCGATGACCTTGGAAATCAGAATGCCTTTGCCCGCGAAATCCCTGGCCAGCATCTTGTCGCGCGCCTGCTGAAGATAATTGAGCGCGCCGTCGTAGAGCATGATCAGAAGCTGCCCCTGATCCGTGGTGCTGACCTTGGTTTGGAAATATGCTTGCGCCGCTTTGTTCATAGGCTGTTCCTTCTCGTTGCCCGCGCCGGTCCGCCGTGCCGGAGCGGAAAGCACTGTTCAGTGCGGGTAACTTTTTAAAATTGACCCGCCCTAGGGTCTGTTAACACTATAGAATTTTTGTTCGCCTGCAAGGAAGATAAACCTGCTTTGAGGGAGTGTACTCTTCTGGTACTCGACCGAAAAAGCAGGTGAAATCTGACGCGGCAGGAGGGCAAAAAGGCATAGCGTTAACAGGCCCTAGTCGTTGCCGCTCAACTGCTTGAGCTGCGATTCCAGCGTCTTCTGCTGCTCGCTGTAATTCTTGAGCAGGGTTTCCAGGTTGGCGAAAATCGTCTTCTGCCGCGCCTCCCAGGTTTCCAGACGGTACTGCTCGCGCTCGATCTTCTTGTCGATATTCTCCATGATGCTCTTGTAGTTGTCCCGCAAAGACATCAGGGCGCCGTTCTTGGACTTCAGGGCAATGACGTCGTCTATTTCAGACTGCGTCATATTGCTCGTGATATTCGCAGCCGTGAAATTCAGTTCGTCCTTGAAAAAACTGTTTACCGTCTGCGTCAGGCCCTGCTTGATGCGCACATACATGGGCTCTTCGCCGGCCTGGGGGTGATCACCGAGGCTCAGGTCGTCAATCTGGATGGACAGGCCGCGCGCGTCGCCCCTGGCCACGCTGAAATAATTGCCCGGCATGCTTTCGTCGCGCGTGGCCTCCACGCCGCCGATGGTCACATTGGTGATTTGGGGCTTGCCGTCGCTGCCCGTCTCCACATGGTACTTTACTTCGTAATTGCCTGCCTTGGTAATGCCCTCGACATGGCTGCCGTAGCGGAAATCGGCGCTGGTGGAAGAACCCGTGCCGCTGGCGCAGAAAAAATCCACCACGGCTTCCAGGTTGTTGGTGATCATGTCATTGTAGCTTTCCTTGTCCAGCGTCTGCAATTCCGCAATGCCGGACTTGGGGGCGATCACCAGCAGCCCGTAGGTCTCGCTGCTTTCATCCGTGTCGGTCTTGATGCCCAGATTGGCGAGGCTGGCCAGGACGTCGCCGGAAAGAATGTCGTCCGCCGACTGGCGGCTCTTGAAGCCGGGCGGCGAGGAACTGAGCACGCTGGAGAAGCGGCTTTTGAACAACTGCACCCCGTAGTTGCCCTGCAACAGGCCGCCTTTCTGGTTGGTCAGGCCCGACGGACTATAGTTGTCCTTTTCAATATCATCGGGGTCGTTGGAAGTGACCTCCTTGTCCTCGTCATAGGAGGTATAGTCGCGGACGGTCAGCAGCACCGAGTTGACCGCGTCCAGAAAATTCTGGATGGACTGCTCCACCGAGGTAATGTCCGTGCTTATGCTGATGTGCGCATCGCCCGTATTCTGGATGCTGAAGACCACGCCCTCAATGACGTCGCTCACGCTGTTGGAAGCCGACTCCATTTCCATGGGCCAGTTGTCCACGGTATAGCGGGCGTTGGCCGACCGCTGGATGGTCCAGTTGTCCGACGTGGCTACCTGGCCCTGCAGGGCCGGTCCTTCGAGGTTCTGGACGTTCTTGAGCTGGAGGTAGACCGGCTTTCCGGCGGCAATCTCGTCCGGCGTGAGTTCCTTGCCGTCGGCGTCCGTATAGGCCACGCCCCAGTCGGCGGGCGCGGAGGCCATGGAATTGCCGTCCTTGTCCTTCCAGACAATACCCGTACCGTCTTTCAGTTTTGTCAGCACATCCTTCATGGTCTGGGGAGACGTCAGGGTCAGGGTGCCGGTTTCGCCGTTATTGGTGGTGACGGTGTAGACCAGATCCGGCGGCTCTTCCAGGTAGGTGCCCGTGCCGTCAGTGTAGAACAGAGAATTTCCGGCGGTATTCGTTTTGGGCACCTTGGTGCTGGCTTCAAACGTGGTCGTGAAACCGGCGGTTCCGCTGGCGCCGGTGGTCAGTTTGAAATCCTTCACGTCGTCCAGTTTCAGGACCCGGTTGCCGTCGGCGTCCGTTGTGAGCGTTCCGGGATAGGCGGCATTGATGGCGTCCAGCAACTGCTGGTTGGTCATGCCGCTTGTCAGCTGATCCACATAAACGACGCTGCCGTCCTTCTTGGTGATGGTGAAGACAAGTTCGGAGCCCGGAGGCGGCGGGGTTTCGTCGTCCTTGCCGTCAATGCGCTTGCCCAGCTTGCCCGCGGCAAAGGTCAGGGTGGCGGAGGCGGAGTCCAGCGTACCGCCCAACTCGTCCCGGACGCCCTTGGCGGGCGTGTGATTGCTCTGCAGCTTGCTGGCGTCGGTGAGGTCGGCGCACGCCACATTTGTGACACCGCTCAGGTTCACGCCCCAGGAGCCGGCGCTGTTCAGGCCGATGTCCACGCTGTCGCCGCTCTGGGTGGCCTGGGCCATCTGCACCAGCAGCTCCCGCTTGCTGGCCCCGGCCTTGATCTTGAATTCGCGCGTGCTGCCGTCTTCCATGGTCATGGTAAAGGTCAGGAGGTCATTGTCCCCCTTGCCCTCGGCCATGCCTCCGGCGGCATTCAATTTGTCGTCATTCAGACTGCCGCTGCCCACACCCACCCAGGTGGAGGGCGGCGTATAGGCTTCATCCGAACTCTTGCGGCGGCTGAAGGACTTGACGCCGTCCATAAGCAGGTTGCCGTCGGCGTCCAGCCGGGCATTGATGCCGCCGGCGGCGGCGTTGAGAGCCGTCACCAACTGGTCGGCGGTGGAGTTGCCCTTGACGGTCACGGATTTTTTGGCGCCGTTCCGCAACACCAGGTCATAGGTATATTCCGTGGGGTTGGTGAGGGACTGGCTGGTATCCAGGCTGCCGTTGGTCAGCCAGGTGGAGTTCGTGCCCGAGGCCCCCATCCCCTTCAGATTGTTGTTGTAGATGATCAGGTTGTTGTCCGCGCCGGTATCCTTGCCCGCCACCTGGTAGACATAGCCGGAACCGGTCTGGATCAGGCTGACCTTGATGCCCGGATTTTCCGTGGAATTGTTGACCATGCTGGCGAACGACTCCAGCGTGGTACCGGCCGGAACCTTGATGCTGTGGTCCTTGCCCGCGTAATTGAAGCGGAAGTACTGCACGTCGCCCGTGTCGTTGATGATATCGGTCTTGGAATCGAACACACAACCGGTATTGGCCCAGATGGCGTTGCTGGCCATCTGGCTGACCTTGATGGTGTGCTGCACATCCTGGGCCGAGGCATTGGCCACCGCGGTGATGATGTTTTCGTTGCTGCTGCTGACGTTCTTGGTGACGAAGTTGTTCTTGTCGCTCAGCGCGGAGAGCATGCTGCTGGCGGCCTGCACCTGCTCGATGATCTTGCCGAAGGCCTCATAGCGCAGGTTCCAGTCGCCTTTCCAGGCTTCAAGCCGGTTCAGCTGCGACGATTCGATCTTTTTGAGCTGCTCCAGCACCTTGTCGAAGTTGGTGTCGTTGCCGCTCAGACCGGAAATGGCGTTGGAGCCGGAAATGCTGATTGCCATATGCGCCTCGCACTGCGAAAGATCTCTGCCGCGCCTTAGGCGCGGGCCCGCCACCAAAAAACAGCGGTGCGCACAAACTCATGCAAAATGCGTGCAAAGAATTTTTTGCCGGGTGCGGACAGGCGCGCCGCCGCGCCCCCGGACACCGGGATCTTCCGTTCTCCTTTTCTAACGGCCGGAACGCAAAAAAGTTTAGAACGGGAACGCCGAGCGCCGCGCGGCTGCCGGAAACAGCGGCCGCGCGGCGCTCGAAAACAGCACGCGGGAAAAGGCCAAAGACCGCGTTACCCGGCCATGAACGCCCCCCAGCGCGCCAGCAAGGCTCGCAGGGCATTGCCGCGATGGCTGCGGGCGTTTTTTTCCTCTCGGGAAAGCTGGGCCGCGGTTTTGTTGATCAGGGGATCAAAAAAAATCGGATCATAGCCGAAGCCGTTCTCTCCGCGCGGCGCGGCCAGCAGGCGCCCTTCCCAGGTGCCGCGCACCACCATCTCCCCGCCGTCGGGCTTCACGGCGGCCATGCAGCTCACAAAGCAGCAGGCCCGGCGTCCCTCGGACACGGCGGCCAGCTCGTGCAGCAGCTTGCGGATATTGCGCTGGTCCCGGCTTTCGCCGGGCAGGCTTTGCCAGTCGTCGGAATAGCGGGCCGAATAGACTCCGGGCCTGCCGCCCAGGGCCTCCACCATCAAACCCGAATCGTCGGCCACGCTGATCAGGCCGGTGATCCCGGCCACGGCGCGGGCCTTGATCAGGGCGTTTTCCTCAAAGGTCGTGCCGGTCTCCTCAATGTCCTCAATCTGGGGGAAGGCCTCCAGCCCGATGACTTCCACGCCGAAATCGGCCAGGGGCCCGGCCAGTTCGCGCACCTTGCCCGCGTTATGGGTCGCCAGGACGACGCGCTGTTTTTCTTCCGCCATATGTCAGCTCCTTTGGAACGCGTTACGCTTGCTTGCGATGATGAGGAATAACCAGCGTGGCGACCAGGATGCCGCCGATAACCAGCACGCCGCCCGCCACCTGGGCCGGGGCGATGCTTTCGCCCAGCACCAGCACCGAGGCCACGGCCGCGAAGACCGGCAGGCTGTAATACACAATGCCCGCGCGCACCGGGCCGATTCTGTCCACGGCCAGGGTCCAGAACCAGAACGAGAAAAAGGAACAGCCCACCCCGGCATACAGGATGCCCGTGACCAGGGCCGGGGAAATCTCGGGCCGGGGCAACAGGCAGGCCTCGGCCACGGTAAAGGGCAGGGAATAGAGCAGGCCCAGGCCAAAGGTCGCCACATTAAAGCCCAGGGGCGACACCTCGCCGGAGCGCTGGCGCATGAACAGCGAGTAGAGACCGAAGCAGAGCGCGCCGCCCAGGGCCCAGAAGTCGCCGCTGTTGATGCGCAGCCCGGCCAGGCGTTGCCAGTCGCCCCGGCTGACCAGAATGATCACGCCCGCCAGCACAACCAGCATCCCGGCCAGGCGGCGCGGGGTGATGGGCTCGCCGTAGATGATACGCGAAAAAAGCAGGATCACGATAGGCGCGGTGGGCACCAGCAGGGCCATGTTCAGGCTTTCCGTGGTCTGCCCGGCCTTGTAGATCAGGGTGTTCATCAGGGTGACGCCCAGCACGGCCATGAGCGAGAGATACAGCCAGTGCCTGCGGATGCCGGGCCAGTCCCGCTTCAGGTGCCGCCAGGCAAAAGGCAAAAGCACCGCAAGAGCCACCAGCCAGCGCCAGAAATTGCACTGCCACGGGGGTATCAGGGTTGCCAGAGCCCTGGCGACCACAAAATTGCCGGACCAGATGATGGTGGCAAGCAGGGCGCTGCCGTAGCCCAAAGCGGTTTGCTGCATAGTCGTCCTTTGCCGGACGGCGGCCGGGGGAATGAAAGGGAACAAGCCGCCGCGCGGTCAGGCAGCATAGCCGATTCCCGGGGCAAAGGCAAAAACGGGCCACAGCCGAAGCGGAGCACAGCCGCCATCGACCGACGGTGCTCCGCTTCCCGCTTTGCGCCATATGCCGCCCTTATGCCCGCGTTACGCTCCTGGAACCGCCCCGGAGCAGAAACGTCCCAAGGGCCAGACAGCAACAGAGCCCGAGCACCACAAGCAGCGCGTTGCCCAGCCCGACCCTGTGCGCAAGCCAGCCCAGGGTGGGCGGAAAGAACAGCAGGCCGCCGTAGGCCAGCACGGAGACGGCCGCGCTGGCCTCGCCGGGAGTGACGCCGGGATATTCCCCGGCGCGGCTGAACAGAATGGGAACAATGGGAGAAAGCCCTGCGCCCATGCAGGCATAGCCCAGAAGGCAGACGCCCGCCCTGGGAGAAAACAGGGCCAGGGCCATGCCGCAGGCCGCGAGCAATGCCCCGCCGCAGGTCAGGGGAAAATCCCCGGCCCAGCTCCGCAGCCGGTCGGTGAAAACGCGGCAGAGCACCGTGGTTCCGGCAAAGGCGCCGTAGACCAGGGCGGCGGTCTGTTCATCGGCCCCTTTCACGCTGAAGAGCAGCAGACTGCCCCATTCCGCCACCGAGCCTTCGGCCGCGTAGGTGCACATGGCAAGCAGACCGCAGCCGATGACGAAAAGCGGCAGGGCGCGAAAGGTTCTTTTCCGCGCCGTTTGTTCCGTCGCGCCGTCCGGCTGGAGGCGGGGCACGGCCAGCGGCCGGAAGCAGGCATAGCCCCCGAGCACGCCGATAAAATTGACAAGCGGGCTGAAGCCCAGAGCGGCGAACAGCGCCCCCATCAGCGAGCCCATGACGCCGCCGAGGCTGTAGGAGGCGTGCATGAGCGCCATGCACGGGGCATGGTAACGCCGTTCAATCTGTATCCCCTGCGTGTTCATGGCGACATCGGCCAAACCCGTGCCGCAACCGACCAGTACGCAGGCCAAGGCGAGCAACAGCGGCGTGGAGGCCAGCCCGCAGAACGGGAGGGAAAAAAGCAGCACAAGGGTGCCGAGACGGAGAACCGCGCGGCTGCCCCAGCGCGCGATGAGCCAGGCGCTGCCGAAAAGCGCGACCAGCCCGGACACGCCGAGACAGAGCAGGATAAGGCCTATCTGGGCATCGTCCGCCCCGGTCTGCGCCTTGAGCGCGGGCAGGCGCGCTGTCAGCAGGCCGTAGGCAAGGCCGGGACAGATGAAGAAATACGCACAGGCCGCGCGGGCCGTGCTGAACTCGGACCATTTCATGACACGTCACTTCCTTAAAGCAGTTTGCCTTTCAAAGGAAAGCTGCTCTGAAATACCCGGAGGATGCGGCCCGGGCGCCCTCTGCGCGCGGACTTCCCTCTTGTAATGGATCACTATAAACTATGAGGTAAGGCAAGGGTCAAGGAGCATTGCATGAAAAATGAAAAATTTCTGAAAACCGGGGAATTCGCCCGCTTGTGCCATACAACCAAGGAAACGCTCTTCCACTACGACCGGGAAGGCATCCTCAAGCCCAGGCACGTCTCGGGCAACGGCTATCGCCGCTACGGCCTGGAGCAGTTTTTCGATTTCGACATGATATCCCTGCTTAAAGAGACCGGCAGCACGCTTGGGGAAATCCGGGCCTGTCGGGAAATGCGCGATCCCCGCGCCTATCTGCGCCTGCTCCGCGAGCGCGCCGGAATCCTCGAGAAAGAGCGGGCGCGTCTGGCCCGGCGCGAAGCCATGCTGCGCAGGCTCATCGCCCTGACCGAAGAGACCATTGGTGCGGACTTCGACAGGCTGCTGCTTGAGGAAAAGGAGGCGGAACGCATCATTGCCGTGCCCACGGACCCGGAAAAAATTCTCAGCGGCGCGGGCAGCGTCGAATGCTACTCCGCCTGCCTGGCGCATGATCTGGAGCGCGGCAACAGCACGGACGCCCCTCTCGGCATGATCATCCCGGCGGAACACGCCGGAAAAGGAGAATTCCGGCCCTGCTTTTTCTTTACCCGGGCGGAAGCGGGCGACGCGGGGGACGTGCGGGAAATTCCCGCCGGACGCTATGCGGCCTTTTTCCACAAGGGCGAGGTATCCAGCCAAGCCGCCGCTTTCGGGCGCATGGTCAGGGCTGTTGCCGACTCGGGGCTGCGCATGCGCGGCGACGCTTACGGTTATGATCTGATGAGCCACCTGCTGACCGGGTCGGGCGCGGTCTATGTGGCGAAATACATTGTCCGGCTGGAATGAAGCACTGCCGGGCCCGTATTGCCGGGCCGCCGGGGATGCTGTACACGGGCGGATGGGAGGAAGAGCCATGCCCCGAAACTTTTTTGTGGTCCTGCCCGTGGCGGAAGTGGCCCGCCGCCTGGCGGCCTTTGCCCCCCTGCCCTCCGAAACGGCGTCCCTGACCGACCCGCGCGGCCTGGAAGGCCGGGTGCTGGCGGCGGACGTCATTGCCGGGGACGACGTGCCCCTGACCAGCCGCTCCGGCATGGACGGCTATGCCGTGCAGGCGGCGGACGTTTTCGGCGCGTCCGAGGGCAATCCGGTCTATCTGGCCCTCACGGGCCGCATCGCCGTGGACCGCCCGGCCGACTTCAGTCTGGAGCCGGGCCGATGCGCGGCCATCGTCACCGGCGGCACGCTGCCGGACGGGGCCGACGCCGTGGTCATGATGGAGCACAGTGCCGAACTGGCCGACGGCCAAAATGGGGAGCCCCTGGTGGAAATCCGGCGGCCCGTGGCTCCGGGCATGCATGTGCTGCGGCGCGGCGACGACGCGCGTGAGGGCCGCCCGGCGCTCAGATCCGGCGTTCTGCTCCGCCCGCAGGAAATCGGCCTGCTGGCCGCCTGCGGCGCGCGGGGCGTGAGCGTGCGCGCCCGGCCCAGGGTGGGCATCCTTTCCACAGGCGACGAGGTCATTCCCGTCAGCGCCGATCCCCGGCCCGGCCAGGTGCGCGACGTGAACAGCCACGCCCTGGCGGCCATCTGCCGCGAAGCCGGGGCCGAGCCGCGCCTGCTGGGCATTGTGCCCGACGACCTGGAAGCCATTGCCGTTGCTCTGCGGGAACACCTGGCCGATGTGGACGTGCTGCTGCTCTCGGGCGGCAGTTCGGTGGGCGCGCGCGATTTTACCGTCGCGGCCCTGGAACGCCTGCCCGATGCGGAAATTTTCTGCCACGGCGTGGCCCTTTCGCCGGGCAAGCCGCTGATTCTGGCCCGCGTGGGGCAAAAATGCGTCTGGGGCCTGCCTGGCCAGGTGGCTTCGGCCCAGGTGGTCATGTTTGTGCTGGGCACGCCCTTTCTGCGCCATCTGGCGGGGCGGTCCGATGCCTTTGACCAGAACCTCTGGCCCGCGCGCCGGGCCGTGCTGTCGCGCAACATGGCCTCCAAGCAGGGACGCGAGGACTATCTGCGGGTACGCCTGGAAGCTCCGGCCGACCCGGAGCCCACCGGCGGCCTGCCCCTTGCCGTGCCCGTGCCCGGCCTGTCCGGCCTGCTGCGCACCCTGCTGGACGCCCAAGGCCTGGTACGCATTGACGCCGACCTGGAAGGGTTGGAACAGGGCAGCGTGGTGGACGTATTGTTGCTGTAGGCCGCTCGCGGCAAATGTTAACAGCTCCTTTTGGGGCCTGACGCCCGCCACGCCGCCCTCACCATGCTTTTCTTTTGCGCCCCAAGCGCGTATAATGCGCGCTTCATCCGCAAGAGAGTGAGGAAATCCGTATGAAAATTACAGATATATTCGATATTCCCGCGCCGGAAAAACGCATCCCCGTGCCCTACGTCATCGCCGAGGCGGGCGTGAACCATGAGGGCAGCATGGACATCGCCCGCCGCCTCATCGACGAAGCCGCCGAGGGCGGGGCCGACGCCATCAAGTTCCAGACCTACAAGGCCGCCACCCTGGCCTCCAAGGATTCGCCCGCCTACTGGGACACCAGCAAGGAGCCCACCAGAAGCCAGTACGAGCTGTTCAAGCGGCATGACTCCTTCTGGAAAAACGAATTCGAAGCCCTCAAGAAGCACTGCGACGCGGCGGGCATCGCCTTTCTGTCCACGCCCTTTGACGTGGAATCCGCGCATTTCCTCAACGACCTCATGGACGTGTTCAAGATTTCCTCGTCCGATATCACCAACAAGCCCTTCATCCGCATTCTCTGCGATTTCCGCAAGCCCATCCTGCTCTCCACGGGCGCGGCCCATCTGCACGAAATCGCCGAGGCCGTGGAATGGATCGAGGAAAAGGGCAACAAGCTGGCCCTGCTGCACTGCGTACTGAACTATCCCACAGCCGACGAAAACGCGGCCCTGGGCATGATTCCCGCGCTCAAGCGCCACTTCCCGCAACACGTCATCGGCTATTCCGACCACACCCTGCCGCAGGACATGCATATCCTCGAAACGGCCACCCTGCTGGGCGCGCGCGTGCTGGAAAAACATTTCAGCCACGACAAGGCCCTGCCCGGCAACGACCATTACCACGCCATGGACAAAGAGGATCTGAAGCGCTTTTACGCCCGGCTCCGGCGCACGCTGGACAGCGTGGGCGATCTCGACGTGCGCGCCCTGCCCGCGGAGGAACCGGCCCGGCAACACGCCCGCCGTTCCCTGGTCACGACCCGCGCCGTGCCCGCCGGCCAGGCGCTGACTCCGGCGGACCTGACCTGGAAGCGCCCGGCCCACGGCATTTCCCCGCGCAATTATGACGAAGTGCTCGGCCTGCGCGCCCGGCGCGATCTGCCGGAAGACACGGTGCTGACCTGGGCGGATCTGGACCGGGCATGAGCGCGCTCACGTCTGTGGATACGGCGTCCGGCGCGGTACACGGCGGCGTCAGCCTGGTGCTGGGGGCCATGCCGCGCGGAGCCGAGCCGGAAAGTCACTGGGCCGCCGGGCCTTGGTGCTTTGCCGGTGAGGAGGATTTCTTCCCGGACTGGGAAGACCGTTTCGTCTTCGCGCCGGAACCGTTACGCGACCTCAAGGTGCTGGAGCGCACAGCCAAGGAGGCCCAGGCGCTGTGCGTGGACAGCCTGCCCGCCCTGGCCGCCCGACTCTGCCCGCACAGCGCGGAACTGCCGTCCCCCTACTGGGAAACCCTGCTCACGCCTTGGGCCATCGACGTCGCCAAGCAGATTGTGGAACGCTGGCAGCGGGTCAAAGCCATGACCGAGGCCTGGGGGCATCTGCCCCTGCGCGTGCCCCTGCTGCCGGAAAACTGCACCTTCAGCTTCCACGGCGAGCACGATTTCACCCTGCACGGCGCGCTGGGCCAGACCTTCAACCACTGGCTGCTTTCCCGCCTGCTGGAGGCCCATTGGCCCCGGGCCTGGCAAAAGGAAATGCTGCCCCCGCTCAGCGAGGCTTACGGCGACGAGGCCCCTGCGGATCTGAAAAGCCGTCTGCGGCAGTGGGCCCGGCGCACGCAACTGCGCCTGCTCTTCCCGCGCCTCAAAGGCATGAGCATCCGGCAGGCCCTGCGTTTTTCCCTCTCGCTGGTGCATGTGAGCGACGGTCCGGACCGCTCCCAGCCTTTGGCCGAAACCTACGGCAGCCGGGCCACGGGCGCGCGCGCCGACCTGCCCCTGGACCCCTTGCCCCTCTTTCTGGCCGCCCTGCCGCAATCCCTGGCGCGGCTGCGCCACCCGGAACGGCTCAAGAAGCACCTCTTCCCGCCCTGCCTGCGCGTCGCCAGCGTGGCGGCCTATGAGGACGCGGCCTACCGCCAACGCCTGGCCGTCTGGCGCGCCCACGGCAACCGCCTGATGTACGTGCAGCACGGCGGCAACTACGGACAGGTGCGGGTCACCTGCG
Source organism: Desulfovibrio fairfieldensis (assembly GCF_001553605.1). NCBI lineage: Bacteria > Pseudomonadati > Thermodesulfobacteriota > Desulfovibrionia > Desulfovibrionales > Desulfovibrionaceae > Desulfovibrio > Desulfovibrio fairfieldensis. The sequence goes on from NZ_CP014229.1 coordinate 2,766,184, forward strand.
ATACGGCCCTGGTGGAATACAGCCAACATGCCTTCGGCACCTGGGGCTGGAGCGAGCACGCGGGTAGCCGGGGCAATTTCATCCCCCTGCCCTATCCCCAGATCGCGCGCATCGCCGGACGCTGGCACGGCAAAAACGGCCGCCATCTGCTCTTTGTGGGCACGGAGATGCCCGCCTACGGCTACCGCCTGGACGCCCATCCCACGCCGCTCCAGATGATCCAGTACCGCGAGGACAAGCAGTGGTTCTTCGAGGCCTTGGGCCGCTCGCTGCAATCCCGCGCCTTTTACCGCCCCTATTTCGACGTGCCCGGCGCCCTGCAGGATGCCACATGGCTCTTGCCGCGCTTTCCCCGCGTACGCTTGAGCACCGGCCCGCTCACCCCACAGATGCTGGCCTGCCGCCTGCTGGTCCTGGACCATCACGGCACCACCATGCTGGAAGCCCTGGCCGCCAATGTGCCCACAGTCATGTTCTGGACGCGCGAGGCCTGGCCGCTCACGCCGGAAAGCGAAGCCCTGCTGGACGTGCTGGCGCGGGCCGGAATCTGGTTCGGCACCGCCGAGGAAGCCGCCGCCAAGGTCAACCAGGTCTGGGAAGACCCGGTTTCCTGGTGGCGCAGCGCCGCCGTGCAGGCCGCGCGCCGTACCTATTGCGCCCTTCAGGCCATGATGGTCAAGGGCAGCGAAAATCCCTACTGGACCCAAACCCTGACGAAACTATGAAGCTATCTTCCCGCTGTTTCCTGTTTTTCCTCCTGGCCGCCGGGCTGCTCTGCTCCCCGGCCGCGCCGGGACTGCCCTCCCTGGTACCCGCGGCTCTGGCCGACGAGGCGGGCGACCTGCGCAATGCCCAGGCCGCCATTGAAAAGGCGGATTACGGCAAGGCCGTGGCTCTGCTCAAACCCTTGGCCGACAAGGGCAATGCCGAAGCGCTCTATGTGCTGGGCCGCCTGACCCTGGACGGCAAAGGCGTCAAAAAAAGCGAGCAGCGCGCGGCCCAGCTTTTCCGCCAGGCGGCGGAAAAGGGCGACATCAGCGCCCAGAACGCCTGGGGAACGGCTCAAGCCTCGGGCCAGGGCGTACGCCGCAATTACCGCGAAGCGGCGCGCTGGTTTCGCAAGGCCGCCGAGCAAGGCCTGGCCATGGCCCAGTACAATCTGGGTTATCTTTACGCCTACGGCCGGGGCGTGCCCAAGGATGAAAACGCGGCCATCGACTGGTACAGCCGCGCCGCCAACCAGGGTTTGGCCGACGCCCAGTATTCCCTGGGCTGGACCTATCTGAACAGCAAGGGCGAAAATCAGAGCGACACCAAGGCCGTGCACTGGTTTGAAAAGGCCGCCGAGCAGGACAACCTCAAGGCCCAGAACAACCTGGCCTATATGTATGCCGAAGGGCGCGGCTACGCCCAGGACCCGGTCAAGGCCGTGCAATGGTACAACCGCGCCGCCGAGCGCGGCTACGCCGAGGCCCAGTACAACCTGGGCTTCATGTACGAACAGGGCCGGGGCGTGCCGCAGGACTACAACAAGGCCGTGGAATGGTACCGCAAGGCCGCCGAGCAAAATGAGCCCGCAGCCCAGTACAGCCTCGGCCTGATGTACGACCAGGGCACCGGCGTGCCCCGCAACTTGAGCGAGGCCACCCGCTGGTACCGTTTGGCCGCCAAGAACGGCGACCCGGACGCCAAGGCCGTTCTCCGCGCGCAGGGCAAGCCCGAAACCGCGTCCAGACCCGCGGCGGCCGCCAAACAGAGCCGCAAGAAGCCCAAGCAGCAGTAATTTCCGCCGGACAGTACAGCAAAAGAGGCCGCGATTTCGCGGCCTCTTTTGCTGTTGATATCTCTGCGGGGTCTTTTAGGGTCTGTTAACACTATAGAATTTTTGTTCGCCTGCAAGGAAGATAAACCTGCTTTGAGGGAGTGTACTCTTCTGGTACTCGACCGAAAAAGCAGGTGAAATCTGACGCGGCAGGAGGGCAAAAAGGCATAGCGTTAACAGGCCCTAGAGCATTTTGTGCTTGAAATTATCCCTTAACGGCGAAGTAAATTCGCCTTGCGATACTTTCGCGGTGCGGGTTTTCACGGAAAATCCGCACCGAGCGTTGAGGTATTTTCAATATAAAAACGCTCTACATGCCTGCGGCGGCATTGGTCAGCTTCTCCAGCAGGCCGCGCATCTTCTTCACCACTTCCAGATCAGGATCGGCACCATAGCGGGCCGCGATCCAGGCCGGGTCGCTCCAGCTCAGCATGACGCCGTCCGGGCTTTCCCAGACCAGAATCTTCAACGGCAGGTCCAGGGCCGCTTCCGGGGCGGCCTGCATCAGGGCCGTGCCCACGGCGGGATTGCCGAAAATGACCACCCGCGCGCCGGTCATGTCCAGGCCCGCGCCCTGGGCGTTGGCCTTATGGTCCACAGTGGCGAACACCGGGGCTTTGGCCGCCGTGAGCGTGTCGAGCAGGCGCTTCCAGACCGTGTCCAGATCGCCGTGGGCCTTTTTCCGCATCAGACCATTCTGCATATCATTCATGGGGATGTCCTTGGCTTGAGTTTCAGAGGCAATGCCTGTGTACAACAGGGCTAGCAGACAACACAGGGCCAGGCAAGGCGCGATGCCGCCGGATTTGAATTCAGAGCTATTCATATCATTCTCCCGCTCAGTTGGCCGCGACGCGGCGGCGCAGATATTTTTTTGCCGAATCGGCCATGCAGACCAGGGCCGCGCCCATCATGACGGCATCCTTGAGCACCAGCCGCCCCCTGCCGCTCAGGTAGGGGAAACCGTGCTCCGCGTCGCCCAGGTCGGGCACCCAGACCTGGGGCGTGGTAATCAGAAAGGAAAGCGTGACCAGGGACATGCCGAAAACCAGCAGGCCGCCCACGGCCGCCACCTGCGGCAGCCAGGGTTGGAAGCAGAGCAGAATGCCCAGGCTGACGATGATCGCGCCGAGGATGTACGAAGCCGTGTAGGTGCCGTGCTCCAGGTGCCACTGGCGGTTTTCCGGCACCAGCTTGCCTTCCGGATTCATATGCGCCTTGTAGTCCGAGGGGTCGTCCATCAGAAAACTCATGAAGGGACTTTCAGCCACAAAGGGCACAATGCCGTCCGCCTCATAGGGTGCGATTTTCAGGCCGCCGATCCAGAACAGGACCACAATGAGCCCCAGGCGGGTCAGGGAGACGGCGAAGGTTTCAGTGTCGGCCATGAGTTGAAAGACGGATGCCATACGGATTTCCTCCGATTTGGTGGTGAACGGGCGGGCCGGATGCCGTGTGCGTTTTCTTGTGACGCGCTTTCGTTAATTAACGTTTATTAAAAAATAGAATCAAATGTCAAGAAAAAAATACGGTGGGAATAACGTTGGCGCCGCTCCCAGCCTCGCGCGGATGTGGCCCCCAGCGATGCCGTCCTGACCCGAGGCAGCGCCGCCTGCCTTTTAGCTACATTCAAGGCCACACGGCTTCGCCGTGAACGGCTCAAGCAAATCGCTGGCGCAACGCGCGCCAGGTCGCCCCGCCTTGCTTTATCCCAGGCCTTCGGCATATTTCCGACAGGTGCTCATCACACCATTCCAAGGCGGACCCGCCGCCGACACACGCTGATGGGATGGCCCCGCCCGTACAAACGGGCTATGCATAGGTTACTGTAAAACCCTTGCGAGGAGACCATCCCATGAAGAGCGCTACCACCATCGGCATTGATCTGGCAAAGAACAGCTTTTCCCTCTACGGCGTTGACGATAAAGGCAAGACGGTACTCAGCCGTACTTTGACCCGGGCCGGGGTCGTACGCTTTTTCGCCAACTTGCCGTCCTGCCTTGTCGGCATGGAAGCGTGCGCATCCTCGGATTATTGGGCCAGAACCATCGAAAGTCTTGGGCACGAAGTCCGCCGCATCCACCCCCAGTATGTGAAAGCCTATCTGCTTGGCGCGAAAAACGACACCAATGATGCGGCTGCTATCTGCGAAGCCGTGCAGCGACCCAACATGCGCTTTGTGCCGCACAAATCCCCGGAGCAGATTGACATCCAATGCATACACAGAACCCGGCAGGGATACATCAAATCGCGCACGGCTTTGGTAAATCAGGCCAGAGGGTTACTGGCCGAGTACGGCATCATCATTCGCCAGGGTATCAGCGCTATCCGAAACCAACTGCCCTTGATTATCGCCGACGAGGAAAACGCCCTTTCGGGCCTTATGCGCCGTAATATAGCTTCACTGTATGAATCCATATGTTTCTTCGACAGCCAGATACTTGAGCAGGATAAGCTGCTCAAGACCGTGGCCAAAGAGAACGAAGCTTGCCAGCAGCTCATGCAGGTGCCGGGTATAGGCATCATGACCGCTACAATTCTGCTGACTGTTGCCGGTGTCGCTTCAAATTTCAAAAACGGCAGGGAATTTGCCGCTTTCTTGGGCCTTGTGCCGCGCCAAAACTCCACAGGCGGCAAGACCAGGCTTTTGAGCATTTCGAAACGGGGCGACTGCTATATCCGAACCCTGTTTATTCACGGCGCGAGGTCGGCGATTACTCGCATTCTCGCCGGACAAACGCCAAAATATCGGCCAAACCCCTGGGTTATAGAACTCATCGCCCGGCGAGGAAGAAACAAGGCCTGTGTGGCTATGGCGAATAAAACAGCGCGGATAGCGTGGAGCATGCTTGCCCAGGGCACTGAATACAGGCATGCCGCATAAAATAGTGTTTGCCATGCCGCATGCATCCCGGCTTCTTTTTGCGTGAGCCGCGCGCATGCGGCCCGCCAAACACTAACGGCATAAAAGCTTTCCCAAGGTTGCCAAGAAAAAGAGATGGAAAAACGGTCGGACCGGCTTTCGGAAAACCTGAACTCCCGACTGGCGCAATGACGCCGATACGCTGTAGAGGAACGAAAGCGCGTATACCCCATCAGGGCGCTGCCAACACAGGCTGACGCCGAATATATGTTTGCATCCGACAAAAAAACCATATCTTTTTTCTTGACTTCAGGGCGGGGCCATATATGTCGGGAGTGCGGTGAATACAACACCTCCTCGTGGGGGAATAAACCCGCTGTCCTAGGGCAGTTATCAGCTCCCGGCAATTGCTTTCGGCAATCGCCAACCAGCTACGCCGGAGAGCGCCATGTCTGAAACGCCCGCCCCATATGGCTTCCCGCCACAAAGAGATTTTGCCTCGCAATACCGCCGCGTTTTTGAGGCCGCCGCGTGCAAGACGCGGGCGGAACTGGCTGTTGCCCTGGGCATCCGGCTATCGGCCGTTTCCGACGCCGAGCGGCGCAAGGCCGTGCCGTCCGATTGGCTCATAACCCTTTTCGAGAAAAAACGGATCAATCCGGAATGGGTACGCATGGGGCAAGGAGGCAGGATGGTGCGGACCAGGGATGAGCCCGGCGTCAGCCCCGCTTCCGCCGCCGTCACAAGCAGACCGGCGGCGGAATGCACGACTGAAGACCTGCTGGCGGAAATTATGCGCCGTGCTTTGAAAAGCGCCGGTTAGAGCGGCGTCGCCTTTGAGAATTGGCATTCTCAAAGGCGACGCCGCCGGAGAGCAAAATCCGCATTTTTAAAGGCCTCCCCTAATCCTGGGGGGGCTTCCCTTTATTTATTTTTCGATCTATAGATCGATTCACCACATACGTATTGATCAGGACCCCCGGCAGAACGCCCAGAGCCTGCGCCAATGCCACAATGGTGGAAAGCCCCGCCTCGCGCTTGCCGTTCTCAAGCAGGCTGATATATTGGGGATTGATATTGGAAGCCCTGCCCAAGTCCGCTTGGGTCATTCCGCATTTTCGGCGCAAGGCTGCAAGCTCCGCACCGAAAATAGAAGGGTCTACCTTATTGGCCGTCATAAGCTTTCAAGTTAAACTTTTTTTTAGGGCCTGACACTCGATCTTTAGATCGAAAACGCTCAAAAAAAGAGCCCTCCCATGAGAAAAAGGAAAACACCCGGGAGCAACGAAATCACGCCGGAGGGAAAGAAGACGGCAATCGCTGTGACAGTGACGATTTCAGCCTGCCGACGTACTGCTCAGTCGGCTATGCGGCGTATTTCCGAAAATCACCGGCGGCCGTTGCGCAATCCTTGACGGGAAGGCGCTTGTCGCATGCGGATGTTTCCGAAGTCAGGCCGGCCCGGCAAAAAAGACGGGTTGACCGGCCGGAAACAGTCAACGGGCACTCGGGCCTCTGCGGAGGAAAATGCGCGGATGCGCGCTGTATATTGTCCGTGGAAAGTAAAAATACGTTATTGTGAACAGATTCCGTAAAGTTTATTTTCTGCCGGACATCTCAATTCGTACATTTGACACAGAAAGGCTTTGTCAAATATACTGCCTCCGTAAAATGATTTTTTCTCGTATTCCTCGTAAAAAACATCCAGTATGCTATTTTTTGCACGACAACCCATATTCACGGTACGCGGCACACTATACGGATATGAACTGCTCTTTCGGGATCAGTCCAATCTGGCCGCCGCCAATATTCAGGACGGCAGCCAGGCGACCTCGGAAATCATTGTCGACGGAATTTCGTTTGCTTCCGCCCACTCCGGCGCGCGCACGAAAGTTTTTATAAACATACCTGATGAACTGTTGCGCAGTGAGATCCTTGAATCCCTGTCGCCGGACATGTGCATTCTCGAAATCCTGGAAACAGTTCCCTGTACGCGGGAGAATATTGCCGTCCTGCGGCATCTGAAATCCCTCGGTTACACCCTGGCCTTGGATGATTACAGGGGGCAGCGGGGAGTGGAAGGTTTCCTTGATCTTGTGGATATCGTGAAGGTGGATTTCCAGAGCGCGCCCGCCCGGCGGCTGGCGGGCATCTCGGAAGGCCTGCGCACGCGCGGCGTCACGATGCTGGCGGAAAAAGTGGAAAGCTACCAGGAGGCGGAATGGGCCGGGAATGCGGGGTACGAGCTGCTTCAGGGCTTTTATTTTCAGCGCCCCGAGCTGATCTCCGCCAAAAGGCTGACCCCCGACGCGCACACCAAATTGCGGATATTGTACTATCTGGCCTCCGGCAGGATAGAACGGAAAGAACTGTTCGCTCTTCTTTCCTATAGCCCGCAACTGGCGTTCAGGCTGCTCAATTTTGTCAACTCGGTCGCCTTTTCTTTCCGGGAGAAAATAGACTCAATAAAACAGGCCATCGTGCTCATGGGCGTGGACCGGCTGCGCCGCTGGCTTTCGGCCATGCTCATCGCCGATCAGAGCCACACTTCCGACACCGCGCGGGAACTGTCCATACTGTGCGTCTTCCGCGCGCATTTCCTGCGCGATATAGCCGCCTCCAGCGGCTCCCCCTATGCCGAGCAGCTTTTCGCGCTGGGGCTTTTTTCCACTTTGGACGCCATGCACCGCACATCCTTCGAGAATCTTTTTGAACGGGCCTTCCTGAACGAAGCGGTGAAAAAGGCGCTCATCTCGCAGGAAGGAGATTTTTATCCCTGGCTCAAGGCCGTACTCTGTCTTGAAACAGGCAATATAGACGAGGCGGCGCGGCTCTTTGCGGCTCTGGGCGTCTTCGATCTGCGCGAGATAGTGAAAAAATACAGGACAGCCATGACGCTGGCCTCGACGTTTCACACTTTCGCCGAAACGCTCTGACAGCCGCCCGCTGTCGGCATATCCCCTGCCGTCGGAATCCTGTCTCCGCACGCGGCTGCAACTGATTCGCGCGCTTCGCTGCAAAGCAAAAATCTGACGTAGCGAGCGGGCAAAAAGGCATAGTGCCAACAGGCCCTAGACTTGCAGGGAAATGCCCGTGCCGCCGGGGGCCAGGGCCGTGGGCATGACGCCGCGCATGGACATGTCGGCATAGGCTCCGGCGGCGCGACGGCGCGCGGCCGAATCAACCGGGTCCGTTCCCGCAAGGGCCGCCGCTGCGGCATCAGCGGAAACAGCGGCGTCCGAGGCGGAAGTCCGCCCGGCGGAAGCGGGCTCCACAACGGTCGAAACCAGGCCGGATGCGGCCGGGCCCTCGCCGTCGTCCTCTTCTTTCCGGGCATCCCGCGCGGCACGGGCTTCCTGAGCCGCGGCGCGCGCCGCCACCTGGCGGTCCTGGCCGGAAGGCTCTCCCGGGGCCAGGGCAGCTCGGCGCACCTGTTGTGCCTTTTCCCTGCTGGCTTCCGGATCGCCCGGCACGGACGAGGCGTCAATGGAAACATGGCCGCCGATGGCGTACTGCCGCCCGTCCGGCCCTTTCTGGTAGGTATAGCCGGCCCCGCCGTTCACATGCCCGCCGCCCGCCGCCATGTGCGCGCTCTCATGGGCGCGTACCTCGGCGTCACGCAGTTTCAGCTCGCGCAACTGTTGTTGAGCTTCGGGACTCAGGCTCAGGCTGTCCGCCAGATCCGGCAGGCCCGCCGGGCCGCTCTCTTGTCCGTCGTTCTGACCCGCCCGGCTTGCCGGGGCAAAGGGACTCCGCTCCCGACCGCGTCCACCCCCGCCCACGCCGTCAGGACCGGCGGCGGGAGCCAACGGCGTCAACGGTCCCACAGGACGGGGACTGATGCTTTCCAGAGCTTCGGACATATCCATTTGATCCTTAACGACGAAGAACGGTCCCAAGCCCGCGCAGGGACCCCGAAAAACGCCGTTACGCTTTTCTTATCGGCGGATTCAATCCGGACGTTAGGGGTTGTCTCTCATTTCTGAAACTACATCCGAGGTCGCACGGCGGTCACCACGGCGGACATGGTTTCAGCGGGCACGGCCAGTTCCGCCGCAGTGAAACCGGCAGCCTGCAGATCCTCCCGCACTTCCTCAAAGGTATACACCCTGCCGTCCGCGCAATGCACCAGCATGTTCAGGCCGAACAAGGCTCCGGCCGCCGGGCTGGTTCCGTCCGCGCTCATGATGAAATCGCGCACGGCCACCTTGCCGCCGGATTTCAGGGCCTGCAAGGCGTTACGGTACAGGGCGCGGCTTTGTTCTCGCCCGTGCTGGTGGATGATGGCGCTGATCCAGGCCAGATCAAAGCCCGACGGCAGGGCGTCGCTGTAGAAATCACCGGCCTGAAAATCCACCCTGCCTTCCAGGGGCGTGCCCGCAAAACGCTGTCGCGCCGCCTCAATGCCCACGGGGCGGTCGAATATCACGGCCGTCGCCGTGGGCAAACACTCCAGAAAAGCCTGGGTATAGGTGCCGGACGCGCCGCCCACGTCCAGAATCCGCGCCGGTCCTTCGCCGAAATGCAGCACCCCGGCCTCGTGCAGGGCCCTGATCATGGGGGCCGCCGTGCGCACGGCCAACGAGTTCATACCCATGATAAAGGAACGGTCGTCCTCCTCTTCGCCGAGGATGCTGGGCCGCCGGGTTCTGGGTTTGCCGTCCCGCACCGTGCGCGCCAGCTCCGCCCAGCCCCGCTGGGCGTTGGCCATATGCCGCAGCATGGGCACATAGGAAAGGGGGTGGCGGCTGTCCAGCGCGTCCCGGTAGGCTTCGGCCACGGCATAGACCCCCGGGCCGCCCTGCTCCGGATCAGCCGATGCGCCGCCAATGCTTTTGCACAGATAACCCATGCCCGCCAGGGCGTTCAGCAGCACCGCGGCGCCGCGCTCGTCCACGCCGCATTCCCGCGCCAGGTCCCCGGCGTTCATCCGGTTGCCGTTGCGCAGAATAACTGTGAAAAAATCCAGTTCAGCCGCCGCCGTCAGCGCGCAGGAGCGCTGGTAGCCCGTGGCGTCGCGCTGCAATACGGCAAAGGGGGTTCTGTCCATGCGAGGCCTCCTTGGCTTGCCAGACCGGGGCAAAAAGAGTAGCCCTTATTGCTTCCATTCTACGGTGAGGTTACGCCTATGTCGAGTCCTTCCACCGTCTCCCCTGTGGCGGAAGGCCTGCGGCGCGCCCTGCCCATCGTGCTGGGCTATGTGCCTGTGGGCTTCGCCTTCGGCGTGCTGGCGGTCAAAAACAATATTCCCCCGTCCCTGGCCGTGGCCATGGCCGTGCTGATGTTTTCCGGCTCCGGCCAGTTCGTCTTCGCCAGCCTCTGGGGCGCGGGCGCGGGCATCCTGTCGGTCATCGCGGCGGTGTTCATCGTCAATCTGCGCTATCTGCTGATGTCCGCCGCCGAATCCCCCTGGCTGGCACGCCTGCCGCGCTGGCAGCGTTTTCTGCTGGGCCTGGGCCTCACGGACGAAACGTTCGCCGTGCATATCACAGCCCTGCAACGCGGCTGGAAGCTCTCTCTCACCACGCTTTATCTCTGCAACAGCACCACCCATCTGGCCTGGGTGATCGGCTGCGCCGTGGGCGCTTTCTGCGGCGAACTGGTCAACGACGTGCGCCCCCTGGGCCTGGATTACGCCCTCACCGCCATGTTTCTGGCCCTGCTGGTGCCCCAGTGCGTGAGCCGCCTGCACGTGCTGGTGGCCCTGTTCACCACGGCCCTGTCCATCGCCCTCAAGGCCGCCGGCATGAGCCAGTGGAATGTGGCCGTGGCCACAATTCTCGGCGCGAGCCTGGGCGTGCTGCTGCTCTACGCCCGGCGCGGCCCCGGCCTAGAGAATCCGGGAGCGGAACAGAACGCCGGAACGCAAGCCGAACATTCGGACAAACCTTCGGCCCAACCTTCGGAGGTCCGGCCATGAACGCATGGATTGACGCCCACAGCGCGCTGCTGCTCTGTGTTCTGGGCAGCGTGCTGGTAACCCAGCTGCCCAAGGTGCTGCCCGTGACCTTTCTCAGGGGCGACTGCCTGCCCGCCCTGCTGCGGCACTGGCTGTCCTTCGTGCCCGTGGCGGTCATGGCCGCCCTGGTGGGGCCGGACGTTTTCTTCTACGAAGGGCGTTTCAACGCGGGCACGTCAAATCTCTTCCTGATGGTCTCCCTGCCCTCCCTGCTGGTGGCCTGGTGGGGCAAGAACTATTTTGTGACCATCGCCTTCGGCATCAGCCTGGTGATTCTGGCCCGCTGGCTGGGCTGGTACTGATGGACGCGGACCGCCCCAATGATCCCGGCCCGGGCATGCCGCACCCGGCCCTGTACCGCATGGGCCGCGCGGGACGGCGCGCCGGACCTCCCCTGCGGCCGCCCCGCCGCAGCGGCCGCCTGCTGCTGCGCCTGACGCCGGAACACATCGCGCTTTTCCGCTTTCTGCTGGAAGCCTACGACAATCTCGCTTATTTCACCGTGCTGGAGCGGCGTACCGCTCTGCTCAAGCTGGTCTTTTCGCCCCAGCGGGAACGCGCCGTCCGCCGCGCCCTGGCGGAAATGGCCCGGAGCCTGCCCTTTACGGCGGAGGACTGGCCCCTGCCCGATCTTTCCGTCCCGCCCGAGCCCGCCGACCGCGCCTGAACCGGCCCGGCCGCCGGACGCGGACCCGCGCAAAAAGGCTTTGAGCCGGACGCGTTTTCTGCTATGACATCTCCGTTACACGGCGGCGGCCCGGCGCGCCTTTGTTCCCTTTCCGACGGCAGGCGTATCCTTTCAAAAGCTTTTACCAAGGCGGAGCCATGCCCACACTCAAGTACAAGCGCGTGCTGCTCAAACTGAGCGGCGAAGCCCTGGCGGGCGAGCACAAAACCGGCATCGACCCTGAAACCGTGGCCGCCATCTGCGGCGAAATCGGCACCGTGCTCGAAATGGGCGTGGAAATGGCCCTGGTCATCGGCGGCGGCAATATTTTTCGCGGACTCTCCGGCTCGGCCAAAGGCATGGAGCGTTCCTCGGCGGACTACATGGGCATGCTGGCCACGGTGCTCAACGCCCTGGCCGTGCAGGACATGCTGGAAAAACAGGGCTATCCCACCCGCGTGCTTTCGGCCATCACCATGCAGGAAGTCTGTGAGTCCTTTATCCGCCGCCGTGCCCTGCGCCACCTGGAAAAAGGCCGGGTGGTGATCTGCGCAGCGGGCACGGGCAACCCCTATTTCACCACCGACACCACGGCGGCCCTGCGCGGCATGGAACTGAAGTGCGACGCCATCATCAAGGCCACCAAAGTGGACGGCATTTATGACAAGGATCCGGCCACGCACCCCGACGCCGTCAAGTTCGACAGCATCAGCTACGACGAGACGCTCTCGCGGCGTCTGGGCGTCATGGACGCCACGGCCTTTGCCCTGGTGCGCGACAATAACGTGCCCATCATCGTCTGCCGCATGTTCGGGGGCGACATCCGCCGGGCCGTGCTGGGCGAAGCCGTGGGCACCATCGTACGCGAAAATTGAGGAAGCCCGCGTGATGCGGGTTGTTGCCTTTTGCCCATGCCGGGCAAGGGACAACAAGACCCAAATGGGGTTTCCCAAGCTTTTCATCCACGCAAGGAGTAGGATTGATGGATATCGACAGCACCCTTCTGGACGCTGAGGACCGCATGGAAAAGGCCCTGGCCGCGCTGGACCGCGACTTCGCCAAACTGCGCACGGGACGCGCCTCCACCGCCCTGGTGGACGGCATCAAGGCCGACTACTACGGCACGCCCACGCCCGTCAGCCAGATGGCCTCCGTGGCCGTGCCCGACAGCCGCACCCTGACCATACAGCCCTGGGACAAGGGCGGCATCGCGGCGGTGGAAAAAGCCATTCTCAAGTCCGACCTGGGACTTACCCCGGTCAACGACGGCAAGATCATCCGCATCGTCATTCCGCCGCTCACCGAGGAACGCCGCAAGGATCTCGTCAAAGTGGCCCGCAAGTACAGCGAGGAGGCCAAGGTGGCCGTGCGCAACGTGCGCCGCGACGCCAACGACGGCCTGAAGAAGCTGGAAAAGGATAAGGAAATCACCGAGGACGAGCTGAAAAAGGCCGTGGACGACGTTCAGAAGCTCACGGACAAGTTCGTGGGCGACGTGGATAAGAAATGCGCGGCTAAGGAAAAGGAAATCATGGACATCTAGTAAGATTTGGATTTTTTTGCCGCTGGCGGCGTCAGACTTCGCGGCGCGCCTCGGTCTTGTAGGCAGCTACACTCCATGTCGGCGCGCCGTTCGTCTTTCTTGCCAGCGACGAAAAAATCTCAAATCTTACGGTGAAACAGGCCATTCATGACAGAAGAACTTGAAAAACTGCCCACGCATATCGCCATCATCATGGACGGCAACGGCCGCTGGGCCCAGGCGCGCGGGCTCCCGCGCTCGGCCGGGCACCGCGCCGGGGCCGAAGCCGTGCGCACCGTGGTCACCGAATGCCGCGGTCTGGGCATCCGTCATCTGACCCTTTACGCCTTTTCCAGCGAAAACTGGAACCGGCCCAAGTCCGAGATCAGCGCCCTGTTCAGCCTGTTGCTGGAATTTCTGCGCCGTGAGGTGCCGCTGATGGAGGAAAAGGGCATCGCCCTCAAGGTGCTGGGCGACCTGGAAGGTCTGCCCCTGCCGCAGCGCACGGCCCTGCGCCACGCCATGGGCCGCACCGAAGCCGGGCGGGAAATGACGCTCAACCTGGCGCTCAATTACGGCGGCCGGGCCGAGCTGGTGCGCGCCGTGCGAGGCTTTCTGCGCGACAACGCGCGGCCCGAGGACGTTACCGAGGAGAGCCTGGCGCAACGCCTCTACACCGCCGGTCAGCCCGATCCGGACCTGCTCATCCGCACCAGCGGCGAGCAGCGTCTGAGCAATTATCTGCTGTACCAGTGCGCCTACAGCGAACTGTATTTCACGCCCGTGCCCTGGCCCGACTTCGGCGTCGACCAGTTGCGCGAGGCGCTGGCCGTCTATGCCGGGCGTTCGCGCCGTTTCGGCAAAACACAGGAGCAAATTGATGTCCGTTGACCATGCCGTCGATATCCGCCGCATCATCACCGGCCTGGCTCTGGCCGCCGCGCTGCTGCTGGTGCTCTGGCTGCGGGGCTGGCCCCTGCTCTTTGTGATCCTGCTGGTTGCGGCGCTGGGCCTCTGGGAATTCTATTCGCTGTTCTGGGGCCCCACGGGCCGCATTCCCAGCCGGATCTGCGCCATCGCCCTGGGCTGGGGCATGCTCTGCCTGACCTGGCTGAACCGCCCGCAGGACGCCCTGGTCTGCCTGGGCGCGGGTTTTGTGCTGGCGGCCATGACCTTTCTGTTCCGCTGGGACGTGGTGGAGGAGGAAAACGCGTTTTCCGCCAGCGGCATTTTCATGGCCGGTCTGGCCTATGTGCCCCTGCTGCTGCTTCCGGCCACCTATCTTTCCACGGTCAAGCTGATCTTTGTGCTGGCCGCCGTGGCCGTGTCCGACACCGCCGCCTATTTCGTGGGCACGCGCTTCGGCCACCACAAGCTCTGGCCGCGCGTGAGCCCCAACAAAAGTTCCGAGGGCGCTGTGGGCAGCCTGGTGGCCTGCGTGATCTTCTGCGCCGTGTACGGTGAAATTTACGGCAAAGTGGGCTGGTTCTCCTTCGCCCTGCTGGGCGTGGCGGTCAATGCCTTTGCCCAGGTGGGCGATCTGTTTGAATCCGCGCTGAAGCGTTCCGTTCACGTCAAGGATTCCGGCTCCATCCTGCCCGGCCACGGCGGCATTCTGGACCGCGCGGACAGCTTCCTGTTTGCGATGCCGATGGTGGCGGTGGTGGATCAGTGGTTCTTTTTCTTCTGACGGAAGCACCCGGAAAACGCGTCTTTTGCCCCCTGGCCGCGTCGCAAGTCCAGCGCGACCCAGGTCTGTATACTAAGAATACTATCCCTGGCCCGCGCTGGACTTGCTCCTTGCCAGGAAACAAAATTCATCGTTTTCCGGGCGCTTCCATTTTTTTGTTTTTTTCCGGACGCGGCAAAGCAACGGATACGACGGTATTGATGCGGACACTCTGATGGCAGAACTCTGGCCGGGCCAAGGCGGTCCGGCGATCGACTATATTTCGGGGCCGCCCTCCGAGCGCTGGCAGCGGGAACAACCGCGCGGCCTGGTGATTCTGGGCGCCACCGGCTCCATCGGGCGCAACGCCTTGGCCGTGGTGGAGGCCAAACCGGATTTCTTTCGCGTGTGGGGTCTGGCCTGCGCCCGTAATGTGGAGCGCCTGGCGGCCCAGGCCCAACGCCACCGCCCGCCCTTCCTGGCCGTGCTGGACGAGGCCGCCGCCGAAAAACTCGCCGCCCTGCTTCCCGCCGGATACAGGCCGCGCGTTCTGGTAGGGCGCGAGGGCTATGCGCAACTGGCGGCCCTGCCCGAAGCCTCCACCGTGCTTTCGGCCCAGGTGGGCGCGGCCGGGCTGGCCGGAACCCTGGCGGCGGCCCTGGCGGGCAAGGTCGTCTGTCTGGCCAACAAGGAATCCCTGGTCCTGGCCGGTGGTCTGGTGCGCGACATCTGCGCCCGCACCGGCGCGGTCATCCTGCCCGTGGATTCGGAACACAACGCCATTTTTCAATGCCTGGCCGGGCGCGGCCAGGAGGTCGCCAACCTGGTGCTCACCGCTTCGGGCGGCCCCTTTCGCGGCAAAAGCGCGGCGGAACTGCGCCAGGTTACGGTGGAGCAAGCCCTGAAGCACCCCAACTGGCGGATGGGCGCAAAAATCAGCATTGATTCCGCCACCCTGATGAACAAAGGGCTGGAAGTGGCCGAGGCCTTCCATCTCTACGGCGTGCCCAGCGAACGCATCCGCGTGCTGGTGCATCCCCAGTCCGTGGTCCATTCCCTGGTGGAACTGGCCGACAATTCCATGCTGGCCCAGATGGGCCCGGCGGACATGCGCATGGCTATCGCCCACTGCCTGCTCTGGCCCCATTGCGCGCCCGTGGGCGTGCCGCCGCTGGACCTGGTGGCCGCCGGGCAGCTCTCCTTCCATGAGCCTGATCTGGAAGCCTTTCCCTGTCTCGGTCTGGCCCGCAAGGCCCTGGCCCGGCGGGGCGGGCTGTGCGTGGTGATGAACGCGGCCAACGAGGCCGCCGTGGAACTTTTTCTGCAAGGGAACTGCGGCTTCGCGGATATTCCCCGGCTCATCGGCGCGGTTCTGGAGGCCCATGCGGCCACCGCGCCGGGACAGGGGCCGTTCTGTCCGCCCGTGACCACTCCGGCCGACGCGGCTGATCCCCTTGCTCTTGAACGTGAAGTACATACCTTGGTAGAGCGCATAGAGCGCCTCGACCATCACAGCCGCGCGTTGGTCCGTGAACTGACGCGTGACGTTAGAGCATTTCAAAGTTAATCTGCTCTAGACACACAAGACCCATAGGGTTTTGCGGCGGCGCAGCCGCCGAAAGCCGGCGAAAATTGAGAGCCCAGCTATGCTCGAAGTTTTTGCAATCAGACAATAGATACGGAGAATCCGCGTGCTGATGACCATTATTGCCGTAATCATAGTTTTGGGCGGCCTGATCTTTTTCCACGAGCTGGGGCATTTCGCCGTGGCCCGTTGTCTGGGTATGGGCGTATCCACATTTTCCCTGGGCTTCGGCCCCAAAATTCTCAAACGCAAACTGGGCAAGACCGAATACGCCCTGTCCCTGGTGCCTCTGGGCGGTTATGTGGCCCTGGTGGGCGAAAGCAATGAATCCGAGATCCCGGAAGGCTTCAGCCCGAAAGAAAGTTTCGCCCTGCGCCCGGCCTGGCAGCGCCTGCTGGTGGTGATCGCCGGACCGGCAGCCAATATCCTGCTGGCTTGGCTGCTCTGCTGGATTCTGGCCTTCGGCTGGGGTACGCCCGTATTGCTGCCCGATGTGGGCGCGGTGGTTGAAAACAGCCCGGCGGCCAAGGCCGGTCTCAAAGCCGGCGACCGCATCCTGAGCATTGACGGCCAGGCCGTGGGGAGCTGGGACGCCATGTCCGCGGCCATCGCCCACAGCGACGGCAAACCCATGCAGCTGGAAGTGCTCCGGCCCGCTCCGGAGGCCGCCATGGAAACCGAACCCGCCGCCGACGGCACACGGGGTCAGGGCGCCACGGTCGAGGGTACGACCCTGCACCTGGAAATGACGGCGGAACGCGCCGCGCGCAAGACCATTTTCGGCGAAAATGAAACCGCTTGGCTCATCGGCGTGCGCGCCGCCAACAGCGTGGATATGCAGCCGAAAGGCTTCTGGGAGGCGGCTTCGGCGGGCGCAACCGAAACCGGGCGTATGGTTTCCCTGACATGGCTGAGCTTTGTCAAGCTGGCCGAGCGGGTGGTGCCCCTGGACCAGGTGGGCGGGCCCATCATGATCGCCCAGATGGTGGGCAAACAGGTGCACGAGGGTCTGCCGGGCCTGCTGGCGCTCACGGCCCTTATCAGCATCAACCTGGGCATCCTGAACCTGCTGCCCATTCCCATCCTGGACGGCGGCCAGGTGGTCTTCTGCCTGCTGGAAATCATCTTCCGGCGACCCGTGAACCGCAAAGTGCAGGAATATGCCATGCGCGCGGGCCTGGCCCTGCTCATCGCCCTGATGCTGCTGGCCACCTTCAACGACGTCTGGCGTCTGATCAAGTCCGCCGGGGGCGCCGGTTAAACGGGAGGCCGCCATGAACGCGCATTCCACGGGCCTGGAGCTGATTCTCAACGCCGCCGAGGGCGTGTTGCAGATCGCGGTTACGGACAATGAGGCCCTGCTCTGCGCCCAGCAGTGGCACCGCTCCGAACGGGCCACGGAAATCCTGGCTCCGGCCCTGCGGGATATCTGCGCGGGCTTGGAGGTGCGCCTGGCGGACTTCCGGCGTATCGCCTGCGTGCGCGGCCCCGGCTCCTTCACCGGCATCCGCCTGGTATTGACCACGGCGGCGGCCCTGCGCCGCACGGGGCGCGCCCAACTGGCCGGTCTGGACTATATGCAGGCCCTGGCCACCAGCACGGTGCTCCGGCGCGGCCTGCTCTACGGCGCGCCGCTCTGGGTGCTGACCCATGCCCGCCGCAACCTGGTACACTGCCAGCCCTTTGTGGCCTACGGCCCGCAGATTCCGGCCCAGCCCCTGGAGTCCGTGGAACTGCTCGCCCCCGCCGAAGCCCTGCAACGCCTGGCCGCGCGGCCGGGGCATGTCTGCGGCAGCGGCCTGGCCCGCAACGCGGCGCTCTTCACCCCGCTCCGGACCGGCTCGGGCCCGGCCGGGGCCCCGGACGCGGTCCTGATGCCGGACCTGACCAGCCCGGACATCGCTGCCCTCTGCCTGCTGGCCCGGCACGGGGATTACTTTCCCCAGGATCTGGAGCCGCTTTACGTGCGCCCCTGCGACGCCGTGGAAAACCTGCCCCACTTGGCTGGACGCCAGGGCCTGGATGCCGACGAGGCCGTCAGCGCCCTGGGCAACATGCTTGCGCGTACCCCCGAAAGCGAAATCTGATCCCCGGCCTGCCGCCGCAGTGCCCGTGCTTCCATTCTCCGGCACGTCCGGCTCCTGCCGACGCGCCCCTTGTATATCGCTTTTTTCCGCTCCGCCGTGGAGCCCACGGCGGTTCTTTTTAATAACCTCATAAAATAACATCATATTATTTTATTTAGTAAAAGAACATTGTTCCGCACGGCGCTTTGGGATATATGTCGCTTATCCTGTCCACGGGTGATATCTCTTCCAGAGAAGCCGCTGTCCGTTTCCCGCCATGCGGGCCGGAGGGCCGTTTAGTTGCGGCCTGTTTCCGGTCCGCGCAGCGGAGCACGTCTGCGGCGTGTCGGTGTGTGCGCCGCCGCGCCCGAAAGGACAGTTGATGTTTCTGAAAAAATATCCGCTCCACAGGGTCGCTCTCTGCAACGCATGCATCGGCCTGCTGCTGTTTGTGATTGTCCTGGCTCTGCTGAACGCCATCAATCAGGCCATATGGCGGTCCACGGAAAGCACTATCCGCAGCCTGACCCAGGCCAGCGGGGAAGCCATCGCCAACGCCATCCGCCGCGACGTCCAGAGCCTTGAATCCTTCAAGGAGAGCCTGCTGGGGGCGGACGTCGTGACGCCTGTCGCGGCCATCGGCCTGATGCAGCGCTACGTGGCCACCAGTCCCTTCAGTCAGGTCGCGGTGGTGAATGAACAGGGCAGGGGATATTTTGCCGACGGCGGCCCGGTGGACGTCAACAATGACGAAGACTGGCATAATTTCGTCAAAGACACCTCTGTCTCGCGCACCTATCTGAACGCCCAGGGGCAGCGCCAAGTCACCATGCGGCGGCCGCTTATCGTCAACGGGCGGTACAGGGGCGCCGTCTACGGCAGCCTGTCTCTCAAAACATACGCCCAGCCCAGCGCCATGGACTTTTTTGACGGCCAGGGCTTATCCTTTATGGTTTCTGCCTGGACCGGCGAATATCTGATCGCCTCGCCGGACGCGCCGAAACAGGGGAACAAAACCGATTTTTACGCCGTCCTGGCCGCGTCGCCGGAAAACAAGCCGGAACGGATCGCCGCGCTGCGGCAGGCCATGAATGAGGGCAAGAGCGGCAGTGTGGTTATGAACGTTCAGGGCCGCCAGACCTATCTGTATTACACGCCCATCTTTCCCACGAACAACTGGGACATGGTTTCCATGGTCCCGGTGGACGCCATGCACCAGGCCGCCAACTACGTCAACGCGCTGGTGGCCGTCGTCTGCCTGCTCATTCTGGCCGGCCTGCTCGTCATGTTTTCCCTGACCCGCCGCCACCGCGCCATGGCCCTGGAAATCAAGGCACGCCATTACCGCGACTTTCTGTTCCACACGCTTTCCGGCAGCACGGACAGCGTATTCCTGATCTACAACGCCTCCCGCCGGAGCATGGAATACGTGTTCGAAAATCTGGAGCGGGTGTTCGGCATTTCCATGCGGGCCTGCCTTGAAAATCCCGCGGCCCTTTTCAAACATTGCGTCTTCAAGTCCGGCTCGCGCCTGCGCGAGGATTTTGAAACGGCCTCCATCCGCACAGCCCGCAGCGAGGACTGCCGCATCATCAATCCCGCCACCGGGGAAAAGCGCTGGGTCAAGTTTTCCCTGACTCCCAAGGAAGACGCCGACGGCCGGGCCTATTACGTCATTTCCCTCAGCGACATCACGGAAGAAAAGGCCGTGCGCCGCCTGCTCAGAGACTCGCTGGCCGCCGCGGAACAAGCCAGCCGGGCTAAAAGCAGTTTTCTTTCGGCCATGTCCCACGACATCCGCACACCCATGAACGCCGTCATCGGCATGGCGGCCATTGCCGAACGGCACGCAGGCGACCCGGCGCGCGTGCGGAACTGCCTGGACAAGATTTCCGTGGCCTCGCGGCTGCTGCTGGGCATCATCAATGAAGTGCTGGACATGTCCAAAATCGAGAGCGGCAAGCTGCTGCTGAGCAACGCGCCCTTTAATCTCAATGACCTGATCCGCGACACCCTGGACCTGATCCGCCCCATGCTGGACAGCAAGCAGCACGAATTCGAGCTGCGCATGGACGTCGTCCATCCGGAGCTGACGGGCGACACGCAACGCATCCAGCAAATTTTGCTCAACCTGCTCACCAACGCCGTTAAATACACGCCGGACAAGGGCCGCATCAGCCTTTTCATCAGCGAAAAACCGGCCCTCAACCCGTCCATGAGCCGGATCATCATTGTGGTCGAGGACAACGGTTTCGGCATGAGCCCGGAATTCCGGAAACGGATTTTCGACTCTTTCGCGCGCTCCGACGACGAGAGGGTGCACCGCATTCAGGGCACGGGCCTGGGCATGCCCATTGTGCGCAATCTGGTGCGGATGATGCACGGCAGCATTGTCATTGAAAGCGAACTGAACCAGGGCAGCCGCTTTACGGTGGATCTGGCCCTCTGCCGCAGCCGGGACGAGAGCGCCTGGGCCGACGAAGCCCCGGCCGAAAAGCCCGAGCCGCCGGAACGCCTTGAGGCGGACCAGACCTTGCTGGTCATGCCGGACGACTTCAACGGCAGGCGCATTCTGCTGGTGGAGGACAACGCGCTGAATATGGAAATCGCCCTGGAACTGATCGGCTCCATGGGCGTGACCATCGACTGCGCCGAAACCGGGCAGCAGGCCGTGGAACGCTTCAAAGCTTCACCGGAAGGCTATTATGATCTGATTTTCATGGATATCCAGATGCCGGTCATGAACGGACACGACGCCACCAGGGCCATCCGCGCCCTGGAGCGGGAGGACGCCCGCCAAGTGCCCATTGTCGCCATGAGCGCCAATGTCTTTGCCGAAGACATCCAGGCCGCCGAACGGGCCGGAATGGACGGGCATCTGCCCAAGCCCATCGACCTGGCCCTGCTGCGGGACACGTTGCGCCGCTGGCTCTGAGAAAGGATGCCTGACGTCAGAGCATTTCAACGCTCATCCTCTCTGAACGGCATGCGCGCCGCCCGTCAGGCTCAAAAAGGCAGAAAACGCGGCTTGCGGTCCACAAAAATCACGCTTTGCGCATAGCCGAAAGAACGGGCGTACGCCGCCAGTCGGTCGAAACCGAAGGCCACGTCCGCCGTGGCATGGGCGTCCGAGCCGAAGCTGATGTCCACGCCCAGTTCGGCGGCCAGGCGCATAATGGGCGGGGCCGGATAGGGTTCGGCGAAGTCCTTGCGCAGGCCCGCCGAGGACACTTCCAGGGCCACGCCGGTTTCACGCATGGCGGTCAGGGTTTCGCGGATCAGGTCCAGGCTGCCCGGCATGGCCAGCCAGGCGTGGAAGCTCTCCCAGCAGCGCACCTTGATGAAGTCCGGGTGGGCCACGATGTTCATCAGGCCGCTGCGGACCATGGCCGTCATCTCCCGGTAATAGGCCGCGAAACGCCTGTAACGTTCCTCCTCGCTCTCGCCCCGGCCCCAGTTTTTGGGTGACCCCACAGCCAGCATGCCCAGAAAGTGCAGACCGCCGATCACGTAGTCAAAAGGCCAGCGCGCCGCCAGCTCCCGCATATAGGGCATGCGCGAGGGGATCCAGTCCAGCTCCATGCCCAGCAGCACGCGCGGGGCTCCCGGCAGGTGGAAAAGCTCCCGCAAGGCCAGTACGTCGTCGACATAGCCCGGAAAATCCCCGGCCAGGTCGCCATGATACAGCGGGCAGGCATAACCCGGCGGCAGGGGCGAATGCTCGGAAAAGCCGTACCAGGCCAGTCCCAGACGCCGCGCGGCCTCGTACATTTGCGCCGCCGAGGCCTCGCCGTGGGAGATGAGGGTGTGATTATGCACGTCAGCGAGAATCATGCCGCGCCTCCCGTCAGGCGTCTTTCTGATTTGGGGGAATGCTGATTACTGAAAATTTTTGTTCTCCGCACAACGCCTGGAGCCTGCGTCACAACGGCCAAAGCACGGCGAACTGCGGGCAGAGGGCAAAAAGACCATTAATCGGTCTTCTCCAGAATCCGTCGGGCTTCGGCCACGTCCTCGCCGATCCGACGGGTGAGCTCCTCCACCGAGGCGAAGCGGCGCTCGCCGCGCAGTCGGGCCACGAACTCCAGGCGCACGCGCCGTCCATACAGATCGGCCGAGGTATCCAGCAGAAAACTTTCCACAGTCACGTCCCGCCCCCCGAAGGTGGGCTTGCGCCCCACATTGGTCACGGCCTGATGCCAGGTTTCGTCCAGACGCACGCGGGCGGCGTAGACGCCTTCGGCGGGCAGCAGGGTTTCCGGCGGCAGCAGGTTGGCCGTGGGAAAACCCAGTCCGCCGCCACGCCCTTCGCCGTGCACCACTTCGCCGGAAAAGCCGTAGCAGCGCCCCAGCAGGCGCGCGGCCTGCCAGACGTCGCCCCGGCTGATCAGGTCGCGCAGACGGGTGGAACTGACCACCGCGTCGTCCACAATGACCGGCGGCAACTGTTCCACCGCAAAGCCCCAGTCCGCGCCCAGGCTCCGTAACACTTCGGCATGGCCGCTGCGGCCCCGGCCCAGGGAAAAATCATACCCCACCACCAGACGGCGCAGATGCATGGGCAGCAGATAGCGACGCACGAATTCCTCGGGCGTCAGGGCGGCCAGTTCCTGGGTGAAAGGCAGCTCCAGCACGTGCTCCACACCCAGGCCCGCCAGCAGTTCCAGCCGCCGTTCCCGGCTGGTCAGCGGGGCGTGGGGCTTGTGCGGGGAGACGACCAGACGCGGGTGCGGCCAGAAAGTCACCAGCACGCAGGCCAGATCATCCTGGCGGCAGACATCTAGAGTGCGGCGGATCAGGGCTTGGTGGCCTTTATGCACGCCGTCGAAGTTGCCGATGGTGACGCCGGCGCCCGTCAGGGAGCCCAGGCCGTCCACGGAATGTACAAGTTGCATAGGTCGCGTCAGTTCCGAGCGTTGGAGGAAGGGAACGAGTCTCTCGGGAGCAGAGCCCGTTTTCCCAGCAGAATGAATCTTATTCCCTGGCAAGAAAACAGCCGATTACTGACTGGAGAGAATCCTCTTACAATACAGCCCTGGCCCATAATCGGCCGTTGGCGCAGACCAGGAGGCAAAAGCCGCTGTTGAAAACGGGCTCTAGGGGCAGTTTCTAAATGAGGATTTTCGTTCTCTGCCAAGGAAGGCGAGTCTTGGGCGGAGGGAGTATATTCAAACATATTCGACCTTCGCACGGGGCGAGCCTGACGCTGGCAGAGGGGGAAAGGACAATTTAGAAACTGCCCCTAAATCAATCTGTCGAAAATAATTTTGTACGCCCTGCGAATATGCAGCACCAGCCTGAGGGTCAGGCTGCGGGCCTGCTTTTCATCCTGCACGGAAAAAGAGCCCAGATGCCGGGCCACATCACTGAAATCCGCGTCGCCCTTGGGCTGAAGCATGCCCCAGTACTGCTGGGCGCGCTCCATGATCCGGGCGCTGAGCTTGTCCGGATGGGCAATACGGTAGGCATGCAAAAACGTGGCGAAAATATGTTCCGCATCCTGCGGGAAGGAACTGGACAGGGCCAGACGCCAGAGGGCCATGTACAGGCCGCGCCATTCCACCAGCATCTGGCGGCGGCGCATGAACTGCATGCGGCCGATGCCCATGAGCTCCAGCTCGGCCGTGAAGTCAGCGTCCTCCAACAGGGCCGCGAAATTCTCCAGAGCCTCCTGCACAACGCTCTTGTCGTCAAACACTTCCGCAACGTTTTGCATAGGCCTTCCGTTCAGCTTTCCGTCCCGGCGTCGCTGTCGCCGCCGTCCTTGCGCCTGCGCGGCGAACGCCGACGGCGTTTGCGGCTGCCGTCATGCGGCTCGGCCTCACTGCGGCCGGCGGCATCGACGCGGGAACGCGGGGCATCCCCGGCATCATTCTTTCGCCTGGCGGGCACGGGCTCGCTGTCGGGAAAGCGGTTTTCGTGCAGGCTCTGCTGATGGCAGGCGTCCAGCAGCATGGCCAGCAGCTGGACATCGTCCTCTTCCTCGCTCTGTTGGGCGAGTTCGCGCGCCAGGGCCGCGTAGCGGGCCACGCGCACGCGTTCCAGGCCGGTGAGCGTGCGGAAGCGCGCCTCCAAAATGGCGGTCAGGCGCGTGCCCGCCACCTTGGCCACGTCTTCGTCCGTGGGCAGGGGCAGTTCCATGAGCCCGATCTTGTAATGCTTGGCGATGCGCTCCAGCTCCATGCGCTGCATCACGTCCACCAGGGAAATCACCGTACCCGCGGCCCCGGCGCGCCCCGTGCGCCCGGCGCGGTGGATGTAGCTTTCATGGTCCTCCGGCGGCTCATAAAGAAAGACGTGCGACAGGGCCGGAATATCAATGCCCCGCGCGGCCACGTCCGTAGCCACCAGATATTGCAGGCGGCCCTTGCGGATTTTGTCCAGCACGGCCTCGCGCCTGTTCTGCGAAAGATCCGCCGAAAGCTCGTCGGCGCTGTAGCCGAAGCCCTGGAGCACGCCGGTCACATAGTGCACATTGGCCTTGGTGTTGCAGAAAATAATGGCTGAAGCCGGATTTTCCGTTTCCAGCAGGCGTACCAGGGCCCTGTCCTTGTCCATTGGCTTGACCTCGCAGAAGAGGTGCTGAACCTCGGCCACATGGACCTCTTTCTGGGACAGGGAAAGCAGGGCCGGTTCCGACATGAACTCGGCGGCCAGCTTGAGCACGTGCGGCGGATACGTGGCGGAAAACAGGCAGGTGTGGATGCGCTTTTTGGGCAGATAGCGCTGCACTTCCTTCATGTCCGGGTAAAAACCGATGGACAGCATGCGGTCGGCCTCGTCAAAGACCAGCACACGCAAGTCCTTGAGGTCCAGCGTGCGGCGCAGCAGGTGGTCCAGCACGCGGCCCGGCGTGCCCACAATGACCTGGGCCCCCTCGCGCAGGGCGTCCATCTGTTTTTTGTAGCCCACGCCGCCGTACACGGCCACGGTCCGGATGCCGGTATCCGCGAAAATCACGGCGGCCTCGCGTTCCACCTGCACGGCCAGCTCACGCGTGGGAGCGAGCACCAGGGCCTGCGGGGCCTTGAGTTCCGGATCCAGGCGGGGCAGCATGGGCAGCAGATAGCAGCCGGTCTTGCCGCTGCCCGTGCGCGACTGGACCATGATGTCCCGCCCTTCCAGCAGATAGGGCAAAGCCAGGGATTGCACCGGCATCAGGCTCTGCCAGCCCGCGCGGGCACAAGCCGCGCGCATGGCTTCAGGCAGGTCGGCCAAGCCGACTTTGGGCAGGGCGTTTTCCGGCTCACTGACGGAGAGTTCCTCCGTGGCGAGGGGAGCGGCGTCTTCCGCCGGTTCCGGGGCGGAAACGTCCGCGCCGGGCATTGTGGTATCGGAGAGATCTTCTGACATATGTCATCCCGGCGGAATAAAACCGCCTTAGTATAAAGGTATTGTCAACAAGTTATAATGCCATAAACCACACTTTTCCGCAAGGTTCACCATGCGGACGGCAAAAGGGCGCATCCCCGCCGGGGAGGAGAGGCGCGCGAATAAGACGCGCGGCTTGCCTCCGCCGTCGATTGCGGATAAATTCAGCCCGCCGCGCGGGTGGGCACATCATGTGCCGTAGCCGCTCCGCAAGGATTTGTCCGCAAATCCTCGCCGCGAAATGCGAGCGGACGGGCTTTGCCGTCGTGAACGAGCATTTCAAGTGTTACATGCTCCAAGGAGAACATCCATGTCCAGTCAGCAGTCTTGCCGGCACGGGGAAGATGCCCCGGCTGACTTCGCGCCCGACTTCAGCAAGGGCCTTGTGCCCGCCATCGCCCAGGACCAGGCCACGGGCGAGGTGCTCATGCTGGCCTATATGAACGAGGAGGCCTGGCGCAAGACCTTGGAGACCGGCGAGGCCCACTACTGGAGCCGCAGCCGCAAAGAACTCTGGCACAAGGGCGGCACGTCCGGCCATGTCCAGAAGGTGCGCTCCCTGCGTCTGGACTGCGACAGCGACACCGTGCTGCTGCTCATCGAGCAGGTGGGCGGCGCGGCCTGCCACAGCGGGCGGCGCTCCTGCTTTTACCGGGAATGGGAGGACGGAGCCGTGACCGTCTGTTCGCCCCAGGTGTTCGATCCCCAAAAAGTTTACGGCGGAGAAAGGAAATCCTCATGAGCGCGCAGACGCAGCCGATCATCAAACTGGGCGTGCCCAAGGGCTCGCTGGAAGAAGCCACCATCAATCTTTTCGAACGCGCGGGCTGGAAAATCCGCAAGCACACCCGCAACTATTTCCCGGACATCAACGATCCGGAAATCGCGGCCTCGCTCTGCCGCGTGCAGGAAATCGGCGGCTATATCGAAGCCGGGGTGCTGGATGTGGGCATTACCGGCCTGGACTGGCTGTCCGAGCGCGGGCATGAGGACAAGGTGGCGCGCATCGCGGACCTGGTCTATTCCAAAACCTCCAACCGGCCCTGCCGCTGGGTGCTGGCCGTGGCCGGGGATTCGCCCTATACCCGCGCCGCCGACCTGGCCGGAAAACGCATCGCCACGGAGCTGGAAGGCCTGACCCGCCGTTATTTCGCCAAAGCGGGCGTGGATGTGGATGTCTTCTACTCCTGGGGGGCCACCGAGGCCAAGGTGGTGGGAGGCCTGGCCGACGGCATTGTGGAAGTGACCGAGACCGGCACCACCATCCGCGCGCACGGGCTCAGGATCATCGACGAGGTCATGGTCTCCTACCCGGTGCTCATTGCCAACAAGGAGGCCTGGGAGGACCCGCGCAAGCGGGCCAAGATCGAACAGCTCACCCTGCTTTTGCAGGGCGCGCTGCGCGCCGAAAACCTG
Source organism: Desulfovibrio fairfieldensis (assembly GCF_001553605.1). Classification (NCBI taxonomy): domain Bacteria; kingdom Pseudomonadati; phylum Thermodesulfobacteriota; class Desulfovibrionia; order Desulfovibrionales; family Desulfovibrionaceae; genus Desulfovibrio; species Desulfovibrio fairfieldensis. Next base: position 2,793,124 of record NZ_CP014229.1, read on the forward strand.
GTGGCCATCAAGATGAACGCCCCCGCGGCCCATCTGGACGCCATCCTGGAAATGCTGCCCTCGCTCAATTCGCCCACGGTATCGCCTCTGCGCGACGGGCGCTGGCTGTCCGTGGAAACAGTGGTGGAGATCGGCATTGTGCGCGATCTCATCCCGCGCCTGCGCGAAGCCGGGGCCGAGGGCATTATTGAATACGCGTTGAACAAGGTCATCTAGGGTAAAATCACTTCTCAACGTCAATCTGCTCCAGAGACTGTTAACGCTATGCCTTTTTGCCCGGCCCACGACTGAAGCAAAGCCGGTTTTTCCGGAAAATCCCGCCGGACGCAATGCCGGACACTGCGAAGAAGATGCGCCCGCCTTGAGCGCGCAAAGGAGATTTCATGGAGACCGATGAAAGCCGCGAACTTCTGGAAAGCCTGCCCGAGCTCCAGGCGGACGAAACCTTCTGTTTTGACTGCAATCCACAGGTGCCCTGTTTCAACCGCTGCTGCGCGGAGCTGACCCTGCCGCTCACGCCGTATGACGTACTGCGCCTGCGCCGCCACATGGGCATTACCAGCGAGGAGTTCCTGAATACCTTCGCCACCATGCGCTCCTTTCCGGACACGGGCTTTCCCCTGCCCATGCTGCGCATGCTCCAGGGCCCCGGCGAGCCCTGCCCCTTTGTGGGCCCGGCGGGCTGTTCGATCTATGAGGACCGGCCCGGCGCCTGCCGCTGCTACCCGCTGGGGCGCGGCACCAAGATGGCCGAGAACGGGGTGGCCGAACGCTTTTTCGTGGTGCGCGAGCCCCATTGCCACGGCTTTGACCAGGGCACGCAGCGCACGGCGCGCCAGTGGTTCGAGGACCAGGGCCTTTCGGAATACAACGCGGCCAACGATCGCTACATGCGGCTCATGGCCCTGGTGCGGGCCACCGGCAAGCCGCTGGAAGCGCGCCTGGCGACCATGAGCGTGCTCTGCCTCTACCAGTTGGACAAATTCCGCGAGCTCATCACCCATATGCGCATTTTTGAACATGTGGACATTGACGCTGCGCGCCGGGCCGCCATCATGGAGGACAGCCAGGCCGGCGACGTGGCCGCTCTGAACTTCGGCCTGGACTGGATGGAGCTGATAATCTTCGGCAAAAGCCAGGGCCTGAACAAAAAATAGCTACGCCGGTTTCAACGCGGCAAACGCTTGCGAAAAACCGCCGGGCCTTGTGTCCCGGCGGTTTTTCGCGTTTCCGGGCCCGGCCCCCGCCCGCCCGGCAACGGCTTTGTTTATCGCGCTCGTGACAAATTTCTTTTACAAGATAAAAAAAATCTGCTAATCGGAAGTTGTGCGGACCAATCCATGCCGTTCTTTTTTATATTATTTATAATAATTTTAAATAGTTATGGCATGAGAAACTCAAAAACACGCGCTTGAGGCGGCGCTGTTTTTCCGTTCCGCGCGGCCCTGTTGTCTGTGCCCATATCCCCGGCCGCCCACCGGCCACAATCGCACGGGAGGAGCGTATGAGTTTTGGCAGGCAAGTGTATGATTTTCTATTGAGCGGTTCACAGGCATACGCCAAATGGGATTTGGAGGTTTCAACCTCCATTCTCAGAAACCGCAAAAAACTGCTCATTCTGCTGGCGCTGGCCGTGCCCATTCTGGCCGGTTGCCTGGCTGAAGCCTACGAGTACCACGAGATGCTCGGCGGCAAGAGCGCGTATGCTCCGGCCTTTTACACCACCACCATCTTTCTGGCCTCCATCGCCGTGGGTCTGGCCGCGGGCCTGATCACCGGCTGTATCGGCGCGGGCGGCGGCTTCATCATCACCCCGGCCCTGATGGCCGTGGGCGTCAAGGGCATTCTGGCTGTGGGCACGGACCTGTTTCACATTTTCGCCAAGGCCATCATGGGCACCACGGTGCACAAAAAGCTGGGCAACGTCTCGGGCAAACTGGCCATCGCCTTCCTGGTGGGCTCCATTGTGGGCACGTTCATCGGCGGCGCCATCAACAAAGGCCTGTACAACGCCGATCCCCTGCTCTCCGAGCTGTTCATCAGCACCATTTACGCCGTGCTGCTGGGCTTCCTGGGCTTCTACGCCCTGTTCGACTTTCTGAAAGCCACGCGCGGCGGCAGCAAAGCGGCCAGCCAGAGCGCCCACGGCGGCAGCGCGGGCCTGACCAGCCTGTCCGTCAGAATGCAGAGCCTGACCGTGCCGCCCATGATCTCCTTCGACGAGGATCTGGTGCCCGGCGGGCGGCGCATCTCCGGCTGGATCGTGGCCGCCGGCGGCATGGTGGTGGGCCTGCTGGCCGCCATCATGGGCGTGGGCGGCGGTTTCGTGACCTTCCCCATGTTCGTCTACATTTTCGGCGTGTCCTCCATGACCACGGTGGGCACGGACATTCTGCAGATCATCTTCACCGCCGGTTTCGCCGCCGTGGGCCAGTACGCCATTTACGGCTACGTGTTCTACACCCTGGCCATCGGCATGCTGCTGGGCTCGCTGCTGGGCATCCAGGTCGGCGCGCTGACCACCAAGGTGGTCAAGGGCATCCATATCCGGGGCTTTTACGCCATTTCGATCATTGCCGGTTTCATCAACCGCGCGGCCACGCTGCCCAAAAAGCTTGTGGAGATGGAGGTGCTCCACTGGTCGCCCAGTGTGTGCAACATCATCCAGGACGTGGGCAATGTGGTCTTCTGGGTTGTGGTGGCCTTTTTCGGCATCTGGGTCTTCAGCAAATTCTTCCTTAATCTCGGCAAACTCAGAGGGGAGGCCTGATAATGCTTATTCACGAAAAAGGCCCCTTTATCCGGGGCAGCCTGTTGCTGATCTCTTTCCTTGTGCTTTTCGCCGTGCTGCTCACGCCCATCATGCGTGACGAGAACGGCAATCATATGACCGGCCTGCAATACGCGGACAATGTCTTTAACGAACTCTCCAAGGGTTCGTCCTACTTCATTCCCGGCGTGCGCGAGAGCGTCAAGAGCGTGGACGGCAAGATGGTCCAGATGACGGTGACCATGAAAAAAGCCGCCCTTGCCCCCCTGGCCGTGGCCCTGCTGCAAAAGTCCGGCGCCACCGAGGCCGTGGCCGACGGCGGCAAGGTGAGCTTCAAGGGCGACCTGGGCCTGATCCTGACTTCCGCTACGGACGACGCGGACGCGCTGTACCACAACAACGCCGACGCCGTGAGCCAGAAATACGGCGGCGAACCGGCCCTCAAAGTCGCGGCCGCCTGGTGGTACCTGCTGTCGCCGAGCATCAAGGAGCTCCAGAAGCAGCGCCTGTTCGGCGAGGCCCAGGTGGTGGATCACGTCCTGCGCCGCGCCGTGGAACCGGGCAATAACTTCTACAGCGTGGTTCCGGCCAAGGTTTCCGAGCACGTCTGGCTGATGAGCGGCATGCTGATCTTCTACGTGCTGTACACCCTCTGGTACGGTTTCTCCATCTTCGAGCTCTTCGAGGGCATCGGCCTGGCCATGACCAAGTCCAAGGTCAAGCAGGAAAGCTGATCAGCCCTGTTTCCCAGCTCTTTTGCCGGCCGCAACGCACTGCCGTTGCGGCCGCTTTTATTGACGAGGGCCGCGCCGCTGCCTATTATCAACCGCAGAGGGAACGGTGCGGAAAAACTATGAACACTAACGAGATGGAATCATACAGCCTGTGGCGGCCCAACAGCTTCGAAGTTTTTCAGGAAGCCCGCCGCCAGGGCGCGCGGATCAGACTCGGCTGCCATATGCGCATGGGCGGCGGCACAACCGACGTTCTGCTGAAAGGCCAGTTCCTGGAGGTCACCGGCAGTGTCGCGCTGTTTGAAATCAAGTCGCATGAAACCCTGCCCGGCAAGAGCAAGCCCGTTGATCCCGCCTGCGAGTTCTCTTTCAGCCTTGATCAGGACGCGCCCTCCGGAATCACTGAAAAAATGGGCTATTCCGGCCGGGCCACCATTCTGGAAAACCGGACGGACGAGGACGGCATGCCGCGGAGAATGCTGCTGCGCCTCTCCCGGCAGTATGTCACCCGCCGCCTGCGGCGGGACAAGCGCCTGGACTGGAATGCGGAGAACACCGGCCTGCTCGGCCTGCTGGTGATTGCCGACCCGCCCTCCAGCCGACAGGAACTGAGCGCCCGGATCAAAGACTATTACAAGCTGCACGGCGGAAAAAATCCGGGCCTGATCAATATCTCGGCGGGCGGCGCCTGCCTGTGCGTGGAGGGAGACTTGGCGCGCAGGCCGCTCATGGCGCACGAGCTGTATCTTTTTCTTCTCGCGTCCAAAACCGCTGACCAGGGCGAGCCGCCCTACATTTTTACGGGCAAAAAAGTGGGCCTCAGTCGCGACGTCTGCGAACAGGGCGCCGCACTGCGCATGCGCTTTCTCTATGAGCTGGATTGGACCAAAAGCCCGTCCGCCCTGCACTGGACGGATATCGAATCTTCCGGCTCGGAGCGTCTGCGCCACCTCATCCGCGATCTGAACGATACCGTCGCCCCGGCGCAGGACCAGGCTGTGGGCCTTTAGAGCAGATTGACGTTGAGCATTGACATTCTCAACGTTGACGTTTCCGCCGCCCCGCGTTCCAGCGGTACACGCCGTCGAGCCGCCTCCCGGCCCGACGGCGTTACATACCTTCCATGCGCTCAGCGCTCCATCCCCCCGCCCGCTCCCGACGTTGCTGTAAACCCTCCTGGCACCGGATTTGCATATTTCAGTGCGGCCGCCCGTGCGGGCGGAAAATTTGACCCCTGACCGCTGCGGCGGATATCTGGAGGATACGTCATGGAAATTTCCGGCATCAACTCTTCACTGCCCTTTGCGTTCACCATGCCCGACAAGGACGACTCCGGCTCCACCCCCGCCGCCGTGCAGGATACCGTGGACATCCGCGCGCCCCAGCTGCTGGAGGACGACGAAGTGGACGGCGTGCTGGACGATACCCTGAACATGATCGCCCAGGACAATGTGGGCGCCCTGTCCGTGCATGGGGGATTGAGCCAGAGTCGCGTGTTCGCGCTTCTCGGCCTGTAGAATTCCCTCTCCGCCACCCGCGTCGAACAAAATTCCTACAGTGGCGGCGGATTCTCACCATAGCTTCCGGTTTCCGTGAATTTGACACCGCCGCAGCCAAAAGGGTATCAGATTCCGTCTCCGCGCACGCGCCGCCGCTTTGGCGGCGCGTCCGGCATTTTTTACCGCAGCTTGCAATAAGGATACGGCGATGACGGATATTGATCGGCAGATGGCCCTTATCAAACGCGGCGTGGCTGAACTGATCGACGAGGGCGAACTGCGCAAAAAGCTGGCGCGCGGCGTGCCCTTGCGCGTCAAGGTGGGCTTTGACCCCACGGCTCCGGACCTGCACCTCGGGCATACTGTGGTGATGCACAAGATGCGTCATTTCCAGGAGCTGGGGCACACGGTCATTTTTCTGATCGGCGATTTCACCGGCCGCATCGGCGACCCTTCGGGCCGTTCGGAAACCCGCCCCCCGCTGACGGAGGAACAGGTTCTGGCCAATGCCGAAACCTACAAGAAGCAGGTTTTCAAAATCCTGGACCCGAAAAAGACCCAGGTGGAATTCAACTCCCGCTGGCTGAGCAAGCTGGACGCCACGGGCTTCATCAAGCTGGCCTCCAGCTATACTGTGGCCCGCATGATGGAGCGCGACGACTTTGAAAAGCGCTTCCGCGAGCAGCGCCCCATTTCCATCCACGAATTTCTCTATCCGCTCTGCCAGGGCTTTGACTCGGTTTCGCTGAAAACCGACGTGGAAATGGGCGGCACGGACCAGAAGTTCAACCTGCTGGTGGGCCGCAACCTCCAGGCCCATTACGGGCAGGAAAGCCAGTGCATTTTGACCATGCCCCTGCTGGAAGGCACGGACGGCGTGCGCAAGATGTCCAAGTCCTACGGCAACTACATCGGCATTGATGAGCCGCCGGCGGAAATTTTCGGCAAAGTCATGGGCGTGTCCGACGAGCTCATGTGGCGCTATTACGAGCTGCTTTCAGCCAAAAGCCTGGAAGAGATCGCGGCCCTGAAGCGGGATGTGGCCGAAGGCCGCGTGCATCCCAAGGCCGCCAAGGAAGCCCTGGCCCATGAAATGGTCAGCCGCTACCACAGCGGGAAGGACGCCGATGAGGCCCGCCAGGGCTTCAACGCGGTGTTCGCGGACGGCGGCGTGCCCGCCGACGCGCCCTCCCACTCCTGCCAACACGGCGAGGACAGCACGCCCCCGGCCTTTCTGGAGGCCGCCGGGCTGGTCAAGAGCCGGGGCGAGGCCAAGCGTCTGATCAAGGAAGGCGCGCTCTCGGTGGACGGCCAGCGTTGCGACGACGCGCTGGCCCCGCTGCCCGCCGGGGATTATGTGATCAAACTGGGCAAAAAGCGCTTTCTGAAACTCAACGTGCGCTGAATCGCAGCACTGCTCCATATTTTCAACGGGCGGCCCCTCGGGGCCGCCCGCATTGCTCTATAAAGGAGACGGCATGCGCGCTGCCTTTGTTGCGATCGGGTTGGCTTTGCTGGCCTGCCTGCTGCCCTTCGGCATGCACCCCCTGGCCGCCGGGCCGGGTGCTCTCCCACAAAAGACGGACGTAACCGCCCTGACCTGCCGCGATCTGGACGCGAACGGACGCCCGCCGCTGCCGCCGCTCTGGCTGGACGGCTACGTCAGCGCGCAGATCGACACTGACGATGTCCATCTGACATGGGATGCCGGGCGCTGGCGTATGGAAACGCCGCCTGAACTGAGCGCCCAGTGCCGCCGCACGCCGGATATGGCCCTGACCGAAGCCTGGAAAACGGCCATGTTGCACTTCCGTTCCCCGAACGAGCCGGGGAACATCCGTGACGCTCTGAATCTCGGGTACGCCACCTGGAAAGACGCGCGTTCGCTGATCCGCAAGAAAGCTGCCCGGCCGGAGGCTATCGCGGCTGTCCAGGAAAGCCTGTTTGCCGCCCTGCTCCTCTGGGGGGACGGTCACCGGGCCTTTAAGCACGGCGGAGGGCGCCCGCCCGACGTGGCTGAGCTCCGTCCGATGGCCCGTGAACTCGCAGCCCTGTCCGCGCGCCTGCCCATTCTCGCATTGGGAGAGGCCCTTTACCTTGTGCGGGAATGGCCGGTGGAGCTGGCTGCCCTGACCTGCCGGGACACCGGCGGCGCGGCGGGCCGCGGCCGTTTTTTCTTTATGACAGGCAGATGGCTGAGCGGCTGGGCCGCCGCATGGCGGGAACGCGAACCCAACCCCGCTGCGGAGCGCGAAAAAACCGACGCGGACGCCACGGAACCGGAAGCCGGCAGCGCGTTTATTGACGCCTACTGCGCGCGGCATCCCGCAGTCCCGGTAACGAGGGCCTGGCGGGATGCCGACGATGAAATCTGGCGCGCCGCCGAGGTCGGCAAGCGTTCCTGCGCGGATATTTTCCGTTACGGCCATGACGCCGTGGGCTGGCTGCTGTGGTGGGACGGCTACCAAAGCCACCCCTCCACGCGTCTACCCGCGCCTGAAACGTTCGTGGCGCGAAGCGCGGCCATCCGTGCCTTTTGCGCGGCACATCCCCGAATGCCGTTTTCGGATGCGGCCCGCAAGGCCCTCGCGGCCTTGCCCCCAAGCACTACTCCGCCGGACCCGCTTCCCGCGCCCGGGATCGCCGCGTATGCGGATATAACAGAAAATACGGCCTTCCACGCGGACGCGCCGCAGCGGTACACGGGCATGGCGGCTCTGACCTGCCGGGAATGGGCGGAGGCGGAGACTGCCGCGAAATCCGTCCTGCCGCCCAAAATCTGGCTGGACGGCTACGTCAGCGCGCAGATGAATCTGGACTATGCGCCCGTGGGCTTGTGGAGCACCAAATACTTTGTCGCGGAACTGCCTCTTATTCTGGCCTCGCAGTGCCGCCGCACGCCGGACATGACCATCACCGAGGCCTGGAAAACAGTCAAAATGTACGAGAAGCAAGACGATAAGGTCTATCTGGGCGCACCTTGCTCGGATCTGCTCAGATTGAACAAGAAACATGGCGTGGATTTTACGAGCCTGGCTCTCTGGTGGGACGGCTGGCGCGGATGGCTGGAACGCGGGACATACCAAGAGGAACCGCAAGAAGCCGTAACGGATCGGGGCAGAGCCTTGGAAGCGGCCTGCAAAGCCAACCCCCGGAAGCCGCTCGTGCAAATTCTTACCGGACTGCGGGGCCACGCCGCGCGGCCGAACGCGGAATAGCGCCGCCCCTTTTGGGAAAAGTTTGCCTCAGCTTTCCAGGGCCAGATTCGCGGCGGCGGTGGCGTGCAGCACGGTGGTGTCGAAAAGAGGCAGTTCGGCGTCCTCGGGTCGCAGCAGCAGGCCGATTTCCGTGCAGCCCAGAATGACGCCACGCGCGCCACGCCCGGCCAGTCCGGCCATGGCCGCCTGAAACTTTTTCCGGGAATCCTCGCGAATCACGCCCAGGCAGAGCTCCTCGAAAATGACCTTGTTGATCATGTCGCGTTCCGGCGCGTCCGGAATCAGCACCTCAAGACCCTGCCGACGCAGCCTGCCGCAGTAAAAATCCTCTTCCATGGTGTAACGCGTGCCCAGCAGGCCCACCGAGCGCAGGCCGCGCCCCAGGATTTCGGCGGCCGTGACGTCCGCGATGTGCAGCAGGGGAATGGAGACCGCCTCCTGAATCCGGGGGGCCACCTTGTGCATGGTGTTGGTGCAGATGACGATGAAATCCGCGCCGCCCTTCTCCAGATTTTGCGCCGCCGCGCCCAGCAGCAGCGCGCTCCTGTCCCAGTCCCCGGCGGACTGGCAAGCCTCGATTTCCTGAAAATCCACGCTGTAGAGCAGGCAGCGGGCCGAATGCAGGCCGCCCAGGCGTTCCTTCACCACAGTGTTGACGATCCGGTAATAACTGACCGTGCTTTCCCAGCTCATGCCGCCCAACAGGCCGATGGTCTTCATGCGCGCCTCCTTCCGTTTCCGGGGCTTTTCCCCTACCATGATCCACAGCGGAGGGGAATATGCGGAAACTGTACGTGGCGATGGTGGGCCTGCCCGCGCGCGGCAAGTCCACGCTGGCGCGGCGCATCCGCCAGGGCCTGCTGGCCGAGGGCATCCGGGCGCAGATCTTCAACAACGGCGACATGCGCCGGGCCCTGGTGGGCGCGGAATCCACGGAGCCGGATTTCTACAATCCGGAAAACAGCGCTGGCCGCGAAATCCGCGAGCAGATCTGCCTCCGCAACATGGCCCGGGCCCGGGCCTGGCTGGCCGAGCAGGGCGAGGTGGCCATTCTGGACGCCACCAACGCCAGCCGCGCCCGGCGGATTCTCATCGAACAGACCCTCACCGACCACCCCGTGCTCTTTGTGGAGTGCGTCAACGAAGACCCGCTGCTGCTCAACGCCTGCATCCGCCGCAAAACCACCCTGCCCGAATACGCGTCCTACAGCGAGGCCGACGCCCTGGACAGTTTCATGAAGCGCATCGGCTATTATGAATCCATCTACAGCCCGCTTCAGGATGAAAAATTCTGGCTCTGCGTGGATTCCACGGCCAACCGCATTCTGGACGAACGCCCTTGTGAAGGCTCGCCCTATTATCCGGCCATCCGCGAGATTGTGGTCAGCGTCTGGGTGCACAGCCTCTATCTGGCCCGCCACGGCCAGACGGAATTCAACGTGCAGGGCCGCATCGGCGGCGATCCCCCGCTCACGGCCCTGGGCCGCTCCCAGGCCGAAGCCCTGGCCCGGCACATGCGCGACCGGCGCATCGACTGGGTGTTCACCTCCACCCGCCTGCGCTCCCACGAAACAGCGGCCCCGCTGCTGGTTGAACGCCCCGGCGCGCACGCCATGGCTCTCAAGGAGTTTGACGAAATCTGGGCCGGAGACTGCGAAGGCATGCTCTATTCGGAAATCCGCCGGAGCATGCCCGACGTCACGGCGGGCCGCAACGCGGACAAATACGGCTACGCCTATCCCAACGGCGAAAGCTACGCCATCCTGCGCGAACGCGTGCAGCGCGGCCTCAGGCGCGCGCTCTTTCTGGCCGGGGACGCGCCCCTGCTCATCGTGGGGCATCAGGCCATCAACCGGGTGCTGCTCTCGCTCTTTCTGCGCCAGCGCAGCGAGGACGTGCCCTATATCTACATTCCCCAGAACCAGTATTACCACATTTCCCTGACCCCGCACCGCAAAGTCTTCGAGCGCGTCCCCTACGAACGGACGGGGCGGGACTGAAGCCGGGGCCCCGCCGCTTTATGCCGCGCCGCGCTCCTTTTTCCGCCCGCTCTCCGGCAGCTTGACGGCGCGCACCTCGTCGATGCGCTGGCGGTCCATGCGAGTGATCTCCAGTTCCCAGCCCTGGAGGCGCAATCGCTCGCCCGTCACCGGAATGTGTCCCAGGCGCTCCAGAATCAGCCCGGCCAGGGTGGCGCTGGCGGAACGCGGCGGCAGGCTGATGCCCAGCCAGGCCGTGACCGCGTCCACGGAAAGCCTGCCCGGCATGCGCCAACTGCCGTCGGGCAGGCGGCAGGATTCGGGCCCGGCGGGCAAATCCCCCACCTGACCGGCCAGCACGCTGAGCAGCTCGGCGGGCGTGATCATGCCCACCACGCTGCCGTATTCGTCGCGTACAAAGGAGAGCGGCGCGGGATGCGCGCGAAAATCGTCCAGAATGTCCGCCAGGGCCGTGTGCTCGAAAATGGTCGGCGCGGAACGGATGTAGTCCGTCAATTTCCAGGGCGCATCCTTGGAGACGTCCGGCGCGGGCAGCAGCAGTTCGCCCGTGCGCACCACGCCCAGCACGTCGTCCGTTTCGCGGCGCAGCACCGGCAGCCAGGGCAGGGCGGCCGCCGCCGCGAAGCGGTAGACAGTCTCGCGGTCGGCGCGGCTGTCCAGCCAGTTCACGCGCTGACGCGGAATCATGATAAAGCGGGCCGTGCGCCCGCTCAGGCGGATGACGCGGGCCACCATGTCCCGCTCTTCCGGGGCGAACAGCGCGCCCCGGCTCTCCCCGGCCAGAGCCGCCGCGTCAAGCTGGGCGTCGCCGTGGCCGGACCGCCCGCCCAGCAGGCCCAGCACCACGCGGGCCGTGGACTCGCGCATGTCGCGCATGCTGATGCGCTTGCGCCGGTTGCGCAGCGCCCACTGATTGCAGGCCTCCACCAGCACGGCGAAAATAATGGCCGCATACAGATAGCCCTTGGGAATGTGGTAGCCCAGGCCGTCGGTCAGCAGCCCCAGGCCGATCATCAGCAGAAAGCCCAGACAGAGCACAATGACCGAGGGATGGCGCTCCACAAAGCGGAGCAGCGGCGCGGCGGCCAGGGCCATGACCAGCATGGCCGCGACCACGGCCAGCATCATCACCGAGACATGGTCCACCATGCCCACGGAGGTGATGATGGAATCCAGGGAAAAGACGGCGTCCAGGACGATGATCTGCGCGATCACCCGCCAGAAGCCCGCGTGACGGCCCGCGTCCGCGGGACCGGACATATGGCCTTCCAGGCGTTCGTGCAGCTCCAGCGTGCCCTTGAGAAGCAGGAACAGGCCGCCGCCTATCAGGATCAGATCCCGCGCGGAAAAGGCGCGCCCGCCCAGGGTGAACAGGGGCGCGGTGAGCCCGATGATCCAGGCGATGGCCGCCAGCAGGACCAGGCGCATGAGCAGGGCCAGCCCCAGGCCGGTGAGAAAGGCATGACGCTTCTGCTCGGCGGGCAGCCGCCCCACCAGAATGGAGATGAATACCAGGTTGTCCACGCCCAGCACCACTTCCAGCAGTACCAGCGTGCCCAGACCGGCCCAGGCCGAAAGCTCCGTAATCCACGAAAAATCCCACATATCCTTTCCGCTGTTTATCGCGGGCCGCAAGGGCCCTGGAAAATAAAAAAAGGGGGCCGAAGCCCCCTTTCAGGTTCAATCAACAACGAGACTACTCTGCATGCGCGCCGCATGACGCGCAATTCCGTCTGCCGGCATGCTTATTCCGCGGCCAGTTGGATGCGGGTAAAGCCCGTCACCGTGATGGTGTCGCCCACGGCCTTGCCGGCTTCGCGCACGATATCGCTCACGCTCTTCTTGTCGTCGCGGATAAAGGGCTGTTCCATCAGGCAGACTTCCTTCTGGAACTTCTTCACCGCGCCGTCGGCGATCTTGTCCACGATATTGGCGGGCTTGCCTTCTTCCAGGGCCTTCTGGCGATAGACTTCGCGCTCGCGTTCCACGGCGGCCTGGTCCAGGCTTCCGGCGTCCAGAGCCATGGGACTGGCGGCGGCCACCTGCATGGCCAAGTTCTTGGCAAGCTCCTTGACTTCGGGCGCGTTCACGCTCTCGGCCTTGCCGCAGGTCAGGAAGACCAGCACGCCGATCTTGCCGTTGGCGTGGATGTACTGCCCGATAACTTCATTGTCGGACTGGCGGGTATGGCGCGCGAACTTGCCGAGCTGCATGTTTTCGCCCACCGAGGCGATGAGCTGCTTGACCTCGTCGCCCACCACGCCGTCCAGGGCGGTGGGGTCAGCCGGATTGTGCTCCAGCACGGCCTGGGCCACGCGGGCGGCCATGTTCTGGAACTGGTCGCCGCGGGCCACGAAGTCGGTTTCGCACATCAGCGAAGCCATGGCCACATGCTTGCCGTCAGGGCTGGTCACGGCGGTAACCACGCCTTCGCAGGTGGCGCGGCCGGATTTTTTAGCGGCCTTGGCCATGCCCTTCTGGCGCAGCCAGTCCACAGCCTTTTCCAGGTCGCCGTTCACTTCCACCAGGGCTTTTTTGCAGTCCATCATGCCCGCGCCGGTTTTCTCGCGCAGTTCTTTGACCATTTGAGCGCTGATTGCCATTGTCGTCTCCAGATGCGTCCGGCCAATGCGCCGGAGTTGCTGCGTAAAAAATTTCAAGAAGGGCAGCGCAGACCCGTAACGATCGCGCTGCCCTGAAAATACGAAATCGCGGACCCCGATTATTCGGCGGGAGCGGCTTCCTGCGCGGGGGCGGCCTCAGCGGCCGGAGCGCTTTCAGCGGCGGCGGCTTTCTGCATGGCCTCTTCGGCGTTGGCGGCGTCCTTGTGGTCCTTGCTCATGGCCTCGCCTTCCATGCAGGCTTCGGAGAAAGCGGCCACAAAGAGTTTGATGGCGCGGATGGCGTCGTCATTGCCGGGAATAATGTAGTCGATGAGGTCCGGATCGCAGTTGGTGTCCGTGACGGCCACAATCGGGATGCCCAGCTTGCGGCATTCCTTCACCGCGATGTCTTCACGGTTGGGGTCGATGATGAAGGCCAGCTGCGGCAGGCGGTCCATGTTCTTGATGCCGCCCAGGGTTTCCTCCAGCTTCTTCATCTCGCGCTCCAGAAGCAGGATTTCCTTTTTCTGGTAACGGTTGATGGAGCCGTCGGCAAACATGGCTTCCAGCTTCTTGAGGCGGTCCACGCTTTTCTGGATGGTCACGAAGTTGGTCAGGGTGCCGCCCATCCAGCGGTTGGTCACATGAAACTGGTTGGCGCGACCGGCTTCGGCGGCCACGGCCTCCTGGGCCTGGCGCTTGGTGCCGATAAAGAGCACCTTGCCGCCCTTGGCCACGGTGTCCACGATTTTATCGTGGGCCACGCGGAAAAGCTTCACGGTCTGCTGCAGGTCGATGATATGGATGCCGTTGCGCGCGCCGAAGATGTAGGGGCGCATTTTGGGGTTCCAGCGCCGGGTCTGGTGCCCGAAGTGCACCCCGGTTTCCAGCATCTGCTTCATGCTGACGTAAGCCATTGTGATCCTCCAATGGGTTGGTTTCCTCCACTCCGGTTTGTACTGTTCTCTTCACCCGCCGTGGGTCGGACGCGACGCGCGTCCGCGGAACGGGCACCCCGAGAACCGCCGGAGTGTGTGTAATGGAGCAGCTTCTATAGCCCAAAGCCGTATGGATGGCAAGAGGATGCCCCCATGCGGACAGGGCGGACGAGCAGGCCCGCGGCAAGAGTAAAAATCCCCCCGACATCACCCTCTTCCTGATCTTCTTTTTTCTCAGCAACGTGCTTTGCTGAAACAAAACATGGGAAGCTACAGCCACCGAGCCCGACGGCACAGAAAAATGGGGGATAGTTTATGTAAGAGAGAGAGAGAGAGAGAGAGAGAGAGAGACGCGCTCAGCCGGAAGAACCCAACGCCGCGCCCGGCCTCGCGCGTGAGTCCGGCGGCCGGGCAAAGAGAACTTCCTCACCCGCTCCGGGCTTTTTTTGCAGCGGCAAGCGCGCGGAAGGCCGCAAACGTGATTCAGAGTCCTTTGAGGAGAGCTGGCCCCAAGGGGCAATCAAATGAATGCTTCAATCGCCGGATATTATTCGCTTCCATACCTGTGTTTTCCTTCCTCAGACCCGCGAACGCGGCCGACATAGTCGGCAATTGAGCGGAGGGCCGGTTTTGCAAAATTTCCGTAACGTTACAGCAAGGCTGACGCAAGAGTATTTTTCTTTTTCGCTCTATCCATTCGACTGCCCTGGGCAAACTCCCGCTTGTCGTTGACAGCGCGCATGTAAAAATCGTATGAAATCAACAAGTATGCTTGCCAACCTTGTTTTGCGGATTCCCCCCACCTTCCGTCCCAACGTCCGGCCTTAGTCCCCTCTCTTTTTTTATAGTTCCTATACAAAACGAGATTCAGTTGGTCACCCGGTGATGAAACAAGCCGCAAGCTTTGTCGCCAGGGCCTGTCTTTTCCGGCGTCCGCCGGTTTCAGCCGTTCCGTAAGATCGCCCGCTTTCAGGCCGTGGCGCATATACACCAACTACAGCTCAATTCTCCGCAGGAGGATTTATGCGTCCTACGCTATTTCCCAAGCTCCGATACTTCAAAGAACGCCTCAGCGAAATGGGAGGCGAATTATTCTCCGGTTCCGAATACAGCGAACGCCAAGGCGGGCGCTCCTGGGAAGATTATTACCGCCGCCGCTGGCAGTACGACAAGGTGGCCCGCTCCACCCACGGCGTCAACTGCACCGGCTCCTGTTCCTTTGACGTGTTCGTCAAGGACGGCATCATCGTCTGGGAAGCCCAGAAAACCGATTATCCCACGCCGCATCCGGATTTCCCCGATTACGAACCCCGAGGCTGCCCGCGCGGCACATCAGCCTCATGGTATGTATACAGCCCGCTGCGGGTGCGCCATCCGCTCATCCGGGGCAAGCTGCTTGAGTTCTGGCGCGCGGCGCTGCAAGAGCACGGCGATCCGGTGGAAGCCTGGGCTTCCATCGTCAACGACCCCGTGAAACGGGGGGCCTACCAGCGGGCGCGCGGCAAGGGCGGTTTTGTGCGCTGGACCTGGGACGAGGCCGCCGAGATGTTCGCCGCCTCCATGGTGCACACCATCCGCCGCTACGGACCGGACCGCATCTTCGGCTTCACGCCCCTGCCCGCCATGTCCATGGTCAGCTTCGCCTCGGGCGCGCGCTTTTTCAGTCTCATCGGCGGCAGCATGATCAGCTTTTACGACTGGTACTGCGACCTGCCCCCGGCATCGCCGCAGATCTGGGGCGAACAGACCGACGTGCCCGAAAGCGCGGACTGGTACAACGCGGGCTATATCATCGCCTGGGGCTCCAACCTGCCCCAGACGCGCACGCCCGACGCCCATTTCTTTACCGAGGCCCGCTACCGGGGCACGAAAATCGCCGCCGTGTCGCCGGACTACGCGGACTTCACCAAGTTCGCGGACCACTGGCTCACAGTGAAGCCCGGCACGGACGCGGCCCTGGGCATGGCCATGACCCACGTGGTGTTCAAGGAATATTTCCTGGACCGCCGCGTTCCCTATTTCGAGGATTACGCCCGGCGCTTCACCGACCTGCCCTGCCTTGTCCTCCTGGACGGCGCGGACAATCAGCATACTCCCGGCCGTTTTGTGCGTGCTTCGGACATCGGGCGCGAGGGCAACAATCCGGAATGGAAAACCGTGGTCTACGACGCCGCGCGCAACGGCCCGGCCGTGCCCATGGGCAGCGTGGGCGCGCGCTACGGCGAGGACGGCCGCTGGAATCTGCACATGCGCGACGAGGCCGACGAGGCCGAACTGACGCCGCTGCTGCGCATGGAGGAAGCCCCCGGAGCCCAATGGACCATGGCGGCCTTTCCTGTTTTCGACGCCGGAAAGCCCTCCGTCAAACTGCGTCCCGTGCCGTACGTCACCTTGCGCACGACCGAGGGGCCGCGCCGCGTGACCACGGTCTTTGAGCTGCTGGCCGGAAGCCTGGGCGTGGACCGGGGGCACGGCGGCGACGTGGCCCGCGATTACGACGCCGCCGGGGTCAACGGCACCCCGGCCTGGCAGGAAGCGCTGACCGGCGTGCCGCGCGAACAGGTCATCCAGGTGGCCCGCGGCTTCGCGGACAATGCCGCCGCCACGAACGGCCGCTCCATGATCGTCATGGGCGCGGGCATCAACCACTGGTACAACAACGACGTCATCTACCGCAGCATTCTTTCCCTGACCACGCTCTGCGGCTGCCAGGGCGTCAACGGCGGCGGCTGGGCCCACTATGTGGGCCAGGAAAAGGTGCGCCCGCTCTCCGGCTGGACCACGGTGACCATGGCCGGGGACTGGACCGGGCCGCCGCGCCTGCAGAACGGCACCTCCTTCTACTATTTCGCCATTGACGCCTGGCGCTACGAACTGCTGAACATGGGGCGCATGTGCCCGCCCGGCCAGGAAGGCGTCCTGCCCGACCACCCGGCGGACTGCAACGCCGTGGCCGCGCGCCTGGGCTGGCTGCCGTTTTACCCGCAGTTCCAGGAGAACTCCCTGGAGATCTGCCGCAAGGCCGAAGCCGACGGCGCGGCCAGCGACGAGGAGATCATCAGGCACGCCGTGGCGCGCCTGAAGTCCGGCGACCTGCGCATGGCCGTCGAGGCCCCTTCGCACGAAGACAACGTGCCGCGCATCATGTGTTTCTGGCGCACCAATCCGCTGGGCTCCAACGTCAAGGGGCACGAGTACTTCCTGCGCCACCTTCTGGGCACGGAAAACGCCGTGCGCGGCGGGGAATCCCCGGTGCAGCCGAGTGAATTCCAGTGCGATCCGCCCATGGAACAGGGCAAGCTGGACCTCATGGTGGTGTCGGAATTCCGCATGAGCACGTCCTGCGTCTATGCCGACATGGTGCTGCCCGCGGCTCACTGGTATGAAATCAACGATCTGTCCTCCACGGACATGCATCCCTTCATCCATCCCTTTACCCCGGCGGCCGACCCGCCGTGGGAAGCCCGCAACAACTGGGAGCAGTTCCGTACCGTGGCCGAGGTCTTCTCCCGGCTGGCGGAAAAGCATTTGGGCACGCGCAAGGACCTGGTGGCCACGCCCCTGCTGCACGACAGCCCCGGCGAAATCGCCCAGCCCCTGGGCCAGGTGCGCGACTGGCGCACGGGCGAGGTGGAACCCGTGCCCGGCAAGACCATGCCCGGCCTGCATGTGGTGGAGCGCCGCTATGCCGACGTGCTCAAGATGTACACCTCCCTCGGCCCCAACATCCGGCGGCCGGAAGGCATGGGCGTCAAGGGGGCCAAGTGGTCCGGAGCGGTCGAACATGACCTGCTCAAGGCCCGCCTGGGCACGGTGCGGGAGGAAGGCGTCAGCAAGGGCATGCCCCGTCTGGACACGGACCGCGCCGCCTGCGACGCCATTCTCTGCCTCTCGCCGGAATCCAACGGCACCGTCTCGGTGCGCTCCTGGACCAGCGTGGAAAAACGCACCGGCCTGTCCCTCAAGGACATCTCCGCGCCCTCCGAGGGCATCGACCATACTTTTGAATCCATCACGGCGCGGCCGGGACGGGCGCTGAACAGCCCCAACTGGAGCGGCCTCAAGGGCGAACAGGTGACCTACACCCGCTTTGCCCAGAACGTGCAGCGGCTGCTGCCCTTCCACACCCTGTCGGGCCGCCAGCACTTCTATCTGGACCACCAGTGGATGCGCGGCCTGGGCGAAAGCCTGCCCGTGTTCCGCCCGCCCCTGCCCCTGGCAACCCTGGGCGAGGTGACCGGGGACGCCGTTCCCCGCAAGGACACGGACCTGGTGCTCAACCTGCTGACCCCGCACAGCAAGTGGTCCATTCACTCCACCTACTCAGACAACCTGATCATGCGCACGCTCTCGCGCGGCGGCGGCGAAATCTGGCTCAACGACGAGGACGCCGCCCAGGCGGGCATTGCGGACAACGAATGGCTGGAATGTTTCAACGCCAACGGCGTGTTCATGGGCCGGGCCCTGGTGAGCTACCGCATCCCCAAGGGCCGGGCCTTCATCTACCACGCCCAGGAACGTCACGTGGACACGCCGCTTTCGCCCCTTTCGGGCCAGCGCGGCGGCACGCACAACAGCCTGACGCGCCCCTTCATCAAGCCCACGCAGATGATCGGCGGCTACGGCCAGCTCAGCTATTCCTTCAACTACTACGGACCCACGGGTTGCCAGCGCGATGAATACATCGTGGTGCGCAAGGCCGGGGAGGTGATATTCCATGAAGATTAAAGCGCAGATGAGCATGGTGCTCAACCTGGACAAGTGTCTGGGTTGCCACACCTGCAGCATCCCCTGCAAGAATGCCTGGACCACGGATCCGGGCAGCGAATATATGTGGTTCAACAATGTGGAAACCAAGCCCGGCATCGGCTATCCCCGCCTGTGGGAAAACCAGGACATCCACAAGGGCGGCTGGGAAGTGGAGAACGGCAAACTCCGCCTCAGGGCCGGAGGCAAGCTGCGCAAGGCCGCGCAGATTTTCGGCAATCCGAACCTTCCGGGCATGGATCAGTATTACGAGCCCTGGAACTACGACTACCAGAACCTGACCACCTCCCCGGAGCAGAAGCATCAGCCCATAGCCCGGGCCTATTCCAGCGTCACGGGCCGTCCCATGACCCCGCAGGCCGGCCCCAACTGGGACGACGACCTGGCCGGAACCCAGGTCACCGGCCTGGACGACCCCGATTTCGCGGGCCTGGACGCCCAGGCCCTGCTGCAATTCCAGCGGGTGTTCATGCTGCATCTGCCGCGCCTGTGCGAGCACTGCCTGAACCCGGCCTGCGTGGCCTCCTGCCCTTCTGGAGCCATTTATAAGCGGGACGAGGACGGCATTGTGCTCACGGACCAGACGCGCTGCCGCTCCTGGCGCTTCTGCATGTCCGGCTGCCCATACAAAAAGGTGTATTTCAACTGGAAAAACCACCACTCCCAGAAGTGCATTTTCTGTTATCCCCGCGTGGAATCGGGTCAGCCCACACTCTGCGCGCAGTCCTGCACCGGGCGCATCCGCTACATCGGCGTCATGCTCTACGATGCCGACGCCGTGCATGAGCTGGCCGCCACGCCCGACCCGGCCGCCCTCTATGAGGCGCAGTTGCGGGTCTTTCTCGACCCCCGCGACCCCGCCGTCATCCGGCAGGCGGAAAAGGACGGCATCCCCCATCAGTTCCTCACGGCGGCCCGGAACTCGCCCGTATACACGCTGATCAGCGACTGGAAACTGGCGCTGCCCCTGCATCCGGAATTCCGCACCATGCCCATGGTCTGGTACATTCCGCCCGCCAGCCCGCTCACCAATGAGACGGACATCGACATTGACACGCAGCTGGACGCCATGCGCATCCCCGTGCGCTATCTGGCAAATCTCTTCACCGTCGGCCGGGAAGAGCCGGTGCGGGACGCCCTGCGCAAGATTCTGGCCCTGCGCCGCTTCATGCGGGAGAAGACCTTCAGCGGCCCGGACGCGGCCCAGGCTCTGGAAACGGCGGGCATGACCCCGGAAAGCGCCGCCGCCATGTACCGCCTGCTGGCCGTGGCCCGCTATGAGGACCGTTTCGTCATTCCCACGGTACGGCGCGAAGACGCCCCCGGCGAGGATGTGGAAGCCCTCAAGGGCCATACCGGCTACCCGGACCGCGACCCCGTGGCTCCGGAGTTCAAGGGGGTGCACGCATGACCCGCGCCGAAACCTTCTTGTGGGCGGCGCAGCTTCTGCGCTACCCGGACGAGGAGCTGGCCGCCCTGGCGCGCGAGGCGCGCCGGGAGCCCGCGCCCGCCTGGGCCGTCGCCTTTCTGGACCATGCGGCGGCCACGCCGCTGCTGGATCTGCAGGCGGCCTTCGTGCAGACCTTTGATCTCAACCGCGCCGCCTGCCTGTATCTGACCACGCACGCCTACGGCGACTCCCCCTTGCAGGGGCGCGCCCTGGCCGCGCTGACGGAACTGTACCGCGACAGCGGGTGCACGCCTTCCGGCGGGGAACTGCCGGACTATCTGCCGCTGGTGTTGGAATTCCTGGCAATGTCTCCGGCCTGGGCCGCCGCCTGCCTGTGCGAAAAATTCGCCACGGCGGCACAGGGCATCGCCGCGCATCTCGCGGCGGAAAACAGCCCCTGGGCGCCCATGCTGCGCGCCGCCGCCGACGCCATGCGGGAGTGCGCTCCCGACGCCGACCCCGATCCCGCGTCCCCCGACGACCATCCCGCAATCCGGGGCGGCAGCCGTGCGGCGCGGAACATTTCCCCCCGGGAGGTATGCATATGACTCCGCTCATGAAGCTGTTCATCGCCGCTTTCGCGGTGTACCCCTATATCTGTCTGACCCTGCTGACCGGCGGCCTGCTGCTGCGCTACACCTACGCCCAGGAAGAGTGGAACGCCCGTTCCAGCCAGTTCCTGGAAAGCCGGATGCTGCGTTGCGGCAGTCTCATCTTCCACATCGGCATCCTGCTCTCTCTGGGCGGGCATATCGTGGGCCTGGTGCTGCCGCCCGAAGCCCTGCGCGCCGTGGGCGTCTCCGCCCAGGCCCACGCCCAAATAGCCGGGCTGGCGGGCATGCTCATCGCGCCCATGGTGCTGCTGGGCGTGGGCATTCTGCTGCTGCGCCGGATAATCTGCCTGCCCGTGCGCCTTACCACGCGCCGGACGGACATCATCGTGCTCCTGCTCATCGGCTTCAACGCCGCCACGGGCATGTACCAGGCCTATGCGGCGCACTTTGACGCCTTCACCACCATCGGCCCCTGGGTGCGCGGCATTCTCACGCTCGCGCCCGCGCCCGGACGCATGATCTACGTGCCGCTCTTCCTGCAACTGCACGTGCTGAGCGGCCTGACCATCTTCGCCCTGCTGCCGTTCACCCGGCTGGTGCACATCTTCAGCGTGCCGCTGAGCTATGTGACCTTCCCCTTCACCATCTACCGCCGCCGCTGGGGAGGCGTGTGATGGGCGGCCCGCTCACGGCAAGGGCCCTTGCGCTGGTCAGAAGCGCCGCCCCGGCCAACTTCGGCATGGTCATGGCCACGGGCATCGTGTCCATTGCCCTGCACCTGCTGGGCATGGAGGCCGGGGCGCTGGCGCTCTTTTATGTGAACATCGGCATGTTCTGCTGCCTGTGGGCGGTGTACATCCTGCGCCTGGGCCTTTATCCCCGGGACTTCTTCGGCGATATGGCCGATCACGCGCGCGGCCCCGGCTACCTGACCATGGTGGCGGGCACGGGCCTGCTGGCAAATCAGTGCGCCCTGCTGCTGGGGCGCTATGACCTGGCCTGCGGCCTCTTCTGGCTGGCCCTGGCCGTGTGGTGCTTCTTCATCTGGGCGGACTTTCTGGCCCTTTTCACCACGGACCGGAAACCGCCCATTGAAAAGGGCATCAACGGCGCGTGGCTCCTGAACACCGTGAGCTGCCAGGCCCTGGTCATTCTCGGCTGCGTGATCATCGACCACACGAGCTGGGACCACGAGACGGCCTTCCTCCTGCTCACGGCGCTCTTCGGCACGGGCTTCATGCTCTATGCCATCGTCATCACCCTCATCGTCTACCGGCTGTGCTACAAACCGCTGGCTCCCGAGGCCCTGGACCCGACCTTCTGGGTCAACGCCGGGGCCGTGGCCATCACCACCCTGGCGGGCAGCGAGCTCATCCTGCGCGCCGGGGAATCGCCCTTCCTCCAGTCCGTTCTGCCCTTTCTCAAGGGCATGACCCTCATGGCCTGGGGCTTCGCGGCCTGGTGGGTGGTCATGCTGTTCATCCTCGGGTTCTGGCGGCACGCGGCGCGGCGCTTTCCCTTTGTCTACACGCCCGGCTACTGGAGCATGGTCTTCCCCATGGGCATGTTCACGGCCTGCACCATCATGTGCAGCAAGGCCCTGGGCGTGGCCTCGCTTATGGCGGTGCCGGGTCTGTTCATCTACGTGTCCGTGCTGAGCTGGCTGTGCACCTTCTGGGGCCTGGGGCGCTTTCTGTGGCGCTCGCTGCGGTAAAAAACCGGTTAAAACCGTCCACGCGTACACTACGCCGACGCTTCCGGAGCTTCCCCTCATTCCATTGTAATAAAGAAGTCCTGAGCCCGGTCGGGCTCAGGACTTCTTTATTACCACTTCCTATCGCGAGCCAAACGGCTCCGCGTGCTCCTCACCCGCGAGGGTTCGACACGTCGTTACAGGCCCAGAGCCTTTTTGATCTTTTCCGAAGTCACGGGCAACCGGTAGAAACGCTTGCCGACGGCATGGGTGACGGCATTGCCGATGGCGGCGACCACCGGGACCATCACCACTTCCCCGATTCCTTTGGGCGGCGCGGTTTCGGATTCCGGCTCAAGATAATCGGCGGTCTGATTCCAGACCGCGACATCCGTGGCCCGAGGCAGCGTGTACCGGTTGAAGTTCCACGTTCCGTTGCCCGGCCCGTCTTCATAAAGCGGCAATTCCTCCATCAGGGCATGCCCGATGCCCATGGCCAGGCCGCCCTGCAACTGGCCGGATACGAGTTCCGGCACAATCATTTTACCGGTGCCGAGCAGGCTGTGATGGCGCATGATTTCTATCTCGCCGGTGAAGGTATTGACGTTGAGCTCAACGATGCAGGCAGCGGGCGCGTAGGTCGTCACACCGGCGTTATTGCGCTGAACCGGAGGGAATTTCACCCTGCTTCTCTTGATGAAGTCATAGCCGCCGCTGGTCATGCGCCGCTTGAGTTCCGGCGCGGCCCCGTCGCCGTAACGCACGGAGAGAACGTCGGCCGCCACTTCGATGGAACCGATGGTCGGAACATCGAATGTCGCGGTCGTCCATTCCCAGCGGCTGAAGCAGTGCAGGGCAACCCCGGTCACCAGCCCCAGCTCGTGGGCTTTTTTGGCGACCCGTTCAAACGGCAGGATTTCCATGCCGCCCCCGCCGATGCCGCCCTCGACCACGCGCAGGTCATTCACGGTCATGAAGCCGCTGGAGATCTGGCCGCCGGCCGGTCCCTCGCTCCAGATGGCGCGCGCCGCCGGCCAGAGCGTGTTTTCAAACAGAAACTTCGCCGCCTGCCGCGTGCCGAAGCCGATGAAATAGGCGCTGTTGGAGGCGCTCATGGCCGGCAGCATGAACGGCACCCAGTAGGGATTCTTCTGCAGGTCGTCCTGCTGTTTCTGCGTCGTCGTGTAGGGCGACCAGTTGCTGACCATCGGCAGTTCGGCGAATTCCGCGACGCCGAACTCGACGGAATCGGGCGTCTTGCCCAGCATGTCACGGACAATGACCTGCTGCGCGGTGGTCGCGCCGGTACCGATCTCCTGCACGCAGTGGCGCATCCGCACCTTGCCGTCGGCATCGAATTCCAGCGCCAGCGCGGTGGTATCCGCGCCGGTGCCGTAATCCTTCTGCGCCTGCGCGAAGCCGACGCCGTACAGCCTGCCGGGGTTGGCCCTGTCGAACTCGGCCTTGGCTTTGTGCCGGTTCGCCCACAACGGATGCTTTGCCGCGATGTCGAGCATTTCAATATTGCCCGGCTCGCCGAGCGGCTGAGCACCCTGGGTGTTTTCGAAACCGGCCCGCATCGCATTGCGGCGGCGCAGTTCGATCTGATCAATGCCCAGTTCGGCGGCGACTTCATCGACCATCAGCTCCGTGATGCTCATGGCCTGAAGGGTGCCGTAGCCGCGCATGGACCCCGCCTCCACCGCGGGCGATGCCAGCGCGATGGCCGCAAGATCGGATTTCGGGAAATAATAGATGGACTGCGCGGCGGTGGCGGCCACCTGCGCGACCGAGAAGGAGAAGTTGGCGCGGCCGCCGCCATTGAGGTTATAGAAGCCCTTGAGGATCTCGAACTTGCCGCTCTTGCGGTCGGCCACGATGGTCACATCCATTTCGACGGAGTGGCGCTTGATGCCGAGCTGGAACTGCTCATAGCGGTTGTTGGCAAGCCGTACCGGCAGGCCGTTCCCATAGAAACACGCCGCGATGACATAGAACGGGAAGATCGAATGGTCCTTGGCCCCGTACCCCACGGTGGTGCCCGTGAGCAGCTTGATCGTCTTGACCGGGAAGCGCTTGTTGTCCTTGACCATCAGCGCCGCGACGCGGGCGACCTCATACGGCGACTGTGCCGACGCGACCAGGTGCAGGGTGCGCGTTTCGGCATCATACCAGGCGTTGCCGTTGTCCGCCTCCAGCGCGCACGAGTCGATCGACTGCGAGAAGCCCTGCCGCTCCAGCACCAGTTTGCTTTCATCCTTGCGCGCCGCTTCAATGGCCTTTTCGATGTCCGCGGCCGCGTTCATGCCGCGCCGCATCGGCTCATAGGTTTCGCGCGCCACCGTGAGCGGGTCGCGCACGCCGCCGCCGCCACGATGCCGCGTCATCACCGAGGCGGGCACGAAAAGTCCGGACGGGCTTTCCGGCGGCCAGACCGGGTTATTGCCGTCGAAAGCGCCCCAAATGACGGCGTCCTGCATCGGCGAATACACGGATGAGGCTGTCGGACTGTCGCCCCCGATGCGGACATAGCGTGCCGCGCCGTAGTTGGGCGGCGTGTTCGGGCCGGTGGCGGCGCCGTATTTCACGACATTTTCGGCAAAGCGCAGTCTGCGCTTCGCCGCCTCGAACGTATCAAAGTCACGATAAATCAGCAGGGCCACCGGGTGGCCGAGCAGCGGCGGGGTCTGCCCTTTGGGAACCAGAAAGTTTTTGCCGTAGAAGTCGGCGGCCAAACCCTCGGCCTGCGGCATGGTCACGCCGTCACCGGCCAAATTTTCATGCAGGACAAGGCGTTCGGGCTGCAATTCCGGCCCCAGAATGCTCAGGTCCACACCCTCAAAGGTCCGGTCGGCCCGCGTCGCCTTGATGAAGAAGGCGTGGGCCTGCTCCCTGGGCCAGCCGGGCAGATCCCGCGCACGAAAGTCCCGCGCGAAGTCCTTTTGCCCGGCCACCTTGCGCACGGCATCCCACCGATAGCGAACCTTGCCGTCCGGCGACATCCAGTCTGTGGGGCCGGGGCCCGAATTTATTTCCACTGCAAAGGCATCCGGCAAGCGTCCGATCATGACGGAAATGCCGAACACTGTTCCGAGTTTGATAAAATTGCGTCGCGAAATATCAATAGTCATGGTTTTTTTCCTATTCGGGATCCGCTTGCGTCGCAGACTGCAAGCGGCATAAAAGAAGACAGGCAGGCCTTGCGACAGGCCAGTCCGTTATTGCATTCATTTTACCGCGGTTTCCTGGGCACTCACCTGACCGGCGCTCACCGGCACGGCCTGGCCGCCCCATTCCGCCCTGATCCAGGTCACGAGTTCAGCGATCTCGGCGTCGCTCATGCGGTGCGCGAAGGGCGGCATGGCGTACATCCGCTCGCCGTTCTTGAAGATCTGGGTGGGAATGCCGTTGAGAACGGCTTTGATGAGCGTCTGCGGGTCGTCCATGGCCAGCGTCGCATTGCCCTTCATGGCCGGGCCGACATTGGGGATGCCCTGGCCGTTCATGCCGTGACAGCCCGCGCAGGACGCCATATAGGCCAACCGGCCGGCTGCCATGGGCGTGCCGGATTCCGGGGCGACGGCTTGCGGCAGCGGCGCGGGGGGCGCGGACGGCGGCACCAGCTTGCCGTCCTTGGCGGTGAGCAGATAGGTGGCTACCGCCTTGACGTCCTCCGGTTCCATCGCGCCGGTCGAGAAATGCGTGACGGTGTACATCCCGTCGAACGCGGTGCCCTGGGGAGCGATGCCGGTGGCCAGATAGGCGCTCAGCGCGGGAACGTCGAAGCCGTGTTTGGCAAGCGCCGCGGCGGTAATAGCGGGAACCGCCACGCCGTCCACTTCGCCGCCCTGCAAGGCCCGGGAGAATTCGAGGCCCATCATGAAGTTGCGCGGCGAATGGCAGGCGCCGCAATGCGCCAGCCCTTCGACAAGATAGGCCCCCCGGTTCCATGCGGCGGAGCG
This sequence comes from Desulfovibrio fairfieldensis, assembly GCF_001553605.1. NCBI lineage: Bacteria > Pseudomonadati > Thermodesulfobacteriota > Desulfovibrionia > Desulfovibrionales > Desulfovibrionaceae > Desulfovibrio > Desulfovibrio fairfieldensis. The sequence continues at coordinate 2,819,312 of NZ_CP014229.1, forward strand.
TTGTTCGTTCCGCGGCAGCTTGCGGTCCGGGAAGTTCAACAGGGTCCAGAAGTTCATGAACGGGCGCACCGGCAGCACGAAAGCGCCGGTATTGGCCTTGTTGGCGACCGGCATGGCCGGAATGCTCATATTGTAGGCGTAGAGCGCGTCAATGTCGTCAGGCGTCGTGAGCTGCGTGAAGACAAAGGGCATTGCCGGATAGAGATTGCGGTTGCCCGGCGCGATGCCGTCGCGCATCACGCGATGAAAATCGGCGCGCGTATAGTTGCCGATGCCGTATTGTTTGTCCGGCGTGATGTTGGTCGAATACAGCGTGCCGAACGGCGTCCCTATGGCCAGGCCTCCGGCGCCCATCGGCCCTTGCGGCAGCGAGTGGCAGCCGAAGCAGTCGCCGGCCAGGGCCAGTTCGCGCCCGCGCGGAATCAGGGCTTTCATCTGTTCGGGCGAAAGGGCCCGCTCCGCCTGCGGGGCCACGCCCGACGTCCGGAACAGCCCGAACAAGACGGCAAGCGCCGCCACGATAACGACAGCGATGACGACAAAAATTGAATTGCGCAATGCATGGCTTTTCATGGCAGCCCCCTACCCGATCACACAGCCGGGAGTGGCAAGCGCCACATCGCGCACGGCTTCGTAATACCGCACATAGCCCGTGCAGCGGCAAATATGCTCGTTGAGCGCTTCCTCGATTGCGCCCTCCAGTTCGGCGCGCCTGATCGGCTTGCGCTTCAGGCCGTCGATGAAGGCGGTCGCGCCCGCGACAAAGCCGGGCGTGCAGTAGCCGCACTGGAACGCGAATTTTTCAATGAAAGCTCTCTGGATCGGCGTCAGTTCGGTAATGTTGCCGTCAGCGTCCGTTTTGGCCTGGCCTTCGATCGTGATGATCGTCTTGCCGTCAAAGGCATGCGCATTGGCAATGCAGGTCCGGGTGTCGACCAGGCTGCCGTCCGGCCGCACTTCCACGACGGTGCAGGCATGGCAGACGCCTTGCCCGCAGCCGAAATGCGTGCCGGTCAAGTTAAGATAATGATGTAAAAAGTCGATCATCGGCATCCCGACCGGCACCTCGAGAGGGCCGACCTTCTTGCCGTTTACAATCATGCTCAATGGTTTTTTCTCAATTCCGGGAGCTATATTTTCGTTGCCCATGCTCATGCCTTTCTTATTTTTTGATCTGGTTGGAAATCCATAAATATATCAGCCGCGCCTGAAGACGACCCGGCATCTTCAAGCGCGTTGATTCAGGGTTGCGCACCCTTTCCCTCTTACAGTTTTCTCTTGAATCGATTGGCGGCAAAGAACAAAACTCAGGCGGGTCGGAGCCGGTATGGTCACGATTCTCACTTTGGAATGTAGGAGCTTTCTCTGGAAACATCAATAGTTGCATAATAATATATGCAATATTATAAAATATGGCTGTCCGGCCCGGCCGGGCGGCGGCGCGCTTCCGCCCGGCGTACCAAAATGGGGGCTCGGGAATATTCTTTTTCAGCGCGATCCGCGCCGCCGCCCACTACCCGCAGCCCAAACCGGAGTCCGCCGCGCGCGGGGACGCCCCGGCCCCTTTTCAAAGCCGTGTTCCCTACCTATAGTGTGCTTGCCGGTTTCCGGCCTCAGCCACGAACTCAAGCACAAGGATACCCCATACATGGACAAACACGGCTTCACCCTGCTCACGGAACGGGACATGGCGGAAGTGGGCGGCACGGCCCGCCTCTGGCAGCACAAGATTACGGGCGCGCAACTGCTCTCCGTGGTCAATGCGGACGAAAACAAATGCTTCGGCGTGAGCTTCCGCACGCCGCCCACGGATTCCACGGGCGTGGCCCACATTCTGGAGCATTCGGTGCTCTGCGGCTCGGACAAGTATCCGGTCAAGGAGCCCTTCGTGGAGTTGCTCAAGGGCTCGCTGCAAACCTTTCTCAACGCCTTCACCTTTCCGGACAAGACCTGCTATCCGGTGGCCAGCGCCAACCTGCGCGATTTTTACAATCTCATCGACGTCTACATCGACGCGGTCTTTCATCCCCGCATCAGCGAGGATATCTTCCGCCAGGAAGGCTGGCACGTGGAGGCGGAAAACGCCGACGGCCCCTGGACCTACAAGGGCGTGGTCTACAATGAGATGAAGGGCGTGTATTCCTCGCCGGATTCCGTGCTGGCCGAGCAGAGCCAGCAGGCCCTGTTCCCGGACACGCTTTACAGCCTGGATTCCGGCGGCAATCCCGAGCGCATTCCGGACCTGACCTACCAGGCCTTTCACGATTTCCACAGCCGCTACTATCATCCGAGCAACGCCCGCTTCTTCTTCTGGGGCGACGATCCCGAGGACGAGCGCCTGCGCCTGCTGGACGCGGCCCTGGCGGGCTACACGGCCCGGCCCGCGGATTCCGCCGTGCCCCTGCAGCCGCGCCGGGATGTGCCGCGCCAGATCGAGGTGCCCTACGCGGCGGCCGAAGGCGAACAGCGCGCCCTGTTCACGGTCAACTGGCTGCTGGGCGAGCGCGGCGACGTGGGCCAGGCCCTGCTCATGGAAATGCTGGAACACATTCTGGAAGGCCTGCCCGGTTCGCCGCTGCGCAAGGCCCTGATCGGTTCCGGCCTGGGCGAGGACACCACGGGCTGCGGCCTGGAAACGGACCTGCGCCAGATGTACTATTCCACAGGCCTCAAGGGCGTGGCTCCCGACGACGTGCAGCAGGCCGAACTGCTGATTTTCGACACGCTGGCCCGACTGGCCGAGGAAGGCATTGACCCGGCGGCTGTGGAAGCGGCGGTGAACAGCGTGGAATTCGCCTATCGCGAAAACAATTCCGGCCGCTTCCCACGCGGTCTGGCGGCCATGATCCAGGCCCTGTCCACCTGGCTGTACGACGGCGACCCCCTGGCCCCCCTGGCCTGGGAAGGACCGCTCACGGCCATCAAGGAGCGCCTGGCCAAGGGCGAGAAGGTTTTTGAGGAAGCCATCCGCCAGTGGTTTTTAAACAACGAGCACCGGGCCACCGTGGTCCTGCTGCCGGACGCCGGCCTGGGCAAAGTCCGCGAAGAGGCGGAAAGCGCCCGCCTGGCCGATGTCCAGGCCGAAGCGGGACCGGAGCGGCGCGCGGCCCTGGTGGAAGAAACCCTGCGCCTGCAGGAGGCCCAGACCGCGCCGGACAGCCCGGAAGCCCTGGCGACCATCCCGGCTCTGGGCCTGGGCGATCTGCCGCGCCGCAACGCCGCCATTCCCCGCGCCGAATCCCGTCTGCCGGAAGTCTGCCTCAGCCACGAGCTGCCCACCAGGGGCATTGCCTACGCCAATCTGCTGCTGCCTCTGAAAGGCCTGCCCGAGCGGCTGGTTCCCCTGCTGCCGCTCTTTGCCCGTTCCCTCACCGAACTGGGCACGGCACGGCGCGACTTCACGGAGCTCGGCGCGTACATGGCGGCCAAGACCGGCGGCGTCGGGGCCGACACCCTGCTGGGCACCACAAGGGGCGAACGCCGCACCTTCAGTTATCTGAGCCTGGCGGGCAAGGCGGTCTACGACAAGATTCCGGACCTGTTCGGCATCTTCCATGAAATCCTGCTGGAGCCCCTGCGCGATCCCGCCGTGGCCCGCGAGCGTCTCAGGCAGATGCTGCTGGAAGGCAAGGCCCGCCTGGAGCACGGCCTGCAGGCCGCCGGGCATACGGCGGTGGGCACGCGGCTGCGCGCGCATTTCACCGGCGCGGGCGCGCTGGCCGAACGCACCGGCGGCGTAAGTTATCTGGCTTCAATACGCGGCCTGCTGGAACAGCTGGAAACGCAGCCGGAGGCCCTGCTGGCCGATCTGGAGGAATTGCGGACCCTGGTCATGTCCGCTTCCGGCGCGGTCTTTGACTGCACGGCCGAAGCCGGGGGACTGGCCCTGGCCCAGGACAGGGCCCGCGCCCTGCTGGCCGAGCTGCCTTCCAACGGCCCGGAACGCACGGACCACGAAACCGGGCCCATGCGCGACCTGCCCATGGCCGAGGCCTTCCTGGCCCCGGCCCAGATCAACTACGTGGGCAAAGCCGCCAACATCTATGACCAGGGTTATGTCTACCACGGCTCGGCCAGCGTGATTCTGCGCTATCTGCGCATGGGATACCTGTGGGAGCAGGTACGCGTGCGCGGCGGGGCCTACGGGGCCTTCTGCATGCTGGACCGCCTGGGCGGCACCCTGGTCTGCGCCTCCTACCGCGACCCCAACGTGGACCAGACTCTGGCCGCCTATGACGGCATGGCCGACTTTCTGCGCGGCTTCAAGCCGGACAAGGCCCAACTGACCCAGGCCATTGTGGGCGCGGTAGGCGATCTGGACAGTTACCTGCTGCCCGACGCCAAGGGGGCCCAGTCCCTGGCGCGCTGGCTCACCGGCGATACGGACGAGATCCGCCAGCGGATGCGCGAGGAAATTCTGGGCACCACGGAGCGGCACTTCAGCGAGTTCGCCGACGTGCTGGCCGAAGCCGCGCGCCAAGGCGCGGTCTGCGTGCTGGGCGGCCCCAAAACCAAGGAAGCGGCCGAAGCCCACGGCTGGGCCGCGCAAAACCTGCTGTAATCATGAACGCCCCCGGCCGTCTCGTGCTGGTGCTGGGCATGCACCGCAGCGGCACCAGCACGCTGGCCAGGGGCCTGCGGGTTCTGGGGGTCGCGTTGGGCAAGAATCTGCTGCCCGCGCACCCCTGCAATCCCAAGGGCTTTTTCGAGGATGCCGGGTTCTATGCCTTCAACAAGGCTCTGCTGGCCCAACTGGGCCTGACCTGGCGCAGCCCGGAAGCGCCGGACACGGCGGCGTTGCGGCGGCTGGCCGCCGGTCCGCCGGGAGTCACGGCCCTGGGGCTGCTGCGCGAAAAAAGCGCCGGACAGGCGATTCTGGGCCTCAAAGACCCGCGCATGAGCCGCCTGCTGCCCTTCTGGCGGCCGGTGCTGGCGGCTTCAGGCCTGCGCGCGCACTGCTGCATCGCCCTGCGCCACCCGGAAAGCGTGGCTCATTCCTTGTGGCAGCGGGACCGCCTGAACGCGGAACTCAGCCACGCCCTCTGGCTCGCATACATGCTCGACGCTCTGGAAGGCAGCATCGGCCTGCCGCGTCTGCTGGCGGACTACGGCCTTCTGCTGCGCAAGCCCGAACAACAGTTGCAACGCCTGGGACATTTTCTGAATCTGCCCTTGGACCCGGCGGAGCTGACGCTGTTCGCGGACGATTTTCTGGACAAAACACTCTGCCACCACAGCCCGGCCGACGGCGCCGACCGGAAAAGCCACGGCGGAGCCTGGGCGGCCATGGCCCTCCGCCTGTATGAGGCCCTTGTCCCGGCGGCCGCTGATTCCCCTGAGCGCCGGACGCTGGACGAACCGCGCCTAGCCCGCCTGGTGACGAGCCTGCGGCGTGAATCCGCCGCCCTGGCGTTTCCGGTCTCTCCGGAGACCCGGCCATGAGCGGGCAATCCACGGCCCATCCCCTGGCGGGCCGCCTGGCCGCGCCCTCCTTTGTGCTGCCCGGCACGGTGGCGGAAAACGCGCGTTTTCTGAGCGGCAGAGTGGACGAGATGGCCCTCTGCTTTTTTGAAGCCCAGGCCTGCCTGAAGTACGGCGAAAATGATCTGCCGCCGGATTTGGCGGAACCTTCGGAATCAGGGAGGTTGCGCTGCCACGTCCACTTGCCCGTGGACCTGCCCTGGCCCTCCCGCCACGGGACGGCGGCCGAAGCCGAAGCGGCGGCCGCGGCGGATCTGGCCCTGGCGGTCTGCGCCGGAGCCGCCTATCTGCATCCGGGCTTGGCCGTGCTGCACCCGCCCGCAGGTTCCCCGGCGCACAAACGCCGCCTGCTGCGCGCTTTCGCGGCCCGCTGGCAGGCCCGCAGCCGCATTCCCCTTTTACTGGAGAATGTGGATTCCTGCGACGTGCTGGAATTGGGAAAAACCTTTCCGGCGGACCACGGGCTGGGCCTCTGTCTGGACGTAGGGCATCTCCTGGGCTATGCTCAAGACCATCTCCTGAATTCCGAGCTGCCGGAAACAGCGGCCCTGGTTCATTGGAGCGCGCCCGGCAGGAAGGATCAACACCTCCCGCTGACGGAATTCACAATGCGGCAACGCCGCACGGCGGCAGCTCTCATGGGCCGTCTGCCGCATACGGCTGTTCATCTGGCGGAAATTTTTCACTGGCCGGGTGTGGCGGCATCGCTGCCCGTGCTGGCGGCGCTGGCCCGCGAAGCTCTGCCGGAAAAAACGGACCCGAACGCACAACCATACGAAAACACGCATTCATGAAAGTTTTTGTTCTTTACCAGGGGCAAAAAGACCATTCTCAGTGCTGCTACGCCTATTAGAGCATTTTTAGTTTGAAACGCTCTAGGACCTGTTAACACTAATTGTAAAAATGTTCTTCATGGGTTAACTTTGCCCTATGAAGATATCCAAAGAACAGTATGAGCGTATTGCGAATAGCTTTCCGCGACAGCGAGGCAATGTTACTCAGGACAACCTTCAAATCATTAACGCCATCTTGTACGTCGCTGAAAATGGCTGCAAGTGGCGAAGCTTGCCGGCAGAGTTTGGAAACTGGCACTCAATTTATACTCGCATGAGCCGATGGAGCAAAAACGGTGTGCTCGACAGGATTTTTGAACGCCTCCAACGCGAACGTTTACTATGCATCAAAATCGAAGCCGTCTCTCTCGATAGTACCACTGTTAAAGTTCACCCCGATGGGATGGGAGCCTTAAAAAAACAGGTCCGCAATCCATCGGAAAGTCCAGAGGCGGATGGACAACCAAAATTCATATGGTTGCCGCGTCAGCCGAATGCGCGCTGATATTCAGCCTTTCCCCCGGCAATGCCGGGGATGCGCCCCAGGGAAGAAGTCTTTTGGAGCGCCTCGGTCCCGCGCCGGGACCGTGCAGCCTTCTCATGGACAGGGCATACGAAGGCAATGAAACTCAGTGCCTAAGCCGTAGCTTGGGCTACGACCCGGTTGTTCCGCCAAATCCCAATCGGCTGAAACCGTGGGAGTATGACAAAGAACTGTACAAAAAACGCAACGAAATTGAGAGACTCTTCAGACGGTTAAAAGGCTTCAGGCGCATAGCAACTCGATATGACAAGCTGGATGTCATTTTCCTTGCCTTTATCGTTTTTGCTCTCATCGTCGAGGCTCTCAAATAGTGTTAACAGGCCATAGGGCATTCCAACGTTGGAATGCCCTAACGCCGAACACGGTGAGGCGCGCCGCGAAGACCGACCCGACGGGCGGCCCGTAGGGCCGTGCCTGTAGCCCAAAGGGCGCACGGGCATCGAGAGCAACGCGGCGTGGATTCCGGCGATAACCGCGTTTTTTGCCGGAATGACCCCTTTGAAACGTATAGCGTGTCAAAGGTAATCTGCCTTGGAGCAGTTGACACTTTTCATGCCTGAACTGTTCCAGGAGGCCAAGGGGAGGGCCATGCCGGTCAACGCCGAACACATCGCCAGTTTCAAGCAATGGCGGCAAAATCTGGACAAGGACGACCGCTGGTGCATCATGATCAATGCCGACCCGGACGCCTTGGCTTCGGCCATGGCGCTCAAACGGATCATGCTGCACAAGGTGCACAGCGTGGACATCATGCGCATCAACGAGGTGACCCGGCCGGACAACCTGGCCATGATCCGTTATCTGCGCATCCCGGCCAAACCCTGGCAGCCGGAAAAGGCGGGACAGTATACCCGTTTCGGCATGGTGGACTCCCAGCCCCGGCACAATCAGGCCTTCGCGGGCATTTCCTACGACCTGATCATCGACCACCATCCCCTGACGGACCTCACGGACTGCACCACGCCCGCGGCCTTTTGCGACATCCGGCCCGGCATCGGCGCCACCAGCACCATGATGACCCGCTTTCTCCAGGCTCTGCGCATGCGCCCAGGCCCGCTGCTGGCAACAGCCCTGCTCTACGGCATCCGCACGGACACGGCGGCCTTTGAGCGCTCCGGCGGCGAGGAGGACTTACGCGCTTACCAGTGGCTCTCCCACCATGCGGACAACAATCTGCTGCGCCGGATCGCCCGCAGCGAATATCTGCGCGCCTGGCTGCCGCTCTTTTCGCGCGCCTTCCGCTCGCTCACCGACTGCCGGGGCGGCGGAGCCCACGCCACGCTCGGCGAAATCAAGAGCGCGGACCTGCTGGTGGCCATTGCCGACTTCTTTACCCGTGTGCACGGCCTGAAGTGGATCGCTGTCAGCGGCATTGTGGACAAAACCGTGATCGTGATCTTTCGCGGCGACGGCGGGCGGGACATCGGCCGTCTGGCCGACGCCTGTTTTTACGACGTGGGCACCGCCGGCGGGCACCGCAACCTGGGCCGGGCGGAATTTCCACTTTCCGCCGTACCCGAGGGCGTCAAAGCCGCCGACTTTGTGCAGCAGCGTCTGCAGACCCGCAAGCTGCGCCCCAAAGCCGCGATCCAGCCCGTCCCTCCGCCCCCGGAACCGGCCCACCCTGTCGCCAAATCCTGATCGCGCTGAAAAAAATGGACTGGAACGCCGCGCTTTACCGGAAAAGCCATGGTTTTGTGGCCGAATACGGCAAAAATCTGCTGGCCTGCGTCCCGGAAGACGCCGGCCAGTGTATTCTGGATTTCGGCTGCGGCACCGGCGAGCTGACCGCCGCCCTGGCCCGGAAAGCCGGGCAGGTGATCGGCGTGGACCAGTCCGCCGCCATGATCCGGGCGGCGCGCGAAAAGTATCCCGGTCCGGAATACCATGTTCTGGACGCGGCCGGTCTGGCCGTCCAGGGCTGGACGGCCCGTTTCGACCTGGTCTTTTCCAACGCGGTTTTTCACTGGATTCAGGATCAGGACGCGCTGCTGCGCGCCCTGCATGCGGTTCTGAAGCCGGGCGGCCTGCTGGTCTGCGAATTCGGCGCCCAGGGCAACGTGGCGGCCGTGTGTTCGGCCTTTGCCTCGGCGCTGGCGGCTCGCGGCCGGACCCGGTCCGAGCCCTTCTATTTCCCCGCACCGGCGGCATACCGCCGAAAACTGGAAACAGCGGGCTTTCAGGCCCGGCAGATTGAGGACTACGACCGCCCCACGCCCCTGTCCGGCGGGGAAAACGGCCTTGCCCACTGGCTGGAACAGTTTTTCGCCGGGGATCTGGCCGGTTTTGAACAAGCGGAACAAGTGAAAATCTTCCGCGAGGTGGAATGCGCCCTGCGGCCGCGCCTCTGGGACGGGGAGCAGTGGGTCGCTGATTACCGGCGGCTCCGGCTGCTGGCCGTCAGAAGCTGAACGACCGGGAGGCTCAGTCCTCGCGGCGGCCGCAGACCAGGGCCAGGCGGCGGCCCGATTCCGCGTAGTGCTCCAGCAGGGTCCGCTGGATATGCCGGGGATCGCGCCCGCGCACGGCGTCGTAAATGACTTCGTGCCGCTGATAGAATTCGCGCGGTGAAAAAAGCGTGTCCCAGCACTTGTAGTAGAGGAATTTGGAGATGTGCGCGCAGGAATTGCGCGCGATGCCCGCCATCAGACGATTGCGGCAAGGGGCCAGCAGGGCGTCGTGGAAGGCTTCGTCAATCTGGCTCAGTGCGGCCAGACCGGCGGCGGTGCGGCTCTGGCGCTCCATCTCGGCCAGAATTTCCTCCACCCCGGCTTGTGCCTTGTCGTCCCAGCGCTCCAGAGACTGGACAATACAGGCACCTTCCAAGGTACCGCCCAGGCAATAGCTGTCTTCAATCTCCCGCGCCGTAAGATGCCGAATGAACTTGGCCTTCTGCGGCAGACCCGTGACCAGACCCTGTTGCAGCAGGCTTTGCAGGGCTTCGCGCACCGGCCCCCGGCTGATGCCGAGATGTTCGGCGATCTCGGTTTCACGGATGGGATCGCCGGGCGAAAGGGTGCCGTCCAGCAGGCGCTGCTTGATATAGGCGATGGCCTGGGCGCTGTACGTCTTGACCTGAGACAAGGGGGGCTCCTCATGTTTTTGTCCCATGAGGTAGACTTACGCCGGCGTAATGTCAACATTTCCGGACGCGGGCGAACCTTTTTCCCTCCCGTGCCCGCGGGAACGATCAACCCTGCCCCGGACAGCCGCTGATCGGGCCTGTCCGGGGCAGGGTGGTTTGCATTGCTAGGCCGCCTCTCCGTTTTCGCCGGACTCGGCGAAACGGCGGTTCCAGCCGGTCAGGACCGAGAAGAGCAGCACCGCCAGCAACGCCCAGGAGTAGGGATTGTACAGGGCAGCGCTGATGGGCGGCGCCGCGATGCCGTAACTCTCGGCCGCGCTGTAGAGAGCGCCGTACCAGGCTGCCACGGCGATATGCCAGGGCAGGATGAAGAAGACCGTGCACACCGCGCAATCCATGAGATTGGCGCGCCGCGCCGCCGCCAGGCGGAATTTTTCGCCCATGGGACGTACCAGGCTGGGGCCCACCAGAAGTTCCGCCGGTGCATTGGCCGAAATGGGAATGGACGCCAGAATGGTCACCCCCACGATGAAGAGTTCGGCCTGGCGCACGGTGGCCACCACGCTTTTCCGGGCGAACTCCAGAATCTTGCCCATGATGCCGCATTCCACAAGAATCTGGGTCACGGCCAGAATCAGGATGGCGAAGATGATGGCCCCCACCACGCCGTCGATGCCGGACTGGATGATGCCCGTGGAGCCCCCGGCCTTGGCCGGGATGCCGAAAATATCGCCGGGCTTGAGCGTGCCCGCGCAAATGCCCGCCAGGGCCGCGGTCACGTTGCCGTAAATCAGGGCTTCAATGATATGCCTGCCGCGCAGGGCCGCAACCACGACCACCACCAGGGCCAGCAGCATGAACACGCCCGACGGATTCAGCGTGGCTTTGATTTCGGGCAGCACGCGCACCTCTCCGCCGCCGCCGAACATCAGAAAGACGATGCCCGAGATGACGGCCGCGCTCATGGCCAGCGGAAAACGGCTGCGCACCACCTCGCGCATGCTCGCGCCCTGAGTATACGCGGAAACAATGGTCGTGTCCGACACCGGGGCCAGATTGTCCCCGAAGGCCGCGCCGGACAGGATAGCCAGGCCGAGCATGGCCGGGTCCGCCCCCAGAAAGTAGCCCGCCGGGTACAGCACGGGCGTCAGGGCGATGCAGGTGCCCGTGCTGGTGCCCGTGCCCAGCGCGAAAAGCATGGCCGCCAGGAAGACCAGCAGGGTGAAGACCGCGCCCTGCGCCCCGGTGGTCATGCCCAGCCAGAGCAGACCGTTGACCAGGCCCCCGGCGGCCATGAGTTTGCCGAAAACCCCGGCGAACAGCCAGGCCGTAACGATGACGATGCCCGTCTTGTCGCCGATGCCGCGCATGGCGGCCTTGCAGTATTCCGCCTTGTCGCGGGCGAAAAACAGCCCCACGGCCAGGGCCAGCCAGGCGCAGGCCCAGAAAGGCTTGGTGCCGCCGCGCCCGGCCACGGAGAGCCAGACCAGGCCAATGACAAGAATGGTCAGAGGCACCAGCCCGCCCAGCATGCCGCCGTACATCCGCAGTGTTTTTTCCTGCATGGTCCTTTTCCTTGTGCTTGTCCCGGCTGAGCCGGGAAACTGCCGCGCGCCGGTTCCCATGGCGGAAGCGGCGCGCGGCAGGGGCGTTTATGACTTCTGCCGGAAGGAATCCAGATAGGCATAGAGCGCCGGGGAACCGCCGGTATGCAGGAAAAGCAGGTTCGCGCCTTTTTTGAAATGATCCTTGCGCACCAGGTCCATCAAACCGGACATGGCCTTGCCCGAATAGACCGGGTCCAGCAGGATGCTTTCGGTGCGCGCCAGGAGCTTGACCGCCTCCACCATGGCGTCGGTGGGCAGGGAGTAGCCCGGCCCCACGTAATCGTCATAGGCCACCACGGCATCGCGCGGAATATCCATGCTCACGCCCATGTATGCGGCCGTGTCCCGCATGAGCTTGTGCACAGCCTCTTCCTGCACGGGCTTTTTGCGGTTCACGCCGATGCCCGTGACCGGAATGTTCATGTGGCAGCCCAACAGGCCCAACAGAAAGCCCGCATGCGTGCCCGCGCTGCCGCTGGGCACGATGATGTGATCGAAGTTGAGGCCCCGCTCGAACATCTGTTGCATGAGCTCCTGGGCGCACTGCACGTAGCCCAGCGCGCCCACGGGATTGGAGGCCCCGCCGGGCACGATGTAGGGCTTGCGGCCCTCACGCCGCAGCATCTCGGCCTTTTTCTCCATTTCAGCGGCCATGTTGCTGCCGCCGGGCACCACGCTGATGGAACTCACGCCCATCAGTTGGTAGAGAAAATTGTTGCCCGAGGCTTCGGGCCTGTAGCTGCCGGGCACGCGCTCCTCCAGCACCAGATGGCAGTCCAGGCCTTCCTTGACCGCCCAGGAAAGAGTCAGGCGGCAATGGTTGGACTGCACGGCCCCGCAGGTGATGATGGTGTCCGCGCCCTGGGCCAGGGCGTCGGCAATGGAGAAATCCAGCTTGCGGGTCTTGTTGCCGCCGCCCGCGCCGGGCAGCAGGTCGTCCCGCTTGATCCAGATGTTGGCCTTGTTGCCCAGGGCCCTGCTGAAGGCGGGCAGGAATTCCAGCGGCGTGGCCTCTTGCACATAGCCGCGACGGGCGAAGCGAGCCAGATTCATACAGTTTCCTCCTGAATCAGATGTTTGTTGTTCAGCCGTTGTCCGGCCACCGGGGAACGCCCCTGATGGCTGTTGCCGGAAAAAATCAATGTGGGGAGGTACGCCCCTTGGCCATGTCCACCACGGCCCGCGCCAGTACATCGGCGGCATCCACCTGGGGGCAGTCCGCCCGCGCGCCGATGACACCGAGTTCCGTACAGGCGACGATCAGCACCGCCGCCCCCCTGCTCCGCACGTGCCCGGCTATCTCCGCAAAGGCCGCGCGCGCCGCCTCGCCCGCGCGGCCCGCCTTGACATCTTTGATGACCTGCAAAAGGCGTTGCTCCCACGGACCGTCGGCATACAGGGGGGTCAGGCCCAAGGCCGCGCAGGGGCCTTCGTAAAGGCCGGTGAGCCGCACCGCCGGCGAAGCCAGGATGCCCGCCGCGCCGCCCGGCGCGAGTTCCGACGCGGCCCTGGCCGTGAGTTCAACCATATTGAGCACCGGAATGCCCACAGCCGCCCGCACCTCGCCGTAATAGTTGTGCGCCGTGTTGCAGGCCATACACAGAAAATCCGCGCCCCAGGCCTCCAGCCGCCGCGCCATGTCCGCCAGGCACGGGCCGGGAGAAACGCCGCCGCCCTCCAGCAGGGCCTTGATGCGCGAGGGCACCTTGGGGTTGTTGTCCACAATGCAGCGCACATGGTCCGCGTCGTCGCGGGCGTCGGTATGGGCGATGATGCGGCGCATCAGATCCACCGTGGCCTCGGGCCCCATGCCGCCGAGAATGCCCGCCGTCTTTTCCTTCATGGTTTTGTCCTCCACGATGCTCAGACGTTCATGGCCGCCCCGCGCGCGGGGTCCATATCCGTTTCCAAACGCGAAACCACAATGGCCCCCGTGGCATCGCCCAGCACATTGATGGTGGTGCGCGCCATGTCCATGACCCGGTCCACCCCGGCCACCAGGGCGATGGCTTCCAAGGGAATGCCCACCTGCGTGAAGACCATGGTGATCATGATCAGCGCCGCCCCCGGCACGCCCATGGAGCCGATGGAGGCCAGAAGCGCCATAAGGACGACGGTCAGCTGCTTGTCCAGCGGCATGGGGATGCCGTAGATCTCAGCCGCGAAAATGGCCACGATGCCCATGTAGATGGCGGCCCCGTCCATATTGATGGTATTGCCCAGGGGGATGGAGAAGCTGGAGACGCTCCGGGAGGCTCCGAGCTTCTGCACGCTCATGAGGTTGGAGGAGAGGGCCGCCGCGCTGGAGCAGGTGGTAAAGGCAATGAGCAGGGGCTCGCTGATGCCGCGCAGGAAATGTCCGGGCCTGACGCCGCTGAACTTCACGCAGGGAAAATAGACCAGCAGTATTTGCAGGATGCAGGCCAGATACATGACGGCCACCAGCTTGATGAGCGGCAGCAGCACTTCCAGCCCGTGGGTGGCGACGGTATAGGCCATAAGCCCGAAAACACCGATGGGCGCATAAAGCATGACCATGGAGGTCACGCGGATCATCACTTCGGCCATGCCGTCAAAAAACGCCGTGACGACCCTGACTTTTTCGCCGCAGATACTGAGGGAAAAACCCAGCAACACGGCAAAGAAAATAATTTGCAGCATATTGCCCTTGCTCAGGGCCTCAACAGGATTGATAGGCACGATGCCGAGCAGCACTTGGGTGAGACTCGGAGGGACCACGTCCTTGGCCTTGAGGCCGGTGGTGGAAAGATCAAGCCCCAGACCCGGCTGAAAGATATTGGCGAGGATCAGGCCGATGATGATGGCCACGGCTGTGCTGGCGAAATAATAAACCAGGGTTTTTCCTGCCACGCGGCCCAGGCGGCCGATGTCCCCCACGCTGGCCGCGCCCGCCACCAGCGTAGCCAACACCAGCGGCACCACCACCATGCGCACAAGGTTGATGAACAACTGCCCCAGGGGTTTGAACCACTGCGGGTCCATGTTCCAGTACTGGGCGGATGCGCCCGCCATGATGCCCAAAACCATGCCGATGCCCATCTGGGTCGGCAAACTTATTCTCCTTTTCCCGCTCATACTCGCTCCTCACGTCGGGCCGCGGCGTGCGTCCCGGCAGAAGGTTCACCGTCGCCGACGGGCGGCGGCCTGGGTTTACGGAAATATTCCGGCGCTCCTTGTTAAAAGTTAAATGTTAACATTTGATGTAATTAATTTGTGTCCTTTGTCACAAGTGCTGTCAACAAAAAAATCTCCCGTAATTTTTTATTGACATCCGCCAAACCTGGCGCTACTCACTTTTCAACAACGGAGTTTTACGTCATGTCCCGATTTGTTCCCGCCACCGCTTCCTCGTACGCCGCCGGCTTCAGCTGGTATTTTTTTGCGTACTTTACCGAAGCCTGTGGTCGGGAACTTCGCTGACGTCCATTGTCCGCAAGTTCAAAGGGCCGCAGGCATACCACCTGCGGCCCTTTTTTGTTTTCGGCCGCAGGCGGGCTGTCCGCAAAACATGCTGACACGCAACAAGAAAGGAGTTTCCCATGTACCTCGGCAAAAAAGTCCGTCTGGAGCGCATCATCAATCGTGAGAACGGCCGCACCATCATCGTGCCCATGGACCACGGCGTCACCCTCGGCGCGGTGGAGGGTCTGATCGACATGCGCGAGGCCGTCAACGACATGGCCATGGGCGGCGCGGACGCGGTGCTCATGCACAAGGGCCTGGTGCGCTGCTCCCACCGCAACGCGGGCAAGGACGTGGGCCTCATCGTCCATCTTTCCGCCTCCACGGCCCTCTCGCCCTGCGGCAACACCAAAACCCTGGTGGGCACCGTGGAAGAAGGCATCAAGCACGGCGCGGATTGCGTCTCCGTGCACATCAACCTGGGCGACCCCAACGAGCGCCTGATGCTCACCGACCTGGGCCGGGTGGCCGAAGCCTGCGACAACTGGCATATGCCCCTGTTGGCCATGGTTTACGCGCGCGGCCCGCAGGTGAAGAACAGCTACGATCCCGAAGTGGTGGCCCACTGCGCCCGCGTGGGCGTGGAGTTGGGCGCGGACATCGTCAAGGTGCCCTACACCGGCGACATCGAGAGCTTCTCCGACGTGGTTTCGGCCTGCTGCGTGCCTGTGGTCATCGCGGGCGGCGAACGCATGGAATCCACCCGCCAGATTCTGGAAATGGTCCATGATTCCCTCAAGGCGGGCGGCGCGGGCATTTCCGTGGGCCGCAACGTCTTCCAGCATCCCAGCCGCGTGAATCTGGTCAAGGCCCTGCGCTCCATCGTGCACGAGGACGCCGACGTGGATCAGGCCCTCAAGGTCGTGGGAGAGTAGGCTCCATGTCCCGCATCTATTTCCGTTGCGCGCCCTTTGACAAAGGGCAGGTCACTCTGGCTCTGGAATCCGGCGTGGACGGCGTCATCGTGCCGCGCGACCATGTGGAGCGGGTGGCGGCGCTGTCGCGCTGCCCGGTCTGGGCCGACGAGGACGTGGCCGTGGCGGCGCTCACGGTCAAGGCTGACGAGGAGGCCGTGCTGGCCCGTCTCAAAAACGGCGAACGCGTGGTGCTGGCGCGCGGCTGGGAGGTCATCCCGGTCGAGAATCTGCTGGCCCAGAGCGACGCGGTGCTGGCCGAAGCCGGGAGCCTGGACGAGGCCCGCCTGGCCGCGGGCATCCTGGAGCGCGGCGTGGACGGCATCGTGGTGCGGCCCGAAGCTCTCGGCGAGCTCAAGGCCATCGTGGCCCAGTGCAAGCTCTCCCAGGGCCGCGAGCATCTGCTGCCCGGCGTGATTACCCGCGTGGAACCCGTGGGCCTGGGGCACCGGGTCTGCGCGGACACCCTCTCCCTGCTGCGCCGGGGCCAGGGCATGCTGGTGGGCAATTCCAGCGCCTTCACCTTTCTGGTGCACGCCGAAACCGAACACAACGAATATGTGGCCGCGCGGCCCTTCCGGGTCAATGCCGGAGCCGTGCACGCCTACACGCGCCTGCCCCACGACAAGACCACCTATCTGGGCGAACTGCGCGCCGGGCAGGAAGTGCTCATCGTGGGCGCGGACGGCGAAACCAGCGTGGCGACTCTGGGCCGGGTCAAGATTGAGGTGCGGCCCATGCTCCTGATCGAAGCCCGGGTGGAATGTGAGGGCGGCACCAAAACCGGCGCCATCTTCCTCCAGAACGCGGAAACCATCCGGCTCACGGGCCCGGACGGCACGCCGCTGAGCGTGGTGGGCCTCAAGCCCGGCGATACGGTGCTCTGCCGCATCGACGAGGCGGGCCGTCATTTCGGCATGCGCGTGCGCGAAGAAATCCGGGAGGTCTAGGGGCATGGACGACGCCAAGGCACATTGGCCCCAGGGCCGGGATACGGAAAACGGAATGGAGGGCGCGCAACGCCTGGCCGCCATCCGCAAGGAAATCGACAGCGTGGATCTGGAGCTGCTCCGGCTTTTCAACCGCCGCGCGGACCTGAGCCTGGAAGTGGGCCGGATCAAGGCCACTGAGTCGGGCATAATCTTCAAGCCGTTGCGCGAGCGCGAAGTGCTCGACGGCTTGGCGGCCAAAAATCCCGGCCCTCTGCCGGAGGAACATCTGCGGGCCATCTGGCGGGAGATCTTCTCTTCCTCGCGCGCCCTGCAACGCCCGCAGAACGTGGCCTATCTGGGGCCGGAAGGCACCTTTTCCTATTTCGCGGGCGTGGAATATCTGGGCCACGCGGCCAGCTTTCACCCCTGCGGAGATATTACCCAGATTTTCGAGGAGGTCAGCTCCGGCCAGTGCGAACTGGGCGTGGTGCCCCTGGAAAATTCCCTCCAAGGCACGGTGGGCGTGAGTTTTGACCTTTTCCTCAAGCACGAGGTTTTCATTCAGGCCGAGCTTTTTTCGCGCATTTCGCACTGCCTGCTGAGCAACGCCCCGGCCCTGGCCGCCGTGCGCACGGTCTATTCCCACCCGCAGCCCCTGGCCCAGTGCGGCGGCTGGCTGCGCGCGCATCTGCCGGGCGCGGCCCTGATCCCGGTGGAATCCACGGCCGCGGCGGCACAGCGCGCGGCGGGCCAGCCGGACGCGGCGGCCATAGGCCACGGCAAACTGGCCGACATGCTCGGTCTGGGCGTGCTGGCCCGGCGCATTGAGGACGAGCCCGGCAACTGGACGCGTTTTGTGATCATCGGTCCCAAATCGGCCCAGCCCGGCCAGAACGGCGTGGCGCCCCGGCCCATGCCCGGCCACACCGGCGCGGACAAAACCTCCCTGCTCTTCACCCTGCCGGACAAGGCCGGTTCCCTTTCCACGGTGCTGGACCTGCTGGCCGGAAATGACATCAACATGCGCAAGCTGGAATCCCGCCCCCTGCGCGGCCAGTGCTGGAAATACGTCTTTTTCGCTGATGTGGAGAGCGATCTGGAAGACCCGCGCCACGCCGCCCTGCTGGAGCGGCTGCGCAACGCCTGCACCAGCTTCCGCATCCTGGGCAGCTATCCCACCGGCCCGCAGCTGGACCGCATGAGTCTCAGCGGGGACGACGCTTCCGACGAACAAGGTATGTAAGACCATGCTTCAAAACACAGATCAGACTTCAGTCGTTACGGTCACGGCCCCGGCCTCCAAATCCCTGTCCCACCGCTACCTCATCGGCGCGGCCCTAGCCGGGGGCGAATCCACGGTGCGCCACACCTTGGAAAGCGCGGACCTGGAATGCACCAGGGCTATTCTTTGCGGCGCGGGCGCGCGCATGGAAGCGTTCGACGCCTCCGGCAACGGGGCGGGAAACAACAGCGGCGGCTGGCGGGTTCAGGGACTGGGCGGCGCGCCGCGCGGCGGCCGGGGGCGCCCCCTGGATTGCGACGTGCGCGAATCCGGCACCACCTGCCGCCTGCTCACGGCCGTGCTGGCCGCCGGTGAGGGCCTGTTCCGCATCCACGGCTCGGAACGCATGCACGAGCGCCCCATCGGCGATCTCACCGATGCCCTGACCCGCCTGGGCGCGGGCGTGGCCTTTGAGGGCAAACCCGGCTGCCCGCCCCTGCTGCTTCAGGCCCACGGGCTGAACCCCGCCCTTGCCGACGGCATAATCCACCTGGGCATGGATATGTCCAGCCAGTATTTTTCCGGCCTGCTGCTGGCCGCGCCGTTCTGCGCCACGCCGCTCAGCGTGGAGCTGGCCGGGCGCAAAGCCGTGTCCTGGCCCTATGTGGGCCTGACCCTGCAATGTCTGACGGATTTCGGCATCAGCTTCAGCGTGGAAACGCGCAAGAACGAGGCCGCCCCCTGGCAGACCCTGCCGGAAGGAGACTGGCGCGATCTGGCCGAGGCCCGCCCCGGCTGCCTGCGCGTCACTATGCGGCCCGGCGCATACCGGCCCGGCGACTATACGGTGGAGGGCGACTGGTCCGGCGCGTCCTATTTTCTGGCCGCGGGGGCCCTGGGCCGCAGGGCCGTGCGTGTGCGGGGCCTGCGTGCCGACTCTCTGCAGGGCGACCGCGCCATGCTGGGCATCCTTCAGAAAATGGGCGCGCGTCTGGAGGTGGAGCCCGACGCGGTCACGGTGTACCCCTCCGAACTGCACGGCGTGGCCCTGGACATGGGCTCCTGCCCGGACCTGGTGCCCACGGTGGCCGTGCTGGCCGCCTTTGCCAAGGGTTCCACGCGCATCAGCAACGTGGCCCATCTGCGGATCAAGGAGTCGGACCGCATCAACGCCCCGGCCACGGAACTGGCCAAGACGGGCGTGACCGTG
Organism: Desulfovibrio fairfieldensis; assembly: GCF_001553605.1. Lineage (NCBI taxonomy): Bacteria > Pseudomonadati > Thermodesulfobacteriota > Desulfovibrionia > Desulfovibrionales > Desulfovibrionaceae > Desulfovibrio > Desulfovibrio fairfieldensis. Next base: position 2,838,623 of record NZ_CP014229.1, read on the forward strand.
GACGAACTTTCGGACGGCATGCTGGTCAGCGGGACAGGGGGAACGGGGGGCATGGGCGGGCGCCTCCGCAACAGGCCCGCCGCGCCGCGTCTGCCCGAAGGCGCGACGCTTTCCGCGCATAACGACCACCGCATGGCCATGTCCCTGGCCCTGCTGGGCCTGCGCGATCCCGGCCTGCGCGTGCGCGAGCGCCTGGACGACCCCACAGTGGTGCGCAAGTCCTTCCCGCGGTTCTGGGACGTCTGGAGCCGACTGCAATGAGCCCGAGCAAAAACCTCCCCGGCGCGGCTACCCCCGCCAAAACCGTCATCATCGGGGCGACCGGACGCATGGGGGCCATGCTCTGCGCCAGGTCCCGGGCCGCCGGACTGACTGTGGCGGGCGCGGATCAGCCCCTGACGCCGGAGATTCTGGCCCCGGCCTGCGCCGGGGCGGACCTGGCCCTGATCTGCGTGCCCGCCGCCGTGTTCGAGGACGTGCTGTTGCGCGTCCGCCCGCATCTGCCGTCAAATACAGTGCTGGCCGACATTACCTCGGTCAAGGAACACCCCCTGCGCCAGATGGAGCGGCTCTGGCCCGGCCCGGTGGTGGGCACCCATCCCCTTTTCGGCCCCCAACCCGAGCCGGATGCGGACCAGCCCGTGGCCGTGATTCCCGGCCGCAACGCCACGGATAAAGATCTGGCCCTGACCGAGGGCTTTTTCACGGCCCTGGGCTGCCGAACCTTCCAGACCACGGCGGAAAAGCACGACCAGGCCATGGCCCGCATCCAGAACATGAACTTCATCACCAATCTGGCCTATTTCGCCCTGCTGGCCGGGCAGGAGGACCTGCTGCCCTTTCTCACCCCGTCCTTCCGCCGCCGCCGGAACGCGGCGCGCAAGATGCTCACCGAGGACGCGCAGCTCTTCGCCGGCCTGTTCGAGGCCAACCCCCACAGCCACGAGGCCGTGCGCCAGTACCGCCAGATGCTCAATCTGGCCGCTGCCGGAGACATCGACCTGCTCTGCCGCCGCGCCCAGTGGTGGTGGAACACGAAATAGCGTTTCCGATCCCCGCTCCGCCTTGCGCCGCCCCGCGCTTCGTGGCAGAACAGCGTATCCGGTTCCGCTTCGGCCGAACCGCAAAAATGCCTTTCGCACGGCGGTTCGCAGCCCGCGCGGCGAGCTCCGTTGCTGGGATCTCATGAAATATATTCTGCGCCACATCAAACTCATTGTCTGCTGCATCATCATCCTGGGTTTCGCCTGCGTCACGCTGGAAAGCCACCGCGCCTACAAGCAGGTTTTCGACCACAACATCCGCAGCATCTCGGAACTCGGCTCCCTGACCATCTATCATGAAATCGACAAGGCCCTGAGCATGCCCGTGGCCGTTTCCCTGTCCATGGCCAACGACAGCTTTCTGCAGGCCTGGCTTGAGGAGGAGCAAAAGCGCCCCGGCGACGCCGCGCATATCCGGCAATTACAGAATTATCTGGCGGGACTGCAAAAAAAATTCAAATACAATTCCGTCTTTGTTGTTTCCGAGGCCAGCCGGACCTATTTTCATTATGAAGGCAAATCCGGCAAAACCATCTCCCCGCGCAACGCCCGCGACGCCTGGTACTATGGCTTTGTGAACAGCGGCCGCCTCTACGGTCTGGACGTGGATATGGATGAGGCGGACCACAATGCGCTCACGGTCTTCGTCAACTGCCGCATCGACGACGACAACGGCAAGCTGCTGGGCGTCCTGGGCGTGGGCATGAAGATGCACCGCCTCCAGGACATCCTGACTTCCTATGAGCGGCGTTTCGCGCTCAAGGCCTTTCTGGTCAACGACGAGGGCGTGATTCAGGTCGCTTCGGACAGCGCGCTGATTGAGAAACGCAATCTCTTCGCCACACCGCCGCTGTCCGAACTCAAGAACAAACTGCTTGGTCACAAGGATGAAACCGAGGGGCGCTGGTCCGGCCTGGGTTCCCGGAACATCTGCATGCTGTCCCGTTATGTGGGCACTCTGGGCTGGTACCTGATTGTGGAAAAGGATACTTCCCCGCTCCGGAGCGCGTTCAGAATCCAGCTGATCCAAAGCGCGGCCACGGCCCTGCTGGTGATCGCCGCCGTTCTGCTGCTCATTTCCTATCTCATGAACCGCCACAGCAGCATGCTGCAGAAACTCGCGGTCACGGACAAACTGACCTCCCTGCCCAACCGGGGCGCGCTGGGCGACATCATCAGCCGGGAGGTGGAGGCCGCCCGCGACTGGAAGCGGACCTGCCACGCCTTTCTGTTCGACGTGGACTTCTTCAAACAGATCAACGACCGGCACGGGCACCTGACCGGTGACCGCGTGCTGGTGCTGGCGGCCCGGCTGGCCCGCGAAAATGCGGGCGAAGACGGCATGGTGGCGCGCTGGGGCGGCGATGAGTTCTTCGGCCTGATCCACGCTGACGCGGAAGAGAGCCGTGCCCTGCTGGAGCGGCTGCTGGCCGCCGTGCGCGAGCACCCGGAACTCAGGGAGCTGGGTGTTTCCTTGAGCATCGGCATGACCCGCATTGAAGAGACGGACGATGTGGACAGCCTGGTCTCACGCGCGGACGAGGCCCTGTACCATTCCAAAAACGACGGCCGGGACCGTCTCTCCTTTATCTGACCCGTTCCGGCGTTGCCGCCGCATGCCTGCGCGCGGCGCTTTCCACGGCCTCGCTTTCGCGCAGCAGCAGCGTCAGGCCCAGCGAGGCCAGCAGGCTCACGCCGAAAATGACGTCCGAGGCGGCGTAGCTGCCGGTAAGGTCATGGGAAAGTCCCATGACGGGAAAGCCCGCGCTGCGCAGAATGATGAAGATGGAAATAAACTTGTAGGACGGCAGAAAATTGCCGTTGCCGAAAAAGTAGGAAACCACGGCGGGCAGAATGGTCCACAGACCGCCGATGCAGCCGCCGAAGCTCAGGCTGAAAGCCGTCATGCTCCAGATGCCGGGCGGCAGAAAGCAGAGGCCCAGGCTCGCCGCACTGCACAGCATGACCAGACGCGCGGCGAAGAGTGGTGTGAACCGGTCGCAGACCCAGCCCCAGGCGTATTTGGCCAGGGCCGCGAACAGCGCCGCGGCGCAGGCCAGCAGCATGGCCGGGTACGCCTCCAGCCCCAGATCCGCGAAACGCGGCTTCATCTGGCTCATGATCGACGAACCGGCCATAAGAGCCATGCCGAAGGCCAGGCCCAGGAACCATGCTCGCGGCTCATGCAGCATGCCGGAAAACGAAACCTCCGCGGGAGGCCGCCTGGGACGCCGGGGCTCGCGCCGCCTGCCGTCGGGGTGCAGATGCATGGCCCGGGGCGTGTCGCGCACCAGAAACCAAGCCAGGGGAGCCAGAGCGCAGGTCAGCAGGCCCAGAACCAGATAGGCCGTGCCCGCGTCAAAATGCCGGATCAGCACCAGGCTCAGAAACGGCAGCGCCACACCGGAAAGGGACGTCCCCGCGTTGGCCAGGCCGAAGGCCCGGCCCCGGTAATGATGAAACCAGTTATTCATAAGGGCGTTGCCCACCACCCCGCCGCAGAACTGGGTGCAGACCCAGGCGACGGTGAACAGCAGGGTATAGAGCAGGATGTTCCCGGTAAGGCCCATGACCGCCGTGGCAGCGCCGCCCGCCAGCGCCCCCAGGGCCATGAGCCGCCGCAGGGAGCAGCGGGCGGAAATCGCGGCGGCCAGAGGCATGGCCAGTTGTCCCATAAGCGCGGCAAAGCCCATACTGAGATTGAGTCCCGCCCGTGTCCAGCCATGAACCTCGCACAAGGGTTCCATGAAGGCGTTCATGCAGTAGAGCACGCTGCCCTGCAGCATAAAGTTGCCGCCCATGGAAAGCAGGCTGATCTTCCATCCGTAAAACACGCTTCTCCCCCGTGCCGCGTCCGCAACGCGGCTGCGGCGCGCGCCGCCTCAGCATTCCCCGAACATGAGCTCATTGCCCACCAGCACGCCGACGACGCTGATGTCGCGCAGGCGCCGGGGGGCCACGGCCAGTGGGTTTTCTGCCAGAATGGTCATGTCCGCCAGCTTGCCCGGCTCAAGGCTGCCCTTGAGCCGCTCCTCGTGAAACTGCCGGGCCCCCCAAGTGGTCACGCTGCGCAGGGCCTCCAGCACCGGGATGGTTTGCTCTTCTCCCAGCACGCGGCCCGAAGCGGTGCGCCGGTTGACGGCCGACCAGACCGAAAGCAGCGGGTCCATGGGCGTCACGGCGGAATCGTTGTGATTGGTAAAGGGAATCCGCCGTTCAAGGGCGCTGCGCAGGGGGTTGATGCGCCCGGCCCTGTCCGGGCCGAGAAAAATCTCGTGATGCCTGTCTCCCCAGTAATAGGTATGCACCACAAAGAAGGAGGGCACCACGCCCAGCCGCCTGATGCGGTCCAGCTGGTCCTCGCGCGCGGTCTGGCAGTGAATGATGATATGACGCCTGTTCACGTCGGGCAGGGCTTTCTGGGCCTGCTCATAGGCCTCCAGCACGTCGTCGATGGCCGCGTCGCCGTTGGCGTGCACGGCGACTTGCCAGCCCTTTTTGTGGTAGCCCGTGATCAGCTCCGCCAGGGCCGCGCGCGTATGGATGGCATAGCCGCGCCACTGGCCGGGAAGCCCGGCGTCGAGAAGCTTATGGTAGGGATTGCTCAGATAGCCCGTGTAGCCCTGGATGCTGCCGTCCTGAAAGAGCTTGACCGCGCCCAGGCTGAGTTTGCCGTCACCGGTCAGCCAACCGCCCGGCGCCGGGTCGCGCGGGGCCAGGCTGAAGTCGAACAAGCCGTGCTTGGGCAGAAGCTGTACCCGGTTTCTGATGATGCCCGCCGCATGCGCCTTGAAATAATTGTGCCACATGGCCGTGGTCACGCCGCCGTCATGGGCTGTGGTCACGCCCTTGGCCAGGTAGTCCTCGCAGGCCCGGCGGGCTGAAATCAGCCACAGCTCGCCGGTCATGGCCGGAGCCGCCTCCAGCACCCTGTCCATGGCCGCGGGCTCCTCCACAAGGCCGGTCAGGGCCCCGTCCGGCCCCCGCCGGAACAGCCCGCCCGTCGGGTCCGGCGTGTCCGGGCCGATGCCCGCCGCGGCCAGGGCCAGACTGTTGCACAAGGCCGAATGCCCGGAAATGTGCCGCAGAAACAGCGGATGCTCCGGCACAAGGGCGTCCAGCTCCGCCAGACTGAAGTGGCGCTTTTCAGCCAGGCCCGTATCATCGTACCCCGCGCAGAGCAGCCATTCGCCCTTGGGCGTTTCCACGGCTCCGGCCCTGATGCGCCCGGCCAGTTCCGCCAGGGTCTTCAGACTGCCGATGGGCGCGGCAAAGGCGTCCAGATACAGGGCGTTATACATGCCCGCACGCATATAATGGCTGTGGCAGTCGTAAAAGCCGGGCAGCATGGTCCGTCCCTTGAGGTCCACGAGCCGCGTGTCCGGGCCGCGCAGGGGAGCCACGTCATCCGGTCCGCCCACCGCCGCGATTCTGTCGCCGCGCACGGCCAGGCAGGAGGCCGTGGAAGCGCGCGAGTCCATGGTCAGGATAGTTCCGTTATGATAGATATGGGTGGCGGCAGGCATAGCGCGTCCTTCTGTTTTTTTAGGGTAGTGGCGGCCTCAGCGCCGAGCCGCGGCTTTTTTCCATTCCTTGCGCAGCAGATTGAACAGGATGAACAGGCTGATGCACAGAAAAACGGCGCACACCGGCCGGGTGAGAAAGACCGTGTAGTCATTGTCGGAAATACTCAGGGCGCGGCGGAAATTGGTTTCAATGATGCCTGAGAGGATCATGGCCAGCAGCAGCGGGGCCAGCGGAATGGAAGCCTTGGTCATGATCCAGCCCAGGATGCCGAAGACCGCCATCACCCCCAGATCGAAATTGGAATTGTTCAGGGCGTAGCCGCCCACCACACAAAGCGTGGTGACCAGCGGCATGAGGATGCCGCCGGGGATGCTCACGATTTTCGAAAACACCCGTACCGATGCCATGCCCAGAACCAGCATGAAGACATTGGCCAGGAGCAGGGAAATGAAGATGCTGTAGACCAGGGCGCCCTGCTCCTGAAAAAGCAGCGGGCCGGGCGTCATGCCCTGGATCATCAGCGCGCCCAGAATGACGGCGGTAACCACGTCGCCGGGAATGCCCAGAGTCAGAAGAGGGATCAGCGCTCCGCCGGTCACGGCGTTGTTGGCCGACTCCGTCGCCGCAAGCCCCTCTATGGCCCCGTTGCCGAAGGCTTCCGGATGCCTGGAATTGCGCTTGGCTTCACTGTAGGCCGCGAACGAGGCCGTTCCCGATCCCGTGGCCGGCACAATGCCGATAAAGGTACCTATCAGCGAGCCGCGCAACAGCGCGCTTCTGTTGGCCCAGATTTCCGCAAGGGAGATGCCTTTTCTGGAAATGTTCACAGCCGAAAGACGCTTGCCGCGAAAGACGTCCTCACAGGTAAGAAAAACCTGTGAAAGCGCGTACAAGCCCACCAGAGCCGGGATCAGCGACACGCCGTTGATCAGGTTGGCGGAATCAAAGGTCAGGCGCAGATTGCCGGTGAGCGGGTCCATGCCCACCATGGCGATGAGCAGGCCGAGGCAGGCCGCGATGCAGCCCTTGAGCAACGCGCCCTCGGACAGGGTCGCCACGATGGTCAGGCCGAAAATGCCCAGGGCGAAATACTCCGGCGCGCTGAAATTCAGGGCGAAGCGCGCAAGCTGCGGGGCCACCCCTGCCAGGATGAAGCAGGAAAACACGCCGCCGACAAAGGAAGCCACGGTGGTCATTTCCAGGGCGCGCAGCGATTCCCCCCTGGCGGTCAGCCGGGGGCCTTCAAGCATGGTGGCCGCGGCCGCCGCTGTGCCCGGCGTACTGACCAGAATGGCCGTGATGGAACCGGCGTAAATGGCCCCGCAGTACATGCCGAGCAGGGAGGAAAAGGCCACCACCGGAGGCAGCCCGAAGGTCAGGGGGATGAGCAGGGCCACGCCCATGACGGCCGTGAGCCCCGGCAGGGCTCCGAACACGATGCCCAGCGCCACGCCCAGAAGATTCGCCAGCAGCGCCTCAAAGCCGCACGCCGCGGCCAGTGCCGAAAAAAAAGTATCCATAGGCTCAGCCTCAGGGAAGCGGGACGTTAAACAAAAGGGCGAAGACCAGATACAGAAAAGCGGTCATCAGGCCCGCGATCAGCAGGATGCGCCAGGGGCCGCGACAGCCCGTGAGCACCTGGGCCAGCACCAGAAAAATCAGGGTGGCGGAACAGAAGCCCGTGCCGCCCGGCCAAAGCGCGTCATAGGCGTATTCGCCAAGCCCGACAAAGCCCGCCACATAGCCGAGCACCAGCAAAATCATCAGCAGCACTTTCAGCAGCACGGGCCGTTCCGGCCACGCGGCCCGGCCCCGGACCAGAAAACTGCGGACCAGCAGAATGCAGGCCAGCACAGCCAGCAACACGGTGACTCCCGTGGGAAAGGAGGCCGGTCTGAAAAACTCGGCCGACGCTGATTCCGGCAAAAGGCGGATCTGTTGCCAGGCCACGGCGCAGATCACCAGAAGAGCCAGGGCGATGAAAAAATCCGTTTTGTTTTTCATGGGGCCTCCCGTATCCGGCGGCATACCTGGGCTGGAAGGGCGGGACGCGGGTCTTCCTTGCCGCGCCCCGCGCGAAGGATCAGTCCAGCGATTTGCGCCCGGCCAGCACGTCGTCCACCAGAGCGGAACCGGCCGCGATGACCTCGCCGAATTCCTTGGGCGGCAGATAGTCCACGGACAGGCCGATCTTCTTGAACCTGGCGATGACGTCGGGATCGGCCAGGGCCTTTTGCAGCAGGGGCTGCAAGGCGGCGATACGTTCGTCGGGCACTTTTTGGGAGGCCACCAGACCGTGCCACGAACCCATATCGATCCATTGCTCGTCTTCCGGACTCAGCCTGTCGGTGTAAATCTCGCGGAAGGTCGGCGTGTCCGGCAGCGACGGATGACGGGTCTTCCGGGTGACGGCAATGGTGGCGAAGTCGCCCGATTCCACATAGGGCAGCACATTGGTGGGCACCTGGAATCCGGCCGTGATGTGTTTGCCGAGCAGGGCCGTGGAGACCTCATGCCCGCTGCCGTAGGCCGCGTGCCGGATTTTCAGGCCGTTGTGGAAGCGTTGCAGAAGCTTGGTCAGGTAGAGGCGCTGGGTGGTAATGGCTCCGGTGCTGCCGTAGACGATATCAGCGGGGTTCTTCTGCGCGGCCTCGATAAAGGCCGGAAAATCCTTCAGCCCCGAGGCCTTGTTGACGGAAAAAGCCAACTCCATGACCGTGACCTGGGCCACGGGCTTGAAGTCTTTTTCCGTAAAACCCACATTGGTCAACTTGGGCGTGGTGCACAGCCCGCCGAATGCGGGAAAGCACAGCGTATAGCCGTCGGGCCGGGCGCGCAGCATGTCGTTGAGGCCGATAGCCTGCGCGCCGCCGGGTTTATTGATCACATTGATGGTGATCTTGAATTCTTTCTGGAAATACTCCGCCAGGATGCGGCTGGCGATGTCCACCGCGCCGCCGGGACCGAAGGGCACGATGATGTTCAGGGGGCGGTCTTGGGGGTAGTCGGCGCGGGCCTCGGACGCAAGGCCCGGCAGACAGACGCCGAGCGCGAGACAGACGGCAAGGATGAGTTTTCTCATAACTACTCCAGCGTTGAGGTTGGAGCAGTTTCATCAAGAACCATGCCAGGAATGCGCCATTCGTGAAAAAAGGCGCAGCAGCGGGCCGCGGGCGGGACCAAGGCTGTTCAGAGCAGTTCTTACGGCGATTTTTGTAACAATTCTTATGCAACTATGTAACAAAAATGCTACAAGCCGAGGCAGGGCCGCGCCTCAAGGCTGCAGCTTGCGCCAGAGCGTCATCCGGCTGATGCCCAGGCGGCGCGCCGCCGCGCCCAGATCCTGGCCCGTCGCGGCCAGAGCCGTTTCAATGATCTTCCGCTCCAGAGCCCGCACTTGCGTCCGCAGGTCAGCGGCGCAGGCTTCGCCCGGCGGGCTCTCCAAAGCCGGATCCGCGCCCTGCCAGACGCGCGCCAGAAGCCGCGCCCAATCCCGTCCGCCCGCCGTGCCCGCGCCCGTATGGTTGGCGATCAACGCCAGACGCTCCAACACGCTGAACAGCTCGCGCACATTCCCGGGCCAGGCCCGGCGCGTCAGGAGGGGACCCAGGGCCCGCTCCATCACATCCGCCGGAGGCGTCGGCCGCAGATGTTTGCGCAACCGGGAAACAGCCATGGGAACAATGTCTTCGGACCGTTCCCGCAACGGAGGCAGGGTCAGATTGAGCACATTGAGGCGATAGTACAGATCCGCCCGGAAGAGCCTGCGCCGGACAAGATCTTCCAGATCCCGGTTGGTGGCGCAGATCACCCGCACGTCCAGGGGGATGACCTGGGTGCCTCCCACCCGGACGATCTCCCTCTCCTGCAGAACGCGCAACAGGCGCCCCTGCAACAACAGCGGCAGATCACCCACCTCGTCCAGAAAAAGCGTGCCGGTATGGGCCAGTTCAAACATCCCGGCTTTGCCTTGGCGGCGCGCGCCCGTGAACGCGCCCTCCTCATAGCCGAACAGCTCGCTTTCCAGCAGACCTTCGGGAATGGCCGCGCAGTTGACCGCCACAAAGGGGCTGTCCACGCGACGGCTGCCCGCGTGAATGCTCTGGGCGAAAATTTCCTTGCCCGTGCCCGATTCGCCGCAGATCAGCAGATTGGCGTCCGTGGAGGCATAGAGCGCCGCCAGTTCCTTTACTTGCCGCATGACGGGCGAGCGGGCTTCGATATCAGCAAAGGTGTAACGCGCGGTAAAACCGCACGCCTTGAGGCTGCTGCGCAGACGGCCTTCCGCCCGCCGGATGCTTCCGGCGTCGGAAAAGGAAAAGACCAGGCCCGCGCTTTTGCCCTGAACCGCCACGGGCACCCGGTTGACGACCAGGGTCACGCCGCCGATGTCCCGGACCCGCCCCCGCTCGGCCCTGTCCGGCAGCCCTTCGCCGCCCAGAAAGCCGCCGGGAACGGCCGCGCGGATGTCCTTATCCAGCAGGTCTTCGGGCGTTCTCTTGAGCAGCCGGGCGGCGGAGGTGTTCACATGACTTACCGCGCCCTTTTCGTCCAGCACCAGCAGGCCCTCGCTCACGGCATTGAAGACGGCGTGGATGCGCGCCGCGCGCCGCCGCTCAAGCCGCCGGGCTTCCGCGATGGCGGCGGCCTCGCGCAGACAGCGCGCGGCGGTTTCTTCGTCAACTCTGAACTGGCGGGTGGAAAAGCCCAGGGGAGCCACAAAATCCCGCACATAGGTGCCGCCCACCACCAGGTCCACGGAACCCGGTTCAAGCTCTGCGGCCATGTCGCGCGCCTCCGCGCGGGAACGGAAAAGGCACTCGCGAATCTCCATGCCCAAAACCCCGGCCACGCAATCCACATCCCGCAGGGGCCCGGCGTAACGGAACCAGGCCACCCGCCGAACCTTTCCGACATCGGGCAACAGCAGGCGCAAGAGATCCATGGCCGTCATTTCAATGGCTACCACGGGCACGGCCGTATGCCGCTTCAAAAAGGCAACATTGATGCTGCGGCTTAGAAAGACGTCGCAGTCGTCGGGCGGCGTGGCCCGCGCCACGGCCACAGCCGCGTCCTCCTGTCCCACGACCACGCGCAGGCGGCAGCCCATGCGCCGGGCAATGGGCGTGAATACCGCGCCCATTTCCGGATACGGCGCGATCAGAATGCCGTGAAAGCCCTTGTCCGTACCCCCGTCGCCCGCCGTGCTCCTTGGCATGGTCCAGCCCCCCCGGCTATTTGCCGCTCCCGTGCAGAATAGCCGCAACCCGCCCGCCAAGCAATGATCAGACCGTCTCCGGCCGGGGCATGCTTCTTGCTATCTTCCCGCTGATCGCCAAAAACGCAACAGCGGGAACGTCATATGTTCGGCAAGCAGCAAGACCCCAGCAGAACGGAAGAAGCCACTTCGAAACGCAGAAACAAACAGCGCCAGGAGGGCAATGTTCCCAAATCCCAGGAGTTGGGCAAAGCCGTGAGCCTTACGGGCGGCCTCATCGCCCTCCATCTCTGGCTCGGCCCCATGACCGAGGAGATCAAGACGCTGTTCCGGCGCTTTCTGGGCCACGCCTGGGAATTCGATCCCAATCCCCAGAACGTCTACACCTTGAGCATCGATCTGACAGTGGAGCTGTGCAAGATCATCCTGCCGATCCTGCTTTTTCTGGGTTTTCTGGCTTTTCTGGCCCAGCGCCTCCAGGTGGGCAAGCTCTGGACCACCAAGGTTTTCAAGTTCAAGTGGCAGCGCTTCAACATCATCAAGGGTCTGAAACAGATGATGTTTTCGCCCCAGACCGCCCTGCGCACCATTAAAAGCCTGCTGTTCTCCATTATCCTTGCCCTGATTCCCGGCTATCTCATTTATCAGGAATACCAGAACTTCCTGCCCATGTACTACGCCACGCCCGAAGGCGTGGCCGCCTACATGCTCCAGATGGGCCTCAAGCTGGCCTACTATGCCCTGCTGCCCATCCTGGCCATCGCGGCTTTTGACGTCTGGCAGTCGCGCTTTGCCTACAAGGAAGGCATGAAGATGACCAAGGACGAAGTGAAGGACGAGCGCAAGCAGGCCGAGGGCGACCCGGTCATCAAGGGGCAGCAGCGCCGCAAGATGATGGAAGTGGTCATGAAGCGCATGATGCAGGATGTGCCCAAGGCCGATGTGGTGGTGACCAACCCCACCCATATCGCCGTGGCCCTGCGCTACAACGCGCAGGAGGCCCCGGCCCCGGTGGTGCTTGCCAAGGGCGCGGATCACCTGGCCGAAAAAATCAAGGCCGTGGCCCGCGAGCACAACGTGCCCATCCGCGAAAACGTGCCCTTGGCACGCGCTTTGTATAAGGCTGTGGAAGTGGGCGACATGGTCCCCGAAGAGCTGTACAAGGCCGTGGCCACTGTGCTGGCCAGCATCTGGAAGCTCAAGCCAACCATGCGGCAGAATTAAATTTATTTGCGGGGCTCCCCGCCCACAGAACATGACGAGGTGTCAGAAAAATGGCGACGACCGGACTTCCGCAAATTGATTACAGCCGCTTCTCCAAGCACGGCGAACTTATGCTGGCGGCGGGCGTGGTGATTATCCTGTTCGTCATGCTGGTGCCGCTGCCCACCTTTTTTCTGGACATCATGCTCTGCGTGAGCATTTCCATCTCGCTGCTGGTGCTGGTCACCACCATGTTCATGACCTCGCCCCTGGAGTTCACCATCTTTCCCTCCCTGCTGCTGGTGACCACCTTGCTGCGCCTGGCCCTCAACGTGGCCTCCACCCGCCTGATCCTGCTCAACGGCGATATGGGCGCCGAAGCCGCGGGCAGCGTGATCCGCTCCTTCGGCGAATTCGTGGTGGGCGGCAGCTACGTGGTGGGCGGCGTCATCTTCATGATCATGTTCATCCTGAACAAGAGCGTCATCACCGCGGGCACCACGCGCATCGCCGAAGTGGCCGCGCGCTTCACCCTGGACGCCATGCCCGGCAAACAGATGGCCATCGAGGCCGACCTCAACGCCGGGCTCATTGACGAGGAAGAGGCCAACAACCGCCGCCACGCCCTGCGCAAGGAGGCCGACTTCTACGGCGCCATGGACGGCGCGTGCAAATTCGTTTCCGGCGACGTGAACGCGGGCATGATGATCACCATGGTCAACCTGATCGGCGGCATCATTATCGGCGTGGTCCAGAAAGACATGGACTGGAACACGGCCCTGACCACCTACTCCCTGCTGACCATCGGCGACGGCCTGGTTTCCACCATCCCGTCCATCATCGTTTCCACGGGCACGGGCCTGCTGGTTTCGCGCGCCGCCTCGGAAGCCAAGATGGGCGAGGAGTTTCTGGCCCAACTTACCTTCAACAGCCAGGCCCTGAAAATGGTTTCCGGCGTGCTGCTGGTCTTCGCCCTGGTGCCGGGCCTGCCCACCATTCCTTTCCTGGTGCTCTCCATCCTGCTCTTCATGGTGGCGCGCCTGACTGCCAAGGATGAAGAGGAGGACGCCAAGGCCGACAAGAAGGGAGCCAAGGGCAAGAGCGGCGGCAAGTCCCCGGCCACGGCGGACACCCCCGAGGAAGTGCAGGCCCTGCTGCCCCTGGACACCCTGGAGCTGGAAGTGGGCTACGGCCTGATTCCCCTGGTGGACGAGGAACAGAGCGGCAACCTGCTGGCGCGCATCCGCTCCATCCGGCGGCAGTTCGCTCTGGATATGGGCGTAGTCATCCCCTCCCTGCACCTGCGCGACAATCTGCAACTGAAGCCCGGCCAGTACGCCCTGTTGATCAAGGGCAATCAGGTGGCTTCGGCGGAAATCCTGGTGGACCACTTCCTGGCCATGGACCCGGGCAACGTGACCACCAAAATCAACGGCATCGAAACCCGCGAGCCCGCTTTCAACCTGCCCGCCCTCTGGATTCCGGACAGCCAGCGCGAAGAGGCCATGCTGGCGGGGTATACGGTGGTGGACCCGGCCACGGTCATCGCCACCCATCTGACGGAAGTGTTCAAGCGCCACCTGGCCGACTTTCTTGACCGCCAGGCCGTCCAGGGCCTGCTGGACACCGTGGCCAAGCATTCGCCCAAGGCCGTGGAGGATCTGGTGCCCGGCACCATTTCCCTGGGCGGCGTGCAGAAGGTGCTGCAACTGCTGGTGCGGGAAAACGTCAGCATCCGCGACATGCTGACCATTGTGGAGACCCTGGGCGACTTCGGCGGCGGCGTCAAAAATCCGGACATGCTGGCCGAATACGTGCGCGAAAAACTCTCCCGCTCCATTGTGCGGCCCTATCTGGACAGCCAGGGCGTGCTGCCCGTGCTGACCCTCAACGGCAACGCCGAACGCATGGTGCAGGAAGGCATCCGCCAGACCGACAACGGGGCCACCTTTCTTTCGCTCAATCCGGCGGCGGCCCAGCGTCTGGTGCAGAACATCAACTCCGCTGTGGAGAACGCCGTGAATACCGACGGCCAGCCCGTGATTCTGGCAAGTCCCATAGTCCGGCCGCACCTGGCCCAGTTGATCACCCGCTTCCTGCCCACAGTGCCCGTGATTTCCCAGGCGGAAATTCCCTCGGACATCCGCCTGCAGGCCGTGGGCACGGTCAGCGCGGAATAAACCCGCGACGCCGCGACAGATATAAGGCCCGCCCGCACACGCGGGCGGGCCTTTGCTGATTGACGCCATGCGGACGCTTGTCAAAGCGACCGCGCTGCCTATATCTTATGGTAAATCCCCTTACGAGGACCCTATGAAAAACATTCTTGACGCACTGAACGGCAACGGCGGCCTGAAAGCCGGACTCGGAAACGTGGGCGACACGCTCAAAAACACTTTGCAAAATGTCGGCGCGGGCAGCCCGGGCGGCATCGGCGGCCTGCTGGGCTCGGCGGCTCTGGGCGGCCTGCTGGGCGCGCTGTTCACGGGCAAAAGCGCCAAAAAATTCGCCAAGGGCGCGCTTATGGTCGGAGGCACGGCCGCGGCGGGCGCGCTGGCCTGGAACTTCTACAAAAAATGGGCCCAGGCTGGCCAGGCCGACGGCGCAAACGCGGCTCCGGCGGCGGAAATCCCCGCGTCCCAGGCCCAGGGCGCTCTGCCCCCGGCCGAGAACACGGCTCTGCTTCTGCTGGAGGCCATGGTCTTTGCGGCGCGGGCTGACGGCCATATTGACGAAGAGGAAAAATCGCGCATCCAGGACACGGCGGCCTCGCTCTTTCCCGGCCAGAGCATGACCGAGCTGCTGGATGGGCTCATGAACAGGCCCATCGACCCGGCGGCCCTGGCGGCCAGGGTGCGCGACCCCGAGGAAGGGCGTGATCTTTACCGCCTTTCCCGCGCGGTGGTGAATGTGGACAATTTCATGGAGCGCAGCTACCTGGACGGCCTGGCCCGGGCCCTGAACATCGGGGCGGACGAACAGGCCCGGCTGGAAAAAGAGACGGAAGCCGCTGTTCAAAACGCTGTTTAACCGGCGGGACACAGAAAGAATACGTAAGGGCCGCGTCGTCTGACGCGGCCCTTTTGCGTGGTTTCGGGTCGCAAAACCGGTTCAGGCGTGCGGGCTGTTGTTGCTGAAACGGGCGGCATGCTCCTTGAGCGTGCGGTCCAGGGCCAGGAGCAGGCGTTGGGCCGAGGCCGGGGTCATGACGATGCGTCGGTCCAGGTCCACGGCCAGGACGTTTTCAGTACCGCCGTCCTGGGTGTTCAGGCTTTCGGGCTGACTCAGGCCGCAGCAGAGGATGACCTCCTCCGCCGTGCAGCGGGTCTGGAAGACATTGGCGTAGGACGTGCGGAGCCGCGCGCTGTTCAGGGCCACGCGGATTTGTTGGCCTTCGCCGGAAGCGGCGGCTTCGGCCCCGGTCTTGCCGGAATTTTTCTGTGCGCTCATGCTTACTTCCTTTTTGCGCCGGGGGCGGCGTTGTGATTGGCTTGGCCGGGGGTTTCCGGCGTTTTCCCCTTCTCGCCGGGCAGCTTGACGGACACCACGGGCAACGCCGGGAAGACGGCCTTGCGGGCGTCCATGCCCTTGAGTATGGCTGCGGTGATGTCCAGGCTGGCGTCGGCGTCCAGCACATTCCGGCGGGGCAGAACCAGGGCGGCCTTGTGGGCCTTGCGCCAGGCTTTGACCTCTTCCAGAAGCAGGCCGTTGACGACATTTTGTACGGCGGCCTCCTCGGCGGCCATCTGGCGGCGGAGGGTCAGCGCGCCGTCGCGGAGCACAGCCTCGCGCTCCTTGTCCGGAGCTTTGGCCCAGGCTTTTTGCAGATCGGCAAAGCCCTGTTCCAGGCGCCGGCGGGCTTGGGCCAGATGGGCGCGCCCGGCCTCGGCGGCGCGGGATTGTGACATGATCCGCTCCAGATCGACCACGGCGGTCTGGGGCGCGGCGCTGGTGCTGCCCTCCAGACAGCCGCCCAGGAGGCAGGCGGCAAGGATGGCCGTGAGGGCAAGGGTTGTTGCAATGTGGCGCATGGGGGGATGATCTCCTTTATCTTATCTGTTCTCGTTCCTTGCTGTATGTGACTGTTATTGCCGGGTGGAGAAGGCTTGTCACATGGATGATGTTCTGTGCGCCCTGCGGGCACGGGGGCTTACGGCGTGCCGCCGTTTTGGCCGCCTACGCGGCGCGCTGCAGGGGGCCGGGGGCGGCAGCCCCCAGGCCCCCTACAACCCCCTGCCCCCGCTGTACGTCGTAACGTGGTGACGCGGCGTCCCACGGGTCTTGCTCGCGTGGCTCGCTGCGCCCCGAAATCGCCGCGCGTCAATTTCCGGCAGCGGACGGCGTTTTGACTCGAAGCCCAGCCGTCAATGGCAATTGCGCGGCGCGGAGGGAGGCTTCAGCCGTTGGCGGCAAGGCAGCCTTACGGATGAAGACAGCAACGATAGGCGGCCCAAACGCCGGGAGGCGTGAAGCTCCTGTGCCCGCAGGGCACTATAAA
This sequence comes from Desulfovibrio fairfieldensis, assembly GCF_001553605.1. Classification (NCBI taxonomy): domain Bacteria; kingdom Pseudomonadati; phylum Thermodesulfobacteriota; class Desulfovibrionia; order Desulfovibrionales; family Desulfovibrionaceae; genus Desulfovibrio; species Desulfovibrio fairfieldensis. The sequence continues at coordinate 2,855,112 of NZ_CP014229.1, forward strand.
TCCAGTCCGGGCGACAAGCCCCCCTCGCCCCAAAAAACGGCGCGGCGGAATTCACCCGCCGCGCCGTTGCCCGCGCCCTTCAGGAAGGGACAAGAGCGCGGACTTCAGGAGGTGCCGCCCGCCGGGGAAGCGATGTCGGCGGACGGCAACCGGACCCGGGAAGCCCCCGCCTCCCGGATGTCCGGACGCGGCGGCTCCTTATCCAACGGAGCCGCCGCGCTGATGCTGATAACGCTTCAGGTTGTCGGTTTAGAACTCGTAGCGGAACGTCCCGAACACGCCGTGCGCCGTGCTCTTCGCGCCGAGCTGGATGTTGTAGTTCACGCCCAGGGACGTGGTATCGTTGCCGAATTCCAGGCCCAGGCCGCCCATGTAGGAGACGTAGTCCATGGTCTGAGTGTCCAGTTCCGCCTTGGTGCCCGTGCCGGTGAAGCGCACGTCGCTGCGGGCGTCAATGTCCCCGGCGGCCGGGATCACGGCCAGGTCCAGGCTGGGCTTGAAGTGCCAGCCGTTGCCCGTCTCGATTTGCTTGCTGAAGGCCACGCCCACCGGGAAGGTCCAGATGCTCTGGTTGATGGCGTCGCCCTTGAGCAGCGTGCCGCCGGACTTCACGTCGTATTCGTCGGTGTTCAGGCTCATGTAGCGCACGCCTACATGCGGGGTGATGTCCATGACGCTGGTTTCGAACCTGTATTCGCCGCGCAGGCCCGCACTGATGGCGTAGGCCGTCACGTCGCTCTTGAGCTTGCCCATCTGCATGCTTGCGGGCAGGTCCTGTTCCAGCTTGTTGTAGGTGGAGGTGTAGTTCACGTCGGCGGTCACGCCGAAGTTGTTCTGGGCCCAACCGGCATACGCGCCGATGCCCCAGAAGTTCATATTGTTGGTGGTTTCGTTGAGGTCGCCGGAGCCGGTGGCGTAGCCGCCGCCGATGTTGAAGGTGATGCCCGCGCGGATGGCGTTGTCGAAGGTGTAGTCCGCGCCGATGGCCACGCCGCCCAGGCCGCCGCTGAAGTCCATGTCGAAGTTTCCGGCCTTCATGCCGTAGCCGTTGCTGCTCTGGTACAGGGGCATGATCCACATGGCGAAGCCGGTCTTGGCGGCGTCTCCGGCGGAAGCGCCGGTTTGCATGGAGCCGTCCGGGGCCACGCTCTGGATGGCGTTGCCGCCGGGCTGGGCCAGGCTGGTACGCTGGGTCACGGCATTGCCCGCCGCGTTGCTGGCCGCCATGGTCATCTGCGGCACCGCGCCGACGAGCGCCATGCGCGCCGCGCTTTCAATGGTCACGGCGGCAGCGGCGTCATTGTTCAGATATTTTTCGCTGATGGCCCGGTTCAGGAATCGGACGCCCTTGGTCTCGGACATTTCACCGGCCGTGCCGGTGTTGCCCGCCAGGGCCATGTTGTTCACCACCTTGACCAGTTCGCCGTCGAGCTTGGGCATGAAGGCGGCGGCGGAAGTCAGCGCGCCCTTGTATTCGCCGGTGGCGCTCTTTTCCAGATGCACCAGCTTGGAGTCCGTGGAGAGGTTCGCGCCCACCCAGGCCGTGGAGTCGGCTTCGGTCGTGGGGGTAGTACCATCAGCTTTAAGGTAGTTTGTTGTCGTGAAACCATCCACCACAGTGTAGTCCGCACCGATTTTCGCCCCGGCGATGCGCAGTTTCGCCCCGTCGGTCAGGTTGAGCGTGCCGCCGGTCGCGGTCAGAGCCACATTGCCGCCGGTCGCCGCGTCGGCGTTGACCACCAGCAGGGATTTGCCGGAGAAGTCGGCAGTGTTGGCGGCGGGACTCAGCGAAGTGACGCCGCTATTCGTCTTGGTGCCGTCCACCTGAATGCCGCCATTGGTGTTATCCAGCGTCTGGGAACTGTAAATACCCAGCACGGAATCCACGCCGTTCCGGGTCAGGCCCGCGCCGTTGGTCGCGGCATTGACCTGGGAGGTCAGCCAGTTCGCGTCCGCGCTGCCGATAAGCAGCATGGAATTCTGGCCCACGCCCGCAAGCACATCGATGTCGCCGCTGTCAAAGTCGCCGACAGCCATCACGTTGGAGCCGGAAGTCCAGGCCGGGTCGATAAGCAGGCTGCCGCCCGCCATGTCCAGAGTGTTGACCGTCAGGCTGGTGGCCACGGTGTCTGTGTCCGAACCCACCTTGATGGTCTGTCCAGCGCCGGTCAGCGTATCCACCGTGACTTGCGCGCCGTTGCTGATTTCGCCGCCGCCGGACAGGGTCACGGCGTTGCCCGTGAAGCTGCCGCCCTCAATGGTAGCCGCGCCGGTCACGTCCAGATCGCCCACCCGAGCGGTGGCATCGCTCAAGTTCAGAGTGCCGTCCACGGAGCTGGCATCCGCGCCGGTACCCGTGGCAATCAGAACGCCGTCGGTCACGGTCACCGCGCCGGTGGCGGTCAGGGTCTTGGCCTGTACGTTGGTGGCGGTGACGTCCTTGGCAGCAATCGTGCCTTTCTCGGCGGAAAGGGTAAGATCCTCGTCAGCAGCGGCAGTGATATTCTGACTGCTGGCCGTGATATTGCCCGCGTCGGCGACAATCGCGCCGCTGGCGTTGCTCGCGCCAGCAGTCAGGGTCACGTCGCCGGTGGCGGAATGGACCAGGCCGTTGTTCAGGCCGGTCACAGCGCTGGTAACAGTGATGTCACCTTCGGCCCTGACTGTGCCGTTGTCGGCGGTCAGCTTATCAGCCTTGATGACGCCTTTGGAAAACACAGTGCCGCCGATGCCGTTAACCTCGGCTACCACAGCGGTCGCGCCGATGCTGTCCGCCGTGAGGGTCGCTCCGGCGGCATTAACCGCGCCGTTCCCGTTAATCGTCCCTGTCGAGAAAAAGGCGTTGCCGCTGCCCACCGCATTGAGCGTGGCTGTGCCGGTACTATTGACTGCCAGGGTCACATTGCCCACCTTGCCGCTGTTGTCAGCGTCAGAGGTGCCGAGCGTAACGACCGCGTCTTTAGCGGCGGAATTGTCACCCACACTAATGTCAGCAGCGGCGCCGGACTTGTCTACAATATTTCCACCGTTGGCATTACCGGCCAGTTGCAGGGTTCCGGATTCAGTCTTGAGCGAATCGCTGGTCACGACCTTGTTGTAGCCGCCCGTGAGAGACGTTGCACTGCTCGCCCCGGTAACGGTAGCCTGCAGGGTTTCATCGTTTTTGACGCCGCCGGTGCTTCCGCCTGTTTTTACCTCATCAAAGGCAACCGTTTTGTTGCCTGATGTATCCGTTGCCACCAGTCCTGTGATTTTCGTGCTGCCAAGATCCAGCAGACCGTCACCAGCTACTAACTTTCCTTTCATATCCAAGAACGCAGCTTTACTCATCTCAGCAAAGCCGTTCACTTTCAGGGTGCCGCCCGCGTTGACCTCAGCCTGGGCGACCGAGGCATTTCTGGTGAAGACATCGCTGGAGAACGTGCCTGTAACGACGCTCTGGACGTCCAACGTACCAAGATTGTTAACCGTTACGTCGGTAGTCTTCAGTGACGTTCCGGCAGTTGTGCCGGTCACCGTCAACTTGCCGTCAGCGCCCGCGCCGCCCACCGTGAGCGTGCCGCCGCTCTGGTTCAGGCTGTCCACGGTCAGGCTGCCGTTGTTCACGGCCACCGCGCCCGCATTCTGGGTCAACGTCGCCAAGGTCAGGTCGGCCTTGGCGGCGTTGCCGCTGCCGCCCACGGTCAGAGTGGAGGCGCTCACGCCTTTAGCGGCTACGGAAGAGTCCACGGTCAGGCTGTCCACGCCGTTCAGCGCGCCGCCGGCCAGGGTCAGGCCATGGAAGGCCAGTTGGCCGTCCGCACCGCCGTTATAAGTGACAGAACCGCCGGTCAGGGTCGCATTCACCCCGCCCGTGGCGAAATCCAGCTTGCCCTTGTCGGCCACGGTAATAGCGCCGCCGGAAAGGTTGAACTCGCCGCCCTTGGCCACAGAGAGCCCGGCGTCCACAGTGCCGCCCTTCGCGGATTTCCCGGCCACGGTCAGGGCGCCTGCCACATCAATGGAACCGCCGCTCATATTGGTTTCGCGGGCCAGAATGTAGCCGGTCTTGCCCGCGTTTACCGTAATGCCGGCGTTGTCGCTGATATTCAGGGACACAAAGTCCGTGCCAGCATCCGTGGAAGAGGCATAGAGCACGGAATTCGTGCCGTCCATGACGATCTTGGCATCGCCGGAAAGATTCATCTGGCCGCTTTCGCCGGATTTCCAGGCCTCAACACCGGCAAAGAGCACGCCGGAAGTGCCCAGGGTCACCGTGCCGCCGGAAATATCGGTCCGGCTTTCGTTGTTCACGCCGTAGCCGCCCAACCGGGGGCCGTTGTCCCAGGCTGTCACGGAACCGCCCTCGGCAAGGCCGATTTCAACCGTTCCGCCGCTGATTTCCAGATTGCCCACCTGCATGTCGCCGTTGAGCTGACCGTGACTGCCGCCGCTGTTGGCGGAGGCGTCGCCCTTGACCACAAGTTTGCCGTCGGAAAGGCTGTAGCCGCTGTTGGTATAGCTGAAGTTGTCCTGCGTGCCGTCCGCGCTGCCGTCGGGCTTTTCCGTCCAGAGCGTGCCCTTGACGGTCAGCGTGCCGCCTTCCTGGTTGATCTGGGTATAGGGAGCGTAGAGCGCGCCGTCCTTCGCCACGGTCACGTCGCCGGAGGAAAGGTTGAAGACGCCGCTCTTGCCGTCGTCGGCGCTGCCGTCATACACGACACTAGCGCCTCTCTCGCCTGTGTCCGGCTGAAGCAGCAGATTGCCATTTACGTTGAGTTTGCCGCCGGTCATGTTCAGCGTCGGGGCGCTCATCACGCCGTACTTGCCGGCGTCCACATTGATGACGGTCGTGCCGCCGATGGTGTTCTCACTGGTAAACATGATATGGGCCGCGTTGTTGCCGAAACCGCCGCTGGTGCCGGTGCCCTGCATGTTGATGGTGCCGCCGGTAATGGAGAGGTGATTTCCGGCAAACAATTCGCTGTTGACGCCCATGTTGACGGTGCCGCCGGTGATGTCCATGCCCTTGTAGGCGCCGATGTAGGCGGCATTTTCCCAAGGACCGTCCGTAGTGCCCGTCAGAGTGATTTCGCCACCACCTATGTGCGCGGTGTTCGCGTCAATGCTTGAAAAGCCCGAACCGTTCGTGATGGTCAGCGAGCCGCCGCTCATGTTCACGGACATGCCCACAATGGCCGGATTTCCGGTATGGCTATAATTGTAGTGAGCAAGACGCGCGCCGTCCTTTAACACCAGTTCACCGCCGTTCAGGATGTTCAGTGTGGTGGCGTTGATGTTCTGCGCGCCGACGCCTTCGATGTCCTGGATCATGGGCATAACCGGAACATCTTTATGGGTGGCGTCGCTGACATTCACGACGTCCTCATCCCAAGGGGCAGGTACGGAAGCCGCCCCGGCCATGCCCGCCGCGCCCACGGTCAGCGCGCCCGTCAGGGCCAGGGTGCCGAACAAGTTCAGCAGGCGGCATTTTTTAAGTACAGCCCGATATTTATTGACAAGATTTCCGATAGCGCCTTTCGTCAGCATAGCATACCTCCCAGGAGCATCCGCTCCTCAAGAATTCATACGGAGCCCAATGCTCCCTTCCTTTACCAACAGATGTACTGTCGGTTTCCGGCTGGGCTTCGAGAATTTGTGGGAGAGCTATCTTGGTGAAATAATGAGTATTTTTATAAAGTAGAAATTTGTGATTTTTTATCAGCGAGATGTTATTGCAAATTTATGCGGCTGAAAGTATCATCATTCAAGCACTCATTGACAGTACATCTGTCGATGAATTGTATACATATCCACTGGATATGCGTGCGGACATTTTCGATATCTGTCGGAAGTGCAGTATAACAGACCGTTTTTTCTGCTTTTCAGGTCCGGAATAACGCCTCTGGCCTGAACGGCCCCGGTTCCGGGCCGGGCTCCGCCGCCGTGAGAGCGCAAAACAAGACCACGCGTTTTCGGCGCGTCTGAAGCCTTCCGGTCTTTACCGGCCGCAAAAAAGGACACGTCCGGAGAACCCTTACGGGCGCTCCGGACCCCAAAAAAGATGTCAGCGTTTCGCCGCCATGCCGCCTCCCTTCCGGGCCGTCCGTCATCCTGAAGGATGCGCGCGGCAGCAGCCGCGCCGGACGGAACCGGACATTGCTTTCCGAATGCGGGGCGGGTAAAGTCGGCTTGCGAAATACGAACTTTTACCGCCCGCAATTTCTGGTTAGAACAAAATTTTAGTCAATTCAACTGAAATATTGACCAGAAAGTAAAATTTATCCTATTATTATTCTGAAATTCTGTTTTTTGTTCCAAAATTTCAGTCAGATAGGATAGATCTCCGGGCGACGGAAATTTATTCTATGGACACGCTGGGAGCACGCATCCGTCTGGCGCGCGGCAAAACCCCGCAAGGGGCTTTCGCGGCCTTGATCGGCGTCAGCAAGGGCTCGCTGGGCGGCTATGAGCGGGACGAAAATCTGCCCAACACGGACGTGGCCCTGAAAATTTGTCGGCAGACCGGATTTTCAGTCGAATGGCTGCTCTCCGGGCGCGGCCCCATGCGCGCCGACGCCGCGCCCCGCCCGCAGGAATCAGGCCCGCCGCCGGAAACGGCCGCGCCGTACTGTGCGCGTTGCCTGAAGCTGGAAGAAAAGTTGGAAAAGCTGGAAGAGGAACGGCGGGAGCTGAACACGGAAAACCGCCGTCTCTGGAAGGAAAACAGCGACCTGAACGCGCGTGTGGCGCGCCTGGAAGAGCAGCAGAAAAAAGGCGGCCCTGCGGGAAATGCTGCTCGGGATTGTTCCGCCGCCTGAACGGCTTTTTTCCGGGGCCGAAACAAAAACCGCCTCCGGGGCTTCTCATCCGGGGTCGAAACAAAAATATCCTCCTTCGTTACGGGAGGACGTTTTTATTTTGGCCCCTATTTTGCATTTCTCTTTTCGCCGTCAGACAAGCGACACGGCGGACGGCACGTACAGGCAACAACCGGCGGCGCAAGCCGCGAGGCAAAGGAACGGACCATGCAGGTAAAGACATTCACCGGCGCCACATCGCAAGAGGTTCTTGCCCGGATCAAGGCTGAAATGGGGCCTGAGGCCGTCATCCTGGGCAACCGTACCTACCGCAAGAACGGCGTGGTCTGTCATGAAATCACCGCCGGGCTTGAGCGGCAGGCCCCCGGCGAAACCGGAGCGGCTTCGGGCGCGCCCAGCGGCTGGGGCGAATGGCACAAGGAGTGGATGCAGATCAAGGACCAGCTTTTTGCCCTGATGAAGCCCGCCATCCAGCTGGAGCGCCTCACCCCCCGGCAACGCGTGGCCTTGGAGTACCTGCAACGCGAGGGCGTTTCCGACGCCGTGGCCGTGGATCTGTACAAGCGCCTGCTGGCCGATCCCGGCGCGTCGGTACTGGAATGTCTCTGCGGCATGGTGCCGGTCAAGGCCTGGGGCCCGGCGCAGTGGGGCCAGCGCGTGCATCTGCTGGTGGGGCCTTTCGGCTTCGGCAAAACCAGCACCGGTTTGCGCTTTGCCCTGCATCTGCGCAAAAACGAGCCCGAAGCGCGCATCGCCTTCATCAACGCCGACTGCCTGCGCGGCAACGGCCGCCTGACCTTGCGCCACTGGGCGGAGCTTTCCAACTTCACCTATATGGAAGCCCCGGACAGGGCCGGCATGGAACAGGCCCTGGCCGCCGCCAAAAACGCCCGGGCCGTGTTCGTGGACGTGCCGGGCTTGGCGCGCGGCCAAAATCTCGCCCAGTGGCGGGCGGACATGGGCCTGGACATGCCGGAGACCGCCACGCATCTGGTGCTCTCGCCCTTTTGCGACGCGCTTCAGACACAGGAATTTTTACGGCGCTATCAGAGCGACGGGTCGGGCAGTCTGGTCTGGACCAAACTGGACGAGGCCGTGAGCTTCGGCAGCATCGTCAATGTGGCCTGCGCGGCCGGGCTGCCGGTTTCGGCGCTGTCCTTCGGCGCGGAGCTCAAGGAAAGCCTCGCCCCGGCCACGGAACCGCTGATCTGGCGGCTGATCTTCAAACGGCAAATCCCCGGCCAAGCGGCCAGAGCCTGACCGAGCCCATACAAACAATGCGGAGCAGACAGATGAGCGGCACATTCCCCCTGGTATTTTCCGTCACTTCCGGCAAGGGCGGCGTCGGCAAGACCAATCTTTCGGTCAACCTGGCGCTCTGCCTGGCCCAGCTTAACAAGCGCGTGGCGCTGATCGACGCGGACCTGGGCCTTGCCAATGTGGACGTGTTGCTGGGCCTGACCCCGCAGAAAAACCTTTTCCACCTCTTTCACGAGGGCGCGTCACTGCGGGAGATCCTCTTTCCCACGCCCTACGGCTTTTCCATTCTGCCCGCCTCCTCGGGCGTGAGCGAAATGCTCACCCTGTCCACAGGCCAGAAGCTGGAACTGCTGGAAGCCGTGGGCGAGCTGGAGGATGAGCTGGATTATCTTATTGTGGATACCGGCGCGGGCATCAGCGACAATGTGCTCTATTTCAACCTGGCCGCCCAGGAACGACTGGTGGTGCTCACCCCCGAACCCACGTCGCTGACCGACGCCTACGCCCTGATCAAGGTACTCAAGCTGACCCACGGGGTGGAGCATTTCAAGGTCTGCGTCAACATGGCCCCGGACCTCAAGACCGCCAAGGACATGTTCATCCGCCTGCACCAGGCCTGCGACCACTTTCTCAGCGGCGTCTCCCTGGACCTGGTGGGCGTGATTCCGCGCGACACGGGCGTGCGCAAGGCCGTGGTGCAGCAGCTGCCTTTCTGCGTCAGCGAGCCCCAGAGCCCGGCGGCCAAAGCCGTGATGCAACTGGCCAGAAGCATTACGGCCTGGGAAGCGCCGAAAAACCTGGACGGCAACATCAAATTTTTCTGGAAGAAACTGCTCTTTCATTGATACCCGCGTCACGGCGGCATGCAAGAGAATGAAAGCGATACGATACAATACTCTCAACGGGATTATTACTCCGTCGTCCGGCCGGGCGGGCTGAGGACGGCGGCAACACAACGCGGCATGCGGGCATGCCGGAGGAAGAAGAGGCACGAACCGGAAAGGAACACGACATGAAAACCGGCACAGCGCAAGCACAACAGGTAAGTCCCTGGGAAGCGCTTGAAACCGGCGCCACAGCCTGGGAGGATTTCTCCTCGGCGGAACAGGAAGAGGTGGTGCGGCACTACGCGCCCAAGATCCGCTTTCTGGCTCTGCGGCTCAAATCCAAGCTGCCCCGCAGCGTGGAATTGGGCGAGATGATCAGCTCCGGCACTCTGGGCCTCATGGAAGCTCTGGGCAAATTTCGTCCGCAGTTGGGCATCCGCTTTGAGACCTACGCGGAAAACCGCATCCGCGGGGCCATGCTGGACGAGTTGCGCCGCCTGGACTGGTTCCCCCGCTCCCTGCGCCAGCGCGTGCGCGTGCTGGACGAGGCCATGCGCAAAGTGGAGCACGAGCAGGGCCGCCAGGCCACTGAGGAGGAACTGCAAGATATCACCGGCCTGGAGTTGCGCGATGTGCGCCAGGGCCTGGAAGCCTTGCAGAACCAGCTCTGGCTCTCCCTGGACGCCATACAGGACACCCTGGCCGGCGACGGTCCGGAAAGCGGCGGCGAACCCTACAGCAATACGGCCCTGCGGGAACTTGTGGAACGCGTGGCCCCGCTGATCGAACGCTTGACGCCTAGAGAAAAGTTGGTACTCTCATTATATTATACAGACGAATTAAACATGCGTGAAACGGCTGAAATCATGGGTATTACCGAAGGCCGCGTCTCGCAGTTGCATTCGCAGGCTCTGGGCCGCCTGCGCAAAGAGTTTGCCAGTCTGTACGGCACCGCGGAAATGTAGCGGAACCGGACTGCGGCCTTTGCGGCGCGGACGCGCCAGCGTCTCCGGCTATTTTGCCCGGATCGTCGAAGGAGTATATGTCATGCCTTACAATCCCAATATGCGTGTCCTCGTCGTGGACGACTTTTCCACCATGCGCCGTATTGTGCGCAACATTCTGCGCCAGCTCGGCTTCAATAACGTGGTGGAGGCCGACGACGGCACCACGGCCTGGGAAGTTCTCAACCGGGAAAAGGTCGAGTTCATCGTTTCCGACTGGAATATGCCCCAGATGACCGGCATTGATCTGCTGCGCAAAGTGCGCGCCAGCGAGCAGTTCGCCGACATTCCCTTTCTGATGGTCACGGCCGAGGCCCAGCAGGAAAATATCATCGAAGCGGTGCAGGCCAAGGTGTCCAATTACATCGTCAAGCCGTTCACCGCCGACACCATGAAACAGAAAATCGACAAAATTTTTCCCTAGCGCACGCCGCGCCTGGAATCGCGGCGAACAGCAAAGCCATGCCGCCGCCTCTGGACTTAAGCGGACCGCCGTCACCCGCAGGACACGCCCGCATGTTCGCGGCCCGCGTTTTTGCGCAGGGCCCGCCGCATCCGTAAGCGCGGCAACGCCGTTCCGCCGGAATTTTTTCCGAGCCCTTCCTGCATGCATGGCCGCCATGCGTGACTGCAAGATGCGCCGGGCCGCCCGGGAGTAAACGCGTGGCAGACGAAACCGAACTCAAAACAGCCCCGCCCAAGGACGAAGTACAGGTCAGCCTGGGCCCCAGCCTCGGCCAGACCAAGGTGGAGCTGGACCTTGACGACGCGCCCTTCCTCCAGCCGACGGAAGATGATCTGCCCGCTGAACAGGAAGACAACCTTCCCGCCGAGCCTGAGGATCAGGCCGCCGCCCAGGCCAAGCAAAAGAAAAAAAAGCTGTTCCTGCTGGCCGCCGGGGCGGTCGTCGGCCTGCTGCTGATTCTGGGCGCGGCCGCCTGGTGGTTTTTTCTGCGCACGCCGCCGCCCGCGCCGGATGCGCTCAAGCCCGAGGTCATCGTGGTGCCCTCCAAGCCCACGGTGAAAACCAAGCCGGATTACATCAAGGAGTTCGCTCCCTTCCTTGTGCCGCGCGATGACGGCAAAAGCAAAACCCGCTTTCTGGTCTGCAAATTTTCCGCCGTGAGCAAGGACGCCGGCCTGGGCAAGGAAATGGACCAGAAGATGATTTCCCTGCGCGACGCCATGTATTATTATCTGCGCAGCAAGAGCAACGAATATCTGATGGACCCGCGCAACGGCCCGGCCATCAAGCAGGATCTGACCTCCGTGCTGAACGACTATCTGACGCATGGCAAGATCGAGGATATTCTGTTTGAAAGCTATCTGAATGAATAGGGAAGTACCGTAGTTCGGATGAGGGCGTCCTGAAGGGCGCCCGGGGAATCGCCATGAGCGTCGACGCCACCATGGCCGTACTCTATGCCCAGACGGGCCTGGCCGCTCCCCTGGCCAATGCCGCCGCCGTGGCCCCCCAGGCCTCGCTGGCGATGTCGCGGGTTCTGGCCGCTGAAATGGCCCGTCAGCAACAGCAACAAATCGAAAAAACAGAAAAAGCCGAAGGCCCCAACATCGCGCCCGACGGGCGCGGCGGCGGCAACGCGCAGTTCGGCAGCCGCCGCCGCAAACGGCCCCAGCCGTACGACGCCGAAGACGACGAACCGCGCGCCTCTCCCTCGCCGCTGGTGGGCAATCTGCTGAACGTCAAAGTATGAACGTCACTCCTTTTCTCGCGCTGGTCATTGTCTTTTCCCTTTTGGAACTGCTCATCCTGGGCGGCGTGCTCTTCTTTTATCTGCGCCTGCGCCGCTCCGAAACCCTGCTCAACACCTTGCAGGGCAATCAGGAAAGCCTGCTGGCCCGCATTGAGATGAACGCGCGCCTGGAGCGGGAAATCGTGGCGACCTTCGCCCAGCGCCAGGCCGAACTGCGCGGCCTGGACGAAAAACTGGAAGAACGCGCCCAGGAACTGCGCCGCCTGCTGGAACAGGCCGAAGGCATCTGCCGTTCGCCGCAGTTTCTGCGCGAAATCATTCTCAACGGCCGCCGCAAGGGCCTGTCCAGCCGCCAGATCGCCCGCAACGCCGGGCTCAGCGTGGATGAGGTGGAGCTGATTCTGGCTCAGAATCCGTAATAGTATGCCAGACCATTTCAATATTACTCTGCTCTAACGCCTGTTGGCACTGTAGAATTTTTGTTCGCTCGCAAGGAAGATAAGCCTGCTTTGAGGGAGTGCACTCTTTTGGCACTCAGCCGAAAATGCAGGTGAAATCTGATGTGGCGAGCGGGCAAAAATTCTACAGTGTCAACAGGCCTAGGTCCCGGTATGCAAAAGCCCCCGCGCGGGTCACTCCGCGCGGGGGCTCTGTCTTGTGGACGCGGCAGTCAGGCCGGAGCCTTTTCCCGCAAGCGACGCGCATCCCGTGCGGGCGGCGCGCCGAACAACCGCTTATACTCACGGTAGAACTGGGGCAGGTTTTCATAGCCCACGGCGTAGGCGGCGCGCGCCGCGTCCGCCGTCTCCACCAGCATAAGGCGCTGCGCCTCATAGAGCCGCAGATGCTTGTGATACGCGCCGGGACTCATGCCCGTAACGGCCTTGAAGTGTTTGCGGAATGTGGGCGGGGCCATATTCAGACGCCTTGCCAGCGCATCCACGTCCAGAGGCGCTTTGACGTTGTCGCGCAGCCAGTTGATGCCCTGAAAAACCTGATTGCTCTTGGTGCCTTGGGTATTGAGGGCCCGGAGCAGCTCGCCCTGCGGACCCAGGAGCAGGCGCAGATGTATCTCCCGCAGCGTGATGGGCGCGAGCACCGGAATATGCTCCGGCCTGTCCAGCAGCTCCATCAGGCGCAGAAAAGCCCTGAGCACTTCCGGGTCCGTGGGGCTCACGGCACTGCCCTTGAGAGCCTCGCGCGCCCGCGCCGGAGGCAGACCGGCAGCGAGCCGCGCGGTCAGATGGCTGTCCAGGTCCAGGGAGAGCACCAGATAGGGCCTCTCCGGCGAGGCGTCCGTAATGTGGCTCATGTTCGGCATGTCCACGCCCGCGAGCAGACAATGCCCCGCGCCGTAGCGATACTCCTCGCCCCCCGCCACCGTCCGTTTGGCCCCCTGCACGGTGACGGCCAGAATGGGCCTGTTGAAGCAGTTTTCCGGCTTGTGGGGCTCATCCCGCCGATGCAGGACAAAACCCGGCACGGGCGTGGGATAATCGCCGGGCGCGGGCATGCGCCGCAAGCACATCTCCCTGAGCAGGGCATCGGTTCTTCCGGCCCCAGCGCCGTCTTTGAGCTCGTTCACCGCAGCATCTCCTGATCTTTGCCGTGCGTGCCAGAATACCCCAGGCCGGGCAAGGGCAAAAGCCCCGGCAGAATCGTGCAAAAAACGGATAATTCCATATCTACACCGCCCGCGGCGGACCGCGCTATACAGCAGGCCATGGTGAGCGTCCCGCCGGGCGGCGTTGATCCGGCAGGCAACAGAATATTCGACGACGCTCCACACACTCAAGGAGAAATGAGCATGCGCAGATTCCGATTACTCGGCATAACGGCCGCCGTGCTGGGCATATTGTCCTTCGGCGGCATTCCGGCTCTTGCCCAGGGCACGCCCCAGGGGGCCGACAACTTTTACACCGGCGAGGCAGTCAGCATGCAAAAGGTCACATTCAAGAATCAGTACAAAATGACTGTTGCGGGCAATCTCTTCCTGCCCAAGGCCTTGGATCAGAATCTGAAACATCCCGCCGTCATTGTGGGGCATCCCATGGGCGCGGTAAAGGAGCAGAGCGCGAACCTGTATGCCGCCAAGATGGCGGAACAAGGTTTCGTGGCCCTTTCCCTGGACCTCTCCTTCTGGGGGGAAAGCGAGGGCGAGCCACGCAATGCCGTTTCCCCGGACATCTATGCCGAGGATTTCAGCGCCGCCGTGGATTTTCTCGGCACCAGGCCCTTTGTCGACAGGGAACAGATCGGGGCCATCGGGATTTGCGGCAGCGGGAGCTTTGTGCTCAGCGCCGCCAAGGTTGACCCGCGCCTGAAAGCCATTGCCACGGTCAGCATGTACGATATGGGCGCGGCCAACCGCAACGGGCTCCGGCACGCGCTGACGCCGGGGCAACGCAAGCAGATCCTCCGGGAGGCGTCGGAACAGCGCTATGTGGAGTTCAGCGGCGGCGAAACCAAATATACCAGCGGGAGCGTGCATGAACTGCATGCAAACTCCACCCCGGTTGAGCGCGAATTTTACGACTTCTACCGCACGCCGCGGGGCGAATTCACGCCCAAGGGCTCGTCGCCCCTGCTCACGACCCACCCGACTCTGACCAGCAACGTCAAATTCATGAATTTTTATCCCTTCGCGGACCTGGAAACGATCTCTCCGCGTCCCCTGCTGTTCATCGCCGGTGAAAAGGCCCACTCCGTGGAGTTCAGTGAAGATGCATACCGGCTCGCGGCCGAACCCAAGGAACTCTTCATTGTTCCGGATGCCGGGCACGTCGATCTCTACGACCGGCTCGACCGCATTCCCTTTGACAAGCTCACGGCTTTTTTCAGCGAAAATCTGAAGTAAGCCCTTATGAAAAAATGCCGGGGTTCCGCGCCGCTTGCGGGGCTCCGGCCGGAGATGCCATCAGATGAACGCGCACACTGCCGTTTTTCAGAGCGATACGGCGCACTGGTCCGCCGTGTTTTCCCTGTTCATGGGCGTCACATGTCTCATCGCGGCGGAATTCATGCCCGTCAGCCTGCTGACGCCCATGGCCCGGGACCTGGCCGTCACCGAAGGCATGGCCGGGCAGACGGTCACCGCCGTAGGCGTTTTCGCCGTACTCACCAGCCTGCTTCTTTCACCGCTGACCAGGGGCATGGACAGGCGACGCATTTTGCTGGCCTTTTCGCTGCTGCTGATTGTCTCAAATCTGCTTGTGGCCCTGGCCCCGAACTATTACGTCCTCCTGGCCGGACGCGGCCTGCTGGGCATCTGCGTGGGGGGCTTCTGGTCCATGGCCCCGGCGGTCACTTTGCAGCTGGTGCCCGCAAAGGATCTTCCCCGCGCGCTGAGCATCGTGTACGCCGGGGTTTCAGTGGCGACCATTCTTTCCCTGCCCCTGGCCAGCTATCTCGGCCATCTGCTCGGCTGGCGCAACGTCTTTCTGCTCACCTCGCTGCTGGGCGGCGTCATGTACGCCTGGCAGTTCGCGGTCATCCCGCCGCTGCCGTCCCGCCCCGGAAACAGCTTCAGCAACATGTTCGCCCTGTTGCGGCGGAACTGGGTGCTGGCGGGCATGGGCGGCACCATTTTCAGTTACGGCGGCTATCACGTCTTTTTCACCTATCTCAGGCCGTTTCTGGAGCATGATCTCGCGCTTCAACCCGCCGCGCTGTCCTCAGTGCTCCTGGCCTTCGGCATCGCCAACTGCCTCGGCACCCTGGCCGCCGGTTTTGTTCTGGGCAAATGGTTCCGGCCTACCCTGTTCGGCGTGCACCTCGCGCTTGCCGCTGTGGCAATCCTGCTGTTTTACGTGCAGAACCGCCCGCTGAACATGATCCTGGTCATGGCCTGGGGATTCCTCTTCGGCTTCATCCCGGTCAGCTGGTCCGCCTGGATTGCCCGCACGCTCGCCGACAAGGCGGAACTGGCGGGCGGCATCTCCGTGGCGGTCACCCAGTTTTCCATCGGCCTTGTGGCCGCCGTGGGCGGCCTGACTTTTGACGACTTCGGCATCAGCGGCATCTTTCTGATCGCCGTGACGTTTCTCCTCGCGGCCGCAGGCCTGGTCAGAGGCATTTTTACGCTGTACGCCAAGGACAGGGAGCAGCTCCCCTGAAGCCAAAAAACACGGCATAAAAGTCAGGCGGGCATTCAGAAAAATGTCGCCTGACTTTTGCGCGACGGCGGATATCGTCCGGTTAGGGGCTCTTACTTTGCTCTGATGAGGGTGTCGTCTGGGGTTCGCCCAACATCCTGACCAAATCCCTGCGCGGCGGCGCGCCGAACAGACGGCTGTATTCACGGCTGAACTGCGAGGAACTTTCATAGCCCACGGCACGGCCCGCGTGGTTGGCGTCCAGATTGCGGCTGAGCATCAGGCGCTGGGCCTCATAGAGCCGTAAACGCTTCTGGAATTGCAGAGGGCTCAGGGACGTCACCTTTTTAAACTGGCGGTGAAAGGTGGACGTGGCCATGGCGACCCGCGCGGCCAGCGCGTCCACCGACAGGGGCCGCATGTAGTTTGCCCGCAGCCAGATTATGGCCTCGGCCACCTGATGCCCGTGGGAACCGACCGTGTGGAGCCGCCGCAGATCCCCGCCCTGCGGCCCGGCCAGCACGCGGAAGAGGACCTCCCGCACCAGCAGCGGGGCCATCAGGGCCGCCTCTTCGGGCCTGTCCAGCAAGTCGACCAGGCGCGCAAAGGCGTCGTGGACGTCGGGCTCGACCCTGGCCACGGACACGCCGAGACAGCGGCCGCCCGGAGCATCGAAAGAGGATGCCGCCACTGAAGCCAGTTCCGTGGCAAGCGCCCGGTTGATCACCAGCGAGACGGCCAGCAGCGGCTGCTCCGGCGAGGCCCCGAGTATCCGGCTCTCGCTCGGCATGTCCACGCCGTTGACCAGGCAGTCCAGCTCTCCGTAGCGGAAGATCTCACGCCCGATCACGGACTTCTTGCGGCCCTGCACGATCAGGCCGACGGACGGAGCGTAAAAACAGGTATCCACCATATTCGCCGCGTTCCAGCGCGTCAGCGTCAGGCCCTCCACGGCCGTGGACTGCCTGCCCGGCTCCGGGGCCAGACGCATGAGCGTCGTCTTCAGGCGCTCATTGGCCTCCCGCATGGCCTCTTCCCGCATGGCGATCCCGTCTGTCTGCATGGCTTTCTCCGCAAGAAACGTTGTTTTCTCCCAGCTAGCACAGGCGGCGGCAGAGGGGAAGCTCACGGCAGAATCAGGCAAAAAATGGATAATTTTATTGCTTCATGGAGCCCAAGGTCGGGCTTATATCTGACGCAACAGCTGAAAACCCGGCAGAGGCGAGGGCATCCAGCCGCTCCAAGCCGGAAACCAAGCGAGGTAAGACCAGTATGAGCAAAAAAATTCTGATCCTTTCCACCAGCCCGCGCAAGGGCGGCAATTCCGACGGCCTGGCCGACGCCTTTGCCGAGGGCGCGCGGGAGGCAGGCCATCAGGTGGAAAAAATAGTTCTGTACGACAAAACCATCGGCTTTTGCAGAGGCTGTCTGGCCTGCCAGAAAACACAGCGCTGCGTCATCCGCGACGATGCGGATGCCATTGCGCAAACCATGCGGTCCGCCGAGGTCATCGTCTTTGCCACGCCCATTTACTTTTATGAAATGTGCGGCCAGATGAAGACCCTGCTCGACCGCACGAACCCCCTCTTCCCCTCGGACTACGCCTTCCGGGATATTTATCTGCTGGCCAGTGCGGCGGACGGGGCGGAAAGCGCCATGGACGGCGCGGTCAAGGGTCTGCAGGGCTGGATCGACTGTTTTGAAAAGGCCCGCCTGAAAGGCGTGGTCCGGGGCGTGGGCGTGACCGGTGTTGGTGAAATTCAGAACGTTCCCGCCGCCCTGAAAGCCGCTTACGACCTGGGCAGACAGGCCTGACCCAGGCAATGCTTATGACCACGGAGGAGGGGGCGCGTTGGGAGCGCGCCCCCTTTCAGATCAGGCCTTATTTCGGTAATCAGGGAACAGGTCGCCTTTGTACAGATGCAGCCCGGCCCGGGAATAGCCGGAAGCCACCTGGAACGCGGCGAGGTCGTCAAAAGTGTTTCCCACCACCTGCATGCCGATGGGAATATTGTTCCCGGCAATGCCCACCGGCACATCCACCACGGGATAGCGGCTGAGCAGGTTCCAGATATACGTCAGCACGTGCGCCATTCCTTTGACGGGTTTGCCGTTCACCATCACCGTGTCGGTGGTGGGATCGTTGTCCGCCGGGAAATACGGCGTTGCCAGAGTGGGCATGAGCAGGGCGCGATACCCCTTGCCGAAAACATCCTGCTGCAACTGCCGATGGAGCCGGGTCGCAAGTTCGTCGGCGGCTGCCATGGCCTCCGGGCCGCCGTTGCGCGCCTCCTTGAGGAAATGCGCGGCGTAGCTGGTGAGCTTGTCCCGATGTTGCCCGGCGTTCAGCAGCATGGCGCCGATCCCGGTGGAAAGCAGGCCGTGCATGAAGGTTTTGTACTGGCCCGCGTAGCTCCAGCCCAGCCTGACCTCGTCCACAACGGCCCCCTGGCCGCGCAGAACGGCCGCGGCATCCGCCAGCGCTTCCCGGACCGAAGGATCAATGCCCTCCGGTATCCAGCTCTCGAAATAATCAAGCGCGATTCTCACGCCCTTAAGACCCCCGTACGTGCGCGGATAGTCCAGTTTCGGCCGCAGGGCGGCATGCACCTTGGGATGCGGCCCGGTGATCACATTCTGCATCAGCACCATGTCGTCAAAGGTCCGGGCAAGGGGCCCGAGCGTCTCAAAGGTGGTCTCGGAAGTGGGAACACGGCCGAAAGGCGCCTTAAAGCCGTAGAGCCCGCAAAGCGATGCGGGAATCCGAATCGAGCCCCCCATGTCCGAGCCTGTGGCGAGAGTTGTGAATCCGGCCGCCAAGGCCGCCCCGGACCCGCCGGAGGAGCCGCCCACCGCGTAATGGAGGTTCCAGGGATTGCGCGTGACGCCCCACAGCCGGGACCATGTCTGGCTGTGGATATAGAGTTCCGGCACTGTGGTCTGAATGTGCAATATGGCCCCTTCAGAGAGCAGCATGTCGATGATGGCGGCGTTTTCCCCGGCCGGGGGAGCGTCCTGCAGAAGCACCGAGCCCATGGTCACGCGCCAGCCGCGCACGTCGTTTTCGTCCTTGACGGCGACGGTCACGCCTTCCAGGGCCCGAGCGGAACCAGATTTATAGCGTTTTTCCGCTTCCTTGGCGGCCTGCATGGCCTGGCCGAAATGCTCGTACGTAACGGCATTCACCTGACCATTGAATTTCAGATAGTCTTTTAATTCCCTGCCGCTGGTGTTCAACGGCCCGTTATATTTGTTTATTCTTTCAATCTGGGCCGTGAGCACGTCCACCGGGGACAGCGCGCCTTCCCTGAAATATTGTATCTGTTCCACAGCCGTCAGATAGGCCAGGCCCTCTTTCGCCGGAGCCCCGGCCAGGGAGGAACGAGGGAAGCCGATGGAGAAAAGCCCGGCTTCAATGGCCGCAATGGCGCTCAAACGGAGAAAGTCGCGCCGTTTTATAACAGAAATCATAATCAGTTCCTTGTATGTCTATGCCGCCGCAAGCGCTCTGCCGTTTCCGCAACGCGGCCGCAACAGCGGCGCCGCACAGCCAGGGCCCACGAGCGGCTTGTTTGCCGCGCCTCTCGCCCGAGGAGCCGCCTTTCCCGGGGCGGAACCGGCAATATGCAATCCGCCGCCTTCCGGGCCGTCCGGATGCGCGGCCCCCGCCCCGGCAGCGATAACCGGGAATACGCGTTCCTTATTCTATAATCATAGTTGGGAGCTTTTTCAATTCAGGAGGGATATGTTACATCCGGGCCCGCATCCGGATGCCGTCAAAAGCCGTGGAGAAGTCCAACAGCGGGGGCAGGCCGCGTTGTCGGGACGCGCGGAGATATATCTGATCCTCCCATGTGGAGTTACGCGCTTGCCGTATGGGGAGTGCGCCTGCCGCTTTCGTGGTGGCTGGGGCACGTGGTGCTGCGCTCTTCCGCCGGAGTTTATTGGGCCATGATCGCCTCCCAGCTCGTCCAGTGCGCCATGCTTCTGTGGGTGTTGCTGCGGGTGGACTGGAAACGCTTCGCCCTGGGCTCATCCCGCCCTTGAATGTAAAATGCCCCGCGCGCTCTGGGCGCGCGGGGCCGGGTTCACCGCCGTTCAAGCGAGGACAGCGCCCGCAAGGCTACTTGGCGTACGGCGGAATGGGCGTCTTGACCATCTTCATAAACTTGTCGGTCACATAGTCGGCGTTCTTGACCCTTTCATATTCCTCAGGGGTGAGGCGGCCCAACTGGGTAAAGAAGGCGGCCAGGTACCGCTGCCACTGCTGCGCCTCGCTCATGCCCTTGGAATTGTCCAGCAGCCTGAGCTGCTCCTCATAGTTGAAGACCGGGTGGGTCTTGATGTCCTTGAGAGCCACTTCCGGGGTGTACTGCTGGCCCGCCCAGTCCATGAAGAAACGGCGGTACAGGGGCACCAGGGATTCGGCGGGCTCGTTCTTGAGCATATGGATGCCGCGCATATAGGCGCGCAGGAAGCCGGTGATGACTTCCGGATGGGCGTCGGCATACTTTTTGTCTGCCTGGATCACAATGGGCAGGGTCTGGCCGCAATTCTTGATGTTGCCCGCCAGCCTCCAGCCCTTGGCTTCGCCTACGTAGAGGTGCGGCGCCCAGAGGGCCACGCCGTCGCCGGTGCCGTTTTCAAACGCGCCCAAGGCCTGGGGCTGATCCATGTTCTTGATGACCACGTCCTTGTCCGTGAGGCCCAGCACCTTGAGCCAGGAGGAAAGGGCCATGTGCGGCGAGGACATGGTGGTGCAGAGGAAGGTCTTGCCGCGCACGGTTTCCGGGCTGCCCAATACGTCGGGGAAGTCCTTGTTCCAGCCCTTGACCTTGGCGATGGGGCTGTCCGGGCGGACCAGCACGCCGTTGGTGTAGGATTCGTCATTGCCGATGGCGATCACATAGGTGTCGTAGCGCAGGCCGCCCCAGACGCCGGGCACCGCGCCGTTGCCCGCCACCACCCAGGAACCGGAGGGCGTGGCGTTGACGATGTCCATACCGGAATTGAAATAATTGACTTCGAAATCCAGGCCTTCTTCCTTGTCCCAGCCGCGTTCATGGGCCAGCCAGGCGGCGAAGGTTTCGTTTTCGTTCATCCAGCCCATGGGAACCTTGACCAATTCCTTGGCCTGCAACACGGGCGCGGCGGCCAGGAAAAGCACGGCCGCGAGGGCCGGACCCAAAAGATTGCGCAGTTTCATCCTCATGCCTCCAGGGTGAGAGGGTGTCGGGGCGGGACGCGGGCATGCCGCGCCCCGCGAAGCCTGATGCGCTACGAAGCCACGCAGGAGCGCACGCGCGGCGCGACCGGGGCGGCCTGACCGGCCTTGCCCTTGGGATCATAGGTGCGCGTCGTGGTGACCTTGTGCTGGGTGAAGAAGTCTATGCCGCCCTTGCCCTGCACCTTGTCCGTGCCGAGCAGGGAGCCCTTGATGCCGCCGAAGGGCACATAGGGATGCGGCGCGCAGATGCCCACGTTGACGCCCACCATGCCCACATCCGTATCGCGGCTGAACACTTCCGCGTAATGCATGTTCTGGGTGAAAATGCAGGCCCCGTTGCCGTATTCCGAACTGTTGACCAGCTCGATGGCGTCGTGAATGTCCGCCACCTTGATGGTGGCCACCAGAGGACCGAACACCTCGGTGGTGAACAGGGGGTTGCAGGGCGTCACGTCGCGGATGATGCAGGGGCCGACAAAGAAACCGTTCTTGTTCTTTTCCGGCAGGTCCACCCGGCGGCGATCCAGAACCAGCTTGCAGCCCTGGCCGTGTTTGAGGGCGATATCCACGTAATTGAGCACATTGTCCGCGGCCTTGCGGGAAATCAGCGGCCCCATGTAGACGTCGGGGTCAAAGGCGTCGCCCACCTTGACGGTCTTGGAGGCCTCGATCATGCGCTCCAGCACTTCCTCGTAAACTTCCGGCACGGCGGCCACGATGGACCCGGCCAAGCAGCGCTGCCCGGCGGAGCCGTAGCAGGAATTGAGGAAGTTGTTGATGAAGACGTCCATATTGCTGTCTTCCATGACCAGAAGCAGGTTCTTGGCCCCGCCCAGCAGCATGGAACGCTTGGCCCCCTTGGCGCAGCCCGCGGCCATGGCTTTGGCCGTGGGCGTGGAGCCCACCAGGCAGACGCCCGCCATGCGCGGGTCCTCATACCAGGAACCGGGAATGTCGCGGTTGCCGTGCACCACGTTGACCACGCCCGCGGGCAGCCCGATTTCCATGAAGATCTCGCAGATGAGCTGCATGAAATAGGGCGACTGGGTGGAGGGTTTGAAGATGAAGGTATTGCCCACGGCAATGGCGTAGGGAATGAACCAGCCGAAGACCAGGGCCGGGAAGTTGAAGGGAGCCACCCCGCCGAACACGCCCAGGGGCTGGCGTACCACCTTGGCCGAGATATTGGTGGAGATGTAATCCAAGGTGTCGCCCTGGATCGTGGACGGCGTGGCCGCGGCGGATTCCAGGATTTCGATCACCCGCTGCACTTCGCCGCGCGCTTCGGAAATATGCTTGGCCTGGTCCAGAGCAATGGCCTGGGCCAGTTTTTCCAGGTCCCGCACCATGCAGTCATGGATTTTGTAGATATAGGCCATGCGCTTGCCGATGGAGAGATTGCGCCAGGGCCTGTAGGCCGCATGGGCCGTGGCGATGGCCGCCTCAGCCGTGGCCGGGCCGGAAATGGGCACGCTGCCGATTTCCTCGCCGGTGGAGGGGTTGTAGAGCGGCACGCGCTTGCCGCCTGCCTCTTCCTGCCATTCGCCGTTGATGAAATTTTTGATCTTGATGTCCGACATGGCGTACCCTCCGCGTGGATACTGGTCTGTTACTAGAACGTGTTATCCTGACATGGCTTGCTCATTGGGCTGGAACCGGAGCATGTTCACATGGCCGCGATTTCAAAACGCATCCGCTCCGGGAAGTCCGGCTGATTCTTTTCCTCAATTTTCAGATAGCGTCTTTCGCGCACAGACTGCTTGCGGAAATCTGACAAAATCTGTCGGCAATCGGACAAAAAAGGCCATAAAAAAGCGACTGACGCATGCGAAGGCATGGAGGGAGGAGCCACGCGTTCAGGCTTAAGGCAGTTGAAGCATTTCAAGTGCTGGATGCTTTAATTGTCGCCGCGCGCCCGGAAAACGCAGCCCGGCGTGCGCCCGAAGGCCTGCTTGAAGGTGGCGATAAAGGCTGAAATCGAGGAATAGCCGCTGTCCAGGGCCACGGAGGTGACGCTCTCGCCCTGTTTCAGACGGTTGTAGGCGGCCTGCATGCGCTGGCGCTGCCGCCAGGTGCGGAAGGAAGTGCCGGTCTCCCGGCGGAAAAGCCGGGCCAGATTGCGCTCGGACATGCCCAGGCGCTCGGCCCACTGGGCCAGGGAAGTGGACACGCCGGGCGTGGTGAGCAGGGCCGTGCACAGTTCCACCAGGCGGTGGTCGCTGGGCATGGCCAGCGGCTGCGCCTCTTCCGGCGATTCCAGAAGCAGGTCCAGCAGCACGGCCACCAGACGGCCCCGGGCATCCGCACCGTAGGAATAGGGCTGCGGCGTGAGATGCAGCAGCAATTCGCGCACCAGGGGCGTGATCTCCATCACGTGGCAGCGGGTGAAACGCTCCACCCCCAGCAGAACGCGCTGGTCGATCCAGAGGCTGCAATCCCTGGCTTCGCAAGGCACATACCATTCATGACGGCAACCGGCGGGCACCCAGACGGCCCGCTGGGGCGGGGCCAGCCAGTTGCCCTGCTCCGTGCACATGACCATGCAGCCGTGCCCGGTGTAGGCCAGCTCGCCCCAGGGATGCACATGGGGCTTGCTCCAGGTATCGGGTGGGAAGTCGTCATTAAACCAGACTACCGGCCTGGCGGCCGGATCATAGGGCGCGAGATAGCTTTTGGCTTCCAGTGGTTCCATGGACGCCCCGCAAAAGCAAATCCGAATAAAAAGGGGCCTGTTGCGTGGCCCTTTGGCGCTTCCCCAGAGCAATTTCACTTTGAAATTTGTAGAATTTCAAAGCTAATCTGCTCTAGAGACAGTCGCTACGAGACGGATTTTCGTGTTATATCAAGGAGAACGAGCCTTTTATGCAGGGAGTGTACTCTTCTGGTACTCGCTTTATCCGTTGCGACGAAGGAAGCTACGGATGAAGACAGCAATGAGTTACACAAAATTCCTTTCATCGAAATCACTATCGCTATCCATAACACAGCAGAGCTGTGAACGGCTAGCGCGACCGAAATAAAAGGCGATGTTCGACGCGGAGATAACCGAAAAGACGCTCGTGACGACAGTCTCTAAAAGTCCAGCTTGAACTGCATGCCAAGCCCCAGCGCAGAATCCGGCTGGCTGTTGCTGGCGCTGTGATCCCGGTTCTGCTCGTCCTTGAGAATCAGCTCCGGGCCCACGCTGATGCTCAGATCCTCTCCGGTTTCCAGATCGGCAAAAGCCCGCACCACATGGCGGCTTTCCAGAGGCAGAATTTCATCCGGCCGCGCGGTCTCCGTGGGCAGGCGCTCCCGCCAGGTGGAGGTTTCATTTTCCACACTGAGGGCCAGGCCGCTCTTTTTCTTCTTGCTTCCGGCCGCTTCATTGAGGGCATTGTCGATGCCCGGCGCGGTGTTCATGGCTTTCTTCTTGACCCCGGCCTTGCTCACGGCGCGGTCATGCAGGCTCCGCACGGGCATGCCCTGGCGCCAGATGGCGGCATCGCGGTCATCCGACTGTCCGAAAGCCCAGGCATTGCCGTGCAGGGCCTTCTTTTTCCGGGCGTCGGCCTTGGCGCCCGTCCCCGGACGGTTTTGCCCGGACGCGGCCCCGGCCGGATGCTTGTCCGTCGCGGGACGCGTTCCGGCAACTTGCGGCGCGACGCGCTGTTCCGCCGCCGCGACTGAGCCCGCAGGCCAATACGCGCCGCAGGCCAGGGCCGCAATAGCGGTGAAAATCATCATCCATCGGTTCTTCATGCTTTTTCTTACTTCAGGCTGTGCGTCCCTGTAAAGCCCGGACGGCTCTTTTTCAGAGGCGGTCCTCATAAAAATGCAAGCCCGCGATTTGCCGCATGCCCGGAAGAAAAATCCATAGCAAATCATCTTGAGCAATCTAAAGTTTTATTGGAAACTACCGATCAAATGATTACGAATATAAATAAAATATGTATTTTTTCCATGATATGTACAAATAAGTCGACATATCAAAAAAAATATCTACGTCTTTACAATTATCATTTATTTTATGACGAGATAACACATATGAATATATTTTTTCAAATTTTTTCTTTAGAGAGAGAGAGAGAGAGAGAGAGAGAGAGAGAGAGAGAGAGAGAGAGAGAGAGAGAACTTTAACTTTTTGATGCAGTCATCTGCTTGCGGTTGCTGAGACCGGAACGCCTTTGTGTAAACTGAGGCGCTCCGGTTTTGCCGTAATTAAGAGGGACGATAAGGTTTTCGATATACAAAAACAGTCACGAAAAAGAGGAAGAAAAAAACTTTAGAATGGGCAAGGGGCCGGAGTGGCTTGTCCGGCGGATATCCGCCGCAATATTTTCGTGGCCCTGCCGGCAAGGCCGCCCGCCGGGCCGGTGAAAAATCTTTGTCTTATGAGGAGGGAATCGATGAAGAACCTGAAAATCGGAATGAAAATGGCGCTGGGGATAGGCACTATCCTCCTGCTGGTCTTGCTCAACAGTGTATTTTCCATCAATTCGCTGGTGGGCATTGAGGACGGCATGACGTCCATCGAGGAAAGCTATCTGCCCCTGGACGAACTGGCCGCCACGGCGCAGGACAGGCTCAAGGACGTGCCCGCCAGCATGAACATGTACCTGCTTACCGGGCGGGAGTCATACTGGGACGTCACCGAGAAAAGCCTGATCGACGTGAATGGGCAAATAGACAAACTGGTCAAGGCCATTGCGGACAATCCGGACATCGACACAGCGCTGGGACCGCAGTTGCAGGGCAAATTCAAGCAATTCGAGACAACCCTGCGCAATGTCCACGCAACCAATGAAGCCTTCATCCAGGCCAGAGGCATCATGACCCCCGCCGGCCTCAGGGCCGGCACCGCTGTAAGCGACTACAAGCAGGGAATGCTCAAAACCTTCCGGGAAGCCCAGGCCAGAGGCGACATCGCGGAAATGGGCCTGCGTCTGGATCGCCTTGAGGCGGCCGACGCCATAGCCGAGAGCATCAACGATATCCGGATCAGAATGCTGCGCGGCATGGCCGAACAGAACCGCGAATATTCCAAAGACAATGTCACCAAACTTTTCCCCAAGGTGCTCGCCGACATCGATAATCTGCTGGCCAAGGTCACTAATCCGAAGTGGCGCGAGGTGATCAGCGTCATGCGCAAGGACACGGAAACCTTCCGCGATGCGCAACGCAATATGCTCGAACTCTGGGACAAAACCGACGCCCTGAACATTCAGCGCAATGAAACCAGAGAGGCGAGCCTGGCCATCATGGCCGACATCGCCTCCCGGACGGCCAAACTGCAGGCCGGCGTCGTCGGAAAAGTGTCACAGGCCTCCAACGACAGCGTAAAGGTGACCTTCGGCGTCTGCGCGGTACTCCTTGTGCTCGGACTTCTGATCGGCATCTTCCTGACGCGCTCCATCACAACGCCCATGGCCAAAACCCTCGGCTTCGCCCAGTCCGTGGCCCGGGGCGAGCTGGACCAGAGGCTGCGCCTGGAGCAACGGGATGAATTCGGACGCCTTTCCGAGGCGTTGGACAGTATGGTGGATTCCCTGAACGAAAAAATCGAGGAAGCCAACGCCAAGTCCGCCGAAGCTCAGGCCAAGGGCGATGAAGCCACGCTTGCCATGGAAAAAGCCGAAGCTGCGGGCAAGGAAGCCCAGGCCAAGACCGAGGCCATGCTGACCGCCGCCGGCAGGCTGGAAGAAGTGGCCTCGGTGGTCTCCTCCGCCTCCACCCAGCTGTCGGCCCAGATCGAGCAGTCCGACCGTGGCGCCGGCGAATCCTCCCAGCGCCTGGGCGAAGCGGCCACGGCCATGAATGAGATGAACGCCACGGTCCAGGAAGTCGCCCAAAACGCTGGTTCCGCCTCGACCGCCTCGGCCGAAACCAGGGAAAAAGCCGCCGCCGGTTCCCATATTGTGGAACAGGCCGTGCAAAGTATTGGAGAAGTGCATCAGATGTCCCTGGCTCTCAAGGAGGACATGGTGCAGCTCAATGAGCACGCCCAGGACATCACCCGGATCATGAACGTGATTTCGGACATTGCGGACCAGACAAATCTGCTGGCCCTCAATGCTGCCATTGAAGCGGCGCGGGCCGGCGAAGCCGGGCGCGGCTTCGCCGTGGTGGCTGATGAGGTGCGCAAGCTGGCCGAAAAGACCATGGCCTCCACCAATGACGTGGGCAATGCCATCAAGGCCATCCAGGAAAGCACGGCCAAGAGTATGACCGGTGTGGATCAGGCCGTGGAGCGCATCGGAGAAGCCACGGATCTGGCCAGCCGGTCCGGACAGGCCTTGCAGGAGATCGTGAGGAACGCGGAGGCCACTGCCGACCAGGTCAACGCCATTGCCACGGCCAGCGAGGAGCAGTCCGCCGCCAGCGAAGAAATCAATCAGACCATCGTGGAGGTCAACGACATGTCCCGCCAGACCGCCGAGGCCATGGCCGAAGCCGCCAAAGCCGTAACCGAACTGGCCGACCAGGCCCAGAACCTCACGGGACTCATCCATGAAATGAAGCAGGGCTAGCGACCCTTCCCGCCTGTAAAAAAGACCGGCTTTCTCCCGCGCTCCAGCGAAGAAAGCCGGTCTTTTTGCATCAGCTCGCCACTCCCAAGACAAAAAAAGCGCGGGGCCTTCCCCGATAACGGCATTCCCGCCCCGGCTTTTCGTCGTAAAAAGCCCCGCCGGGGGACAGCTTCAGCCCGGAAGGCCTGCTGTCCACCCCGGCGGGGCGTCAGGAACGGATCTGTGCCGTCCAGCTATCTGGACTGCGCCGCGGGCGTGGGCAGCGTTTTGCCCGCGCCGGTTTCTTCCTGCAGCAGGCGTTCGGTATTGACCACCGGGAAGCTCGGGCTCTTGCCGGGGTCCTCCCAGCCGCCGCCCAGGGCCATGCAGACGCTGACCACCGCGTCAAGACGGTCGCGCAGGGCCGAGGCCAGTTGCAGCTCGGCGGCAAAGAGCTGGCGCTCGGCGTCCAGCACCGTCAGATAGTCGGTATAGCCGTTGTCATACTGCAAGCGGGCGATGTCCACCGAGCGGCGCAGGCTTTCCACCTGAATCTGCATGCTGCGCACAATGGCGTCCGCCTCGCGCTGCGAGGTGAGCGAGGTGCGGATGTCTTTGAAAGCCGTCTGCACTGTCTTGCGATACACCGCGATGGCGGCCTTTTTCTGGGCTTCCGCGTCCTTCAGATTATACCAGTTGCGGCCGAAGTCCAAGATGGGCAGCGTTCCAGTGGCCCCGTAGCTCCAGGCTCCGGCCGGACCGGTGAACAGATTGCCCACCGCCGCGCTGAGCGTGCCCAGCATGCCCGTCAGGGAGATGGACGGGAAGAACTGGGCGCGGGCCACGCCGATATTGGCATTGTAGGCCATGATCATGTATTCGGCGGCGCGCACGTCCGGCCGCCGCTCCAGCAGTTCGGACGGCAGGCCCTCGGGCAGCACCGGCGGCGAAGGCAGCATGCCGATGGCCTGCCCGCGCGGCATGGCGCGGTTGATGATGTCGCGCGGCGAGCGGCCCAGCAGCACGGCCAGGGCGGCCTCGGCCTGATCCACGGAGACGGTGCTGGTGTGCACCTGGGCGCGGGCGGTTTCCACCTCGGCCCGGGCCCGCTGCCAGTCAAGCTCGGTGATGTCGCCCTGCTTGTAGCGGCTGGTGTAGATGCCGAAGGCATCCTCGCGGCTCTTCAGCGTGCGCCGCGCCGTGTCCAGCTGCATGTCCAGGGCCAGCAGGGCGAAATATCCCTGGGCCGTCTGCCCGGCCACGGAAAGGCGCAAGGCCTCGTGCCCCACCACGGTGTTCATCAACACGTCGGAAAGGGCCGTGTAATTGTTGCGGTACTTGCCCCAGAAATCCAGTTCCCAGGAAGCGTTGAGCGAACCCTGGTAATTGGTGTTGGAGCGGTCGGCCAGAGTGCTGTAGTTGGCGATCTTGGTGGACGAACTCTGCGAAGTGGCCGCCGCGTCGCCGCTGACCGAGGGCAGCAGCTGGGAGGTGGCAATGCCCACCTGGGCAGCCGCGGAGTCAATCTTTGCCAGGGATTCGGCCAGATCCTGGTTGTTTTTCAGGGCTTCCTCGACCATGGCCGTGAGCACGGGGTCGTTGAAGCGGGTCCACCAGTCGGTGTTCAACGGCGTGGAACCCAGATCCACCTTGCGCCATTGCTCGGGGATGTCCTGCCCGGGCCGCTCATAACGCGGCGCCAGCGAGCAGGCGGAAAGCAGCAGGGCCAGCGTCATCGCCAGCGCCAGCGCGCGGGCCGCGGCAAAGGCCGGAACCCGGCGGGCTTTATAGGGGGCGCTCATATATCCTCCGGATCGTCATCAAAACGGCTCTTGCCTTCATTGGGGTCTTTCTTGCCCTGCAATTTCAGCGAAAGCTGCATGATGGCCTTAAAGAAGTACGGCACAAAGAGCGTGGCGATGCAGGTGGCCGCCAGCATGCCGCCGATGACCGCCGTGCCGATGGCGTGGCGGCTGTTGGCGCCCGCGCCGGAACTGATGGCCAGCGGCACGCAGCCCAGGATGAAGGCCAGGGAAGTCATCACGATGGGCCTGAAACGCAGGCGCGCGGCCTGCATGGCGGCCACGTCCAGACTACGGCCGTCGCGCCAGGATTCCACGGCGAATTCCACAATCAAGATGGCGTTTTTGGCCGCCAGGCCCACCAGAGTGACCAGAGCCACCTGGAAGTACACGTCGTTGGACAGGTCCCGCATCCAGGTGGCGACCAGCGCGCCGAACACGCCGAAGGGCACGGCGGTGAGCACGGCCAGGGGCAGGGACCAGGATTCATACTGGGCCGCCAGAATCAGGAAGACCATGACCAGAGCCAGCACGAAGATGATGGTGGTGTCGGCGCTGGCCAGCTTTTCCTGCAGGGCCGAGCCCACCCAGCCCAGGCTGAAGTCGTTGGGCAGCACCGCGTTGGCGGCCCGCTCCATGGCTTCCAGAGCCTGGCCCGAGGAATAGCCGTCGGCCGGGTTGCCCATGATGTGCGCGGCCGGAAACACGTTATAGCGTTCCATGACCTGGGGGGCCGTGCGGCGCTCCAGAGTCATGACGGCGGTGAGCGGAATCATCTCGCCCTTGTCATTGCGCACAAAGACGTCGTTGAGCGACTCCGGCAGCATGCGGTAGGCCGCCTCGGACTGCATGCGCACCTGGAAGGTGCGGCCCATGTAGTTGAAGTCGTTCACATAGGTCGTGCCGAACGTGGCGCCCATGGCCGTGAACACGTCGCTGACGCTCACGCCCATGTCCTTGCAGCGCTCGCGGTCCAGATTGGCGTAGAGCTGGGGCGCGCCGGTGGAAAAGAGGTTCTGCACGCTGCCGATGGCCGGATACTTGGGCGTGCCGTCGGCCTTTTTGGCCGTGGCCTCGGCCACCACCGCGTTGGCCTCCTTTTCCAGGTCGTAGATGGTGCCGTCGCCGCGCATCTGAATATAGCCTTCAAAACCGCCGGTGGTGCTCATGCCGCTGATGGGCGGCGGCGAAAAGCCCAGCACCACGGCTTCCGGCTGCATCATGGTCACGGCCATGACCTTCTTGGTCAGGTCGTCGGCGGACATCCCCGGCCCCTTGCGCTGATCCCAGGGTTTGAGGGTGGCGAAGAAGGTGCCGTAGTTGCTCTTGACCGCCATGGAGGTGATGTCCAGACCATTGATGGTGGCGATGCCGTCCACCGAAGGGTCCTTGAGCACGAAGTCGCTCAGGGTGTCGGTGACCGCCGTGGTCCGGTGCTGGGACGCGCCGTCGGCCAGGATGGCCATGCCCAGGATGTAGCCCTGGTCTTCGTTGGGCACCAGGCCGCCGGGCACCACCTTGAGCAGCCAGACGATGGCGACCACCATCGCGCCGAACAGGATCATGGCGCGCAGGCCCGAGTCCTTGATGAAGCGCACGGCGCGCAGGTAACGGTGCGTCACCCGCCCGAAGGCGTAGTTGAACCAGGTAAAGGCGCGCGGCGGCTTGTAGTCATGGGCGTGGGGCTTGAGCAGCAGGGCGCAGAGCGACGGCGTGAGCGTCAGCGCCACAATGCCCGAGAGCACCACGGATACCGAAATGGTGATGGCGAACTGCTTGTACATCTGGCCCGCCAGACCGCCCATGAAGGACACCGGAATGAACACCGCGCAGAGCACCAGCACAATGGCGATAACCGGGGCCGTGACCTCGTTCATGGCCTTGGCCGTGGCCTCCTTGGGCGGCAGATGCTCGGAACTCATGATGCGTTCCACGTTTTCCAGCACCACGATGGCGTCGTCCACCACGATGCCGATGGCCAGCACCATGCCGAAGAGCGTCAGGGTATTGATGGAGTAGCCCAGGGCGTACATGCCCGCGAAGGTGCCGATGATGGACACCGGCACGGCAATGCAGGGGATCAGGGTGGCCCGCCAGTTCTGAAGAAAGACATAGACCACGATGAACACCAGAATCATGGCCTCCACCAGGGTGCTGATCACTTCTTTGATGGATTCCATAACAAAGTCGTTGGTGTCCACCACGACTTTGTAGGCCATGCCGTCGGGCAGGGTTTTGGCTATCTCTTCCAGACGGGCCAGGACCAGATCGCCGGTGGCGATGGCGTTGGCGCCCGGCAGCAGATAGACCGCGCCCATGCGCGCCGCCATGCCGTTGTAGCGGGATCCCACGCTGTAATCCTGGCCGCCCAGCTCGACGCGGGCCACATCCTTGAGGCGCAGCATGGCGCTGTCCTCGCCGGTGCGGACGATGATCTCGCCGAACTGCTCGGGCGTGACCAGGCGCCCCTCCGTGTCGATCTGCCAGGTGAGCTGGGTGGAGGACGGCGAGGGCATGTCGCCCAGTCGGCCGGGAGCGTACTGCGAGTTCTGGTCCTGAATGGCCTGGGCCACCTCGCCGACCGTCAAGCCGTATTTGGCCAGCTTGTCCGGCTGGAGCCAGATACGCATGGAATAGCTCATGGAACCGAACACGGAGCAGTCGCCTACGCCGGGCACGCGCTTGAGCTCGTCCACCACGTTGATCTGCATCCAGTTGTGGATATAGACCTCGTCGTAGCGGCCGTCGGGCGAGTAATAGGCGAAGGCCTGCAACATGGCCGGGGAGCGCTTGACCACGGTCACGCCCTGGCGGCGCACCTCTTCGGGCAGAAGGGTCTGGGCCAGGTTGACCTTGTTGTTGACGTTGACCAGGGCCATGTCCGGGTTGGTGCCCAGGGAGAAGTAGACGTTGATGCTGCCCGAGCCGGAGCCGGAAGCGGCGGTGGAAGTCATGTAAAGCATGTTTTCCACGCCGTTGATGTTCACTTCCAGAGGCGCCAGCACCGTGGCCGCGATGGTCTCGGCCGAGGCGCCGGGGTAGGACACGCTCACGTTGACCGTGGGCGGCACCAGGTCCGGATACTGGGCGATGGGCAGGGCCTTCATGGCCAGTGCGCCCACCAGGGTGATCAGGATGGATATGACGGCCGATAGGACCGGCCGGCGCAAAAAGAGATTCGGCTTAGCAGAAGCGGCCATATGTACCTACTTTTGAGCGGCGGGAGTCTGAGCCTGCTGTTGTTGGGCGGCGGTTTCCTGCACGCGCACCTGGGTTCCGGGCCGGGCCTTGACCAGGCCCTCGCTGATGATCCTCTCGCCGCCCTTGAGGCCGGAATCCACCAGATAGCGGTCGCCCACGGCCACGCTGAGGGTGACGGGAACGGGGAGTACCTTGTTGTCCTTGTCCAGAGCCATGACCAGCGCCCCTTTCTGGGTCAGCAGGACGCACTTCTGGGGAATAAGCACGGCGTTGGTGAGCACGTCGCCTTCCATGAACAGGCGCACATACTGGCCGGGCATGATGTGGCCGTCGGCATTGGCGAAGACCGCGCGGGCCTTGATGACGCCCGTGCTGGGCTGTACCTGGCTGTCGATGAAGGTAACTTCGCCCTCACCCTTGTACATGCTGCCGTCCAGCAGGCGCAGTTGCGCCTTGTAATGCCCGTTGTCCGGGAAGCGCAGCCGCCCGGCGGCGGCCAGCTGCTGGCGGCGCATGCGCTCGGGGGCGGCGATGGAAAAGTCGATGTACATGGGGTCGGTCTGGTTCACGTAGGTAAGCAGGGAATTATTGCCCACCAGGTTGCCGGGGGTGAAGTTTTCCTTGCTGCTGTAGCCGGAAACCGGCGCCGTCACCTGGCAGTAATCCAGATTGATCCTGGCCTGGCGCAATTCGGCCTTGGCGCTTTCATAGGCGGCGCGGGCGTTGTCGCGCTCCTTCTGGGAAACGGCGTTCTTTTCGTAAAGCGGCCGGATGCGCTTCCATTCGCGTTCGGCGTTGTTGAACTGCGCCTGGGCCTGCTGGACCTTGGCTTCGTACTGGTCGCGCTCCAGCTGGAACAGGAGCTGCCCCTGCTTCACAAAATCGCCTTCCTCATACAGGCGCTTTTCAATAATGGCCTCCACGCGCGCGCGCACTTCCACGGCGCGCGAGCCCGAGGCCTGGGCCTGATACTCGGCGGTCCAGGGCACGTCGGCCACCGTCACGTCAAAGACGGCCACCGGGGGCAACGCGCTTTGCTGGGTTTTTTTGCCGTCGCCGCAGGCGACGAGGGCCAGGCAGAGGCCCACTGCAAGGGAAAAGAAAATCAGCGATCTCATGGTCATGCACTACTCCGTTGCGCGCGGCGCTGTGCGCGCGCCGAAAAAACCTTTTTGACGCGGAGCCGCTCCGCGTTGAATACGTGGGCCCGCTCCGGGCAGGTCTTTTGAAAGTCAGCGCCGTGAAGCGCTCTTGCCGCCCGGCGGGCGTGTTGCGGCGGTCGGCGCCTCCGGGCGTGAGAAATCCGGGGCGCTCCCTGGGCAAATTACCTTTGAACCGCGCTGCGGTTTCAGGGGGTCATTCCGCCGGAAATGCGACTTCCGGGGAACCCGCGCCGTTTCGCGGCGCGGACATCCGTTCCCGCAGTCTCCGGAACACGGCAACGTTTCAAAGCTACAATGCTCCAAACCAACCCGCCGGCCCTGCGGCCGGCGCGGCTTCGCCGCAACACAAACGCATCGGCGAACAAACTGCGCCCGAACGGACATCCGGGCGCAGACCCTATAAAAAAGGGCTCAAACAGCCTTCTAAAAAGCATATTTCAAGGGAAAAAGCAAGAAACGGGCCAAGCAGAGGCGGAAAAGCTGCTTTGATGAATTTCCTGTTATTTCAGTGAGTTAACTACCCGCGTCCTCATTTTGTAAGTCTCTGAAATAACAGATAAAATTTTTTTCAAAAAAACGGCTCCCCCCCCGCCGAGACGCGGTCCGCACAATAAGGATACACCGGCACGGGCGACCCGCCCGCAACGGTGCATCTTTCGCCGCATCACGGCAGCGGCTCCGGAGGCGGGACGCACGGCGACGGCTGAAGCCACGGCCGCGGGGTCTATTCCGGCTCCGCGGCGCCCTCTTCCAGGCGGGTGCGCAGATGCCGGGCCTGGCGGCTGGCGATACCCAGAAAGGCGGCCCACCAGATGGCGTTTTTCAGCAGTTGGACGCGCTGAAAACGGTGGCGCTCGTCACCAGTGCGCAGGGCGGTGATGTCCAGATTTTTTTCGCTGCCGGTTTCGCTGAAAAAGGTAATCCTCAGGGCCGCGCGCTGGATGGTTTTGAGCTCCTCGGGCGAGAAGCGGCTCAGGACCCTGCCGGAAAGTTCCGTGGCCCGGAGCGAGGTGGTAGCCTGCTCCGAGTCGTAGTCAAACTCGTGCGGGCGGCTGTTGATCAGCAGGTCTACCCGGGCGATATTGGCCAGATTGATCTTGCTGCGGTTGATCACCTTGCTCTGGCGCAACATGCGGTAATAAAAGGCCCCGAATTCCTCGGAAGCCCCGATGATCACCGTGGTTTGCGAATCCGGGTAAAAGACGCCGATGCTGGCCGTCATGCGCGACGCGTCGGCAATGCCGCTTTTTTCCTCGGCGATCAGGCGCTGCAGACGTGCCGTCTTGCGCTTGGTTTCCAGATAGAGGAAAAGCAGAAAGGCGATCAGCAGCGCCCCTAAGGTAAATTCCATGTGGCCGGTCTCCCCATTTCGACCTAGCCTTGTCTGAAAGCAAATGTCAAGGGCGGGAGGGTGCGTTGCGTGCGCTCAATCCTCAAAACGCAGGCGCTGCAACGTTCCGGCGCGCGCGGCCAGCAGTTCGGCCACCACGGACACGGCGATCTGCCGCGGCGTCTCCGCGCCGATGGACAGGCCGATGGGACAGCGCACCGCCGCCAGTTCCGCGTCGGGCACGCCCTGGGCGCGCAAAAAGGCATAGACCTGTTCGCGCTTGGATTTGCTGCCGATCATGCCGATGTAGGCGGCGTGGCTGGTCAGGGCCTGGGCCAAAGCCTCGCGGTCAAAGCTGTGCCCGCGCGTGACAATGGCCACGTAATGCCGCCGCCCGATGCCGCAGGCCTCCACCAGGTTTTCAAAACCGGGCAGGGTCAGGCAACGCCGGGCCATGGGAAAACGCGCCGGATCGGAAAATTCCGGACGGTCGTCAACCACGTCCACCACAAAGCCGCAGGCATGGGCCAGGGCCGCCACCTCCAGCGAAACGTGGCCGCCGCCGCAGAGCAGGAGCACGGGCGGCGCGTCCAGGGGCTCCACATAGACGGAGCGCTCCCCGAGGCTGATCAGCCCGGCCTTGTTTTTGATTTCTTCCAGCAGGGGGATTGCCGCGTCCAGGTCCGTGCGCACCGCGCCGGAGGCGGCCAGGGCCGCCCAGTCCTCCGTACCCGCCGCCGGTGTTTCCGGCAGGGCCGCCAGATGCAGCCGGCGTTGCGGCAGGCTCTCGCGGCTCACATCCACGATCCAGGCGCCCCGGCCGCCCTCGCGCAGCACCTGCGCGGCCAGGGCGAACAGCCGGGCCTGTTCCGGCCCGAGCGCTTCGCAGAGCACCTCCATGCTGCCGCCGCAGATCATGTCGCTGGCCGGGCTCAAGCCGGTGAGATCGCAGGCGACGCGGGCGGAAATGCCGCTTTCCAGGCTTTGGCGGGCCGCTTCCACGGCGCGGGCCTCCAGCGCGCCTCCGCCCACCGTGCCCTCCAGACCGGCCGCCGTGAGCAGGGCGCGGGTGCCGGCGTGACGCGGGGCCGAACCCCGGCTGCTGATGACGGTCAGCAATACGGCGGGAATCCCGGCGGCCAGCAGCACGGCCAGGCGCTCTTCCAGGCAGTCCTCGCCCGCCGGGGAGGGGACATTTTCCGGAACGCCGCCGCGCGGCGTTTCCGGGGCCGGATCAGGCGGCGTTTCCTTTTTGGAACCCTTACGCATCGCCGTCCTCCTTCACATAGCCGCAGCCCTTGACCGGGCAAATGATCTTGACCCCGTCCCGGCTCTTTTTCTCCACCAGGTAGGGTGAGTCGCAACGCGGGCACGGGCCGGGCACGGGCTTGTCCCAGAGAGCGAAATCGCACTGGGGATACTGGTCGCAGGAGTAGAAGATCTTGCCGCGCTTGCTGCTCTTTTCCACCAGGCTGCCCTTGCCGCAGCGCGGGCAGGGCACGCCCGTGGAAAAGGGCGCGGCATAATCGCAGGCCGGATAGCCCGTGCAGGCGATAAAGCGGCTGCCGGTGCGCGACTTCTTGATCACCAGATCCTTGCCGCAGCGCGGGCACTGGCCCACCTTCTCATACTGCGGTTTTTCCTGGGCCACGGCTTCCACCTTGCCGTCCTCGGTACGCGCGAAATTGCTGGTGTAGCGGCATTCCGGATACGCGGAACAGGCCAGGAACGCGCCCGC
This sequence comes from Desulfovibrio fairfieldensis, assembly GCF_001553605.1. Lineage (NCBI taxonomy): Bacteria > Pseudomonadati > Thermodesulfobacteriota > Desulfovibrionia > Desulfovibrionales > Desulfovibrionaceae > Desulfovibrio > Desulfovibrio fairfieldensis. Next base: position 2,891,761 of record NZ_CP014229.1, read on the forward strand.
CTTGCCGAATTTGATCAGCAGGGGTTTGCCGCAGTCCGGGCAGGGCAGGTCCGTGGGCATGCCGCCCTTGAGGCTCTGCATATTCTTGGCCGCCGCGTCCAGGGTGGGATTGAAGTCCGCCGCGAAGGCGCGCATCAGATCCACCCAGTTCCGGCCGCCCTCGGCCACCTTGTCCAGCCCTTCCTCCATCTGGGCCGTGAACCCCACGTCCATGAGCTTGGCGAAGTGCTCGGTGAGCTGGCGGCAGACCACCCGGCCCAGGTCCGTGGGCACGAAATGGCGCTCGGCCAGATGCACGTAGTCGCGGTCCTGCAGAGTGGAAATAATGGCCGCGTAGGTGGAAGGGCGGCCGATGCCCAGCTCTTCCAGTTCGCGCACCAGGCTGGCTTCGCTGTAGCGGGCCGGAGGCTGGGTGAATTTCTGTTCCTTTTCCAGCTTGTCCAGGGTCAGGGCCTGCCCTGCCTTGAGCGGCGGCAGCTCGGCGTCGGCCTCTTCCTTGCCGCGCGGCAGCACGGCCAGAAAACCGGGGAAGAGCAGGCGTTCGCCCTTGGCCCGCCAGAGCGTGTGGGCGCAGGCGATCAGGGCCGCGGTGTCATGGAAGCGGGCCCCGGCCATCTGCGAGGCCACGAAACGCGACCAGATCAGGCGGTAAAGATTGTACTGTTCCGGCGGCAGGTGGGGCTTGACCATGTCCGGGGTGACGGTCACGTCCACCGGGCGGATGGCTTCATGGGCGTCCTGGGCTCCGCCCTTGGCCTTGTAGATGCGGGCCTTTTTGGGCAGATGGTCCTGCCCGAAGGTCTGAACGATGAAATCTCGGGCCGCCTGGCGCGCCTCGTCCGCGATACGCGTGGAGTCGGTACGCATGTAGGTGATCAGCGCCGTGAGGCCCTTGTCGCCCAGTTCCACGCCTTCATAGAGGCGCTGGGCGATATTCATGGTGCGCTTGGCCGTGTAGGAAAGGCGCTGGTTGGCCGCCTGCTGCAGGGTGGAGGTGATGAAGGGCGGCTGGGGCGCCCGCTCGCGCTCCTTTTCCTCCACGCTTTCCACCACAAAGGGCTTGCCCTTGAGCGCGGCCTCCAGCGTGTTCGCCTGTTCCGCGTTGCTGACGACGGCCTTCTTGCCGCTGACCTTGACCAGTTCCGCCTTGAACGGCGGCGGCACGTCGGCGGACAGCAGGGCCTTGAACAGCCAGTATTCCTCGGGCTTGAAGGCTTCGCGCTCGGCCTCGCGCTCCACGATCAGACGCAGGGCCACGGACTGCACGCGCCCGGCGGAAATGCCGCGCTTGATGGTTTTCCAGAGCAGGGGCGAAATCTTGTAGCCCACCAGGCGGTCCAGCACGCGCCGGGCCTGCTGGGCGTCAAAAAGATTGACATTGAGGTCGCGCGGGTGCTCCAGGGCGTCCTTGACGGCTTTGGCCGTGATCTCGTTGAACTGGATGCGCTTGATGTCCTTGGCCTTGTCGCGGATCAGCTCGGCCACGTGCCAGGCAATGGCCTCGCCCTCGCGGTCCGGGTCCGGGGCCAGGTAGACCGTGTCTGCCTTGGCCGCGGCGGCGCGCAGTTCGCTGACCACGTTCTTCTTGTTCTCGATCACCTCGTAATGGGGCGCGAAATCGTTGGCCTCGTCCACGCCCAGGGAACTGGAAGGCAGATCGCGCACATGGCCCACACTGGCCTGCACCGCATACTGCGGCCCCAGGAATTTTTTGATGGTTTTCACCTTGGCCGGAGATTCCACTATGATCAGCTGTTTGCCCATGCGCCGTCCTTATCCGGACGTCCGGCGGCCCCGCAACGGGGCTTCCGGCGTTCCGGGTTCATTGCATTCGTTATTGTAGGGGCAAGATACGACAAAAGTTCGCGGCGTCAAGTGCGGCGGCCCGACGGAATCTCCGGCCGCCCTGTTTTCCCGCGCGGTGGACAGGGACGTTCATCTGGGCTAATGAGAGACTACCGGTCGGCCCGGAAATCTTTCCGCTCCCGGCCGGAAAGGATGTTGTATGCGCGCGTTCCGCAAGTCATGCCGCCATGTTTTGCCCCTCCTGACGTTGGCGCTCTGTTGCCTGCTGGCCGCCTGCGCCGGGCGCCAGGCCGGAGACGCGGGAACCATGCCGGACGGCACAACGGCCCACCCCCCCGAAGGCTCCCAAGGCCCCTTCGATCCGTTGCCGCGCGTGGCCGTCAAGAGCGGGCAGAGCGTGCACGTGGCCGTCAGCGGCGGCGAGCCCAATCTGAACGCGGACCTGCAATCCATGCTCACGGCTTACATCCAGAGCGAGCGCGGCCTGGCCCCGGCCGACGCGGCGAAAGACGCCGACATCCTGGTGCGCGTGCGCATTGAGGATATTTACCCCCTGGGTTCCAAAAATGAGCCGGTCAGCGCGGGCAAAGCCCTGGGCGGGGCGGCCACCGGGGCCATGCTCGGCATGCTGCTGGGCGGCGCCGTGAACGTCAACGGCCGCAGCGGCGCGGGTTGGGGCGCGGGCGGCGGCGCGTTGCTGGGCCTGGGCGTGGCCCTGCTGGACAGCCACGGCAAAAGCAAGGTCTGGGGCATGCGGGCCAGGGTCGGCATCAGTCCCGACGGGCGCGAACCCGCCGAAGCCGACATGCGCCAGGTGGCCGTCAGCGCCGAGGGGGCCGACATGGGCCGCGAGGACAGCCTGCCCGCCCTGGAAGACAAGCTGAGCCTTGAAGTGCTCAACGCCCTTGCGCCCTGAAAATGTCGCCTGACATCGTCCCCCGCCGCGACGGCTTTGCGACGCGGCGTTCTCCGGACACCCGCGCCGGACGATATGCGTTTGGAAGGGCGGATTGCCTCCGGCAAGCCGCAAACCGTACTTTTTCGACGGACCGTGAACAGAACGGCCCGCCGCATGCAAGGAGCCATATGCCCATAGCGCGATTGTTTCTTCTGCTGCTTCTGGGTCTGAGCCTGCTTCCGCTCAACGCCTGCGTCCGTCAGCGCGACGGCGACGCCGGAGAGGTGGAGGTATTGCGCTCCGGCGCGTTGAATAGGGCCGGGGACGAGGACATCCCCAATGTGGCCTACGTGAACGTGCGCGACATGAGCAACCGCGTTTTCCATCTCGGTTCCCAGGCTGAAGCCTGGCTGGGCCGCAAGGGCTTCACCGTGACCGACAATCCCAGCCAGGCCGGGTATATTGTGCAGATTTCCGTGCTCGCGGCGGGCCCGGTGGACCCGGACAGCCTGCGCGCGGTGGTGGACGCCGGATATGACGGCCCCTCCAAATTTTCCGGCACGGGCGGCACCGCCCTGCTGGCCGACGTGCTGCTTGTGCAGCGGCGCGTGCCCAGCGCCCGCCGTCCCAGCCGGGCGAACCTGAAAAATATTTCCAACCGCAATGCCGTAGCCAGCAGCCAGATGCGCCTGGGCCTGCTGGTGCGCCATGACATCCGGCTGAAAGCCGGGCTCCCCCCCTATTTCGCGGACGTGCTGGCCCGGGAACTGAGCACGGCCATCAGCGCCGCCGACGGCGAAGCCGGCGCATCCCCGCCCTCCTCCGCGCGCTGAACGCGCGTAAGGCACCTGCCTGGGTTCAAAATGGTTTCCGCTGCAACTGCGGGGCCGTTTTGTTCCGACATGTTAAAATTAGTCCTTTTGTCCCTAAGAGAAGAACCTTTTTATCCGTAAAGAAAAGGTAAACCCATCCGGCCATGGCGACCTCCGCGGAGCTTCGGCGTTTGCTCGCGGTCGTGCTGTTCGTCTCATGGATATATATTTTCAATAGTGAGAAGGCGCTATGGAGAGAGAGAGAGAGAGAGAGAGAGAGAGAGAGAGAATTAAAGATCCATAACTATTATAAGGAGATGCCATGTTAGCCTGGTACCGCCATCTGCGCATGACCCCCAAAATTGTTCTTCCCGTTACCATCGTGCTGGTGGTGATCCTGAGTTTCCTCACCTGGCAGATCCAGTCCAAAAGTTCGCAAGCTATCGAAAGCGTCGCAAAAAGAGAATTGTCCGCTCTGGCCGCGCAGAACGGCAACTTCGTCCGCAGCCTCCTGAACATGGCCGTCAACGAGGCCGGCGCTCTGGCCGACAGCCTGGAACAGAGCCTGAAAAAAGGCGTGATTCCTTCGCGGGAAACCCTGATGGCCATGGAAGAAGGCCTGCACCTGGGCAATCCCGAACTCTTCGGCTGCGGCGTCATGTGGGAACCCAACGCCTTTGACGGCAAGGACGAGGCTTACCGGGGCGTGCCGGGCAGCAATGCCGAAGGCCGCTTCCTCTCCTATTCGTCCGCGGGCGCGGCAATCACGGATTTGGGCGATCAGCTTGAAAAATCCTATTATACCGTGCCCAAAAAGACGCTGGCGCCCTATCTTTCCGATCCCTATCCTTTCACGGTCAACGGCAAACCCATTCCCATGTCCACAGCCTCGTATCCGATTATCGTGGACAACGTGTTCCGGGGCACCGTGGTGGTGGACCTCTCTCTGGCCAAGCTGGAAGAGATAATCACCGGCATTGCCGTTTATGACAGCGGCTACGCCGGCCTTATCACCGATCTGGGCCTGGTGGTGGCCCACAAGTCCAAGGACCTGGAAGGAAAAAACCTGTTTGACATCAACAGGTTCAATGATCCCACGGCGGCGGCCAAGGCATTCAAGGCCGGCAAAGCCTACACCGAAGAAGTCAACACCAAGGAAGGCCGGGTCTTCCGTTATTATCAGCCCATTACCATCCGGGGCAGCAGCCAGCACTGGTACCTGGCCGTCATCGCGCCCATGGACGAGGTGCTGGCCCAGGCCAATTCCATCAGCCGGATGACCATCGCCCTGTGCGTCGCCACCCTGGTAGTGCTGTTGGTGGTGATCTTCCTGCTGATCCGCTCTTCCGTGAAACCCATCAACTATCTGGCCAGGACGGCGGAAATCATCGCGGACGGCAATCTGGAACAACCCATTGAGGACGAGCGCTTCGGCGGCGAAGTGAAGATGCTGAGCACCTCCCTGAAAAAGATGATTGCCTCCCTGGTCGAAGGCATCAAAAAGGCCGAGGCCCTTTCGGCTTCCGCCCAGGAGGAATCCCGCAAGGCCCAGGAGGCCATGACCCAGGCCGAGGCCGCGAGCAAGGAAGCGCAGGCCAAAACCCAGACCATGCTGACGGCCGCCGACAAGCTGGAGGAAGTGGGCAACGTGGTTTCCTCGGCATCCAGTGAGCTGTCGGCCCAGATCGAGCAGTCCGACCGGGGCGCGGCGGAATCCGCCCAGCGCCTGTCCGAAGCGGCCACGGCCATGAACGAAATGAACGCCACGGTCCAGGAAGTGGCCAAAAATGCGGGTTCGGCCTCCACGGCCTCCGCCGATACCAAGGAAAAGGCCGAGGCGGGCGCGCAGGTGGTGGCAAAGGCCGTGCGCAGCATCGAGCAGGTCCACCAGATGTCCCTGGAGCTCAAGGGCGACATGACCCAGCTCAATGAGCACGCCCAGGACATCACCAGGATCATGGGCGTGATCTCGGACATCGCGGACCAGACCAACCTCCTGGCCCTGAACGCCGCCATTGAGGCCGCCCGCGCGGGCGAGGCCGGTCGCGGCTTCGCCGTGGTGGCCGACGAGGTGCGCAAGCTGGCCGAAAAGACCATGGCCTCCACCAATGACGTGGGCAATGCCATCAAGGCCATCCAGGAAAGCACGGCCAAGAGCATGACCGGCGTGGACAATGCCGTGGAACGCATCGGCGAGGCCACGGAACTTGCCAGCCAATCCGGCGCGGCCCTGGAGGAAATCGTGGCCACCGTGGAGACCACGGCGGACCAGGTCAATGCCATTGCCACGGCCAGCGAGGAGCAATCCGCCGCCAGCGAGGAGATCAACCAGTCCATCGTCCAGGTCAACGACATGTCCCGCCAGACCGCCGAGGCCATGGCCGAGGCCGCCAGGGCCGTGTCCGACCTGGCCGCCCAGGCCCACGGCCTTACGGAACTGATTGAGGCCATGAAGAAGGGCTAAACGCTTACGGCACCCTGTCTTTTGCGCCCCGCCGGAGTTCTTCCGGCGGGGCTTTTTTCTTTCTTCCGCCCTGTCGGCAATTTGTCGCGCGCCGTCCCGGCCCTGCGGCCCCCCGCCGCGCGAGGCCCGTGCCACGGCATTTGGCGGGCATTGGCACTGTACTTGCTTCGTTCTTTTCGCGCGGCAGGCCCGAAGCCCGTCTTCATTCGCCGCCGCAGGAGGAAGAGCATGTCACAGTCCGCATGGTTGATCCGGCCCCCGACCGAGCAGCAGCAAAATCCGGCTTCCGCCGCGCCCCAGCGCCGCGCCCCGGCCGCCCCGACCACCCCGGCGGGCGGCGGCGTCTCGCCTTTTGCCGCCCTGATGGCCGGCCAGGAAAAAAAGGGCGCGGACAAAAGCGCCCTTGTGGCCGCCCGGCCGGAGGAAACGGGTACCACCCTGCAATTGCGCAATCCCGTCCTGGCCGGACGCTCGCCCAGCGATCTCATACGCGCTCAGACCTTTACCAAGGCCCAGGCCGATCTGCGCCAGACCCAGGCCATGGAAGGGATGATGCAAAGCGTTTCCGGCGGGGATTCGCCCCTGGATCTGGCCCGCAACATGGGCATGGCCCGGCATCTGCGCAGCATGACCAACACCTTTGAAGGCCGTCTGAACGGGCTGAGCGTGGGCGATTTCATCCATACCCGGTCCGGCGCGGGGCGCGGACGGCGCGCTGCGGGCCGGACTCAGGAAAATGACGGGCTGGGCCAGCTTTCCGCCCGCTTCGAATCCGGCGGCGACGGCGTCGCGGCCATCGGCTATGACCGCAACGGCGGCACGTCCTACGGCAAATACCAGATCGCCTCGCGCGTGGGCAGCATGAAAAATTTCCTGGAATTCCTGGACGGCGAGGCGCCGGACATTTCCCAGCGCCTGCGCAAAGCGGGCCCGGCCAACACGGGCAGCCGCCGGGGCGGCATGCCCGACGCCTGGCGCAGCATCGCCAAGGAACAACCGGAGCGCTTTGAAGCCCTTCAGGAAGGCTTCATCCGCGAGAGCCATTACAAACCCGCCGTGGAGGCCATTGCGGAACGCACCGGCCTGGAAGCCGACAAGCTCTCACCGGCCATGCGGGAAGTGATCTGGAGCACCGCCGTGCAGCACGGCCCGGCGGGCGCGGCCCGCATTTTCGACCGGGCCGACGACCTCAGCGGCAAGCCCACGGACCCGGCTTATGAGCGCAAGCTCATCAGCAATGTCTACAAACTGCGCGCCGGGCAGTTCGGCTCCTCCACCGACGAGGTGCAGGCGGCGGTGCATAACCGCTTCCGGCAGGAAAAGACCCTGGCCCTGAACATGCTGGACGGCGGCGGGCGCACCGCCCTGGCCTGAGGCGCGGGGGCGGTACGGCATGAGCGTTGACGTTCTGCTTCTCAACCTGACCCGTTTCGGGGACCTGCTGCAAAGCCAGCCCCTGATTCAGGACCTGCACGACAGCGGCCACCGCGTGGGCCTGGTCTGCCTGGACAATTTTGCCGCCGCCCTGCCTCTGCTGCGCCATGTGGGCGCGGCCTGGCCCCTGCCCGGCGCAAAGCTCATGGCCGCGCTGGACCGCCACTGGCAGACGGCGGCGGCCGCCCTGCTGGATCTGGCCCGGCGCATCCGCGAGGAGGCCCGGCCAAGCCGGGTCGTCAATCTGACGCCCAGCCTGCCGGGCCGCCTGCTGGCAAAACTGCTGGCCCCCTCGCCGGAAGCCGTGCTGGGCTTCGGCCTGGACGCCGAAGGTTTCGGCGTCAACCGCGGCATCTGGTCCTCGTTTCTGAGCGGGGCCACGCTGCGCCGCCTGAACGCGCCCTTTAATCTGGTGGACATGTTCCGCATGGTGGGCGCGCCCCTGTACGCCCCCGGCATTGCCGCGCGTCCGGGGCTCTTCAGCCTGCAAACGCCCCCGGCGGAGGCCCTGGCCCACGCCGACGCCCTGCTGGCCGAGCCCGAAAATCCGCCCGAGGGCGGCCATATCCAAGGATTTGTGGCCCTGCAACTGGGCGCCAGCGAGGCCCGGCGGCAATGGCCCACAGCGTATTTCGCGGCCCTGGGCGACCGGCTCTGGCGCGAGGCGGGCCTCTGCCCGGTGCTGCTGGGCGCGCCCGCCGAAAGCCCGCTGGCTCAGGAATATGCGGCCCGCGCCAGCGCTCCCTTCGTCAATGCCGTGGGACGGACAAACATCCCCCAACTAGCGGCCCTGCTGACCAGAACGCGCCTGCTGGCCACCAACGACACCGGCACCATGCACCTGGCCGCCGGTCTGGGCCTGCCCTGTCTGGCCTTTTTTCTGGCCACGGCCCAGCCCTGGGACACCGGCCCCTATCTGTCCGGCTGCTGCTGCCTGGAACCGGCCCTGCCCTGCCACCCCTGCCCGTATAATCAGGCCTGTCCGCACGACCAGGTCTGCCTGACGCGCATCAACCCGCGCCGCGCGGGCGATCTGATTCTGGCCCGCCTGGAAAGCGGGGACTGGCAGGCGGGCCTGAGCCCGGAACTTTGCCGCGAAGCCCGCGTCTGGCTGACGGAAACCGACGAGTTCGGCTTCGCCCGCGTGCGCAGCCTTTCCGGGCATGAACGCGAGGACCGCAGCCTCTGGCTCAACCGGCAACGCCTGTTCTGGCGTCACATTCTTGACGACCTGGAAAGCACCACGGACGGCGCGACCGCCCGCCCGGCGCGGGCGGAAGCTCGGACGCCGGACGCCCCGCCCTGCTCCCCGGCCTTTGCCGCGCGGGTGGCCCCGGTACTGGACCAGGCCGCGCGCCTGCTGGACATGCTGGCCGAACAGGGACGCCTGACGGGCAAATCGTCCAAGGCGGGCCAACTTTTTCTGCTCAATTGCGAGCGCTTGCAGAATCTTCTGGATGCCTGCCCGCCACTGGCCTCCCTAGGTTATTTCTGGCGCGAGCTGCGTCAGGAGCGCGGCGGCCGCATGGACGAGCTGCTGCGCCTTGTGGATCTGCTGGCCGGGCATCTGCGGCGCTGGGCCGCAAGCATGGCGGTTTGAACCGCAATCCTTTGTAATTCCTGATTTGGCACATGCCTTGCAGTATCAAAGGCACGCAACATATCGGCAAATAATTCCCCGTGGGGAGCAAGGAGGGCTGTATGATTATTGTTGACGGTTGCAAAAGCGATAAGGAAATTTCCAACTTCGCCAACCTGGAAGAAGTACTGACCAATCTTATGGACGACGAAAAAATGGATGACCGGGTGGTCACCGATGTTTTCGTGAATAATGAAAGTTTTTCGGAAATCTACCCCCACCAGGCCGAGGATGTGTCCTGCGACACCATCACCTCGGTGGAGGTGCGCTCTGTGCCCGCCGCCGAACTGGCCGTGGACATGTCGGCTGAAATGGGCAAGGTGGCCCGGATGATGGGCAGCGGCGCGCGCAATGTGGCCCGCCTGTTCCGCGAAGCCTCGGACACCGACGCCCTGGAGCTGTTCCAGGATCTGCTGGACGTGACCCGCGACTTCATGGGCATGCTCGGCGTGCTGCGCGAGCGCTATCTCGGCGGCGCTGATGAGGAATTCACCCGCAAGGCCGAAAAACTGGCTGAGCTGCTTTCCGAAATGAGCGACGTGCTGGAAAACGAAGACTGGATTCTGCTGGCCGACCTGCTGGAATACGAATTCCTGCCCCTGTGCGATGAATGGCAGGAAGTCAGCGGCCATCTGCATGAACAGATGGTCAAACGCGTCGCGCAATAAACGCTGATGTTCAAAAAAATCCGTCCGGAACGGGCCGGGGCTGTACATGCCCGGCCGCCCAGGGGCGGAAAAAAGGAGTGCCCATGAGTCAGGGACTATGCCTGTTAGACGAGGCTTTGGATCTTGCCCGCCAGGAAATGCTGGCGCTGGAGGACGGAGCCTATGACAGGGCAGTGGAACTGGCGGAGCGGCGCAACGAGGTCACCAGCATGGCATGGCATGTGCTGGAATCCGGCAGCACCGACCAGTACCGGAACCGCCTCATCGAACTCACCCGGCTCCAGGAGCATCTGGCCGACCTCGCCGCCAAGGCGCAGGAGGTCATTCGCACAAGCCTGCAACGCTCGCGGCGGGAAAAACAGCGCATGCGGGGCTACCATCAGGCGGTGGGCCAGGCCCTGCAATAAATCGGCACCATGCAACGGGAACAGTGACGCCCCGGCCTCCAGACGGAAGCCGGGGCTTTTCGCGCGGCAACGGCTGACGCAACGCGCCCAAAGTCCCAGGGGCATTCCGCCGGATAAGGTATTCCGGGCCCTGCGGGCACAGTGGCTTTACGCCTCCCGGCGTTTGGGCCGCCTGCGCGGCGCGCGGCAGGGGGCCGGGGACGGCTGTCCCCAGGCCCCCTACAACCCCCTGCCCCTGCTGTACGCCGCAGCGCGTTAGCGCGGCGTCCCACGGGTCTTGCTCGCGGGGCTCGCTGCGCCCCGGAATCGCCGCGCGTCAATTTCCGGGAGCGAAAAACGTTTTGACTCCAGGCCCAGCCGCCAATGGCAATTGCGCGGCGCGGAGGGAGACCGCCTGAGCGTAGCAAAGGAAGCTCCCGCAGCAAAAGCCGCGCTGCCCTCGCAGCTCACGCGGAGGAAAGGGGTTGCGCGCTAGCCGTTGCCGCGCCAGCGGCTTGCTTGAGCCGTTCACGACGAGGTCGTGTTACGGATCAAGACAGCAACGACAGACGGCCCAAACGCCGGGAGGCGTAAAGCCACTGTGCCGCAGGGCCCGGAATACCTCATCCATACGACAAGCCCACTAAAACTAGGCTCTGCCCTCATTATCACTCTGGCTGCGGGCGGGGAACGGATTGCCCCTGCCCGCCCCGCCTTGCTTTATCCCAGGCCTTCGGGCATATTTCCGGCAGGTGCTGATAACACCTTTCCCTAGGCGGACCCGCCGCCGACACACGCGGGGTTGCTCTTGCGCTGCAAGTGCAACCGTCTTTCCGCGTACGCTGATGGGATGGCCCCGCCCGTACAAACGGGCTATGCATAGGTTACTGTAAAACCCTTGCGAGGAGACCATCCCATGAAGAGCGCTACCACCATCGGCATTGATCTGGCAAAGAACAGCTTTTCCCTCTACGGCGTTGACGATAAAGGCAAGACGGTACTCAGCCGTACTTTGACCCGGGCCGGGGTCGTACGCTTTTCGCCAACTTGCCGTCCTGCCTTGTCGGCATGGAAGCGTGCGCATCCTCGGATTATTGGGCCAGAACCATCGAAAGTCTTGGGCACGAAGTCCGCCGCATCCACCCCCAGTATGTGAAAGCCTATCTGCTTGGCGCGAAAAACGACACCAATGATGCGGCTGCTATCTGCGAAGCCGTGCAGCGACCCAACATGCGCTTTGTGCCGCACAAATCCCCGGAGCAGATTGACATCCAATGCATACACAGAACCCGGCAGGGATACATCAAATCGCGCACGGCTTTGGTAAATCAGGCCAGAGGGTTACTGGCCGAGTACGGCATCATCATTCGCCAGGGTATCAGCGCTATCCGAAACCAACTGCCCTTGATTATCGCCGACGAGGAAAACGCCCTTTCGGGCCTTATGCGCCGTAATATAGCTTCACTGTATGAATCCATATGTTTCTTCGACAGCCAGATACTTGAGCAGGATAAGCTGCTCAAGACCGTGGCCAAAGAGAACGAAGCTTGCCAGCAGCTCATGCAGGTGCCGGGTATAGGCATCATGACCGCTACAATTCTGCTGACTGTTGCCGGTGTCGCTTCAAATTTCAAAAACGGCAGGGAATTTGCCGCTTTCTTGGGCCTTGTGCCGCGCCAAAACTCCACAGGCGGCAAGACCAGGCTTTTGAGCATTTCGAAACGGGGCGACTGCTATATCCGAACCCTGTTTATTCACGGCGCGAGGTCGGCGATTACTCGCATTCTCGCCGGACAAACGCCAAAATATCGGCCAAACCCCTGGGTTATAGAACTCATCGCCCGGCGAGGAAGAAACAAGGCCTGTGTGGCTATGGCGAATAAAACAGCGCGGATAGCGTGGAGCATGCTTGCCCAGGGCACTGAATACAGGCATGCCGCATAAAATAGTGTTTGCCATGCCGCATGCATCCCGGCTTCTTTTTGCGTGAGCCGCGCGCATGCGGCCCGCCAAACACTAACGGCATAAAAGCTTTCCCAAGGTTGCCAAGAAAAAGAGATGGAAAAACGGTCGGACCGGCTTTCGGAAAACCTGAACTCCCGACTGGCGCAATGACGCCGATACGCTGTAGAGGAACGAAAGCGCGTATACCCCATCAGGGCGCTGCCAACACAGGCTGACGCCGAATATATGTTTGCATCCGACAAAAAAACCATATCTTTTTTCTTGACTTCAGGGCGGGGCCATATATGTCGGGAGTGCGGTGAATACAACACCTCCTCGTGGGGGAATAAACCCGCTGTCCTAGGGCAGTTATCAGCTCCCGGCAATTGCTTTTCGGCAATCGCCAACCAGCTACGCCGGAGAGCGCCATGTCTGAAACGCCCGCCCCATATGGCTTCCCGCCACAAAGAGATTTTGCCTCGCAATACCGCCGCGTTTTTGAGGCCGCCGCGTGCAAGACGCGGGCGGAACTGGCTGTTGCCCTGGGCATCCGGCTATCGGCCGTTTCCGACGCCGAGCGGCGCAAGGCCGTGCCGTCCGATTGGCTCATAACGCTTTTTGAGAAAAAACGGATCAATCCTGAATGGGTACGCACGGGACTGGGCGGCAGAATGGCGTGGACCACGGACGAAATCGGCGTCAGCCCCGCTTCCGCCGCCGTCACAAGCAGACCGGCGACGGAATGCACGACTGAAGACCTGATGGCGGAAATTATGCGCCGCGCGTTGAAAAGCGTCGGCCAGGGCCTGTTGACACTATAGAATTTTTGTTCGCCCGCAAGGAAGATAAGCCTGTTTTGAGGGAGTGTACTCTTTTGGTACTCGACCGAAAAAGCAGGTGAAATCTGACGTAGCGAGCGGGCAAAAAGGCATAGTGTCAACAGGCCCTAGCGGGCCGCCGGTGCGCCGTCCGGGCCGAGCCCTTCCCGCATGGCCCGGCGCACCGCTTCCACCTTGGCGTGGATGTCCTGCGCGCCCACCAGTTCCGAGACCAGGGCGCAGCAGCGCGCGCCGTGGCGGGCCACGTCCGCGATATTGTGTTCCTTGATGCCGCCGATGGCCACAAAAGGCAGCTCAATGTTGCGCGCCACCCACTCCAGATACTCGAAGCCCACCGGGTCCACCACATCTTCCTTGGTCTGGGTGGCGAAGATGGGCCCCACCCCGATGTAGTCCGCGCCCGCGTTCACGGCGGCCACGGCCTGCTCCGGCGTATGGGTGGACAGGCCGATGAGCATGTCCGGCCCCACCAGGCGGCGCACCTCGGGCACGGGCAGGTCTTCCTGGCCGATGTGCACGCCGTCGGCCCCCACCAGCATGGCGATGTCGATGTGATCGTTGACGATGAAGCAGGCCCCGGCCCTTTCGGTCAGGCGGCGCAGCAGGCGGCATTCCTCAAGCATCTTACCGGCTTTGAGCTTTTTTTCCCGGTATTGCAGAATGCGCACCCCGGATTCCAGCAGGGCTCCGGCCACCACGGCCAGGGGACGGCCCAGGGAAAGGCGCGAATCGGTCAGGGCGTAGAGGTCGGTCCGACCGGGCAGAATGGCGGGCATGGCGGTCTCCTTCAGGGTTTGCACGCCGCCCAGAGGCGGCGGATACAGCTTTTCACAAAGCGTGCCGGGTGAAATGAGGTATGGGCCAGTTCGCGCGGCAGTTCAAAGCCGCGCGCGTCGAAATCTCCAGGCCGCAGCAACGGGTATTCCGCGCGCCAACCGGCTGTGGCGCAGCCTTCGGCCTTGCGCCGTTCCAAGGCCGCGCCCAGAGGCGTCCGGCCGGGCTCCAGGCCCAGCACGGCGCAGAGGGCTTCGTCCAGGGCCACGGCGGACGGGCTCGCGCCGATGAGCCCCAGGGCGAAGGGTCGCCCCCGGCTGGGGCCGGTGACGTGCATGGCCCGCACGCCGTCGGCCAGCGCGGCCACCGGCGGCAGGGCCGCCCAGAGCGCGGCCAGGCAATCCGCGAAATAGTCGGGGTCGCGCCCTTCGCAGGTGTGGACCAGGGCTTTGCGCAGGCCGCTGACGCAGCCGAAACAGTTTTTCACCGCCAGGGTCAGCAGCATCTGGCTGTGGGCCTTGACCCTGGGCACGGAGAGAATCAGGTCGCACTCCAGGGCCCGCCGGGCCACCATGAAGCGGGCGCCGCGCCCTTCAGGAGCTTCCGGCAGGGGCAGGCGCACGGGCACGGGCCGGTCCAGGCCGCGCACCTTGAGCTTCAGGGGCCGCAGGGCCGCTTCCAGGCCGATCTTGCGGGCCACGGCATCGGCGCGGCCGAAACCCGGCGAATCGGCCACCTCCACCCTGGCCCCCCGCTCCAACAGCCAGGCGCAGGCAGCGGCCGTCACTTCGGGAGCGGCGCAGGCCAGGGGCCGGGCAGTGAGCAGATTGGGCTTGACCAGCACGCGCAGGCCCACACCCACGCGCGGCCCGGCGCTCTCCAGGGCCTGGAACACGGCCTGCCGGAGACGCGGCGCGGCATAGTCCGGACAGGCCAGCAGAGCCACGGGCAGACCGCGCTCCACAGGGAGGCGGGACGCGGCAAACGGGATGTCGGTCATGCGGCGACTATGCCGTCAGGGGCCCGATTTGTAAAGACAATCGTCCAGCCGCACAGCTCCGGCCGCCCTCCCGCCGCCGGGGGCGCTCTTTTCAAGCCGCCCCTCTTGGCGTAGAAACAGACAACCGCGTGAAGCGCGGGCCATAAGGATATAATACACTATGCGCCATTATTGTTTTTTGCTCATACTTTCGTTCTGTCTGCTGGCTCTGCCTGCACTGCCCGGCCTGCCGAATCCGGTCGTGGGCCCGGCCCTGGGGGCCGCGCCCCAGGCCGAAAAAAAGGACAAGGCTGACAAGGCAGCCAAAGCCGAGGACGCGGGCAAGGATAAAGCCGCCGACGCCGCGCCGGACCAGAAAGCCGAGGACGCCAAGGCCGAGGAAAAGCCCCTGCTCCCGGAGCACGACCCATGGGAAATGGTTTGGGCCGGCCAGCAGGACAGGCTTAATCAAATCAAGCAAATCGCCTCCAAGCTCAGCGACGGTTTCGCCGATGAGGCGGCCCATCTCACGGAAAAGGCCCAGCCCTTCGAAGAAGAGGCCCGCCGCCTGCTGGTGTTGACCAATACTTTCAAGAACTGGCCCAATCCCATGGAGGCCGTGAGCCGCCGCATCACGGTCACGGTCAACCAGGTAAACCAGGTGCTGGAGCCCATCCTGCTGGCCCGCTCCGAGGCCCAGGGTCTGCTGGAGCAGGTCAATTACATGGCCGACAGCCTGCCCGAGGATTTGCACGACGGGCGGCTAAGCCAGGAAATGCGGAGCTACATTCAGGACATCGGCCAGGCCCGGCTGCGCCTCACCGCCGTGCTGGCGCAGTATAATTCGGCCCTGGCCCCCTCCCTGGCCCTGATCAAGCGCCTGGAGCAAACCCGGAAGGACATCAGCGCCCAACTGCCCGCGCTCTGGAAAGATTATTATCTGCAAAGCCCGGTGCCCTACTTCAGCCCCGAGGCCTGGGCCAATTTCGGCCAACAGATGATTTATTCCTACCAGGGCATGATGCTGCGCCTGCCCGTGGAGATGCCGGTCACCGTCAATCAGTGGAGCGCGGCGGCCCTGCGCTTCATCATCTGCCTGCTGTTCACCGGCGCGATCAGCCTGCTGTTCTACCGCCGCTGGATCAACCAGAATTCCAATCCCGTCAGCCGCCACATTTTCCGGGTCAGCCTGCCCTGGCTCTGCCTGGGGCTCTCCCTGCTGGGCAGTTCCCTGTCCGCCACGGGCGAATTTTACCGGCTCTTCCTGGCGCTGGGCAATCTTTCCATCATTCTGGGCCAGGTTTTCCTGGCCTGGGACCTGCGCCTGCTGAAATACCCGGACGTGGAACAACAGCCCGCGCCCTTCCGGCGGCTGATGCCCCTGACCCTCTGCGCCTACGCCCTGCTTTATCTGCCGCTGACCAAGCCGCTGGTCCTGATGATCTGGATGAGTCTGGTCGTGGCCTCCCTGTTCTGGCGGCGGCGTTGGGCCAAGGGCAACTACGGCTCCCTGCAACTGGAATCCAGCGTGCTGGACGGAGACTCCATCGTGCTCTGGCTCTGCCTGCTGCTGGCTATCTCCGGCCTGCATATCTACAGCATGGCCCTCTACCTGCTCTTTGTCTCCTGCTCCCTGGCTCTTGAACTCAGCCTGGGCGGCATGGCTCTGATCAGCAACATCAACGAGCATCTTCCCAAGGAAGGCGCGCGCGCCGCCCTGGCCCGCCTGCTGGTGGCCCTGGCCGCGCCCGTGGTGCTGGTGGTGGCCGTGGTGGGCGTGCTGCTCTGGGTGGGCACTCTGCCCGGCGGCATGTACCTGCTGAGCGAATACGTGCTCAAGGGCGTGAACGTGGGGGCCACCCAGTTCAACATCATTCAGATCCTGCTGATCATCAGCGTGTTCTACCTCACGCGCACGGCCGTGGCCATGGGCTCGCGCTTTCTGGCCAAACTGCCCAAGCAGGGCTTGCAGATTGACTCGACCCTGATTCCGCCCATGCAAACGGCCTTCAGCTACGCGGTCTGGGCCATCTTCGGCCTGTTTGTGCTGCGGGCTCTGGGCATGGAACTGAGCAATCTGGCCATGGTGGCCGGCGGTCTTTCCGTGGGCATCGGCTTCGGCATGCAGACCATTGTGAACAACTTCCTCTCCGGTCTGATCCTGATCTTCAGCCGCACGCTCCAGGCCGGGGACGTGGTGGAAGTGGGAGGCACCACGGGCCGGGTACGCAAAATCAGCGTACGCGCCACTATGGTGGAAACGTTCGACAACGCCCTCATCTACGTGCCCAACTCCGAATTCGTGGCCAGCCGCCTGATCAACTGGACGCGCAACAGCCGCACTGTACGGCGCGAAATTACGGTGGGCGTGGCCTACGGCTCGGATACGGCTCTGGTCATGAAGCTGTTGCTGGCCATAGCCAACGGGCACGAAAACGTGCTCAAGTACCCCACGCCCACGGTCACCTTCAATGATTTCGGGGCCAGTACCCTGGATTTCGTGCTGCGCTTCTGGGTCAAGGACTATGACGTGGGCGTGTCCACTTCCTCGGACATGCGCCTGGAAATCGAAAAACAGTTCCGCCAGCACCGTATTGAGGTGGCCTTCCCGCAGCTGGACGTGCACATCAAGGACATGCCGCCGCGCTTCAGGGCCCCGCAGGCCCCGGCCCGCGTCCGTGCGGCACGGCCCGCGCGGCGGCCGCGCCGCCGTCCGGCCACAGCCGCGCCCGCCGGGGAAAATGCCGCCGGAACAAGCGTGCAAACGGAAAAAGAAACCAAGGAAAAGGGCGTGCCGCAGACCGCCTGACGCATTTCGACCCTGTCGGCATCTTGGATGTCAACGTGCTCCGAGGGCTGTCCCCCACCCGCAACCGGCAAAGGAGGCTGTAATGATCCGCCGCGCCCAGGAACGTGAAACGTGTGACAAGACCATGTTCGGCGGGCCGGGTATGGCCCATTTCACCAAGCTCCTGAACGAAACGGAATTCGAGGGCAAAGGACGGCTGTACAACCACGTCCTGCTCCGTCCCGGCGACGCCGTGGGCAAGCACCGCCACAACGGCGACTTTGAGGTTTTTTTCATCCTCAAGGGCGAAGGCCTTTATGACGACAACGGGTGCGAAACCACGGTCAGGGCCGGGGATGTGACCGTCTGCCGCCACGACGAGGAGCACGCCCTGCTTAACAACGGCCCGGACGACCTGGAAATGATCGCCCTGATTCTCTATTCCGAAAAATGACAGCCACAACTGAAAAGGGGGCGGCCTTGAGCCGCCCCCTCCATTTCCCGGCAAGGCCTTGCAGCACGGTCAACTTTCAAAATTAAATCGCTCAAGCGCTTCCGGCCTTCTTCTTTTTCCGGTTGACCACCCAGCCGATGACCCCGCCGATCAGGCCGCCGATCAGCGCGGCCAACACCAGCTTGCCCGCAAAGGAATCCAGGTACGACGCCCAGGGCACGCTGTGGTCGATGTTCAGCTCCTTGAGGATTTCCTGGGCATGGGCTTTGGCCTCGCCCAGTTGCTCGGCCACGTTCTCGGCCGGGTTGAGAATCTGGTACTGGTTGACGATGACCAGCTTCCCCTGAGCCAGCAGATAGCTGGAAATCACGGCCTGCTTGTCCACTTCCCGCTGCCCGCCCGCGCGGCTTACCTGGTCCATGACCGCCATGAAGGAAAGGCTGGTGTCGCTGCTGTCGAAAACGCCCAGCGTGTCAATGTCGCCGATGCTCATGCTGCCGTCGCCGGTTTTGCCCAGTACGCTGTTGATCTTCTTTTTAAGCGTTGTCTTCAACTGCTCCTGCGCCTTGGTGATGCCTTTTTTCACCTCGGCGAAATCCTTTATGCTCAGATTTTTGTCCGCAAGCGGCCGCAACGTGGAAATGATGAAATATTTTTCCAGGCGCTGCCCGTTGGGGTCCACGAATTTTTTGTGGCTTTCCTCGTCCACGTAAAGCGCCAGGACCCGCATGGTCTTGGGCGAAATCTCGGCCAGGAATTTGCGCACGCTGAGATAGGGCTCCTTGTCGCCTGGCAGATAGCCTTGCGGCACAGTGTAACTGATGCTCTCGCCCCCGATGGACAGGCTTGCCGCGTGCGCGGTCCCGGCCAGCAACAGGCAGACGGCGCAGGCGAACAGAATTTTCTTCATGACGGTTTTTTCCTTTTCCGGTAATAAGGGCACGCGTGAGTCACTCTCCGCCGTTGGGCAACGGCACGGCTTCGCACACTGAACCCGCCGCGTTACGGCGCGGCCCGTTCGTCTTTCAACACGCGCCCGGCGGGATGTTCCGGAACATCCCCGCCGGGCGATGTCAGCTGGTCCTTAGAGCAGATTCACTTTGAAATTCTACAAATTTCAAAGTGAAATTGCTCTAATACTGGATATACGCCACGTGCGTCTGCAAGTACTCCAGAAGGCCGTGCTTGCCGTCAGCGCCGCCGATGCCGGACTTGCGCCAGCCCGCATGGAAGCCCTGCATGCCTTCGAAGTTTTCGCGGTTGACGTAGGTCTCGCCGAACTTGAGACGGTTGACGGCCTCCATGGCCAGGGAAACATTGCGCGTGTAGATGGATGAAGTCAGACCGTATTCGCAGTCGTTGGCCAGGGCAATGGCCTCGTCGAAATCGCGGAAGGTCAGCATGGGCAGCACCGGCCCGAAGATCTCCTTGCGCACGATTTCCATATCCTGACGGCAATTGCGCAAGAGCGTGGGCATGTAGAAATAGCCCGTCTTCCTGTCCGCGGGCGCGCCGCCCGTGACCGCCTCCGCGCCGTCGGCCCTGGCCCGGCGGACCATGCCCTCAATTTTCGCCAATTGTTCGGCATTGATCTGGCTGCACATGTCCGGCGCGGGTTCGTCAAAGGGATCGCCCAGGCGCACGGCCTCAAAAGCCCTGACCAGTTTTTCCGCAAAGGCGTCGGCAATGCTCTCGTGCACATAGACCCGCTCGGCGCAATTGCAGACCTGGCCGCTGAAGATCACCCGCGAGGCCGTGACGGCCTTGGCCGCCAGGTCCAGGTCCGCGTCCGCGCAGACGATGGCCGGGGCCTTGCCGCCCAGTTCCAGCGAAACCTTGGTGATATTGGCCGCGCCGGCCGTGATGATGCGCTGCCCGGCCTCCACGCTGCCGGTGAGGGAAACCATGTCGGTCAACGGGCTTTTGGCCAGGGCCTCGCCCAGGCGCGCCCCGCCGCCGGTAACCACGTTGAGGATGCCCCTGGGCAGATCAAGCCCGGCGGCGATCTTGGCGAATTCCATGACCGTGACCGGGGCCACGCTGCTGGGTTTG
Organism: Desulfovibrio fairfieldensis; assembly: GCF_001553605.1. Taxonomy (NCBI): domain Bacteria; kingdom Pseudomonadati; phylum Thermodesulfobacteriota; class Desulfovibrionia; order Desulfovibrionales; family Desulfovibrionaceae; genus Desulfovibrio; species Desulfovibrio fairfieldensis. The sequence goes on from NZ_CP014229.1 coordinate 2,911,698, forward strand.
ACCACCACGGCACACCCGGCCAGCAGGGACGGGGCCACCTTGCGGGCCGTGACGAAGAGCGGGAAATTCCAGGGGCAGATGCCCGCCACCACGCCGATGGGCTGGCGGTAAAGCAGAATGTTTTCGCGCGGGCGGTCGCTCTGGATGATCTCGCCTTCGTAGATCCGGGCCCAACCCGCGTAGTAGTCGAAATACTCGGCGGTGAAATCCACTTCCACCTGGGCCAGGGGCAGGGTTTTGGCCTGCTCCTCGGCCAGGATGGCGGCCAGTTCGGTTCGACGCCCGCGAATGCCCTCGGCCAGTTTTTTCAGCGCCGTGGCGCGTGTGGGCGCGGGCAGCGCGGCCCAGGCGTCCTGCGCGGCGCGCGCGGCCTCCAGCGCGGCCTGGGCGTCTTCCGCCCCACCGTCCGGCACCTGGGCCATGATTTGGCCGCTGGAAGGATTTTCCACATCAATCATGCCCTCGCCGGGCCTGCTGACCAGTTCGCCGTTGATGAATTGTTTATACGTGCGCATGGGCGTTCTCCTTGAAAAGGTTTTCGATATGAAAGAGGGCGGCACCCCGTTGGAGCGCCGGAACGGCGGCGGCCGCGCCTTGCTCCCTGAAAATTCGGGCCCGGATGGCCGCGATGTCCGCCTTGTCTATTCTCCGCGTGATATTGACCCAGACGGCATGAAAGCCGTAGCCGCCCTCAAGCATTTCCTTCTTGGCCTGTTCCTTTGTCCAGCCCTGAAAAACCACCCGGTACATGGCCATGATCAGGCCCGTCCTGTCCGCACCGTGCCGACAGTGCACCAGGATGGGCTTGGGCGCGCCGTGGATGATGCGCAATGCGCTGATGATATCCTCATCATGGGTGTTCCAGGAGTGCATGGGCACATTTCTGAGCAGCAGGTCCCCGCTTTTGTCCAGGGCGGCATCCCTGTTGGGGGAGCGCAGGGACAGGACGGTTTTGATGCCCAGGTTTTCCGCGCTGCGCAGGCCCTCTCCCTCGGGCTGGCCGGAGCGATAGACTTCGGAATCCACCCGGTAAAGATTGGGGAGCCCTTCCGCCCGCACGGGCTCGGCCCATCGGCTGTCCCTCTGAGCGGCCTCGGCACGGGGATCAGGCGTGTTTGCGGCGTGCAGCGCGTATCCAGCGACCGCCGCCAACAGCAGCGACAATAAAACCGCTTTTGCCAAAACTCGCATCTATCTCTCCCGCCGGGCTCGCGCCCGGCCCGCATTTCGATTCCGGGGCAGGTACGCTTTGAAATGGGGTCCGGGTTCAAAGCATACGCGACCCTCAAGCCGCGGCGGGAGCGTGGTCCCGCCCTATTTGCAAACATACCTCCATAGCGGCAAAGCCGTAAAGAGCGCGGCACCCCTCAAACGATAATCCCCAATCCCCGGTTCCGTAGTTCCGTGATTCCGTAGCTCCGTGATTCCGTAGTTCGCCGCTTGTCAGACGGGCAGCGGACGGGACACGAAGCCGGGGAATTATTACAGTCCGGGCCTGCGGCAACTTCGAACGTGTCGATTCTTAACGTTGCTCCGCTCTATGGCCGGGTATTTTCCTTCCTGTAGCTGATGTGGTTCTTGCGACTGCAATAATAGCCGACGCCCAGGACGATAAACCAGAGAGGCGTGGCCAGCAGCGCCATTCTGGTGTCGTGCTCAAGCGCCATCAGGACAAGGATGCCGATAAAGAACGCCAGGACAGCCCCGCAGGAAAACAGGCCGCCGGGCAGCTTGAACCTGGATGCCGCATGGCGCTCCGGATGCTTCTTGCGATACACATAATAGGCCGCCATGATCATTGACCAGATGAAAACAAAGCACACTGACGAAACCGACGTCATAATCGTGAATGCGGACATGATGGTGGGCATGATGATCAGCATGGACGCGCCGAGCAACAGGCAGATACAGGAAAACAGCAGTCCGTCGGCGGGCACCCGGCGGGATGAAAGCCTGCCGAATCTTCGTGGAGCCACCCCTACCAGCCCCAGGCCGTAAAGCATGCGGCTTGTGGAATAGATGCCGCTGTTTGCCGAGGACGCCGCGGACGTCAGCACCACAAAGTTGATGATGCTGGCCGCGGCCGGAATGCCCACGGCCACAAAGGTGTTCACAAAGGGGCTGCTCTGGCTGTCGATGTCCGACCAGGGCGTGATGCACATGATGGCAAGCAGCGCGAAGACATAGAAAAAGACGATACGATAAGGAATGGTGTTGATGGCCCTGGGCAGGCTGGTTTCAGGGTCCTTGGCTTCCGCGGCGGTGGTACCGATAAGCTCAATGCCGACAAAGGCGAACAAAGCGATCTGGAAACCGGCGAAAAATCCGAAAACGCCCTTGGGGAACCATCCCCCATACGCCCCAGGTTCGCCACGGATGCCGTGTGCCCGGAAACGGAAGAGGTGAAGCCCGTGAGCACCATGTACACGCCCACAGCGATAATAGCCAGGATGGCCATTACCTTGATGGAAGCGAACCAGAACTCCATTTCACCAAACAGGTTCACGGAAACGAGATTCAGGCCCATGATCAGGAGCACCACCAGAATCGACGGAACCCAGACGGAGATGGCCGGAAACCAGAAATGGAAGTATGAGGCGATGGCGATGACGTCCGCCGTGCCTGTCACCACCCAGCAGAACCAGTACGTCCATCCGACGAAAAAACCCGCCCACGGGCCGATGATGTCCTCGGCCATGTCCATGAAGGATTTGTAGCGCAGGTTGGAAAGCAGCAGTTCGCCCATGGCGCGCATGGCCAGGTAGATAAACGCGCCGATGATCATATAGACAAAAACGATGGACGGCCCGGCGAGATTGATGGTCTTGCCCGAGCCCATGAAAAGGCCGGTGCCGATGGCGCCGCCGATGGCAATAAGTTGGATATGCCTCTGGCTCAAACCGCGCTTGAGCGCGTGCGGTGGATCCTGCCCGTCGGGGTTGACATGATGCTCGCTCATTCTGTTTTTCCTCAATGGCGGCAATCGGTTGTCACCCTCCCGTCTTAAGCATGCCAAACTGCCGGAGATAGGTCGAGAAAAAAATCCGGCGAAAGGACGCTTTCCGTCATCGCGATGACGGAAAGCGTCCTTTCGCCGGAATGCGATTGCGGCTTCGGGCTCCGGGCTAGGGGCTGATCGTGAAAATTTCGGGCACAATTTATGCTCGAAATTTTCACTGACTCACAGCGGCTGCGCCTCGTCCCCCATGCGGAAATCCACGCGAATCTTGTACAGCTTGGTGGCCGGCAGATTGAGGATGTTCACGCCGGTGCGCGCGCTGATGCCGTCCAGAATGGCCTGGCTCTCCTCGCGCGAAGGGCTGATCAGGGTGAACCAGACGTTGTAGCTGTGCTCGCGCAGATAATTATGGGTCACGCCGGGCTGGGCGTTGACCTCGGCAATAAAGGCGTCCAGCTTGTCCTCGGGCACCTTGGACGCGCAGAGCGTGGACACGAAGCCCAGTTTGGCGGACTGGAAATTGGCCCCCATCCGGCGGATGATCTTGCGACTGCGCAAAGCCCGCACCCGCTCCAGAGCTTCCTCCTCAGGGATGCCCAGGCGTTGCCCCAGCTCGGCATACGGCCGGGATACGAGTGGAAAGTCCGTCTGGATGATGTCCAGCAGCTGTCTGTCCACGCTGTCCATCTGACCGGCGGCATTGTCCGTGATGCCGCGGCTCTGCTTATCCATGCTGCGATCCTGCGGTTTGACTGTTATCTTGTTGTCCGGATTCAGCGTGTCTTCATTTTCGAGGGCACGTAGGTGCACAGGGGCTCAGGCCCCATATGGTCGCCGCTCATGCTCTGGGCGCGGGCCCGGCAGCCGCCGCAAACCTTGTGAAACTCGCAGACGCCGCATTTGCCCGTGTAACAGGACTGGTCGCGGAACTGACGAAAGTATTCGCTCTTGCGCCAGATCTCCGGGAAGGGCATTTCGCGCACATTGCCGCAATTCAGCTCCAGATACCCGCAGGGCTGCACCTGGCCGGTATGGCTGATGAAGCAGAAACCCGTGCCGCCCAGACAGCCCCTGGTCATGGCGTCCATGCCGAAGGTTTCCGGCGTGACGCTCAGGCCTTCCCCATGCGCGCGCTGGCGCATGATCCGGTAATAGTGCGGCGCGCAGGTGGCCTTGAGGTGCATGTTTGTGCCCTTGCGGAAATCATACAACCAGTGCAGCACGTCCTCGTATTCCTGCGCGGTGATGACCTGATCCGCCAAGCCCGAGGCCCGGCCCATGGGCACCAGCAGAAAGATATGCCAGGCCGCCGCGCCGATGCGCTCGCAGAGCTCGAAGATCTTCTTGAAGCTGCTCAGGTTGTTGCGGGTCACCGTGGTGTTGATCTGAAAGGGCACGCCCACGTCCTTGAGATAGCCGATGCCGCGCATGCTGTCCTCAAACGCGCCGGGCACGCCGCGAAAGGCGTCGTGACTGGCCGCGTCGGCCCCGTCGATGGAAATGGAGCAGCGCTCCACGCCCGCCTCTTTGATCCGGCGGGCGCTTTCCGGGGTGATCAGGGTGCCGTTGGGCGAAAAGGCGCAGGTCAGGCCCTTGGAGTGGGTATAGGCCACCAGTTCATAGACGTCCGGCCGCATCATGGGATCGCCGCCGGTGAAGATGATGATGGGATTGCCCACTTGAGGAAACGTGTCGATGAGCGCCTTGGCCTCGTCCGTGGACAGCTCGCCGGGATAGGGCTCTGGGTGGGCCTCGGCCCGGCAGTGCTTGCAGGCCAGGTTGCAGGAGCGGGTCACTTCCCAGGCGACCAGACGGCAGACCGGGCTGCCGTCTTCCAGAACGCGGGCGGGCATGCCCGGCGCATTGCCGGGCTCACTCCCCGGATGGCCGCCGGGATGGCCTTTAGGCATGGCTCCCGGATGCCCGCCGTGTTGCTCGTGTCCGTGCATCAGCGCGCCAGCCTTTGCCTCAGGATTTCCTCGGCGAAATAGGTGATGATCATGTCCGCGCCCGCCCGTTTGAGGCCCAGCAGGCTTTCCAGCATGACCGCGCGCTCGTCGATCCAGCCGTTGAGCCCGGCCGCGCGGATCATGGCGTATTCGCCGCTGACCTGATAGGCGCAGAGCGGCACTTCCACATGCTCGCGCACCAGGCGGATGATGTCCCCGTACGGGCCGGCGGGCTTGACGATGAGCGCGTCCGCGCCTTCGGCCAGATCCGCGCGAGCTTCAATGAGCGCCTCGCGGGCATTGCCGGGGTCCATCTGATAGGACTTGCGGTCCCCGGCGGCCGGGGCGGATTCCGCCGCGTCGCGGAAAGGACCGTAATAGGCAGAGGCGTACTTCACGGCATAGGACATGATGGGCAATTCCTTGAGGCCGCCCTCGTCCAGGGCCGCGCGGATAGCCGCCACGCGCCCGTCCATCATGTCCGAGGGGGCCACCATGTCCGCCCCGGCGGCCGCGTGGCTGACGGCCGTCTTGGCCAGCAGGGGCAACGTGGGATCATTGAGCACCGCGCCGTCGGGCATCAGCACGCCGCAGTGGCCGTGGCTCATGTATTCGCAGAGGCAGACGTCGGTGATGACGATGAGTTTGGGCCAGCGCTCCTTGAGGCGGCGCACGGCCTGCTGCACAATGCCGTCCTCGGCGTAGGCCGAGCTGGCTTTTTCATCCTTTTCAGCCGGAATGCCGAAGAGCAGCACGGACATCAGGCCCGCGTCCACGGCCTTTTCCACCTGCTTTTCCAGTTCAGCCAGAGAGAGCTGGTACTGGCCGGGCATGGAAGCCACTTCCTTGCGGAAGGATGCGTCTTCGGTTTCCACCACAAAATAGGGCATGATCAGGTCTTCCACCAGCAGGGGCGGAGTTTCGCGCACCAGGGTGCGGAGTTCCGGGGTCCAGCGCAGCCGACGGCCGCGATGAAATGCAGTAGTCATGATTTTTTCCTTATATATGCCGGGCGACCATCCACCCACCAAGCCGGGCCGCGCGGTTTAACGCCGCCAGCGGACAAAAGGCCGCCTTACAGGCCGATCTCTTCATCGGTGAGATAACACGCCGGATCCTGCGCCCATTCGTCGCCGTAAAAAGCCTCGGCCCGAGCCCGGAAGTTGCCGCCGCAGATGTTCAGATATTTACATTTCGCGCAACGCCCGCCCACATGGACCTTTTTGTTCTTGAGCTTGTGCAGCAGTTCAATGTCCGGGTCGTCCCAGATCTGGGAGAAGGGGCGCTCCAGCACATTGCCGAAGACGTGCTCGCGCCAGAACTGGTCGGCGTGCACCTTGCCGTCCCAAGAGATACAGCCGATGCCCCGGCCTGAATTGTTGCCCTCGTTATACTGCAACAATTCAAAGACTTCCTCGGCCCGCTTGGGGTCTTCGCGCTTCAGGCGCATCCAGACGTAGGGGCCGTCGGCATGGTTGTCCACGGTGAGAATTTCCTTGGGATGGCCCGCGTCGAACAGGGCGCGGGTTTCATCCATGATCAGGTCCAGCACGGCGCGGGTTTCGGCGTGATCCAGGTCTTCCTTGATCAGTTCCGAGCCCCGGCCCGAATAGACCAGATGGTAGAAGCAGGCGCGCGGCACTTCCAGCTCCTTGAGCAGACGGAAGATGCCGGGAATTTCCGCCACATTGCGCTTGTTGATGGTGAAGCGCAGGCCTACCTTGAGGCCCTCGGCCTGGCAGTTGGCAATGCCCTGCAGGGCTTTTTTGAACGCGCCGGGCACACAGCGGAAATGGTCGTGCACGTCTTCCATGCCGTCCAGGGAAATGCCCACGTAGGAGAGGCCCACTTCTTTGAGTTCGCGCGCCTTCTGGGGCGTGATCAGGGTGCCGTTGGTGGAGACCACCGCGCGCATGCCCTTGCCGGTCGCATGGCTGGCCAGCTCCACCAGATCCTTGCGCACCAGGGGTTCGCCGCCGGAAAAAAGCATCACCGGCGCGCCGAAGGCCGCCAGGTCGTCGATCATGGCCTTGGCCTGTTCGGTATTGATATCATCCGTGCCGTCCACTTCCACGGCATGGGCATAGCAGTGCACGCACTTGAGGTTGCAGCGCTGGGTCATGTTCCAGACAATGACCGGTTTCTTGTCCTTGGAGAATTGCAGCAGATGCGAGGGCAGTTTGCCGGATTCACGGCCGTAGCGCAGTGCGTCCGAAGGTTCCACCTGTCCGCAGTACAGTTTTGAAATGCCTATCATGGAATATGTCCTTATTTTTCAATCAGAGTTTTCAGTACGGCAAAGGCCTCGTCAATGCCCTCGGGCCTGGTGCCGCCCGCCTGGGCCAGATCCGGGCGGCCGCCGCCCGCGCCGCCGCAGGGCGCGGCCACTTCCTTGATCAGGGCCGGAGCCGTGAAGCGGCCGTGCAAATCTTTGGAGACATAGAGCAGCAGGCCCACCTTGCCTTCTTCCACCGTGGCCAGGCAGGCCACCCCGGCGCTGGAAAGGCGCGAGCGCACGTCGTCCATGATCTCGCGCAGGGCCTTGACCGGCACGTTTTCCAGACGCGCGGCCAACAGGCGCACGCCGTTGACCTCCTCGGCCCGGCGCAGCAGGTCCGCGCCCGTCACAGGCGCGGCGGCGGCCTTTTCCGAGGCCTTGCGCATTTTCTTGACTTCCGTCTGCAAGGTCTGTACGCGCTCGGCCAGCTGACCGGGTTTGGATTTGAGCAGACCGGCCAGGGCCGCGGCTTCAGCGCGCTGTTCCACAGCCAGGCCGTAAGCGTTCCAGCCGGTGACAGCCTCAATGCGGCGGGTTCCGGCGGCCACGCCGGTTTCAGCCACGATCAGGAAGGAGCCGGCCTGGCCGGTGCGGCTGAGATGGGTGCCGCCGCAGAGTTCCACGGATTCGGGCTCCCGGCCTTCGCATCCCACAGTAAGGACACGCACGGTTTCGCCGTATTTCTCGCCGAACAGGGCCATGGCCCCTCCGGCCAGGGCTTCCTCGCGCGGCATTTCGCGCGCGGCCACCGGCAGATCGGCCATAATGGCGCGGTTGACGTCGCGTTCCACGGCGGCCAGCTCCTCCGGGGTCAGGGCCGCAATATGCGAAAAGTCGAAGCGCAGGCGCCGGCTGTCCACCAGGGAACCGGCCTGCTTGACGTGCGTGCCCAGCGTCCGGCGCAGGGCCGCGTGCAGCAGATGGGTGCAGGTATGGTTGCGGGCAGTGGACTGACGGCTGTCCGCGTCCACGCTGAGAGTCGCTTCCTGCCCCAGATGCACTTCGCCGCGCAACACTTCGATTTCATGGACAATGAGATCCGGCGCGGGCTTGCGGGCGGTCAGCACTCCAGCCTCGCCCGACACGACGGCAAGCAGCCCGGCGTCGCCCGCCTGGCCGCCGGATTCGCCGTAAAACGGCGTTTTTTCCGTGACGGCAAAGCCTGTTTCGCCTTCGCCCAGGTGGTCCACGGGCACGCCTCCGGCGTCCAGCAGAGCCGTGACCGGACTTGCGGCCGTAAGGCTTTCATAGCCCACAAAGACGCTGCGCAGACCGTCGGCGGCCAGCTTTTTGAAGGCCGCGTCGCCCTCGCCCGCGCCCTGGCCCAGCAGGCCGCCCTTTTTCTGGTGCTCGCGGGCGCGTTCGCGCTGTTCGCGCATGTGGGCCTCAAAGCCCGACCCGTCCGCCGTAAAGCCGCGCTTGCCCGCCACGTCCGTGACGATGTCCAGGGGGAAACCGTACGTATCGTAGAGCTTGAAGCAGAATGCGCCCGGGATGACAGTCTGCCCGGCGGCTTCCAGGCGTTGCAGCTCTTCTTCCAGCAGGTGCAGGCCCTTTTCCAGGGTCAGGGAGAAGCGCTGTTCCTCCTCAAAGACCGCGCGGTCGATGAAGTCCGCGCTCTCCAGAAGATCGGGATAGGCCTCGCCCATGACTTCCGTGACCTTGCGGGCCACCTTGTGCATGAAGGGCTCATGCACGCCCATGAGCGTGGCGAAGCGCAGGGCCCGGCGGATCAGGCGGCGCAGCACGTACCCCCGGTTTTCATTGGAGGGCAGCACGCCCTCGGCGATGAGAAAGGCGGCGGAACGGCTGTGGTCGGCGATGACGCGCAGGGCCGTGTCCACGTCGTTGGTGTCCGGCGCGCTGAAGCTGTATGTCACGCCCGCCAGCCCGGCCGCGTACTGGATGATTTCCTGAAAGAGGTCGCAGTCGAAATTGGAGCGCTTGCCCTGGCAGACCGCGGCGATGCGCTCCAGGCCCATGCCGGTGTCGATGTTGGGCGCGGCCAGCAGAGCGCGGCTGCCGTCGGCGGCCTGATCGAACTGGGTGAAGACCAGATTCCAGATTTCCAGAAAGCGGTCGCAATCGCACTTGCCGATGCCGCAGTCCGGCCCGCAGGACATGTCCTCGCCCTGATCGATATAGATTTCGGAACAGGGGCCGCAGGGGCCGGTGTCGCCCATGGTCCAGAAGTTGTCCTTCTCACCCATGCGGATGATGCGCGCGTCGGTAAGCCCGGCCACGTCCTTCCAGATCTCGGCGGCCTCGTCGTCCTCGCGGAAGACCGTGACCCAGAGTTTTTCCTTGGGCAGTTGCAGTTCTTCGGTCACGAACTGCCAGGCCCAGGCAATGGCCTCGCGCTTGAAGTAGTCGCCGAAGGAAAAATTGCCCAGCATCTCGAAAAAGGTGTGGTGGCGCGCGGTGCGGCCCACGTTTTCCAGGTCGTTGTGCTTGCCGGACACGCGCAGGCATTTCTGACAGGAAGCCGCGCGGGTGTAGGCGCGCTTTTCCTCGCCCAGAAAGAGCTTTTTAAACTGGACCATGCCCGCGTTGGTGAACAGAAGGCTGGGGTCATTGGGCGGGATCAGCGGCCCGGAAGGCACGATTTCGTGCCGATGGCGCAGAAAAAAGTCCAGATAACGGCGGCGGATTTCTTGGGCAGTCAGCATACGGGCTCCGTGGCGGCTGCGCCCGGCCGAAACTGCGACGGCCGGGGAAAGGATTACGGCCGGGGGATGCCCCCGGCCTCAAACTACTCGTATTCCGGCGTGGCCGGGGAATCCAACGGGGCGGCGCCTTCGTCCAGATCCTCGGCGTTGGGCGTGAACTCCTTGGGATGCATGCCCAGGAATTCGATGACCTTGGCCTCAATCTGATTGCGCAGATCCAGGTTTTCATCCAGCAGGGCGCGCACCTTTTCCCGGCCCTGGCCCAGCTTTTCGGAACCGAAAGCGAACCATGAACCGCTCTGCTCGATGATCTTGGCCTCAATGCCCAGATCCAGCAGCTCGCCGGAGCGTGAAATGCCCTGGCCGTACAGGATGTCAAAGGTGGCGATGCGGAAGGGCGGGGCCACCTTGTTCTTGACCACCTTGACCTTGGTGCGCGAGCCGAAGGCCTCGTCCTTGTCCTTGAGGGTCTGGATGCGGCGGATGTCCATGCGCACCGAGGAGTAGAACTTGAGCGCGTTGCCGCCGGTGGTGGTTTCAGGGCTGCCGTAGCCCTGCACGCCGATCTTCATGCGGATCTGGTTGATGAAGATCACCGAGGTGCGCGATTTGTGGATGGTGCCGGTGAGACGGCGCATGGCGTGGGACATGAGCCGGGCATGGCCGCCCACCTGGGTTTCGCCCATGTCGCCTTCCAGCTCGGCCTGGGGAATCAGGGCCGCCACGGAGTCGATGACCACCATATCCACCGCGCCGGAGCGCACCAGCATGTCCGCGATGTCCAGGGCCTGTTCGCCGTAATCCGGCTGGGAGATGAGCAGTTCGTCGGTGTTCACGCCCAGGCGCCGGGCATAGGCCACATCCAGGGCGTGCTCGGCGTCCACAAAGGCGCAGGTGCCCCCCAGCTTCTGACATTCAGCGATGATGTGCAGGGTGAGCGTGGTTTTGCCCGAGGATTCGGGCCCGAAAATTTCCGTGACGCGCCCGCGCGGAATGCCGCCCACGCCCAAGGCCAGATCCAGGCCGATGGAACCCGTGGGAATCACGGGAATGTCCACCTGCACGTCGTCGGATAATTTCATCACCGCGCCCTTGCCGTATTTGCGCTCAATGGTGGACAGCGCTGTGCTCAGGGCTTCGGCGCGGGCGTCTTCAGGGCTCAAGGCCGGTTTTTTGGCCATACTGCTGTTGCTCCAGGTAAAAGATATCTCAAGCATCGGCATGGCCGACGCAACCAAGACTCATAAAAAGGCTGTCGCTCTCCGCCCGGAAGGCGCCCCACAGAGGCATCACGTGCCGCACGCGGCACGGCTTGCGAAGACGAAAAACGGCGCAAATGCCGCCACGCGGCCTTTGCCGTCAGTCCGGATATTCAAGCGCACCATAATAACAAAGCACCCGGCGCAAGGCAAATCCCCTTTCGCCCTGTGGCTGGCCGCATTCTAACTTAACAGAGATAATTATCAATAGCTGGAATGCCGGACTTTTCCGAGCGAAAGCCTTGCCTTTGGGCGCGTCCTTCGCGTACAAAGCCGGGCATGACTGCAACGCCGGACGTTATCGTACTTTTTTCCGGCGGCCTGGACAGCATCCTGGCCGCCAAGCTGCTGGAGGACCAGGGCCTGAAGGTGCGCTGCCTGCACTGTGTCTCGCCCTTTTTCGGGGATGAAGCCGCGTTGCCGCGCTGGCGGCGGCTGCATAATCTGGACATCGCCAGCCTGGACGTCAGCGAGGATTTCGCGGCCCTATTGCGCCGCCGCCCCGTTCACGGTTTCGGCAAGGTCATGAACCCCTGCGTGGACTGCAAGATCCTGCTGCTGCGCCACGCCCGCCTGTACATGGAGGCCGTGGGCGCGCGCCTGCTGGCCTCGGGCGAGGTGCTGGGCCAGCGCCCCATGTCCCAACGCCGCGACACCCTGCATGTGATCCCGCGCGACGCGGACGTGACCGGCCTGCTGCTGCGCCCGCTCTGCGCCCGGCTGCTGGCCCCCATCCCGGCCGAGGAAAACGGCCTGGTGGACCGCACACGCCTGCTGTCCATTTCCGGGCGCGGGCGCGGGGAACAACTGGCCCTGGCCGAGCGCTTCGGCCTTCAAGAAATTCCCACGCCCGGCGGCGGCTGCCGCCTGACCGAGCGGGAAAACGCCCGGCGCTACTGGCCCGTGCTCACGCGCCGCGCCGACGCCGCGCCGTCCCTGGCGCGGGATTTCGCCCTGGCGAATCTGGGGCGGCAATTCTGGCGGCAGGACGACGGGCGCGACTACTGGCTCAGCGTGGGCCGCAACAACACGGACAACAAGCGCCTGGCAGCGGCCGCCGGACCGGACGACGCCCTGCTCAGCCTGACGGGCCTGCCCGGCCCTCTGGGGCTGGCACGCCACGGCGCGACTTGGCCGCGTCCCCTGCTGGAGGAAGCCGCCGCCCTGACCGCCTCATATGCCCCCAAGGCCGTGGCCGTCGGCGGACTCACCGCCCTGCGCGCTTCCTGGAAGAACAGCGCCCTGGAACTGGCCGTCCCGCCGCAACGCGCGGGCACGCCCTGGTCCGAGCCTTCCTGGGAAGAGGTGCGGGCCGAAATCCGGGAAGAAGCGCGCCTCAGGCGGGAAATGCCGCCCCGTGCCGCCCCCGGGGCCTGAACCGCGCCGGTGGAGCGCGCGGGCACGACCTTCCCTCTCTGAAGACGACGGCTCTTTACAAAAGAGCCTTTTGCAGCTATACATTCCTATTGCAACCTAAGAGAAGTTTATATGCCGAACCGATATCGCGCATGCGATACAACCCGGCCGGAGGATATATGGATCACAAGGACCTTGAATTTTTCCGCAAACTCCTGTCCGAGATGCTGGAGGAAGCCCAACAGAAGGGCGACAGCACCATCGAGGAGTTGACCGACAGCAATGAAGTCTTCGCCGACCCGGCGGACCGGGCCACGGCCGAATCCGACCGCGCCTTTACCCTGCGCATCCGCGACCGCGAACGTCGTCTGATCCGCAAGATTCAGGCCGCCCGGCAACGCATCGACGACGGCACCTACGGCATCTGCGAGGAATGCGGCGATGAAATCAGCATTCCCCGTCTCAAAGCCCGGCCGGTGACGCGTCTGTGCATCAACTGCAAGGCGAAGCAGGAAGAGGACGAACATCTTCGAGGAGATTAGGGAGGCCGCGTAAAACGCGCCTTTTGCCATCTGGACAGCGTCAGCGGACCGGCGTGGCCCGGGTCTGTACTGTTTTGTACTATCCCCGAGCCGCGCCGGTCCGCTTTCTTGCCGGATAACAAAATCCATCGTTTTGCACGGCCGCCCAGTCCCGGAGAGGTCGCTTCCGTAACCTTGTAATTTTCATCCCGCACTTCTCATCCCGCTGTTCAGGTGGGATTTTTCATGGTCAATGCCGCGGCGGGAACGGGACGCGCCGCTGTTGCCGCCCGGCTCGTTCCCCTGTAGTCTCGCGCGCATGGACGCCCATCTTTTCCGCCGCTTCTGCGACCTGCTGCTCCCGTTGCTCACCGGCGCGCGCCTGGAAAAACTTCAGGAACCCGCGCCGGGCATCCTGACCCTGACTTTTTACGGTTCGGGCCGCAAACGTCAGCTCTGCCTGCGCTTCGGGCGCAAGGAACCCTTCTGCTTTCTGACCGAAAGCCGGATCAGCACGGGGCACGCGCCCACGGCGCAGCTTATGCGCCTGCGCAAATACGCGGCCGACCGCCGGGTGGCCGCCTGCGTGGCGCAGTTCTGGCAGCGCAGGCTCTGGCTGTTGCTGGGCGGAGCAGCCGAGCCCGCGCCGGGCACAAGCCTGACCTGGCTGTTGCTGGACCTGCGCGAGGGCGCGTCCCTGCATTTCCTGGACGCCCAGGACGGGCCGGAGACGGAAGACGCGCGCTGGCCCGCGCCGGCCGAACTGGCCCGCGCCCGCAGCGACTGGCGGCAGTGGCCCGTGCTCACGCCCACCCTGCGCCGCAGCCTGGAGCGGATGGAAGAGCCCGAACAGTGGGCCCTGCTGGAAGATCTGCGCGTGGGTGGGGGCGATGTTTTTCTCTACAGCGCGGAGGGATCTGACGGGCTTCGGGACGGTTGCGGGGGCGTCCGCTCCGCCACGGCCTGGCCCCTGCCGCCTGGCCTGCGCGGGGATTTAAAGGAGGAAAGCGGCCCGGACGTCCTGCCCCTGCTGGAGCGGGCCGGGCAAAGTCTGGTGCTGGAGCGTCTGGCCAAGGACAAGGCCGTGGCCGCCGCCCTGCCTCTGACCCGACGCGGCCGCAAGCTGGATCGCCTGCTGGACAAACTGCGGGAGGAAGAAGCCCGGCTCACGGCCATGCGCGCGGCCCGGACCGACGCCCTGGCCCTGCGGGAAAACCTCTGGCGCTGGCCTGCGGATTTACGCGCGCCCCTTGTCAATCTGCCGGAAACGGAACACGGCCCGGCGAGAGATATCAGGCTGGACCCGCGCTATACAGTGCGCGAAGCCATGGAACGGCTTTTTCACACAGCCCGGCGCGGGCAGCGCGGCCTGGAGCATCTGGCCCAACGCCGCGCGGCTCTGGAAGCCGAGGCCGCGGCCCTGGAACGCGCCCGCCGGGAAAGTCTGGCGGGCATATCAGGCGGGGATGCGGGCAAGGCGACTTCAGCCGCCGGTTCAGAAGAAGCAATGCGCCGGCCCCTGCCCGGCGGCCTGCCCAAAAACGTGCAGCTCTTTATCAGCGAGGACGGCTTCGCCCTGCTGCGGGGCCGCGACGCCAAGGGCAATCTGGCGGCGCGCAAGCTGGCGGCGCCCCATGATATCTGGCTGCACGCCGACAACGGCCCCGGCTCGCATGTGATCATCCGGCGGGCCCATGGCGGCCAGCCCGTGCCCGAGCGCACCCTGGACCAGGCCGGAGGCCTGGCGGCCTGCAAGAGCTGGCAGCGCGACGCGGCCGTCGCGCGCATCATCTATGCCGAAATGCGCCATGTGAAGCCCCTGCGCAACGCCCCGGCGGGCACCGTGCGGATAGACAAGGTATTCGCCTCCCGCGAGGTGCCCGTGGACCATGCGCTGGAAACGCGCCTGCTGCCCGACGCATAGAGCATTTCTAGAGCCTGTTGACACTACTGGGATTTTGTTCGCTGGCGAGGAGAACGAGCCTTTTATCGCTGCTGTCTTTATCCGTAATGCTCGTTCCTCGCATAACGGCTAAAGCATGAAAGGAATGTACTCTTGCCTCAGCCGTTGCGGCGAAGCTGCTTACGGATGAGGACAGCAGAGCTATGGTACTCGACTGGAATAAAAGGCGAAGTTCAACAAAGCCAGCGGGCAAAAGAACGTAGTATCAACAGGCTCTAGGGTCTGTTAACACTATAGAATTTTTGTTCGCCTGCAAGGAAGATAAACCTGCTTTGAGGGAGTGTACTCTTCTGGTACTCGACCGAAAAAGCGGGTGAAATCTGACACGGCAGGAGGGCAAAAGGGCATAGCGTTAACAGGCCCTAGAGGAAATGCCGCAAGCTGTACGGGCCGCCGTCACTCCGCCTTGCAGACGTCCACCCAGACGCCGCCGGTGACGCGCTCCAGGTCCGCCAGGGAGATTTCCACGGCGTTATTGGGCGCGCCCGCCGCCGGATAGACCGGGTCGAAGTTCTTCAGGCTTGCGTCCAGGTATACGGGCACGCCCTCGGGCAGGGCAAAGGGGCAGACCCCGCCCATGGGATGCCCCACCAGGCTTTCCACGTCCTCGGCCTTGATGAAATGGGCCTTCTGGTGAAAAACGTCCTTGAACTTGCGGTTGTCCAGCCTGGCCGTGCCCATGACCACCAGCACCAGCGGGCCGTCCTTGCCCAGCAGGGAGAGGGTCTTGGCGATGCGCCCAGGCTCGCAGCCCACGGCGGCAGCCGCCAGATCCACCGTGGCGCTGGAAACCTCGAACTGACGGTAGGCCGCGCCCAGCCCGTGCCGCTCCAGAAATTCCCGTACCGCATCCACCCGCATGTTTTTTCCTCCCGGCGGATATGGCCGACCCGCCGTCTCGCATTGCAACGTTATCGAAGCCTTCCAGAGGCTGAGCCTAGGAGCTGTTTCTAAATTAGGGAATTTTTCCTTCCAGCAAGGAAAACGAGTTTTTTACGACGGGAGTATACTCTTCTGGTATTCGACCAGAGTGAAAAGCGACCTTTGACGAAGCTGGAAGGTAAAAGAACCAATTTAGAAACAGCTCCTAGCGCCGGAACACCAGCAGCAGTCCCGCCAGCACCAGGGCAAAGCCCGCCAGACGCCGCCAGCCGAAGGGCGTCACCGGCAGGCCGAACCAGCCGAAATTGTCGATAACCGCCGCCATGACCAGATTGCCGAAAATCATGGCCAGCACGGTAGTCAGCACGCCGATGCGCGGCACGGCGATAATGGTGTTGAGCACCATGACCGCGCCCAGAATGCCGCCGATCCATTGCCAGGGCGGCGTTTCCGTCACGCGGGGCAGCTGGCCCCGGCCGAAGAAGAACACCGCCAGAGCCAGAAAGAGCGTGCCGACCGCAAAAGAAATCAGGCTGCTTTCCAGCACGCCCACCGTGCGGCTCAAGGCCGCGTTGATAGGCGACTGCATGGCGATCATGCAGCCGGCCAGCAGCATCAGCAGAATATACAACATAGCATTTTTCTTGTCCGCATTTGAAACCATTTGCACCGGAGTGCACCGTCACGGGGTGGATTTTCGTGTTATATCAAGGAAAACGAACCCGCTTTGAAGGAGTGTACTCTTTTGGTACTCGACTGAAAAAGCGGGTGAAGTTTGACGCGGAGATAACCGAAAAGACACCCGTGACGACGAGCACTACGGCAGCAGTCCCTCGGGCAGCGCCCCAAATACCGCCTCATAGCGCTCCCGGAACCGGGCCGGGGTATAGATGTGCTCCTGGGTGCCCATCTTTTCCAGGGCGAAGCTGGCGCTCACCGAACCCAGTTTGGCGGCCTCGGGCATGGGCAGGCCGTGGGTCAGGCCCTTGAGCAGGCCCGCGCGGTGGGCGTCGCCCGCGCCCGTGGGGTCCACCACGCCCGTGGGCGGCACCGGCGCAATGCGCACTTCCGTGCCGTCGGCCCCGCGCACCAGCGCGCCTTCCGCCCCCAAGGTGGTCACCAGCCAGAGGGTGCGGCCCAGCAGCTCGTCCTCGCTCTTGCCCGTGGCCTTGCAGATCATATTCAGTTCGTAGTCGTTGGTAATGCAGGCCAGCGAGCCCTCAATGGCCGACAGCAGGTCCGCGCCGGAAAGCACGGGCAGCTGCTGACCGGGATCGTAAATATACGGCACGCCCTTTTCCTTGTAGAAGGCGGGCAGGCGGCGCATGTCCTCCACATTGCCGGGCGAGACGATGGCGATGTCCGTATCCGGGTCCAGATCGGGGAAAGAGTATTGGGCGGGCAGGGTCATGGCGCCGGGGTAGAAGCCGGTGATCTGGTTGCTGTTCATGTCCGTGGTGATGTAGCAGAGCGCGGTGAAAATGTCCGCGTCGCGCCGGATGCCGTCCAGGGGCAGGCCCAGCGTGCTCAGGGCTTCGGCGTAGGGCACGAAGTCGCGCCCGGCGGCGGCCACGATGACCGGTTTTTCGTCGAGCAGGGCCAGGGAATAGGCGATATTGCCCGCGCAACCGCCGCGCCGCTCGTCCATGCCGTCCACCATGAAGCTGACGTTGATCATGTGCAGCTTGTCCATCAGGATGTGATCCTGAAAATTGCCGGGAAAAGTCATGATGCGGTCAAAGGCCAGGGAACCGGAAACATAGATGGACATGGTCGCCTCACTGTTGCGGATATATGCCGCCTCAACCGCTTCGGGGCTGTCGCTCACTTGAGAAACGGTTTAAAGCAGATCAACGTTGAAATGCTCTACCCCACGGACGGCAGGCTGTTTTCCTCAATCCAGCGCAAAAAGGGCTGGTGTCCGGCCTCCAGGGGCAGGGCCACAATACAGGGCACTTCGTAGCTGTGCGCGCGGCGCACAGCCGCGCAAAAATCCTCAAAAGCCGCACGGCTGACCTGGGCCAGCAGCAGGCATTCCCCGGCTTCGCGCACCTCGCCTTGCCAGCGGTAGACCGACCGCGCGCCGGGCAGCACGTTGACGCCCGCCGCCAGCCGGGCTTCCACCAGCATACGGGCCAGGTCCAGGGCTTCCCGCTCATGGGGCACGGTGACGTAAACCAGAAAGGACATGCTTCCTCCGGCGCGCCGGGAAACGGCATGGGGTTCAGTTTACACGGCAATGCCGCGCCGGTCCAGAAGCAGCGGAGAAACGACCCGGCCGGGCGCATCCAGGACCAGCCCTCATTAAAATGCCGCCCGTGTCAGCCTTCAAGATGCGAGGCAATCAGCCGGTACAGGGCGGCCACGTCGATGGGTTTGGCCAGATGGCCGTTCATGCCCGCCGCCACTGCGGCCGCGATGTCCTCGCTAAAGGCATTGGCGGTCATGGCAAGAATGTGGATTGTTTCCGCCTCCGCGTGGTCCGAGGCGCGGATGGCCCGTGTGGCCTCATAGCCGCTCATGACCGGCATCTGCACATCCATAAGAATAAGGGCATAGTGCCCGGGCTCGGAAGAAGTGAATTTTTCCAGAGCCTCCCTGCCGTCCCCGGCGCACTCGACGGCGGCCCCCGTCATTTCCAGGAACTCCTTGGCGACTTCCCGGTTGAACTCATTGTCCTCGACCAGCAGGATCCGCCTTCCGGAAAAGTCATATTCCCGGCGGTTGGGAACGCTCACTTCGGCCTTTGCCGGGGCATGCCGCGTTATGGAAAGAAGCGTGTCGTGCAAGGTGGAGGCGAAAAACGGCTTGTTGATAAAGGCATTGACTCCGGCCTCGCGCGCCTCCCGCTCAATGGGAGACCAGTCATAGGCGCTGATGATAATGATCAGCGTTTCCGGCCCGACTTCCCGGCGGATGCGCCGCGCTGTCTCCACGCCGTCCATGTCGGGCATCTGCCAGTCAATAAGGCAAACGTCGTAATCATCGCCGCATTCACGCGCCCGCAGGATGAGATCCACGGCCTCCTTGCCGGTGAGCACCCATCTGGCGCGCAGACCCATCCGGCCCAGCAACAGCGAGGCATGCTCGCAGGTGCCGGGGTCGTCATCCACCACCAGCACCTTGAGCGGGTCCAGAGCGGATAATTCCCGTGAGGTTTGGCGGCCGCTCAGGCCGAAGGGAAGCTCCACGGTAAATTCCGTGCCCCTGCCCTCCTTGCTTTTTACCGAAATCATGCCGCCCAGCAGGGAAACAAGGTTTTTGGTGATGGCCATGCCGAGCCCCGTGCCGCCGAACTTTGAAGCGGTGGAAGCCGTGGCCTGTTCAAAGGGCATATACAGGCGGCTGATGAATTCCTCGCTCATGCCGATGCCCGTATCGCGGATAATGAAGCGGAACCGGACATTATTACGGTTTTTATGAACTTGCCGGATATCCAGCCGGATGGAGCCGCCCCTGGGCGTGAACTTGACGGCGTTGGAAAGGAGGTTGATCAGAATCTGATTCAGACGCATGGCGTCGCCGTTCAGCTCTTCCTCATCAACTTCAGACAGGGAGACCTCGAAATTCTGTCCCTGTTCCTGGATCTGCGGCTGAATGAGATTCACGATCCCCTGGAGAGACAAGCGAAAATTGAACGGCTCGTGCGCAATGGACAGTCTGCCCCCCTCAATCTTGGACATGTCGAGCACATCGTTGATGAGGCCGAGCAGATGGCGCGAGGACTGGGCGATTTTGCCGAGGCAATCCTCAAGACGGGCCCGGTCATCCAGCCTGCTCATGGCAATGGTGGTCATGCCGATGATGGCGTTCATGGGCGTGCGGATCTCATGGGACATGTGCGAAAGAAAATTGCTTTTGGCGACATTGGCGTTACGCGCGCTTTCAAGGGCGTCGCTCAGTGTCCGCTGATAGCCGATGGCGTCGGTCTGGTCGGCCAAAACCGTAATATAACGCTCCAGCGCGCCGTCCTGGTAAACGGGGTAGACCCGGATTTTGAATTGCCGCCCGTTCTCCGCAAGCGCGACATCCCGTTCCACCGGGCCGCGCAGGCTTCCGTCGCTGAAAACGGCCCGCAGCCAGCCGCCCACATCGGGCGGCAGCAGGGAATATAACGTATTGTTGTCCCGGTACAGTTCGTTCGAGTCCAGGCCGATGATGCGCTTGCTGTTGGAGCTGATGTATTCAAAATTTTCTTTGCTGCGGGCAATGAAAAAAACTTCATCAATATTTTCGGCCAACAGGTTGAAGAGTTTCTCGCGGTACGCTATCTCCTTGTTTTTCTTGCGCTCAAGCCTGTTTGTGAAAGCGATCAGCCAGATGATCAGCCCCCCCATCAGCATGGTAACCAGAATGGAGAAAATTCTTGTCCTGTCCATATCGGCTAGAATCGCCGCGCCCCTGAGGTCGGCGGATTTGCCGAAACGGTCCAGCACGCTGTCCAGCGTGTCCAGATACGGAAGCACCTCACGCTTGTAGTAGGCGTTTACCTCGTCAAACGTTGCGAGCCCGGCGCCGGCAGCCACCTGGACCGCCCGCCTCCGGGACTGCCGGAAATCATGCAATGCCCCTTCCAGAGCGCTCAGATCCTCTTTGTCGCCCAGATAGAGAGTCTTGATCCTTGCCATGGAATCATTCTGCGCCTTCTCCTGCCGGCTCAGTATTTCTTCGAACTTCTCGGGGGCCAGATCAGGCGTGGCGAGCATGGTGGGAAACGTGTTCCGCATCTCATATATGCGGGCTTTCATTTCACGCGCCTCGCGTGAAACCATATATGGATGCTCATAGAGCGTCGCCGTTGACTCTCCCATCCGGTACATGACGACAACCACAAAGGCCACATAACAGGCCGTGATGGCGCAAAGGCCCAGCGTCCGCAGGTTTCTTGAGGACATGGCGCCGTGTTTTCCGCCGGAAACGGCCTCGCCGTTCTTTGGAAAAGGCTCTGTCGCCGCCCTGTCCGGGATTGCAGTGCGAAATTTCATAGGATCATCTCCAAACCGTTCCGCCTGCCGGCCCTTGCGGGTTCATCAGTTGTAAAAATGTCCGGCACGGATTTGCGGGCAAATACCCCGGCGAAGCCGCAAGACAAAAAAAGCGATGCCAGAACACGCCCTGGCCCGCGCCAGCCGGGCGGGCACGGGCGGGACCGTTGCCCTACGCGCGCAGAGCCGCGCAGATTCCGTTGTAGCTGCTTGTAATCTCCGGCATCATTGTGACGGCTTCATCCCAGTTGCCTGTGCGGATGCACTGCTCCTGCCGCAGCACCAGCTTTTGCATGCTTTCGCAGCCCAGGGTGCCGCAGACGCTTTTCAGCGAATGCGCCGCGATGCACGCCGCCTCCCGGTCATCGGCCGCAACGGCCTCCAGCAGTTGGGCATAACTTTTTTCAGTAAGAAATTTTCCCAGATAGCGCTCGAGCATGGGTTCATTACCCATAAAACGCTCCAGAGCGCCGCTCAGATTGATCCCACCCTCTTCCAGCCGTGTTTTCCTGTCCTGATCCATTCCTTCAACCTCATTCCCCGGCATCCGCCGCGCCGGTCAGGTAAAGATTGCGTATCCGGCCTTCAATAGCCTGAAAACACTCCAGAAGCCGAGGATTAAAGACGCCGCACGCCCCGCCGGAAATCATCTCGACCGCCTTGTCGCAACCATAGGCCTCTTTGTACACCCGTTTGCTGACCAGGGCGTCGTAAACGTCGGCAATGGAGACAATCTGCGCCCAGAGGGAAATATCGCCGCCCCTGAGCCCGTCCGGATAGCCGCCCCCGTCCCAGCGCTCATGATGATGCCGGGCGATGTCATAGGCACAGTCAAAAAAGGGAAGCTCACGCATCTGGGGAATTTGCGCCAGAAGGCGGCAGCCCTCGGTGGTGTGCGTCTTCATGATGTCAAATTCTTCGGCGGTAAGCCGCCCGGGCTTATTCAGTATGGCGTCGGGAACGGATATTTTCCCCACGTCATGCATGATGGCGGCCAGGGAAATATGCTCAATCGCATCCTCCGAAAAGCCTTCTCCCAGCGGGGAACGCGTAAGAAAGAGCCTGGTAATGTCGTGAATCCGCCGGACATGCTCGCCGGATTCGCCGCTGCGGAATTCAATGGCCGTGGCCAGGGAGGCTATCATCCCCATGTTCAGCTTGAGGATGCGCTCGGCCTGCCACTGTATTTCAGCCTTTTGCCGGTCGACAGTATCCGCGAAACGCTCACGCGCCACAAAAAGTTCGATGACGGAGTTGACGCGGCGCCGCACGATGTGGGGAGAAACAGGCTTGGGGATGACATCCATCACGCCGAGATCATAGGCCTTCTTGATGACGCGGTCGTCCGTTTCGCCCGTGATGAGAAATACGGGGATCTGGTTGACCACATTTTCTCTGCCGAGTTCCTCCAGCATGGCGAGGCCTCCCATCACAGGCATAACCACATCAAGAAGAACAGCGCAGACTTCCCGCCTGCGCATCCGCAGTTTATCAAGGCCTTCCCTGCCGTTCTCCGCCGTTTCAATGGAATGAGCCGCCGCGAAAATGTTCGCCAGCACCTCGCGGTTCATTTCATCATCGTCGACAATAAGCAGCGTGTTTGGAGCATCCGCCTGACATTTAAATGAATTTTCCATGAATATTTAAAGGGAGTTATACAACATATCACACCGTGTTTTATTCGCCGCAGGATATCGCACCGCTGTTCTTTTCCTTAAAGCCATATATTATTCAATTTCATGCTATGACGATATTTAAACAAAAAATACATATAAATTTTTGATAGATAACCACATCAAACCCATAATCATAGTTAATTACTTTAATTTATCTTATTTTGTTGGCTTCCTGAATATAAACAACTTTTTTTAGATACGGATTTTTTTCGATCCCGGCAAGTGTTCCCAGGCTGTTTCTGCCCGGCGACCGCTCGGCCTCTGTACTTCAGCTCTCAACTAGCCTAAATAAATTTAAATCCCTTCGTCTATATTCATCCAGAGAGAGAGAGAGAGAGAGAGAGAGAGAGAGAGAGAGAGAGAGAGAGAGAGTTACGGACCTGAACGGGACAATCGCGGTATTTTACGTGCTAAAATACATGGATGCTGTACGGAATATCATATCCGCGGCGGCGCTCTGCTTTGCTTTTTTATTGCTCACCCCGGTTCCGCCCGCGCGCCGCGTCTCCGGAGGCCGTTTTCGCGCAGGCCCTGGGCTGAGTATCGCCCGCAAGCTGGCGGAAGCCATGCACGGCAAGGGCACCTGATTCAGCTTCACAGCCCTGTTCGATCCGGGCGGAACGCAGGATACGGCGTCGGAACCGGGTATTCCCGCCGACGCCCCGGTAAGGGGCGCGGCTTTGGCCGACGTGTCTCCGGCCATCCGGGACAAGGCCATCCTGCCGGACCGCCTTGCGGGCCGTTGCCGCCTGTGGCATAGCAGAGGTATGACAAAAGCAGACTCCCGCCCGGCACGGGCGCAAAAAGTCCTGGCCGCCCTGCAGGCCCGCTACCCCAGGCCCGAAACCCACCTCAATTCCCATAACGCCTGGGAACTGCTGGTCGCCACCGTGCTGGCCGCCCAGTGTACCGACGCGCGGGTCAATACCATCACGCCGGAACTCTTCCGGCGCTGGCCAGGCCCGGCGGAGCTGGCCGGGGCCACCCAGGAAGAGCTGGAAGAGGTCATCCGTTCGGCGGGCTTTTACCACAGCAAGGCAAAAAATCTGCTGGGCGCGGCCCGGCGCGTGCGGGACCACTTTGAGTGCCGGGTGCCCCAAGCCCTGGAACATCTGGTGACCCTGCCGGGCGTGGCCCGCAAAACAGCCAATGTGGTCCTGTTCGGCGCGTTCGGCATCAATGAGGGCCTGGCCGTGGACACCCACGTGAAGCGGATCAGCCACCGGCTGGGCCTCACGGACCAGACCGACCCCGTGGCCGTGGAACGGGACCTGATGGCGCTGTTCCCGCAACAGGAGTGGGGCGACGTCAACCACCGCATGGTCTGGTTCGGACGGGATGTCTGCCACGCCCGCAAGCCCCGTTGTGGGGAATGCGAAATGGCCTCCTTCTGTCCCCGCCTGGAGCCGCCCAAGGAAAAAACCGGGCGCAACAGCGCGGGACGGCGCTGAACGCGGCGGAAATTTTGCGGATATTTTCCCACGCGTCTTAAGGAAAGCGTGCGGCCGCCGATAAGGTTCATTGACGCCGTTTCAGCCAAGGACGAGGAATGCCATGACCCAGAACAGCTTGCTCAACGTCAATAATAATGAGCTCGAAATCATAGAATTTCTCATTGATGAAAAGCAGCCCGACGGCAGCGCCTACAGCGGGCACTACGGCATCAATGTCGCCAAAGTGCTGGAGATCATCCGCCTGCCCAGCGTGACCAGCGTGCCCAGCAAGCATGACTCCTCGGTGCTCGGCACCTTCAATTTGCGCGGCAAGGTGCTGCCCATCCTGAATCTGGCGGCCTGGCTCGGCAAGGAAATGGCCAGCGATGAGAACAACAAGGTCATCGTCACCGAATTCAGCGGCGTGCAGGCCGCCTTTCTGGTTTCCTCGGTGACCAGCATCCACCGGATGACCTGGGACCGCATCGAGCCGCCGAACAAATACGTGCAGGCCTACTCGCGCGAGAGCATCACCGGCGTGCTGCGCATCCAGGACCGGGTGCTCTTCATTCTAGATATGGAAAAAATTCTTGCCAGCCTGGACAGCACCCTGGACATGTCCCAGGTGGAGGTGGACACCACTCCCGTGGAAGGCGCGGGCCAGTTCCATCTGCTGGTGGCCGACGACTCCAGCTCCTTGCGGCATATCCTCAAATCCTCGCTGGAAAAATCCGGTTTTCAGGTCACGGTGGTGGGCAGCGGCCGGGAGGCCTGGGACTATCTTTCGGAACTGCGCAACGAGGCCCAATCCAAACAGGTGGAACTCACCGAACTGGTGCATCTGGTCATTTCCGACATTGAAATGCCGGAAATGGACGGCCACGCGCTCACGGCCAAAATCCGCGAGACGCCGGGCACGCAGGATCTGCCGGTAATCCTCTTCTCCTCCCTGATCACCGAAGCCCTGCGCGCCAGAGGCGTCAAAGTGGGCGCGGACAGGCAGGTTTCCAAGCCTGATTTGCCCGGCCTGAACAAGATTATCCGCGAGCTGATCGCCGAAAAGCTGCACAAGTAGTCCACGGCGGCCTGACCCGGCCGCAACGGCACAACATTTTCGGCCCGCGCCTTGGCGCGGGCCTTTGCCTATCTGGCAGCCTTTTTGCATCTCCGCCCGGCATGGATGCCTTCAGTTATAATCCGGCGGCTGCGCTCAGCCTGTTGCTCACCATGATGCGGGTGAGCATCGTCATGTTCATGCTGCCGGTCTTTTCCACCAACAACATCCCCATTCCGGTCAAAGCGGCCGTCACCATTGTCTTTTCGCTGGGCGTATGGCCGCATTTGGCCCTGTCCGGCGCGGTCATGCCCGCCCACCCCTTTGACATGGTTCTGATGTTGTTGGGCGAGGTGGTACTGGGCCTGGTGCTCGGCATGGCCGTCAATTTTTTGTTTATGGGCATCCAGGCGGGCGGCGAGTTGCTGGGTTTTCAGATGGGTTTCACCATGATCAATTTCGCGGACCCGCTCACCGGCAACCAGACCGGCGCCACAGCCTTTTTTCTCTGGATGGTCTCTCTGCTGGCCTTTCTGGCCCTGGACGGGCATCTGTACATGATCAAGGGCTTTGCCGCCTCCTTTGCCCTGGTGCCGCCCGGCGGCCTGTTCATCGGCGAAAATCTGCTCTGGCAGGTGCTGGATCTGGCGGCCCAGGTCTTCGTGCTGGCGCTGAAAATCGCCGCGCCGGTCATGGTGGCCCTGTTCATGGTGGAAGTGGCCCTGGCCCTGGTGGCCCGCACCTCGCCGCAGATTCACATCATGGAATTCGGCTTTCCCATCAAGATCGGCGTGGGTTTTTTCTTTGTGGGTCTGCTGCTGGTTGTCATGGCCGACCATGTGGAGCACTTCATCAACGGCATGGACGGGCTGTTCACCCATCTGCTGCGGGCCATGAGCCCCTTCTATCAGTAAACGGTTCCGAACAGAGATCAGCAAAGGCGATATCCTACAATTTTTTACTGTCAATCAAATTATTTATTTGCCTCGCTGAAAGTAGAGAAGTATACTCTTTCGGAGATATTGCGATAGCTTCATTTTTACGATTTTCAAATGCCGCCATGCGCTATGTGGCCAGCTAAAAACAAAATATCGGCTCATCCGTGAAATATGAAGCTCTTACCTTTTGCAGTAAAATATGCTGCGGTTATTGAATGTTATGCTGTGTACGCGCTGCACGGCTGTTTAATTTTGTATGCTGTCAACGGAGTCAGGGGGTGCCGGCATGATGAGCCAACACGGAAACGAACGGGAGCAGTTGCTGAATGCCTTCGGCGAGTTTGTTTATGTAGCTGATATTCATACCTATGAACTGTTGTATATGAATGAACGCTGCCTCAATTTTCTCAATCTCAGCCCTGAAAATTACAAGCATAAAAAATGTTATGAAATCATACAGGGCGTTGACGCGCCCTGCCCCTTCTGTACAAATAAATATCTCAGCTATGATCAAGTGTACATGTGGGAATACAAAAACCCCTATCTTGGTCGGCATTTTTCCATCCATAATAAACTGATTGACTGGCATGGCCACAAATCACGTATTGAACTTTCTTTCGATATCACGGATTTCAAAAACAAAGTACAGACACTTGAAAATAAAATAGAATCCATACTTGAAAGCATACCGGGCGGCATCTGTCAGCTGGCCGACGACGGCCAGATGACCATCCTCTGGAATAATGAAACCTTCCTCAGGATTATCGGCTATACGCAGGAGCAGTTCGAAACGGAACTGAACGGCACGGCGGACTATATTCTTCCGCAGGACATGGCGATGGTGGCCGCCGCTCTGGAAAAAACGAAGCGGACGCATCAGACCCAGCTTCTTGAAATGCGCATCCGGCGGCGCGACGGAGAAGTCCGCACCCTGCTGGCCACCATCGGCTACAGCCACCCCTCGGAGAACGCGTCCCATCCCGCCTATTACAGCGTCATCATCGACATTACCGAATACAAACGCCTGCTGGAACGGAACGAGCGGGAAGTCAAGGATGCCCTGTTGACCAGAGCGCAGGCGGCCAGCGAGTCCAAAAGCCGCTTTCTGTCCCGCATGTCGCATGAACTGCGCACGCCGCTGAACGCCGTCATCGGCATGAACCGCCTTGCCATCCACAGGCAGGACGACGCAAAGGAATTGCAAAACTGCCATGCGAAAATAGAAGCCGCCGCCCGGTACCTGCTCTCGCTCATCAACGACGTGCTGGACTTTTCCCGCATTGAAAACGGCAAACTGCAACTCGCCATCCAACCCTTTTCGCTCCCGGCTTTTCTCTACGACCTTTACGACCTGTTCTCCGGCGAGGCGGAACAGAGACTGCTGGACTTCACCCTGCGCGTGGAGCCCTTTGAGGAAGAGCATTTCAACGGCGACGCGCTTCACCTGAAGCAAATTTTCGTGAATCTTCTGTCCAATGCCTTCAAGTTCACCGAAAAGCATGGGCGCGTCACCCTGGCGGTACGCGAGCTGACACGCAGGGGCCGGACAAGCGTGCTGGAATTTACCGTTTCAGATACCGGCATCGGCATCTCCCCTGACGGCCTGACGAGGATTTTCAACATTTTTGAGCAGGAAACCACCGAGATCGTCAACCAATACGGCGGATCAGGATTGGGGCTTTCCATCAGCAAGTCCCTTGTGGAACTGATGGACGGCACCATCAGCGTGCGCAGCAAAAAAGGCCGGGGAAGCGCCTTCACCATTGTCCTGCCGCTTGGCGCCGTGGCCGCACCGCCGTCATCCGCCGTGGCGGAAGACACTTTTTCAGGTGTGCTGGTGGTTGACAACAGGGAAGATGGGGAGACGGCGACGCGCATCCTGAACGCCGCGGGCATCAAAACGGTTTTCGCCTCCGGCGCTTCCGAGGCCATTCGGCGCCTGGAGGCCTCGGCGGCGGGCGGCGAGCCCCTTGGCACCGTGTTGCTGGCTGCCGCCCTGCCCGGCGCGGACACGGTCAGGCGGCATCTTCGCAGCCGGCCGGAGTTGGCAGGCGTCCGGCTGGCGCTGACAGGCGGCCGGCTTCCCGATCCGGAAGCAATGGCTGACGACGGGCCCGGTTTTATCCGCAAACCCTTTTTTCGCTCGCTCCTCCTGGACGGCCTGCGGGAACTTCACGGAAACGCCCCCAAAGAAAGGCCACAGGAAGACCTCTTTGATTTTACGGGGAAAAACCTTCTTCTGGTTGAGGACAATGAACTCAACATGGAGGTCGCCCGCGAGCAGCTCAGGGGCTGCGGGTTCAGCGTCGAAGCGGCCTGCAACGGAAAAGAAGCGGTGGAACGCTTCGCGGCCAGCCCGCCGCATCACTTCGACGTCATCCTCATGGATGTTCTCATGCCGGTCATGGACGGCCTGACGGCGACCAGGAAGATCCGTGATCTGCGCCGTGACGATGCGCGCACCGTGCCCATCGTCGCCCTCTCCGCCAACGCCTTTGAGGAGGACCGCCAGAAATCCCTGGCCAGCGGCATGAACGCCCACGCCAGCAAACCTCTGGAAATCGACGCCTTGTGCGCACTGCTCAGGACGTATTTCAAGGCATGAGTCCCGATTCGCGCGGAAACGCTCCCTCCCAGGCCGGAGCGGCGTAAGGTTTAAGCAAGCCCGCTCCCGGCGGTGTCCTGACAAGGCCGGGCATGGCCTTTGCCGCATTGCAAAGCGAAAATTGCCCTCACGGTATTTCAATACAGCTTCGCCCAATTTCCGTCTTGCGCCTTGCCGCCCGCAAAATGCGGTTTTTCTCGGACGGCATTTTCATGAGATCTGGCCCTGGCATGGAGACGCGTCAAGATGGATCTACTCTCAAAATGAGCTCGCTTTGGAATTGCACCTGACGGTTACACAGCACGGCCCGGAACAGATCCATCTGTTCCGGGCCGTGCCGCCATGATACGGAAAAGGGATTCGGAGGGGGCAGGCCCCTCCGAATCCCTTTTCCGTCCTCAGGACATAAAAACGTAGGACAGCCTATCCGGCGGCCCGCTCCAGCCTCGCCAGCGTCTCCTCCCGGCCCAGAAATGCCATGATCTCGTTGAGATGCGAACCGCCCATGAAGCCCATGAGCGCCGTGCGCAGAGGCGGGGCCACTTCCTTGAACTTCAGGCCGTTGTCCGCCACATAGGCGTTGAGCGCGGCTTCCAGGACTTCGGCGCTGAAGGGATCGCAGGCCTTGAAGACGACGGCCAGGGCGCGCAGATGGGCCTTGCCCGCGTCCGTGAAATGCTTGTTGGCATCCTTTTCCGCATAGACCAGCTCGGCGGCGGGTACGAGCAGGGGGCGGAAGCTCTCGGCCAGGGCCTTGAGGTTGTTGGCCCGCTCGCGGAACATCACGCACAGAGGTTCCAGGCGCTCTCTGGGCAGATCGCCCAGACCGGCCTCCCGCACAAAGGGCTCCACCAGTGCGGCCAACTGGTCCAGGGGCAGTTCGCGCATGAAGTGGGCGTTGCACCATTCCAGTTTGGCCGGGTCAAAGGCCGCTGCCGCCGGATTGAGGTTGCTGCCGTCGAAATACCGCACCAGCTCGTCCAGGCTGAACAGCTCCTGATTGCCGTGGGACCAGCCCAGGCGCACCAGATAACTGACCAGGGCCTGGGGCAGCAGGCCGTCCTTCTGGTACTCAATGACCGCCCGCGCGCCGTGGCGCTTGGAAAGCTTCTGGCGGTCGGGGCCCAGAATCATGGGCACATGGCCGAAGCGGGGCACGGGCAGGCCCAGCGCCTCATAAATCAGAATCTGGCGCGGGGTGTTGGACACATGGTCGTCGCCCCGGATCACGTGGGTGATGCCCATTTCATGGTCGTCCACCACCACGGCCATATTGTAAGTGGGCATGCCGTCGGCGCGGCGGATGACCATGTCGTCCAGCTCGCCCACATCCACCGCGATCTTGCCCTTGACCATGTCGTCAAAGACCACCTTGCCCGTGAGCGGGGTTTTGAGGCGCACGCAACGCCCCTCGCCGGGGCCCAGGTCACGCGTGCGGCAGTGGCCGTTATAGCGCGGTTTGAGGCCGTTTTGGCGGGCCTCCTCGCGCATGGCCTCCACCTCTTCAGGCGTGCAGGAACACCAGTAGGCGTGGCCTGTTTCCAGCAGCTTGTCCACATAGCTGTTGTACAGGTCCGTGCGCCGGGTCTGATAGGTGAGCCCGCCGTCCCAGTCCAGGCCCAGCCAGCGCATGGAGGCCAGGATGGAATCCGTGTATTCCTGCTTGGAGCGCAGCAGATCCGTGTCTTCAATGCGCAGATGGAAGCGGCCGCCGTAATGGCGGGCCAGAAGCCAGCAGAAAATGGCGGTGCGCGCGCCGCCGATGTGCAGATGCCCGGTGGGGCTGGGCGCAAAACGGGTAACAACGTCTGACATGGTGTGACTTTCCTTGAAGAGTGAAGTGTCTGCCGGACTTACGCGCTCACGCGCGGCCCTGTCAAGAAGCGGCCAGGGGGCGCTCAGTCCGGCCGGGCCTTGGGCCGCCGCCGGGCATAGCTTTTGAGCATGCGGGTCAGCTCGTTCACATTCACGGGTTTGGTCAGATGCCCGTCCATCCCCGCGGCCAGGCTGCGCTCGGCGTCGCCGCGCATGGCATAGGCCGTCATGGCGATGATCGGCGTTTCCACCGCGCCGGGCAGGCCGCCGGCGCGGATCTCGCGGGTGGCCGTATAGCCGTCCATGACCGGCATCTGTACATCCATGAGGATGAGGTCGATGTCCTCGTGCCGGGCGCGCCAGATATCCAGAGCTTCCCGCCCGTTGACCGCCGGAATGCAGACCGCCCCCATGCCGTCCAGCAGGGCTTCCATGATTTCGCGGTTGATGTCGCCGTCCTCTGCCACCAGCACGCGCAAGCCCTTGAGGCAGTTCAGATCCTCGGGGCCGTCGGCGGCGTCGGCGGGCAGGTCCGCGCCCGCGGCCAGCCGGAACGGCAGCTCCACCCGAAATACGCTCCCCTTGCCTTCCTCGCTCTCCACGGAAATGCCGCCGCCCATCAGCGCGGTGAGGCGGCGGCAGAGGGCCAGGCCCAGGCCCGTGCCTCCGAAACGACGGGTGATGGAGGTGTCCGCCTGGGAAAAAGGCTTGAAAATGCGGGCCTGATCCTCAGGGCTCATGCCGATGCCCTCGTCGCTGACGCTGCAGCGCAGGCGCACCGTATCCGTAGTGCGGCCCACCAGTTCCAGATCAATGCGGACCGTGCCGTGCTCGGAAAATTTCACCGCGTTGCTGCCCAGATTGAGCAGTATCTGGCGCAGGCGCAGGGCGTCGCCCGAAAGGACGGTGGGGATGTCCGGATCAATGACGGTTTCCAGGCCGAGCTTTTTGGCCTGGGCCTTGGGCTGGAGCAAGGTCAGCACGGCCTCGATTTCATGCGCGGGCTGGAAGGGGAGATTTTCCAGCTCCATGTGGTTGGCCTCAATTTTGGAAAAATCCAGCAGGTCGTTGATGATGTCCAGCAGGGACACGCAGGTGCCGTGGATTTTCTCGATGTAGTCCCGCTGCTGCGTCGTGAGGTCGGTGTTCAGGGCCAGATAGGCCATGCCCATGATGCCGTTCATGGGCGTGCGGATTTCGTGGCTCATATTGGCCAGGAAAATGCTTTTGGCGGCATTGGCCGCCTCTGCCTCGTCCTTGGCCTCGCGCAGCATGCGCTCGTGCAGGCGGCGTTCCGTGACGTCGTCGGTATAGCCCGCGATGCGGCGATTCTCGCCGGAACCCATGACCTCATAGGCCAGTTTGAGCCAGCGCTGGCCCAGCCGGGGATGCAGCACGCGCACCTCGGTATGTTCGTGCCGCCCCACCACCCAATCCTCAGGATGCCGCAGAGCCCGCCAGGCCTCGCGGTCCTCGGGCACAAGGCGCGCTTCCACCGCGTCCACGCGCTCTTCATCGCCAAGGCCTTCAGGCAAGCCCAACTGGCCGAAAAAAATATCGTTGCCCGTGAGTTCCAGATCCCCTTCGCCGTGCCGCAGTTCAAACACGCCGAGCTGCCCCAGGCGGCAGGCCAGAGAAAGCCGCGCCAGGCTCTCCCGCAGGGACTGGTGCATGGCCTGAATCTCACTGACATCCTGATGGTAGCCGGTGATGCGCACCAAGGGGTCGTCGTCCGCGGAAATGCGGCGGCCGCCGCAACGCACGAAAATCACGCCCCACTTGGGATGATGGTAGGGATAGCGCACTTCGTGCAGCTGGGTGTCGGCCAGAAACTGGTCCACCACGTCATTGACGTCGTCGTCGCACTTCTTGTCCACCCGACCGCGCCAGAAGGCGAAACACTCCTCCGGCGCGGGATGCTCTTCCAGCCCCAGCAGGCGCAGCATAGGCGCGCTGGCCAGCATGGAGCAACAGCCGTTGCGGGTGTCGATCATGATCACCCAGAGGCCGGTATTGGCGGCATCCATGGCCTCCTGCATCCAGGACTGTTCTTTGAGCAGGTTACGCCAGGCAAGATCTTGGCTCATGGAAACTCCGGAAAAATGAACGTATCCGTTTTTACCTTTTTTAACAGTGCAAGGCAATGCGGGGACGCCGCAGGCTTGCGCCCCACGCCCCCTGATGCTATTTTTCCGCTTCCGTAACGCGCGGATCATGCGCCGGAACACAGCAGCGGAGAACAGCCATGACACAGCCCACAGTGGTCATTAAATACGGCGGTCACGCCATGGACAAGCCGGAGTTGAGCGAAGCCTTCGCCACGGATCTGGCCCATCTTGCCGGACAGGGCATGCGCCTTGTGGTGGTGCACGGGGGCGGGCCGCAGATCAGCGCCCTGCTCGCACGCCTGCGGGTTGAAAGCCGCTTTGTGGACGGCCTGCGCGTGACGGACGAAGCCACCATGCAGGCCGTGGAAATGGTGCTCTGCGGCCAGGTCAACAAGGCGGTGGTCAGCGGCTTCTCGCGGCACGGCGTGCGCGCGGCGGGCATTTCAGGCCGCGACGGCAACCTGCTGCGGGCGCGGCGCAAGAACCCGGCCCTGGGCCTGGTGGGCGAGGTCACGGAAGTGGACCCGGCCCTGCCCCGCTGCCTGCTGGACGCCGGTTTTCTGCCGGTGGTGGCGCCCGTGGCCTCGGGCCCGGACGGCGAAGCCCTGAACATCAATGCCGACACGGCGGCGGGCGCGCTGGCCGGGGCCCTGGCGGCCGAGTATTTTGTGCTGATTTCCGATGTGCCGGGCGTGCTGAACGCCGACGGCAGGCTGATTCCCGGCCTGAACCGGGCGGAAATCGCCCGCCTGAAAGAGGACGGCGTGATCAGCGGCGGCATGATCCCCAAGGTGGAAGCCTGCCTGAACGCGCTGGACGCGGGCTGCTCGCGTGCGTTGATTCTGGACGGCCGCGCCCAATCCAGTCTGCGGCGCTATCTCCTGGATGACGCGCCGCTGGGCACTGTTGTCGTGAGTTGAGGAATACGCCGGATCAGACCGGCGACTTCAAACGCAAAATTCCCCGAGGGATGCCGCACAAACGGTGAACAGCAGCAACCCCCGGGGAATTTTTGCATTGAAAATATGCACCCGGCAAACGCGAGAGAGCAACATCCACGGCTTTGACGTGTTGCGGATGAGGACCGCAGCGATGACAAAGCCAACGGACAACGGAACGTAGTGTCAATAAGGCCCTAGAACTTTTCCGGCTTCCGGTGGTGAACCCACCAGCCCTTGTCCACCTGGCCGTACCACCAGCGGTTGGGGTCCGTGCGCAGAACGGCCTCGGCCAGCTCGCGGGCCAAGGGCGTGCGCAAGCGCTTGAGCGCGCTGTCCAGCCATTCCTCGGCAAAGGCGTTGCCCTTGCTCAATTCCACATGCAGATTGCAGATCAGGTCCAACTGATCCGCGTCGTGGGCCAGCTCGGCTTCCAGGCTCCGCCCGTCAGCCAGTTCGTCCCAGAAACCGAGGATATCTTCCGCCAAGCCGGTGCCTTGCGTGGCGTCCTCCAGGGCCTCCCGCGCGCGGCACTGGTTATAGCGGTGATTGACGTAGTTGAAATCGCCGGTGCGGGCCTCGTGCAGATCGTGAAACAGGCAGAGAAAGGTCACCCGCGCCGGGTCCGCCCCGGCCAGACGCGCCAGGGCGTAGCCCAGCACGCTGACCCGATAGGAATGCTCGGCCACATTCTCCTTGCCCGAGCCCAGAAAGGCGTAGCCGCTGCGCGGCGTGTGCCGCAGCATGCCCACCTCGTTGCAGAAGTCCGCCAGCCGTCCGAGCTGTTCCGCGGAAAGTTGCTTCGATGTCGTCGTCATATGGCCTCATAGTCCCCCATCCGGAGGGGGCGGTCCCCCGACAGATGGATTTTGTTCTCCGGCAGGGAAAAGGCCGGGCGCGGGACAGGGATAGTACTCTTACGGTACAGACCTGGGCCGCGCCCGACCTTTGACGCGGTCCAGTGGGCAAAAGGCGCTGTCGCGGGACCGCCCCTACTCCAGGCCATACTTCCGCAGCTTGTTGTGCAGGGTAGCCCGCGTAATGCCCAACCGCCGGGAAGCCTCGCTCTTGTTGTCGCCGGTCTGGCGCAGCGTTTCCTCAATAGCCCGGCGCTCCACCATGTCCAGAGACAGTCCGGCCAGGGAGACATCCCCTTCGGGCACAAGCGCCGCTTCCGCCAAGGGCGAGGCATCAATGACATTGGCGGGCAGTTCGCGGCCCGTGATCAGATCGCCGTTGCAGAGAATCACGGCCCGCTCCACGGCATTTTCCAGCTCGCGGACATTGCCGGGCCAGGGATAACGCAACATGCTGTCCAGGGCCTGGGGCGCGAATCCCTTAATGCTCTTGCGATTGCGCCCGGCAAAGCGCTGGAGGAAATGCGCGGCCAGCAGAGGAATGTCTTCGCCGCGCTGGCGCAGGGGCGGCACGTCGATGCTGATGACATTGAGCCGGAAATAAAGATCCTCGCGGAAGCGCTTTTGCGCCGCCTCAAGGCGCAGGTCGCGATTGGTGGCGGCCAGCACGCGCACATTCACGGTGATGGGCGAGTCCGAACCCACCCGCTGCACTTCGCCCTGTTGCAGGGCGCGCAACAATTTGGCCTGGAGCTGCATGGGCATCTCGCCGATTTCGTCCAGAAACAGCGTGCCGCCGTTAGCCTGGACAAAACGGCCCTCGCGGCGGCGTTCCGCGCCGGTGAACGAACCCTTTTCATGGCCGAAGAGCTCGGATTCCAGCAGGTTTTCCGCCAAGGCCGCGCAGTTCACAGTGACCAGAGGCTTGTCCGCGCGGGCGCTGCCCTCATGCAGGGCGCGGGCCACCAGCTCCTTGCCGGTGCCCGATTCGCCGGTGATCAGCACGGTGGCTTCAGTGGGGGCCACGGTACTGATGATCTGAAGCATGTCCTTGACTACCTGGCTACGGCCCAGAATGCCCGGGCGGGTCGCGGCGTCGGTGAGCTGGCGGCGCAGTTCACGGTTTTCCACGCTCAGGCGGGAATGTTCGATGGCCTTTTCCAGCGTGTGCTTGAGGGCCTCGAAATCCAGGGGCTTGACCAGATAATCATACGCGCCCAAGCGCAGGGCCTCCACGGCGGTTTCCACCGAGGAATAGGCCGTCATCAGCACCACCGGCAGCGCCGGATTATATTCCAGAATGCCCTTGAGCGCGTGGATGCCGTCCATGCGCGCCATACGCACATCGGTCAGCACCGCGTCAAAGGCCTTTTCCCGCACCCGGTCCACGGCTTCGTCGCCGTCGGTAGCCTCATCCACCGTATAGCCCCAGGACCTCAGCATGGTTTTGAGCATGCCGCGGTGGGCATCGTCGTCATCGACCACTAAAATGTCGGCATTCACCCTTACCCCTCCTTGCCGTATATACGGATACACGCCGGGGACACGGGCCGGGCGACCGGCCCCGCCGCCCGTGCCGGCGTTCCACCGGATTATTCTCATTTTCGGGATTGCCGCAAGGCCTAGTTTTTCCGCCCCTTGCCGCGATAGCGCAGCTCGGGAAATTCCTCAGGCGCTTTGGGCGCCAGGGGCAGCCAGAGGCGAAAAATGGTTTCCCCATGGCCGTCTTCACCGGCGAGATGCGAATAGACGCTGATTTCGCCGTTATGCGCCGCCACGATCTTGTGCACCATGGCCAGCCCCAAACCCGTGCCCTGGCCTTTGGTCGTGAAATAGGGATCAAAAATATGAGCCCTGGCGGCGGGATCAATGCCCTTGCCCGTATCCCGCACCATCAGGCAGACCCGCCGTTTGGCCTTGGCGATGACCAGGGTCATGCGCCCACCGTCGGGCATGGCGTCCAGAGCATTGAGACAAAGATTGAGCAGGGCCTGGCCCATGCGCTCCGAATCCACCAGCACGTTGGGCACGCGCCGGGAGGTGCGATATTCCAGCCTGACGTTGCGTTGCTCCGCGTCCTGGCGGATCAGACGCATGACGTGCGCCACCACATTCTCCAGGCAGACCGGGCGCGGGCGCACGTCGCTGGGCCGGGAAAGGCCGATCAGATCCGTAATCACCCGGTTCAGGCGGTCCACCTCGCGCACCATGACGGCGGCGGCCTCGCGGTCGTCGCTGCCCTCGGGGAAGCGCTGGCCGAAATAGGTGGCATAGCCCTTGATGGAACTCAAAGGATTGCGGATCTCATGCGCCACGCCCGCCGCCAGATTGCCCACAGCGGCCAGTTTTTCCTTGCGGCGCACCTCTTCCTCCAGACGGCGCACTTCGCCTTCGGCCTTGCGCTGCCGCTGACGCGACTCGCGGGCGCGCTGGGCATAATACAGGGCCAGCAGGCAGAGCAGCCCCACCAGCAGCGTCACCGCAGCCAGCATGGCCACATAGTCCCGGTTCTGGCTGCGGGTGATCTCAAAGGGCGAGACATCCAGGCCCAGAAAAATGATCGGCATGGGAAAACCCTTGGGGATGTCGCGCAGGCCCGGCGTGAAGTAACGGTAGACCACGAAGACCCGTTGCCCCTCTATTCTCATGATGCCCCATTGCGCCGCCGCGCCCGGGGCCAGCTCGCGCATGCGCCTGTCATCCAGTTCCCGGCCCTCAAGCTGGAGAATCTCGCCCAGGCGCACCCGTTTGCTGTGGGCCACGATAGTGCCGTCGGGCATGGTCACGGCCACGAACATAATATCCGGGCTGGCCGCCATTTCCTCCAGCAGAACCTGCAGGCGCACCCCGGCCTCGCTGCGCATGCCCGAACGCAGAATGCTTTCAAAAGCCATGATCAGCGAAGAGCCTTTTTCCGCCAGCAAACGGGCCATGGCGGCTTCACTGCGCTCAATGGAGATAAAGGCCAGCAGCCCCACCATCAGGGCCAGCACCACGGCCGCGCCCCCCAGTACCAGGCCCAGGGGCGTGCGGGAAGCCCCCACGCGCATGGCCAGAGCGCGGGGAGGCGCATCGGGAGCCGGGGCGTCGCCTCCGCCGGACACACCAACCGCGCCGGGCGCTTCCGGTTCGGACCGGACATCGTCTTGCTCAGCATTCATATTTCGACTATAGCCGTCCCGCCCGCGACTGTCATCCCATGGGCCGCCGTGGGGTTAAATTTTTTGCACGTTTTTTGCAAGAAATTCCTGAAATAGACGAAAGCAAACAACAGGCGCTCTTAACGCTTGCGCCACGGAAAACGGCCTGATATTGGCTGAGCGATACGCCGATTTAGTCAAAGCTCTGCGGCAGGCGGTTTGCGATCCAGCTACGACACAGAGAATGACAGCAATTTCGCCGTCTGTCGTCCCGTATAACACAGCATTGTCGTTGTTTGCACGCATTCGCCGTCTGTATCCACATGGTTTACAGATCTGTCTACGGGCAATATTTCCGCGCCGTACCATTCGGCATCACGAGCGCATATGCCGGATCGAACTATAATAAAGGTTAACATATGCTAAAAACTTGTTTTTCGCTTTGCCTTCTGGCGGCGTTCTGCCTGTCGCAGCCCGTGGTTGCGGGGCATAGCGGCCCCGGCCCGTACAACGGGCAGGGCGAATACAGGATGGGACGCTATCGCGGCAACGTCCAGGATATAGATGATTGGCTGGAACAGCTCCCCCCGAATCAGCAGAACAAAGCCAGAAGAATCATAGATGACGCCCGCCCAAGGGTCCGGGAACTGCGCGGCCGCATCCGGGAAAAGATGGCGGAACTGGAAAGCCTCAGCTACGACCAGGGAACCTCTCCGGATACCCTGCCCCGCCTGGGACGGGAACTGCAACAGTTGCGCGACGCCCTGCGAGCCTCCCTGGTGGATGTAGA
Organism: Desulfovibrio fairfieldensis; assembly: GCF_001553605.1. Taxonomy (NCBI): domain Bacteria; kingdom Pseudomonadati; phylum Thermodesulfobacteriota; class Desulfovibrionia; order Desulfovibrionales; family Desulfovibrionaceae; genus Desulfovibrio; species Desulfovibrio fairfieldensis. The sequence continues at coordinate 2,949,873 of NZ_CP014229.1, forward strand.
CGAACGCCTGCGCCGTGAAGTGGGCGTTTCGCTGGGGCCGCCCGTCAGCCGGGGCTGCCGGATGAGCCATGCCGGCATTCCCCCGGCGGATGAAGAAGATTAGAGGTTGCCGTCACGAGCGTCTGATTGCGAAAATGTGGTTTTTCACTGGCTCGCGGGGCTGCGCCGCCCCAAACCTCTACGGGTTCTGTGTGTCTGATTTGGAAAATTAGACACGAGCCCCCATCCGTTCACTAAGAGCATTTCAACTTTGAGAATGCGCATTCTCAAAGTTTTTAAGACGCTCGCCCTACTCTCAATGTCCGTACGGCGCGCTTCGCGTGCCTGCGGCCATGGCCCTGCGGGCCACCCTTCGGGTCGGTCTCCGGCGCTTAGCTCTGCTGTCGTCATCCGTAAGGCGGCTATGCCGCCTTACGGATGACGCTCGTGGCGGGCGTCTGCTTACGCAGCCACCAGAGCAATTTCAAAGTGAAATTGCTCTAAGAACTCCGGGCTCCGGCGCGGCCGACCGGCCCCCGCCTGATATCTTGTCGGCACGGGGTCGCTTTTTCCACTTCTCCCCCCGTGCCCCTCCGCTTCCGCCTGTGTGAAATACAGCCACCTGTGTAAATTTTATACAACCTGTACGCGCTCTGTATAAAAAGCATACGCCCCGCTTTTTATTCTTCCTGCATCAATAGAGGAGAAACTCTATTAAATTATAATAGGTTAGCCGTTTTGTCGGACTTTGGCACGCGCATTGCTATAAGAGGGCATGACGCACGGAACACCGGGCGCCGAGAGAAAAATAACCTAACTGCTTGAAAGGTAAGGAGATTATAATGAGAAGTTCCCGTTTCATTCTGCCCGCCCTGCTGGCCGCCGCTCTGACTGGTGGCGTTCTGGTCACGGACAGCATGGCCCGCTCCCACTACAGCCCTGATTCCGGCTACGGCTGCGAAGGCTGCCCCGGTGGGTACGGCCAAGGATGGAACAGAGGCGCGGCTCTGAGCCCCGAGCAGCAGGAAAAATATACAAAGATCGTGGACGAGTACGCCAAGCGTATGGATCCCCTCCAAGACCAAATTTTCGTAAAACGGCAGGAATTGCGTGCCCTGAGGAACGCTACCAACCCCGATGTCAAAGCTGTACGGGAAACAGCTACGGAACTAACGAAATTAAATAATCAGCTGGGCGCCCTGCACGATGAAATGGCCCAGCGCCTTGAAAAGGAAGTGGGTGAACCCGCAGGCGCAGACACCCGTCCTAATGGATACGGTCCCGGTTACCACATGAGGGGCCACGGTATGGGTTACGGTCACGGCATGGGCTATGGCCATGGTATGGACCAATACTAGCCGACAGCAACCTTTAACCTGCTGAATCACCAACTTGCTTATCCGCCGACGGGCGGTCGACATATACGAAAAAAAATAAAACAAATTTCCTTGCCGCTCCCAGCCCCCATCAGGAGCGGCAAGGAGAACCCCCCGAAAAACCTCCTCCTTTGAACAGAACCCTCTAACCATCGGAACATCCTCCCTCTCAGCGGCCGCCGGTTGCCCCCGGCGGCCGCCCTTCCTTTTTAAGCATGGCGTCCGCAAGCGGCGCCGCCCGCTACAAATCTACACGGCAAACCCTGTCCATTGCGGTCTCACCGCGCCCAGCCGACGGCCGCATCCACAATTCAGCCCTTTCGCGGCACGCGGCAGCACACGTCTGAAAGACCGGCCGCTCCAAGTAGAAATTCTCCCCGCCCGAAGGATCAACCATGGCTGCAAAGCCCGCCCGGGAAGCGTGGCCGCCGTGACGCAGCGAAAAACCACGTTTTTCGCAATCAGACACGGGATGCCCGCGCCCTGTTGCCGAATCTTCCGTCCCAACAGGACCTGAGGCCGCCGGAAACGGCAATTGCCCCGTCAACGACGACAGCCGGCGTTGCCGCCGGCTGTCATACTGTCGCAGGGAGAAAAAACGCGTCGTGCCGCGGAAATCAGGCTTCTTTCATACGGATGATGAGCTCATTGAGCCGCTGGGCTTGCGCGGCAAGGTCGGACACGGCCTTGGAGGCCTCGGCCATGGCCCCGGCGGTCTGGCGGGACATATCGTTGACCTGGACGATGGACTGGTTGATCTCCTCGCTGGCTGCGGACTGCTCCTCGCTGGCCGTGGCGATGGCGTTGACCTGGTCCCCCGTGGCTACCACGGTGGCGACGATCTCTTCCAGGGCCGCGCCGGAGCGGCTGGCCAGTTTGTTGGCCTCGCCGATGCGTTCCACGGCGTTGTCCACGCCGGTCATGCTCTTTGCCGTGCTTTCCTGAATAGCCGTGATGGCGTTGCCCACGTCGTTAGTGGAGGCCATGGTCTTTTCAGCCAGTTTGCGTACCTCGTCGGCCACCACGGCGAAACCGCGCCCGGCCTCGCCCGCGCGGGCGGCCTCAATGGCCGCGTTGAGCGCCAGAAGGTTGGTTTGGTCCGCGATGTCCGAAATCACGGCCATAATCCGGCTGATGTCCCGGGCGTGTTCATTGAGCTGGGCCATATCGCCCTTGAGGGCCAGGGACATCCGATGCACATCCTCAATGCTGCGCACGGCCTTTTCCACCACCTGCGCACCGGCCTCGGCCTTTTCCTTGGTCTCGGCGGAGGCGCTGGAGGCGGAACCGGCATTTTTGGCGACTTCCTGCACTGTGGCGTTCATCTCGTTCATGGCTGTGGCCGCTTCGGAGAGCCGCGTGGCGGACTCGGCCGCGCCCCTGTCGGACTGCTCAATCTGGGCCGACAACTGGGTGGAGGCGGAAGAAAGCACGGCCGCCACTTCCTCCAACTGGCCGGCGGCGCTCAGCATGCCTTCGCGGCGCGCGCCTTCGGCGGCTTTGCGGGCCTCCTCGGCCTCGCGCATGGCCTGACGGGCCTCTTCAGTAGCCGCATGGGCCTCCCGCGTCTTCTGCTCGCTGTCCGCAAAGAGTTGCTTGAGGTTTTCCACCATGGCCCCCACGCCCCTGGCCAGGCTGCCGATTTCGTCCGTCCGGGCCGCGCTCTTTTCCAGGCTGCGGCGTTGCGCGTCGTCAATCTCAAAATGTCCCTCGGCCACCCGGCCCACAAAGTGCGCGCCTTCCCGCAGGGCCCCGGCGATGTTCCGGGCCACCAGGAAAATGATCAGGCCCACCAGCAGGGCGATGCCGCCGGAAATCAGGCTGTTGCTGCGCAACAGGGCCTTGGCGGGCGCGAGCACTTCGGCCCGCTCCACGCTCACCAGCACGAACCAGTTCATGGCCGGGATGCTGCGGAAATAGGCGACCTTTTCCTTGCCGCCCCAGCCGTAGACCAGGCGGCCGCTGCCCTGGGCAATAATCTGCCTGACCCAATCCAGCTTGCCGTCCTCGTCGCCGATGTATTTCTTGTTGGGATGCATCAGCAGCAGGCCGCTGCCGTCATAGACGAAGCAGGCACCGGTTTTGCCGATTTTGATGCTGTCCGTGGTTTCCGCGCTGAGATTCTTGAGATCCAGCGTGGCGTAGATCACGCCCAGCACCCTGGTCCCGTCCATGACCGGCGCGGAAAGGATGGTGGTGACCTCGCCGGAGGTCTTGCTGCGCGTGTTCTGCACGCTGCTTTTGCCCTGCATGGACGCCGTGAAATACGGGCGCTCCCTGAGGTCCATGCCCTTTCCTTTTTGGATGTTGGTATGTCCCACGACCATGCCGTCCGGACCGATCAGCCCCACATCCTTGAGCAGGGGAAAATCATCGGCCAGATTTTTCAGCGCCTGCTGCATGCCGGGCCGCAGGGAGGCTCTCTCCTCATCAGACCCGGCCCTGAGAAAATTGTTGATGCGCGCAATGCCCGCGCCGTTGTTCAACACATTGCGCAGCAAACCGGTCATGCTTTCCAGCTGGCTGGTTTCACTCAGGACCATCATGTTGAGGTCTTCCCCGATCTGCTTCTCCAGGGATTTTTCCGCGCTGGTATAGCTGAACCAGGTGACCGCGCAGAGCCCCAGCAACGCGGGCAGCAGAACAAAGAGCAACATTTTGTCCAACAATCGCAATCTCATGCCATCTCTCCCTTCTCCAATCGAACGACGCGGACAGCGGCGTGAAAAAGGCGTCACAGCGCAGACGCCCACCCGAAAAAAACAGGTTTCCGGCACCGGAACACCCGGACTGGAGAAAACCCATGCGGATACGGGCGAAATGGAGAGCCTATGCCGGTTTTCCGTCTTCAGGGCAGGTTAATTTTGAAAATGCGCATTCTCAAAATTGACGTTGTCCTCATCCTGCGGCGGGAACGCGGTCCCGCCTTGAATTCGGGCGTGCGCGCCTGCTTCGGCAGCCGCCGGCGCAAAGTAATTCTGAAAAAATACTTTGCTCTGGAAAAATCCGACCGGAATGTGCCCGTTACTGAAAAAAAAACGACCGGACGTGCCGGAATACAGCATCCGCATGGACATAAGGCCGGTGCCGGGGAACATGGCGAACCATTTTCCTCTCTGCCTTTTCGGCATATTCCGGAAAAAGATTATAGCCAAGACGTAGATTGCCGCCCGCCGCCAAGTATACGCACGCCGGGACCTTTCAGGAGGAAAAATCAGAAGCGGGAAAATGCGGCCTGTCCCGCGACTATGGCCGGGGCCAGAGCCGCAGGACAGGGTCCGCGCCGTAGCGGACGTTGCGCGGCCCGAGGCCCAGCCCGGCCCAGGCCGGGCGCAGTTCGTTGCCGTGGCCCCAGAAATAGCCCTGGCAGGCGCGGGGCGCCTCCAGACGCGCCAGGAGCCGCCCCCCCAGCTCACGGGCGGCCAGGTCCCGCACGGTCATGAACAGGGCCCGGCTCATGACCCGCGCGCCCAGCGCCGGATGGCAGGGGCCGTCCAGCACCGCTCCGGCCAGGGAGGCTTCCGGAGCGAGGCCCATGCGGATCACCGGCGTCCCGGCAGCCCGCGCCAGCAGCCAGCCGCGGGCCAGGGCGTCCAGGGTGGACTCCATATCCCAGGGTTCATAGGCTCCGGCGCGCCAGAGCCCGGCCAGGCCCGTGCCCTCCAGCACCAGACAGGGATAAAAACGCAGCATGTCCGCGCCCGCGCTCAAGGCCAGGGGCACATCCGCCAGAAAAATCTCCGGGCTCGTCCCCGGCATGCCCGGCAGCAGCTGCACGCCCAAGGCCAGGCCCGCCTCCTTGACCCGGGCGCAGGCGCGCAGGGCCGCCGCGCCGTCATAACCGCGCCGAGCGGCGCGCAGGGCCGCGTCCGCGAAACTCTGCACGCCCAGTTCCACAGCCGCGCAACCGGATTGGCGCAAACGGGCCAGCAGGGCCGCATCCAGACAATCGGGCCGGGTGGAACAGCGGAAGGCGGTTATCCGCCCACGCGCCAGCGCGGCGGCGGCAAACTTCAGACAAGCGTCCCGCTCCGTTTCGGGCAGGGCCGTGAAAGTGCCTCCATAAAAGGCCAGTTCCGCCGGAGGCAGACCGCGCGCGGCACGCAGATCCAGGGCCGCGCGGGCCGTGTCCAGGATTCGGTCCGGCGTGGCCTCGCTCTTATCGGTCCGGCCGGTCTGGACGTCCTGCGCGCAGAAAACACAGCGCGTGGGACAGCCACGGAAAGGCAGAAATACCGGCACAATGGGCCGGGCACGCGGGAGCGGCGGCCAGGGCGCGTTCAGCGGGAACAAAGCTGAGGAAAGGCAATCGGACGGCATAGGGCCTCGCGGAACAGGGCACGGGACAAGGAACAGAACAGGGCAGCAACAGGGATGGACCTTTGCCGGGACAATGAATACAGCCGGGCAAAAAAGAAAAATCTTGCTCAGACCAGGACTTGCGTGTACTTATAAAAGAAAGTGTCACTTGTGTGAAGCGGATGCGCGCCATTCAACATGGACGCGGGGATCGCCTGCGCGACGGCTTGGGGCCGCCAGCCGCAGAAGCGTGGCATGAACGCGCCGGAGAAATTCACGATGAAAAAAACACTGACCAAAGCGGATATTGTGGAGGCCATCTACGAAGAGACCGACAAAAACCGCGTGGATGTGAAAAACGTGGTGGAGCAGCTCCTGGAGATCATGAAGACCGCCATCAAGAAGGACCGGGCTCTGCTGATCAGCGGCTTCGGCAAATTCGAGTGTTACGACAAGGCCTCCCGCAAAGGCCGCAACCCGCAGACGGATGAAACCATCACCCTGCCGCCGCGCAAAGTCATGGTCTTCCGCTTGTCGCGCAAATTCCGTTCGGAACTCAATCCTTAGAGCAATTCACGTTTAAAATGAGTGAATAGCTCTGGTGGCCGCGTGAGCGGGCCCCACGCCCAGGTGCAAGGAAGCGACCGGAGACGGCATAGAGTTTGAAATGTGTAACATTTCAAACGCAACATGCTGTAAGAGCGGAGCATTGTTAAGCCCTGACCCGCTCAGCGGCAACCCCGCTCCCGGCCTGTAGCGGGGCCGTAATCCACTTTGCGCGTGGACGTCGGCCTTGTTGACGTCCACGGCACGTTGCGGCCATGCCGTCCGTTTTCCGCTCCGCTGCCCGCGACGCCAGTTGAGGCGGGTAGCGGGCGTTACCGCGTCAGATTGTCGTGCGAGAACGGACAATCCGTTGTGACCGTGGGAGTGGCGGAATCGGGGCGTTGTGCCGGGAGTCGCGCATGCTGTTCAATTCCTATCCCTTTCTGTTCTGCTTTCTGCCTCTTCTGCTGCTGGCCTGGCGGCTGGCCGGGGGCTTCGGCTCCGCGCGGCTGGCCCTGGTGCTGCTGTTCTTTTCGGCGGTCTTCTACGGTTTCTGGGGCACGGGCTTTCTTCTGCTGCTGGCCGTCATGGTGGGCATGAACTACGCTTTCGGCCTGGCCCTGGCCGCGCCGGAAAACCTGAAAAAAAGACCTCTGAGCCTGTCCCGCAAGGGCCTGCTGGCCCTGGCCCTGACGCTCAATCTGCTGCCCCTGCTCTGGTTCAAATACTCCTGGTTTCTGGCCCAGAACCTGGCTTTGCTCTTCCACACGGAATGGAATTTCCAGCCGCCCGGTCTGCCTCTGGGTATTTCCTTCTATACCTTCATTCAGATCGCCTGGCTGGTCAGTGTGTACCGCCGCCAGATCGCGCCGCGGGGCCTGGCGCGGCACGCGCTGTTCTCCTCCTGCTTCCCCTACGTGATTTCCGGCCCCATTGTGCGCTACGAGCAGGTAGGCCCGCAGTTCGACGCCCTGGCCGATCCCGGGGCCGAGGGTCTGGCGCGCGGCTTCAGCCTGTTCAGCATCGGCCTGGCCAAAAAGATCCTCCTGGCCGACAGCATCGCCCTGTACGCCGACGCGGTGTTCAACGCGGCGGAAAAGGCCTTTCCCCTCAGTGGCGCCGAAGCCTGGCTGGGCTCGTTCTGCTATACCTTCCAGCTCTATTTCGACTTTTCCGGCTACACGGACATGGCCCTGGGCCTGGGTCTGATGCTGGGCCTGCGCCTGCCCGAGAACTTTAATTCACCCTACAAATCCACGGGCATCGTGGATTTCTGGCGACGCTGGCACATCACGCTCAGCGCCTGGCTGCGCGACTTTCTGTATATTCCCCTGGGCGGCAACCGGGCCGGACGGCTCAAACAGTACCGAAATCTCTTCCTGACCATGCTCATCGGCGGGGCCTGGCACGGCGCGGGTTGGACCTTCATGATCTGGGGGGCTCTGCACGGCCTGATGCTCAGCGTGAATCATTTTTTCCGCGCACAAATCAAGGGCTCGCGCCTGGAAGCCATACTGGCCTCCGCGCCGTTGCGCCTGCTGTCCATTGCCTTTACCTTTCTGTGCATTAATTTCTGTTGGGTGGTCTTCCGAGCCTTGAGCCTGGACGGCGCATTGCGCGTCTACACCGCCATGTTCACCGGCCCGTTCAGCCTCCAACCCGGACCGACGGGCGGCCTGCTGCCCAACCACTACTTCCAGGGCTGGCAGCCCTTCGCCCTGCTCATCCTCTGCGCCGTGCTGGTCTGGGCCTTTCCCAACAGCCGGGAAATTCTCCAGGGCCGCCGCGACGGCTCCCGGCCCCGGCTGGCCTGGCGGCCTTCCCGGCTCTGGGCCTCGGGTCTGGCCCTGCTGGCTTTTGCGGCGTTGATTCTGGTCTCGCGGCAGTCCACTTTTTTATATTTTCAGTTTTAGCGCCGGGAGCCCCACATGCGACTTTTCCGAACATCTTCCACCAGCCCGGAAGAGCGGCCCGAGCCCAAGACCCCGAGAGCTTTGCCTGCCCGCAATCTGAGCGACGCGGCCTATCTCCGGCGCTATTTCAAGACCCTGCTGGCCCTGGCCCTGCTGGGGCTTGTTCTGGTGCTGCCCTATACCTGGTGGTGGCTGTATGAAAGCGGGGACGTGGCCGTGGAGCGCGCCGTGGAAGCCCAGGCCGAAGGCGAATTCGCACTGTTCGGCTCCGGGGTTTCCCAGGATTTCGTGGACTACAAGCTGCGGCTCTACGCGGCGGTCAAGCCGGAGATCACAGTCGTGGGCTCCTCGCGGGTCATGCAGTTCCGCGCGGCCTATTTCCGCAAGCCTTTTCTGAACATGGGCGGGGTGGCGGGCAATCTGGCGGTGCTGCGCTCCACCCTGGACGCCATGCTGCGCATCCACAAGCCCCAGGCCGTGATCCTGGGCCTGGATTTCTGGTGGTTCATGCCCCAGTGGGAAGCCCGGCCCTTTGAGGAAGTGCCGCCCACCAGCGGCTCCTATAATTACGGTTTCGAGAGCCTCAAAAAGCCCTGGAGCTGGCTGCTGGACGGCAAGCTCTCCCCGGCGGAGTCGGCCGCGCCCCTCCTGGGCCCCTTCGGGCACGGCTTCCGGGCCGGGCGCTACGGCATCATGGCCCAGCAGACCGACGACGGCTTCGGCCCGGACGGCTCCTGGTACTATACGGCGGACATCACCGGCCAAAAGCGCCCCTTTGATTACCAGTTCAGCGACACGCTCAGCCAGGTCCGCCACGGCATCAAGGCCTTTTACCGGGCCAAGCCGGGCCAGACCGGTCCCAGTGAGGAACATCTGGACGCCTTTGCCGAAATATACTGCCGCCTCAAGGCGCGCGGCATTCAGACCTTCGTGTTCATCGCGCCGCTTTCCGAACGCGTGCTGACGGCCATGCGCGAGCACGAGCGGGACTATCCCCACCTCTTCGCCCTGCGCGACGCCCTGCTGGCGCGGGGCATCGACGTGCTGGACTGCACGGACCCGCGCGCCTTCGCTTCCAACGACTGCGAATTCATCGACGGCTTTCACGGCGGGGAAGTCACCTACGCCCGGATTTTGCGGGCCATGGCCGACCGCTGGCCCGCCCTGCTCTCCTATGTGAACATGGAACGGCTCAATGCCGCCATCCGGGACTGGCAGGGACATGCGCTGGTGCCTGACGAACGCCTCACGAGCCTGCCGGAAACGGATTTCATGCGCTTCGGCTGTTCCAAACGTCAACCCTGAGAGCGGTTCACGCATTTCATGCGTGGACTGCCCTGCAAATCTTTGCCGCGATGCGCGCAGGCGGGCTTTGCCCGCGTGAACAACATTTCAAGTATCAAATACGTTAGGAGGAATTATGAGGATGTTCCGTCATTTCTTTCTCAGCGCGGCGGGCCTGGCCTGCGGCATTGTCTGCGGTCTGGGAGTGCATCCGGCATATGCGGCTCCCATGAAGGACGCCTTCGCGGAAGCGACCGGCAAAGCGGCCACGGCCGCCACCCGCGCGGCCAACAAGGCCGCTGTCCGGGATCTGAATTTCAACGACCGGCAGGACTATGATGACGCCCAGCGCGGCTTTATCGCTCCCCTGCCGGACAACGGCCGCATTCTGGACAAAAACGGCCGTGAAACCTGGAATTTCCGGAAATACGCGTTTCTGGCCCCGGCCATGAGCCGGGACATGCCGCCCTCCCGGATCATGCCTACGCCCGCGCCGGACACGGTGCATCCCTCGCTCTGGCGGCAGTCGCAGCTGGTGTTGCGCGACGGCCTGTACAAAGTCACGGAACGCATTTACCAGGTGCGCAATGCGGATCTTTCCAACATGACCATCATTGAAGGCGATACGGGCCTGATCGTGGTGGACCCCCTGATTTCCGCCGAAAACGCTGCCGCCGCCCTGGATCTCTACTACACGCACCGCCCGCGCAAGCCCGTGAAGACGGTCATTTATTCCCACAGCCATGTGGATCATTACGGCGGCGTGCCGGGCGTGACCACGGAAGAGGACGTCAAGAGCGGCGCGGTGCGGGTCATCGCGCCGGAGGGCTTTCTGCGTGCCGCCATGTCGGAAAACGTGCTGGCCGGAACAGCCATGGGCCGCCGGGCCCAGTACATGTACGGCGAATTGCTGCCGCCGTCGCCCACCGGCCATGTGGGCGCGGGCCTGGGCCTGAAAAATTCCGGCGGGTCCACCGGCCTCATTCCGCCCACGCGTACCATTGCCCAAAGCGGCGAGCGCCTTGAACTGGACGGCCTGACCTTTGTTTTTCTGCTGGCTCCCAATACCGAGGCCCCGGCGGAAATGCACTGGTACATCCCCGAACTGAAGGCCCTGACCGCCGCTGAAAACTGCACCCACACCATGCACAATCTCTATACCCTGCGAGGGGCCAAGACGCGCGATCCCTTGAGCTGGTGCCGCGCCCTGGACGAAACCCTGGCTCTCTGGGGCAACGAGGCCGAAGTGCTGTACGGCATGCACCACTGGCCGGTCTGGGGCAATGAGCGGGTACGCCGGACCCTGGCCCTGACCAGCGATCTCTACCGCTACATTAACGATCAGACCCTGCATGCAGCCAACCAGGGGCAGACCATGCTGGAAATCGCCGAAAAACTGCGCCTGCCTCCGGAACTGGCGCAAAGCTTCGGCCTGCGCGGCTATTACGGCAGCCTGAATCACAACGTCAAAGCCGTGTACAATTTCTATCTGGGCTGGTTCGACGGCAATCCCGCGCATCTGCACGCCCTGCCGCCGCGCGTGGCGGCCCGCAAGTACGTGGAGTACATGGGCGGGGCCGAGGCCGTGCTCCGGCGCGCCCGCAAGGATTTCGCCCAGGGCGAATACCGCTGGGTGGCCCAGGTGCTGGACCACGTGATCTTTGCCGATCCCGGCAATACCACGGCGCGGGAACTGGCGGCGGACGCCCTGGAGCAGTTGGGCTATCAGGCGGAAAGCGGCCCCTGGCGCAATTTCTATCTCAGCGGGGCGCGGGACCTGCGCGGCCTGCCCCCGGCCAGGGACGAAAATGCCGCGCAAACGAGCAACAGCCAGTCACAGGCCATGACCCCGGAGCTTTACTTCGGCTATCTGGGCGTGCGCCTCAATGCCCAGAGGGCTCAGGGCCGCAGGCTCGCGCTGCGCGTAAAACTCAGCGATCCGGAACAGGTCTGGGAGCTGCGCCTGGGCAACAGCGTGCTGCGCGCCCGCCTGAACGCAGGCGACCCCGATGCGGCCCCCGCGCCGGAAGCGACCCTGACCGCCGCCATGCCCACGGTCATGGCCCTGTTTGAAGGACGCCTGAGCGTAGCCGAAGCCGCCAAACAGGGCATGATCACGGGCGACAGCCAAACCGTGGCGGAACTGCTGGGCCTGCTGGACCGCTTTACGCCCGACTTTCCCCTGGTGCTGCCCGGAAAGGAATAAGTACGCATGAGCTTCATGTTTTCCTCAGGACGCTTTCGGCGCAGCCCGGTTCCGGCCGTCTTCCCGGCTGTCTTTCTGGCCGCATCCCTGATCTGGGCCGTGCCCGGCAACGCTTCGGCGGACCAGGCCCAGGCGCCGGGCACATCTCCGGCGGCGGCCGCAATACAGGCCGCGCCGCCGGTCCCCACTCCGGCCGCACCCGCCGCGAAGAAGGCGCAGCCGTCCCGCAAAAACGCACGTCCCGCGCGTAAAAAGAATCCGCCGTCCCAAGCCGCTCCGGCGGCAGCGTCGCAGCAACCAACCGCGCCCACGACGGACGCGTCCGGGCCGAAGGAGGAATCTCCGGTCCAGGCCAGGGCCCCTGAATTGCCCGAAGGCCCGGCGGGGGACGCCGCCCGCGCTTACGCCCAAGGGAATTTCCTCAAGGCCAGGGACATCTGGCAAAAGCTGGCCGAGGAGGGCGACGCCCAGGCCATGAACAATCTGGGCGTGCTCTATGACCAGGGCCACGGCGTGGAGCCCGACACGGGCCGGGCTTTGCACTGGTTCGCCCAGTCGGCCAAGGCCGGGCATCCTTCGGGCATGAGCAATTACGGCCGCATGCTGGAGCAGGGGCGCGGCATTGCCGCCAACCCGCGGGAAGCCGCCCGCTGGTTTGACCTGGCCGCCCGCCAGGGCCAGCCCGAAGCCCAGTACAATCTGGGGCTGCTGTACGAACGGGGCCGGGGCGTGCCCCAGGACGACAAGGCGGCGGCCGCCTGGTACAGCCGGGCCGCGGCCCAGCAGCAAAGCGAGTCCCTGGCCCGCCTGGGGCATTTCTACCGCGCGGGCCGGGGCGTGGCAAAAAATCCCGGCCGGGCCGTGCTGCTGCTCTACGCGGCGGCCATGAGCGGCGAAGCCGGGGCCATCCGCGAACTGGAAGAAATGGCGAAAGAGGGCCCGTCCCGCCCGGCCGCCGTGCTCTTCGGCCAGAAGCTGGACGCCACGGACCGCGCCGCCATGCGCGCCGCCCTGAAAAAATCCGGCACGCCCGCCAGCCGCGAGAGCGACGACTTTATCTGCGATCTGTACGACGTGCGCCGGGTGGTGCCCGGCGCGGAGCAGATGGCCGCCTGTTACGGACCGGGCTCGCCCGCGCCCCTGGGCTTTCTGAAAATCGACTATGCCGCGCCGGACAAGGCCACGGCCGCGCAGATCCTGCACATGGTGGAAGAACGCTTCGGGCCGCCCTCAGCCGGTGAAGGGGACGACGCCCGGCTCTGGAACCTGGGCTCCGTGGTGGTGGCAACCCAGTACGCGCCCACCCACCGCCAGATGAGCCTGATGTATATGGTGCCGGGCGTCTACCATCTGACCCGCCGGCCATAGCGGAATGACCTTGGCGCGGCCCTCTCCTCCGCTGGACGGGGACGATTCTTTTGTCTATGCTGCAAAAACGTAGCTCTTTTGCATTTCAGCGGGATGGAGGCCTTATGGAGGACGATACCGCGAAAAGCGGCCTTGCAAAGCGCATACAACTCAGGCAGATCGAGCAGACCATGGCGAAAACCATGGCCGAAAGCAAGATTCAAGATAAGTTCTATGGGGAAGCCGTTATCGAATATCTGCGCGACAACGGCCAGATCATCTGTATTTCCGACGACAAGACATTTACCGATCTGTTGCGCGAGGCCGTATGCACGCGGTTGAAGATGCCCTCCGGCTGCCTGTCCATCAGCAGCAGCGCCGATATGCTGCTGCACACCCTGCGCCACATGATCTCGGCCAGAAACGCGCCCCTGCTGCTCATTGAGCAGAACCTCGGAAGCCGGGACATGACCTATCTGCTCCGGCAGCTCAAAAATGCCTATCCAGAGCTGTGGATCATCAGCGTCGCCCGCGAGACCAACAAACAGCGTTTTGTTCTTCTGCACGAAAGCGGCGTGGACAATTGCATCGTCAAACCCATCGGCGTGCAGGCCCTGCTTGAAAAGATCGCCCTGACCATCAAGCCCCACGGCAAGCTGGGCCGGGTTCTGGAATGGGCGCGCGCCCTCATGGCCCAGGGCGAGCATCTGCGCGCCCTGCAGGTCTGCAAACAGGCCCTGGACCTCAAGGCCAATTCCGCGGCGGCCCTGCTGCTCATCGGCGACGTCTTCCGGGCCATGCGGCAGTATGATAAGGCCTGCGAGGCTTATGAAAACGCCAGCCGCACCTCGGCCATGTATCTTGAACCCCTGCGCAAGATGGCGGAAGTCTACGCGGAGACCGGCAATACGGCCAAACGCCTGGAATGCCTGGAACGCCTGGACGGGCTTTCGCCCCTGAACGTGGAGCGCAAACTGACCCTGGGCGAGATCTACCTCCAGATGAACCGCCCGGAAAGCGCCAGAAAAATTTTCGATCAGGCCATGACCCTTTCGGACCGCGAAGCCACGGAATACATCTCGGGCGTGGCCTTCCGCGTGGCCGACGTCTATATGGACAAGGACCCGCAGACCGCCGTCGCCTTTCTGCAGCGGGGCCTGGAGGCCAAAAGGGGGTTCTGGGGCACCGAGGACCTGCTCACCTTCAACCGCGTGGGCATTCTGCTGCGCCGCGCGGGCAAATGGCGCGAAGCCGCCGAGGAATATCTCAAGGCCCTGAAGGTGGCCCCCGACGACGAAAATCTGCACTACAATCTGAGCATGGCCTATCTGGAGGGCAAGGATTTCGAATCCGCCCGGGCCTCCACGCTCAAGGCTCTGGCCCTTAATCCGGACCTGCCGCGCAAATCCTCGCTCATCGCCTGCAACCTGGCTACGGTCTTTGTGCGGACCGGCGACAATATGCACGCCCTGCCCCTGCTGCGTCTGGCTCTGGAACAGGACCCGGCCAACGATCAGGCCAGGGATCTGCTGACCCAGGCGAGCCGGGAAGAAAGTTGATCCCAGGCCGGGGAGTGGAAAACGTGCCCCGGCCTTTCCGGTCCGGATCAAATTAACGTTGAGAATCGGCATTCTCAACGTCGGCGCGGCCTTCAGCCGGTGTTTACGAACACCGGCTTTTTTGTATGGAGAAAACCCCCCGCTAGGCGGGGGGTTCTAAAAAGCTTACAGCTTTGCCCATGTCAGTAAAACTCCTTTTGATTTGTTAAAAAGTCTCGCGGTCTGGCAACTGCGAGTCAACAAATCAAAAGGAGGTCACGATGGGTGACGCCAAAAGTTTAGCCCACACAAGGTGGAACTGCAAATATCACATTGTTTTTGCGCCTAAATATCGCCGCCAGGTGTTCTATGGTGAAAAGAAGCGCGCCATTGGCGAAATTCTGCGCAAGTTGTGCGAATGGAAGGATGTAAAAATAGTGGAGGCAGAATGTTGCCCAGACCACATCCACATGCTGCTTGAGATTCCCCCCAAAATGAGTGTGTCGAGTTTTATGGGCTATCTAAAGGGTAAGAGTAGTCTCATGATCTATGAACAATTTGGGGATTTGAAGTTCAAATACCGCAATCGAGAATTTTGGTGCCGTGGGTATTACGTCGATACAGTGGGCAAGAATAAGGCCAAGATTCAGGATTACATCAAGCATCAGCTGGAGTCGGATAAACTTGGCGATCAGTTGAGCCTACCCTACCCAAGGAGCCCGTTTACGGGCCGCAAGTAACAGAAATGCAAATGTCAGATCGCAAGAGCGCCTGCTAGGGCGCAGCTGGTAAGAAAGCCTTACAGGCGCATATGAAGAACCCCCGGCTATGCCGGGGGGTTCCTTTTTGCGCCCATGGGTCGGTGCGGGCCAGTGATTCAAGCGGCATGCAAAGACGTATATTATATGCATTGAAAAGCATATTGAAGACGTCACAATATATCTCTTCTTATTTATGCCGCAATAAACATATTGCGGCTCTTTTTTCATTGGTTATAGTTATACATAATTGCAGTGCATTTTTCCTTCACACATTTTTTATACAGACGAGGTCGCTATGGACAAGATTTTACGCATTGATGTGGGCGCCGAGGGCGGCCCCAAGATCAGGGAAGAGCGTCTGGGCGAATACGCGGGCCTCGCGGGCCGCGCCCTGACCACCGCGGTCATCTGCAAGGAAGTGCCCCCCACCTGTCATGCCCTGGGTCCCGAAAACAAGCTGGTCTTCGCGCCGGGCATGCTCTGCGCCACCACGGCCGGTTCCTCGGGCCGCATTTCCGTGGGCTGCAAGAGCCCGCTCACCGGCGGCATCAAGGAATCCAACGCCGGGGGCACCGGCGGCCAGTACATGGCCCGTCTGAACTACGCCGCCATCATCATTGAAGGCCAGCGCCGCGACGACCATCTGTACAAAATCGTCATCAAGGCCAGCGGCGTGACCGTCGAGCAGTGCGACGAACTTGCCATGCTTTCCAACTATCCCTGTGTGGCCCGGCTGCGCGAGGAATACGGCGAAGGCCCCGGTTTCGTGACCATCGGCACGGCCGGTGAAATGCGCATGTGCAATTCCACCATCTGTTTCACCGATCCCGAAGGCCGGGCCACCCGGCACGCCGGACGCGGCGGCGTGGGCGCGGTCATGGGTTCCAAGGGCATCAAGGCCATCGTGCTCGACCCGGCGGACACGCCGACCATGCGCAAGGCCCAAGATCCCGAAGCCTTCAAGGACGCCTGCAAGCGCTTCGCCAAGGGCATCACCTCCCACCCGGTCACCGGCCAGGGCCTGCCCGCCTACGGCACCAACGTGCTGGTCAATATCCTCAACGAAGCCGGTGGGCTGCCCACTTACAACTTCAAGGAAGGCCGCTTCGCGGGCGCGGAAAAAATCTGTGCCGAAACCATGGTGGAAATCCAGAAGAAGCGCGGCGGCAATCCCACCCACGGCTGCCACCGGGGCTGCATTATGAAGTGCTCCGGCATCTGCGTGGACGAAAACGGCGAGTACCTTTCCAAGCAGCCGGAATATGAAACCGTCTGGGGGCACGGCGCCAACTGCGGCGTGGACAATCTGGACGACATCATCCGCATGGACTATCTGGAGGACGACTACGGCCTGGATACCATTGAAACCGGGGCCAGCCTCGGCGTGCTGATGGAAGCCGGGGTCATTCCCTGGGGC
Organism: Desulfovibrio fairfieldensis; assembly: GCF_001553605.1. Lineage (NCBI taxonomy): Bacteria > Pseudomonadati > Thermodesulfobacteriota > Desulfovibrionia > Desulfovibrionales > Desulfovibrionaceae > Desulfovibrio > Desulfovibrio fairfieldensis. Next base: position 2,966,539 of record NZ_CP014229.1, read on the forward strand.
GACTCCAAGGCCTGCATCGAGATGATCCACGAGATGGGCAAGGGCACGCCGCTGGGGCGCATCCTGGGCGCGGGCACGGCCACCGTGGCCCGCTGCTACGGCCTGGAACGCGCTCCCGTAGTCAAGGGCCAGGCCATGCCCGCCTATGACCCGCGCGCGGTCAAGGGGGTGGGCGTGACCTACGCCACCACGCCCATGGGCGCGGACCACACCGCCGGTTACGCCGTGGCCACCAATATTCTGGGCCTCGGCGGCAAGGTGGACCCGCTCAAGCCGGAGGGCCAGGTGGAGCTCTCCCGCAACCTTCAGATCGCCACCGCCGCCCTGGACTCCACGGGCTACTGCATCTTCGTGGCCTTCTGCATCCTGGACCAGCCCGAGACCTTCCAGGCTCTCATCGACACCCTCAGCGCCTTCACCGGTCGCAAAATGACCGGCGACGACGTGGTGGCCCTGGGCAAGAGCGTCCTGAAGCAGGAGCGGGAATTCAACGCCGCCGCCGGTTTCACCCGCGCCCACGACCGCCTGCCCATGTACATGCGCCGCGAACTGCTGCCGCCGCACAACACGACCTTTGACGTGAGCGACGAGGAGCTGGACAGCGTCTTCAACTTCTGAGCCTGAGCGACACGGCGGCCGGGTTTTGCCCGGCCGCCGTTTTTTGGATAGCATCACCTCATGCCGGACCCACTGCCCCAACTTGAAATCGCCATCCGCCACGCCGCCCGGGCGGGCCGCATTGCGGAAGACGCGTTACGCGAGCTGGCCATCGCGGCAGGCGTGGACTTGCTCGCGACCCAGCAGGCAGCCTGCCGCGCCGGAATCTGGCCCGCGCGCTATGCCCGCAACGCCCGGCAGCTTTCCCTGCGGGACCAGCTGGCCCTGCTGCAAAGCCGCGTGTTGCTGGTGGGCCTGGGCGGTTTGGGCGGTTGGCTGCTGGAGCAGCTGGTCCGCATGGGCGTGGGCGCGATCACCGGCGTGGACGGCGACTGCTTTGAAGAATCCAATCTGAATCGCCAGTCGCTGGGCAATACGGCCCAACTGGGCCAAAGCAAGGCCGAAGCCGCTGCCGCGCGCGTGGCCGGGATCAATCCCGCCGTGCATTTCACGCCCGTGCCCCGCTTTGCGGACAAAATTTTGCTGATCCGGCTGCTGCGCGGCATGGATCTGGCTCTGGACGCCCTGGGCGGCCTGGCCTGCCGCCTGCCCTTGCAGGAAGCGGCCGCCGCGACCGGCGTGCCGCTGGTCAGCGCGGGCATTGCGGGCCTGACCGGCTGGGTGGCCGTGGTGCCGCCCGGACAGGCGGGCCCGGTTCAATGGCTGGGCGCGGGCGAAACATGCGGGACTGATGAAACAGGAGCTTCGCCCGAGGAAGAGCTGGGCAATCTCGCGCCCACGGCGGCGACAGCCGCCTCCCTCCAGGCCGCGGAAGCCCTGAAGCTGCTCACCGGCCGCGGGGCCGCCCCCGGCATGTGCGTCTTTGACCTGGCGGACGGCACGTTTCAACGCGTCCGTTTATAAGCCGCGAATCCCCTTTCAACTTGCCCGCAACCCGCCCGCCTCCGGAGGAAAAACCATGCGACTGAACGTCAAATGTTTCGCCACCCTGGCCGAAAAAAGCCCGCCCGGCGGCGCCTGCGAACTGCCTGAAGGCGCGGACGTGGCCCGGCTCATGGACAGCCTGCAACTACCCGCCGCCGAAGTAAAAATCATCTTCATCAACGGCGTGGCCGTGGAGCCTGACGCCGTGCTGCACGACGGCGACCGCGTGGGCCTGTTCCCGGCCGTGGGCGGGGGCTAGCCGCCGTGAGCCAAAAAAAACATTTTTCCGCTGACGAGCCTGCGAACATTGAGAGCAAAATTATGCTCGAAATTTTTGCAATCAGGCACTAGGTGTAGAGCAATTTGCGCTTGAAATTATCGCTTAACGGCGAAGTAAATTAGCCTTGCGATAATTTCGCTGTGCGGATTTTCACGGAAAATCCGCACAGCGCGTTGAGATATTTTCAATATCAACACGCTCTAGGCGCTGCTTTTCCCCCACGCACAAAGCCGCCTCCGCTGCGCACGGACCGCCCCGGCCCTTGCCTCCGACGCCGCTTGGCGCTATTGCATCCCAACGCCGCCGGGCGGCGTTTTTTTCAGCACGGGGAATGCCATGCTTGTTTTCGCGGCCATGCTTCTGCTGGGAGCGGTGATCGGCTTTGTGGGCGCGGGCGGCGCGGGGGTCATGATCACCCTGCTCACCGTGGGTTTTGACGTGCCTATCCATACGGCCCTGGGCACGTCCCTGGCGGCCATGGCCTTTACCACGCTTTCCGGCTCGTACAGCCATTTCCGCGAAGGCAACGTGCTGCGCCGCCTGGGTCTGGCCATGGGCCTGTTCGGGGCCGTGGGCGCGTTCTGCGGCGCACTGATTTCCTCCTCCCTCGACACGGCCGTCCTCACCCCGCTCACCGCCGCGGCCCTGCTGCTGTCGGCCCTGCTGATCTATCTGCGCATTTTCCACCCCCACAGCCCGCTCTTCCGCCAGCGCTTCCTGACGCCCAGGGGCGGCAGATTCTGGCTGCTGGCGGGTCTGACCGGCCTGATCAACGGGCTCATCTCCGGAGCCTGCGGCGTGGGCGCGGCCTCTTTCATCCAGCTCAGCCTGCTGCTGGTCTTCAACGCGCCTCTCTATCAGACCGTGGGCACCACCATGCTGGTCATCCTGCCCATCGCGGTGCTGGGCGGCGTAGGCTTTCTCAGTGCCGGGCATCTGGAACCGCTGCTTTTCGTCCAGGTGCTGCTGGGCCAGACGATCGGCGCGTTTTTCGGGGCCAAGCTCACCCGCCTGGCCCCGCAGATACTGCTCAAGATCGCCATGGTGGCTCTGCCCGCCTTCGGCGGCTTCATTTTATTCCTTGCCCGCTAGGAGCCGTGAGTTCCAGGCCGCGCCGACGGCGAATCAGCCCCCTTGCATAACTTCCGCCGCGTTTTTTTAAATTTCATACCTCTGGCGACAACCCTGAAAGATGCTTATCTATAAAAGAATATATTTCTTTCAGGGGTACATAATGCAAATAGCGGACATTGAAATCAAAGGCATAAGCTGGCCTGTTTTTCTGGGAATCAGCGTGGTGGTCGTGGCGGCCATGTACCTGGACGCCCTGCCCAAAGGCATGGTGGGCGGCTTCGCCGTGGTCATGGTGCTGGGCTTTCTGCTGGAATACATCGGCGACCGCCTGCCGCTGATCAAGGATTATCTGGGCGGCGGGCCCCTTATTGTCATTTTCGGCAGCGCCCTGCTGGTATACAGCGGCGTCATGCCGGCCTCGACCAAGGCCGTCATCGACACCTTCATGCAGGCCGACGACTTCCTGACCTTTTACATCTGCGCCCTGATCTGCGGCAGCATTCTGGGCATCGAGGCCCGCCTGCTGGTCAAGGCCGGGGCGCGCTACGTGGTCCCCCTGACGGCCGCCGTGGTCTGCGCGGCCCTCCTGGCCGCCCTGGTGGGTCTGCTGGCCGGTACGGGCTGGCGCGAAGGCATCAGTTACGTCTCCTTCCCGATCATGGGCGGCGGCATGGGGGCCGGGGCCATTCCCATGGCTGAAATCCTGCACCAGAGCAACCCGGACACGGCGCTCAAGGACATCCTCTCCATGCTGATTCCGCCGGTGGCCCTGGGCAATGTGGTCGCCATCATTTCCGGCGGCCTGCTCGACAAGCTGGGCAAGGCATTCCCGCGCCTGTCCGGCGAAGGGCAGCTGCTCAAGGGCGAGGCCCCGGCGGCGGAAGACGAGACAAGCCTGCCGGTCACCTACACGGCCCTGGGCATCGGTCTGCTGGTTTCCTGCACCTTCATGCTGTTCGGACGCCTGGCCGCCATGGTCATTCCCGGCATCCACTACTACGCCCTGATGATCCTCAGCGTGGCCGTGTTCAAAATCTTCCACGTGCTGCCCAGATCCGTGGAGCAGTCCTGCACGGTCTGGTTCAGGTTCGTGGCCAAGTACATGACCGCCCCGCTGCTGGTGGGCATCGGCGTGACCTACACGGACCTCTCCCTGGTCATCGACACCTTTTCCATCGTCAACACCCTCCAGGTCATCGCGGTGGTGCTGGGCGCGGTGCTCGGCGCGGGCCTGGGCGGCGTGCTGGTGGGCTTCCATTTCATCGAATCCGCCATTTCCGCCGGTCTGTGCATGGCCAATATGGGCGGCACCGGCGACGTGGCCGTGCTTTCGGCGTCACGGCGCATGGTGCTGATGCCCTTTGCCCAGATTTCCTCCCGCCTGGGCGGCGCGATCATCCTGGTGCTGGTGGGCCTGGTGGTGCCGCTGCTCATGCGGTAAAGGCGCGCATCCCGCGACATTGCTTTGCGGTCCCGGCGGCTTCGGCCGCCGGCGGCCCTATTTCTCCCTGCCGTAAAGCTGCGAAACCGCGTCCAGGCCCCAGGCCCGGATGCGCGCATACAGGGTCGAACGCTTCATGCCGAGGATGCGCAGGGCCCCGGCCTCGCCGTCCACGCGGCCTCTGGCAAGACGCAGCACATGGCGGATGTAGCGGCGCTGCAATTCTTCCAGGCTCGGCAAATCTTCCCATTCCAGACCGGAAAGCGTCCCGGGCGGAGCTGCCTTTTCCGCCGGAAGCGGCGGCGGTTCCGTGGGGCGCAACAGATGCAGAGGGCCGCCGGAGTGGAGGATGACCGCCCGCTCCACCACGTTCTTCAGTTCCCGCACATTACCGGGCCAGGCATAGGCGCGCAGGCGTTCCGCCTCTTCCTTTTCCAGGGGAGGCACGGGGCGCTGGTAACGGCGGCTGAACATCTCCACGAAGCGCCGCGCCAGCAGGGGAATGTCGGCGGGACGCTCGCGCAGGGGCGGCAGGGTGAGGGGCACCACGGAAATACGATAGTAGAGATCTTCCCGGAAGCGTCCTTGAGCCACCATGCTTTTGAGGTCCCGGTTGGTGGCCGCCACCAGCCGGAAATCAGAACGGATCTCGCGGATGCCGCCCACCCGCATAAAGCATTTCTCCTGCAAAACCCTGAGCAGCTTGGTCTGCATGGGCAGGGGCACCTCACCCACTTCGTCGATAAACAGCGTGCCGCCGTCCGCCACTTCCAGATGGCCCAGCTTCTGCCGCCAGGCTCCGGTAAACGCACCCTTTTCATGCCCGAAGAGTTCGCTTTCAAAAAGCTGCTCCGGAATGCTGGCCGGATGAATAGGCACAAAGGCTCCGGCCCGGCCGCTGCGCGCGTGGACGCGCCGGGCCAGCAGATCCTTGCCCACGCCGGTTTCTCCCAGAATGAGCACCGGCGCGTCGGTGACGGCCGTGCTGTCCGCCTGGCGCAACACGTCGTCGAGCCCGGTCCCGTAGTAGGGCTCATCCAGGGCGGCCATGCGCTCGGCGGCCACGCGGCCCCGTTCTTCCACGGCATACAGGGCCTTGCGCATGCCTTCCTGCAAACGCCGGGCGGTTTGCAGCTCCCGCGCCAGCAAGCCGCCCAGCTCGCGGAATATTTCCGTGCCTTGGGCGCTGATGTGGCCGGCGAAAAACTCGCATTGCAGAAAAAGAAGCCACGGGCGGGCATTGGGAACCGCCAGAGGCAGATATATTCCTGTGCCCCGCGCGGCGCGCGCGGGTTCGCCTGAAGCCGCCTCCATGACGGCGGCGGCCTTTTTCAGCACCGGGCGGAAGGTCGGGCTTTCCAGCTCCAGGCGCGAGATATTGCGCACCATGACCGGTCCCTCGGCGTCCGGGCTGAACAGGGCCGCCCGCTCCACTTCAAAGGTCTCGCTGACGATGCGCAGCATGTCGGCCAGATGGGCGTCCAGATCCGACCAGGCGGGCAGGGCCTCCAGTCCTTCCCGGCAGCGGCGCAGGCAGCTTCGGCCGTCGGGGCAGTAAGGCGCGTCCTGCCCGCCGCCGGGCCCGTCAGGGCAGTCATACTGGGTATAGCGCCGCAACACGGTTCTGGCCGCCGAAAACAGAAGCTCGGCCTGGCGGGCGCGCCGCCGCGAAAGGCAATACGCCAGGGCGAGGCGGCAGCGGGCGATCTCCAGCGGACTGCCCACCCGCTTGGCATAGGTCAGGCCGCGCACCAGGAGGCCGCGCACCTGGGCCGGGTCCACCCCTCTGGCGCGTGCCTGCAAAGCCCGGATGCGCAAGGCCGCGCCCTTGAGATGGCGGTTGGGGCTTTGCTGCGCGGCCGTCAGCTCATCTTCAAGATCATAGCCCGGAATCCGGGGCAGGCCCTGCCATTCATAGGCCCAAAGCATATCAAACAGCCAGGTGAAGCCGTAATAGGGACGCTGGAGCCCCATGCGCACGCAATAGCGCATGCTGGCGTAAAAAATCCTGTGCGAGGTTGCGACGCGCCCTTTCAGAAAATGATAGTGCGCCAGCGAGCGCATGTTCCAGATCCACAGAGTGGTTTCCGTGGCCGGGTCGCAGCAGAGCAGAAGCTCATCCAGCAGGGCAAGGCCCTCGTCGGGCCGCCCCATGCGCATGAGATCGTCGGCCAGATGGGTCTGAATCCATTTCCGCGTCTGTCGGTTACGGCGCAGCCGCGCTTCGCGCAGCCCGGCCAGCAGAATGCCCGCAGCCTTGGCCGGAAGGCCCAGACTGCAGGCGGCGCTGCCGATATAGCGCAACCGCGCTTCTTCAAAGTAGTTGAAATGCGCTGTGAACCGGCTCACAGCGCCGGTTTCAAGATAGGGCAGGGCCTCGCTGTACGCGCCCTGCATAAAATGCAGGATGCCGATGCTGTGCGAGGCCTCCTCCAGAATGTCCGGGTCGCCCAGTTCCCTGATGGAGGCCAGGGTACGGGCCAGCAGGGCATATGGCCGTTCCGTATTGTGCATCCGGGTCAGGTGACGCTGGCTGGCCTCCGTGAGGTCCAGCATGAGGGTGACGCGCCTGTCCCCCAGCGCCTCGGCGGCGGCGCGGGCCCGAGGCAGCAAATCCAAAACTTCCTGGCCGCTCTTGCCCATATAGATGGAAATGCCCTGAACGCTGCGGAACACGCTCAGATAGCGCCGCAGCGCCTCCGCCTCTTCCGTGTCCCCGCTCCATCGGCGCAGGCCGGACAGCAGCAGGTCCAACAGCGCCAGCACCGCCGCGCACCGCCCGTCGTCCAGGGTATGCCGCACTTCTTCCAGCAATATTTCGCAGCCGTCGAGAACGGCTCCGCGCTCCAACGAAGCCACGGCCCGCAACAACGGACGCGCCGTGGTTTCCGGCGCGCGTTCACGCGAAAAAGCGCGCAGCGCCTCGGCCCGTCCCCGCCAGAGCCCCGAGCGCGACGGCCGCGCCAGGCCCCGCGCGGCGAAAAGACGCAAAACTTCGTCCACGGCCGAGGGCGGCCAGGGCCCCAATTGAATCAGCGCCTGCCGCGTGTAGCGGATTTTATCCACGGCCAGCAGCGCGGCCAGAGCCTGCGGCAGGGATTCTTGCGGATCATGGATCATTTGTTGGTCCTGTTTTCAGATTTAATCCAGATATTGGACAAAATCCATGTAACAAACAAGCCCGAAAAAAAGCGTATTTGGAATGGAGAACAACAACACACTGATTATACACAATAAAAAATAAATATCCATATTGGCACCGCTCTTGCTCTTTCCGTTCCAGCTTCCCACGCCGCTTTCGGAGAGTCGGGAAGCGCCACCGCACCGGAAACCATGATGGAGGTCGGGCATGAACGTCACACACGCCACGGAAACCGCAGCCACCGGCATGGGCGGCGCGGCCGCGATCCCTCCCACCCGCAACGAACATCTGAAATGGATTTTTTCCCTGCTGTGCGCGGCGGTCATTCTGGCCGTCTGCGTCGTCGCCGGCCTGCCCCGGCCCGCCTGCTGGTTTTTCAGCCTCACAGTGCTGGCCATCTGTCTCTGGGGCTTTTCCCTGCTGCCCGACGGGCTCGTGGCTGTCATGCTGCCCATGGGCTATATTCTCTCGGGGGTGGGCACGCCCGCTCAGGTGCTTTCACCGTGGACCAAGCCCATGGGCTGGATGATCCTCGGCGGGCTGATGACCGGCCTGGTGCTTCAACATACGGGGCTTGCCCGGCGCATCGCCCTCTGGGCCCTGCACGTCACGGGCAGCTCCTTCCGCCGCCTGCTCTGGGGCATTCTGCTGGCGGGCTTCATCATTGCGCCGCTCATGCCCACATCCACAGGGAAGTGCATCCTGCTGGGCATCATCTGCATCGGCATCTGCGACGCCATGGGCTTCAAGGCCCGCTCGCGCGAGGCATCCACCCTGCTGATGGCCGGTTACCTGGCCGTGGCCGGGCCCCGCATGGGCCTGTACACGGGCGCGGGCGAAGTGACCCTGAATCTGCAAATGCTCGCCACGGCCGGGGTGCACGTGTCATGGCTGGAGTATTTTCTGCAGAATTTCGCGCCCAGCGTGGTCTACAGCGTGTTGTCCATTGTGGTGCTGCGGCTGGTCATGCGGCCCAAGAGCACTGTTGACGCCCGCGTCTGGGTGGAAGAGCAGTACGCCGGGCTGGGCCCCATGAGCCTGCGCGAAAAGAAGGCCCTGGCGCTCTTCGCTGTGCTGGCCGTCCTGATGATGACGGACAAGTGGCACGGCATCAACATCGGCTGGATCATGATGGTGGTGGGCTTTGTCGGTTTTCTGCCGGGCTTTGACCTGGTGGACGGCAAAAAGTTCGCCACGCTGAACCTGACCTCCGTGCTGTTCATCGTGGGCTGCATGTCCATCGGCGCGGCGGCCCAGGCCACGGGCATGGACAAGAGCATCGCCCGGGCAGTGCTGCCCCTGCTGCAGGGCAAGGGAGAGCTGGGCACGGTCATCGCCTCCTTCTTCTCCGGGGCGGGGCTCAACTTCCTGCTCACGCCGGTGGCCGCCGTAAGCACCTTCACCGTACCGCTGGCGGAAATCGCCAAGGCCCTGGGCATCAATCCCCTGGCCCCGGCCTACGCCTTCATGCTCGGCCTGGACCAGTACGTGCTGCCCTACGAATACGCGGCCTTTCTGTACATGTTCTCCACGGGCTACATCAACTTCAAGGACATGGTCATGGTCTTCGCCTGGCGGGCGCTTATGGCGCTGATCGTACTCATCCTCGTCTTCTATCCCTTCTGGAAGCTCACCGGCGCGGCCTGAGCCCGCCGCACGGCAATCCCCATACCCGCAACCCCGGATACAAGGAGGATCATATGGCAGCCACCCCCGGAACGCCGCAATGGATCGAACTGGAACGCGCAGGCATGGCCGCGCTGGACGAATTCATGGAAACCTTCAACAGCGGCTCGCCCCTGCGCTGGGCGCAAAGCCTGCACTATCCGCACATGCGCCTGGGCGGCCTCGCGGTCCAGATCTGGAACACGCCCGAAGATTACGCCCGGGACAATGACGTCAGCCGCCTGCGCGAAGCCTCCGGCTGGGGCTACACAAAGTGGGACCGGCGCAAGATGATCCAGGCCGATGAGGATAAAATCCACATGGCCGTGCAGTTCTCGCGCTACACGCCCGCGCATGAAAAAATCGTCGCCTTTGAATCCTTCTACATCCTCACCAGGATGAACGGGCATTGGGGCACGCAGTTCCGCTCCAGCTACGCGGGCGTCATCGGCGGAAATACGGCTTTTTAGGTACTTGCGCTGAGGACATGGAACACTTTCCCCACACGGGGAGGGATGCCCTTGCCGGGCATCCCTCCCCGACGGCTTGACGCCCGCCGGGGGGCGGTTTATCCTTTTTCCACTACTTCCAATGGCAGCGGGCGCGGCTGGATAAACGCGGCGCGCAATCTGCCCGGCATACACTGCTGGGTTTCTTTTCGGGCATCCATGCCCACAGCATGCATTGCCGGGTCGATAGCTCCGAATACAAGACCCTTCGGGGGAATACGAGCAGCGTTCCATTGGGCGCAGTTGAGTCCCGGCATTTCTCATCGCCAAATGCCGATACTAAAACCAATGGAGTGCCTTATGTCCCATCCCCTCACGGACGCGCCTTCGGCGCGGTCCCTCCCTGATCTGGTTGCCCTGGCCGAAACACTGCGACAAACCGCCCAGGCCCTGCTGGCGGCAGGCCCGCCCGCGCCCGTGGCCGAACCCGGCGACGCCCCCGCCGCCGAAAAGCCCTCGGAAGTCCGCACCTACCGCGTCCCCGGCTATATTGTGGAGGAAGAGCGGATACTGCTCGCGCAACACCAGGTCCAAAGCTGGCAGGAGATGTTTGACAAAACGTGCAACCATCTCCACACCCTGATCTTTCTCCTGCAGCACTTTGAAACGGCGCGAGCATGGACGGCTACGCCGTGACACTGCTGGGCGACACCCTGATGGCCCCCCTGGACACGCTGAACAGCCTGTGCTCGCTGGTGGCGGATTTTCGCCTCCAGCCCGAAGAGGGATAAACGCGCGGGCCGACCTCGCAGCGCGGTCTCAAGCCGAATAAAAGAAAGGCCGGAAACTGATTCTTCAGTTTCCGGCCTTCTGAAATCTATGGTGCCGAGGGACAGAATTGAACTGCCGACACGGGGATTTTCAGTCCCCTGCTCTACCAACTGAGCTACCTCGGCCCATGTGGGAAAGTCTTGTACCCGCTTGGCGCGGCTTTGGCAAGCCTTTTTTGGGGAAATTTCCCGCGAAAACTTGAATCTTGCGCATCTTCCGGCCATACTCGCGTTGTTTGCAGCCCAGCCAAGGAGTTCCCGTGCAATTTCGTGCCTCAGTCCCCCCGATTTTACGTGAAATGCAAGCCCTGCGCACCCTGGGCGTGTGGCGGCTCATGTTGCAGGCCCTGGTCACGGGCGGCATCACCGGCGCGGTGATCGGCCTGTTTCGCCAGACCTACACCCTGATCAATACGGCGGTTGTGGACTATGTGCACGGCCACAGCCTGTCCGACCCCCTGGTGGGCCTGAGCATCTTCGTGGCGCTGGTTCTGCTCGGCCTTCTGGCCTGGCAACTGCTGCGGCATGAACCGCTGATCAGCGGCAGCGGCATCCCCCAGGTGGAGCTGACCGTGGCCGGGCATCTGCCCATGCGCTGGGTCACGGTCATCTGGGCCAAATTCGTGGGCACCCTGGTGTCCTTGAGCGGCGGGCTTTCCGTGGGCCGCGAAGGGCCCTGCATCCAGATGGGCGCGGCCGTGGGCTGCGGCGTGGGCCGCATCTGGCATGACGACAAGGCCCAGACCATGCCGCGCTATCTCATCGGCGGCAGCGTGGCCGGGCTCACGGCGGCCTTCGGCGCTCCGGCCGCCGGGCTCTGTTTCGCCTTTGAGGAAATGAAAACCGTGATCAGCGCGCCCATGCTGCTGTTTGCCGCGCTGGCCGCCGCCTCGGCCTGGTTTGTGATCGAAGTGCTCTTCGGCTTCGGGCGGGTTTTTCCCTTCCACAATACGGGCACGCTCTCCCTGCTGCAATGGTGGATCGTGCCCCTGCTGGGCGGCATGGTGGGCATGCTGGGCGCGGCCTACAACGCCATCCTGATCCGCCTGACCCACTGGGCCGACCGCAGCCCGCTGATGCCCCAGCCCGTGCGCGTGCTGGCCCCCTTTCTGATCAGCGGCCTGCTGCTCTACTTCTACCCCCAGGTGCTGGTGGGCTTTGGTCCGGGCGCGCTGGATCTGGAAAGCCTGGCCCTGCCGCTGGGCGCGCTCTTGCTGCTGCTGGCCGCCAAAATCCTGTTTTCCTGCGTGAGCTTCGCCTCTGGCGTGGCCGGCGGCCTGCTCATGCCAATGCTGCTCGGCGGCGCGTTGGCCGGCGGTTGCGCGGCCTCGGCCCTGCTCTCCCTGAACTGCATCGGCCCGGAACAGGGCGCCACCCTGCTTATTCTGTGCATGGCCGGGCTGTTTGCCTCCACGGTGCGCGCGCCGCTCACCGGCGCGGCCCTGCTGATCGAAATGACCGGCTCGCTGCACAACGCCCCGGCCATTGTGGTCACATCCTATCTGGCCGCCCTGGCCGCCAACTGCCTGAATTCGCCGCCGGTCTACGACAGCCTGAAGCAACGCGCCGTGGACCAGGAAAAAGCCCGGCAAGCCAAAATCGACCAGGCCGCCGGTGCTCCGGGCGCAACCACATAGAATCAGAGTCGCGGCATGCGCGGTGACCCCGGAAGCCGGATGTCTTTCGGTAACCGGCCCGCTGCATGGGTTCATCGCCGTGCGCACGATCAAGAATCATTTTTATTTGTATATAACATATTGAAATATAAATATAAATAAAAAAATACTTGCAATAGTACAGATCATTGCTTACATATGGTGCCTCCCATCAATATTACAAGGCGAACGTCATGACCCGCAAAGACCGTACTGAAGGCATTTACAGCCGCCGTGAAGTGCTCGACGAGAGCGAGCGCCGCCAATACTGCCTGATCCAGCTCAAGGATCTGCTCTCTTACGCCTACCGCTATTCGGAAGACGTCAAAAAGCGTTTTGACCGCGCGCAGTTCAATGTGGAGAAGTTCAAGACTCTCTCGGACATCAAGCACATCCCCATTCTGAAAAAGAAAGAACTGATCTTTCTGCAGTCCATGGGGCCGCGTCTGGGCGGGCTGCTGACCAAGGACATCGGCGAACTCAAGCGCATCTTTCTTTCGCCCGGCCCCATCTTCGATCCCGAAGACCGGGGAGAGGACTACTGGGGCTATACCGAAGCCTTCTATTCCGTGGGCTTCCGCCCCGGCGACGCGGTGCAGAACACCTTCAACTACCAGCTAACGCCCGCGGGCCTGATGTTTGAAGAACCCCTGCGCAACCTGGGCTGTGCGGTGATCCCGGCCGGGCCGTCCGACGCGGCCACCCAGCTGGACATCATGCAGAAGCTGCGCGTCTCCGGCTATGTGGGCACGCCCAGTTTCCTCATGCACCTGGCCCAGAAGGCCGAGGAAAAGGGCCTGAATCTGCGCAAGGATCTCTTTCTGGAAGTGGCTTTCGTCACCGGCGAGCGCCTCTCGGAAAAAATGCGCTCCCAGATGGAAAAGAAATACGACCTGATCATGCGCCAGGGCTACGGCACGGCGGACGTGGGCTGCATCGGCTATGAATGCTTTCACAAGACGGGCCTGCACATCGCCAACCGCTGCTATGTGGAAATCTGCCATCCGGACACCGGCATTCCGCTCAAGGACGGCGAAGTGGGCGAAATCGTGGTCACGGCCTTCAACAAGACGTATCCGCTGATCCGCCTGGCCACGGGCGACCTTTCCTACATCGACCGCAGCCCCTGCGCCTGCGGCCGCACCAGCCCGCGCCTGGGCAGCATTGTGGGCCGCGTGGACACCACCGCCCGCATCATGGGCATGTTCGTCTACCCCCATCAGGTGGAGCAGGTCATGAGCCGTTTCGAGGAGATCAAGCGTTGGCAGATCGAGGTCACCAACCCCGGCGGCATCGACGAAATGACGCTGTTCATCGAAACCAGCGGCTTCAAGCGCGAAGAGGAGCTGCTGCACCAGTTCCGCGAAAAGATCAAGCTGCGCCCCGAACTGCGCGTTCTGGCTCCGGGCAGCCTACCGCCGCAGATCCGGCCCATCGAGGACAAGCGCCACTGGGATTAACCGCTGTTGCAAAAGCCCGGCCTCTTGGCCGGGCTTTTGTCTATTCTTCAAAAGGAGGACGACATGTCCGATCAGAATGCCGCTGAAGCCCTGGCCGGGCTCATCCAATGGCTCAGAGAGCGCCATGACAGGATCATGGCCGTGGAGGCCGAAGCCCTGCGCCTGCTGGAAGCCGGGGACACCCCCGGCCACAACGCCAAAATGCGCGAAAAAGCCGAATTGCTCGCCGCCCTGGGCGAGGACGCCAAACCCCTGCTGGCCGGGCTGCCCGGCGAACTGCGCTTCAACTTGGCTCTGGCGCTGGAACGTTTTTCGGGCAGCGCCCGCAATGCGCTAGGCCTCAATTCGGTCTTTTACATGTCCGCCCTGCTCTATCCCGAAGATCACAAGCAGGGCGAGCCCGACGATCTGACGGTCTGCATCGACCGCATGGAGCGCGAAGGCGAAAACTTTTCATAGCCCGCCGTGGCCCTGTCCGCCGAAGAGACTGGACAGGGACGACGGATTGGCCGATACTTAAAAAATCGGCGGCCCTCCGGCCTCCGAAAGAATTGTTTTGCGCCGCACGCGCGGGCAAGACAAAATCCACGCATAAGGAGCAAGTTATGACGCGTGTACTGCGTTTTCCGGCCCTGCCGGTTTTGTTGCGGATGTTCGCCCTGCTGGCCCTGGCGGGCCTGCTGGCTCTGCCCGCCCTTCAGGCCCGGGCGGCCGACGATCCGGCCAAGGCGGCCTCAAAGGACAAATTCGAGGAAATGGATAAAAACAAGGACGGCAAAGTGATTCTGGAAGAATTCCAGGCCTCTTTCCCCAATATGAAGGAAAGCGCCTTTGTCGTCATTGACAAAAACGGCGACGGCGCCATTGACCGCGTGGAATGGGATGAATTTCTCAAAGGCCACGCGGCGGGCATGAAGCCCGGCATGGGCGGCATGCCGCCCCAGATGGGCGCTCCCATGAACAATATGCCCGGCGATCCCATGATTCCGTCGCCGGACAGCGCGGACATGCCTCTGGTTACGCCGCCCAATGGCCGCTGATAAACACAAGGCCCCGCCTTTTCCCGTGCCCTGGCGTCCGGCAACGGCTCCTGACGCGGAAGAGGCGGGCGCAGCTTCCCCGCGCCGGGCGGAAACGTCCGGCGCGCCTCTTTCTCGGGCCCGCCGGGAACGCCCCGCGCGCGGCGCCCGTCCACGCCCGCATCGTCAAAGCGCTCCCCGAAATGCGGAGGCCCAAGGCCAGCCGCATTGCCCCCAATTTCCCGACATTTCAGCGCCGTCGGATACAGGCGCACACGGACAAGCCGCCCCCGGCCCGCGTTCCCGGACCGTGCCGTGCGGCCCGGATGAAAAATGGCGGCCCGGCGCTCTCGCGGAAATGGCGGATACGGCAGATGCCCCGGCCCGGCCCGACCATTCGACACGATTGCGCCATCCAAGAGGTTCGGGAGGTCCGGCAGCTCTGGCCCAGCCCCGCTTTCTGCCCATGTCCCGCGAAGAGATGCTCGCCCTGGGCTGGGACGAACTGGACGTGCTGCTGATCAACGGCGACGCCTATGTGGACCATCCTTCCTTCGGCTGCGTGCTGCTGGCGCGCTGGCTGATCCATCACGGCTTCCGCACCGGCCTGGTGGCCCAGCCCCGCTGGGACAGCCCCGACGACCTGCTGGTCATGGGGCGGCCCCGCCTGTTCGCGGGTGTCAGCGCCGGAGCCCTGGACTCCCTGCTGGCCCATTACACGGCCTTTCGCAAAAAACGCCATGACGATGCCTACACCCCCGGCGGCAAGGCGGGCGCGCGGCCCAACCGGGCCTGCCTGGTATACGCCAACCTGGCGCGCCGGGCCTTTCCCGGCCTGCCCCTGGTGCTGGGCGGCATTGAAGCCTCCCTGCGGCGGGTCAGTCATTACGATTTCTGGACCGACGCCCTGCGCCGCCCCATTCTTATGGACGCCAAGGCTGACTTGCTGGTCTGGGGCATGGGCGAGCGCGCTATTCTGGAATGTGCCCGCCGCCTGGATCAAGACCGGAATCAGGGCCGGGACCAGAGCCCGGGCGCGAACGTGCTGGCCGGAATTCCCGGCACGGCCTGGCTTGACAAACTGAACGCCGAGGGCCGACCCGCCAAGCCGCCTGCCACGCTGGCGGACGCGCCGCTGATGACCCTGCCAAGCCATCAGCAGCTGCTGGACGAACCGGAACAATTGCTCAGACTGACTCAGATGCTGGAACAGCAGGTGCACCGGGGCGACGCCTGGGCCTTTGAGCCCGTGGACGGCCGCGCCCTGGTTCTGGCCCCGCCTCCCGCGCCCCTGACTACGGCGGAAATGGACGAACTCTACAGCCTGCCCTTTTGCCGGGAGGCCCATCCCATCTATACGCAGCCTATTCCGGCGGCGGAAATGCTGCGCACCAGCATCACCAGCCACCGTGGCTGCGGCGGAGGCTGTTCGTTCTGTTCCCTGGCCCTGCATCAGGGGCGGCACATCAGCTCGCGCTCGGCGGACTCCATTCTGGCCGAGGCGCGCGCTCTGGGCCGTGACGCGGCCTCCGGCAGACGGAGCAAGGCTGGCGTGGCCATTTCCGACGTGGGCGGCCCCACTGCCAATATGTGGCAGGCCCACTGCGCTCTGGAAGACGCGGGGACCAAAGAAGGGGGCGACAGCCCGACCGGCATGCGCAAAAGCCGCTGCCGCCGCTCCAGTTGTTGTTTTCCCACGGTCTGCAAGGCCTTTGTGGCCCCGCAGCGCAAGCATGTGGAACTGCTGCGCGCGGTGGCGGCTCTGCCCGAAGTCAAACAGGTGCGTGTCGCCAGCGGCGTGCGCGCGGACCTTGCCTTGCGCGATGCCGACGCTCTTGCCGCCTATACCGGCGAGTTCACGGGCGGGCAGCTCAAAGTGGCCCCGGAGCACTGCGCGCCTTCGGTGCTGGCCCTGATGCGCAAGCCCCCGTTGGCGGTTTTCGAGGCCTTTCTGGAGAGTTTCGTCCGCCAGAGCCGGGCCGCCGGACGTGAGCAGTATGTGGTGCCCTATCTGATGAGCGCCTTTCCCGGCTGCACGGATGAAGACATGTATGCGCTGGCCCACTGGCTGCGCCAGCGCCGCTGGAATCCGCGCCAGACCCAGTGCTTCATCCCCACGCCGGGCACCATTGCCACAGCCATGTATTATTGTGCTAAAAATGAAGCCGGTGAAGATATTGAAGTGGCCCGCAGCGACGCGGCACGGCTGCGCCAGCATCGCATTCTCATGCCGGTGGCGGAAACGGCGGAGGGCCCCCGCAGGCCTCAGGGAATGCGCAGGTCCGAAAACCGGCAAGATCGCAGGAAGCGCTGATCAATGAAGATTTTTGTTCTCTGCCAAGGACGCAAGCCGTTGCCGCGTCGGCGGCTTGCTTGAGCCTACGGCTAAAGCAAGGCGAACACCGGGCGGAGGGAGTGGGCTTGGCGCAGGCAGAGGGCAAAAAGAGTATGAATCAGCGCTTCCTTAAAAAAAGCGACCGATCAGATACGTGCCCCAGACCACGAGGATACAGATCTGGGCGGTGAATTGCGCGGCGCTGCCCATGTCCTTGGCTTTTTTGGACAGGGGATGCAGCTCGGGCGAAATGCGGTCCACCACGTTTTCAATGGCGCTGTTCAGCAACTCCACCAGCAGTGCCACTACCAGCACCAGGGCCAGCAGTACGCGGTCGCCCCAGGTCTGGCCCAGCCAGCAGGCCAGCGGCAGGCCCGCGAGGCAGCCCCAGACTATCTGGCGGAAAGCCTGCTCGTCCCGCCAGGCCGCCGTAAAGCCGTCGCGGGAATAGCGGCAGGCATTCCAGAGTCGCCGCAGACCGGAACGCCCTTTGAGCTTGTTGCGGAGATTGTCCGGCGCCTGTGGACCATGCGCAGCCATGTCGCCCCCTTACAACTATCGTCCGCCCCGGACAAAACGCCGGGAGCGTCCGGGCCAGTGTGCCTGAAAAAGCCCGGACGCGCCAGTGCGGCGTAAACAGGGAACCAGGGAGAAAACCATGCCCGATCCGGAACAACGTCTGGCCCGCCTGGAGGAGCTGAGCTTCTTTCAGGAAGAACAGCTCAGGCAACTTAACGCCGCGCTCACGGCCCAGCAGACCCAGCTGGACAAGGTGGAGCGGGATCTGGCCGACGCGCTGGCCGTGATCCGCCTTTTGCGCGAAAAGCTGGCCGAGCAGCCGGAAAACACGCTGCCGCCGCATTTCATGCCGGAACGCTACTGACGCACTTCAAGGGTTAAAGATTCTTTGGAGGTGGGATGGAAATCATTTCCGTCCGCGCGCAGCCGGGCTGTGCGGATGCCGCCATCGCCTTTCTGCAACAGGCCTGGGGCGGCGGCAACAATGAGATCATGTATGAGGACTGCGTCCGGCACTGCCTGGGCAGCCCAAGCCCCCTGCCCCAGTGGTATCTGCTGCGGGACGGAGAGACGCTTGCGGGTTGCGCCGGATTGATCCCCAATGATTTCATCAGCCGCATGGATCTCTGGCCCTGGATCTGCGCGCTGTATGTGGCGCGGGAACACCGGGGCCATGAATACGGCCGCCGACTGCTGGATTACGCCAAGGCTGACGCCCGACGGCTCGGTTTCCGCAAAATCTATCTCAGCACGGAACACATCGGCTATTACGAACGCTACGGCTTTGCCTATCTGGGGCAAGGCTGGCACCCTTGGGGCGAAAGCTCGCGCATCTACGCGGCTCCGCTCTGAACCCGGCCGCAACGCGTCCGCGTGTCCTTTCCGCAAAAAACGGCCCTTCCGCCAAGGCGGAAGAGCCGTTTTGCATTCACAAAGTCCGAACAGCGGCTAGAAACCGAAGCCGTCCGAATTGGAACCGGAGGCACCGAAACCGAAATCATCCGGCACCGCATTTTCCTCAGCGGGCGCGGCCTCTGCGGCGTCAGCCCCGGCTACGGCGGCACCGGCGGCCACACCGCCCACCACCATGCCCTTGAGGCCGTCCTTGATGGCGTCCTTGATGGTCTGCATCAGGTCGTCATGGCTCACGGCCACCTTGCCCTGGAATTCGGCCACCTGCTTGCGCAGGCCGCCCATGTCGGAATTCATGGTCTTGATCTTGGCTTCCAGCTCGTCGCATTTTTTCTGGAGCGCCTCGGCGCGGGCCTCGGCGGGTTCCAGTTCACGTACGCGCTCTTCCAGCTTGACCACGGCGGCGGTCTGCGCGGACAGACTGGCGAAGGTATCCGCCAGATAATCCAGGGTCTGGCTGGCCAGGGCCTTGGTACGGCCGTCCATGGGGGTCAGGGAGACATTGTCGCCCAGCATGCCGCGCCCACGGGTGACGAAGCCTTCCCAAGACTGGTCCTCGCTCCAGGTCAGGTCCATGAATTTGGGGTACCAGCGGGCCAGCCAGGCCGCCGCGAACGGCCCCACGGCCTTGGCGCAGCAGTCGCAGGCGATGGAGCGCCCCACCACATAACCGGCGATATCCTTGATGTCCACGCCCTCTTTGCCCACCACCAGGGCCAGCACGGATTCCACGGGAAATACTTTGCGATCACTATCAGACATGGCGGCCTCCTCCTCGGAGATCGTTATTTTTTACTTTGATGCGTTGCTCTTTCCTTCCGCCTTACCCACTCTCACCGGCGGGTGAGATTTTTTGTTCGCTGGCAAGGCACACAAATTTTTTGCGGAGGGCGCGGGCTCTTCGGCCCGTAACCGGAGCAAAAAACGCCGTGTAACGCCGCCAGCGGCAAAAAGGCTCAGCCGCTAGTTGCTTCGCCCGTACATGCGAACATAGACAAGGGCCGCCGTGCGGTACACGAAATGCCCCAACTTGGACCAGGGCAAATAGGCGAAGAGCATCCAGACAAAGACCAGATGCAGATAATAGACCACAAAGGCCGGCTTGATGGCGTCCGCCAGGCGGAAGCACTGGGAAAGCACGCCGGTCACGGCCACCAGCCAGATGATCCCCAGCAGGTACCAGTCATAGAAGCTGGAGCCCTGGTATTCGGGGTTCAGGCGCAGGCGGCGCACCGTGAGAATGGCCAGGCCCGCGAGCAGCATGAGCGCGCCGATGTTGGCCAGAATCTTGACCGGGAAGGTCAGGGGCATGGGCGTCTCGATCTTGATCATGGGAATGATCTTGCCGCCCCAGTGGCCCACGGCCACGATGGCGGTGACGCAAGCCAGGATGACGAAGCTCCAGACCAGGACGGCGTGGCCGTACTTGCGGTTGGGCGTGTCCACGCCGGTGGCCGGGCCGTCCTCGCAGTCGTTGAACTTGCGGTGGGTAATGACCTCATCCCAGAGCACGTCCCAGAGGTGCCAGACCCAGCACTTGGTTTTGCCGATGACCGTCATGCGGCCCTCGGGCTTGAACATGGCCCAGAGTTTCATCACCCCGCGCAGCAGGATGAAGCAGGCCCCGAAGAAGGTGATCATGAAGATGGGGTCGATGGTATAGTCGCCGTAGAAGATCTGGCCGAAGACGATGCGGCCGTCAGCGGCGCGCGGAAACCACTCGCCGTTGTTGTACCCGGCGCGAATCCACCAGACGATGAGCCAGAGCGCCGCCGGAATGGCGAAGAGAATGGGCAGGCCCGAGGCTTTGCTCATCCACTTGCCCACGATGGAGGGCGCGGTAAGGTCCTTGTAGATCACGTTGCGGGCCGCGGCCATCATGTCCGCGGGCTTGGCGCCGCGCGGGCAGAGATCCGAGCAGTTGCCGCAGTTGTGACAGAGCCAGAGGTCCACGTCGGCGCGCAGTTTGTCCCTGAGGCCCCAGGAAGCCCAGACCATTTCCTTGCGCGGATAGGGCGCGTTGGCCGGAGCGAGCGGGCAGGCCACGGAACAGGTGGCGCACTGGAAGCACTTTTTGAGGGATTCGCCCCCCGCTTCCGTGAGCTCCCGGGTAAACTCAAGATCCGGTTTAAGCGTACATTGTGCCATTGCTGCCATCCTCCTACATGCCCTTGAACGGGTTGGGGCCCATAGCCGAAATGCGGGCCACGAAGCCGTCGATCAGATCGGGCACCTTGTCATATTCGTCAATGGCCACTTCCAGCTGATCCACGCGCTCGGGCTGCACGCCCAGACGGTTGAGCGTCTCGGCGATGTTTTCCTTGCGGCGGTTGCAGATTTCGGAGCCTTTCACAAAGTGGCACTGGTAATCGTCGCCGTATTTGCAGCCCAGCAGCATCACGCCGTCAAAGCCCTTGCTCATGGCGTCGGACACCCAGATGGCGTTGACCGAACCCAGGCAGCGCACCGGGATGATGCGACAGTAGGGGCTCCAGCTCTTGCGGCGCATACCGGCCATGTCCAGGGCCGGATAGGCGTCGTTTTCACAGGCCAGGATCAGGATGCGCGGGCCTTCTTTCTTGAAGTCCTTGGGCACCTGAACCTCGCGGATCATAGAGCCGATCTGGTCGATATTGTAGTTGGCAAAGGAAATCACGCGCTCGGGGCAGGCGCCGAAGCAGGTGCCGCAGCGGCGGCAACGGGCCGGATTGGGCTTGGGCGTGCCTTTTTCGTCGTCGTCCAGGGCGCCGAAGGGGCATTCCTCGGTGCAGCGCTTGCACTGGGTGCAGCGCACGAAGTTGAACACCGGGTAGGAGCGGTCGCCGGAACGCGGGTGCACGGACACGCCGTGCTCGGCCGCTTCAATGCACTGTATGGCCTTGAGCACGGCGCCCCTGGCGTCTTCCTCGCAGGCGTCCATGGTCAGGGGCTGACGCACGCAGCCCGCCGCGTAGACGCCGGTACGCCGGGTCTCGTAGGGGAAGCAGATGTAGTTGGAGTCCGCGAAACCGTCAAAAAGCTCCAGGTCCGGGAAATCCGGGCCCTGGCGGTAGGCGAACCGCACGGTCACGTCCTTGGCCGTGGTGGGCACCAGGCCCGTGGGCAGAACCACCAGGTCCACGTCCAGGTCGAAATCCATGCCCAGCAGGGTGTTTTTGCAGGCCACCACCATGCGGTCGCCGTGATCCCGGATTTCGGTCACGTCGGCCTTGGTCATCATCACGCCCAGGCGGTCCTGCATCTTCTTGTAGAAGCGCTCCAGAATGCCGGGCACGGTCATGTCTTTGTAGAGAATAAAGGCCTGGGTGGCGTCGTCGGTCTTTTCACAAATGGTGTTGGCCAGCCGCAGCATGCCCACGCTGTTCACCGCGTTGGAGTACTGCAGATGCTTGACGCTCTCCAGGTCTTCCTTGACAAAGGGCTTTTCCCCGCCCTCTTCCCCCGCGGGAGCGGGCTTGGCGGCCTCCGCTTCGGCCGGAGCCTCGGGGGCTTCCTCGGCGGCCTTGCGCACGGCCTCCTCGGCCAGGGTCGTGTCCAGCACAAAGGCGATGCGCCGGGCCGTCACTTCGCCGGCCACCAGCATTTTGCCGAACTGGGCAGCATGCACCACCTTGGGGCTCACGCCCAGGCCCATGGGGGCCAGATATTTTTCATCCAGGGGCACCCAGCCGCTCGCCAGGACCACAGCGCCCACTTCCACGCTCACCGGGCCCCCGGCCGTGGCGATGACGGCCGTGAATTCACCGGGCTGGCCTTCCAGCTTTTCCATGCGTGCATTGAGATGCACCGTGATCTTGTCGTCAGCCGTGACCTTTTCGATCTTGGCCGCCAGATTGGTGGGCTGCTTGTCGGTCCACAGCGGTCCCAGGGGCGAGGCGGTGGGAATGTTGTTGACCGCGCCGCCCAGCTTTTCGGCCTTTTCCACCAGCACCACTTCATAGCCGGTGGCCGCCGCCTCGGCCGCAGCCGTGAGGCCGGTCCAGCCGCCGCCGATGACCAGGATGCGGGCCACGCCCGGAATGGCCGCGGAGTCCGGCACCTCGCTCTTCTGCAGTTTGACCACGCCCATGTTCACATAGTCGCGGGCCATGAGGGTCAGCAGTTCCGGCGCGCCCTCGGCGCTGTCCACCGGGCTGTTGTCCGGATTCTTATAGGCCAGCACGCACTGCTCGCGCAGGTTCACATGCTCCACCTGCACGGGGAAACGGTACAGGTCTCCGTCCACGCGCGGCGAAGCGCCGCAAAGCAGCACGCCGTCCAGGCCCTGGGCCTCGATATCGGCCTTGACTTCGTCCACCGCCTCGGCCAGCAGGGGAACGACCTTGACCACGGGAGTCAGGTCGCCCCACTTGTCGCGCGTTTGGGCGGCCAGGGCCTCCACGTCGAGGCCTCCGCCGATGTTCTGCAGGTCAAAATAGACGCCAATTTTACCGGCCATGCCGCCTACCTCCCTTTCACCGTTTGCACCGCCTTCAGGGCGGCGGCTGTGCCGGACTGCGCCGAGCGCGTCACATCCAGGGGCATGCGCGCGCAACCGGCCGCGAAAATGCCGGCCTCCTCGCCGCCTGCAATGAAGCCGTCTTCATCCAGGGGCAGGGGCAGCGGCGGATTTTCGCCGGCCAGCGAGGGCTGCATGCCTGTGGCCAGCACCACGAGATCATAGTCCAGGGTGAGTTTTTCGCCGCGCACGGCGTCTTCCACCGTGACGCGCACCTTGTCGCCGTCAGCCTGGACAGCGTCGGCCACCTTGCCCTTGACGAAACGCACGTTGGGCAGGGCCTTGACCTTTTCCAGAACGTTGACGTAGCGGCCGGGGGCGCGCAAATCAATGTAATAGACGGTGATCAGGGTATCCGGGTTCTGTTCGGCGATGTACAGGCATTGCTTGAGCGAAGCCATACAGCAGATATAGGAACAGTAATTCAGATGGTTCTGGTCACGCGAGCCCGCGCACTGCACAAAGGCCACGGTGTGGGGGGCCCGGCCGTCCGAAGGACGGACGATGCGGCCGCCCGTGGGGCCGAAAGCCGAAGCCAGACGCTCCATCTGCATGTTGGAAATGCAGTTTTTCACCGAACCCGCGCCCAGATTGGTCAGACGGGTCACGTCATAGGGCTTCCAGCCCGTGGCCACCACGATGGCGCCCACGTTCAGCTCAATCTCGTGCTCTTTTTCCGTAAGATTAAGAAATTTATTGCCCGCCACCCGCGCCGCGTCGGACTTGGACAGGGTGGAGGGATCCAGCACATAGCGGCCGGGGAAGGCGAAGGGCATGGCTTTATACAAGCCCTTGCGCTTGGAAAGGCCCAGATCGAATTCGCTGGGAGTTTCGCCTTCCAGGCTGGAGGCCAGCAGGCTGAAGTCCACGTTGTGGGGCGCGGTGCGGCGCGGGCTCAGGCGGACCCGCACGCTGTAGTCGCCCTTGCGGCCCGTGAGCCCCGTGACTTCGGCCATGGTCAGGCATTTGATGCGCGGGTTTTTCCTGATGCGCTGGAACTGGATTTCCAAGCCGCAGGAGGGGGGACAGAGTTTGGGGAAATATTTGTTGAGCTGAGCCACGCGGCCGCCGAGCCAGGGCGACTTTTCGACGATATAGACGTCGTGGCCCAGTTCCGCCGCTTCAATGGCGGCTGTGAGGCCTGAAAAGCCGCCGCCCACGACGAGAATGGCATTGGACATCCTGGATATCCTCCTGCGTTGTTGCATAGCGGCTGAAGAAGGAAGACCGGCCTCCCGCCGCGGGAAAAAAGAGGGCGGACCACAAAGGGCCAACCCTGACAGATGGCCGGCTCCGCCTGAACGGACCGGGCCGCAAGAACTGCTCGCGCATCCTTGCCGCGAGATGGGTGCCGAAGGTTGCCCTCCGCCAGGCAGACATCTCAAGCCTGAACCGTTCTCAGGAGCCCGCGCGACCGCCGGAAACGGCATACCGTTTCTTGACGGCCCCACGCGCCGGATCGCCGGCGCCGCCGGCAACGGGGGCGGCCCGAGGGCCGCCCCCTGATGGTCAATGCCGCCGACTAGTCGGGGATGATCTGGTAGTAGGGCTTCTTGAAGATCTTGGTCTCGCCGGTGGCGGGATCGTACTTGGAGTTCACGAAGCACTTCCACTTGCTGTCGTCCAGCCCCATGAAGTCGGCACGATAGTAGAAGCCGGGATAACGGGATTCCTCACGGAAGGCGATGTGCTGCATGTGCAGACGCACGGTCCAGAGGCGATGGTAGTTTTCCCAGCAGCGCAACAGTTCGTGCAGGTCGCGGGCGGCCAGCTTCTGGGAGTCTTCTTCCATCATGGCCAGCAGGTTGAAGCCCGTGTCGAGCAGCGCCTGGGAGGTGGTGTAGTAGGTGGCCACGCCGCCGCCGTATTCATCGGTGCACTTGATGAGGCGCATCATGAAGTTCTTGGGCGTGATGTAGTTCGGGTTCACCACGGGATCCGTGGAAATGGCTTTGCCTTCCACGAAGTTATAGTACGGACGATAGATCAGCTTGCGCAGTTCGTCGGCCGATTCCTTGATTTCAGGATTGAAGTCCTTGTGGTCCAGGCACCAGCGAACCATCTGCTTGCCGGCGATACGGCCTTCGGCGTGCGAGCCGGAGGAGAACTTGTGGCCGGAAGCGCCCACGCCGTCGGCGCAGGTGAACAGGCCTTCCACGGTGGTCATGCGGTTGTAGACCTTGCCGTTGGAGGCTTTGACCTTGTAGTCCTCGGGCACCCAGGCTTCGTCCGGACCGGACACCCAGATACCGCAGCAGCCGGAGTGCGAACCGAGCAGATAGGGCTCGGTGGGCATGATCTCGGAGCCGCGTTCCTCGGGGGCGGTGTTGGTGCAGGCCCACAGGTTGGCCTGGCCCACGCACATGTCGAGGAAGTCTTCCCAAGCTTCGGACTCAAGGTCCTTCTGCTCTTCTTCGTTCAGGCTGGCGAAGGTGTTCAGCAGGGCGGTCTTGGTGTCCATGTAGATGGGGCCGCGGCCTTCGCGCATTTCGCGCAGCATCATGTGGTTGCGCAGGCAGGTGGGGATGACGTTGCCCTTGGCGTAGCCGCGGTCCTCGTAGGGCTTCAGCATGGCCTTGTTGGTCGCGCAGTAGTCTTCGCCCTTGGAGTTGGTGGCCTTGGCCTTGAACAGCAGGAACCAGGCGCCCACCGGGCCGTAACCGTCCTTGAAACGGGCGGGCACGAAGCGGTTTTCCATCATGGTCATCTCAGCGCCGACCTGAGCGCACATGGTGTAGGTGGAACCGGCGTTCCACACGGGATACCAGGCGCGGCCCATGCCTTCACCGGTGGAGCGGGGGCGGTACACGTTCACCGCGCCGCCGGCGGCCACCATAACGGTGTTGGCTTTGAAGATGTGCACCTCGTTGGCGCGCAGGTTGAAGCCCACGGCGCCCGCGATGCGGTTGGGGGTGTTTTTGTCGAGCAGCAGCTTCACGATGAAGATGCGTTCCATGATCCGGTCTTCGCCCAAGGCGTTCTTGGCCGCTTCGGCCACGATGCACTTGTAGGACTCACCGTTGATCATGATCTGCCAGCGGCCGGAACGCACGGGCTTGTCGCCCTTGCGCAGGGACTTGCCGGCGGCCTTGGCGGCGGCGCCGTTCAGGTTGTGGCCGTCGTCGCCTTTGATCCAGCAGGGAAGACCCCAGTCTTCGAACAGATGCACGGAGTCGTCCACATGCCGGCCCACGTCGAAGATCAGGTCTTCGCGGACCAGGCCCATAAGGTCGGTGCGGACCATGCGCACATAGTCGTCGGCGCTGTTTTCGCCCAGGTAGGTGTTGATGGCGGAAAGACCCTGCGCCACGGCGCCGGAGCGTTCCAGCGCGGCTTTGTCGCAGAGCATGATTTTCAGGCCATGTTTGTCACCCCAACGCACAGCTTCGTAAGCGACGCCGCAAGCGCCCATGCCGCCGCCCACAATGAGCAGGTCAACCGCATGTTCTTTCACTTCGGGTTCGCTGATGGCTACGCCCTTGGTCGCTTCCTTAACGGGAATCATCGGCATAATTGTTTCTCCTTATCGCACTAGCGGTTGAAACGGCTTAACGACCGTGTTCCATGCAGGTGAAGACCTTGTCGGCGTCGGACACGTCGAACTTCTTGCCCAGGGCTTCCTTCGGAGCGGCCAGAGCCTGCTCGGTGAACAGCAGTTCATCTTCCAGGTTGGCGCCTTCGGGATGGCCTTCAAAGGGCTTGATGGAGCCTTCAGGCGTGGTGCGAATGGGGAACTTGAAGCGTTTCACGCTGCCGTTGCGGAACTTGACCGTCCACATGATGGAGTCGGCCGAACGCATGGGGATACAGGTGCCGCCCATGGGCGCGAAGTCCGCGTAAGGGCGGGCCGTGATGGCGCCCTGCGGGCAGATCTTCACGCAGGAATAGCATTCCCAGCAAGCGTCGGGTTCCTGGTTGTAGGCCTTCATTTCCTCGGGGTCGAGGATCATCAGGTCGTTGGGGCAAATGTACATGCAGGCCGTCTTTTCGCCACCCTTGCAGCCGTCGCATTTGGACGGATCGACAAACGTCGGCATACGTATCCTCCAACTCTTAAAAGTGTTACAAAACATCCCGCCAAGCCCTCGGCGAGGCGTGCGCGATCCCTTGCCGGCACGCCAGGTCAGTCGCGCGCCTCGAAAATTATGGGGGCGCATGGCTTGCGCATTTAGTAACAAGCGAGCGCTGTTCGCGTCAAGCCCCTTTTGCAAAATTTCGCGGGTTCTTCACAATGCCCTCCCCCGTAAAGCCAGTAAAACCAATGCCTGGAGCATATTCGGAAAAAGAGGCCGCGTAAAGCCCCCTTGCCGTTTTTTCCCGGCCGGGCGCCCGGGACAGGCCCGAAAACGCCTCCGGCGGCCGCCGCGCGCCCTTGCCAGCGGACGCGTTTCGGGCTAACAGGCTTGCGCAGACAAAAATCAACCCCCGCCGCACGCATTTCCCGCAGAGGACCGAGCATGACCGAGCAAGCCCACGACACCCGCCCCCGCCGCCCGTTGCGCGAGGTGGTCGGCGACATTGACCGCGACATCCTGCGCCTGCTGCTGCGCCGCCACAACCTACTGGCGCGCATGCACAACAGCAAGGGTTTTCTGGACCCAGCCGAGGAAAAGGCCCTGCGCGAATCCTGGGAGGCCGCCGTCTCCCGAGTGAGCCGCGACGCCCGCCTTTCCGGCCGTTTCTTTTCATTGATGCAGGAAGTGGAATTTCTGCCCCGGCCCAACATCAGCCAGGACCGTGAGGCGGGCGAAGCCGGCCAGGACGCCGGGGCGGAACGCCGCCCGGCCTTCAACCTGGCTCCGCCCCTCAGACCCGTGCGCTTGAGCATGCCCGCGCCCCTGGCCTGCCGGGCCACGCGCGCCTGGCTCATGTTGGCCGCGGCTTCGGGCCGGCCCCTGCGCATTGAACCCGGCCTGATGAACGACCCCATCGTGGACTGCGTGAAGGCGCTCAATCAGCTCGGCGCCGCCCTGACCCGCGAAGAGGACGGCGTGACCGCCCGCGAGGCCGCGCCCCTGGGCGCGCCGGACAAGGTGCTGCACGTGGGCGACAGCGCCTGGAATTTCTTCCTGCTGCTGGGCCATTATCTGGGCCGCCCCTCGCGGGCCAAGTTCACCGGCGAAACGAGCCTCAAACTGGCGGATTTTTCCGCCGTGCGGCATTTTCTTCCGCAGATGGGCGCGCGCCTCGTGCATGTGGTGCCCAAGAGCGACGGCCTGCCCGCGCGCCTGGAGTGCTCGGGCATTCTGCCGGATGCCGTGAGCCTGCCCGCCGACGTTCCGGCGGAGCTGGCCGAGGGCATCCTGCTGGCCGCGCCCTTTTATGAACGCGCCCTGACCTTGGATCTGGCCGCCCATCCGCAGCGGAAGCTGATTCTGGCCCGCGTGCTGCCCATTTTGCGCGCCGCCGGAGCGGATTTCAGCCTGACGGAAAGCCGCGTGCGCGTGGCGCCCGGCCCCCTGCGCCTGCCCGCGCGGCCCCAATTGCCCCTGGAGCCGGAGCTGGCCGTATTTCTGCTGGCCCTGCCCCTGGTGCTTTCCGGCGAAACCCGCCTGGACGGCGACTGGCCGCAATGGCCGGGCGCGCAGGCAGCCTGGGAGCTTCTCCGGGCGCTGGGCCTGGATCTGCGCCTTGATTCGCGCCCCGGCCAACCCGACGAAAACAGGTCGGACAGCGCGGTGCGCGCCAAAGCCGACGCAACGCTGAAACGCGCCTGTCTCGCGGATCTGCCCGCCGAGCTTCTGACCGAGCTGCCGCCGGACTGGGCGCCCCTGCCCGTGGCCCTGGCCGCCTGCGCGGCCCTGCGCGGCGGCGAGGCGAGCCTGCCCGAGCTGCCCGGCGCGGACATGAGCGAAGTAACCAGTTTCCTCCACGCCGTGGGTCTGGAGCGGAATGCCGAAGGCCGATTGTGCAAAACAGAACAAGCGGCCTCCCAACTGAACGCCGCATCAGCCTGGAACGCCCCCTCGCCGGTCTGGGCCCTGGCCCTGGCCCTGACCGCCTGCGCGCGCGATACGCGCGGCCAGGGCTTCCGCCTGGGCAATCCCGGCGTCATGACCGGCCTGTACCCGGCCTTCTGGGCTCTGTACAACGCCCTGCCCGAACCGGCGGCCAAACGCCCTGTCAGCGGTGAAACGCCGACGGCTCCCGCACGGCGGCGGATCATCACCTCGGCCGTGGCCGTGCCGCCGGAGCT
Organism: Desulfovibrio fairfieldensis; assembly: GCF_001553605.1. Taxonomy (NCBI): domain Bacteria; kingdom Pseudomonadati; phylum Thermodesulfobacteriota; class Desulfovibrionia; order Desulfovibrionales; family Desulfovibrionaceae; genus Desulfovibrio; species Desulfovibrio fairfieldensis. The sequence goes on from NZ_CP014229.1 coordinate 2,995,556, forward strand.
GCCCGAAGAATAGGACAGCGTTGCTTTGCCCCGGCGGCCACGCCGCCTCCGGTCGCTTCCTTGCACGTGGGCTCCACTGAGTGAATTGCTCCAACCACAGAGCCCCGCCTGCTTGTGCAGGCGGGGCTCTGTGCATAAAGGCATGGACGCGGCGTTTATTCCTGAGTAAAACGATAAAGCCGCACGGCCAGGGGCTGAAGGTTGTCCTTGCCCATGGCCGAGACCACAAAGGCGTAGTCCCTGCTCTGGCCCGCCGGAGGGCAGGGGCCGCGGTAATGGCGGGTCAGGCCGCCCTCGGGGATGACGCCCGAGCCGTCGTTATCCCAGGAACCGCCGCCGAAAAAGCGTTCTTCATCGCCATACTCCACCAGACGCACGTCAAAAGTCTGCGTGCCGTCCGGCGCGTTGGCGACGAGGATTTCCGGGGAGATGCGCGAGCAACGGTGCAGATCGCGCAGAGTGACGGTAATGGTCATATCGGCCTGTTCGTCCTCCGCATTCTTGGCGGCGCAGGCGGACAGAAGCAGGGCGGCGAAAAGCGCGGGCACAATGAGCCGCGCCGTTTTGGCGAACACAGTCAGACGCATTCAGAGCCTCCAATGGAGATTGCTTTCTCTAGCTCAGCAAAGCTATAACCAATAGTCATGGCGAAGACAACAACCATCAGGAGTCGTTTATGTCAGTTCTTGCCGACAGCGTGACCGGATACCTGGGCAACGCTTCATGGATCCGCCGCATGTTCGAAGCCGGCGGCCAGCTCAAGGCGCGCTTCGGCGCGGAAAATGTCTACGATTTCAGCCTGGGCAATCCCGACCTGCCCGCCCCTTCCGCCGTGGCTGAAGGGCTGCGCGATTTCGCCGAGCACGCGGGCGAGCCCTTTGCCTTCGGCTATATGCCCAACGGCGGCTTTCCCTGGCTGCGCGAAAAGCTGGCCGCCCACCTCAGCGCCGAGCAGGGCGTCAAGCTCGCGGCCGACGACGTGTTGCTGAGCTGCGGCGCTGCGGGCGGGTTGAACGCCTTTCTGCGCGCCGTGATCAATCCCGGCGAGGAAATGATCAGCTTTGCCCCCTACTTTGTGGAATACGGCTTCTACGTCGCCAACCACGGCGGCACGTTCAAGGCCGTCATGAGCCAGAAGGACACCTTCGCCCCGGACCTCAAGGCCCTGGAGGCGGCCATCAGCGAAAAGACGCGGGTGGTGCTGATCAATTCCCCGCACAATCCCACGGGCGTGATCTACAGCCGCAAGGACCTCACGGCCCTGGCAAGCCTGCTGGAAAACAAGAGCCAGGAATACGGGCGGCCCATCTGGCTGGTGGCCGACGAGCCCTACCGCTTTCTGGCCTATGACGGCGCGGAAGTGCCTTCGGTGCTGCCCCTCTACCCCTATGCCGTGTGCATCAGCTCTTTTTCCAAAAACCTCTCCCTGCCCGGCGAGCGCGTGGGCTATGTGGCCCTTTCGCCCCGGTTGCGGGAAAAAGCCGAGCTCATGGCCGGCCTGACCCTGACCAACCGCATTCTGGGCTTTGTCAATCCGCCGGTCATCGGCCAGCACATCATGGCCAAGGCCTTGGGCAGCCAGGTGGATCTTTCCGTCTACGCGGCCCGGCGCAAAGCCATGGCCGAAGTGCTGCGCGACGCGGGCTATAAATTCCAGATGCCCGCTGGCGCGTTCTATTTCTTCCCCAAAGCGCCGGGCGGCGACGACGTGGCTTTTGTGAACAGGCTGCTGGAAGAGCGCGTGCTGGCCGTGCCCGGCTCGGGCTTCGGCTGCCCCGGCCACTTCCGCCTGGCCTTCTGCGTGGACGAAAGCGTGATCCGCAAGGCCGCCGACGGCTTCGCCAAAGCCCGCGAGGCCATCCAGTAAAAGGAGACACGGCATTATGACCCGGCATCCGCATTCACTTCCCGCCGTCACCGGCCATGCCGGGAACCGCATTCCGGCGGCTCTCGGGCTGTTGCCGGGCGTGCTGGCCTGCATCCTGTTCTGCGTCCTGCTCTGGGCCGCGCCCGCCGCCCAGGCCAAGGACGTCAGCGTGCAGGAGGCGGCGGCCCTGCTGCGGTCCCCGCCCGAGGGGCTGCTGGTTCTGGACGTGCGCACGCCAGGCGAATTCCGGCAGGGGCATCTGACCGGCGCGCGCAACCTGGACTTCTTCGGCGGCCGCTTTGATCTGGATGTGGCGGCCCTGCCCAAGGACAGGCCCGTGCTGCTTTACTGCCGCACGGGGCAGCGTTCCGCCGGAGCCCAAGAGGCACTGGAACAGGCAGGGATCAGAAACATCCTGCATATGAACCAGGGCATTGAGGCCTGGGAGAAGGCCGGGCTGCCCCTGGAAAAATAAGCAATAGTTTAGAGCAGGTAACACTGAAATGCCCTAGGGCCTGTTAACGCTATGCCTTTTTGCCCTCCTGCCGCGTCAGATTTCACCTGCTTTTTCGGTCGAGTACCAGAAGAGTACACTCCCTCAAAGCAGGTTTATCTTCCTTGCAGGCGAACAAAAATTCTATAGTGTTAACAGACCCTAGGCTCAGCCTTCATTAAAACGCCGTCCGCGAAAAGCTGCATTTTTTCGGGCAGCAAGGCGCAAAGGAGAAATTGGGCGAAGCCGTATTGAACATACCGCGAGGTCAATTTCTTTTTTGCAACGCAGCCGCACGGAAAAAGGCGGCTTTGCAGCAGGCGCTTTTAATGAGGGCTGAGCCTGATTTGCCGTTGGCATGAATACTGCTTCTCTTGGGGGCGGAGAGGAAGATTTTTCCTCTTCGCCCGCTTTTTTTCGGAGGCGCATGTGAACTCGGCACTGTACATCGGAGCCACCGGCATGAAGGGCATGAGCCAGGGCATGCAGGTGACTACCAATAATCTGGCCAATGTCAGCACCATCGGCTACAAGCAGCAGAATACCCTTTTTTCCGATATGCTCTCCACGAGCCAGGGCGGTACGGGTGACTGGTGGAACGCCCAGGAGAATTCGCGCGTGGCCCTGGGCCAGACCGGCAAGGGCGTGCAGGTGGACGCGGTGCGCACCATTTTTCAGCAGGGCGCTCTGGAGTCCACCAATACTGTCACGGACATGGCCATCAACGGCAAGGGTTTCTTCCAGGTCAGCGACGGCGCGAATCTCTACTACACCCGCGCGGGCGACTTCCGCCCGGACAACGAGGGCGTGTGGCGCACCCCCACGGGCCTGGCCCTCAACGGCTACCAGTATAACACGGACGGCAGCCTGGGCGGCCTGCAGGAAGTCAAGATCGACAGGTTCGGCACCATGCCCGCCAAGAGCACGGCCCGGGTGGATCTGACCCTCAATCTGAATTCGAATCAAAATAAGACCGAGGATGCCGACAATCCCTATTTCGGGCTGCTGGGGCTTTATAACGCGGCGGGCAAGCCCCCCCTTTCCTCCGACTCCTACGCCTATTCCCAGGCCATGACGCTCTACGACGCCGACGGCAACGCGCGCACGGTCACGGCCTATTTCGACGGCACGCCCGACAGCACGGCGGGTTCCATGATTGAATTCGTCATTGCCGCCGGAGCGGCCGCGGGCAAGACCGATGCGGACGGCAACCCCATTCAGCCTTCGGAGGGCGACGGCCTGCTGATGAGCGGCGTTCTGCAGTTCGACGCCTCGGGCCGCCTGACCGGCATGTCCGCCTTCACGCCCTCCGCGGAAGGCAGCAAGAATCTTGCGGACTGGCAGCCCGCCCAGTTGGAAGGCGGCCTGCCCCAGCTCAATCTGGACGGCGCGGCCATGACCGTGAATTTCGGCATCAGCGCCGCCGGAGGCTGGCAGAACGCTCCGGCCTCGGCGGCGGAGGTCGGCACGGACCAGAGCAAGCTGCCCTCCATGGGCGCGGGCGCCGTGCGCGCCGAAGGCGCCACCACGGCCTACAACAGCTCCTCGCCCACAGGCGGCTACAAGCAGGACGGCTATGCCGAGGGCACGCTGAGCACCATCGGCATCACGCCCGACGGAACAGTGGTGGGCCGGTATTCCAACGGCCAGGGCCAGAACCTCTGGCAGATCCCGGTCTGCCGCTTCACCAGCGAGGACGGCCTGCGCCGCGAGGGCAGCAATCTTTTCTCGGCCACTGAGGAAGCCGGGCAGATGGAAATGGGCGTGGCCGGAACGGAAAATTACGGCACCGTGAACGCCTATAACGTCGAAAATTCCAATGTGGACATGGCTACGGAAATGGTCAACATGATCATCACCCAGCGCGGCTTCCAGTCCAACAGCAAAGTGGTGACCACGGCGGACCAGATGCTTCAGAAGGCCATGGAACTGAAGCGTTAGAGCATTCCGACTTTGAAAAAGTTGGAATGCGGGGCGGCGAGTAAACCGGGCCGCCCGCCGCAACGCGGCGTGGATTCAGCCGAAGACCGCGTTCTTCGGCTGAATGAACTTTTGAAACGCTGCACGTTTCAAAGGCAATCTGCCCTAATCCGCGCCGGAACCCCTCCGGGCGGCAGATTCTGCCGCCCATCCCTGCCCACGGGGACCGCATTCTTGCCCGGCGGACCGGGATAGGCTATTCTGACGTGGCGGCGGCGTGCGTTTACGCGGCCCGCTTGTCCGTCACCGTCATCCCCGAGCCTCCCATGTCCGACATACCCCCCTTTCTTCCCTCGCAGCTCTACGGCGTGATCGGCTGGCCCCTGGCCCAGAGCCTTTCCCCGCTGCTGCACAACAGTGGTTTTCAGGCGCTGGGCATTCCGGCCGTTTATCTGCGCTGGGAAGTGCCGCCGGAACGCCTGGCCGCTTTTGTGGACAGCGTGCGCCTGCTGGGCATCCGGGGCTGTTCGGTGACCATTCCGCACAAAATGGCCCTGCTGCCCCTGCTGGACCGGGTCAGCGAGCAGGCGGAGCTGGCCGGGGCGGCCAACACCGTTTATTGGGACGGCGAAGACCTCTGCGGTGAAAATACCGACGTGAGCGGCTTTCTGGCCCCGCTGGCGGCCGTGCCCCTGGAAAACATGGACGCGCTCCTGCTGGGCGCGGGCGGCGCGGCCCACGCCGTGGCCGCCGGGCTGCGTCTGCGCCGTTGCCGCAAGGTCTTTGCGGCAACGCCCTCCAACCGCAGACACCTGTCCCTGGCCGAGCGCTTCGGCTTTACGCCCGTGCCCTGGGAGCAGCGCCACGATGTGCCAGCTAGCCTGATCATCAACGCCACGCCTCTGGGCATGCGCGGCAAATATGAGGAAGAAAGCCCCTATGATTTCAGCCTGGCCGCGCCCGGCCATGTCGCATCCGCGACAGACGCGGCGGCCGGAAACACCTACGGTGGGGACGGCGGCGCGGGCCTGGCCTACGACATCGTCTACAACCCGCTGGAAACCCGCTTTCTGCGCGAAGCGCGGCAGGCCGGGCGGCGTTGCGTCACGGGCCTGGAAATGTTCTTCGGCCAGGGCGACGCCCAGTTCCGGCTCTGGACCGGCAGGCCCCTGCCCGCCACCTCCCGGCAGGATCTGGAAGCCGCCCTGTATGGTATATAGCCAAGGTACACGTATCGAAATACCTACCATGGTCAATTGCTGTTATCAAATTCATCCAGGCAATTAACAGCACCTACCGGCAGGCTCTGGAAACCGCCCTGTACGGCGCACACTGACATCTTTCAGAGAAGAGAACGGAAATACTCCCATGAAAATTCTGATTCTGCACGGCGTCAACCTGAACATGTTCGGCAAGCGCGACCCGGCCCACTACGGCACGGCCACCCTGGCGGACATCAACGCCGCCCTGGCGGATCTGGGCAAGGAGCTGGGCGTGGAGCTGGAAACCTTCCAGACCAACCACGAGGGGGAGATGGTGGAACGCATCCACCGCGTCCCCGGCGAGGGCATCCGGGCCGTGGTCATCAACGCCGGCGCCTGGACCCACTACAGTTACGCCATTGCGGACGCGCTCGCCATTCTCGACATGCCCGTGGTGGAAGTGCATATGTCCAATGTACATGCGCGTGAAGCCTTCCGCCACGAGTCCGTACTTTCGACGGTCAGCGCGGGCAGCATCGCCGGTTTCGGCGTGCAGAGCTATCTTCTGGGACTGCGCGCGGCCTGGAACTTGATCCAAAATACGCGTGATACCAGGAGGTTGTGAAAGAAAAGATTTTATATTTGACTTTTCCCGGCCAGCACCTAGATTTTTACTATCTTCTCCTGTAGATACCAAAAAAATTTGGCTTTCATCCGCCCCTGTCCTTCAGCCTCTAACCAGAGAGTTGTCATGAACGACGCCATCAACCTGAGCCGGATGCGCGACGCCGCCTTTACGGCGGAAGTGGAGGCGCAAAGCGGCCAAAACGTTTCTACCTGCTACCAGTGCGGCAACTGCACCGCCGGCTGCCCGGCAGGCTTTGTCTACGACCGGCAGGTCAATCAGATCATGCGCGGCGTGCAGCTCGGCCTGAAAGATGAGGTGCTCAATTCGCGCTCTATCTGGTTGTGCCTGTCCTGTTCCACCTGTTCCCTGCGCTGCCCCAACAATATCGATGTGGCGGCGGTCATGGAGACCCTGCGGCACATGGCCCGCAAAGAGGGCCGGGTGGCCGTGCCCAAGGTGGAAAAGTTCTGGTTCTCCTTTCTCGATACCGTGCGCGCCTTCGGCCGCACCTACGAGATCGGCACCATGGCGCTGTACATGATGCGCTCCATGCGCCTGTTCACCGACCTGGATCTCGCGCCCGAGGCGCTGAAAAAGAAAAAGCTGGGCTTCAAACCCCACGCCATCCCCGGCGGCGGGGCCGACGCCGTGGCCCGGATCATGCAGCGCTATAAGGAGCGCGCCAAACGCGAGGGGGTGCGGCCATGAAATTTTCCTACTATCCCGGCTGTTCGGCCAAAGGCTCCTCGGCGGATTATGAAAAATCCACCCAGGCCGTATGCGCGGCTCTGGGCATGTATCTTGAGGAACTGCCCGGCTGGAACTGCTGTGGTTCCACCCCGGCCCACGCCGTGGACACCGAGCTTTCCGCGGCCCTCTGCGTCCGCAATCTGGACATCGCGGCCCGCGAGCAGGCCGAAACCGTGCTGACGCCCTGCCCCAGCTGCCTGTCCAATCTGCGCCACGCGGCCAAGCGCATGGAAAATCCCGAGTTCCGCGCGCGCGTGGACGAGCTGCTGGACAGCCCGGCGGCGGCGCAGTTTCCTCCGGTCACCTCGGTAATGCAGGGCATTGCCCAGGTTTACGACGCCGATGCCATTGCCGCCATGGTGAAAAAGAGCCTCAAGGGCGTCAAGCTGGCCGCCTATTACGGCTGCCTGATGAGCCGCCCGCCGGAAATCATGGACTTCGGGGACCCGGAAAATCCCACCCTCATGGAAAGCCTGCTTTCCGCCTGCGGCGCGGAAATGGTGGATTTTCCGCTCAAGACCGCCTGTTGCGGCGCGTCCTTCGGCATTCCCGAACGGGCCATGACCGCGCGCAATTCGGGCCGTATTCTGGAGCTGGCCACGCGGATGGGTGTGGACGCCGTTGTGGTGGCCTGTCCGCTCTGCCAGATGAACCTGGATCTGCGCCAGAAACAGGCCGCCAAGGAGGCCGACGCCTTCTTCCGCATGCCCGTGCTCTACTTCACCCAGATGATGGGCCTGGCCTTCGGCATCGCCCCCGAGCATCTCGGCCTTGAAAAACTCCGCGTCAGCGCCGACGATCTGCTGCGCAAAATTGACGGCGCGCAGGCCGGCGAAGGAGACAGATCATGAGAATAGGCGTCTTTATCTGCCATTGCGGCAGCAATATCGGCGGCACCGTGGACTGCGCCAAAGTAGCTGAAATCGCCCGCGGTTTTCCTGACGTGGTCTATGCCGACGATCCCATGTACACCTGCGCCGAGCCGGGCCAGGCCGCCATTGAGGCCGCCATCCACGAGCACAAGCTGGACGGCGTGGTGGTGGCCTCCTGTACGCCGCGCATGCACGAGCCCACCTTCCGCCGCACCGTGGAACGGGCCGGGCTCAACCGCTACATGTTCGAAATGGCCAACATCCGCGAGCACGTCTCCTGGATCGGCAAGGACAAGGAAGCCAACACCAACAAGGCCGCCGAGCTGGTGCTCCTGGCCGTGGAAAAGTTGCGCAACGACAAGCCCCTGCAGGCCAAATCCTTCGACGTGACCAAGAAGGTGCTGGTCATCGGCGGCGGCGTGGCGGGCATCCAGGCCGCCCTGGACTGCGCCGACGGCGGCGTGCCGGTGATTCTGGTGGAACGCGAAGCCACCATCGGCGGCAAAATGGCCAAGCTGGACAAGACCTTCCCCACTGTGGACTGCTCGGCCTGCATTCTGGGCCCCAAGATGGTGGACGTGGCCCAGCATCCCAACATCACCCTCTACGCCTACTCGGAAGTGGAGGACATCTCGGGCTATGTGGGCAACTTCACGGTGAAGATCCGCAAGAAGGCCGCCTACGTGGACTGGAGCAAATGCACGGGCTGCGGGGCCTGCACTGAAAAATGCCCCAGCAAGAAGACGCCCGACGCCTTCAATGAATTTACCGGCCCCACCACGGCCATCACCATCGCCTTCCCGCAGGCCATTCCCAAAAAGGCGGTCATCAACGCCGCGCACTGCCGCCAGTTCGTCAAGGGCAAGTGCGGCGTCTGCGCCAAGGTCTGCCCCACCGGGGCCATCCAATACGACATGCAGGACGAGATAGTCACCGAGGAAGTGGGCTCCATCGTGGCGGCCACGGGTTACGATCTCATGGACTGGACCGTGTACGAGGAATACGGCGGCGGCAGATATCCCGACGTGATCACCTCGCTGCAGTACGAGCGCCTCTTGTCCGCCTCCGGCCCCACGGGCGGCCACATCCTGCGCCCCTCGGACGGCCGCGAACCGCAGAAGGTGGTCTTCATCCAGTGCGTGGGCTCGCGCGACAAATCCATCGGGCGGCCCTACTGCTCGGGTTTCTGCTGCATGTACACGGCCAAGCAGGCCGTGCTGACCAAGGACCACATCCCCAATTCCCAGTCCTACGTCTTTTACATGGACATCCGCGCGCCGGGCAAGATGTACGACGAATTCACCCGCCGGGCCATGGAGGAATACGGGACGGAGTACATCCGGGGCCGCGTTTCGAGCATCTACCCCGACGGCAACGGCCAGTACGTGGTCATGGGCGTGGACACCCTGCTGGGCGAGCCCGTGGAGATCAAGGCCGACCTGGTGGTCCTGGCCGTGGGCATCGAAGCCAGCAAGGGCTCGCCCCAGCTGGCCGAGAAGCTGCGCATCTCCTACGACCACTACGGCTTCTTCATGGAAAGCCATGTGAAGCTCAAGCCCGTGGAAACCAATACCGCCGGCGTGTTCCTGGCGGGCGTCTGCCAGGGAGCCAAGGACATTCCGGCCTCCGTGGCCCAGGGCTCGGCGGCGGCGGCAAAGGTGCTGGCGCTCTTCGCCCGCGACAAGCTGGAGAGCGACCCGCAGATCGCCCAGGTGGACATCCGCCGTTGCGTGGACTGCGGCAAATGCATCCGCTGCTGCCCCTTCGGGGCCATCAAGGAAGTGGAAATCCGCGGCGAGCAGAAGGCCCAGGTCATTGAGACCGTCTGCCAGGGCTGCGGTCTGTGCACGGCCACCTGCCCGCAGGGCGCCATCCAGCTCTCCCACGCCACCGACAACCAGATTCTTGCGGAGGTGAACGCGCTATGCCAGTGCTGAACGGCAAAGAACTGCGGATTGTGGGTTTTCTCTGCAACTGGTGCTCCTACGGCGGCGCCGACACGGCGGGCGTGGCCCGCGCCGGGCAGCCCACGGACCTCAGAATCATCCGCGTGCCCTGTTCGGGCCGCATCGACCCGCTCTTCATCGTCAAGGCCCTGCTCAACGGCGCGGACGGCGTGCTGGTTTCCGGCTGCCACCCGCGTGACTGCCACTACGCCGCGGGCAACTTCTACGCCCGCCGCCGTCTGGAAGTGCTCAAACAGTTTCTGCCCGTGCTGGGCATTGACGAGCGGCGCTTCGAGTACACCTGGGTTTCGGCCTCCGAAGGCCAGCGCTGGCAGCAGGTGGTCACGGTCTTTACCGACCGCATCCACAAGCTGGGCCCCGCGCCCCGCCTGGAGGACGCCGAGCCCCTGCTGAAGATCGCGGATATGGCCCTGACCTCGTTGCGCCCCCTGGGCACCGCTCAGAACGCCGCCCTGAACCAGCTCAAGGAAGCCATCAAGGCCAAGCTGCCGGAACTGGACTGCGTCATCGGCTGGCAGCAGGGCTATGACGGCGCGCATACCGTGCCCCTGTTCATGAAGACCCCGGAAGACGTGGACAAACTGGTCTGGGGGCCTTTCAACGTCAATAACCCGGCCGTCTACCTGCCCTCCTTCAAGGGCAAGAAGGTGGGCATCGTGGTCAAGGGCTGCGATTCGCGCTCGGTGGTGGAACTGTTGCAGGAAAACCTGATCAGACGCGAGGACGTGACCATTTTCGCACTGCCCTGCGAGGGCACGCTGGATATGGCCCGCGTCAACCAAAAGCTGGGCCGCTACACGAAGATCGACAAGGTGGCCTACGACGAGGCCGGGGTGACCATCACGGCCGACGGCAAGGAACACCGTTTCTGCATGACCGACTTCGCCCAGGGCAAATGCTACGGCTGCACCACGCCCATGGCTGTGCTGGCCGACACGAGCGCGGGCGAGCCGGTCAAGGTGGAGCCCGGCGCGTACACTCCGCCGGAGCTGGCCCTGCTGGATTCCATGAGCCTTGAGGAGCGCATGGCCTTCTGGCGCGGCCAGATGGAGCGCTGCCTGCGCTGCTACGCCTGCCGCAATGCCTGTCCCATGTGCGTGTGCCGCGACTTCTGCGTTTCCGACAGCCGCGACCCGCACTGGATGAGCCAGGAGGACAGCACGCGCGAAAAACTCTTTTTCCAGACCATCCACGCCCTGCACTTGGCCGGGCGCTGCACGGGCTGCGGCGAATGCCAGCGGGCCTGCCCGGTGGGCATCCCGATCCTGGCCCTGCGCCAGCAGATCGCCCGCGCCGTCAGCCGGCTCTTCGACGACTACAAGGCCGGCCTTGACCCCGCCGCCGTGCCGCCGCTGCTGGGCTATGAGCTGGAAGAAAAGAACATTCATGAGAGGGACTGGAAATGAGCACTACCCGCTTTGTCACATCCGACGGCCTGCCCGCCCTTCTGGCCTTCCTCTCGCAAAACGGCCGCCGCGTGCTGGTGCCGGTGGAAAAACCGGCCAACAAGCGCTCCGTGGTCTACGAGCCCTGGAGCCGGGGCATGCCCTTCACCCTGGAAAAGGCCACCGTGCCGCCCAAGGCGGCGGTGCTGCCCCAGTGTGAAACCCTGGTGAGCTATAAAAAAAGCAAAGACCCGGAAAATCCCGAGCGCGTGACCATGAGCCTGGACGACAGCATTGAGGCCCAGCCCACGGTGGTCTTCGCCTGCCGCCCCTGCGACGCGCGCGGTTTTTCCGTGCTGGACCGGCCCTACCTGCAAGGTCCTTTTGCCGATCCCTATTACAAGGCCCGGCGCGAGGCGCTCACGGTGGTCACCATCACCTGCGCCTCCGGCTGCAATACCTGTTTCTGCCACTGGGTGGGCGGCGGTCCTTCCTCCCCCGAGGGGTCGGATGTGCTGATGACCGAGATTGAAGGCGGCTACGTGCTTCAGGCCGTGACGCCCAAGGGCGAGGAACTGCTGGCCGCCTCGGATCTGCCCGACGGCGCGGAACAGTTCCCCCTGGCCGAGGCCGCGCGCAAAGCCGCCTGGGCCACCTTGGAGCCCGCGCCCAATATCAAGGGCGCGCCGGAAAAATTGGCGGCCCTGTTCACCGATACGGAGTTCTGGCAGAGCCAGACCGACCGCTGCCTGTCCTGTGGGGCCTGCACCTACTTCTGCCCCACCTGCTATTGCTTCAGCATCACGGACGAAGGCGAAGGCCTGAGCGAAAAGGGCGGACGCCGCCTGCGCAGCTGGGACAACTGCATGTCCTCGCTGTTCACCCGCGAGGCCAGCGGCCACAACCCGCGCATGCTCAAAGCCTTTCGCATGCGCAACCGCGTGTCGCACAAGTTCTCCACCTATCCTGAAAACTGGGGGGCATTCTCCTGCAACGGCTGCGGCCGCTGCATCAGCAACTGCCCTGTTTGCCTGGACATCCGCGCCATAGTGCTCGCCGCGCTCAACGCAGACCAGGCTACCGCCGAGTAGAGGAGCTGACGCATGGCTACCAAGAAAACTTCCGGCAAAGCCAAAACCGCATCCAAGACGGCCGCCAAGGCCGCTCCCAAAACCGCGCCCAAGGAAGCTGCCAAGGCCGCCGCGCCCAAGAAAGACGCGCCCCCGAAGCCCCGGCCCGCCGAAGTGCCCGCGTCCGCCCGGCCGGTCTCTCCGGCCGTGCGCCCGGAGGCGGACCTTGTGGCGCATGAGGAGCACCCCCCTGTGGTGAGGGAAGAGGGCGAACTGGCCGTCAAGGAAAGCGCCGTCCCCGCCGTGGAAACGCCCGCCGAGGTCCCGGCTCCCGAAGCCGCCCCCGCGCCCAAGGCTGAGTCCAAGGCCAAGACGGCCCCCAAAACCGCCCCTAAAGCCCCCGCGGGCGGCAAGGGCATGCTGCGGGAGATCTCGCCCCGGCCCAAGCCCCAGGGCAATCCTTATAAACCCATGCCCGCCACCGTGGCCGAAGTCATCCAGGAAACCGGCAATATCAAGACCCTGCGCGTGGTCCTGGACGATCCCGAAGCCATGGAGTCCTTCACCCACGAGCCGGGCCAGGTAGGCCAACTCTCGGTGTTCGGCGCGGGCGAATCCACGTTCGTCATCAACTCCCCGCCGTCACGGAAGGATTATCTGCAATTCTCGGTCATGCAGGCCGGTGAAGTGACCGCCGCCATCCACCGCCTGTCGCCCGGCGACAAGGTGGGCGTGCGCGCCCCGCTGGGCAACTTCTTCCCCTACAACGACTGGAAGGGCAAGGACATCTTCTTCGTGGGCGGCGGCATCGGCATGGCACCCATCCGCACCATCATGCTGCATCTGCTGGAACACAAGGCGGACTACGGCAAGATCAGCCTGCTCTACGGCGCGCGCTCGCCCCGCGACATGGCCTTCAGCTATGAGCTGGAAGACTGGCTGCGGCGTCCCGACCTGGACTGCACCCTGTGCATCGACGCCCCCTTTGAAGGCTGGGAGCACAAGGTGGGCCTGATCCCCAATGTGCTTTTGGAACTGAATCCCGACCCGGCCAACTGCGTGGCCGTGCTCTGCGGGCCGCCGATCATGATCAAGTTCACGGTGCAGGCTCTGCAAAAGCTGAACTTCGCGCCGGAGAACATTGTCACCACCCTGGAAAAACGCATGAAATGCGGCATCGGCATCTGCGGGCGCTGCAATATCGGCGGCCGCTACGTCTGTGTGGACGGGCCGGTGTTTACCTGGAAGGAATTGCAGGAGCTGCCCCCGGAGCTTTAGGGAAACACGTCTGAAAAGCTGGCAACAGATCAAAAAATCCCATAGGTTTCACGTCTTCCCACGGCCGCCGGAGATTTTCCGGCGGCCGTTTTATATCGCCTGTTGACAGATGCGGGCTCGTGGGTAATGGAAGAAAAGTCACAACGTTCCATCCAAGGGAGAAAGAATGAAAAAACTGTTTATCCTCTGCTGCCTTATGCTGACCCTGCCCGCAGGAGCCCAGGCGGCGGACGAAAAAATCGACCCGTCCAATTTCATCTGCGCTGAACTGGTGGCCATTTCCAGCACGTCCGGCCAGCCGCCGCTGTTCGAAGGGCTGCAGATCGACGGCTATGCCGCCGCCGCGCAGGGCAAGGCCGTGGCCGATCCGGACATCATGGCTCCGCTGCTGGAGCAGGTCTATGCGGCCTGCCAGGCCAAGCCCACTGAAAAGGTGGTCACTCTCTGGCAGGAGGCCCGCAAGAACCAGCCTGTGGCAGCCGACGGCCCCTGGCGGGCGGACAAAACGACCTGCAAAGACTATAAGGCCAATGAAGACGACGGCAGCGGCTTTGTGATCTGGCTGGACGGCTACAACCGCCAGAAGAGCGGCAAGCCCGGCTCGGTGCTGGAAAGCGACGACACGCTCAAGGCGTATCTGGATGCCTGCTCCAAAAAGCCTGAGGCGCTGATGCTCGACGTCATGCGTGAAAGCGTCAAATAAATCCTTCCCAAGTCTGACCATGCCGAAGGCCGCGACCGCAGCGGGAGACGCAACACGCTCTCTCCCCCGGCCGCGGCCTTCGCAGCATCCAGTGCCTCATTTGAAAAATCCGACACGCAAAACCCGTAAGGCTTTACGGCGGAGTAAGCATGCCTTTGACTTTGAAATGCATAACATCAAAGTTGACCTGTTCTAAAGCTGTGACGCTGCTCTCGCGGCCGCCGTGCATTTGCCCATTTTCAATGTGAAAATGTCTGAAGGGGGAAATATGCGGAACATCCCGGCGCTGTGCGCCTTCCTGCTCTGCCTGCCGCTGACGGCATGGCCGCAAAGCACGCCGCCTGACGCCGCCGGACGGGAAGTTTTCACGGATTCGGCCTCAGTCATGTGCGCGGCCTGGGCCGAGCCCGCGCTTAAGCCGGGCGGCGAAAGAATGCGCCGTCTCCTGGAGGCGTTGGAGCTGGACGCCTATGTCAGCGCCCGGCACGGCGGCACGGGTTTCAACCCGCGCGATCTGGACGCCCTGCTGGCCCGCGTGGAACGGATCTGCGCCGCACATCCCGAGCGCGGGTTGGCCGAAGTCTGGCGAGAACAGAAAAAAACCTGGCATCGCGGCCCCTGGAAAACAACCATGACCCGTTGCCGGGATATCCTGGCTGCGGGCGATCATAATGAGGACGCCTTCTTTTTCGGCATCTGGCTTTACGCCTATGATCAGGCCAGGGACGGCAGCAACATCGGGGAAGCCCTGCGGGACATACCCGCCGGAGCGGCTGAACTGGTCTGGAAGGAATGCGCGCACACGCCCGACGCGCCGCTTCTGGACGTGCTGCGGCGCATGCAGGGAAAATGACCCGGTTTATGGGAGATTTCGGGAGCCGCTCAGAGCAGGGTCATATAGATGGGAATGGTCAGAGCCGAAAGCAGCGTGGACAGGGAAACCATCAACGCGCCGAATTCCGGGTCCGTGCGGTAGTAGGCGCTGAGGATGGCCGCCTGCATCAGCACCGGCAGCGAGGCCTGCATGATGAAGACCTTGCCCATAAGTTCCGGTATGGGAAAAAGAGGCACGAGCAAGAGCACCACCAGAGGGCTGACCACCAGGCGGCCGACCAGGGCCAGAACCAGGTCCCGGTCGAGCTTGAGGCGGCGCAGATCCATGGTTTGCAGGGTGACGCCGATGAACAGCAGAGCCAGGGGCGTGGTCAGATTGCCCAGATATTTGGCCGCATCCAGCAGAAAACGCGGCAGATCCACCTTGAACATCACCAAGGCCAGGCCGGTCAGAAAACCCAGCATGGGCGGTGAAAAAATGTGTCGGATATTGTCGCAGAGCCGTGTCCGTTCCCGGCCATCCCCGCAGCCGTCGCTGCTGATGGCGTAGTTGCCCACAGTCCAGAAAAAGATGGTGCTGGCAAAGTAATAGAGCAGCACATAGGGCAGGGATTCCTCCCCGAACAGGGCCAGATTGACCGGAATGCCCACAAAGATGGTATTGGAATTGGAAACACAGGCGCAGAACAGGCCGAAGTGCTTTCGCTGCACATGAGCTATCCTGCCCACCACCCAGGCCAGACTGAAAGTGATGACCAGAGAGGTGAAGGGCAGCAGCGCGCCGTAGAGCATGTGCAGCAGATGGTCGCGGTCAAAGGACTGCAACAGCGTGCACATCAGAAAAGGCGGCAGGGCCACATAGGTCACCAGCCTGGGCAAAAGCATCTGGCTTTCCGTGGAAAACCAGCCCTTCCAGGCCAGAGCATAGCCCACCGCCACGACCAGCAGCAGACCGAAAATTCCCCCCAAGGCGTGCAGAAAAACCATAGGGATTTCTTAGCGGCTTTTGCGGCTTCCGTAAACAGCGGGGGCGGGCAGAGTCATTCTGTTCTCCGTCCGTTGTTTTGTTTTGCCCTCCGGGCACGGAGACTTTACGCCTCCAGCCGTTTGGGCCGCCTCCGGCGCGGGCAGGGGGCCTGAAGCAAAACTCATTCACGGCCCTTCAGTACGACGCTTCCCCCGCAGTGCGTCACGCTCTGCGGGGGAAGCGCACATTTTCGGACGCGGCCCGGCCTACAGCGAATACTTGCTGTTGGCGTCGCGCATCTTCTTCACGGATGCCGCCAGCGCCTCGGTGTTCAGCACCATTTCCATCATGCTGATCTGCTCTTCCCAGGCAGCGGGATCGGCTTCGCTCTTCATTTCCTCTTCAAACACATGGTACACGCAGAGTCCCAACGGGACTCCCGCCAACGGACCGGCGAAGGTGGGGTCGCCCAGGGTGACGGTTTCGGCATAGATTTCCGCCCCTTCGGGGTCGGAAGAGCCGAGCACCACCACCAGGTTTTCCGCCCCGACCTTCTCAGCGGCGTCTTTCACACGCTGCTGATTTTCCAGGTCCATGGCGCCTGCGGCGGTTCAGACAAAACATTCGGTGGCCGAGAACAGCACCTCGGCCCCGGAGTTGGCGAAGACCGCCGCCATGGCCGGACCGGGAACACCGTCCCGCTCGCCCAGAAGCAGCAGCTTCTTACCTGCAAGTTTACCCATGATGCACTCCTTGTTGTTGCTTTGCTTGTTCCGCAACAAGCCAAGCCGTTGTTATGCCAACAGCTTCTCCGCGCCTTCCCGGATGGCGTCCAGGGTCACTTCGTCGCTGCTGATGCGCTGCACGTTTTCCCCGCCCTTGTAAAACAGAATGGTGGGCACGGCCATGACCCTGAGGGAGATGACCAGGCGGCGGTTTTCAGCCACGTTCAGTTTGCAGAATTTGATTTTCCCCTCGTACTCTTCGGCCAGCTTTTCCACCGACGGCATCAGGGCCAGGCAGGGACCGCACTGCGGGCCCCAAAGGTCCACGATGACGGGCATAGCGCTGTTGAGCACTTCCGCTTCGAAATTTTCCTTGTCCACGATAACCATAGTGCACCTCGCTGCTTGCGTGTTGTATATGCCGCAAAGGGATGGAGACATTTTCCTGGAACGTGTGATTAATGAAGATTTTTGTTCTCTGCCAAGGACGGCGAGCTGCGGGCGGAGGGAGTATACTCAAACATATTCGACCTTCGCACGGAGCGAGCCTGACGCAGGCAGAGGGCAAAACCATTACTCAGCGATTCCCTTACAGATAGCCCGCCGCCGTAAGCAGCGCCCTGGCCTTTTCCAGTCCGGCCGAGGCCAGCTTGACCACCGGCCCGGTGCAGCCCATGGCTCCTTCGGCGTAGAGACCTTCTTTCCAGAGCACATGCACGGCGTTTTCCAGATCAAGCACGTCGATGCCGTGAATTTCCTCATCCGTGGGCACCACAGGCGGCATGACCGGCACGTCGCCGCTTCCGGCCTCGGGCCTGGGCATGAGCCCTTCCAACTCCTCGTCCAGACCGGCGGCGCGGGCCGCCCGGAGTTCCGCCGCCACCCTGGCGGGCAGGCCGCCGCGCAAGGCCTGGGCCGTGTAGCTCAGGGCATTGGCGATGACCGGCGCGCCCGAAGCCCGTGAGATGATCGACACCACCTTGTTCCAGCCCTCGCCCACGGAGGGTCCGTAGCCCCAGCCCGCGGCTTCGTAGCCGCCGCCGGTGCCGAAGGCCGCGAAGACCTTGGCCAGCACGTTGCCCGTGAGGGTGTCGCAGACGCAAACGTCCACCGCGCCGGCCAGGATGTCATTGCCGCGCAGCAACGCGCCGCCGTCCTTGCGCACGCTTTGACCGAAACGCACGGCATAGCCCTTTTCGGCCATACGGCTGAGGGCGCGCATAACCTGAGGCGCGGCATCCAGATTGAGTACGCCCAGGCCGGGATCGGCAATGCCCATGGCCTTGGCCGTCGCCAAGCCGTACACCGCGTTGCGCAGCATGGCGCAGGCCCGCTGCGGCGCGCTGATGCCCGTGGTGGAAGCCAGGATCATGGCCCTGCCCCTGGCCGGAGTGAATGCCCGGCCCATGGTGGTCACGCCCACCGGGAAGGGATAGTGCAGGGCCACCGCGCCTTCCAGAGCGTCGGCGCCTTTGGAATCAAGAGCCTTTTCCATGGCCGCCGCAATGTCGGCCTCACAGTCGGGCGTTTCGATCCAGTCCATGCCCTCGGGCAGCGGGGCGTCCGGCCGGGGGCCCAGGCCTACCACCTGAAGGCGGCTGTCCCGGCGCATGGCCGTGCCCGCGCCCAGCAGGAACTCTTCCACCGGCAGCTCACTGCCCGCGGCCATCAGCCCGATGCGATTGCGCGGACCGCCGCTGCGCGCCGTGGCCACCAGCTCCGCCAGGGCGTTGCCGATGAGCGCGCGTTTGCTTTCGTTTACTTCCGCCATGGCAGACCTCAGTTTTTCTGAAGGTTGGCGGCCAGATCGGCAAGCGCGTCCAGCAGCAGTTCGCGCACTTCGTCCTTGGTGACGCCCGCGCCCGTCGCGCCTCCGGTTTCGGAAGGCGCTTCGATCAGGAAGGACGCGCCGTCGGCCAGATTGGTCAGGCGGCCCAGGAACAGGCTGCCCTTGCCGATGATCATGGCGCGCTTGATGCTTCCGGCCTTGATGGCGTCGCGGGCATGGCCCATGTAGGGCACGCCCGAGGGGATGTGCCCCTGGGTGTGCACGAAACCGGGAATGCCGTGCTCGGCCACGAATTGCGGAATCTCCTCACGCTTGAGCTGGCCTTTCATGACCGAAAGGGCCGCGATCATCTTGAAGTTGGCCTCGGGCACATTGCCCGCCCCGGCGGGCAGGGTGATTTCCGCGTTGTGCAGTTCGGGAGCGTACTTGTCCACATCCGTGAGCTTGAGGCCCAGGCGGGTCAGCGGCTCAAAGGTCAGGGCCGAGGTGATGGCCTGCGGGGCCGCCCCGGCGGCCACGGAATGCTTGCCCACGGAATCCAGGCGGATCACCGGCTCCGTGCCGTCGTCCGGCACGAGCAGCACCGCAAAGCTGCCGATGCAGTTTTCCAGGGCTTTGAGCCCCTTTTTGACGTGGTCGCGCGAGTTCATATACAGCTTGGGCAGCGAACCGCCGCCCAGCACGGCCACATTCCGGCGAACGCCCGAGGCCACCATGCTCGCGCCGGCGATGACGGCCGCAGCCGGACCGGCGCAGAAGCCGCGCACGTCAAAGCCGCTGGCATTGCCGCAGCCCGCGATTTCAGCCACGGCCTTGGCCAGGTTGCCGCCGCCGCGCTGCATAACGTCGCCCACGGCTTCCTCGGAGCATTCCACAACAAAGTCGATCTCCGAGGGCGCGAGCCCGCTGTTTTTGATCAAATGCAACAGGGCCAGCACGCCGCTGGCCTTGCAGGCCAGATTTTCCAGCATGACGTGGGCCGAGAGGTTTTCGTCCGTATCATGGGCCCGGCGGCAGCAGCCCACCACCCGGCCGTCCAGATACAGCGGCAGGGCCATGTGCTTTTCCACGGCTTCGGCGATTTCAGCGGCCTCATGACCGGCTTCCAGGCGGGCCAGCTGGCTCTCGCCCACAACCGGATCCTGGGCCAGTTTTTCCTTGATGCGCGCGGCAAAATCCTTGTCCAGCCAGATCAAGTCAAAAACGTCGCAGATGTCCATGAAGCCGAGAAACTCGTCTTCGGGCATGATCTCGCCGTATTTGCCGTAACGCTCGGGCGCGCCGAGATTTTCCAGCCAGGGCGCGGGCGCGGCGGCCAGTTCCTCCACGCTCATGGCCCCGATGTAGGTCTTGTTGGGGGCGTAGCCCGCGGCTTCCTCATAGCTCTGGGCCCGCCCGGGCAGGGCCTTGAGATACTCGGAATCGGGCTTGGCGCGACGCTCCTGGGCGGGCGTGCCGCCGTAATGCAGCGCCAGTTCCGGCGCGAAATTCAGGCAGTAGGCCGTGCCTTTGATGCCGACATTGCCCATGTGCTTGCTCCTTGTATAAAAATAGCCGCACGAGCTCCCGCTACGCCGCACACGATGCGGCGCGCCGCAACGCGGCGTGGATTCAGCCGAAAATCACATTTTTCGGCTGAATGAACCTTTGAAAAGCGAAGCGTTTCAAAGGCAATCTATTCCTGTTCAGCCAGATAGGCGTAAGCAGACATGGCCGCCCGCGCGCCGTCCCCGGCAGCCGTGACCACCTGCCGCAAGGCCGTGTCGCGCACATCGCCCGCCGCGAAGACGCCCGGCGTGGAGGTGCGCATGTCGGCGTCCGTAATAATCCAGCCCTGCTCCGTGGTTTCGCAGACGCCGCTCAAGAAAGCGGCGTTGGGCAGCGTGCCGATGAATATGAACACGCCGTTGACGGCCACCACGTTCTTTTCGCCGCTCTTGACGTTCTTGAGCACCATGCGCTCCACCAGGCCGTCGCCCTCGATGGCTTCCAACACGCTGTCCCAGAGGGGCACGATCTTGGGATTTTTCAGGGCGCGCTCGGCCACCAGCTTGTCGGCGCGGAACTGATCGCGGCGGTGCACGATGTAGACCTTCTCCGCGAACTGGGTCAGATAGCAGGCCTCTTCCACGGCGGTATTGCCGCCGCCGATGACCGCCACCTCAAGCTCCTCAAAAAAGGCCGCGTCGCAGACCGCGCAGTAGGAAACGCCCTTGCCCGTGAATTCCTTTTCGCCGGGGCAGCCCTGTTTGCGGAAGTTGGCCCCGGTGGCGATGATCAGCGCCTTGGCCTCAATCTCGCCCTGGTCCGTGACCACCACGGCTCCGCCGCCCGCCGGGCGCAGTTCCTTCACCGTGGCGGTGCGAAATTCGGCCTTGAAATGCTCGGCGTGAGCCCGGAAGCTGTCGGCCAGCCCCACGCCCGAAGCACTGATGGTGCCGGGCCAGTTTTCGATTTCGCTGGTGATCAGGATCTGGCCGCCGGCCTTGCCCTTTTCCAGCACAAGCACGTCCAGGCCCGCGCGTTTGCCGTAGACGGCGGCGGTCAGTCCGGCCGGGCCCGCCCCGATGATGACCAGTTCACGCTGCTCCATGATGTATGCTCCCGCGGTTCCCGTCGGGCGCTGTCGCGCCCGACGGGCCGTCATTGCTGTTGTTACGTCCGCAATTTACTTATTGAAGACCGTCTGTTCATCCACGGGAGTGGAGAGCGCCGTGAGCGCGCGCTCCACCAGTTCGCGGCGCAGGGCCTTTTCCGCTTCCGGCGAGAGTTCGGGATTGCCCAGCGGATGGGGGATGGAGACCGTGGGCACAATGCGGTTGGCCCCGATACTCAAAGAGATAGGCACGATGGTACACATGTGAACCACCGGCACGTCGGCGGTGTCCTCAATGGCCTTGGCGAGCGTTGCACCGCAACGCGTGCAGGTGCCTCAGGTGGAGGTGAGGATCACCGCCTGCACCTGGGCGTCCTTGAGACGCTTGCCGATCTCAATGCCGAAGGCTTTGGCCTTGGCCACGGCCGTGCCGTTGCCCACGGTGGAATAGAAGAGCGGATGCAGGGAGCCGATGCGGCCTTCCTTTTCCAGGTCGCGCAGCACGTCCACGGGCAGCACGCGGTCCGGGTCCTGATTGGCGTAGGTCTGGTCGTAGCCGCCGTGGGCGGTCTGATATTTGCCCTGGAGCAGATCCGTGACGCCGGCGATGTCGTATTCGCCGAAATTCTGGGCACTGGAGGCCGCGATGTGGTCCGGGTTGCCGAAGGGCACAATGCCGCCGGAAGTAACCAGGGCGATCTTGGCCTTGCTCATGTCCGCCACGGGCGGGCGCGGGGTCACGCGGTCAAAGACCGGCATGGCGTATTCCGTGGCAAAGGGCTCGCCCTTGAGCTTTTTGATCAGCATGGACACGGCGCGCTCCGCGCCGGGCTGCTCATAGAACATGTTTTCGCGGATGCCCTTTTCGATCAGACCTTCCTCGGCCGGGGTTCCCAGAGCCTCGCCCCCTAGCTGCTTGAGCAGCACGCGGGCCATGGCCGGTACGGCCTTGGCCATGCCGCGCGCGGAATCGGCGGCTTCCACAATGGGAATTTCCTTGCGGAAAAGATCCACGCCGGGATTTTCCCGGTACAGGGCCGTGACCACCGGTATGTGCAGAGCCTTTTGGACCGCCGCGCAGACCGAGGCGCAGGCCGCGCCGTAGCGCCCGGCATTGAAGGCCGGACCCGCGATCAGGGCGTCGGCCTTGTATTCGCGCACGGTTTCCACCACCAGGGCGGACACTTCATCCATATGGTTGGCGAAATAGTTGTCGCCGCAGATGAAGGTCGCCACGATTTCCGCTTCGCCGCCCAGAGCGGCCTTGAAGGCTATGCCGGGACCCACAACGCCTTCGCGCACTTCAGGGCCGACGTCCGCCTTGTCCTCGCCGCCGATGCCGGCGAAAAACTGATTGATATAGTGTATGACACGATATGCCATGATCCACTCCTTCTCTGTCATTTCCGCGCTGTTTCTAACGAAGTGCCGATGTTTCATTTGAGACTGGCCGTCTCTTGATCGTTTCGGCACTGCGTGAGGGGCTGTTTCTACATTGAGAAATTTTGGCTTTCCGGCAAGGAAAACGAGTTTGACGCAGCCGGAAGTCAAAAGGGCCGATGTAGAACAGCCCCTATAAAGTGCGGCCGCCAATACGGTTAAACCCCAACTCGCTGGTGGCGCCCATAATGGCCTGCAATTCCACTTCCATGCTGCCGTCCTCGCGCAGGGAACCGAAGAAGCCCCCGGCGATGACGTCGGCCGTGGCCGGTTCGCCGATGACCTTTTGCATGGGCGGCAAGACGATGACTTCATTGGCATTGCCGGCGGTGACGCAGGCGTCGCCCTCGGGGCAGGAGTCGGCCAGGGACTGGCTCGACCCGTCGCGCCCGGCGTATTCGTCGGTGATCAGCACGGTCTTGATGCCCGCGCGCTCGGCCTTCCAGCAGTTCATGATCAGATCCGCGTCCGGGTTGCCGAAGCCTTCCTCGGAAATCACCAGGCCGTCCACGCCGAGCATCCGGGCCAGCTTCACCGCGTAGGAGGAGCTGCGCTTCTTGTCGGCCAGGGTGACGTTTTCATTGGTGATGATCACGCCCACGAAATTGATGTCCTTGCCGTGGTGGGCGTAGAGACTTTTGATCACCGGATTGTTCACGTGCGTATAGGTGCTGTTCTTGTCGCAGGCCGAAACGCAGTTGCCGGAAATAATGGCCCCGTCCATGATTTCCGTGGGGCTGATCATGGTGGGCAGAATTTTTTTGACATCCACGCCGTAGACCCAGGTATCGTGCAGCAGGCCCTGGGACTGAAGCATATACAAATACGCCACCTTGGGCAGCCCGGGCCAGGCGTTCATGGCCTCGGCCAGGGGCGGGAAGGCGTAGCTCTCCACAGTGTCGGCCTTGTCTTCCTTGCAGCAGGAGGCCAGATAGTATGCCGCCTTGAGCCCGGCCCGGCGGTAGACCGCCTCCAGCTCATGCAACTCCACCCCGTCCACGGGCTCGAAGACCAGAACCACGTTGCAGGTTTTGGAAAAAGGCGTGTATGCCGCGCCCGGGCCGCTCATGTCCACAATGCCCTCCTGCGGGGCCACCAGACGGCCGGTGGTCAGCACCGCAGCGCCTTCGAGCACCAGGGTCTTGCCCTGGCCCACGGTGTCCACGTCGCCGATCCAGCCGGGAAACACCTCGCCCGGGCCTTCCAGCTTGCAGCGCGGCTCCACAGCATCCTTGCAGGGCAGGATGCGCACGCTCTCGCCGGGATGGACCAGCTCGGCCTCCACATTCCGGAGGGCCGGGTCTTCCAGCAGCAGGCTGACCAGCTCCTCCTTGTTGACGGTGAGCACATGATCCCGCGCGCCGGTGCGCGGGCCCCATTCCAGCTTGCGGATTGCAATCTTATGCAGTTCCAGGTTCACGACAAACTCCTTGGGTCAGACGTCTTCGGGCGGGCCGCCCGGATGAATCCATGATGATTGTGACGCAACGGGAGGAGCCCGCATCCGTCCGCATCCCGGCATGCCCGGACCGACCGGCCCGGTTGGGAAAGGAGTCAGTGCAGGCTTTCCAGAGTGGCTTTCAGCAATTCACAGTCCAGCAGAGCGCAATCGCGGCGCATGGCCTCGGGCAGGTCGCCGGGCAGGCTTTGCCGGACCTTCGCGGCAGGGCTCTGATAAAGCTGCAGGGCTTCTTCCAGAAAATGCAGAGAGTCAGAGTCCACCGTCCCGGAGGGGGAGGGCGGCAAGAGAAGCAGGGAACGGTAGGGCTGCTGATGCGGACGGAAATTGCCGTACAACGGGTGGTTAGCAAGCCGCCAGCCCTGATGCACGCGGTCGCGCGCCATGGTCAGCGCGTCGCGTGCGCCGCCGTCCAGCAACAGAACGTCCACACCCGCCGGAACGCGGGACGGAAAAGAGGGATTGTTGGTAATGAGAATCGCGCGACCGGCCACAGCAAAGCTCCCGCGTTTGCGTTGGCTCTGTCGCGCGCTGGGCGGTTCAGAGATGCGTCCGGTTGCAATCCTGATGCCTGAGAGTTTCAGCCTTGCGGCCTTGCCCCTTCGGCGACCCCGTGGCAACGTCCGGCATGCCGGTTGTGCGCGGGTGCTCTCTTGCAACTTTCGCTCGCAATTCCCCACTCCCACATTGAGAAAAAAATGTCAAGCGGTGGCCTCATAAAAAAAATAAAACATATCCGCAAATTATGCCTGGTTGAAGAACCAAACGATGGATTGCGGCGACCGGCGCGGGCCGGGCCGGGGAATGACGCCGTCCGCGCGGAATAGGCGGATTTTGTAAAATAACCGCAAAGGTACAGGAAGGCTGACGCAAAAGTATTTTTCTTTTTTCACTCCGGACACAAAAAATACTCATCCTATTCATTCGATTGCCCTGGGACACTGTCAGCCCCGGCTTCACTTTTCGGATAAGGGCGGTTATGATGCGTGCTCACAAACGCGGAAAACGCGCGCCTCTTTTCCACCAAGGAGACCAAAAGCCATGAGCGATACGTTGACTGTTGCCGTTGTGGGCGCCACGGGCGCCGTGGGTCGTGAAATGCTCAAGACGCTGCACGAGCGGCAGTTCCCGGCCACGAAAGTACGGGCCTTCGCCTCGGCCCGTTCAGCGGGCAGCAAAGTGCCCTTCGGCGAGGAGGAACTCACGGTGGAAGAGCTGAAGGAAGATGTCTTTGACGGCATCGACCTGGCCATCTTTTCCGCCGGCGGCGGCACGTCCGCGAAGTTCGCGCCGCACGCCGCCCATGCCGGTTGCGTGGTGGTGGACAATTCCGCGGCCTGGCGCATGGACGAGCGCTGTCCCCTGGTGGTGCCGGAAGTGAATCCGGAGGCCCTGGAAGAGCATCAGGGCATCATTGCCAATCCCAACTGTTCCACCATCCAGATGGTAGTGGTGCTCAAGCCCCTGCACGACGCGGCACACATCAACCGCGTGGTGGTTTCCACCTATCAGGCCGTGTCCGGCACAGGCCAGAAAGGCATTGAGGAGCTGGAACGCCAGGTGCGCGACCTTTTCAACGCCCGCGACCCGGAAAACAAGGTGTATCCCTACCGCATCGCCTTCAATGTCCTGCCGCACATCGACGTCTTCCTGGACAACGACTACACCAAGGAAGAGATGAAGATGGTCAACGAAACCGTGAAGATCTTCGACGATCCCTCAATCAAGGTCACGGCTACCTGCGCGCGCGTGCCGGTATTTTTCTGCCATGCGGAATCCGTGAATATCGAAACCGAAAAGAAGATCACGGCCAAGGAAGCCCGGATCATGCTCTCCCAGGCTCCGGGCGTGAAGGTTTTCGACAATCCGCGCGAACTCATGTACCCCATGCCCGCCTACTGCATCGGCGACGATCCCACCTTTGTGGGGCGCATCCGCGAGGACGAAAGCATTGAAAACGGCCTGAACCTCTGGATCGTGGCCGACAACGTGCGCAAGGGCGCGGCGCTCAACGCCGTGCAGATCGCCGAGGAACTGCTCAAGCGCGATCTGGTCCGCGTGCCGGACAAGAATGTCTTCATGCGATAGCGCGGAGAAATATGCCATGCAGGCCGTGGATTCCGACACCTATCTGCAAGCCCTTTTGTCCGCCCCCCGTCCGGGGGCGGACAAATTCCTGGCCTTTTACGATCACCGGGTGGGATGCATCGGCACGGACCCGCGCCTCCTGCTCCTGCCCCTGGACGATCATATCTGCCATCGCGGCGACGGCCTGTTCGAAAGCATCTGTTACCGGGAGCGGAAGATTTTCGTCCTGGACGAACACCTGGCCCGGATGCGCGACGGCGCGCAGGCCCTGGACATCACGCCGCCCTGCTCCTGGGAGGAAATGCGCGCGCGCATTCTGGACGTGGCCCGCGCCTCGGGGCGGGCCCACGGCGACCTGCGCGTCTTTCTCAGCCGGGGGCCGGGCGGTTTCGGCGTTTCCCCGCAGGAATGCCCGCAGGCCGGTCTGTACATTGTGGCCCTGGCCTCCAGGCTGCCCTCCGAGGAATTGTACCGCAAAGGGCTCACGGCCTTCAGCAGCGCCATTCCGCCCAAGCAGGAATATCTGGCCCGGATCAAGAACACCAATTATCTGCCCAACGTCTTCATGGCCGTGGAGGCCCGCCAAAAAGGCATGGACGTGGCCGTGACCTTTGACGAGAACGGCTTCATGGGCGAAGCGGCCATTGCCAACCTGGGCATTGTGGACGCGCGGGGCCGCCTGCGCAGCCCGGAACTGCGCCGCATCCTGCCCGGCACCACCCTGCTGGCGGCCCTCAAGCTGGCCGAGGAACGCATGCCGGTCATCCAGGCGCCCATCCACAAAGAGGATATCGCCACGGCCCGCGAAATGCTGCTGTTCACCAGCGCCACGCTCTGCGTGGGCGTCACTCATTTTGACGGCAGGCCCGTGGGCCAGGGGGACTACCGGGGCCGCCCCGGCCCCACGGCCCTCTGGCTCAAAGACGCCCTGCTCGCGCAGATGCTGGCCCAGGGCACGCCTTACTGATGCGTATCCTGCTGCTCTCCCTTCAGGACGAAAATCAGGACGCCGCGCCCGCCGGCTCCACGCGCGCGCGGGTCCGGCGGCTGGAGGAGGAACAGACCCTGGCCCTGGTCAGAGCCATGCGTGACGGAGGGCGCCTGGCCCCTCTGCTGGTCTGCCTCAAGGGCTCGCGCCTGCACGAGCGCGCACGCGCCCTGAATCTGCCCCTGCTGGCCATGAGCGGCACGGGCAATCCCCTGGCCCTCTTGCGCCTCTGGAACCGGCAACGGCGGCATAAAAAGCTGTTGATCCAGACCGTGGGCGAGGAAGCCCTAGCTCTGGGCCGCCGTGTGCTGCGCATGCGCCCGTCCGGCAGCGCGCTGCTCGCGCACGCCTTCTTTTTGCGGCCGCCCGCGCCGGAACGGTGCAAAAGCAAAGAGATGCGCGCCGCCCGCTATATCCTCTGCGGTTCCAAACACGTGCAAAACCGAATTCTGGCCGCCTGGGAACAAGCGCCCGATGCCGCCGCGCCCGTCGTTCCCCCCATCGTTCCCGCAGACGCCCTGCCCCTGCTGCCGCCGGGCATCTGCCTGGAAGGCTTTGATCCGCCCAGCTCGTTCCGGGAGGAAGAAGGGCGGCACTTCATTTTCGGCATGGGGGAAAGCCTTGCGCCGCGATCCGGCGCGCAGTTGGTGGCGCGGGCCATGGCCGCCATCTGGCAGCGCGACGACCTGCCCCCCTGGGAAGTGCGCATGCTGGGCGGCGGTCCGCGTTTTCAGGAAGTGCTGGAAGAGGCCGCCGCCCTGGGTGTGGAATCGCGCCTCTGCCTGCTCAACGAACAGTACGCGCCGGATGTGCTGCGGGATTGCCACGCCTGGCTCGCGCCGGGTTCCTCGCCCGAGGAAGCGCCGGATACGCTCTGGTCTGGCTTCGCGGCGGGCCTGCCGGTCATTTGCAGCCGAAGCGGCCTGCACCTGGAACGCCTGGGCGGCCCGGACCAGGCGCAGAACGCGGCCCTGGCCGTGGAGGAGAACGATCCCCAGGCTCTGGCCAAGGCCATGATCGAAATCATGCAGGATGCGGAGCTGCGGCACAGACTGGCGCAATGCGGCCGCGCGCTGGCCCGGGCCACCGGCCTGCAGCACATGGCCGACCAGGCTTGCGCCCTGTTCGAAGCCTGGCTGCGGGCTCTGGGGACCGACGCGCCCGCCCCGGCGGAGAAAACTCCGGATACGCGGGAGCCTGCGGCGGCCCAGCGCGACGAATCGTCTTAGGGTCTGTTAACACTATAGAATTTTTGTTCGCCTGCAAGGAAGATAAACCTGCTTTGAGGGAGTGTACTCTTCTGGTACTCGACCGAAAAAGCAGGTGAAATCTGACGCGGCAGGAGGGCAAAAAGGCATAGCGTTAACAGGCCCTAGAGCGGATTACCGTTGCGATACTCCACAATGAGTCTTTTTGCGCAACGCCCGCTTCGCCGTTTACCGGCGCGAATAAATTGCGCTTACGCCTCCGTGGCGGGCGTCTGCTCACGCAGCCGCCAGAGCAATTTCAAAGTGAACTTGCTCTAACCTCCAGCCTTTTTCAGGACACCCATGAAGTGTAAAATCTGCAAGGCCCCGGCGGCCGTGGCCCTTAAAAGCCATAATGCCGCCTTCTGCCCGGACTGCTACAAGGATTTTTTCGCCCGCCAGGTCGCGCGCGGCATTGAAGGCCAAAAGCTCTTTACCCGCGACGAGCGTATTCTGGTGGCTCTTTCCGGCGGCAAGGACTCCCTGGCCCTGATGCTGGAGCTGGCCCGCCAGGATTACAACGTCACCGGCCTGCACATCGACCTGGCCATTCCCGGCTCCTCGGCGGCGGCGCGGGGAGTGGTGGAGCGTTTCTGCGCCAAGCACGGCCTCAAGCTGCTGATCAAGGACATGGCCGCCGAGGGCCTGCCCATTCCGGCGGTCAAGGAACGCCTGCACCGGCCGATCTGTTCGGCCTGCGGCAAGATCAAGCGCCACTTCTTCAACAAGGTGGCGCTGGACGAAGGCTTTGACGCCCTGGCCACGGGCCACAACCTGGACGACGAGGCGGCCCGCCTGTTCAGCAATACCCTGCGCTGGGACACGGCCTACCTTTCGGATCAGGGCCCCCTGCTGCCCGGCGAGCACGGCTTTGCCCGCAAGGTCAAACCGCTCTGGCGGCTCACGGAATTTGAAACCGCCAACTACGCCTTTCTAATGGGCATTGAAAACCATTACGCGCCCTGCCCCTACAGCCCCGGCGCCAGCTTCACCGTGCTCAAGGGCTTGCTGCAACGCCTGGAAACGGCCATGCCCGGCCGCAAACTGGATTTCTACCAGGGCTTTCTGGCGCGCGGGCGGCCCGTCTTCGCCCGGCGCGAGGCCGAGGAGGGCGTGGAACTGGCCCCCTGCCCGCAGTGCGGCTACCCCACCTCTTCCGGCGATCTCTGCGGGGTTTGCCGGATACGGGAGGCGCTGCGGGGCGAGTAGCCTTGCCTGCCCTGCCCCTGGGGTCATTCTGTTCTCCGTCCGCTGTGTTATTCTGCCCTCCGGGTACGAAGGCTTACGGCGTGCCGCCGTTTGGGCCGCCTCCGGCGCGGGCAGGGGCCGGAGGCGTGAATCCTCCGTGTCCGCAGGGCCCGGAGTACCTCATCCGCATGACAAGCCCATAGAACAAGTACCTTTGAAAAATAACCCGCTCTAAATACAAAATCACTCTGCCGACGGCAGGAGAACAGAATGACCCTGCCCCGCGCGTATTGCTCCCCCGCCGCCAAGGCGCTATCCTGCGTTTTATGAACATCCTGCGCAAAGCTCTGCAACGGGGCCTGACCCCGAGCAATATCATCAGCTATGTCTGCCTGGAGAGCATGCGGCTCTGGGGCGCGTTCTGGGGCACAGTGCGCCTGCGCTGCAAGGCCGCCCTGCTGGGCGTGGCCGTGGGGCCGGGCACGCGTGCCCACGGGCCCGTGGGCCTGTTGCGCTGGCCGGGCGGCAGCATCCGCATCGGCGCGCGCGCCAGTCTGATTTCCTCCCGGCGGCGGGCCACGGCGGCCAGCCTGTACGCGCCCGTGCGCCTGCGCGTGTTCGGGCCAGGCGCGGCCATCGAAATCGGCGAGGGCGCGCAGCTCAGCGGCACGTCCGTCACCGCGCGCTCGCAACGCATCAGCATCGGCCGTCAGGTTCTGCTGGCCCCCAACTGCGTAATTGTGGATTCGGACTTCCACGCCCCCTGGCCGCCCGAGGCCCGCGCCACGGAACCGGGCCTGGAACGTGACGCGCCGGTGAGCATCGGGGACTACGTCTGGATCGGCATGAACTGCCTGATTCTCAAGGGCGTGAGCATCGGCGAGGGCGCCATGATCGGCGCGGGCAGCGTGGTGACCCGCGACGTGCCGCCCTTCTGCCTGGCCGCGGGCGCGCCAGCGCGCGTGCTGCGCCGCCTGGGCCCGGAGGACGCCATGCCCGGTTCAGAAGGCCGGGGAGCCTGAGATGGATGCCGGAAGAGGAACCCCCGCAGGCGTCGGCGAATACATTGCCGCGTTGCTGGCCTCAGCCAAAATGGGCGACCAGGTCACCCATCACCGCCTGCTGCCCGGCGCGGAACCCGTGTTCGCGCCCAGCCGCCTGCCTTGGCCGCGCGCCATCGGCAATCTGCTGGAAGAGCGCGGCGTCCGCCTTTACAGCCATCAGGCCCTGGCCACGGACCACATCCGCGCCGGGCATTCCGTGGTGGTGGCAACGCCCACGGCCAGCGGCAAAAGCCTGATCTACAATCTGCCCGTGCTGGAGCGCCATCTGCACGATCCCGACGCCAGGGCGCTCTATCTCTTTCCGCTCAAGGCCCTGGCCCAGGACCAGCTGGCGGCCTTCACGGCCCTGACCGCGACCTGGCCCGAGGCGGCCCGGCCCACAGCCGCGCTCTACGACGGCGACACCAGCGACCATTTCCGGCGCAAGATCCGGCGCGATCCGCCCACGGTGCTGGTCAGCAATCCGGAAATGCTGCACCTGGGCATCTTGCCCCACCACGAGCAGTGGGCCGCCTTTCTGGCGGGCCTGACCCACGTGGTGGTGGACGAGGCCCACACCTACCGGGGGGTGTTCGGCGCGCACATGGCCCAGGTCTTCCGGCGGCTGAACCGTCTGGCCGGGCGCTACGGCGCGCGGCCCACCTATGTGCTCTGCACGGCCACGGTGGGCAATCCCGGCGAATTGGCAAGCGGGCTTATCGGCGCGGGCGACAGCGCGCCTGTCGTCGTTGAAGAACCGGACGCAATGGCGGAAACGCCGCGCCCGGCCGATGCGCCTGTGGTCATTGACACGTCGGGCGCGCCCCAGGGGCCGCGCCATTTCGTGTTTCTCAATCCCGAGCAGAGTCCGGCCACGGCGGCCATCGACCTGCTCAAGGCGGCGCTGGCCCGCAATCTGCGCACCATCGTCTACTGCCGCTCGCGCCGGATGACCGAGCTGGTCAGCCTCTGGGCGGGCAGCCGGTCCGGCCCGTACAAGGAACGCATTTCCGCCTACCGCGCGGGCTTTCTGCCCGAGGAGCGCCGGAGCATCGAAGCCCGCATGGCCTCGGGCGAGCTGCTGGCCGTGGTCAGCACCAGCGCTCTGGAGCTGGGCATCGACATCGGCGGCCTGGACGTCTGCATTCTGGTGGGCTATCCCGGCACGGTCATGGCAACCCTCCAGCGCGGCGGCCGGGTGGGCCGGGCGCAGCAGGAATCGGCGGTCATCGTGGTGGCCGGGGAGGACGCCCTGGACCAGTATTTCGCCCGCAATCCCGAGGATTTTTTCAGCCGCCCGCCGGAAAAGGCCGTGGTCAATCCGGACAACGAGGTCATTCTGGCCCGGCATCTGGAATGCGCCGCCGCCGAACTGCCCCTGAGCGCGGATGAGCCCTGGCTGCACTCCGCGGGCGCGCGCCGGGCCGTGCGCGAACTCCGCAAGCAAAGCCTGCTGCTGCAATCCGCCGACGGCAGGCAATGGCTGGCCGCGCGCAAGCGGCCCCAGCGCCTGGTGGACCTGCGCGGCACGGGCCAAAGCTACAGCATCGAGGATCAGGAGGGCGCTGTCATCGGCTCGGTGGACGGCTTCCGGGCCTGGCGCGAAACCCATCCCGGCGCGGTCTACCTGCACCGGGGCCGCACGTACGTTATTGAGGAAGTGGACCCCGGCCGGGCCGCGATCCGCGCCAAAGAAGCCAACGTTTCCTGGTTCACGCGCACGCGCGGGCAGAAAAGCACGGACATCCTGGAAGAGACGGAGCGCCTTGCCATCGGCCGCTGCCTGGTCTGCCGGGGCAGGCTGCGGATCACCGAGCGCATTACCGGCTATGAAAAACGCGCGACGTCCGGCAACCGCCTGCTGACCATCGTGCCTCTGGACGCGCCGCCCCAGGTCTTTGAAACCGAGGGCCTCTGGTACGTGATTCCGGACGCTGTCCGGGCCGGGCTGGAGGAGCGCTTCCTGCATTTCATGGGCTCCATCCACGCTCTGGAGCACGCAATCATCGGCCTGTTGCCCTTGCAGGTCATGGCCGACCGCAACGACTTCGGCGGCATTTCCATTCCGCTGCATCCCCAGACGGGACTGCCCTGCGTTTTCGTCTACGACGGCCTGCCCGGCGGCGCGGGCCTCACCCGCCAGGCCTTTGCCGGAGCGCGGGAACTGCTGGAAGCCACGCGCCGGGTTGTGGGGGCCTGCCCCTGCGAGGACGGCTGCCCCTCCTGCGTGCATTCGCCCAAATGCGGCTCGGGCAACCGGCCCATCAGCAAACAGGGCGCTCTGGCCCTGCTGGACGAACTGCTCGCGCCGGGCGGCGAAGGCGAAGCCCTTTGCCGGGAACTGCGAATCAGCCCGGCCCCGGAACATTTGGACGACCTCCCGAATGACCGCCTGGAGGCGAACCTGAACGCCGGAGCGGGAGCCCCTCCGGATATCCGTCCGCGAGAAACGCCGGGCACGCCGTTCGCCAACGCCCCGCGCCAGGAGAAAATTATGGAAAACAGGCCCGCGACTCCGGCAGCTCCTCCCGTGCCCGACAGCCTCACGGTCCATATTCCCGTGCCGCCGCCCCGGCATTATGTGGTCTTTGACGTGGAAACCCGGCGCTCGGCGGCTGACGTCGGCGGCTGGCACAAAGCCGGACAAATGGGCGTGAGCGTCACCGTGCTCTACGACAGCCTGGCCGACGACTATTTTTCCTACAGCCAGGACGAACTGCCCGCCCTGTTCGAGCGCCTGCGCGCCGCCGAGACCGTGGTGGGCTTCAACAGCCTGCGTTTCGACTATGCGGTGCTCACGCCCTTTGCGCCCTTTGAGCTGCGCGCCCTGCCCAGCCTGGATTTGCTCCAGCGCATCAAGGAGCGCCTCAACTATCGGATTTCGCTCGACAACCTGGGCCAGGCCACGCTCGGCGAACCCAAAAGCGCCGACGGCCTGCAGGCCCTGCAATGGTGGAAGGAAGGCCGCTGCGAGGAAATCGCGGCCTATTGCCGCAAGGATGTGGACCTGACCCGCCGCCTCTATCTCTTCGGCCTGCGCGAGGGCTATCTGCTGTTCACCAACAAGGCCGCGCAGCGTGTGCGCGTGCCCGTGGATTTCGGACAACGGCCATGAACAGAACGGATGCGGAACTGGCGGCGGCCCTGATCACCTGGCGGCGCGAGCTGCACCGGCATCCCGAAACGGGCTGGACGGAATTCTGGACCACGGCCTTTGCGGCGGACGTCCTGCACTCTCTGGGCTATGCCCCGCGCGTGGGCCGCGAAATCCTCAATCCGGACCAGCGCATGGGCCTGCCCGCCCCTGCCGTGCTCGAGCGGGCGCGGCAACGGGCCGTTCAGGAAGGCGCCGCCCCCCGCTGGCTTGAGCGCATGGGCCCGGCCACCGGGCTTGTGGCGGATCTGCATCCCGGCCGGGAGCCGGATCTGGTGTTGCGTTTCGATCTGGACGCCCTGGAAATGCCGGAGGCCGACGATGCCGGGCATCTCCCGGCGCGGGAGGGTTTCGCCTCCCGCCACCCCGGTCTCTGCCACGCCTGCGGCCACGACGGGCATACGGCCCTGGGCCTGGGGCTGGCCGCTCTGCTGCGGCGGGACGCAACGCGCCTGGCGTGCAATGTGCGCCTGCTCTTCCAACCGGCGGAGGAAGGCGTGCGCGGCGCGTCCGCGCTGATCCAGCAGGTGCTGGGCGCGCGCCGTTTTCTGGCCGTGCACCTGGGGCTCGGCGCGCCGGAAAGCGGGAGCCTGGTCACCGGGCTGTCGGGCTTTCTGGCCACAACCAAATTCGACGCGCGCTTCACGGGCCACGCGGCGCATGCCGGGCTTGCTCCCGAGGCAGGACGCGACGCCCTTCAGGGGGCCGCCGAAGCGCTGCTGGCCCTGCACGCCCTGCCTGACCAGACGGACCAGAGCGGGCAGGAGGGACAGGCGAAACAAAAAGGCCGGATCAACGTGGGCCTGCTCGCGGGCGGCTCGGCCCGCAACATCGTGCCGGATCAGGCCGTCATGGCCTGCGAAACGCGTTGCGTTGACCGTGAGGCGGACAACGCCCTGCTGGCCACGGCCAGCGCGACTCTGGGGCGCATTGCGCGTGAGCGGGAACTGGGCCTGGAGATCACGATTCAAGGCCGCGCGGGCTGCGCGAACAGCGATGCGGAGCTGGCCCAACTGCTGGCCCGGACCGCCTTGGAACTGCCGCCGGGCCCGGACGGACAGCCCCTGTTCGCAGCGGGCAAAATATGTTCCGAGGGGCGCATGGCGGCCAGCGAAGACGCGGCCACCCTGATGGAAGCCGTGCAGCTGGGCGGCGGCCAGGCCGCTTATGCCCTGCTGGGCGCTGATCTGGCAGGCGGCCACCATACGCCGCATTTCGACTTTGACGAAAGCGTGCTCTGGCCGGGCGCGTTGTGGCTGGCGGCCGTGTGCGGAAGGCTGTGCGGCTAGTGTCGCGTCAAGCGACACATATCGCAAACCCGCAAGGGGTTGCGCGCCGCCGCAGGCGGCGTAAGCACAGCAAAAACCACGTTTTTTGCTGTGCGGTCTTCACGCTGAACCGACAGGTGAAGCGTGACATCTCACTAGGCTCAGCCCTCATTGACGGTATGAGGGCCTTACGTATAGAGTGCGCCGTTACTTTGTTTTAACGGATGTTGGATGCTGGATACCGTCATCATTGGATAAATGAGTTCCGCTGAGGCCGCAGGGCCGGCGGGACGCGAACATGGCCGGCCGTCTTTGCGCGGCGTCTTGTCGTTTATCCATTGACACGAGGTATCCCGTGAACATTTCCCATCTTGAGCAAAGAACTCTTCACACCCTGGCCAAGGGTGGCAGAATCCTGATAATCCGCGACAGTTCCGGCAAGATAGCTGAGGTGGAATGCTATACCCGCGAGGGTTGGCTGCTCAGCGACTGCAGCCCGGAGATCTTCAAAAAGCTGAAAAGCAAAAAGCTCATCAGCTCGAAAAACAGTCTCCCTTACCGCATCACTTCCGAAGGTCTGCGCGCCGTGCGCG
This sequence comes from Desulfovibrio fairfieldensis, assembly GCF_001553605.1. Taxonomy (NCBI): domain Bacteria; kingdom Pseudomonadati; phylum Thermodesulfobacteriota; class Desulfovibrionia; order Desulfovibrionales; family Desulfovibrionaceae; genus Desulfovibrio; species Desulfovibrio fairfieldensis. The sequence continues at coordinate 3,031,070 of NZ_CP014229.1, forward strand.
CCCAGACCGATAACCGCTGATGTTTCACCTCTCCATGGAGTCAACCATGACTATCGCTATCCGCCCGGAATGCCCCGAGGATTTCCCCATTATTCACGACCTGGTGCGCACGGCCTTTGAAAACGCCGAGCATGCAAGCGGCGACGAGCATTTTCTCGTGGATCGCCTGCGCCGTTCGCGGGAATATATTCCCGAACTCAGCCTGGTGGCCGAGGAAGACGGCCGCATCGTCGGCCACATCATGTTCACCAGGCTGAAGGTCGGGGAGACGACGGCTCTGGCCCTCGCCCCGCTGGCCGTGCCGCCTTCGCACCAGGGCAGAGGCATAGGCGGCGCCCTTATCCGGCGCGGGCATGAGATTGCCCGTTCTCTGGGCTGGGAATTCGTAATCCTGGTGGGGCATGCGGGCTATTACCCGCGCTTCGGCTACAAGCCCGCCGCTTCTTTCGGCCTTGTTTCCCCTTTTGAGGTGCCGGAGGAAGCCTTTATGGCCGTCAACCTCAGAGGCGGGGCGGAACGCCTGTCCGGCCTGCTGCAGTACTCCCCGGCATTCTTCCCGGAGAGTCCGGCATAACCTTATACCCGTCCTCTTCCCGGCGGCGGTTGAACTTCCGCCGCCGGGAAAGGGCGCATCTCCGGAATGTGGAGGAGGTAACGCACATATGCCCAGGGCTGAGACTAGTAGAGTTTTTCCAGCAGCTCGGCCTCGTCCTCCAGGCTGTAGCAGTGTTCCTCCGCCGGAAAGGTTCCGCCCTTGACTTCTTGCGCGTAGACCGTGAAGGCCGCGCGCATGGCTTCGCCCACCTCCCCGAAACGCTTGACGAATTTGGGGGCCACGGTATCGCAGAGGCCCAGCATGTCCTGCCAGACCAGCACCTGGCCGTCGCACTCGGGTCCCGCGCCGATGCCGATGACCGGTATTTCCAGCTCCTTGCTGACGCGGGCGGCCAGGGCGGCGGGTACGCATTCCAGCACCAGGGAAAAGGCCCCGGCCTCCTGCAAAGCGCGGGCGTCATCCAGCAGCTTCTGGGCGGCGGCCAGGCTTTTGCCCTGTACCTTGTAACCGCCGAAAGCATTGACCGACTGCGGGGTCAGGCCCAGATGGCCCATGACCGGGATGGACGCCCGCGTGAGCCCGCGCACCTCGTCGCAGAAGTCCGCGCCGCCTTCCAGCTTGACGGCCTGGGCCCGGCCTTCCTTGACCAGCCGACCGGCATTGCGCACGGTGTCGGTCACGGAAACCTGGCAGCTCATGAAGGGCATGTCGCAGACCACCAGGGCCGAGCATGCGCCGCGCGCCACAGCCGCGCAATGGCGGATCATGTCCTCCAGGGTGACGGAGAGGGTGTCCGGGTAGCCCAGCATGACCATGCCCAGCGAATCCCCCACCAGCAGGGCATTGACGCCGGTCCGGTCCATGAGCTTGGCCGTGCTGTAGTCATAGGCCGTGAGCATGACCAGTTTTTCCCGGCCCTTGGCCTGCCTGAACGTGGCGACGGTGTTTTTCATGCCTTTTTCCCCTGCAAGTCTGTCCGGCCCTGCAGGGCCAGGGCCATGAGCAGATGCGTCAGTTTAGCGGCGGTGAAGTTTGCGTGGTGCAGGCCCGGAATGGGAGCCAGTTCCACCACGTCCAGGCCCACGATTTCACGGTCCCGCGCGCAGCGCTCCAGAATGAACTGGGCTTCGCGCCAGGAAATGCCGCCCGGCGACGGCGTGCCCGTGGCCGGCATCAGCGAAGAGTCCAGGCCGTCCACGTCAAAGCTGATGTAGATGCGGCGCGGAAAATCCTCGGGCAGGGGTTGTTCGGGCAGACCCACGCGGGCCAGAAAATAGGCGTCATAATGGGTGACGTTGTAGCGTTTGCGTACCTCGGCCTCCTCCCGGCTCATGTCGCGCACCGCGAACTGCACCAGCGGCAGGCCCAGGTCGGCCACGGCCCGGTGCATGACGCAGGCGTGGGAAAAGGGATCGCCCTCATATTCGGGCCGCAGGTCCGCATGCGCGTCAAACTGGACGATGCCGAAAGGTTCGTTCTTTTCCCGCGCCTGCCGGGCCAGGGCCCGCAGCGCGCCCAGACTCACGGTATGCTCGCCGCCCAGCAGCACGGGCACGGCCTTGCAATCCAGAGCCCGGCGCGTGGCGGACTCAATGCGGGCCAACACCCCTTCCACCGGCCCGGCACAGTCCACGGGCGGCGCGGTATAAAAACCTGACTCGCCCGGCGCAAGCCCGCTTTCCCAGGCTTCCAACTGCCGGGAGGCGTCCAGCAGGGCCGCCGGGCCCTGCGCCGCGCCGCCGCCGTAGGAGACGCTGCGCTCCAGCGGCGCGGGGATGATGTGAAAGGCCGCGTCCTCGGGCCGTGCCGGAGCATACTCCGAAGCCAGAAAGTTTTGCTGATCCATGCTGTCCCATCCTCAGCGCGGCTTTATGGCGAAGCCGCGCGCAATGTAAGGCTTGCACGCCGTTATCCGCGCGCCGCCAGTATAACGCCGCCACCCGCATCCGTAAACGGGCGGGCGCGGCGCGGGCGGGGCAGACATATCAAATTTCATATTTCCTGCCATCATTGCCTATCGTGATTATCCGGGAAAAACAGACTTTCGTGCGCTGCCCGCGTCATCCGTTTACGCTACGCTCCGGTAGGGCAGAGGAGGATTTGCTCAATTCTACGGGGAGGCCAGATCATAAATAGTAACTATTTGAAATAAATATACGTATGCATAGCTTGGCGGCATTTTTTAGATGGGTCTGCCCTAGCGGCATGGCAGACGACCACAGGGAGGAGGCAATAAAAAACGGCCCGCTTGGGGAGGCAGGCCGTTTTGTTTGGAGGAGGCTGTCAGCAAAAGAAAGGAAGGTACTTTTTATATTGCAACTGGCATGCCAAATTAGATTTTCTCGAAAATTTATTTAACATTCTGAAATATAATGTAAAAATTTTTCAGTTGCTACGCCGCTGCGTAAAAAATTTTATACACCGGCAAGCCCGATCCAACCCTACAGGCATGTGGACGTACAAAAAATTATCTCCACTCAAGACTACAACATCGAGAAAAACAGAACCGTCCTTCAGGCCAAGACGTGCATGGAGGAACGCCGCCGGGCTGCCGGTCTTGATGCCCACGCCACAGAAAGCGGGTGTGTGCCGCTTCAGAAAAAGACAGTCACTAGGGTCTGTTAACACTATAGAATTTTTGTTCGCCTGCAAGGAAGATAAACCTGCTTTGAGGGAGTGTACTCTTCTGGTACTCGACCGAAAAAGCAGGTGAAATCTGACGCGGCAAGGAGGGCAAAAAGGCATAGCGTTAACAGGCCCTAGAGCAAGTTCACTTTGAAATTGCTCTGGCGGCTGCGTAAGCAGACGCCAGCCACGAGCGTCAGCCGTTGGCGGCTATGCCGCCTTACGGATGACGACAGCAGAGCTAAGCGCCGGAGACCGACCCGAAGGGTGGCCCGCAGGGCCATGGCCGTAGGCACGCGAAGCGCGCCGTACGGACATCGAGAGCAGGGCGAGCGGCTTAAAAACTTTGAGAATGTCAACTCTCAAAGTTAATTTGCTCTAGGCGCTGGTCACAGGTGACGCCCGTCAGCAACGGGGACGGCCCCCCCAGAGCAAAGTAACTTTGAAAAGTTACTTTGCTCTGGGGGCTACGAAAACTGGAGCCGGCGGAACGGCCGGCGGCCTACAGATAAGGACAGCACTGCTGCGAGTGGCGACAGAACGACAGGTTGAAGGCGGCGTCAACATTGAGAATGCCAATTCTCAAAGGCAATCCGCTCTAATGTATCGTGTCTTTGCCCTGCGCGGCCGCGCCCTGGCCCGACATGGCCAGCCTGTTCGCCAGCTCCTTGGCTCCCGGCGTTTCCCGCCACTGGGTGAAAAGCTTGCGCCAGGCCCCGAATTCCAGAAAACCCTGGTCCAGCTGGCTCTCGTGCATCTGCACCCAGGCATTGAACAATTGCATCTGAACCTGGAAGGTGGCGCTCTCAAAAATGGTGGAAGTCATGTCCTTGGGCAGGCTCTTGCCGTCCAGGTTGTCCAGCACGAACGTGCACACGGCCCGGCGGGAGGTTTCAAAATCCACTTCCCGGCCGTTCATATCCTCGGCCAACGGCAGCAGATGGGGATAGAGTTCCTTGATCCGCTCCATACCCTTCTCGGGCACGGCCAGAAAAAGCGGCGCCTCGCCGTCCGGCCCGGCGGGCGCGTCCGGCTTTTCGGTAATAAAATAAAAACGCAGCCAGTTCTCGAACATCACGGCTTCAAGAACCTGAAAAACCGCGTTCTGAAATTGTTCCTGTTGTTCAGGCATGTCATTTTTCCTCCGCTAGGCGTATATTTTTAATAATAGACGCGGGCACAGGCCGCGTCAATGCGGGGTTGCGCGCGGCTCTGGCTTGTGCACACGGCTTATGCTATGCTGATCTCATGATTGATTACGCCCAGGCCCTCAACGAAGCCCAGTACGCGGCGGCCACCAGCGGCGACGGTCCCGTGCTGGTCGTGGCAGGCGCGGGCAGCGGCAAAACCCGCACCATCGTCTACCGCCTGGCCTGGCTGGCCGAGCACGGCGTCGCGCCCACGTCCATCCTGCTGCTGACCTTCACCCGCAAGGCCGCGCAAGAGATGCTCCAGCGCGCGGGCATGCTTCTGGACCAGGGCCTTTCCGGCGTTCAGGGCGGCACCTTCCACGCCTTCGCCTACGGCGTGCTGCGCCGCTGGCGCCCCGCCTGGCTGGGCGAACGGCCCTTCACGGTCATGGATTCGGCGGACATCACGGCGGCGGTCAAATACTGCAAGGACGAGCTCAAGTTGGGCCGGGGCGACCGCTCCTTCCCCAAGACCCAGAGCATCGTGGGCCTGCTGAGCAAAGCCCGGAACAAGGAATTGTCCCTGGAAGAAGTGCTGCGGCGCGAAGCCTTCCACCTTCTGCCCCACACCGAAGCCCTCGCGGCTCTGGGCGAAGCCTATACCGCCTACCGCCGCGAAAAGGGCCTGCTGGACTACGACGACCTGCTCTTTGAGCTGGAAACCCTGCTGCGCGAAAACCAGGCCGCCGCCGAAGCCCTGCGCCTGCGCTTCAGCCATATCCTGGTGGACGAATACCAGGACACCAATCTGGTCCAGGCCCGCATTGTGCGCCTGCTGGCCGGGCCGCCCGACAAGGATGCGAACGGCGGGGAAACCACATCCATAACCGGCAACGTCATGGCCGTGGGCGACGAAGCCCAGTCCATCTATGCCTTTCGCGGGGCCAATGTCCGCAATATTCTGGATTTCCCCAAACTTTTTCCGGGCACGCGCATCATCCGCCTGGAGGAGAATTACCGCTCCACCAAGCCCGTGCTGGACGTGGCCAACAGCCTTTTGGCCCACGCGGCGGAATCCTTCCGGAAGACCCTGTTCACCCGCAAGGAAGGCGGCGACCCGGTGCGCCTGGTCACGCCGCTCAGCGACATGAGCCAGGCCAAGCTGGTGGTGCGCCGCATCGAGGAACTGCTGGACACGCATCTGCCCCACGAAATCGCGGTGCTCTTCCGCGCGGGCTTCCATTCCTACAACCTGGAAATGGCCCTGAACCAGACGGGCATTCCCTTCCGCAAATACGGCGGCCTGCGCTATACCGAGGCCGCGCACGTCAAGGACGTCATCGCCTACGCCCGTCTGGTGCTCAACCCCCTGGACCTGCCCGCCTTCGCGCGGGTGGCGGCACTGCACAGCGGCATCGGCCCCAAGACAGTGCAGAAGCTCTATGCCGTGGCCTTGGGCGGGGACGCCAAAGCCGTGGAAAAGGCCTTTGCCCGCCATCCGGATCTGCTGGAAGACATGCGCTTCGTGGACGACCTGCGCGCCCGGCCGCAGAGCCCGGCGGCCCTGTTCGGGGCCGTGTTGGAGCACTACCGGCCCCGGCTGGAAAGCACCTACCCCGAAGACTGGCCCCGCCGCCAGCAGGGCCTGGAGGAAATCATCCAGATGGCCGCCGGGTACAGCGAGCTGGACCTCTTTGTGGCGGATCTGGCCCTGGAGTCGCCGGAAGAGGACGAAAACGACGGCGAGGGGCGCATCACCTTGTCCACCGTGCATTCGGCCAAGGGCCTGGAATGGAACGCCGTGCTGATCATCGATCTGGTGGAGGACCGCTTTCCCTCCCGCCACGCCCTGGCCCGGCCCGAGGATTTTGAGGAGGAGCGCCGCCTGATGTACGTGGCCTGCACCCGCGCCCGCCAGGATCTGGAACTGTACGCCCCGGCGGCCATCTACAGCCGGGCCGAGCGCGGCAGCCTGCACGTCAGCCAGAGCCCCTTTGTGCGCGAGCTGTCCCCCGGCCTGACCGAAGAATGGGTGGAAGGCTTCGGCGGGATACTCAGCCGCCGCGGAAGCTGCTTTTCCGGCGTGGGCGGCGTGCGCGGCCGTTTGCTGCCCCCCGCGCGTCAGGCGGTTCCCGCCTTTCCCGGCCCAGCCGGAGAAGGCACGGCCTTTGACGACTGCCAGCTCCTGCCTGAAAGCGGCTCCGTGTCGTCGTTTCAGGCCGAGGTTCAGGATAGCGCGGATGACGCAACATCTCCCACCGCTTCCACGTCCGGCACGGCCCGGCTCTGCCACTGCCGCCACCGCATTTTCGGCCGGGGCAAGATCATCAAACACTTGCCTCCGGACAAGGTGCAGGTGAATTTTCCCGGTTTCGGGCTGAAAGTCATTCTGACCGAATATCTGCTCATGGAGAACTGACATGGTTCCGGCCCCGCCATCCCCTTCTGCTTCCCCCTTTTCCGAGGACGGCATTCTGGCCTGCCTCGCCCGCCATTTTCCCCAGACACACGCCTCTCTGCTGCTGGGCCGGGGCGACGACTGCGCTGTGCTCAAGGCCGGGCGGCCCCTGTGCGTGAGCAGCGACCTCTTTCTGGAAGACATCCACTTCCGGCGCTCCTATTTCAGCCCCGAGGACATGGGGCACAAGGCCCTGGCCGTCAACGTCAGCGATCTGGCCGCCTGCGGGTCCCGGCCTCTGGGCTTCACCCTCTGCCTGGGCCTGCCGGACTGGGTGGACATGGCCTGGCTGGAAGCCTTTTTCAGCGGCATGGCCGCCCTGGCCGGACAGCAGCGCATGGCCCTGGCCGGGGGGGATCTCTCCCGTTGCCGGCAATTGCACATCTGCGTGACGGTCTGGGGCGAAACCGCCGAGCCCGGCGGTTTTCTGGCGCGCGGCGGCAGCATGCCCGGCGACAGCCTCTTTGTGGTGGGCCGCGTGGGCCTGGCGCGGGTGGGCCTGCATATGCTGGAGGCTTGCGGCCGCGATGCCCTGCGGGACTGGCCCGAGGCCTGCGCCGCCCATTTGCGGCCCGAACCCCAGGTGGACGCGGGCCTGATGCTGGCGCGCGCGGGCTACAACGCCCGGCCGCCCGCGCTCATGGACCTTTCCGACGGCATCATCCGCGATCTGCCCCGCCTGCTGGGCCTGAGCGGCGAACTGCGCGCCGGAGCCGAAAAAGGCCGGGACAATCATGGTCTGGGCGCGGCTATCCTGCTGCCCCAAGGCCTGCTGCACGCCGAAGTGCTGCGCTACGCCCGGGAGCAGGGCAAAAATCCGGTCCACGAAGCCCTGCTGGGCGGCGAGGACTACGCCCTGCTGGGTTCCTGCGCGCCGGACATGCTGCCTTCCCTGCACGCGGCCATCCCCGGCTTTTGCAGCATCGGCACGGTCACGGCAGGCGGCGGCATCATCTGCAACAACGAGCCCCTGGACTGCCTGCACGGCTTTGACCACTTTGAAAGCGGCGACCGGGAAGGCATCGAGGCCGACTGATGTGCGCCCACTTGGCCGTTGTCACCTGGAACAGGCTCGCGCTTACCCGTATCTGCCTTGAAAGCCTGCTGGCCCGAACCCCGCCGGGCTATACGCTGACCATTGTGGACAACGGCAGTGAGGACGGCAGCCGGGAGTATCTGCAAAGCCTGGCCGCCGCCCATGCGCATATCCGCCTGAAGCTGCTTTCCCGCAATATGGGCGTCAGCGTGGCCGCCAATCTGGCCTGGGATGACGCGGCGAACGACGATTTTTACATCAAACTGGACAATGATGTGGAGATTCTGGATCCGCTCTGGTTGGAGCGGCTCACACGATTGCTGGCGCAAAATCCGCAGGTGGGCATGGCCGCCTACAGGCTCTGCGACTGGCATGAGCCCTCCCGTCAACCGCTTGTCCTGCGCGACGGCGGCGAAGCGGAACTGACCACGGTCTGCGGCGGGGGCTGCGTCTGTATTCCCCGCGCGGTATATGAGCGCCTGGGCTTCTGGAATGAAGGTTACGGCAGATACGGACATGAGGATCAGGATTACAGCTGGCGGGCACGAAAAGCCGGCTATGCGCTGGCTTCGGTCGCGGCCGAAGGCATGGTGCGCCATCTGGGCTATGCCGAGGGCATGGTGGACGCGGACATCGAGCGCGGCAAAAAAACGAGTAACCAGTCCCGCCTTTCCGGCGACACCGCCTATTATCTCAATCTGCTGCTGTTTGACGAAGGCCTGCTGCCGTTGCGGATGATCCGTAAATACCTGCCGGTGGAAAAGGAAGGCCGCATTTCCTTTGCGCTGAATCCCGCCTACCGGCCGGTGCAGAAGCTGCTGAACACCCTGGCCCGGACCGTCGAGGTGGACGCGTCGGGCGAGCTGTCCCGCCTGGACCTGAGCGCATGGCGGCAAGGAGCAAGCGAGTATGAATCCGAATCCTGAGGACCTGGATGTCTGTGTGGAGGATCTGCGTTCCGTCTGCCGCGACGCATGGCAGGAGGGCTTGCTGTCGGGCTGTAACGGCAACGCCAGCCGCCGTCTGCCCGCGCCCCGCGACGGCCTGCTCTGTGTGACCCGCTCGGGCGCGGCCAAGGGCCGCCTGACGGCGCGGGACTGTTGCCTGGTGGACGCGCGGACCGGCGAAATACACTGCGGCGGCCCGGCTTCCTCGGAACTGAGCATGCATCTGGAACTGTACCGCGCCCTGCCCCATTGCGGAGCCGTGCTGCACAGCCATCCCCGCCGCCTGCTGGCCCTGAGCCTGGTTGTGGCTGATCAGGAGGATTTTCTGCGTCTGCCCCTGTTCGAGGCCGATGTCTGGCGGGCCCGCCTGGGCTTTGCGCCCGCCCTGCCGCCGGGCGGCGCGGAGCTGGCCCTGGCCGTTGCCGACGCCGCGCGCGCGGTGGGCGCGGACAAGGCTGCCGGGGCCGCAGTCTGGATGGCCGGACACGGCCTCTGCTGCTGGGGCCCGAACCTGGCCGACGCCCTGTGCATGAGCGAGGAGCTGGAACATCTGGCCGCCGTGCAATTGCTGGCCTTGCAAAAAAATCGGGCAGGCGATTCGATATCCTTTTAATATAGTTAGGAAGACGTCTGAAATGTTAGCAGCTACGCGCGCGCGCGCGCGAGAGAGAGAGAGAGAGAGAGAGAGAGAGAGAGAGAGAGATTACCCTCATTTCCGTCAGACCCCATGATAAACATTTTCTCTTCACTTTGGCTAATGATGCCACAGTGCGCGCAGCCTCATTTCAACAAGCCGCGATTTGTTGGCAAGAACACTGCCGTTGGTTCGACCGGCAATTAAATGAAGCTCATCCCTTTTATCTCGGATTGTTCGAAGATGCGGCTTGTGGATATGTCCGCTTTACGCCATGTCTGGATGATGCCGACGTCATGGAAACTTCCGTCGCCGTTCACCGCGCATATCGTGCCTTGGGCATCGGCACGCGGCTCCTTTCCCTTGCATGCCGGAAATTGCTAGCGGAAAACGAAATAGCTAGCATCAGTGCATGGGTAAAACGCGACAATGCGTCTTCACTGCGTATCTTTGAAAAAAATGGATTTCGACAAACTCATAGCGCCATCATTGAGAATGTCGAAGCCGTGCATTTTCTCTACTCCACTCGAATATAGCACAATATATATTTATGACATATCCTTTGGTTAAGAGCTATAAGTCACGATTTATCTGAAAAATATTATCTGAATTACGCCGACGGCCAGACCACGGCCCGCACTTCCGGTTCTTCGTCCCCCCCCGCCTGGGCCGGGGGCAGCCGTGTGGCCGCGCCGGGCGGCAGGGGCTGCGCCAGCACGGTTTCAGTGCGCTCAAACAGGTTGGAAAGAATGGAATTAGAAACCAGCATGCCGCTGCGGGTCAGGCGCAGATAGCCGTTGCGGATGCGGATCAGCCCGTTTTCGTGCAAAGCCTGGATCAGGCGCTGGTGATCGCGCAGAAAATCGCGCCCCGTCATTTCCCGGTAGGCTTTGAGCCGCATGCCCCGCGAGGTGCGCAGGCGCAGCATGATCAGTTCCAGCACGCGCACGGTGGGGGTCAGGTTTTCCACTTCCGCGCCCAGCGAACCTTCGCGGGCACGCGCGTCCCAGGCCCGCTGACCGGCCGGATTGGTCCAGCGCCGCCCCGCGATAGTGGAGGTGGCCGACGGGCCCAGCCCCAGATAATCCGCCCCCTCCCAGTAACCCAGATTGTGACGGCACTGGAAGCCCATGCGCGCGAAATTGGAAATTTCGTAGTGCAGATAACCGCTGGCTTCCAGAAAAGCCGCGCCCTCCATGAACATAATGTTCTGATCCCGCTCGGGCGGCAGAGCCAGGCGTCCTTCCTCGCAGTCCAGTTCCAGCGCCGTGCCCGGCTCCAGAGTCAGGCCGTAGGCGGAAATATGGTCCGGGCTCATGCGCACGGCGTCCTTGAGGGTTTGCATCCACTGGCGCACGCTCTGGCCGGGCAGGCCCCACATCAGGTCCATGTTGATGTTGGCGCAACCCGCCTCACGCGCCGCGAACACCGCGTGCAGGCTGTCCTGGGCCCTGTGCGGCCGTCCCAGCAGGCGCAGCATGCTTTCATCCAGGCTCTGGATGCCGATGGACAAACGGTTCACGCCCGCCGCCAGATACTGCGGCACGCTCTGGCTTCCCCGCAGGGATTCGGGATTGGCCTCCAGGGTGATTTCAGCTTTGGGGCTGAGCGTGAAACAGCGGGCTAGACGTTCCAGCACAATGCCCACAATGCGCGGCGGCAGCAGGCTGGGCGTGCCCCCGCCGAAAAAAATGGTCTGCACCTCGGTTCCGCCCAGGCGGTCGCCCCAATGGGCCAGCTCCAGCAGCAGGGTGTCCAGATAGTCGCGCAGCAGGGGCGACGCGGCGGGCTCCACGCCACGGCCTAGCGGGATGGAATGAAAGGCGCAGTAGCGGCAGCGCGTGCGGCAGAAGGGAACGTGGATATAAACGAGCATGAATTTTCCGTTGGCAAAAAAATGGCGGGCGGTTTTAGAAACTGCAAGGATCATGCCCGGCGGAAGGATGCCCCCCCTGACCGCCGCGCTTGGCAAAAAAGGCGGCCCGGCGTATATTCGGGCGTTCGGATTTCAAGCGCGCCGCCGCGGCGGCGACCGCACCCATGAGGAGAACCCATTTATGGATATACGCTTCCAGAACCTCGGACCCGAGCAGTGGAAAGCCGAGATCATGCTGGCCCCGGCCTGCGAAGGCGAAGACATCTTACGCGAGTGCCCGGAACTGGACAAGGCCGCGCCCTGGCTGGCCATAGCTCCGGCCATGCGCGACTTCAAGGGCAAGGACGGCGAGCTGGTCCTGCTGCATGGTCATCCGGAGCTTTCCGTGCCGCGCGTCCTGGCCGTGGGTCTGGGACCGCGCGAAAAAGTGGATGCCGCCAGACTGCGCGCGGCTATCGCCGCCGCCGTGCAGCGCTGCCGCGGCCTGGGGCTGAATTCCATCCTGCTGCCCGAACCGGCTTTGTCCCGCCTGCCCGGCGGGCGGGAACGCCTGGTGGAGGAATGCGTCTATGCCGCTCAGCTGGCCCTCTACCGTTTTACGGCCCTGAAAAAGCCGCAGGAAGACGAAGCCGCTGATCCGCAATGGCTGGCCCTGGGCTTTGACGGACAATCCGTGCCCGACGGCGAGCACGCGGCGGCCCGCCGGGGCGAGCGCGCGGCCAAGGCCGTGGCTCTGGCGCGGGATCTGGCCAACATGCCGGGCAATCTGCTCTATCCCGAAAGCCTGGCCCAGCGCGCCGTGGAACTGGGCAGGGAACTGGGCTTCACTTGCACGGTGCTGGACGAAACCGCCCTGGCCGAGGAAGGCATGGGCGCGCTGCTGGCCGTGGGCCAGGGGTCGGCCCGTCCGCCCCGCCTGGTCGTGCTGGAGCATGCCCCCGAAGGGCACGAGCAGGACAAGCCGCTGATCCTGGTGGGCAAGGGCATCACCTTTGACTCCGGCGGCATCAGCCTCAAACCGGCGGCCAACATGCAGCAGATGAAGTGCGACATGACCGGCGCGGCCGACGTGCTGGCCGCTATCGCGACCCTGGCCGAAGAGGACGCGCCCCGCCGGGTGATCGGCCTGCTGGCCTGCGCCGAGAACATGCCCGACGGCAGGGCCACGCGTCCGGGCGACGTGGTGCGCTCGGCCGGCGGCGACACGGTGGAAATTACCAATACCGACGCCGAGGGCCGCCTGGTTCTCTGCGACGCCCTTGCCTACGCCCAGAAACAGTGGACCCCGGCGGCCATGGTGGACATCGCCACGCTCACCGGCGCGTGCGCCGTGGCCTTGGGCACGGAACTCGCCGGTCTGTTCTGCGACGATACGGACCTGGCCGAACGCATCCGCGCCGCCGGGGGCGTGGGCGGCGAAAATTACTGGCGGCTGCCGCTCTGGCAGCCTTACGCGGAACAGCTCAAAAGCGAAGTGGCGGATATCTGCCACACCGGGCCGCGCGAAGGCGGGGCCATCAATGCCGCGCTGTTCCTGAAGCATTTCGTGCGCGAAGGCGTGCGCTGGGCACATCTGGACATCGCGGGCGTGGACTGGAACGCCAAGAAATCCCCGCTCTGCCCGGTGGGCGCGTCGGGCTTCGGCGCGCGCACCCTGCTGGAACTGGCCCGCGGAGGCGTGCAATGAAAGTCTATCTTCTGGGAGCGGGCCCCGGCGATCCGGGCCTGCTGACCCTCAAGGCCAGGGACATCCTGGCCGCGGCGGACGTGGTGGTCTACGACGCCCTGGCCAACGACAGCCTGCTGGGGCACGCCCGGCCCGACGCCGAACTGATCTACGTGGGCAAGGTGGCGGGCAACCACGCCCTGCCCCAACACGAGATCAACGCCCTGCTGGTGCGCAAGGCCAAAGAGGGCAACATGGTGGCCCGGCTCAAGGGCGGCGACCCCTACATTTTCGGGCGCGGCGGCGAAGAAGCCGAGGAACTGCTGGCCGCGGGCGTGCCCTTTGAGGAAGTGCCGGGCATCAGCAGCACTATCGCGGCCCCGGCCTACGCGGGCATTCCCCTGACCCACCGCGATTTCGCCTCCTCGGTGACCATCATCACCGGCCACGAAAACCCGGACAAGCCCGGCTCGATGCACAACTGGCAGGCCCTGGCCCGAAGCGCCTCCACCCTGGTCTTTGTCATGGGCATGAAGAATCTGCCGGACATCGCCCGCAACCTGCTGGACGCGGGACTGGACCCGCGAACCCCGGCGGCCCTGATCTACCGGGGCACCACGCCGCGCCAGCGCAGCTTGGTCGCCACTCTGCGGGAGCTGCCCCAAGCCGCCGTGGACGCGCATTTCACCAATCCCTCGGTGATCGTGGTGGGCAAGGTAGCAAGCCTGCACGACAAGTTGAACTGGTTTGAGAAAAAGCCCCTGCTGGGCAAAAGTATTGTGGTCACCCGCGCGCGGGAACAGGCCAGCGGTCTGGCCCGCAGTCTGGCTGGGCTCGGGGCTGAGGTCATCCAGTGCCCCACCATTGAAATCCGCGCCCTGCCCGACTATGCAGAGCTGGACATGGCCGTGGCCCGGCTGGCGGACTACGGCTGGCTGATCTTCACCTCGGTGAACGGGGTGCGTCATTTCTGGCACCGGCTGGAAGCCGCGGGCAAAGACAGCCGGGCCCTGGGGGCCTGCAAGGTGGCGGCCATCGGCCCGGCCACGGCGGACGCCCTGCATGAGCGCGGCATCCGGCCCGATTTCGTGCCCGAGCGCTATGTGGCCGAGGGCGTGGTGGAAGGCCTGCTGGCGCGTGAAGGCGGCAAACTGGCGGGCACGCGCATGCTGCTGCCGCGCGCGGCCAAAGCCCGCGACGTGCTGCCCGTGGAACTGGGCAAGGCCGGGGCCGTGGTGGACGTCATCCCGGCCTATGAAACCGTGCCCGCCGCCGGTCGCAAGGACGAGGTGCTGGCGCGCCTGGAAGAGGGCTCGCTGTCCTGCGTGACCTTCGGCTCATCCTCCACGGTGGAAAACTTCCTCAATCTGATCCCGGCGGAAAAGCTCAAGGCCCATCCGGAAACCCTGCTGGCGGCCATCGGGCCGGTGACGGCGGAAACGCTGCGCAAGCACGGGCTGGGCTGCCGGATCCAGCCTGGGGAATATACCATTCCGGCCCTGGTGGACGCCATTACGCAACACTTTACGCGGGCCTGAGCCGCCCGTTGAGGACACTATGCCCCTGAAAATCGCCATACTGGCCTCGGGCAGCGGCACCAACGCCCAGGCCATGATCGACAAGTCCGCCGACGGCATTCTGGATGTGGACATCCGCATGATCCTCAGCAACCGGCCGGGCGCCGGCGTGCTGGAGCGCGCCCTCAAGGCCGGACTGCCCCATCTGGCTCTGGACCACACCCTCTTTCCGGACCGGGAGAGCTACGACCGGAAGCTCATCGCCGTGCTGCGGGAAAGCGGCGCGGAACTCATCGTCCTGGCCGGATACATGCGCCTGCTCAGTTCCGCCTTTCTGGAGGCTTTTGCCGGGCGGGTCGTCAACATCCACCCGGCGTTGCTGCCCAGCTTTCCCGGCGTGCACGGCGGGGCCGACGCCCAGGCTTACGGGGTCAAAATTTCCGGCTGCACCGTGCATTTCGTGGAGGAAAAAGTGGACAGCGGCCCGGTGATCATCCAGGCCGCCGTGCCGGTCAACGCCGGGGAAGACCCGGACGACCTGATGCGGCGCATCCATGCCATGGAACACCGCATCTATCCCCAGGCCCTGCAATGGTTCGCCGAGGGCCGCATCAGCACGCGGGGCCGCCAGGTGCACCTGAACCCGGCCGTCTCGCCCGCCCGGTCCGCCGTCCGGCCCGACGGCCCGTGGCTGGTCTGGCCGCCGCTGGAAGAAGGATTCTGACTCTCCGGCGGCGCGGAAAAGCCGCAATCCGCTTTGTTTTAATCCCGCGAAGATGAACGCATACGGGCCAGCAATGCCGGCAGGATAAGCGAATAAATAGGGCGAGAAAGAAAAGACTCTTGCGGCAGCCTTCCTGTAGCTTTGCGGTTATTTCACAAAATCCGCCTTTTCCGCGCGGGCGGCGTTATCGGCGCGTTTTTGCTGCTCACATACTTGAGTATGTTCCGCACAAAAATGCGCCGCTGCCTTGTCCGCACGAAAAAATCGCCAATTTTGCAAAATTCCCGCAAAACCAGCCCCCGCTCACTTGCCGACTGTGTCGGCTGCGTTCGCGGGAATGAGGAAGGAAGGCCACTTATGGAAACAAATGAATATCCGATGATTGAGGCATTCATTCGATTGCCCCGGCAATACCGGGCCGTTGCATTTTCCGACCATGTATAGTACATTAAATATAAGTAATTTTATTAACAGGAATTATTTACAACGCCCCCGCCTATGTTACAAGGATACAACTGGCGAAAAAGCCGCTACAGCGGCCGCGCAGGCTCCCCCCTTCCCGAGGGAGCCGATGGAGGGCGTATGCCGGAGGAGTGGAACAGTTCCGAACTGCTCTATCAGAGCGTGCTGGATGCCCTGCCCGAGGGCATCCTTTACTGCGACGCCAATTACATCGTCCGCAAAGTCAACCAGTGCTATGCCTCCCTGCTGGGCGGCGACGTCAAAACCATTCTGGGCAGGCCGCTGCCGGACCTGAATCCCCTGACCCGCGCGCCGGTGGTCATCAAAAACGGCCGCCCGGAAATGGGCGATCTCTGTACCCTGCCGCTCTTCGGCGACAACTACAAATTCGTGGTCAACAGAATCCCGGTGCGCGACAGCGACGGCGCGGTCACGGGCATGGTTTCGCATATTCTTTTCACGGATCCGGCGGAACTGCGCGAGCTGAACCGCAAAATCGATTTCCTGGCAAAAAAGCTGAAGCATTACAACCGCAGCCTCAAGTCGGAACACAACGCCCATTACGATATTGGAAGCATCATCGGCGACAGCGCGCCCATGCGGGCGGTGAAAAAACTCATCCAGAGCTATGCCGCCGACGCCCATCCCGTGCTGATTCTGGGCAGGACCGGCACGGGCAAGGAGCTGACGGCACACGCCCTGCACGTGCGCAGCAACCGCGCCGCCGGTCCTTTTGTCAGCATCAACTGCGCGGCCATTCCCAAAGAGCTTTTCGAGGCCGAATTGTTCGGCTATGCGCCGGGCGCCTTTTCCGACGCGCGCAAGGAAGGCAAAATCGGCCAGATCGAACTGGCCAACACGGGCACGCTCTTCCTGGACGAGATCGGCGACATCCCGCTGCACGCCCAGGTCAAGCTGCTGCGCGTGCTGGAGGAAAAACGCATCACCCGCCTGGGAGACGTTTCCGGCCGGGAGGTGGACTTCCGGCTGATCACCGCCACCAACCGCGATTTGCAGGACATGATCAGCCAGGGAAACTTCCGCGAAGACCTCTATTACCGCATCAACACCCTGACCATCCGACTGCCGCCCCTGCGCGCCCGCCCGGAAGACATTCTGCCTCTGGCCCGGCATATTCTCTCCAAGATCGGCTGCCCCACGGCGAACTTCACGGACGAGGCCGTGCGCGCCATGGAGGCCTATGCCTGGCCCGGCAATGTGCGCCAGCTATTCAATACCCTGGTGCACGCCACCCTGCATCAGAGCGGCGAACGCATCGACGCGCGGGATCTGCCCCACGAGGTCACGGGCGGCGTTCAGATTCCCGAACGCCACTCGCCTCCGCAACGCCACCATGATCTCGCCGCCTGGCTGAGCGCGCAGGAGGCGGGCTTTCTGACTGCGGCCCTGCAGGAAAATCAAGGCAACGTCACGCTCACGGCCCGGCAGCTGGACATCTCGCGCGTGACCCTCTACGCCAAGCTGAAAAAATACGGCATCCGGCACTCTGACGCCGACACGGCTGCAATCGATCTGTAAAGATTCCCTTACAGTCACTCTGTACAACGATTAAGAAAACTTTACAAAAAATCCTGCACTCTCCGCCCGTTTTCTTCGGCCACGACATGCATCCATTTGAAATACAAAACAATCTCCATTCCCCTACATTGAGGCACGCCCCTTGCTATCTCCGGACAAAGCGGACATTCATCACGCCGCCACGTCCCGACCCCAGCAAAGGAGAAAATCATGCAAGCTGCCAATGGAGGCGAAGCCGCCGCCCGCGCCCTGATCGACCTGGGTGTGGAATTTGTGTTCACCCTGACCGGCGGGCATCTCAATCATATCCACCAGATATTGGAAAAGAGCCCGGTCCGCCTGGTGGATACGCGGCACGAACAGGCGGCCACCTTCATGGCCGACGCCTACGCCCGCATGACGGGCAAGCCCGGCGTGGCCATGCTCACCGCCGGGCCGGGCTTCACCAACTGCATTTCGCCCTTGCAGCAGGCGGCCACCAATTGCACGCCGCTGCTGGTCATCGCCGGAGCCTCGGGCACGGACTACCGGGACAAGATGGACCTTCAGGACGCCCCCCAGGCGGCCATTGCCGCGCCTATCGTCAAGGCCGCCTATGTCTGCACCCAGACCGAGCGGGTGGCCGAATATGTGGAAACAGCCTTCCGCATGACCCTGGCCGGCCGGCCCGGCCCGGTTTTTCTGGAACTGCCCTGTGACGTGCTGGGCAAGGCCATGCCGGGCGGGGAGTGCCCCTGGCACAAGACAGTGATGGAGTCCAGGCCCGTGGACCCGCGCGGGGTGGAAAAAACCATCGCCCTGCTGCGCGAGGCTGAACGGCCCATTGTGGTGGCGGGCAGCGGCGCCGGTTACGCCGGGGCCGGAGAGGAACTGCGCTCCTTTGTGGAAAAATGCGGCATCCCGGTCTTTACCTGCAACATGGGGCGCGGCCTTGTTTCGGACCTGCACCCGCTCTGCTTCGGGCTGGCCGGGCCGCACCGCCCGCTGGCGGCCAAGAAAGCGTATGCGGAAGCGGATCTGGCCCTGATCCTGGGAAACCGCATCAGCCTCAACCATTTTTTCGGAGCCGCCTACAATAAAAAGGCCACGCTGATCCAGGTGGACGTGGCCGGAGAGGAACTGGGACGCAACCGGGCCATTGATCTGCCCGTCATCAGCGATGTGCGCGCCTTCCTGGAACTGACCAACAGCCGCCTGGACGCCCTGGGTCTCTCCGGGGTCGGATCGGACGGCCTGGGACGCCGCTACGCGGATTGGGTGGAGGAGCTGCGCGCGGAACAACAGCGCTGCGCCGAAGCCATGCTGCCCATGCAGACCAGCGACGCCGTGCCCATCCATCCTCAGCGTCTGGTCCATGAAGTGGATCGGTTCATGGACCGGGACGACGACGTGGTGCTGGCCGACGGCGGCGATACCCTGACCTGGGTGCATATCGGCCGCACGGCCCGCACGCCGTACAGAATTCTGGACCACGGGCAGTACTGGTGCATCGGCGGCGGCATCGCGGACGCCATTGCGGCCCGGCTGGTCTATCCCGAAAGCCGGGTCATGCTGGTCACCGG
Source organism: Desulfovibrio fairfieldensis (assembly GCF_001553605.1). Lineage (NCBI taxonomy): Bacteria > Pseudomonadati > Thermodesulfobacteriota > Desulfovibrionia > Desulfovibrionales > Desulfovibrionaceae > Desulfovibrio > Desulfovibrio fairfieldensis. The sequence goes on from NZ_CP014229.1 coordinate 3,049,802, forward strand.
CGACGGCTCCTTTGGCTTCAATTTCATGGAAGTGACCACAGCGCTGCGCAAGGGCCTGTCCCTGGTCATCGTGGTAGCCAACGACCAGAGCTGGGGCATGATCCGGCACAGCCAGCAACTGCGCCTGGGCTACACCCTGGACTCCGTGACCTGGATCGGCCCCACGCCCTACGAAAAAATGGTGGAAGCAGCGGGCGGCAAGGGCTTTTACGTGGAACGCCCGCAGGACATCCGCCCGGCCATTGAAGCGGCCTTTGCCGCCAATACCGTGGCCTGCGTCAATGTGATGGTGGACCCCTCGGTCATCAGCCCGGCCAGCATCGCTTTGGGGCAGCTGGGGGCCTACAAGATCACGGACTAATACCCCTTTAAAACAGGAGCCCCCATGAAAATTGCGAAATTGTGCACTGCTGCAGCGGCCATATTGCTCATCGTCACTTCCGTCCATGCGACGGAATACAAAACGATGAAAATCCGAATGGCCTGCTCGACGCCACCCGGCACAATCCAAGCCGCGCCGCTGGACAAGCTTGCAGAGATCGTTGAGCGTGAATCCGATGGCAAAATTACTTTCGAAAAGTTCTATGGCGGCGTTCTGGGCGACGAGCAGAGCACCGTCAAGCAGCTGCGAAGCGACAGCATCCAGATCGGCGTCATGGCGGCGGGTAACCTCACACCATTTGCTCCCAGCTCCACACTCGTCATCATGCCTTACCTTTTTCCTAAAAAGGAAATGGCTCGTATCTTCTTCAGCGACAAAACCCTGATGGGCGCTTTGGCTGACAAAATAGCCGAGCAAAGCCGTACACGCCCTTTGGCATGGCTTATGAGCGGTTATCGCGTGCTCACCAATTCCCGGCATCCCATCAAAAAACTGGAAGACATGCGCGGCCTCAAATGGCGCGTGCCTCCGGTAGAACTCCAATTGAATACCTTTCGGGCCTGGGGCGTGGAACCGCATCCTCTGGCTTGGATCGAAACCTTCAACGGCCTGCAGCAAGGCGTCATTGACGGCCAGGAAAATCCCAACGACCTGAACCGCGACACCAAGTTCTGGGAAGTACAGAAGTACATCACCAATGTACATTATATGATCTGGGTAGCCCCGATCCTGGTGAGCGAGCGTTGGTACCGTAAGTTGGACCCCGACACTAAAAAGCTGTTTGACCGTGCGGCTCAGGAAGCGGCCCTATGGATGTGGGACTGGGCCGAAACCCAGGACAAAAAGGCTCTTCAGGAATGTCTTGATCATGGTATGACCGTCAATGATCTCGAAGATGAAGCTGTCTGGATGGAAAAGGCTCGCGCCATCTGGCCCAAGTACTATAACGTGATCGGCGGGAAGGAAGTGTTGGACAAAGCACTGGCCGTCATGGGGCAAAAGTAGGCTGAACCGGGCCGGAGCCATACGGCTTCGGCCCACCGACGACGGGAGGGAGGAGAGGCATGCTCCGCAAACTTTACGACAACCTCGAAGAATACCTCTGTTTCCTTTTCAGTGCGGTTATGGTCCTCTGCCTCATCCTACAGGTGGGTATCAGAACACTGACAGGCGACGCTCTGGCCTGGACGGAAGAACTCAGCCGCTATTGCTTCATCTGGACCGTCTACGTGGCCATGTGCTTTGCCACCAAACGGCTGACGCAGGTGCGCATCACCGCGCAGTTTTTGCGGGCTTCCGTACGGACTCGACTCATTTTCCGCTTCATCGCCGACGCCATCTGTATCGCATTCAATTTTTTTGTCGCCTGGGTATGTTTCTCCTCCATCGCGGAAAATTTTGATTTCCCCGAAATTTCAGCCACCTTGGGCATCGTCAAAGGCTATGTTGAAATGGTCATCCCTGTTTGCTTTGTTCTGGCAAGCTGGCGCTGCATCGAAGCCTGGGTTGTCAACTGGCGGCGAGGGACATTGGAAAATCTCGTCAAAAATGCAGGCGAAGGGGATCTCTGATGGATACGCTGACCATACTCGGAACAAGCCTGCTCCTGCTTATCCTGATTGGCGTCCCTATCTACATGGTACTCATCGGGTCAACCATCATCGCCCTTGTCTGTGCGGGCACGCTCCCCCTTGAAATCATTCATGAAGCCCTGTTTGAGGGATTGAATTCCTTTGCCCTGCTGGCCATCCCCGTCTTTGTCGTGGCGGGGTCGCTCATGGAGCGCGGCGGCATCACCAACCAGATCATCGATACGGTCAAACAGCTGACCGGGCGCATCCACGGAGGCCTGGGCATCACGACCATCCTGGCCTGTACCTTCTTTGCCGCCATCTCCGGCTCGGGACCGGGAACAGTCGCCGCCGTGGGAACCCTACTCATCCCCTCCATGATCCGTAACGGCTACAGCCCACGCTATGCGGCTGCGGCCTCCTCTTCCGGGGGCACCATCGGCATCCTCATCCCGCCGAGCAACCCGTTAATCATTTATGGGATCATGGGTAATGTCTCCATCACCAGTCTATTTACAGCCGGTTTCGTACCGGGCTTCATGGTTGCCTTCTTTATGAGCCTAACGGCCTGGTTCATCGCCAAAAGACAGGATTTTTCCGGCGATGTCTCTCAACCCCCATTCAATGTCGCCCATTTCTGCAAAACCTGCTTCAGATATCTGCCGTCTCTACTGACGCCCTTCATCATCCTCGGCTCTATCTATTCCGGCATCTGCACGCCAGTGGAAGCCTCGGTGGTGGCGGTGATTTGGGCATTTCTCGTCGGGGGCCTCGTCAACCGGCAACTGACATGGAACAAAATTTACCACTCCTTTGTGGACGGAGCCATGCTCTGTGGCGTAGTGCTGCTTATCGTTGGTTCGTCCACACTTTTCGGCAAGCTGCTGACCTATGAGCAGGTACCCTTGCGTCTGGCCGAAGCCTTTCTTGCTTTCTCCCAAAGCAAGACCGTCATTATGCTGCTGATTCTCGCCCTGTTGCTTGTGCTCGGCATGTTCCTCGAAACGCTGGCGACGCTTATCATCCTCGTGCCGGTGCTTATGCCCATCGTGACGCAACTCGGCATCGACCCAGTGCATTTCGGCATTTTCCTCGTACTGACCAACGAAGTAGCCCTGTTGTCCCCGCCGCTGGGCGTAAATCTCTTCGTCTCCTCACGCATAGCGGACATCCCCGTGGAATCGGTGGTCATCGGCATCATGCCTTATATCGGCGTACTCATTTTGTGTACGTTGCTGGTGGCTTTTATTCCGGAGATTTCACTCTGTCTGCCGAGACTATTCGGCTATCTATAAGCGACAGATCAGCATCCGTAGCCGTACTCTACGCCTTTCTGGTGGAGGGTCTGCTGCTGCGTTCCCTGACCTGGAAGCAAAGCCTGGGAAGTGCTCAAAGGCGCGGCCATCACCAACGTCACCATCTTCATCATCATGTGCGTGACCTGCGCCCCGGGCCAGTTGTTGCTGATCCACAACGTGCCGGACGCCGTGGGCGTCTTGCTGGCCAGCGTGGCCCACAACAAACATCTGCTGCTGGCCATGCTCCTGGCCCTGGCCGTGCTGGCCGCCGTGCCGCAAATATCTCTGCTGCTCCTGAACTGAATAAAAAATGTCCCGCCGCCGGGAGCGATCTCGGCGGCGGGACGGGAGTGGTCCGGCGGAGCGGTTTGTTACGCCCAGGCCCTGGTGATCAGGTCGTGCAGCTTTACCGAAAGGGCCTTGAGGTCCGGCTTGGTGTATTGAGCGTCCGCGCCCACGCTGGCGCATTTGCGGGCCAGACTTTCGTTGATCATGGAGGAAAAAATAGCCACCGGGACCTGGTTGAGCATCGGGTCCGTCTTGATCCGCTTGCACAGGGCCAGACCGTCCATGGACGGCATTTCAATGTCGCTGATGATGCCCTGCACATAGGAGGAAATGGGCTTGCCTTCCTCTTCGCTGCGGGCGCGCAGGCGCTGGAGATAATCCCAGGCTTCCTGGCCGTTGACGTGCTGCACCACGTTGAAGCGGCCTTCCTTGTTGAGCAGATCCAGCACCAGGGAACGGATGCTGCTGGAATCGTCCACATGCAGGATATTGTAGGTCTTGCCGTCGGCGTCATTCATGGCCGCGCCGTCAAAGCTGATGGCCATGGCCGGGTGCAGTTCGGCCACAATGGCCTCCAGATCCAGGAGAAAAATGACCCGCTCTTCCAACCGCACCACGCCGGTCACGGAACTGCGGCTGACGTTCTGCAGGAAATTGCCCGGCGCTTCCACATCCGTCCAGCTCAGGCGGTAGATGCGGTTGACGCCCGACACCAGAAAGCCCGTGCAGACCGTGTTGAACTCGGTCACAATGACTTTGGCGTCCTCATTGGTGATGGGGCCGCTGCCCAGGAACTGGGCCATGTCGATGAGCGGCACAATGCGGCCGTTGCGATGGGGAAAGGCCCCCAGCAGGGCTTTGTGGCGCATTTCCGGCATGGCCGTGACGGTCTGCCGCCGCCCGATTTCCACCACCTTGGCCACATTCAGGCCGTAGTGGGCTTCGTAGCCGTCCTGGTTGACGTAAAATTCCACGATTTCCAGCTCATTGGTGCCGGTTTCCAGCAAGATATTGGTCTGCGCCATAGCTGCTCCATGTGCGGGGGACGCCGCGCGGATAGGTAAAAAATTTCCGAATGTCGGTCCGACCGGGAAAAACGCCGGCGCTCCGTCATCCGCGCCTGTCAGTGCCGTTGCGTTCTCTTATCGGACAACGGCCGGAAAAGATTAGCGGCGGCCCGGCAAATATACCGGGCCGCCGCCTGCGTACCGCTGAAAATTTCAGTCCTGATCCTGGAACAGGGCTGTGGACATATAGCGTTCGCCGGTGTCGCAGGCAAAGGTGACGATGTTCTTGCCCCGCATTTCGGGACGGGATGCCACGCCCAGCGCGGCCAGCACGTTGGCTCCGGTGGAGATGCCCGCGCACACGCCCTCGGTGCGCATGAGCTTGCGGGCCATGTCAATGGCCTCCCGGCCGTCCACCTGAATGATTTCGTCCAGCAGGGCGCGGTCCAGGATTTCCGGCACAAAACCCGCCCCGATGCCCTGGATCAGATGCGGCCCCGGCTTGCCGCCGGAGAGCACGGGCGAAGCCGCGGGCTCCACGGCCATGACCTTGAAGCCGGGGATGCGCTCCTTCAGAAAACGGCCCGTGCCGGTGATGGACGAGCCCGAGCCCACACCGGCCACCAGCACGTCCATCTTGCCCGCGCTGTCCTTGTAGATTTCCGGCCCGGTGCTCTGGTAATGGGCCTCCACGGCCTCGGGATTGGTGAACTGGCCGAGAATATGGCCGCCCGTGGCCTGGGCGATGCGGTGCGCCTCCTGCACGGCCGCGCCCATGCCCTTGTCCGCGGGCGTGAGCTTGAGCTCCGCGCCCAAGGCCTTGAGCAGATTGCGGCGCTCCAGGCTCATGGATTCCGGCATGGCGAGCACGCAACGCAGGCCGCGCACGGCCGAGACCAGGGCCATGCCGATGCCCATATTGCCGCTGGTGGCCTCCACCAACACGCCGTCGGGCTCCAGCTCGCCGTTTTCAAGGGCGCGCTCAATCAGGTAAAAGGCCACGCGGTCCTTGATGGAGCCCCCGGGATTGCGGTTTTCCAGCTTCAGCCAGACCGTGCCCGGCAGGTCGCGGGAAAGATCCAGACGGAGCATGGGCGTATTGCCGATGGTCTGCAAAACAGTGGTCAACATAATCTATAGCCTCGCGTTATATACTCTCGCGTTTGCTGCGCTCAAAAAAGCCGGTTCCGGAAGCGTTACCGGCATTTACTTTTTACGGATATTCCTTAGATAAGGGTAGAGGAAAGCGCGCCGCTTGGCAAATAGTTCCAGCAGCCTCTTGACAGGCGCGACAAGTAGCCGTAAAGAAAGCGTCCCATCGGCGCGGAGTCGGGCGTTGCCCGGTCACAAGCCTTTGATTTTATGGAGGAAATGTCATGAAATTTGTACAGTTGGTGCCGCTTCTTCTGGCTCTGGCCCTTTGTCTGGCGGGCGGCGTGGCTCATGCCAAGGCCGATACCGTGGCTTTGTACACCGAAGCTGTAATGACCGGCGATGTGGCCGCCCTGCAAAAGCTGCTGGCGCCTAACTACTGGCACGTCAGCTCCAACGGCCATATCCAGGACAAGGAGCACTTCATCGCCGGCATCAAAAACAAGGAGCTGGTCGTGGACCGCCTGACGCTCACCAACGTGCGCGACACCAAGGTCGGAAACACCAGGATGCTTACGGCCAACGGCTACTTCAAGGGTACGGCCGTGCCGGCTCTGCCCCAGGGGCTGATGCGCTTCACCATGGTGCTGGCCAACAACAACGGCCAGGAGCAGGTGGCGCTTTTCCAGGCCACGCCCGTGGACCCCACTCCGGACTGCAAGGACGGCAACTGCCAGATCAAGTAAGGCCGACCGCTCTTCAAAAATTATGATCCGCCGCTGCCTTGAGGCAGCGGCGGATTTTTGTTTCCCGAAAAGATTTTCCTTCTCAGAAGCGCTTGAAGCGCCATGCGTTTTTGCCGCTGTGCTTGGCCTGGTACATGGCGGCGTCCGCCGCCTTGTAACACTGTTCGTAGCTCATTCCCCGCTTTTCCCGGCAAATGCACACGCCCACGCTTGCCGAGGGCATATAGACCTGGGAATCAAGAGTCAATGCGCGGGAGATGCCGCTGAAAAAGGCTTCAATCTTGGCCCGCAGCTCTTCCTCGCCGGTCAGCGAAGGCACAAAGGCCACGAGTTCATCGCCACCCAGACGCGCTACAAGGTCTGTTTCCGCAAAAGCCCTTTTCAGGCGTTGCGCGACAAAGGCCAGCACCTTGTCGCCGCAATGATGCCCGTACCTGTCGTTGACGCCCTTGAAATCATCCAGGTCAATGAGGGCCAGCGCGTAATTGCCGCGCCGCTCTTTGAGGTAAAGCTGTACGGATTCCTCAAAGCTGGCCCGGTTCATGATACGCGTCACCGGATCCAGGGTGGCTTTTTTCATGATATTTTCCGCAAAGGAAATCGGAAAATATTCATCCTCATTCTGCAGGGCCGTCGCTGTGGAGCAATGCCACGAACAAATCCTGAAGCCGTCGCCCTTGTCGCAGCAGGTATAGGTGTTGCGGCATTCCAGGGCGAAATCCGTTCTTCCCCGCAGGGATGCTCTGGTCTGCACGAACAGTGTGGCCACGACCGGTCCGAGAGCAATTTCTTTAACGTCCGTGAGCTCCACGTCATACGGCGTCGCGTCTGTTCGCAGATCGTCGTCCAGCAAGCGGGCCACCGCGTGTTTGCCGAAAATCTGCTCATGTGCCGCCGTGCCGATCCAGATCACATCGTCCGTGAGGAGTTCCAGAATTCCATCCCGGTTCCGTTCGCCATATTCATGCAGCAATTGCCGCACCGCCGCTTCCCCGCTTGCGGGCTTCGTTTTCAAAGTCAATCCCCCTTCACCGGCGCGGCCTTTCCCACCGGCAAACATACGGCGGCGACATGCTCGGCCGGGGCCTCCCGGTAAAACATGCCGCCGCCTTTCCAGAACATCACAGCGAAAACAGGGCAAGCCGTCTCAGCTAAAACACGCCCGGCAAACCATGGTTCCTCAAAGCCGCGTCGCAGGAGCCGATATGGTAGTCGGTGTGCGAGGCCAGCATGACCAGGGTGGCCGCGTAGGAGGTTTCGCGGCCCAGCTTCGCGCTCAGCACGACGTTAGTGCGGGCCAGATCCGCGTCTTCCAGCCCGGCGATCCAGTTGTCCACGCGGGCCTTGACCGTGGCCGCGTAGTCCCGCAGGGCCGTCTTGCCCAGCGCCGGAACGTCCTGCGTCCTGAGCATGAGCGCGTCCATGTCGCAGGGCACGGGCAGCAGTTGCCCATTCTCGCCGAGCACAAGAAAATCCAGCACCATGATCGCGTGGGCGAGCTGCTGCCAGACGGGCCAGCCGCCGTTTTTCTCCACCCATATTTCATCCGGGCAGACGTCCACATAGGCCTCCAGCAGTCCCCAGGCGTGCAGAAACGGCCCCTGGGCCGCCATTACGATTGCGCGGGACATACAGCCTCCTTGACGTTGTTACTCAAAGCGGCTCGCGCCGGTGATCAGCACCATGTCCACGGGCACATTCTCGTGCATGCCCATGCTCTTGGTCTTGACCTTGGCGATCTTGTCCACCACGTCCATGCCTTCGGTGACTTTGCCGAACACGCAGTAGCCCCAGCCGTCGAGCGTGGGCTGGCTGTGGTCCAGAAAGTCGTTGTCCACCAGATTGATGAAAAACTGGGCCGTGGCGCTGTGCGGGTCGCGGGTGCGGGCCATGGCGAGAGTGCCGCGCTCGTTCTTCAGGCCGTTGTCGGCCTCGTTCTGCACGGGCTCGCGGGTGTCCTTTTCGTCCATGCGCGCGCCCATGCCGCCGCCCTGAATCATGAAGCCGGGGATCACGCGGTGGAAGATGGTATTTTCATAAAAGCCGTCATCCACATACTGCAAAAAATTGGCGACGGTCTGGGGAGCCTTGTCCGGAAAAAGTTCGATCAGGATGTCGCCGGACGAGGTTTCCAGCAACACGGTGGGATTGTCAGCCATGCCTGCTCCTTAAAAATTGGGGATATTCGGCCCGGCATGGGCCGTTTTTGAAATATAGGCCAGGCCGGGCCGGATGACAATGCCGGGGCCGGGGTATACACTGCCGCCCATGCCCGGAACGAAGAAAATTCCTCCCAAACAGCCCGCAGCGCGGCCCGGAGCCGCCCCGGCGATGCTGCCCGGCCTGGAGGCCGCCCCCCGACCCGTCCCGCCGCGCCACCTGCCGCCCGACGCGCATCTGCCGCAATTGCGGGAAGCCCTGCTGGCTTGGTTCGCCGCGCACCAGCGGCCCCTGCCCTGGCGCATCAACTACACCCCCTATGAGGTCTGGATTTCCGAGGTCATGCTCCAGCAGACTCAGATGGAACGCGGGGTGAGCTATTTCACGCGCTGGATGGCCCGCTTTCCGGACGTGGCGGCGCTGGCCGCCGCCTCGGAAGAGGAAGTGCTGCGCCTCTGGGAGGGCTTGGGCTACTATTCGCGCGCCCGTCACGTGCTGGCCGCGGCCCGGCTGATCATGGAAAAGCACAAGGGCGTCTTCCCCTCGGGCCTGGAGGACATCCGCGCCCTGCCCGGCGTGGGGCCGTACACGGCCGGGGCCGTCGCCAGCATCGCCTTCGGCGAAAAGCTGCCCTGCGTGGACGCCAATGTGGAACGGGTGGTGGCCCGCGTCTTTGATCTGGACGGTCCGGTCAAGCAGGAACCGGCGGCCTCGGCCGTGCGGGCCTGGGCGCTGCGCCTGGTGCCCGAAGGCAGGGCCCGCGAGCACAACCAGGCCATGATGGAACTGGGCGCGCTGGTCTGCGGCAAAAAGCCGCGCTGCGCGCTCTGCCCCCTGGCCGCCTTCTGCGTCAGCCTGCATCTGGGCATTGTGGACCAGCGCCCGGTACCCGGCAAACGGGCCGCGATCACGCCCATTGAGGTGGTCACCGGCGTGCTGCGCCACACGGGCCGGGTTTTCGTGCAAAAGCGCCTGGCCTCCGGGGTCTGGGGCAATCTCTGGGAATTCCCCGGCGGCCGGGTGGAGCCGGGCGAAAGCCCGGAACAGGCCGTTGCCCGCGAGTTCGGCGAGGAAACCGGCTTCGACGTGGCCGTGGACCGCAGCTACGGCATCATCCGCCACGGCTATACCACCTACAGGATCACCCTGCACTGCTTCGCCCTCAGCCTGGCGGCGACAACGGCGGCCGCAACAGCGGCGGAACCGCCCGCCCCGCCCATCCTCACGGCGGCCAGCGCCTGGCGCTGGGTCACGCCCGTTGAACTGGAAAATCTGGCCATGCCCGCCGCCCACCGCAAACTGGCGGATCAGATTTTTGGGCCGGGCGGACAATCGCGCCTGCCCGGCGCATAGCCGCCGGAATATCGGCCGCGCGCCCCTGCCGGTCAGCTAAACGCCAAGGCCGCGCCATATCCCGGCGCGGCCTTTGATTGCCCTGATTTTTGAAGACAGTCCCGCTGGAACGCGGCCCCGGCTATTCTTTGAGCCGGACCATGAGCGCTTCCAGGGTGCCGGTCAGCTCCACCAGCCGGTCCATTTCCTCGCGGGCCTCGGCCATGGATTTGGCCGTATCGGCGGCCATGCCGCTGACCTGGTCGATGGAGCGGTTGATCTCCTCGCTGGCCGCGGACTGCTGCTCGCTGGCCGTGGCAATGGCGCTGACCTGACCGGCCGTGTGCTCCACGGTGGTGACGATCTCCTCCAAAGCCTGGCCGGACTCACCCGCCAGATCCGTGGCCTGTTCGATCTGGGCCACTGCCTTGTCCACGGAGGCCATGCTTTTGGACGTGCTGTCCTGAATGGCCTGGATGGCGTTGCCCACATCCTGGGTGGAAGCCATGGTTTTTTCGGCCAGATTGCGCACCTCGTCGGCCACCACGGCAAAGCCGCGCCCGGCGTCCCCGGCCCTGGCCGCTTCAATGGCCGCGTTCAGGGCCAGCAGGTTGGTCTGGTCCGCGATATCCGAAATGACGTTCATGATCCGGTTGATGGAGCGGGCGTGCTCATCCAGCTGGCCCATGTCCTCTCTGAGGTCCAGGGAGAGTTGATGCACCTGTTTGATGCTGCGCACGGCCTTTTCCACGACCTGCGCACCGGCTTCGGCCTTTTCCCTGGTCAGGGCCGACGCGCCGGAAGCGGCCTCGGCGTTTTTCGCCACCTCGCGCACAGTGGCGTTCATTTCGTTCATGGAGGCCGCCGCTTCGGCAAGCCGCTGGGCGGACACGGCCGCGCCGCTGTCCGATTGCTGGATGCCCCGCGACAGGCCGCCGGAAATGCCGGAAATCCTGCCCACGGCTTCTTCCAGGGACCGCGCCACCAGGGCCATGCGCTCGTTCTTGTCCATGATGAGCTGCTCGGCCCGCTTCAGGGCCGTCATGTCCACATAGAGGCAGAGCCCGCCGATGCAGGCCTTGTCCTCGTCGTAGATGGGAAAAATATTGGCCAGCACGTCGATTTTCCGCCCCTTGTGGCCGGTGATGACGATATCCAGATTACGGAAGTACTCGCCGTTGCGGATGCTTTTGCCCACCGCCGTCTCCCGCGCGGGATCATTGTAAAAGAGTTCCGCCAGGGTTTTGCCCAGGCAGGACTCCACGCTGTCGTCAATCTCCAGCATGTCCAGGCAGGCCTGATTGGTGCTGGTGGTACGCTCTTGCGCGTCCACCAGCAGATAGGGCATGGGCAGGCCCTGAAACACGCCGCGCGACAGGCCGCGCTCGAATTTCAACGCGCGCAGCGCGGCGTCCAGGCCCGCGTGGATTGCGGGCAGATCCTCGGCCCGGAAGACCTGGGCCGCGTCCAGGCGGCCCTCGGCCAGATCGCGCAGCCGTTGTCCCACAGCCTTCAGGGGCCGCAGAAAAATCAGCCGCGCGCTCAGGCCCAGGCAAAAGGCCGTAAACAGCGCGGCCAACACGGCCCCGGTCAGTGCCGCGGCGCCCAGACCCTCGGGACAAAAAGCCGTCCCGGCCCAGGCCAGAACCGCCGTCAGCGCGGCCGTCGCAATGCAACTTACTGAAAATTTTTGAAAAAGCGTCATACTTCCATCCCCTTGCAGTGAACGCCTCGGCAATATTTCTCGCTCGCACGAGTCTTAACGGCGAATACCGGATTTCTTTTAGTCTATCTTGTGTAATTCGCGACGCAATTTATTTTCCACGGTTATTTCCGGACCTCCTGCTTGACAAGCATTGCGGCATGCGCTAATTGAGTCCAATTCAAGACGGTTTACGCTTCGGCGCATATCGTCACATCCTGATGCAGGACGTATGTTCACAACGGGGTGGCCTGAATAGGCCCCCTTTTTTTTGTCCCCGCGGCAAAAGCAGGTCCCTTTCCGGGCTTCATCTTTAGCCGCCCTCAGTAAGGAAAACATGAGCGAAAACGCCCTCAAGGAAACCGTCATTCGTCTGGCCGAACCCGTGGTCCGCTCCCTGGGGCTGGTCATCTGGGGCGTGGAAGTTGTCCAGGCCGGGCGCATGGCGGTGCGGCTCTTTGTGGACGTTCCTTCCGGCGCGCCGGAAAGCCCTCAGGCCGCCGACGGGGAGAAAAATGAAGCCCCCTCTTCAGCCAGCATAGGCCAGTGCGAGGAAATCTCCCGCCATCTGGGCCTGGCCCTGGAAGTGGAGGACGCCGTGCCCTCGGCCTATGTGCTGGAAGTATCCACCCCCGGGCTCACGCGCCTTTTTTTCAGCCTTGACCAGATGCGCCCCTATCTGGGCGACATGGTGGAAGCCCGGCTGCACGCCCCCGTGGCCCCGGAAGCCGCCGCGGGACCTGCGGATTGCGGAGGCGGGGCCCCCCGCCGCCTCTGGCGCGGCAGGCTCGCCGCCGTTGAGGCGGACGCCTTTGTGCTGGAACCCGCCGCGCTTTCCCCCGAAGGGGAGGTCAGCCCCGAGGGCCTGCCGCCCGTGCGCCTGCCCTGGGCGGCTGTGCGCCGGGCCAGCCGCATGTATATTTTCCGCCAGCCGGTGAAGCCCGGCAAGGGGTCAGGCAAGGGCTCCCGCAAAACTCCCGGCAAGAGCGCCGGTCCCGTCCCCGCCCACGGCGAGGCATCACCTGAAGCGAAGTAGCGATTTCACGCCGCCACGCGCGGCAGCCGGAGGCAGACATGAATCTTGAACTCAAAAAGGCCATTGATCAGATCAGCAAAGACAAGGGCCTTGACCGCGACATGCTCATCGACACGCTGGAAGACGCCGTGCGCACCTCGGTGCTGCGCCGCTTCAGCGAGGATATGGACGTGGAAGTGACCTACAATGACGACACCGGCGACATTGAGGTATACCAGTTCAAAATCGTGGTGGAAGACGACGACGTGGCCAACGAGGACACTCAGATTGCCTTGGCCGACGCCCGCGAGCATGATCCCTCCGTACAGTTGGACGACGAAATGGGCTTCCGGGTCAAGGTGGAGGACCTGGGACGCATCGCGGCCCAGTCCGCCAAGCAGGTCATCATCCAGCGCATGCGCGACGCCGAGCAGGAAATCATTTACGAGGAATACAAGGACCGCGTGGGCGAAATCGTCTCCGGCATCATCCAGCGCCGCGACAAGGGCGGCTGGGTGGTCAACCTGGGCCGCACCGAGGCCATTCTGCCCCGTGAGGAGCAGATCCCGCGCGAACATTACAAGCGCGGCGACCGCGTGCAGGCCCTGATCATCGAAGTGCGCAAGGAGGGACGCGGCCCGCAGGTGGTCATCTCCCGCGCGCACCGCGACTACATGGCCGCCCTGTTCCGCCGCGAAGTGCCGGAAGTGGACGACGGCGTTGTGCAGATCATGGGCGTGGCCCGCGATCCCGGTTCCCGCGCCAAGGTGGCCGTGCTCTCGCGCGAACGGGACGTGGACCCGGTGGGCGCCTGCGTGGGCGTGCGCGGCTCGCGCATCCAGAACATCGTGCAGGAGCTGCGCGGCGAACGCATCGACATCGTGGTCTGGAGCCCGGAGATCGCCACCTACGCCCGCAACGCCCTGGCCCCGGCCCTGGTTTCGCGCATCGTGGTGGACGAGGAGGAAAACCTCCTGGAAGTCATCGTGCCCGACGACCAGCTCACCAACGCCATCGGCCGCAAGGGCCAGAACGTCAAGCTGGCCGCGCGCCTTCTGGGCTGGAAGGTCGATATCTTTACCGAAACCCGCTACAACGAGGCCAATGCCATCGGCCACGGCCTGGAGCAGGTCGCCAGCGTGGCGGAAGTATCCATTGAAGCTCTGCTGGAAGCGGGCTATTCCTCGCTGGACGCGCTGCGTGAAGCCAGCGACGAGGAACTGGCCGACAAGCTGACCATCAGCGCTTCGCGCATTTCCGACCTGCGCTCGGCCATCAACTTCCTGGCGCCGGTAGTGGAGAGCACGCCCGAGTCCTCGGCCGTGGAGCTGGGCAGGGCCGCCGGGACAGAGGAAGCGGAAGACGGGGACGCCCGGCCCGAAGAAGACGGGGCGGAGCCTGATGCGGCACCCGAAACAGCGGAAGACGCCGGAAGCGGCGATGCGGAAAAATAAGGCCGCCGCAACGGCGCGGGAATCCGGCCCGGAAGCGCCGGAACAACGAAAAAGGCCGGAAGGTCCGGTGCGGATGTGCGTTATCTGCCGCCGCCGTTTTTCCAAGGCCGACGTGAACCGCCATGTGCTGACCCCGCAGGGGAATTTGAGTATTGACGTAGAAAAAACCAGACCGGGCAGGGGCTGGTATGTGTGTTCCGATCCTGTCTGCGAGCGAAAATTCGCGAAATACAGGCCCGGCACACGGCGCGCGGCAGCCGTGGCACGAGGAACGAGTGTTACGGATGCCGACAGCAGCGATGCGGCAGCCGATAAGCGAAAAAAGAACGTTGCTTTAGCTGTTGCGGCGCAACCGCTTACAGATAAGGACAGCAGCGCTACGGTTGGCGACAGCTTTGATAAGGGGGGTAACCATGCCTGAAGAAAAAATTAAGATAAAGGATCTCGCCGGAGAGCTCGACGTGCAGTCCAAGGACATGCTGCGCGCTCTGCGTGATCTTGGCCTTCCGGCCAAGACCACGGCTGGCTCCGTGTCCGTGGAGGACGCGGCGCGCCTGCGCGACCATTTCGCCGGCCGGAAGCAGGGCGGCGTGGAGCGCACGGAGGTCCAGCCCAATGTCATCGTGCGCCGCCGCCGCAAGGACGCCGCGCCCGCCGAACCCGCGCGCCCGGCCGTTGCGCCGTCCGCTGCCGCGCCGGGAGAAAAGGCCTCCGAGGCCGAAGTCGCTCCCGCGGCCAAAGCTGAAACGGAAAGCGCGCCTGTCGCTGCCGTAAGCACGGCCACGGCTGAAAAAGCCGCAGCCGAGGCCCCGGTGGCCGACGCCCGCGCTGATGCGCCGGAAGGCGCCACGGCCCAGGCCGCCGCTCCGGAAGTTGCGGAAACGCCCGCTGCCGCGCCCAAGGCACAGAAGACCGCCCGTGTGGTGGCCGCCGCGCGCGTCATCAGCCGCCCTGGCGACGAACCCGCGCGCCCGGTCGCGCCCGAAGCTCCTGTTGCGCCCGTTGAGGAGGAAAAGGCAGCCGCTCCCGAGGCTCCGGCCAGCGAACCCCCCGCCGAAGCCCCGGAAAAAAGCGCCAAAACCTCCCGCCTGGCCCGGCCCGACGCCTCGGCTGTGCCCGAGGGCTCTTCCGCGCCCAGCCTGCTCCCGCGTGCGGCAGAATCCCGTTCCGAGGGCGGGCAGACGGACGATGCCGCGCCCGCGTCGGACGATGCCGGTGAAGCCGCGCCGCGTCGCGCATCCCGGCCTGAACCCGCCGCGCCCCAGGTGCGGATCATTTCACGTCCCGCGCCCGGTTCGCAGGACAGCCGCCCCGCCCCACGTTCCGCGCCCGGCTTCCGCCCCGGCGGTCCCGGACGGCCCGGCGACGGCCCGCGTTCACCCCGTCCCGGCGGCCCGGGCAGACCCGGCGGCCCCGCGGGCGCTGGCAGACCCGGAGGCACGGGCGCCCCGCGTCCCGGTGGTCCCGGACGGCCCGGCGGTTTCGGCCAGCCCGCGCCCGCCCAGCCCACTGACGGACGTGACGGTCAGAGCAAGAAAAAACGGCTCAAGGGCCGCCGTACCGTGGACTTCCAGCAGGGAGATTTCGCCCGCCGCCAGAGCGACGATGATTCGCCGCGCCTGAACCGGGGCAAGGGACGCCGCAAGGGCGGCAAGCCCGTGAATCTGCCCCAGGCCACCCAGCCCCTGAAGGCGGCCAAGCGCAAGATCCGCGTCACGGAAGCCATCCGCGTGGCGGACATGGCCCATCAGATGGGCCTCAAGGCCAATGAAATCATCAAGGTGCTCTTCGGCCTGGGCGTGATGGCGACCATCAACCAGTCCCTGGACATCGACACCGCCACCCTGGTGGCCGCCGAGTTCGGCTACGAAGTGGAAAAGGCGGGCTTCTCCGAGGATGACTATCTCCTGCCCAAGGAGGCCGACGCGCCTGAAACCCTGAAGCAGCGCCCGCCGGTGGTGACCATCATGGGTCACGTGGACCACGGCAAGACCTCGTTGCTGGACGCCATCCGCAAATCCAACGTGACCCGCGGCGAAGCGGGCGGCATCACCCAGCACATCGGCGCCTACCACGTGAAGACCAAGCGCGGCGAAATTGTCTTTCTGGACACGCCGGGCCACGAGGCCTTCACGGCCATGCGGGCGCGCGGCGCGCAGGTCACGGACCTGGTCATCCTGGTAGTGGCCGCCGATGACGGCGTCATGGAGCAGACCCGCGAGGCCATCAACCACTCGCGCGCGGCCAACGTGCCCATCATGGTGGCCGTGAACAAAATGGACAAGCCCGGCGCCGACCCGGACCGCGTGCTGCGCGAGCTGGCCGAGCTGGGTCTCCAGCCTGAGGATTGGGGCGGCGACACCATTGTGGCCAAGGTTTCGGCCAAGACCCGCCTGGGCCTGGACGATCTGCTGGAAATGGTGGCCCTGCAATCGGAAATCATGGAGCTCAAGGCCAACCCGGACAAACCCGCGCGCGGCCATATTGTGGAAGCCAAGCTGGACAAGGGCCGCGGCCCCATCGCCACGGTGCTGATTCAGGAAGGCACGCTCAAGCAGGGCGACAACTTCGTCTGCGGGCCCTTCTCGGGCCGCGTGCGCGCCCTGACCAACGACCAGGGCAAGAAGGTCAAGGAAGCCGGACCCTCCCTGCCCGTGGAAGTGCAGGGCTTTGAGGGTGTGCCCGTGGCGGGCGAGGAATTCTTTGTGGTGGCCGACGAAAAGCTGGCCCGCCGCATCGCCGATTCCCGCGCGGCCAAGCAGCGCGAACGCGATCTGGCCTCCGAATCCCGAGTCACGCTGGAAACGTTCCTCTCCCAGCGGGCTTCGGATCAGGAAACCCTGACCCTCAATCTGGTGGTCAAAGCCGACGTGCAGGGCAGCCTGGAAGCCATTACCGAGGCTCTGAACAAGCAGAGCACGGACAAGGTGCGCCTCAACGTGGTGCATGGCGGCACCGGCGCGATCACGGAATCCGACATTCTGCTGGCGTCGGCCTCCAAGGCCATCATCATCGGCTTCAACGTGCGTCCCACGTCCAAGATCAAGGACGTGGCCGAGCACGAGAACGTGGACATCCGCTTCTACGATATCATCTACAAGCTGGTGGATGACATCAAGAGCGCCATGGCCGGCCTGCTGGCCCCGGTGCAGCGCGAGGTCTACCTGGGTCAGGCCGAGGTGCGCGAGACCTTCAGCGTGCCCAAGATCGGCGTCATTGCCGGTTCCTATGTGGCGGACGGCAAGATCGCCCGCAATGCCGGGGTGCGCCTGCTGCGCGACGGCGTGGTGGTCTATACCGGCAAGATCTCGTCCCTCAAGCGTTTCAAGGATGACGCCAAGGAAGTGGTCAAGGGCAATGAATGCGGCGTGGGCCTGGAGAACTTCAACGACGTCAAGATCGGCGACATTATTGAAGCCTTCGAGACTGTGGAGGAAGCGGCGACGCTGTAGAGGCTGGAAGCCGGGTTACGGCCTGGTTGGATTGCCGGGTTATACGGCGAAAAACGGTTTTTCTTCCGCTGGCTGTGTCAGCGGCGCGGTTGGGACGCTCACGTACCTGAGTACGTTGCGCGTCCCAACCGCGCCGCTTCCTTGCCTGCAAAAGAAACTCTTATTTTTACCGCATTCTCCGGCACGGGCCATCCGCCTCCGCTCCGCTTCGGCGGAGCAAGGGTGCTTCGCTCAACGCTGAAAAAAGTTGCCGGTACCATCACCGCACGCGATACCTGCTCTACTATTCTCCCTCCCGGCATCATTGGTCGTCAGCTTCCTTAAAAAATTTTTTATGTTGCCAAGGAAACAATATAGTTTTGCTGACACAGGCAGCATGAAAAAGGCTGCTTTTCGTCAAATAACCAGGGCGTATTAACGGCCCCAAGCCAAGGCACAGCTTTTATGCCCATGTTCATGGCGGTTCTGACCGTCGAATTCAGCCTGGACGGCAACGACAACCTCAAGGCCAAGCGCCGCGTCGCCAACAGCCTGAAACAAAAAACCCGCAACAAATTCAACGTGGCCATCGCCGAAGCAGGCACCGAGGACTGCCTCACCCGCCTGCGTCTGGCCGTGGTTTCCATTTCCAACAGCGAAACCCACCTCCGTAGCCGCATGGACAAATGCGCCCTGATGATGGAAGCGGTCTGCTCCGAGGAAATGGTGGGCAGCCAGGTGGAGATTTATGCCGCAGACTGAACTGATTCCCGCGTTCTTCCGGGACGGCGCGCAACGTATGGCCCAAGCCCTGCGGGGCGTGGACCGCGTCCTGGTGTCCGGCCACGTCAACCCCGACGGCGACGCCGTGGGTTCCCTGGCCGCCGCCGGGCATATCCTGCGCGCCATGGGCAAGGAATTCATACTCTACAGCAGCACCGGCCTGCCCCAGTACCTGAAGTTCTTCCCCTTGCCCGGCACGGTGCGCACCAGCCTGAGGCATCTGCCTTTCACGCCCCGCAGCGCCCTGCTGCTGGACTGCGGCGAACCCCACCGCCTAGGCAGTGAACTTGCCGATCGCCTGCCGCGCCTCACCAGCGTGAACATCGACCACCATCTGGGCGGGAACGGCATGGGCAGTCTGGCAAACTGGGTGGAGCCCCAGGCGGCGGCCACCGCCCAGCTCATGGCCTATGTGGCCCTGGCCGCCGGTCTGCCGCTCGAAAACGAACTGGCCTGCGACGTGGCCCTGGGCATCATCACGGACACGGGCGGCTTCTGCCACGGCAATACCAGCGCGGACGTCTTTTCCCTCTGCGCGCATCTGGTGCGCAACGGCTGCGATCTGACCGGGCTGCGCGAGCGTCTGGAAAACACCTGGAGCATGGGCCGCATGCGCCTCTGGGGACGGCTCATGGACCGCGCCCGCCTGGAACGCAACGGCGAGATAGCTTTCTGCCGGGTGCTGCTGGAAGATCTGCGCCAATGCCGGGCCCTCAAAGAGGATTTGGAAGGCTTTGTGGAGCAGTTGCGGCGTCTGGGCGGGGTGCGCGCGGCGGCCCTGCTGCGCGAGGACAGCCCGGAACTGTGCAAATTCAGCCTGCGTTCCTACGGCGCCACGGACGTGCGCGCGGCCGCGGCCGCCCTGGGCGGCGGCGGGCACCTCAACGCGGCGGGCGGCACCTTGAGGATGACGCCGGACCGGGCCGAGGAAGCCCTGCTGGCGGCCGTCAACGCGCAACTGGACCGGGAAGACAATATCTGATCCGCTGTCGATAACAGATAACATTTTGACTTCGCGCCGCACTGCGGCTATGGTGCATGCTTGCGTATGACCAACGAGGAAACCGCCGCCGCGCCGCAAACGCGCCCGCCCCAGCTGCCCCAATTGCACGGGGTGCTGGTGCTGAACAAGCCCTCGGGCCCCACATCGGCCCGCTGCCTGACGGCGCTCAAGCGTCTGGGGCAGAAAAAAATCGGCCACGCCGGAACGCTGGACCCCCTGGCGTCGGGCGTGCTGCTGGTGTTGCTGGGGCAGGCCACCAAGCTCTCCTCGCACCTGATGGCGGGCGGCGGCAAGGTCTACAGCGGCGTTCTGCGCCTGGGCCGGACCACGGACACCTGGGACTGCCAGGGCCAGGTGCTGACCGAAGCGCCTTGGGAACACGTCAGCGAAGGCGATGTGCGGCGCGAGATCAGCCTCTGGCAAGAAGCGCGCGAGCAGCCCGTGCCGCCCTATTCGGCGGCAAAGCATGAGGGCCAGCCTCTGTACAAGCTGGCCCGCAAGGGCGCGGCGGCTCCGGCCAAGGTCAAACGCATGGAAATTTCACAGGCGGACACGCTCGATGTGAGCCTGCCGTTTGTGCGCTTTCGGGTCGCTTGCAGTTCCGGCACCTACATACGCTCCCTGGCCCACAGCTTGGGGATGCGACTTGGGTGCGGAGCCGTGCTCACGGAACTGACCCGGGAGTATAGTCACCCCTTCGGCCTTGACGCGGCCCGCGACCTGCGGGACCTCACGGCTGACCCTGCCCTGCTGGCCGCCAGCCTGCGTCCCATCGCCTCGGCGCTGCCGCACTGGCCCAGGGTGGAGCTCACGCCGGAACAGGCCGCGCGGGTCCGCAACGGCATTGCCGTGTCCTGCGCCGCAACCCCGTCCGATAACGGGACGGCGGAGGACGACTTGGCGTTGTTGCTGGTCCAGGGCGAAGCCCTGGCTCTGGCGCGGCGTGAGGATGCGCCGGGCGGGCCCTGCTGGGCCGTATTGCGGGGACTTTGGAACTAACTTCATCCTCTCAAGGAGAACTGCTGTGGTCATGGATGCGGAACAGAAAAAGACGGTTATTGACGCCCACGCCAAACATGAAGGCGACACGGGTTCCCCGGAAGTCCAGGTGGCGCTGCTCACCGCGCGCATTGAAGGCCTGACCGGGCACTTCAAGGTGCACAAGAAGGACTTCCACTCCCGTACCGGCCTGCTCAAGCTGGTGGGCCAGCGCCGCAAGATCCTGAACTATCTGAAAAAGAAAGATGTTCAGCGCTACCGCGCGCTTATCGAAAAACTGGGCTTGCGCAAGTAAACTTTTTGGCTGAAAGGGGGAGTCGCGGACTCCCCCTTGCCGCATTCGGCTTACGGTTCGTCCGCGACGCGGATGCGGCTGCATGAACGCCCGCAGGGGCACAAACGCGAGAGAAGGGGGGTCCGGGAAAATCAGGCAAATTTGTCGTTCATTTGCCCGCTTTTGCCGGAATCCCCTTCGGACGAGCAAAGGATTCACATATGTTGCAGGATATTTTCAATCCCACCAGGGTCACAGCCCAGGTGGGCGGCAAGGAAGTCATTTTTGAATGCGGCCGTCTGGCCAATCAGGCCCACGGCGCGGTCTGGATGCAGTGCGGCGGCACGGTGGTGCTGGTCACGGTCTGCTCCCAGCCCCTGGAATTCGACAAGGGCTTTTTCCCGCTTACGGTGGAATATTCCGAAAAAATGTACGCCGCCGGACGCATTCCCGGCAGCTTCTTCCGGCGCGAGATCGGCCGTCCCTCGGAGCGTGAAACCCTGGTTTCCCGCCTCATCGACCGGCCCATCCGCCCGCTCTTTCCCAAAGGCCTGAACGAGGACGTCCAGGTGCTGGCCAGCGTGATTTCCGCCGACCAGGAGAACGAGTCCGACGTGCTGGCCCTGACCGGCGCGTCGGCGGCCTTGATGGTTTCGCCCCTGCCCTTTGAGGGCCCGGTGGCGGGCGGGCGCATCGGCCGGGTCAACGGCCAGTTTGTGCTCAATCCCTCCTTTGAGCAGCAGGCCCAGAGCGACCTGAACATCCTTTTCGCGGCCTCGCGCGACGCCCTGACCATGGTGGAGGGCGATGCCCGCTTCCTGTCCGAGGATGTAATCATCGAGGCTCTGGACTGGGGCCGCAAGGAAATCCAGCCGCTCATCGACGCCCAGCTTCAGCTGCGCGAACTCTGCGGCAAGGCCAAGATGGCCTTCACCCCGCATGAGGACGATCCCGCCCTGCTGGCGCGGGTGCATGAGCTGGCCCGCGAGGCCGGCATCGAGGACGCCCTGCGCGTGCCGGACAAGCTAGAACGCAAGGACGCCCGCAAGGCCGTGAAGGGAAAAGTCATGGAGGCCCTCAAGGCCGACCCGGCCTGGGCCGAGAACGAAGCCGCGCTGAAGAGCGTGGGCGACATCATCGGCGACCTGGAAAAGAAGTTGGTGCGCGCCCGCATCGTCAACGAGGGCACGCGCATCGACGGACGCGACACCAAAAGCGTGCGCCCCATCCAGATCCAGACGGGCGTGCTGCCCCGGGCCCACGGCTCGGCGCTGTTCCGCCGGGGCGAGACCAAGTCCCTGGTTATCGCCACCCTGGGTTCCTCCACGGATGAGCAGCGCATGGACTCGCTCACCGGCGACGTGACCAAGCGCTTCATGCTGCACTACAACTTTCCGCCCTACTGCGTGGGCGAAGTGAAGCCCGTGCGCGTGTCGCGCCGTGAAATCGGCCACGGCGCCCTGGCGGAAAAATCCCTGCGGCCCATTCTTCCGGCGGACGCGGATTTCCCCTTCACCCTGCGGGTGGTGGCCGAAACCATGGAATCCAACGGTTCCTCCTCCATGGCCGCGGTCTGCGGCGGCTCCCTGTCGCTGATGGACGCGGGCGTGCCGGTCAGCGCGCCGGTGGCCGGCGTGGCCATGGGCCTGATCAAGGAAGGCGAAAAATTCATCGTGCTCACCGACATTCTGGGCGATGAGGACGCGCTGGGCGACATGGACTTCAAGATCGCGGGCACGGCCGACGGCGTGACCGGCGTGCAGATGGACATCAAGATCACCGGCCTGACCACGGACATCATGCGCGCCGCCATGCGGCAGGCACGCGAAGGCCGCCTGCACATCCTGGCCGAAATGGCCAGGGCCATCGCCGAGCCGCGCAAGGAGCTTTCGCGCTTCGCGCCGCAGCACGCCGAAGTCTTTGTGAACCCGGACATCATCCGTCTGATCATCGGCCCCGGCGGCAAGAACATCAAAGCTATCACGGCCGCCACCGGCGCGTCCGTGGACATCGAGGATTCGGGCCGGGTGTCCATTTTCGCGCCCACGGCCGAAGCCCTGGAAAAGGCCCGCGAAATGGTGGCCTACTACGACCAGCGCCCCGACCTGGGCAAGAACTACCTGGCCAAGGTCCGCAAGGTCATGGAAATCGGGGCCATTGTGGAAGTGCTGCCCAATGTGGAAGCCCTGGTCCATGTGTCCCAGTTGGATGTGAACCGCGTGGAGCAGCCCGGCGACGTGGCGCGCCTGGGCGAGGACATGCTGGTCAAGGTCATTGAGATCAACGGAGACCGCATCCGCGCCAGCCGCAAGGCCGTACTCCTGGAAGAGCAGGGCCATCCCTGGAATCCCGAGGAAACCGCCCGCCCGCCGCGTTCCGACCGCGGCGACAGGGGCGACCGGCATGACCGCGGCGGACGCGGCCGGGATCGCGGCGACCGTGGTGATCGCGGCGGACGTCGCTGAACATAACGTCGCGTCCCGTCCTTCCGCTTCCCCGAAGGGGGAAGCGGAAGGACGGAGACGCACAGATGGGGATTTTTCGCATGCCCGGAAAACGCAAGGAAACAATGCCCGAAGAGGCTGCCGAACGGCCCGCCGCTGAGCAGTTTGTGCAGGTGAGCCCGGCCGACGGCGCGATGCCTGACGGACGGGAGCCCACGCCCGAAGAAATGGAAGCCATGCTCGAAGGCAAGAACCGCACCCACTTCGAAGGCCTGGGCGACGCCTGGGCCGTGCTCACCGGCCAGAATCCGGCCGCGGTGGTGCCCCAGGTGGTGGGCACGGTCATGCACGAGGGCGGCACCCGTCCCGCCTGGCAGTGGAAGCGCGGCGGCAGGGATCACATCCTGCTGGCCTGGCCCCAGGACCAGCCCGTGCGCGCCTCGGTGCTGGTGGCCGGGGAAGAAGGCGGCAAACTGGCTCCGGTCAGCGCCGTGCCCCTGCTGGACGGCCTGCCCAACGATCTGACCGTGGAGGAAGTCCACCCCTGGGAAAACGGGCTGGGCGCCAATGTGGCCGTAAGCATGATCGAGGGCAAGAATCCCATGTGGTTCTTTGACCCGCTCTACGGGCGGGACCGTGACGACCTCACGCCCGGCATCACCCATACTTTTCTGCTGGCCGGTCTGGCCTACGGCCTGCGCAAGGCCCTGCTGGACGAGGTGACCATCACCCAGGGCCCGAAATTTGAAGCCTACGCCGAAGCCTGGCTGGCCGAAAACCCCGGCGCATCCCGTCTGGACGTGCCGCCGCTCAAGGTCAAGGTGGCGGGCCGCCACATGATCATGCCGGGCCGTCGCTTTTGCGAATACCAGATGCGCGCCGTCATTGAGGAAGTCCAGGACTGCCAGCTGGAAAAAATGCCGGTCAAGCTCCTGTATCTGAGTTTCCCCTTTGAAAACCGCGAGCCCATGCGCCTGGCGCTCTATGTCTCCAAAATGGTACTGGGCGACTTTGAGCCCGAAAAAGGCCAGGAAGTGGACGCCTATGTCTGGTTGCAGGCACGGATCATTGATATCGACCAGGGCCCGCAGCAGTAGGCGCGTGCTCCCGATCAACAACAGCGGATCAACGTTGAAAAGTGACATTCTCAACGTTGACGCTGCCTTCAGCCTGCGGCGGGTACGCGGTCCGGGAGGCGCGGCATGAGCGCGCCTCTGCTCTGGTTTCTGCTGGGTCTCGCTTTTCTGCTTATCGAGCTGATGGCCCCGACCCTGGTGCTGATCTTTTTCGGCGCCGGGGCTTGGGTCACAGCCTGCGTCGCGCTGCTGGGCCTCTCCCTGAACTGGCAGCTGGTGACGTTCATCTTTGTCTCCCTGTTCACCCTGCTTTTTCTGCGCCGCCATTTGCGCGCCGTTTTCGGCGGCCGGGCCCACCGGGTCGATGACCAGGGCGGCCATGCCCCGACCCATCCCCTGACGAACCGCGTAGGCACGGTCAGCAAAACCCTGCGCCCCGGCGAAGTGGGCGAGGTGAGCATTGACGGCAGCTTCTGGCGGGCCGTGGCGGAAACGGAAATCCACGAAGGCCGCCCGGTTCGCGTGCTCGGCACCCAGCCCGGCGATGCGCTGATGTTGCGGGTGGCCCCTTTCGACGGCCCTTCGGGAGAGCGGATCTAGAGCAGATTCGCTTTGAAATTGTACCAATTTCAAAGCTGACGCTGCCTTCAGCCTTGCGGCCCCGCCCTCCCCCTTCACGCACAACCATTCCGGAGCTCCTATGTCCCTCTTTGAATCCTTTGGTCAGTTCGGCTGGCTGTTCCTGCTGGCGGTACTGGTCATCATCGTTCTGATCAAAACCGCCGTTGTGGTGCCCAACCAATCCGCCTATGTGGTGGAACGCCTGGGCAAATTCCACAAGGTGCTTTACGCGGGCTTTCACCTGTTGCTGCCCTTTGTGGATGTGGTGGCCTACAAACGCAGCCTCAAGGAGCAGGTTCTGGACGTGCCCAAACAGACCTGCATCACCCGCGACAA
Organism: Desulfovibrio fairfieldensis; assembly: GCF_001553605.1. Lineage (NCBI taxonomy): Bacteria > Pseudomonadati > Thermodesulfobacteriota > Desulfovibrionia > Desulfovibrionales > Desulfovibrionaceae > Desulfovibrio > Desulfovibrio fairfieldensis. Next base: position 3,074,816 of record NZ_CP014229.1, read on the forward strand.
CGTCAGCGTGGACATTGACGGCGTGCTCTACCTCCAGGTCATCACGCCGGAAAAATCCGCCTACGGCATTTCCGATTACGAATGGGGCGCCATTCAGCTGGCTCAGACCTCGCTGCGCTCGGTCATCGGCAAGCTGGAACTGGACAAGACCTTTGAGGAACGTACCCGCATCAACCAGGAAGTAGTGGAGGCCCTGGATGCGGCCACCGCGCCTTGGGGGGTCAAGGTGCTGCGCTATGAAATTCGCGACATCACGCCCCCGGCCACGGTCATGGAAGCCATGGAAAAACAGATGCGCGCCGAACGTGAAAAGCGTGCCACCATCGCCGAATCCGAGGGCGAAATGCAGTCGCAGATCAACCGGGCCGAAGGCGCCAAGGCGGCGGCCATTGCCCAGTCCGAAGGCCAGAAGCAGGCCATCATCAACCAGGCCGAGGGCGAGGCCGCCCAGATCCGCACCGTGGCCACGGCCACGGCCGAGGGCCTCCGCATCGTGGGCGACCAGCTGGGCAACGACGGCGTGGCCGCGGCCCAGCTCCGGCTGGCCGAGGCCTACATCAACGAATTCGGCAAGCTGGCCAAGACCGGCAACAGCATGATCATACCGGCCGACGTGGCCGACGCCGCCGGCATGGTGGCGACCATGACTAAGATCATCAAGCCGGGCCAGGGCCTGTCCGCCGAAACCAACAAGACCAAAGCCTGATTGGGCATATAGGCCAAGGGGGAATCGGCCATGGCGGCATTTTTCATAGTCAGCATCCAGCTCGACAATCCGGCCGCCCGTCCGCTCTATGATGCCTATATTAAGAAAGTAAGGCCCATCGTGGAACGTCACGGCGGCCGCTACCTAGTGCGGACCGAACGGCTTGCGCATCTTGCCGGGGACTGGCGGCCGGACCGGGTGATTATGATCCGTTTTCCGGACAGAGCCGCGCTGGAAGCCTGCTTCGCCTCGGAAGAATATCGGGCCATCCAGGATCTGCGGCTTGCGTCTGTCAGGAGCAGCGCGGTCATTGCCGAAGACGACTGAGCCCCACGCTTACAGCCTTTTCTCGCGCCGCGCGCCGTGCCCCTCACAATTGGGCACGGCGCGTCCGCGTTCCGGACTCCCTTCATCCCGGTTCCCTGAAGGCGCATCAAAACAGGCAAAAGCAACGGCTCTCCGGCTTTTCCCGCATCTCTTGCGGAAAAACATCTTTCAGACTATGAGATTACAATACCCCTCCGTACCGACCCTCTAACCACACCTCTGTCTTATCCCGCCCTTCGCGCATTTTCTCAGTTCTTCCATTGATTCCCCGTTGACGCCACATGGAGGTTCCCGAAGTGGACCCGAAACGACTGCCTTTGATGACACGCCTTGAAAAAAAACTGGCGGATCTCGGCGTGGGCATGCGCGCTAAACTCATCAGCCTGTTTGCGGCCATCAAAGTCTTGCCTTTGATTCTGCTCGCCCTCCTGGCCTGGATGCAATCCAAGGAACTCGGCGAGGAACTGAAAGTCCGCACGGCGGAAATTTCGCGCAAGGCCGTGAAGGCCCTTGATCATACCGGCAAGATCGCGGTCAACGACACGGTGCAGGCCCTGGACAACCGTGCCACCGCCGAGATAGAGCGCATGACCACCGACACGGCCCGCGCCGTGGCCGACTTTCTGTATCACCGCGACGCGGACATTCTTTTTGCCGCCGCTCTCCCCCCGGACGAGGCCTTGTACCGCAACTTCACAGCCCAAAAGCTGGGCCGCCTCGTCAAGCCCGGCCAGTGGGAGCTGGCGGCCAACGGGCGGTCCTGGCAGCGGGCAAGCCCGCCGCCGCCCGCGCCGCGGATCACCTCCTCCATTGAGGAAAACGACTACAGCTTCCACTACCGGCCGCCCGACGGCTTTGAACGTGAATCCCGCCCCCTGTATCTTGAAATGACCTTTGTGGACCTCGACGGCATGGAGCGCCTCAAGGTGACCACCTCCCCGCTTTTGTCCCCAACGCTCAAAAATATCGCCGACAGGCGCAATACCTTTGTCAGGGCGGAAAGTTATTTCGCGGAGCTAAAAAAACTCAGGCCCGGCGAGATTTACGTTTCCGACGTCATCGGCCAATATGTGGGCACGAATTTCATCGGCATGTACACGCCGAGCAATACACGGGCCCGCCATATCCCCTATGATCCGGAAAAGCAGGCCTATGCGGGCAAGGAAAATCCCAACGGCATACGCTTCAAGGGCCTGGTGCGCTGGGCCTCGCCCGTGGTGCGCGACGGCGCGGTTACGGGCTACGTCACCCTTGCGCTGGACCATGACCACCTCATGGAATTCGTGGACAGGCTGACCCCGGCCCTTGAGCGCTACACGGAACTGCCCGACGCCTTTGAAGGCAATTACGCCTTCATCTGGGACCACAAGGGCCGCAGCATTTGTCACCCCCGCCACCACTCCATCGCCGGTTATGATCCCGAAACCGGCGACCCGCAGGTTCCCTGGCTTGAAGAGCGAATTTACGAGGAATGGCAGGCCAGCGGCAAAAGTTACGCCGCGTTCATTGAGGACGTGCCCACCTTTCAGGCCCAGTCCAACAGCAAAAAACCAGCGGCTGAACTGACCCGCCGGGGCATGGTGGGCCTGGATTGCCGCTATCTGAATTTCGCGCCGCAGTGTACCGGCTGGTTCGACCTGACCAGGGACGGCGGCTCGGGCTCCTTTCGCATTTTATGGAGCGGCCTGTGGAAGCTGAACACCGCGGCGGCCATTCCCTATTATACCGGGCAATACGGCAACAGCCGCCGGGGCTTCGGCTTTGTGGCCGTGGGCGCGGGACTGGATGAATTCCACCGCCCGGCCATGACGACGCAGGCCACCCTGCAAAACCTCGTCAGCGCCACGGATGAGGAACTTTCCGCCGTTTCCGAAGACACCTACCGGGCCATCGGCGAAAACCTCTGGCAGACCGCCGCGAGCCTGTCCGTTTCCACAACGCTCATGTCCGTGCTGGTCATCCTCATCGCCATCTGGATGGCCTCGGTCTTTACCAGGCGCATCGCGCAGATGGTCCGAGGCATCTCCCGCTTCCGCGCGGGCGAGCGGCAATTTCGTTTTCGCGCGCCGGTCAAGGATGAAATGGGGGCCCTGTCCGACTCCTTCGACGGTTTGGCCGACAGCCTGGTGAACAGCGACAAAGGCCCGCTCAGCATTGTCGATCTCTCGGGCAAGCTGGCATACATGAACGAGGCCGGGCTCGCCCTGATCGGCAAATCCCTGGAAGATGTGCTGGGCAAGCCCTATGCGGAAAACACCATCTTCCCTCCGGGCACGGCTTACTGCCCGCTGGCATGCCTGGCGCGCGGCACAGAGCCGGAGGTGCTCCGGCATGAACATTCCGGCCGCTACTACCAGGGAAGGGCCGAGAGCCTGACCGACGGCCGGGGCGTGGTTACGGGCCATCTTGTGCATACCGCCGACGTCACCGCCATTATCGAGGAGCAGAAACGCATTGAACGACAACGCGCCCTGCTGGAAACCATTTTCGTCAATTCTCCGGACATACTCTGGTATCAGGACAAGGGGGGCAACTACCAGGCGGTCAACCCGCGCTTTGCGGCCCTGGTGAATAAAACTCCCGAGGAAATTCGCGGATTGCCCGCGTCCGCCGTCTTTCCGCCGGAGGTCGCCGCCCGCTCGCTGGAAAATTTCCGGGCGGCCATCGAGGGACGCACGCCTCTGTATACCGAAGAAACCGTGTATTTTGCCGACGGCCACAGCGAAAATATGGATGTGGTGCGCATCCCCCAATTCAATGCCGGGGGCGAGGTTCTGGCCCTGCTGGGCGTGGCCCGCGACGTTTCGCAGCGGGTTGCCGTGGAAAAGGAGCTGCGCCGGATCCAGACGGAATTGCAGGAGGCCTGCGCCACGGCCAACAGGGCCAACGAGGCCAAGAGCTCCTTCCTGGCCCGGATGAGCCATGAAATACGCACACCCATGAATGCCATCATCGGCATGGCCAATATCGCCAGAAAAAAACTACACGCGGGCAGTCCCACCGATGAACTGCTGAACTGCGCCAATCAGATAGAGGTTTCCTCGCACCATCTGCTGGGCCTGCTCAACGACATTCTGGACATCTCCAAAATCGAGGCGGGCAAGATAGAACTGAGCGAAGACAGTTTTGCGCTTTCCAAGCTTGTGGACAGCGTGGAGAGCATTATCCGTCCCCGCTGCATGGAGAAAAACATTGCTTTCAATGTTGCCGTGGAAGGCATTGCAACCGCGCATCTGAAAGCGGACTCGCTGCGCCTGCGGCAGGTGCTGATCAATCTGCTGGGCAATGCGGCCAAGTTCACGCCGGAACTCGGGGAAATTCTTTTCCGGGTGCGCCAGGAGGACAGACGCCGGGGCGAACGCCTGATTTCCTTTCTGGTTCAGGACAACGGCGTGGGCATTGCCGAGGAAACGCTCAAGACCCTGTTCAAGCCCTTTGAGCAGGGGGGCACCCACATTGCCCGCGCCTATGGCGGCACGGGCCTCGGGCTCTCCATCAGCAAAAGCATCATCAAGCATATGGGCGGCGATATTGCCGTCACAAGCACGCCGGGCAAGGGCAGTGCATTTTCATTCTTGCTCTGGCTCAAGGAAGCGGACAACACCCCGCAACAGCGGGAAGCCCCCGACAAAAGCCCGGCAGCCTTGGCGGGCAAGCGCATTTTGCTCGTGGATGACGTGGAGATAAACCGCATCATCGTCATTGAACAGCTTTCGAACCTGGGTCTGCGGATGGATGAGGCCGCGGACGGAACCGAAGCCGTGGCGATGTTCGCACGCTCGCCCGTCAACTTCTATGACCTGATTTTCATGGATCTGCAGATGCCCAGGATGGACGGCTACGCTGCGGCCAAAGCCATCCGCGCCATGGACCGGCCCGATGCCCGAAGCGTGCCGATCATCGCCCTGACCGCCAATGCCTTCAAGGAAGACGTGGACCTGGTGCTGGCCAACGGCATGAACGGCCATCTTGCCAAGCCGCTTGAAAACGACAAGCTCATGGAGATGCTGGAAAAACTCCTGGCCAACGGCGACGGCGAACAGCGGCGGCCTCCGGCATAGCCACCGCACCCTGAAGACCACGCGCAACGGCGACTCAACGTAAAAGGCGGTCGCGGCCGCCCATGAGGGCTTGCCGCGACCGCCGAAATGCGCCGGTTTGGTGCTGTGCCTAGTCTCCGGCCTGCGCCTTGAGCGCCTCGGTCTGCGCCGCTGTGGACAGGGCATCGAACAGCGGAGTCAGTTCGCCTTCCATGATCCGGTCCAGGGAATAGAGAGTCAGGTTGATGCGATGGTCCGTGCAGCGGCCCTGTGGAAAATTGTAGGTGCGGATGCGTTCGGAGCGGTCGCCTGAACCCACCTGGGCCTTGCGGTCGGCGGAGAGTTCGGAATTCTGGCGTTCACGCTCGGCGGCCAGAATGCGCGAGGCCAGCACCTTCATGGCCCGGGCCTTGTTTTTGTGCTGGGAGCGCTCATCCTGGCAGGTGACCACCGTGTTAGTGGGCAGATGGGTGATGCGCACGGCGGATTCCGTCTTGTTGACGTGCTGGCCGCCCGCGCCGGAAGCGCGGTAAATATCGATGCGCAGGTCTTCGGGCCGGATCTCCACGTCCACTTCCTCGGCTTCGGGCATCACGGCCACGGTGGCCGCCGAGGTGTGGATGCGGCCCTGGGTTTCGGTGGCGGGCACGCGCTGCACGCGGTGGGTGCCCGCTTCAAATTTAAGTCGGCTGTAGACCCGGTCGCCGGCGATCAGGCAGATGATTTCCTTGTAGCCGCCGGACTCGGACGGCGACTCGCTCATGATTTCCACCTTCCAGCCCTGAAGCTCGGCATAGCGGGTATACATGCGGAAGAGATCCGCCGCGAACAGGGCCGCCTCCTCCCCGCCGGTGCCCGCCCGGATTTCCAGAATGGTGTTCTTTTCGTCCAGGGGGTCCGTGGGCAGCAGGGCCACTTTCAGGGCCTGCTCAATCCGGGGCAGTTCGCTTTCTGCCCTGCGAATCTCCTCATGCGCCATATCCCGGATATCCGGGTCCTCGTCGTGCAGCAGTTGCTTGTTTTCAGCCATTTCCTGCTGCAGGGCCCGGTGGCGGCGGAAGAGATCCACAATCTCACGCAGATCGGCATGCGCCTTGGTCAGTTTGCGGTAATGCTCCTGATCGTTGAACACGTCGGGCTGGGCCAGAGCTTCTTCCAGCTCCATATATTTCTTTTCAAGGCCTTCCAGTTTGGCGAACATATACGATCTCCAACACGCACTGCAAAAAGATGAAAAAGAACAAAATACGATCCACCCGGCCCCTGGCGGGCGCGGCAACGGCCCGCACGGCAAAACGACCGAGGCAGCCCGAGGGGGCTGTCCCCGTTGGCGGCAACGAAGCCATACGGAGATCGACAGCAGCGATAACCGCATTTTTTACCGGAATGAATCCTTTGAAACGTGTGCGTCTCAAAGGCAATCCGCCCTGTCCCGGCGCGGGTGAAAAGTCAGGCTTCCGTATACGGCGCGGTGCGGATGTTGTCCCCGGCGTCCGGCCCCAGGGCCTCGCGCAGGGCAACCACGGCCACATCCAGCTGGGCTTCGTCCGGCTCGTAGGTGGTCAGGCGTTGCAGAGCCAGACCCGGCGCGCGCAGCAGCGTGGCCCAGAAGCCGTCGGGCATGCGCGCCGCGTAACGGATCAGCTCGTAGGCCAGGGCGCTGATGGGCACCATGAGCAAAAGTTTGAAGGCGATGGTCAGGGCATGCTTGGCAATCGCGCTCTGGGGCGTGTAAATCATCAACAGCAGGGGCACCAGCACCGCGTGCAGAATGATCGAAATGCAGATCACAAAGAGCAGAAAGGTGGTGCCGCAACGCGGATGCAGGCGGCTCATGCGGGCGGCGCTGGCCGCGCTGACCTCGTCCCCGCTCTCAAAGGCGTGGATGGTCTTGTGCTCGGCCCCGTGGTACTGGAACACGCGACGGATATCCGGCACATAGGAAATCAGCCGGATATAGCCCATGAAGATGCAGCACTTGAAGAAGCCGTCCCAGAGATGGAAGGACAGCCCTTCCACGTCGCCGCCCAAATGCAGCCAGAGCATGACCAGCGACAACAGATGCGGGGCCACCACAAAAAGCGCGACGGCCATGACCAGCGCCAGGCCCAGGCTCAAAGCCAGATGCCAGCCCGAAAGCTCTTCCTCCTCGCCCTGGGCCGCGGCTTCCACCGAACGGTTCAGGGCCTGGATGCCGTTGACCAGGGTTTCCAGCAGAACCGGAAAACCCCGCACAAAGGGCTTCTTGAGCCAGGCATGGCGGGTCAGGGAAAACCAGGGCAGCCGCTGGGCGCGAATGACGCCGTCCGGACGGCGCACGGCAAGACCATAGGTATCGCCGTTGCGCATCATCACGCCCTCCATGACGGCCTGACCGCCCACCGGGGGGCAGTCGGCCGTCAGGCAGGGCAAAAGGGCCAGCAGGCCGGGCACAAGGCCCGGCGGCGGGGCGAAACGCATGCGTCCGGCCGGTCCGCGCTTACTTCTGCTCAAACTTGGCGTACTTTTTACGGAAGCGGTCAATGCGGCCGGCCGTATCCAGGAAGCGTTGCTTGCCGGTGAAGAAGGGATGGCAGGCGGAGCAGACTTCCACATGCACCTGTTCGCCCTTGGTGGAGAGCACTTGCTCCTCATGGCCGCAGGCGCAGGTAATGGTGGCCATGAACACTTTGGGATGAATGTCTTTTTTCATGACAAAACCTCGTCGCAGTCGGCCGGACCCGGCTTCGAGCAGCCCGCCTTGCCGGAATGGACCGGCACGGGCCTGACCTTTACGGACGCCGCGCAATTTTTTTACTCTGCCTGAAGGGAATATCAGACAGGGATGACATATATAGACCTCTTTTTGTCGCTTGGCAAGCGCCTCGCGCGCCGGGATCAGGCGGGCGGACCGCCATTGCCAGCGCGGCTCCGAGCGGCTATATCTGCCCCATGCCCAAAGACAAGCGTCAGCGCGCCGACCAACTGGCCTTTGAACAGGGCCTGGCCGAAAGCCGGGAGCAGGCCCGCCGCCTGATCATGGCCGGTCAGATCGTCCTTTCGCCCACCGGGCCGGACGGCGAGCCCCTGCTGCCGCCCGGCGCGCCGCCGCAGCGCGTGCCCAAGCCCGGCCACCCCTACCCCACGGAAACGCGCTTCGCCCTGCTGGAAAGCGAACGCTACGTGAGCCGGGGGGCCTACAAGCTGCTGACCATCCTCGACCACTTCCATCTGGACGTGAGCGCCCTGGTCTGCCTGGACGCCGGAGCCTCCACCGGCGGCTTCACGGACTGCCTGCTCCAGCGCGGGGCCGCGCGGGTCTACGCCGTGGACGTGGGCCGCAACCAGTTGCATGAAAAACTGCGCGCCGACTCCAGGGTCGTCAGCCTGGAAGGCGTGAACCTGCGCCACGCGCCGCCGGAGCTGATCCCCGAAGCCGTGGACCTGGTGGTGGCGGATGTCTCCTTTATTTCCCTGACGCTGGTGCTGCCGCCGTGCATGACCTGGCTGAAGCCCGGCGGTCTGGCGGCCGTGCTGATCAAGCCCCAGTTCGAGCTGGGGCCCGGCGAAACGGTCAAGGGCGTGGTACGCGACGAAGCCGCCCGCCAGCGCGCGGTGGACAAGATTCTGGCCTTTTGCGCGGCCAACCTGAGTCTGGCGAGCGAGGGCGTGCTGCCCGCCGCCGTCAAGGGGCCCAAAGGAAATCAGGAATACATGGCCCTGTTTCGAAAGAACCGGCGGGACTGAACCTGGAGCAGATTGCCTTTGAAACGCTACACGTTTCAAAGGTTCATTCAGCCGAAGACCGCATTCTTCGGCTGAATCCACACCGCGTTGCGGCGGGCGGCTCGATTTGCTCACCGCCTCGCATTCCAACTTTTTCAAAGTTGAAATGCTCTAGCGCCCCCGGCGCGTCCGCCAGGCACTCGTCGCGTTGCCGGAACCTCACGTTTTTTTCGTCCTGCCGCCCTTCTTTTCTTTGCCCGGCTTTTCCTCCGCACCAGCCTCGCCCGGCCGGAACAGCCTGCCCCGCTGCACGGCCTCCTTGCCGAAACGCCCGCGCAGCGTGTCCAGGGCCTGGTCCAGCTTGCGCCGTTTGGCCTCCTGTTGCGGATCATGACCGCCCTTGCCCAGCGCCTTGCTCAGGTCCCGGCCCGGCAGAAGAAGCTGGACCGGATTCTCCTCAAAACCGGAAACACCCAGGCCGATGAGCCGCACGGCCTGTGGCAGCTTGAGTTCGCGCAGCAGTTCCCGGCCGGTCTCAAAAATGGTCTCCGTGGCGTTGGTGGCTTCCGCCAGGGTGCGGGACCGGGTGATCTGGCGAAAATCCGCGAACTTGACCTTCAGGGTGATGGTCCGGCCGCTGAGCTTGTGTCGCCGCAGCGAGGCGCCCACCCGCTCGGCGTGGGCCAGAAGCATGCGGATCAGAAACTCCCGGTCGCGGGTGTCCCGCTCAAAGGTGCATTCCGCACTCTCGCTTTTCATGGGCCGCTCGGGCGTGACCGGGCGCGGATCAATGCCGCAGGCCCGCTCATGCAGGGCCCGGCCCCATTTGCCGTAGCGCTTTTCCAGAAATTCCGGGCTGTAGCGGCGCAACTGGGCCACGGTCACAATGCCCAGATCCCGCAGGCTCTCCACCATGCGCCGTCCCACGCCGGGCAGGCGGCCCACTTCCAGGGGCAGGAGGAAATCATCCACATCCTCGGGCCGCAGGATGAACACGCCGTCGGGCTTGTTCACATCCGAGCAGATCTTGGCCAGAAACTTCACGGGCGCGGCCCCCACCGAGCAGGTCAGGCCGCCCGTCACCTCGGCCACCCGACTCTTGATCCGCGCGATGAGCTCTTCCAGCGGGCCGAACAAACGCGTGAGGCCCGTGGCGTCCAGATAGGCCTCGTCGATGCTGGCCGGTTCCACCAAAGGGGAAAAATCGCCCAAGGCCGCCATGATGGCACGCGAAAGCTCGGAATAACGATGACGGCGGCCGTGGACAAAGATGCCCTGCGGGCAGAGCCGCCGGGCCGTGACAATGGGCATGGCCGAATGCACGCCGAAGACCCGCGCCTCATAGGAGGCCGTGGACACCACCCCGCGCAGGCCGCCGCCGATGATCACCGGTTTGCCGCGCAGTTCCGGGTTGTCCATTTGCTCCACAGCGGCAAAAAAGGCGTCCATATCCAGGTGCAGAATCATGGTGAATCCGGTTTTGCCCCCAGCAAGGCCGTGCCATAGGAATTTTGCCCGCCGGCAAGGAAGGCGAGCTTTTTATGACGGGAGTGGACTCTGCCGGTCCTCGACCGGAATACAAAGCTCGCCTGACGCAGCCAGCGGACAAAAGAACATGGCACGGCTATTCCAGTTCCTCGCGCAGGCGCTGCAATTCACTCTGCGCATGGGCGTCCGTGGCCCCCAGGTCGTGCAGCAGGAATTCGGACATGGCCAGGGCCACTTCCCGTTCGCCGCTGAAGACCTCGGCCACGCCCAGCTTGCGCAGGGCACGGGCCTCGCTCAGGAAGGCGGTATTGGCCAGAATACGGATGCCGGAATTGACCGAGCGGGCAATGGGCGTCACTTCACGGGCCGGAATGGACGGCGTGGTCAGCAGCAGGGCCTCGGCCCGTTCCAGTCCGGCTTCGCGCAGCACCTCGGCCTGGGCCGCGTCGCCGTGCACCGCCGGTTTGCCGTCGGCGCGCAGTTTGCGCACCGTGTCGATGTTGTTTTCCACCACCACCGGCGTGATGTCGCTGTCGCGCAGGATGCGGCAGAGGTTGCGGCCCACCGGGCCGTAACCCACCACAACCACGCGGTGGGGCTCGTTTTCCTCGACGGTCCCGCCAGCCCCCACAGCCTCGGCGGACAGACGCGGCAAAGGAGAGCGGGAGAGCCAGGCCGGGCCGTGCCGCTCCAGCCAGCGGACCGCGCCGTCAATGCGCCGGTACAGCAGGGGGTTGAGGGTAATGGAAATCATGGCCGCCGGGATGATGGCGTTGTTCACCTCGGGTCCGAACAGGCCGTGGCTGATGCCCATGGCCGCCAGAATGAAGGAAAATTCGCCGATCTGGCCCAGAGCCACGGCCACGGACAGGCTCAGGCGCAGAGGCTTCCGGAACAGGGTGGTCATGAGCAGAGCCGCCAGCGGCTTGACCACAATAATGATGCCCAGGGTCGCCAGCATCAGGGGCCAGTCGCTGAGCAGGGCCGCCGGGTCGAAAAGCATGCCCACGGAAACGAAAAAGAGCACGGCAAAGGCGTCGCGCAGGGGCAGGGCTTCGGCGGCGGCGCGGGCGCTGAAATCGGACTGGCCCACCACCATGCCCGCCAGAAACGCGCCCAGGGCCATGGAGGCGTCAAAAAAGAGCGCGGCGGCCACGGCAATGCCCAGCGCCAGGGCGATGACCGCCAGGGTGAAGAGATCGCGGGTGCCGGTGCGCGCCACATAGCCCAGGAAAAGCGGGATCAGCTTCTGGCCCACCAGCAGAGTGAACACGGAAAGCGCGGCCAGCTTGAGCAGGGTCAGGCCCAGGGCGGACCAGAAACCGCCGCCGCTGACGCCGCCTTCGGGCGTAAGCACGGCGGGCAGCAGCACCAGAAGCAGAATGGTGAAGAGATCCTCCACCACCAGCCAGCCCAGGGCCACATGGCCGGTGCGGGTGTGCAGGGCGTGGTTGTCGGAAAGCACGCGGGTCAGCACCACGGTGCTGGCCACGGAAACGGACATGCCGAACACGGCCCCGGCCAGGAGCGAAAAACCGAACAGGGACAATATGCCCATGCTGGCCACGGTGGTCAGGCCGATCTGGGCCACAGCCCCGGCCACGGCGATATTGCGCACGGCCAGCAGGTCCTTGAGATGGAAATGCAGGCCCACGCCGAACATCAGCAGGATCACGCCGATCTCCGCGCATTGGGCCGCCGTGGCCGCGTCGGCCACAAAGCCCGGCGAATGCGGGCCCACCAGCACGCCCGCCAGCAGATAGCCCACCAGGGGCGAAAGATGCAGCTTCTGGGTGATGAAACCCAGTACCAGGGCGGCGGAAAGGCCACCGGCCAGAGTCAGGATCAGAGTGACTTCATGCGTGCCGCTCATGGCCGGGCCTCCCCGCATTCTCCGTTTTCGCCGGGCAGCCATTGCAGCCAGAGGGAACGGCGGCGCGGGCCGTCGCCCTCACAGAGATAGACGGACTGCCAGGTGCCCAGGCGGATTTCGCCGTCCTCCATCAGAAGCAGCAGGGAGGGGCCGTGCAGGCTGGCCTTGATGTGGGCGTCGCTGTTGCCTTCGGCATGGCGGTAGTCGCCTTGCTCCGGCGCGAGGCGGCTGAAAAAGGCCAGCATGTCGCGCCGCACGTCCGGGTCCGCGCCTTCGTTGACGGTCAGACCGCAGGTGGTATGCGGGCAGAACAGGGCCAGAGCTCCCTGCCGCCAACCCCGCTCACGGGCCATGCGGCCCGCCAGGGCGCGCAGCTCCGGGGTAATGTCGCGCATTTCGCAACGCGCGTTGGTAGTGAATTCGAGTTTGTACATAAAACATGTCCTTACTGCATATATTCCGTAAGGTCGGAACGGATAATGCGGTCCAGCTCTTCCCGCCGGTCCGCCGGAGTTTCGGTAAACAAAAAGCCGAAATGGGAAAAACGCCTGAAATCGCAGGGCCGCAAATGCAGCACCTTGCCGAAATCCCGGCGCAGGGCGTCGTAGTCAAAGCTCTGCACCGGCGAGCAGTTTTCGGGCTTGTTCAGCACCATCAGGGTATAGAGCTTCCCGGCCTTGCCGGCCAGGGCCCGTTCCCAGTCCGGACGCCTGCCTTCCAGAAAGCAGCCGTAGGAGTGGAAACCCCAGGCAAAAAGACTGACGTCTGTGGAGCACCAGCCCGCGAAACGCAGGGGATTGAATTCAATGGGCGCGATGCGGCCCTTGTCGTCCCGGCGCAGCTCCACATGGACCGGGAAATTGCGCAGGCCCAACAGGCCGTTGACCCGGTTGAACCAGGCCTCGAACTCAGTCAGGCGGCTTTCGATGATCTCCCGGCTCGTATAGTAGAGGCGGTCGCTGACGTCCGCAGCCGAGGAAAATTCGTGCCGCAGAATGTCGCAGACCACGGCCCGGCCCTGCTCGTCAAAGTAGACGTCCACGGCGTATTCCTCGCCCTGGATGTATTCCTCCAGCAGGAAAGTGCCGCCGCCCACAACCTCGGGCGGGTATTGCTCGCTCCAGCGGGCGGCGTCCTCGGTCACGGCGGCCTTGGCCGCCTCCCACTGGGCCGCGTTTTCAATGCTGTACACGCCCAGGCTGAAAAAACCCACCGCGGGTTTGAGCACGCAGGGAACCTTGAGTTCCTCAAAGGGCAGTACCGCCAGCTCCGCCGGAGTGACCCGGCGGAAGAAAAAATCCCCATAGAGCGGGGCCAGCAGATCCCGGCAGGCCGCCTTGTCCTTCAGCCGCCAGATGCGTTCCACCAGCGCGTTGTTGCCGGATTTTTTGTACACCCACTCCAGGGCGTTTTCCGAACAAGTGTACAGGCGGGGCGCGCCCCGGCAGAGCGCCGCGAAGGCGTCGTCGGACACCAGATTAAGGGCCGCCCCGTATTCGCGCGCGCAGGCGCGGGCCGTGGCGTTATCCAGTACGGATTCCTGCCGGGCGGCGGCGTAGGCGGCCAGCTCCGGCGAGACATAGGGTTCATCGAGAATGATCATGGTTGGGCCGTGGCTCCGCTGATGCTGTCTGATTGTTGAACATGCATGCGCCGCCTTCCGGCCGCCGCGGCGGCGCGCCGGACCGGAGGCAAACCTGCCCCGGCGGGCAGCCGTAAGAATGCCAGACTTGCGGGGCGGGGTCGAGGGGGGGGGGGAGGGGGGCCTGCGGGCGCGACCGAAACGAGAAGCGGCGGGCCCCTTCCGGAACCCGCCGCCGCATTGCCGCTTTCTACAGCACCCTGAAATACACCGCCGGTTCCTTGAGCAGGCCCGCGTCCACCGCGCGCTGGAGGGCGTCGCTCATGGCTCTGGCCGATGTTTCATGGGTCATGAAAACCAGGGGCACGCCCTGGCCCTCATCCGCTTTCTGGATCATCTGGGCCACGCTGATGCCCTCGGCGGCCATGCAGCCGGAAATGTCCCGCAGCACGCCGGGCGCGTCCTGGACCATGACCCGCACGTAGTAGCAGGAGCGCCATTCCTCGGGCGGCACAATGGCGGCCTTGGGCAGTTCCTTGCCCACAAAGCCCGTGTTGTTGGGCCGCTCCTCGCGGGCCACGGCCATCAGGTCGGCCAGCACGGCCCCGGCCGTGGGCAGATCCCCGGCTCCGCGCCCGTGGAAGAAGAGCGCCCCGGCCGCGTTGGCCTCCACCCGCGCGGCATTGTACACGCCGCCCACGCGCGCCAGCAGAAAGGTATGGTGCACCAGGGCCGGAAAGACCCCGGCTTCCAGGCGGACCGGACGGTCAAAACCGTCGCCCGCGCACTCCTTGCCGTCCTTTTTCGCATCGGGGCAACGCACTTCGCGCACCTGGCCGATGAGCTTGATACGGTAGCCGAACTCGCGCGCCAGACGGATGTCCATGGCCGAAAGCCCCCGGATGCCGCGCACGGACAGGGCCGTGTAGGGATAATTGACCCCGTGGGCCAGGCGGATCAGCAGGATCAGCTTGTGGGCCGCGTCGTGCCCGTCGATGTCCAGCGTGGGATCGGCCTCGGCGTAGCCCAGCTCCTGGGCCTGCTTGAGGGCCAGGTCAAAATCCAGGCCGTTGGAGGTCATTTCCGACAGGATGTAATTGCTGGTACCGTTGAGAATGCCCATCAGCGACTCGATGCGGTTGCCGGTCAGGCTTTCCTTGAGGGCCTGGACAATGGGGATGGCCCCGGCCACGCTGGCCTCATAGCGCAGAATGCGCTTTTTGCGCTCGGCCTTCTGGAAGAGGGCCAGGCCCTCCTCGGCCAGCAGGGCCTTATTGGCCGTGACGATATGCTTGCCCTGGTCCAGGGCGCGGTCGATGAGCGCGCGGGCCTGGTCAATGCCGCCGATGAGCTCCACCAGCACGTCGATATCCGGATCGTCGGTGAGCAGCGCCGGGTCGGTGGTCAGTTCCGCGCCCTCGGGCAGCGGCACGTTGCGGGCCTTCTGGGCGTTGCGCACCAGCACGCGCTTGACCACGATGTCGCGGCCCGTGCGGCGGCGGATGATGTCCGCGTTTTCCTTGAGCAGACGCGCCAGGCCGCCGCCCACCGTGCCGAAACCGGCCAGACCGGCCACCAGGGGTTTGCTTTCGTTGGCTTTCGTCATGCTTACTCCGGCGCGCCCGAGAGCAGGCGGCGCATATTGCTGATGGCCTGCCGGGTGCGGTGCTCGTTTTCAATGAGGGCGAAACGCACGTACTCGTCGCCGTAGGAACCGAAGCCCAGCCCCGGCGATACGGCCACCTGCGCCTCGGTCAGCAGCAATTTGGAAAATTCCACGGAACCCATCTTGCGGAAGGGCTCGGGAATGCGCGCCCAGACAAACATGGTGGCCTTGGGCGAGGGCACCTCCCAGCCGATGCGCCCCAGCCCCTCAATGAGGCGGTCGCGGCGCTCGCGGTAGATGTCGCAAATTTCGTGCACGCAGTCCTCCGGCCCGTTGAGGGCCACGGTGGAAGCGATCTGGATAGGCTGGAAGATGCCGTAGTCCAGATAGCTCTTGATCCGGGCCAGAGCGTGCACCAGACGCGGATTGCCCAGACAGAAGCCCACACGCCAGCCGGGCATGGAATAGCTCTTGGACAGGGTGTAGAACTCCACGCCCACATCCTTGGCCCCTTCGGCCTGAAGGAAACTGGGGGCCTTGTAGCCGTCGAAAACCAGATCCGCGTAGGCCAGGTCATGGACGACCCAGAGGCCGTTCTCCTTGGCGAAGGCCACCACCTTGCGGAAGAAATCCAGGTCCGTCACCTCGGTGGTGGGATTGTGCGGATAGCAGAGGAAAAGCAGCTTGGGCTTGGGCCAGGCCTGGCGGGTGGCGGCGGTCAGATCCTCGAAAAAGTCGCGTCCCGGGCCGATGGGCACGCTGCGCACGTCCGCGCCCGCGATGATCGGCGCATATTTATGGATGGGATAGGTGGGGTCCGGAGCCAGCACCACATCGCCGGGCTCCAGCATGGCCAGGGAGAGGTGGGCCAGGCCTTCCTTGGAGCCCATGGTCACGATGGCTTCGCGTTCCGGGTCCAGTTCCACGCCGTAGAGGCGGGCGTAACGGTCACAGACGGCCTTGCGCAGATTGGGGATGCCCTTGGACAGGGAATAGCGGTGGTTGACCGGTTTTTGCGCGGCCTCCACCAGCTTGTCCACCACATGGCCCGGCGTGGGAATGTCGGGATTGCCCATGCTGAAATCCACGATGTCGATATTCTGCCGACGCAACTTCATCTTGAGGTCGCCCACGACGGCAAAGACATAAGGAGGCAGGCGCTGGATACGCGAAAACTCTTCCATTGTGCTTCTCGCTTGTTTTGAACCGGCCCCCCGGACCCCGGCGCGGATTAACTTTGAGAATAGACATTCTCAAAGTTTCCTTGCCCCAGAGGTCGGGCGCGCACGGCGCGCGGCCCGGCTTGGCGTGCAGAATAGCCAGCGGCGCGTCTTTTTGTAAAGACGCGCCGCCTGGGTGGGATGTGCGGAACCCAAACCTGACTGGAGGTCGCTACGCTGAAAATTCGCAGCCTTAACGAAAGGAAAAATATTTTTTGTGACGAAAAGTCATGCTGCGACTATAAGGATTATATAAAAAATAAACTAAAATAAAAAATTGCAACAAGGATGCGGGGGCAATATTCAATTACTGAAATAAATTTTTTACTGTTTGTATATCAGAAAAAGAGTCTATCAATTGCTTTTGGATCGCAGCGGGGTCATTTCGATCATTACCTTCAAATTCTGAATTCGCGCATAACAAAACATGGAGCGGGTTATCTTCACTGATTGCCTTCTGCAGAGAAAAATCCATTTCTGACAAAATATCTTTTGTTGTACACGCCCCCCTTGCACCAATGTCATGGTTCTCGCAATCGCATTCCTCGCTGTCATCCCAGGTGCTGTTTTGTCTCGCACCCCTTGAACAATAGCTACAGGCATTAGCCTTGGCTGCATCTTTATTTTGCGCTGTTAAGAGTAAAAAGGAAGCCAGGGAAATTGTGCCGCTATCACATTTTCCAGATGGCAACCTGTTCATTGCTTTCAATATCTGGCTTAGAGGAAAAGCTGAAGGCTTGAGTGTGCCGTTTTTATTCACTTTTTTGGGGTGCACCCAGCGAACAATCTGACTCATACCTTAACTCTGTCTCTTTAAAATATGAAGTTCAATTTCTTGGGGAATGGAGTCAGAAAAAGACAAAATTTCACCCGAAATCTGGGAATTGGAGGTCTTACAAAAATATCTTAAAGAATTATTTTGGAAAAAGTGAATAATAAAATAAAAATTCTCTTCTTGCCAATATAAGGCGACTTCTTCACCTGTCGCGGCAGAAAATTCCGGTATTTTGTGTGCGGGCTGAAGCAGACATACAAATTTTTTAGCAAGGCTCAGGCAGGTCGGATTGGTTTTTTCCTCTAATTCATTATCCCAGCCTTCAGGAAGATCATAATATTCATCGATTTCAGATAAAAGTTGCTCTATGCATGACTTATATTCAGTGATCGAAGAAACAGCAATAGGAGGAGCTTTTTTGCTAAAAACAATCTGTTCAATACTATTGCAATTGGACGAACACGCTTCCCTCTCATATGCACCGTTTATCGCTGAAAATGAGGCCGCAATGCCCATCCAGAAGCCCTGCATCAGGGCGTCTTGTGATAAAGGATATTGCATATTACATCAATCCAATGCTTTTTAATACGTCTTTTTCTAAAATATTTGACACATATTCCTTATTGCGTTCATGCATTACTTGGGTCAATGTTTCAAAAATCTCTCTAATATCGGTATTCCCAATTTTCCCCTTTTTATCTCTAAAAGAAGAAATTTGCCGATGTGCAACAATAAAATTTAACCCACTGTCTGAAAAATTTGCTATGATTTTTATATCATTCTCCAAACAATATGAAAAATTTTTACATTGTATATTATGTTCATGAAACCTGTACGCTGAGAGCGCCGGTGGATATTTTGTATCAAAAAAAACAGGAACTATAAATTTTGATTTTTTATTAAAAAGTTCATTAAGCGCGAAATCTCTCCCTGTCTCCTTTTCCATCATAACATCAAATTCATCTTCAACATACAATCCTATGCCTTTTATATCATTTAATATAAATGCATCAAGGTTAGAAAATATATTTTTTGCAATATCAAAAAATTTGCTCCATCTCGTATATTCATGGCACTCAACACCTATACATTTATCAACAAATATGATTTTCCAAATTATATTATCGTTTTTTAGTAATGCTATCTCTGTTGACGAACGCTTTTGAGTGCGCTTTACAACACATTCTTTATCAATTAAATTAGATAAATATATATCTTTAAAAAATTCTATATATGTTGCCGCTTTTTTGGATAGAGTAAAAAAAACGACACTTTCTGCAAGTGCGTGCTCAGTCTTAATCGGTATAATTTTTGAATGCATAGCTAACACCTATTTTCCAGCTACTGAGCGTAGAAATATATTTTTTGTAAAGACATTTCTTTTGATATTAGAGTATTTCAACCTTGAAATGCTCTAACGGCGCATCGCAGTTATCAAGGTTCCCAGAGTGCTTTGCCTGTACAGGCATACCCCTGATGGCCGCCATCAGGCGCGTACATCGAAGAGCTGTCTTCTTTGGCATAACAGAACCATACGGAGATCGACAGCAGCGGCAACCGCCTTTTTTAGCTGAATGAGCCTTTGAAAAAGTGAAACCTTTCAAGGACACTCTGCTTTAGGATATCTTGGATTCAAAAAAAATCAAACACTCCAGACCAAAGCTGTATAAGCCGGGCGGCGCGGCGGAGGCGCGGACGGGCTTTTGTCAGTAGTGATAACGGCATTGCAGCACAATGAACTGTCCGGCGGGCTCATCCACTCGATAGACGAGGCGGTGGGCGAGATCAATCCGGCGTGACCAGCAGCCGTTGAGATCGAATTTCAACGCTTCCGGTTTGCCCAGTCCAGAACCGAAGTCGCGCAGGGCGTCACGGAGAAGCGCGTTGATACGTTTGAGGATTTTTTTGTCCGTACCTTGCCAGTAGAGGTAATCCTCCCAGGCTTGCGGCGTCCAGGCAAGCAGCACGCCTATGCCTCCTCAAGCCGGCGAAGCGTGGTTTCCCCCTTGGCCGCGGCGCTTAGGGCCGCCCGCAACCGCTCGGCATTGGCGGGACTTTGCAGCAGATAGGAGGTTTCAGCCAGACTGCTGTAGTCCTCCAGCGAAAGCATGAC
This sequence comes from Desulfovibrio fairfieldensis, assembly GCF_001553605.1. Classification (NCBI taxonomy): domain Bacteria; kingdom Pseudomonadati; phylum Thermodesulfobacteriota; class Desulfovibrionia; order Desulfovibrionales; family Desulfovibrionaceae; genus Desulfovibrio; species Desulfovibrio fairfieldensis. The sequence goes on from NZ_CP014229.1 coordinate 3,094,251, forward strand.
CACTGGTTGGGACTTGCGTCGGGTGATGATCAGGGGCGTATGCGTGTCGCATACGCGATTCATGGTTTCCGCCAGATTCTGACGGGCCTCGGAATAGGTAATGGCCTGGCTCATGACAAACTCCATTTTGTACAAAAATATGTACAACTGGAGAGTATGTCAAGAACTTCTGCCCACATAGGAAATGCGCGCAACGGGCCACGTGTCGCCCTCTCCGCATCCCCTCATCTCCTCCACCGGGGCCGTTCAGGCCAGAGGCCTTATTCCGGACCTGAAAAGCAGAAAAAACGGCATGTTACACTGCACTTCCGACAGAGATCAAAAATGTCCGCACGCATATCCAGCGGATATGTATACAATTCATCGACAGATGTACTGTCAATGAGTTATTGAATAATGATACTTTCAGCCGCATAAATTTGCAATAGCATCTCGCTGATAAAAAATTCCCAATTTCTACTTTATAAAAATACTCATTATTTCATCAAGATAGCTCTCCCACAAATTCTCGAAGCCCAGCCGGAAACCGACAGTACATCTGTCGGTAAAGGAAAGGAGCATTGGGCTCCGTATGAATTCTTGAGGAGCGGATGCTCCTGGGAGGTATGCTATGCTGACGAAGGGCGCTATCGGCAATCTTGTTAACAAATACCGGGCTGTACTCAAAAAATGCGGCCTGCTCAATGTCTTCGGCTCGTTGGCCGTGGCCGGGGCGCTGGTCCTGGGCGGCGCGGGTCTGGCCGTGGCGGCGGTTCCTTGGGGGGCGGATCAGGATGTGGTGATTGAGAGCTCGGTATCCGTGACACAGAGCGAGCAAGCCAAAAACCTGACCATCGGCGGCGCGGGCAACAGCCTGACCGTCAGTTCCAGCACCGGCCATCTCTATGTGAGCGGTGCGACCACCCTGAATGACGGCGGCATGCTGACCCTCAATACCGGCCCGCACGGCCTGCTGGGCACCACGGACAACGCCAGCGAGGCGGCCGACACCTGGACCGGCTCCTTTGGCATGACCGGCGGCAAGCTGGAAATTAGCAGCAGCCAGTTGCAGATGGATGCCGTAACTATCAGCGGCGGCACGGCCAACATTGCCGGGCGGATCGGCGGCGGCACCAACTGGGATGACGGGGCCATGCTGGTGGGCGGCCTGAACGGCGCGGCCACCACCGTAAGCGGCGGCAAAATCACCGTGGGTGACTACGGCCAAGTGGTGGGCGGACAGGTCAACATCAGCGGCGGCGAAGTGGCGTTGGGCGGCGACAGCGGCAAGGCCGCCATTTTGCGCTCTTACGGCGCGGACAACGCCCTGACCCTCACCGGCAACGGCAAAATCAGCGTGTCTGCCTCCAAGTATGGCGTGCTGACCGCCAATGCGGTCAACATCAACGGCGGCACCCTGGACGTGAAGGGCAACCTGACCCTGGCCGGTGCGCTGGCCAAGAAACAAGGCCTTGCCAACGCCCTCAAGGCCAGCGGCGACGCCACGGTCAACCAGACCGGCGGCACGGTGGCGGTGGCGGCTGGCGGCGCGCTGAACATCAATAGAGGCGTGGAATACAATCTCAGCGGCGGCACGCTGAGCAGCGCGGGGACCCTGCATGTTGAAGGCGAACTCAATCTGAACGGCAATGTGGCGTTGACAGATCTGACGGCCGGGACAGGCAAGGTCTATCTCGGTTACGATCCTGATGGCTATGGCGCGGACCAGAACGGATATGCCAAGATTCGTCTGGGTACGGCTGAAAATGTCACTCTGGCCACTTCGACTTTGGGCGATAAGAGTGACGGCAAATCGATTACAGTGGATGCCAACGGCAGCCTTCAGGTCCAGAATCTGACTTTGACCGGTGATTCTCTGTCGATCAATAAAAAGGGAAGAATCAAGGTCAACAGCCTGACCCTGACGCCGAACGCTGCTCAAGCCTTCACCCTGTCCTCCGGCCAACTCATGCTCAAGGGCGAAGACGGTTCTTCAACGCTTTCCGTCGGAGGCACGGGCGGCCTGAAAGTCGACGGCAGCAGCAGTAACGCCGAACTGAAGCTGGGCGAGGTGAAGTCTGACGGCACGGTCAATCCCGGCGGCAGCCTGAATGCCGACATTACGGCCACGGGCAACAACGCCAAGGTGACTGTGAACGGTGGAGCCTGGACCCTGGCCGAGGGCAAAACCCTGGACATCCAGGGCGGCGCGCTCACCGTGGGCGGCGGAACGGACATCGACTACGCGGGCAACCTTCCCGCCGAGCTGGATGTGAGCAAAGGCACGCTGAAGACCACGAACGGCGTTGCAGCCACAGTGGAAAATCTTGGGACTCTGGTTGCTTCCAAAGATTCTCTGACCACAACGACTGACTGGGACAATGTAGGCCAAGTGCTCACTATCAATGGCGGCGGCACCTTCAAGGTCAGCGGCATCGGAAGCATTACCGCCGCCGATCTTGGTACGCTCAAAACCAACCTAATGACCGGCAACGGTCTCCTTGACGTGGCCGACGCCGATATCAGCGGCGTCAGCGGCGGCAGTACTATTGCGTATACCGACGCGAAAAAACTGAGCAATACCACCAGCGACAGCCTGCGCGAAGCCACGGTCACGGATGTGAACGGCGCTCTCTCCGGCGCATACGCGGGTGCGGAACTTCAGGCCGGGACCACTTCCCTGAGCGTGGCCGCCAACAGCACCTTGCAGCTCTCCGGCGCGAACGGCGGCAACATCATCGCGGACGCGAGCGACAATGCGGGCGCTCTCACGGTGGCGAACACCGGCACCGCGATTCTGGGCGAAGCGGGCAAGGACAATCAGGGCACGGTGGGCAATGTGACGCTGACCGGCACCGGCACGCTCAACGCCATGGGCAACGGCGGCGCGTCTTTCATCACCGGCGACATCACGGCCCAAACTGACGGTGGCGGCGTGATCAACGCGACCGGCGCAACCCTGAATGCCGAAGCTATCGGCGTTGCGGGAACTAAGGTCGGCACCGTCAATGCCAACAGCGGCACCATCAACGCAGCTTCCATCAACACTGACGCCCTGACCGCCGACAACGGCATAGTCAAGGCCACAGGTAACATCACTGTTACCAGCGCTGTGACCGGCCTGAACAACGGCACAATCCATTCCACCACCGGCGACGTGACCCTGACTGCTGGCGCGAGCAACGCCAGCGGTCTCATTGAGGCCACCTTGGGTGAGATTAATGCTGGCAGTTCTAGCATCACCGCCGCCTCCGGCAAAAGTCTGAACCTGTATGGGCTTGAAAAAATTACCGCTGGTGCCATTGAGGCCACCAGTGTCCATTCGGGCGGCATTATTGATACTCAGGTTGCAAATGGAAACGTGACGGCCACCCAGGTGCGTGCCACTACTCTGAAGACCGGTAGCGGCACTGTGGCCATCACTGACGGTTACCTGGATCTCAGCGGGACTGGTAGCAACGCCAGCTCCGTGGGCTCTCTGGCTCTGGACAATGCCCAGGCGGTAGTGGGCGATCTGACCGTGACCAGCGCGGCGACCATTGAGGGCGGCAGCTTCACGGGCAACGCCGTGACCCTGTCCGGCGGCGGCGAAATCAGCAACGGCGCGCAAGTCACGGTGGATACGCTGACCGGCGCTGGACAGACCATCAAGGTGGGTTCGGACACAGACACCGTGGCCACCAGCCTGACGGTCAACACTCTGGACATGGCGGGCGGCAGCCTGCTTATCGACCCGGCCTGGACTTCCGGCTCCAACGTGATGGCTGTCGGCGACTTTGACAGCGGCGACATCGATGTGCTTGCGGGCGTGGGCCAGAATTCCATGCTGCTTATCGGCAGCGCGGACGCGAACTGGCTGACCTCCCAGGTCAATGCCGCGACCAACGGCGCGGGCCTGACCCGGAACGGCGTGGATTCCGTGCTGGGTATTTACAGTTCCCAGACGCTGGATAACACCAATGGCGGCATTCAGGTGGACGGCACCAAGACGAATAGCGGCGTCACTTCGCTGAGTCCCGCCGCCAACACTGCCGACTTCTCCGGCAAATCCCTGCTGGTGGTCAACGCCGACGCGGCGACCGGCGGCAATGTGGCTCTGACCGCGACCGGCGGCACGCTCAACCTGACCGACGGGGCGAAACTGCGCATCGCCGGGGCGAAAATCGGTGCGGACTACACTGTGGTGGATGGTTTCACGACAACAAACTACCTTAAAGCTGATGGTACTACCCCCACGACCGAAGCCGACTCCACGGCCTGGGTGGGCGCGAACCTCTCCACGGACTCCAAGCTGGTGCATCTGGAAAAGAGCGCCACCGGCGAATACAAGGGCGCGCTGACTTCCGCCGCCGCCTTCATGCCCAAGCTCGACGGCGAACTGGTCAAGGTGGTGAACAACATGGCCCTGGCGGGCAACACCGGCACGGCCGGTGAAATGTCCGAGACCAAGGGCGTCCGATTCCTGAACCGGGCCATCAGCGAAAAATATCTGAACAATGACGCCGCTGCCGCCGTGACCATTGAAAGCGCGGCGCGCATGGCGCTCGTCGGCGCGGTGCCGCAGATGACCATGGCGGCCAGCAACGCGGCGGGCAATGCCGTGACCCAGCGTACCAGCCTGGCCCAGCCCGGCGGCAACGCCATCCAGAGCGTGGCCCCGGACGGCTCCATGCAAACCGGCGCTTCCGCCGGAGACGCCGCCAAGACCGGCTTCGCCATGTGGATCATGCCCCTGTACCAGAGCAGCAACGGCTACGGCATGAAGGCCGGAAACTTCGACATGGACTTCAGCGGCGGCCTGGGCGGCGTGGCCATCGGCGCGGACTACACCTTCGACAACGCCATCCGCGCGGGCATCACCTTCAACATCGGCGGCGGCTACGCCACCGGCTCCGGCGACCTCAACGAAACCACCAACAATATGAACTTCTGGGGCATCGGCGCGTATGCCGGTTGGGCCCAGAACAACTTCGGCGTGACCGCCGACGTGAACTACACCTCCACCTACAACAAGCTGGAACAGGACCTGCCCGCAAGCATGCAGATGGGCAAGCTCAAGAGCGACGTGACGGCCTACGCCATCAGTGCGGGCCTGCGCGGCGAATACAGGTTCGAAACCAGCGTCATGGACATCACCCCGCATGTAGGCGTGCGCTACATGAGCCTGAACACCGACGAATACGACGTGAAGTCCGGCGGCACGCTGCTCAAGGGCGACGCCATCAACCAGAGCATCTGGACCTTCCCGGTGGGCGTGGCCTTCAGCAAGCAAATCGAGACGGGCAACGGCTGGCACTTCAAGCCCAGCCTGGACCTGGCCGTGATCCCGGCCGCCGGGGACATTGACGCCCGCAGCGACGTGCGCTTCACCGGCACGGGCACCAAGGCGGAACTGGACACTCAGACCATGGACTACGTCTCCTACATGGGCGGCCTGGGCCTGGAATTCGGCAACGATACCACGTCCCTGGGCGTGAACTACAACATCCAGCTCGGCGCGAAGAGCACGGCGCACGGCGTGTTCGGGACGTTCCGCTACGAGTTCTAGAGGGTGCCGCCATGAGTGTCTTTTCGGTTATCTCCGCGTCGAACATCGCCTTTTATTTCGGTCGAGTACCAGAAGAGTACACTCCCTGCATAAAAGGCTCGTTCTCCTTGACATAGCACGAAAATCCATCTCATGACGACACCCTCTAACATCAGCGCGGCGGCTCCATTGGGTAAGGAGCCGCCGCGCCCGGACATCCGGGAGGCGGGGGCTTCCCGGGTCCGGTTGCCGTCCGCCGACATCGCTTCCCCGGCGGGCGGCACCTCCTGAAGTCCGCGCTCTTGTCCCTTCCTGAAGGGCGCGGGCAACGGCGCGGCGGGTGAATTCCGCCGCGCCGTTTTTTGGGGCGAGGGGGGCTTGTCGCCCGGACTGGATTTATAGTGCCCTGCGGGCACAGGAGCTTTACGCCTCCCGGCGTTTGGGCCGCCTATCGTTGCTGTCTTCATCCGTAAGGCTGCCTTGCCGCCAACGGCTGAAGCCTCCCTCCGCGCCGCGCAATTGCCATTGACGGCTGGGCTTCGAGTCAAAACGCCGTCCGCTGCCGGAAATTGACGCGCGGCGATTTCGGGGCGCAGCGAGCCACGCGAGCAAGACCCGTGGGACGCCGCGTCACCACGTTACGACGTACAGCGGGGGCAGGGGGTTGTAGGGGGCCTGGGGGCTGCCGCCCCCGGCCCCCTGCCGCACGCCGCGTAGGCGGCCAAAACGGCGGCACGCCGTAAGCCCCCGTGCCCGCAGGGCGCACAGAACATCATCCGTATGACAAGACCTTTCCGTCTGGCAGGATAAAAAAAGCCCTCAATGACACGACACACATAAAAACAGGAAACCATCCCCATGCGTCACACTGCAACAACGCTTGCCCTCACGGCCCTCCTTGCCGCCTGCCTCCTGGGCGGCTGTCTGGAGGGCAGCACCAGCGCCGCGCCCCAGACCGCCGTGGTCGATCTGGAGCGGATCATGTCACAATCCCGCGCCGCCGAGGCCGGGCGCGCCCATCTGGCCCAGGCCCGTCGGCGCCTGGAACAGGGCTTTGCCGATCTGCAAAAAGCCTGGGCCAAGGCTCCGGACAAGGAGCGCGAGGCCGTGCTCCGCGACGGCGCGCTGGCCCTCCGCCGCCAGATGGCCGCCGAGGAGGCCGCCGTACAAAATGTCGTCAACGGCCTGTTGCTGGAAGAGGTCAAAGCCTGGCGCAAGGCCCACAAGGCCGCCCTGGTTCTGCCCCGCCGGAATGTGCTGGACGCCGACGCCAGCCTGGACATCACCGCAGCCATACTCAAGGGCATGGACGCCCGCAAGGCCGTCTTCCCGGCGTTGCCCGTGGTGTCCGTCAAGCTGCCCGGCGAGAAGGGGAAAACGCCGGAAACCCCCGGCCAAGCCAATCACAACGCCGCCCCCGGCGCAAAAAGGAAGTAAGCATGAGCGCACAGAAAAATTCCGGCAAGACCGGGGCCGAAACCGCCGCTTCCGGCGAAGGCCAACAAATCCGCGTGGCCCTGAACAGCGCGCGGCTCCGCACGTCCTACGCCAATGTCTTCCAGACCCGCTGCACGGCCGAGGAGGTCATCCTCTGCTGCGGCCTGAGTCAGCCCGAAAGCCTGAACACCCAGGACGGCGGTACTGAAAACGTCCTGGCCGTGGACCTGGACCGGCGCATCGTCATGACCCCGGCCTCGGCCCAACGCCTGCTCCTGGCCCTGGACCGCACGCTCAAGGAGCATGCCGCCCGTTTCAGCAACAACAGCCCGCACGCCTGAACCGGTTTTGCGACCCGAAACCACGCAAAAGGGCCGCGTCAGACGACGCGGCCTCTTACATGACAGAGCATTTCAAGTGGTAACTGTTCTAGTTGCCCAGCTTGATGCTCTTCAAAACGGTTTGCAGCTTGGCGGGCAGTTTGGTGTCGCGCTGCCGGAGCATAGCGCTCACGGCCAGGGTCTTTTTGCCTTCGTAAAATCCCCAGCTCACATTGCACAGACCCCTGGCCGGGAACAGCGCGGACACGGCCAGAGCCGCGCCCTTGGCCGTTGTTTCGCGCGCGCAGTTCACTTCCGTGGCGCCGCCCCGCTTGAAGCCGTCGATGGCCTGCGCGCAGATTTTCTTGACGCCGTCCTCATCCAGTTTGGCGAAAGCGGCCTGGTCCATCTCGCCCACGGGCTGCTCCATAATGGCGAACTGCGGCACTTCCGGGCTCTGGGCCATCAGCAGCACCTTCATGTCCCCGGCCTGCTTCTGCACTTGGGCCAGAGCCTCCTTGGGGGCGATTTGCCAGTCCGAGGGCAGGTCGATGGCCAAGCCCGGCAGTTTGTGCTCCTTGAAGCCGTCCGGAGCCGCCAGGGCAGCGCCCGCCAGGCCCAGGCTCAATGCCCCGGCCAGCAGCAAAGTCCATGCGTAACGCATATCTTGATTTCCTCCTGAGTAGTGGGCGGCGCGGGCACAATCCCCTGCCGCCGGAGCAACTCTATGCCCGGCTCGCGGGACTGTCCAGAACCCGACCCCATACCGGCGCGGGCACTCTTCCGGCAAGCCGTTTTTTGCCATCGGACGCATTGTCGTGTAAGGCAGGGAACAAGGAGACGCCATGAACGACCACATCCGTTTTGATCGCGACGCCCTGGAACTGCATCTGCTGGACCAACGCCTTTTGCCGGGAGAGGAGGCGGATTTCGTCTGCCGCACGCCCGACGAGGTGATCACGGCTCTGCAAACCATGGTGGTACGCGGCGCTCCGGCCATTGGCGTCGCCGCCGCCTGGGGCTGCGCCCTGGCCGTCTCCCGGACCGGGGACGGCGACGGCTGGCGGGAGCGCCTGGACGCCGCCCTGGAGGCCATTGCCGACGCCCGGCCCACGGCCGTGAATCTGCGCTGGGCAGTGGAACGCATGCGCGCGTGCCGACGCGCCGCCGGAGATGTGGACCGCCCCGCCCTGCTGGAGCTTTTTCTGCGCGAGGCCCGGACCATGCAGGACGAGGACGTGGCCGCCTGCAAGCGCCTGGGCCGCTTCGGCGCGGACTGCCTTGAGGACGGAGACACGGTGCTCACCCACTGCAACGCCGGGGCCCTGGCTACGGCGGGCTACGGCACGGCTCTGGGCGTGATCCGCGCGGCAGTGGAACAGGGCAAGCGCATCCGGGTCATTGCCGATGAAACCCGCCCTTTTTTGCAGGGCGCGCGGCTCACGGCCTGGGAACTGCACCAGGACGGCATTCCGGTTACCGTGGCCTGCGACAACGCCTGCGCCCTGCTGATGCAGAAAGGGCTCGTCCAGCGCGTGGTGGTGGGCGCGGACCGCATCGCGGCCAACGGCGACGCGGCCAACAAAATCGGCACCTTCGGCGTGGCCCTGCTGGCGCGGCATTTCGGCATCCCCTTCTATGTGGCCGCGCCCCTCTCGACCATTGACCCGCAAACGGCCGACGGCACGGCCATTCCCATTGAGGAACGCCCGGCCGGGGAGGTGACCCATGCGGGGGGGCGGCGCGTGACGCCCGAGGACGTGCCGGTTTACAACTTCGCTTTTGACGTGACCCCGGCGGCGCTGATCAGCGGCATCATCACCGAAGCGGGCGTGCTGCGGCCGCCTTACGGCCCGGCTGTCCGCGCGGCCCTGGACGAAGCCGCGACGGAGGCGCGCCCATGAAAGAACTGGTGCTGCTGGTGGAACCGGCCAAGGAGCCGTCCGTACCGTCGCCCGCCTCCGGCCGGGGCCAGGCCGTCGCCCACTGGAGCGCCTGGGAAGTGCCGGAAGGCCGGATATCCCTGCCCGCGCGTCTCCATGCGGACCTGGTGGCGATCCGCGCCGAACACATGGCCTGGGCCTATGATCTGGGCCGTTTGCGCGTGGGCCGCAAGGAATTGCAGGAAAAACTCAAAGCCGGGGAAAGCCTGTCCATGTGGTGGTGCTCCCTGCTCTACGAGCGCCACCCCAAGATGGCGCCCAATCTCTACGCCATCTACAAGCTGCGCGCCCTGGAACGCCTCATGGACGAGGAAGGCTTCACGGCCCTGCGGCTCTGCGGCGGCGACGCCACCCTGCGCCACACGCTGGCGGATTTCTGCGCCGTGTCGGGCCGCCTCTTTGTGGAATGCCACGAGCCGGGGCTGCGCCTCAAGCCCGCGCAAAGCCTGCTGCGGCGGGTCTACAACGCCTGCCCCGCGCCCTTGCGGGCCGCGGCCCGCTACGCGCACTGGTGGTGGACCATACGACGCAAGCTGCCCTGCATCCGGAAAGAAAAAAACTGTCTGCCGCCCGCATCGGGGCAAAAGCCCGCCGCCACCATTGCCACCTATTTCCCTAATCTGGACATGCACGCCGCCGGTCTGGGGCGCTTCCGCTCCCGCTACTGGGAAAAGCTGCACGACGTTCTTGACGCGGAGGCCCGGCGTGAAGGCGCGCAGTTCGTGCGCTGGCTGTTCATCCGCTTTCCCGCGCCCCAGCTTTCCTTCGCCCAATGCCGCAAACTGCGCGACCGTTTCCGCGAGAAAGGCAAAGACGGCCTTTCCTTCCACTATCTGGAAGAATTTCTGCGCCACCGCGATCTCTGGGCAGCCCTGTGGCGGCATCTGCGCCTCTGCTGGGCCAGCCTGCGCCTGGAAAAACACGCGCGCCCGGCCTTTCACTTCGCCGGTTCCCGGCTCAATTTCTGGGACTACGCCAAGGGCGACTGGGCCGAATCCTTCCGGGGCTGGCGCGGCCTGGAGCGCTGCCTTCAGAACCGGGCCTTCAAGAGCTATGCGCACTGCGCCGGGCCGCAGCGCTGGACCCTGTTCCCGCTGGAAAACTGCCCTTGGGAGCGCATGCTGACCCAGGCCGCGCATGAGGCCGGGAACGGGCCGGTCTTCGGCGCGCAGCATTCCACCATCCGGCCCACGGACTTCCGCTATTTCGACGACCCGCGCACCTTCAGCGCGCCGGACTGCGCGATCTTCCAACCTGACGCCATCCGGGGCAACGGCCGCTCGGCCTGCCGCCAGTGGCTGGACGCGGGCATGCCGCCCGAGCGCCTGGGCGAAGTGGAGGCCCTGCGCTACCTCTACCTCGCCGACGCGGCTCCGGCGCAAACGGAAGCCCCGGACCCCGCGCCGACTACGCCCGCGGGCGGCCTCAAGCGGCTGCTGGTCCTGACCAGCTTTTTCAACGACGAAACCGAGGCCCATCTGGTCTTGCTGGCACGCGCCGTGCATGCCGGGCTGCTGGAAGGCTGGGATATTGTCGTCAAGCCCCACCCCTACCTGCCCGTGGAAGAACGCCTGCGCGCCCTGCTGGGCCGCCGGATGCGCGAAATCCGCCTGGCGGACGGCCCCATTGCCGAACAGTTGCGGCCCGGCGTGACGGTCTGGGCCTCCAATTCCACCACAGCCGCCCTGGAAGCGGCGCTCAAGGGCCTGCCGGTCATGGTCATGCTGCCCAGCGACGACTTTGACCTCTGCCCCTTGCAGGACGTGCCGGAACTGCCGCGCACCGGCGATCTGGAGGACGTGCGCCTGGCCCTGGCAACGGCGGCGCCCCTGGACCTGCCGCCCGATTATCTGGATCTGAACCCGGAACTGCCCCGCTGGCGGCAACTCCTGGGCTTGTGAGGCCGTTATGGACGCGCATCAGGAAACCGACCGGCGGATCGCGGAAATGGTCCGCGCCTGTTACTGGGACAGGGACATCAACTGTGCCCGCACCACCCTGTACTGCATGAGCCGCCTCTTCGATCCGCCCCTGGACCCGCAGCTGGACCGCGCGGCCATCGGCCTGAACGGAGCCGGGCGCATGGGCTGCCAGTGCGGCCTGCTGGAGGGCGCGCTGCTCTTCCTCGGAATCCATGCGTCGTCCCTGGGCAAGACGGAAAAGGAAGTCTGCGCCGTCTGCGGCCGCTATGCCGCCGCCTTCCAGGAACGTTTCGGCGGGGTCGATTGCCGGGTGCTGCGGCCCGGCGGCTTTCAGAAAAGCGATCCGCCGCATCTCTGCGAGGGGCTGACCGTGGAGGCTGTCCGCCTGCTCCACGATTTTGTGACGGCGTTGCGCTGACCGGAGAATGGGTCGCGGGCCCGCCCTGATTTGACGTTCCGGGCGTTTTCCCTTAATCAGTAATCATTATGCCTTGTTTCAGCAGCACAAAGGAGCACGACCTTATGTCATCCGACAGTCCCGACTTTCCCGCACCTGAACCCGGTACGCATAATCCCGCCGGCCTGCCCGCGCCCGCCCTCTCCCGCTGAACGCCTCTTGAGAGCGGCGCGTCCCGCGCCGGTCCCAGGAGGTTCCCATGTTTTCCTTTTTCACGACTCTGAAAGCCTTATTCCATTCCCCGCGTCCGTCGTCCCGCCCGCTGTCCCGCGCGGACCGCGCCGCGCGCGGCGTCGGACGCCCCCACGCCCCGGCAGCGCCGAAGCGCGCCGCCTCGCAACATCTGCTTGATGCCGCCCGGCAACGGCCGGACGCCCTGCTGCGCGCCTACAACTCGTCCACGCAGGGCCTGAACAGCGCGCAAATCCCGGCCCTGCGCCGGCGCCACGGTGAAAACCGCCTGACCCGCAGCCGCCGGGAACCTCTGCCCCTGCGACTGCTCAGGGCATTTCTCAATCCCTTCAGCGTGGTTCTGCTGCTGCTCGCGGCCATTTCCTTCATCACCGACTATCTGCTGGCCGCCGCCGGGGAAAAGGATCTCACGGCCGTGCTCATCGTGGGCGGCATGGTGCTGATCAGCGGCACGCTGCGCTTCGTGCAGGAGGCCCGCTCCGGCGACGCCGTGGCCCGCCTGGAATCCCTGGTCAACACCACCATCGACGTGCTGCGCGACGGCCGGGGCGGCGAACGGCCCATCAGCGAGCTGGTGCCCGGCGATGTGGTCCGCCTGGCCGCCGGGGACATGATCCCGGCTGATCTGCGGATTCTGGAGGCCAAGGACCTCTTCATCAGCCAGTCCTCCCTGACCGGCGAAAGCGAACCGGTGGAAAAATTCGCCGGTCTGCCGGACGCCTCTCCAGACGCCCCGGCCAGTCCGCCCCAGAGCCCGCTGGACTGCGCCGACCTGGCCTTCATGGGCAGCAACGTGGTCAGCGGCTCGGCCCTGGCCCTGGTGCTGGCCGTGGGCAACGCCACCCTGTTCGGCTCCCTGGCCCGCCAGATCGCCGACACCACCACCCGCACCAGTTTCGACAAGGGCGTCAGCGCCGTGTCCTGGCTGCTGATCCGTTTCATGGCCTGCATGGTGCCCATTGTCTTTTTCATCAACGGCTTCACCAAGGGCGACTGGGTGGAGGCCGCGCTCTTCGCCCTGTCCGTGGCCGTGGGCCTGACGCCGGAAATGCTGCCCACCGTGGTTTCCGCCAATCTGGTGCGCGGCGCGGCCTTCATGGCCCGCAAAAAGGTCATCGTGCGGCGGCTGGACGCCATCCAGAACCTGGGGGCCATGGACGTGCTCTGCACGGACAAGACCGGCACCCTGACCAGGGACAAGATCATTCTGGAATATTCCCTGGACGTGCACGGCAACGAGGACGAGCGCGTGCTGCGCCACGCCTTTCTGAACAGCTGGTTCCAGACCGGCCTGAAAAACCTGCTGGATGTGGCCATTGTGGACCATGCCGACGACCTGGACATGCTCACCCTGCGGCGGGACTACGTCAAAGTGGATGAAATCCCCTTTGATTTCGGCCGCCGCCGCATGAGCGTGGTCGTCGCCGACCACCTGGGCAAGACCCGGATGATCACCAAGGGCGCGTTGGAGGAAATGCTGGCCGTCTGCGCCTGGGCCGAATACCACGGCCAGGTGGAGCCGCTGACCCCGAAACTGCGGGAGGAAATCCTGGCCCGCACCCGCCGCTACAATGCCGACGGCCTGCGCGTGCTGGGCGTGGCCCGGAAAACCCTGCCGGACGGCGGCCGGAGCTTTTCCGTAGCCGACGAGGCCGACATGGTGCTCATGGGCTATCTGGCCTTTCTGGACCCGCCCAAGGAATCGGCGGCCCAGGCCGTGGCCGCCCTGCGCGACTACGGGGTGCGCGTCAAGGTGCTCACCGGTGACAACGACGCCGTGACCCGCAGCATCTGCCGTCAGGTGGGCCTGCCCGCCGAACGCGTGCTGCTGGGCGCGGATCTTGCGGATATGGACGACGAGCGCCTTCGGCAGGAAGTAGAGCGGGTGGATATCTTCGCCAAGCTCAGCCCGCAGCAGAAGGCGCGCATTGTGGCCTGCCTGCGCGGCAACGGCCATGTGACGGGCTTCATGGGCGACGGCATCAACGACGCGGCGGCCATGCGCACCGCCGATGTGGGCATTTCCGTGGACACCGCCGTGGACGTGGCCCGCGAGTCGGCGGGCGTGATCCTGCTGGAAAAGGATCTCACCGTGCTGGAGGCCGGGGTCATTGAAGGACGCCGCACCTACGCCAACATCATCAAGTACATCAAGATGACGGTGAGTTCCAATTTCGGGAATATGTTCTCGGTGCTGGCGGCCAGCGTCTTTCTGCCCTTCCTGCCCATGACGCCCCTGCAGATTCTGGTGCTCAACCTGATCTACGATCTGTCCTGCACCACCATCCCCTGGGACAATGTGGACGAGGAATTCCTGCACCAACCCCGTACCTGGGACGCCGGTTCCATCAGCTCCTTCATGCTCTGGCTCGGGCCCACCAGCTCGATTTTCGATCTGCTGACCTTTGTCCTGATGTACCGGCTGATCTGCCCGGCGGTTCTGGGCGGCCCCTGGCACAGCCTGGACCCGGCCGGGCAGGCCGCCTTCGCGGCGCTGTTCCAGGCGGGCTGGTTTGTGGAGTCGCTCTGGTCCCAGACCCTGGTCGTTCACATGATCCGCACGCCCAAGCTGCCCTTCGTGGAGAGCCGGGCGGCCTGGCAGTTGACGCTCCTGACCAGCCTGGGCATTGCCGTGGGCACGGTCATCCCCTTCACCTCCCTGGGCCGGGGCCTGGACATGGCGGCCCTGCCCGTCGGGTATTTCCCCTGGCTGGGCGGCATGATCCTGGGCTATATGCTGCTGACCACCGTGGTGAAGCGGGCTTACATCCGGCGCTACGGCCAGCTGCTGTAGAAGCTGAAGCGAGCTCTTCGCGGTGCGGATTTTCCACGGAAATCCGCACCGCGCGTTTAGAAACAGCTCCTACGGCAGATAGCCGCCGTGCGCGCTGCGCACATCCTCAATGGTAAGAAAGCTCTTGGGCGAAAGTTTCTTGCACAGGCGCACCAGGCTGTTGACCTTGCGGCGCGGCAAGACCACCCGCAAGAAGTGCATTTCGTCATGCATGCCGAAGGCCTCAAGCCGGGTTACGCCGAAACCGGCTTTGCGCAACACGGCGGCAAGGTGCTCGTCGTCCTCGGGCGCCACGATATTGACGACGGTGATGCCCAGAGCCAGGCGCTCTTCCACGAAAATACCCATCAGAATGCCGCAACTGTAGCCCCCGGCATAGGCAATGATGTTGAAGACGTTGTCCAGATGCGCCATGACCCGTGAGATGGCGACCACCCAGATGACGATCTCGAAAAAGCCCACCAGGGCCGCCACAAAACGCACGCCGCGCATGACCAGGACGGTTCTGACCGTACCCAGAGTCACGTCCGCGAGACGCAGGCAGAAAATCAGCAGCGCTCCCGCAAAATCCAAATGCATTCCCAAGAGTGTCATGACATCCTCACTGAATATGTAAAGCCGGGATAGTGCGGATATCCCGGCTGAAAATTTCGCCCCTGGAGCAGATTAACTTTGAGTTGAAATACCCAACCTGGCGATGTGTTTATGGCAATGCTACCAGAACGCCGCATTTTGGCAATCAGGCGGCCTTGCAAAACCGGGGCGGACGACTCCGACGCGGCTCAGCTTCAGTCCCGGCCCGCCATTTTCTTCAATTTCCGGTAGAGCGTGGGGCGGCTGACGCCCAGGGCGCGGGACGCGGCCCGGATATTGCCGTTGTGCCGGGCCAGAGCTTCGGCCACGGCCCGTTGCTCCAGGTCTTCCAGGGTGCCCTGGCCGGAGCCGCCGGACGGTTCCGATGGAGCCGCCTGCCGGGGCCGCTCCAGCCCGGCGATGCCGAAATGCTCGGCCAGCAGATCGCCGCCCTCGGCCAGATGCATGGCGCGCTCCACCGCGCTTTCCAGCTGGCGGACGTTGCCGGGCCAGGCATGGGCCGTGAGCATGGCGGCGGTGTCCGGCGGCAGGACCGCCGTGGGTTTGTTCAGACGCAGCCTGTGCCGCTGGATGAAATACTCGGCCAGGGGCAGAATGTCTTCCGGCCGCTCGCGCAAGGGCGGCACAAGGATGTTCAGAGTGCTGATGCGGTAATAGAGATCCGCGCGAAATTTCTGCTGTTCGATGGCCTGCCTCAGATCCTTGTTGGTGGCCGAAATGACGCGCAGATCCACGGGCACGGTACGCAGGCCGCCCACGCGCTGGATCTCGCCGGTCTGGAGCACGCGCAGCAGCTTGACCTGCATGTCAAAGGGCATGTCCCCGATTTCGTCCAGAAAAAGCGTGCCCGAATCGGCCAGCTCGAACTTGCCGGGCCGCCCGCCCTTGCGCGCGCCGGTAAAGGCCCCCTCCTCATAGCCGAACAGCTCGCTTTCCAGGAGTTCCTTGGGAATGGCCCCGCAGTTGATGGCCACAAAGGGCCGGTTGCGCCGCTCCCCGCCGTTATGGATGGCCTGGGCGAAGAGCTCCTTGCCCGTGCCCGTTTCGCCGCAGAGCAGCACCGGGGCCGTACTGGCCGCCGCGATGCGCGCGTGGCGCAGGGCCTGCCCCAAGCAGGCGCTGGACCCCAGAATGGAATCAAAGGTGAAATGGGCGTGGCTGCCGGTCACTTCCACGGCCATGCCCATGACTTCCTTTTTTTCCTGCACGGTGAGCAGGCCGCCCACCACTTCACCGTTGCTCATGCAGATGGGGTCAAAGGAAGCGAAATGCGTCATGCCGCTGTGCCGGGCGAGAATTTCGCGCGCCTTGAAACTTTTGCCCGTGGCGAGATGTTCCAGCACGCCGCTGCGGCCGCCGGTAAAGTCCTCGAAATCCCGCCCGGCGGGCGAGACGGGCAGACTGAAGAGCCGCCGGGCGCTACGGTTGGTCTGCACGATGCGGCCGTGCGAGTCCACGGTGACAATGCCCCGCGAGTCGGATTCGATAAGGGCGCGCAAATACTGGTTGGTGGTGGCCAGGTCCCGCATGCGCTCCCGCTCGCGCAACTGGGAGGTCACGGTTTCCGCGGCCTGGCGCACCAGGCCCAGGGTGTGCACATGCATCATGGCCGACTCGCCGCTGAGCGAAATGGCCCCCAGCACAACGCCGCCGTCCGGCGCGAAAACCGGCGCGCCCGCATTGCTCAGACGGCGCGCGTCCATGGAAAACATGGCGTCGCCGGGCAGAAAGACCGGCACCTTCTCCTCCAGGGCCAGACCGATGGCGCAGGTGCCCACGTCGCGCTCCAGCCAGCGGTAGCCGGGCAGGCAGCGCCGCCGTTTGAAATGCTCCACCAGTTCCGCGTCCCCCACCACGTAAAGCACATAGCCCTCACTGTCGGCCAGGGCCATACAGAAACCCGTGCCTTTGAGCAGGCCGTAGAGCGTGTCGATCTGCGCCCGGGCCAGGTCAAAGAACTCCCTTTGCCCGTTGATCCGCTTGCGCAGACCCGCCGCGCTCAGACCTCCGGCCTCGGGCGCGCCGTCCAGATGCGGGTCCAGGCCGTAGCGCGCGGAACGCGCGTGCGAACGCCGGATAAGTTCCTCAAGGTTCGGAATGGCGGACATCTGGCTGAGCATGGGCTGTCCTTGTAATAAAAAAATACATGTAAAATTTTATTACACTTAAATACGAAAATGCGCGCCCGGACAGGCTGCATTCGCGGCTGATGCTGATTTCAACGTGCTTCTTTTTTCACAGATTGTCACGTTTTATTACATAACCATGGCCTCTTTTTATCAATACCAACCATAACACGCTTAAAATACTAATAAAAACACTTCAAGCCAAAGTTGGCATGGTCCCTGCTTTTCCTCTCCCGAATGCGCGCCCTGCCCCGGCCTGTCCGGAGCTCGAAATTATCGCAAGGCGAATTTACTTCGCCGTTAAGCGATAATTTCAAGCGCAAAATATTTTAGGGAGGAAACATGCCCATCACACGTTACGGGACTCCGGCCAAAGCGGGCGCGCTGCCCTTTTCCAAGGCCGCGGGCGCGGACGGCTGGCTCTACGTCAGCGGTCAGGTGCCCCGCGCCGCCGACGGCGAAATCGTTTCCGGCAGCATGACCGTGCAGGCCCGCGCGGCCCTCAACAACCTCAAGGCGGCCCTGGCCCTGGCGGGTTACGGCCTGGAAGACGTGGTGCGGGTGAACGTCTTCATCGACGACCCGCGCGACTTCGCCCAGTTCAACAAGGTCTACGCGGAATTTTTCACGCCGGAGCACGCCCCGGCCCGGGTCTGCGTGCAGGCCGCCATGATGAGCGATCTGCGCGTGGAAGTGGACTGCATCGCTTACAGGGACAAGGCCTGAGCAAACCGCCGCCGGGAGGCGAAGCATGGACAAAAAAACGCCGTCAAGAAAATCCGGAGAACGCGACGTCGTCATCGTGGGCGGCGGCATTTCCGGCGCGGCCCTGGCTTTCGGACTGGCCGGAAAAGGCTGCAAGGTCACGGTGCTGGACGCGCCCACCCGCACCAACATGGCCTCGCGCACCAATGTGGGGCTGATCTGGTGCCAGTCCAAATTCCTGCATCTGCCGGAATACGCCCGCTGGGGCTTCATGTCCTCGCGGCTCTTTCCGGAACTGGTCCGGGAACTGGAAGAAATCTCCGGCCTGCACGTGCCCGTGAACTTCACGGGCGGCCTGATTCCGGTGCTCGGCGCGGAGGATTTTCAGAAGCGCGCCGACTACATCGTCAAGCTGCGCGAAGCTCTGGGCGAATACCGGGGGGCCGTGATCGAACGCGGCGAGCTGGAAAAAAAGCTGCCCAAAATCCCCTTTGGTCCGGAGGTCTGCGGCGCGGCCTGGTGTGAGGAGGACGGCGTCATCGACCCGCTGGCCCTGCTGCGCGCCTACCGGGCGGCTCTGCCCCGGCTGGGGGCCGAATATGTGGAAACCCTGGTGCTCGACGTGACCCCCCATGCGGGCGGCTACCGCGTCGCCACCCGCAACGGGGACTATTTCTGCCGCCGCCTGGTGCTGGCCGCCGGTCTGGCAAACCGGCGCTTCGCCCGTTTCGCCGTGCCGGATCTGCCGGTCTATCCGGACAAGGGCCAGGTGCTGCTGGTGGAACGCCTGCCCATGGTCATGCCCATTCCGGTGCTGGGGGCCACCCAGACCTTCGGCGGCACGGTGATCATCGGCTTCAAGCATGAACGCGTGGGACACGACAGCGGCGTTGTTCCCGCCTCGGTGGCCACGGAAGGCCGCTGGGCCATGCGGGTCTGGCCGGAACTGGCGAAAAAGCGCCTGATCCGGACCTGGTCCGGCCTGCGCGTCATGCCGGAAGACAATATGGCCATTTACAGCCGCCTGCCCGGCCACCCCCAGGTGAGCCTGATCAATACCCACAGCGCCGTGACCATGGCCGCCGCGCACAGCCGTCTGCTGCCCGATTTCATTCTGGGCGGGGAGCTGCCCGAAACCGCGCGCGGCATGACGCTCAAACGCTTCGGCTTCGCCTGCTGAAAGGAGTTTTCATGCACAACGCCAACACAGCCACTGTGCGCATCATCTTTGACGGGCGGGCCCTGGACGTTCCGGCGGGCATCAGCGTGGCCGCCGCCGTGCTGGGGCACGCCCACGCCGGGCGTACCGCGACGCATCCCGTGGACCACAGCCCGCGCGCGCCCTATTGCCTGATGGGCGTCTGTTTTGAATGCCTCATGGAAATCGACGGCGAAGCCGACGTCCAGTCCTGCCTGGTGCCCGTGCGGGAAGGCATGGTCGTGAACCGGCAGACGCCCCCGGAGGACAAGTGATGGACAAGCATACGGATGTCGTCATTGTCGGCGCGGGCCCGGCCGGTCTGGCCGCGGCCTGCGCGGCGCGTTCCTGCGGCCTGACGGTGACCCTGCTGGACGAGCAGGCCGCGCCGGGCGGGCAGTTGCTGCGCAATGTGGAAAGCCCCCTGGCCCAGGCCCTCATGGACCCCAGGGAACGTGAAGCGGGCCTGCGCCTGGTGGAGGATTTCCGCGGCAGCGGCGCGACATACGTGCCGCGCGCCGTGGTCTGGGGCATGGAAGGACGCTGCCTTTCCTTCAGCGTGGACAATGTGCCGCAACGTTTGAGCGCGGCCAACGTCATTCTGGCCCCCGGCGGCATGGAACGGCCCGTGCCCTTTCCGGGCTGGACCCTGCCCGGCGTCATGGGCGCGGGCGGGGCGGACATTCTGCTGCGCTCCGGCGGCAGCCTCACGGCGGACAAGGACGCCCCCGTGGTGCTGGCGGGCAACGGCCCCCTGCTGCTTCTGCTGGCCGGGCATCTGCTGGACGCGGGCGTGCGTATCGCGGCCTGGCTGGATACGGGCAGCCTGTCGCAACGTCTGCTCTCCGGCGCGGCCATGCCCGCCGCCCTGCTGGACCCGCCCTATCTGGGCAAGGGCCTGCGCATGGCCCTGCGCGTGCTCAGGGGCGGCGTGCCCGTCATCCGCAACGCGCGGGACATCCGGGCTCTGGGCGCGAACAGCCTGGAAAAGGTTTCCTACGCCGCCAAGGGCGAAACGAGGGAACTTCCGGCCGCCGTGCTGCTGCGCCATGAGGGCATCATCCCCCGCGTCCAGATCTGTAACGCCCTGGGCGCGCGCCTGCGCTGGGACCGGGTCCAGCGCTGCTGGTATCCGGACGTGGACGCCAACGGTCGCACCAGCCTGGACGGCCTGTATGTGGCGGGCGACGGCGCCTATGTGCACGGCGGCGACGCCAGCCGCCTCAAGGGCTGGCTGGCCGGCATCGACGCGGCCCGGCGTCTGGGCGTCATCTCCCCGGCCGAGGCCGGACGCCGCGCGGCTGGGGCCCGGCGCAAACTGGCCGTGCTGCGCGCGGCGCGCGGCTTTTTGCGTTACGTCTTCGCGCCTGACCCGAAGATTTTCGACGTGCCGGACGAAACCCTGGTCTGCCGCTGTGAGTGCGTCAGCGCGGGCGCCATCCGCAAGGCCGTGGCCGAAGGCTTTCACGAGGTCAACGAGGTCAAGCGCGTGACCCGTTGCGGCATGGGCCAATGCCAGGGGCGCATGTGCGGCCCGGCCTTGGCGGAGATTACGGCCCGTGCGCAGGGCGCGCGGCCCGACGCCGTGGGCTGCCTGCACATGCGCAGCCCCTTCCGCCCCGTGAAACTTGAAACCTACTGCAATCTCCACGCGCCGGAATGATCGCCATCCCGCGCAAGAGTAAAGAGAAAAGCTTTTGAGAATATATATCCCCGGAATTTGAAGCAGGCCCGCTTCGGCGTTTATCCGCGCAAACGGATTGCGCATACGCCCACGCGTCGGGCGGCTGCTTCCGCAGCCACCAGGGCCGTTTCAACGTGAAATTGCCCGAACCCCCAGGAGTGACGGACATGCCCATTAACTGGATAGATTATTCCATCATCATCCTCTACCTTTTCGTGGTCGTTTACATCGGCTGGTGGGCCATGAAAAAGGTCTCCAACTTCGACGACTACGCCGTGGCCGGGCGCGGCCTGCCCATGAGCATCTTTTTCGCGGCCATCGCGGCCACGCTCTGCGGCGGCGGTGCCACCATCGGCCGGGTGGCCTTCATGCACACCACGGGCATTGTGGTTTTCGCCGGGTTGATGGGCGTGGTCATCAACCAGATTTTCTCCGGCCTGTACATCGCCGGGCGCGTGCACAACATCAAAAACGTCTACGGCCTGGGCGACCTCTGCGGCCTCTACTACGGCCATGCCGGGCGGCTTGTGTCCGCCGTGGTTTCCTTTCTCTTCTGCCTCGGGCTGTTCGGCGTGCAGATTCTGGCCATGGGCGCGATCATGCAGACGGCCACCGGCATCGACCTGATCCCGGCGGCCCTGATCTCCTCGGCCATCACCCTGGCCTACACCTGCTGCGGCGGCATGCTCGGCGTGACCATGACCGACGCCATCCAGTACGTGATCATCATTGTGGGCATAAGCCTCTGCGGCTGGCTGGCCATTGACCACGCCGGCGGTTTCGACGTCATGATGGCCAACCTTCAGGCCGCGCCCGCCTATGTCGACAATCTCAAAATCTTCGCGGACTGGTCACCCATCCAGGTCGTCAGCCTCTTTTTCGGCTTCCTGTTCGGCGAATTCTGCGCGCCCTACTTCATCCAGCGCTATGCCTCCACCAAGTCGGCCAAGGACAGCAAGGCGGGCGTGCTGATCTTCTCCGTACACTGGATCTTCTTCCTGGCCACCACGGCGGGCATCGGTCTGGCCTCCATGGCCCTGCAACCCGACGTCAAGCCGGATCTGGCCTTCACCAACCTGATCCGCGACGTGCTGCCCGTGGGCATCACGGGCCTGGTGCTGGCCGCCCTGCTGGCCGCCGTGATGAGCTCGGCCGCGGCCTTCATCAACACCGCCTGCGTCTCCTACACGCGCGACATCTACAACAAGTTCATCAATCCCCAGGCGACCCAGGCCCAGATGCTGCGCCAGTCGCGCCTTTCCACCCTGGTGGTGGGCGGCGGGGCCATTCTGGCGGCCATTACCTTTCAGGACGTCTTCGGCCTGATGCTCTATGTCTTCAAACTCTGGCCCTCCACCATCATTCCGCCCCTGCTCTGCGGCCTGCTCTGGGGCAGGATTTCGCCCTACGCGGGCGCGCCCGCCATGGTCATCGGCGGCTTGAGCTATCTGCTGTGGAGCGACAAAGTGCTGGGCGAGCCCTTCGGCATTCCGGCCAACCTGGTGGGCATGGGCATCAACTGCCTGGTCCTCTTCGTCATCCACCAGCTCATGAAAAACCGCCCGCCCCGAAGCGGCATGTACGCCCCGGAACAACTGTAATCCGAGCCCGTTCACGCAATCATTCAGGAGACTCCCATGCTGGAATTCACCAAGATACTGATCTATACATCCTTTGTGCTGAACATCGCCTGCGGCGTCTGGGTCTTTTTCGGCATCATCGGCTGGGTCCGCGATCTGCGCAAAAACTGATTTTCCGCGCTTCTTCCGCGTTGCAAGGAGACGGCCATGATTCTGAAAGGCGGCACACGATACTATGACACGCCCGTGGGCGTGCTCTGCCTGGATTCTCTCTTTCCCAAACCCAGGGGGCATCTGCGCAATCCCCTGACCTTCGGCTTTCCGGTGGTGACGCGGGTCATCACGGGCGTGGACGTCCCGCGCCTGCTCTTCAATCCCACGCCCGAGCTGCTGGAGCCCTTTGTGCAAGCCGCGCGGGAACTGGAAGCCGACGGCGTGCGCGCCGTCACCGGTTCCTGCGGCTTCATGGCCCGCTTCCAGGGGCAGATCGCGCGGGAACTCAAGGTGCCGGTACTGCTCTCAAGCCTCGTGCAGTTGCCGCTGCTGCGCCTGCTGCACGGCGAAAACGCGGTCATCGGCGTGCTCACGGCCAGCGCCGCGGCGCTCACGCCGGAGCTTTTCGCGGCCTGCGCCTCGAAAAGGGACGCGGTGCGCATTCAGGGCATGGACGAGCAGCCCGAATTCCGGGAAACCATCTTGGAAAACAAGCGACACGATTTTGACCTGGACCGCCTGGAACAGGAAATCGTCGGCACGGCAAAAGCCTTCGCGCGGACGCAGGCCCTGGACGCCCTGCTGCTGGAATGCACGGATCTCTCGGCTTTTGCCGAACCTGTTCAGAAGGCGACGGGCATCCCGGTCTACGACATCTGCGGGTTGGTGGAATACGCGGCCCATGCGGTGTGCCGCAGAAAATGGGATCAACGGTAGGCAACGCCCAAAAAACCGGGGCGGAAAGGCCGTTGAAAACCTTTCCGCCCCGCAATGCATCCATCCTGTGGCGCCTATTTCCTCTTCAAACCCAACCGTTCCACCACGGCCTCGGCGCCCAGGCGGGCGAATTCGGCCACGTCCCGGCCCTGGCGCGCGCTTTCCGGCAAGAGCAGTTCGGGCCGGTTCGCCAGGCTCTTGTCCGGCGTGACCCCGTATTCCGGCGGAAAGGCATCGTTGAAATACATGTCCTGAAAACCCGCGAACTTCAGGCTGTGGGCCGTGGCGTCCAGCACCGCGTGCTCGTCGCCGCCGATGAGCCCCAGCGCACGGGCGTTCAGCAGACCGGCCAGACATTCGCCGCCCTGGGTGCAGGCGATGTGCCCGTGGCGGTTGGCCTGAATCATGGCGTCCATGATCTGCTGTTCCGTGACCTGAACCACCTGGAAGGCCGTTTCCCCGCCCGCCTCAACAAAACGCTCGGCCAGCCGCCGCACGCGCGGAAAAGACACGGGATTGCCGATCATGGCGGCCTGGGCCACGCTGGGCGTGACCGTCACCGGCTGCCAGTGGCGGGTCTCTTTGGGCGCGGCATAGTAACGCCAGACCGGGTCCGCGTGTTCGGACTGCACGCCGAAGACGCGCGGCAGGCTCGTGATGATGCCCAGGTCCAGCATTTTCAGAAAGCCGGACATGATTGCCGTGACATTGCCCGCGTTGCCGATGGGCACGAAAAGGCAGAGCCCGGCCACGTCCCAGCCATACCACTGGGCCACTTCATAGGCGTAGGATTCCTGGCCCAGAATGCGCCAGCTGTTTTTGGAATTGAGCAGGGCCACGCGGTAGTTTTCCGCCAGATATTCCACCACTTTCATGCAGTCGTCGAACACGCCGGGCAGCTCCAGCACCGTGGCTCCGCTGCCCAGGGGCTGCGAGAGCTGCTGGGGCGTGACCTTGCCGTAGGGCAGCAACACCACGGACTTGAGCGGCGTTCCCACATAGGCCGCGTACAGGGCGGCGGCGGCGGAGGTGTCGCCGGTAGAGGCGCAGACCGTAAGCACTTCGTCCCACTCGTGACGGCGGCAGAGCCATTTGAGATAGCTGAAGGCGCAGGCCATGCCTCGGTCCTTGAAGGAAGCGCTGGGATTCTGGCCGTCGTTCTTGTAGGCGAAGGGCAGGCCCACGCGATCGCGCAGGGCGGGCGCGGCCTCCACGATGGGGGTCAGGCCTTCGCCCAGATAGACGATGTCCTCTTGCTCCAGCAGCGGGGCCAGCAGTTCGTAATAGCGGAAAATACCCTTGAGCGCCGTGTCGCGCGTGGCCGCGCGGGCATCGAACAGCTCCCGCCAGGCCGCGCCGTCGCGCTCTTTCAGGCGCTCGAAGTCCAGGTTTTCCAGCAGGAACACGCCGCCGCACTGCGGGCAGGCGTAGAGCAGGCTGTCGCCGGGATAACGCGCCCCGCAGTCCAGACAGACGTATTCCATACGGCCGCGATAGGCCGGAAAATCAGGATGTACCACGAAACATTCCTCCATAGTGGATGGCGTTCTGAAACGATGGATTTTTTCCCCTGGCAAGAAAGAAGGCGGTCCCGGTTCGGGGATAGTACTCTTATGGTACAGCCCCGGGCCGGAACCGCCTTCTGCCGCAGCCCAGGGAAAGAAAGGCGCGTTTCAGCTTTTGCTCTTTAACCAGCTTTTTTCCGTCCCCGCCCGCAGGCGGGCGATGTTCTCGCGGTGCTTCCAGACCACCAAGGCCAGCAGACAAAGGCTCAGGGGCAGCCAGCTCCAGATGCCGCTGAGCAGCAGAAGCAGGGGCAGGGCCGCCACCAGGGTCAGGGACCCCAGGGAGACATAGCCGCTGCGCCAGATCACCAGCAGGCAGAGCGCGGCGGCGATAAGCAACTGCCAGAAGGCCAGGGGCAGAAACACGCCGATGCTGGTGGCCACGGCCTTGCCGCCCTTGAACTTCATGAAGCAGGAAAAGACATGCCCCAGCACGCAGGCCAGGCCGGTCAGGCTGACAAAGACAGGGGACGGATTGATGGCCAGCGCGGCCCAGACCGGCAGCGCGCCCTTGAGCACGTCGCAGAGCAGGGTTGCCACGCCCCAGCCGAAACCGCAGAGCCGGGAGACGTTGGTGGCCCCGGTGCTGCGGCTGCCGTCCGTGCGGGGGTCGATGCCGCAGAAGGTTTTGGCGATGACCAGTCCCCAGGGCACGGAACCCAGCACATAGGCCACCGCTATCCAGAGTGCCTGCACAAGCATGTTTTTCTCCTCCCGAAAAACCGGACTGACCCAAGGCAGGCGTATCTTGCCCGCCGCGATTCTCCGGGGAGAACAGCCTCACGCACGCTGCCCGCGTCATCCGGCATTTTTTGCTGCTCACGTACCTGCGTACGCTGCGCGCGAAAAATGCCGGACCTCGGCAGCGCACGAAAATCTTATTCTCCGCCGGATTCCCCCGGCACCAGCCATCCGCCTCCGCTACGCTCCGGCGGAGTAAAGGAGGCTTTGCCCAACAATGCCGGGCAACATTCAGAATTATATTTCCTGAGTGTACCCTGCTGTCTTTCAATAACTTTCAGTTGCGCCAGCCTGGCGGGTCTACCCTTCCAGGGTGGCGGCCTCCACGATCTGTATCTCATTATACAACGGATGCACCTTGCCCAGGCGCACTTCCACGGCCATGCCGGGACAGGCCCGCTCGTCGAACATCCGGCGCTTGCCGCGCACGAAAATGCCCTGATCCGGCAGGCTCACGCTGACAAAGGCGTCGTTCTCCTCGGTGATCACACCGGGCCACCAGGCCTTGTCCCCCTTCTGGCGGAAGAAAAGCAGCTTCCAGTAACGGGGCCGGAAACGCTGCACCTGCCCGGCGGCTTCCAGCACGGGCGAAAGGCTGTTCAGCAGCTCCGCCAGACCGCTTTCATCCCAGCGTGCCTGCCCGGCGCGCAGAAAATGCACCACCTGGGCCTCGTTGACAAGGTCCGGGTAGCGGCGCAAAGGCGAAGTCACAGGGGTGTAGCGGGGCAGGCCCAGAGCCGCGTGGGGCCGGGCCTGGAGTTCCAGGCTGGAGGGCGTCAGCGCCCGCATGATCCGGGCCATGTCCTGGGGCGCGGTCCAGACGCCCGCGTATTCCTTGGGCAGGGCCACGTCTTGGGTCCGGTGGAGCATGGGCAGCCCACGCTCCCGCGCCCATTCGGCCACGGCGGCGCTGGCCAGAATCATGGTTTCCGCCACCAGCATCTGGGCATCCGGGGCCGGATCGTCCGGGGACACGTCCACGCGCAGTTCCGCGCCTTCACCTTCCAGGCGGATCACCGGATCGGGCCGGTCCATGATCACGGCTCCGGCCGCGATGCGCGCCTTCTGCCGCCGCCGGGCCAGATCCAGGCCCAGGCGCAGTTGCTCCGCGTGGAGCGCGGCGGGATTGTCCGGCAGAGCCGCCTCCGCGCCGCCGGACGTTTCCACCCGCCCTTGCGCGGCCAGGGCGTCCAGCACGGCCTGGCTGTCCTTGTAGGTCAGGTTGGCGGCCAGACGCGCCCTGGCGACAAAAACCTCGCACGCGCCCGCCTGGCCTTCGCTGTCCACAGCCACCCGCACGCAGAGCGACGGACGCGGCTCGCCCGCCAGCAGGGAAAAGGCCCCGGTGCCCAGCGTCTCGGGCAGCATGTGGCATGTGCCTTCCGGCAGATAAATGCTGGTGCCCCGGTGCAGCACGGCCTTGTCCAGCGGCCCGCCGAAGGGCCAGAGCAGGGCCGGACAGGCCAGGGCCAGGGTCAGGCTGCACCCCGCGCCGTCGCTCTGGACGAAAAAGGCGTCGTCCACGTCGCGGGTGCTGGCGCTGTCAATGCTCACAAAGGGCAGCTCGCAGAGCGGCAGGTCCGCCGCTGCCGGGTCGTCCCCGCAGGCCGCCCGCGCCAGGGCCTCCACCTCGTCGGCGTGCTCCTGCCACCATGTATCGTCCGGCGCGTAGTCGGCCCGGTCCAGCCAGAAATTGTAGTGCGGCGGCAACTCGCCCCAGGCGACCAGCAGTTGCAGGGGCAGATGCGGCACGTCGGGCAGGCCCTTGGCGAGCATGCGCCAGAGCGCTTCATGCTCCTGGCTTTCCGGATCAATCATCCGGGCGCGCAGCAACTCTTTGAGGCGATCCGCCACTTCGGGCGCGGGCCATTCCGAACCGCTTTCCGCGCCGGACCGTCCGGAGGGGGCGGACGGGGGCGGCAGAGGACGCTTTTTGCAGGCCACATCCCAGAGCAGGCGGAAAAAAGCCGCCCCGCCCGCGATAAGCGCCTCGCGTTCCTCCCGGCTTTTCTGCTCGGCCAGGCGCTTTTCCACGGTTTCAGCGGAAAAGACCTGAAAATCCGGCGGCTGGAAACGAAAATGGCTTTTGCAGGCCAGCAGCGCGCGGCCGTAAGCGGACACATGGTCCGGGTCCGGATCGCTGACAAAGAGCTCGGCGAACCATTGGGCCTGGGCCGTCGCCACTTCGCCCTGGGCCAGTTCCCAGGCGTCCATGACCGGCACCGCGGCGGCCAGTTCCTCCCTGGCCTTTTTGTGTGTTTCCAGCAGGCGCACCGCCTCTTCCCGGCCCGCGTCGGCCGCGTGCAGCGGCCCGAGCCAGGGTAGCAGGCGCGCCGCCGTCAGCCGCGTTTCCCGCCGATTAGGCAGCAAAAGGCGCAGGCGGCCCCCGACTTCTTCAGTGACCATGGCGATCTGGACGGCATTGCCCTCCATATATTCCACAATGCAGCCCGGCGCGGGATAGCGCACACAACCCGGCATAAACGCTCCTTTAGTCCGAACATCCTCATGGCAGCCCGACGCAGAGAATCCAGCATTTTTGCCGTTCTGGCAAGTCTTGGGCCTCTGCCAAGGTCATTCCGTTTCCCGCTCGTTGTTTTATTCTGCCCTGCGGGTACGGGGCTTTACGCCTCCCGGCATTTGGGCCGCCTAGCGCGGCGGTGGGCCGCGGGGTCTTCGACCCCAATGAAGAGGAAATCCGGGCCTATGCCGGCGAATACGGCGCGCAGCAGGAGGTGCATACCGGCTGGCTGAGCATGAAGTTTGAGTTTTAGGGCAGCGTTGCGGTGAAAATGCGTCCATGCTCAGGCGGCGGCTTCACTGTCCAGGACTTCTGCGTCGTCAACAGCCATGCCCGCTAGGAGCTGTTTCTAAATAAGGATTTTCGCCCCCTGCCGGAACAATTTCAAGATGAAACCGCTTTGACGCCGCCGTCTGAAAAATCCGTGCCCTTCCCCACAGAAAGGGCACGGATTTTTCAGACGGCGCGATGACACGGCCCGGCGGCCCCAAGCCGCCGGGTCCTAGGCTTTGTCCCGGTAATCCGGGAACAGATCGCCGTGGTACAGGCGCAGGCCCGTCCGCGCGTATCCGGCGGCCACCCGGAAGGCGGCCAGATCGTCAAAGGTATTGCCCACCACCTGCATACCCATGGGGATATTATTGGGGGCCACGCCCACGGGCACGTCCACCACCGGATAACGGCTCAGCAGGTTCCAGATATATGTCAGTATATATCCGGGTCCCTTCACGGGCCTGCCGTTGATCGTCAGGGCATCCTTCGTCGGATCGTTGTCCGCCGGGAAATAGGGCGTGGCAAGGGTCGGCATGAGCAAGGCCCGGCAGCCCTTGCCGAAAACCTCCTGTTGCAGGTGCCGGTGGAGCCTGGCCGCAAGCTCATCGGCGGCGGCCATGGCCTCGGGCCCGCCGTTGCGCGCCGATTTGAGCGCCTGCCGGGCGTAGCTCGTCATCAGCTCCTGCTGAGGCTCGGCGGCCAGCAACATGGCGCCGATGCCGGTGGAGAGCAGGCCGTTCATATAGATGGGGAATATCTGAGCGTTGGTCCAGCCCAGCCTGACCTCCTCCACCACGGCTCCCTGTCCGCGCAGCACTTCTGCCGCATTGCGCAGCGAATCCCGCACGGAAGCGTCGACGCCCTCCGGCAGCCAGTCCTCAAAATAGTCCAGCGCGATCTTCACGCCCTTGAGATTCTCATACTTAATCAGTGTTACCGTAATCGAATACTTTTGCAATCCGGAACAAATGCGGCGGGTCTGTGGCGCGAGGCCGGATGCGGGCCAGCGCTTCGACCGGGAATTCCGACGCGCCGGAGGAGTGGAAGAAGGACCGCGCACTGGACGAGCGGGCGGGAAGCGGCTATACAAAATTTTTATAGCCTCAATTCCTACCGTGCCCCAAGGGCGCGCACGAGCGAGACACAGCCCATGAGCATCATTCACCAGCCGGGCGGCAACCGCGTCTTGAATCTGCACGAGCCTGAAAAGCCCCAACTCTACCGTGAACTTTTTCCCTATACGAGCATTTGCCGCACGTCTTTCGACGAAGTGCTGCTGGCCCCGCGTCCGGCGGAGCAGATGCGCATCACCGACACCACCTTCCGCGACGGCCAGCAGGCCAGGCCGCCCTACACGGTCAAGCAGGTGGCCAAAATGTTCGACTTCCTGCACCGCCTGGGCGGCAAAACCGGGCTGATCACGGCGTCGGAATTCTTTCTCTACTCGGCCAAGGACCGCAAGTGCATCGATGTCTGCCGGGCGCGCGGCTACCGCTTCCCCAGGGTCACGGCCTGGATCCGCGCCACCAAGGAAGACCTCAAGCTGGTGCGGGACATGGAATTCGACGAGACCGGCATGCTCACCAGCGTGTCCGACTACCATATCTTTCTCAAACTTGGCAAAACCCGCCAACAGGCCATGGACATGTATGTGGACCTGGCCAGCCAGGCACTGGAATGGGGCATCATTCCGCGCTGCCACTTCGAGGACGTGACCAGGGCCGACATTTACGGTTTCTGCCTGCCCCTTGCCCAGCGGCTCATGGAGCTTTCGCGCCAGAGCGGCATGCCGGTGAAGATCCGCCTCTGCGACACCATGGGCTACGGCGTGCCCTGGCCCGGCGCGGCCCTGCCCCGCTCGGTGCAGCGCATCGTGCGGGCCTTCACCGACGAGGCCGGAGTGCCCGGCCAGTGGCTGGAATGGCACGGCCACAACGACTTCCACAAGGTGCTGGTCAACGGCGTCACGGCTTGGCTGTACGGCTGCGGCGCGGTCAACGGCACCCTGTTCGGCTTCGGCGAACGCACGGGCAACACGCCCCTGGAAGCCCTGCTGGTGGAATATATCTCCCTCACCGGCGACGACGCTGCGGCGGACACCACGGTTCTGAGCGAAGTGGCCCAATTCTTCGAAAAAGAACTGCACTACCGCATCCCGCACAATTATCCCTTTGTGGGGCGCGACTTCAACGCCACCAGCGCGGGCGTGCATGCCGACGGCCTGGCCAAAAACGAGGAAATCTACAATATCTTCGACACCAAGCATCTTTTGGGGCGCCCGGTGCCGATCATCATCACCGACAAGACCGGCCGCGCGGGCGTGGCTTACTGGATCAACAACAACCTGAATCTGGCGGAAGACAAGCAGGTTTCCAAAAAGCATCCCGCCGTGGGCCAGATCTACGACGCCATCATGGCCGTGTACGAGGAAACCGGGCGCACCACCAGCTTCTCCCATGACGAAATGGAAGCACTGGTCCAGCGCTTCATGCCCGAACTCTTCGCCACCGAATTCGACCAGATGAAACAACTGGCCGGGGATCTGGCCGCGCATCTCATCGTGCGCCTGTCCCGCAGTCCCGGCCTGACCGACCTCAGCGAGCAGGCCTGCGCCCGGCTGGATGAATTCGTGCACGAGTATCCCTTCATCCAGTTCTGTTGCCTCACGGACGCCCGGGGCAAGATGCGTTGCTCGGCTGTCACGGACCCGGAATACAAGGAAGTCTACGAAGCCCTGCCCGTGGGTTATGACTTCTCGCAGCGCGAATGGTTCAAGATGCCCATGAAGACCGGCGACCTGCACATCATGGACGTCTATCAGTCGCACTTCACCGGCAAGCTGGTCATTACGGTGTCCTGCGCGGTGACCGACGAGAAAGACCGCATCGTGGGCGTGGTCAGCGGCGACATCCAGCTGGAGCAGCTGCTCAAGCGCGCCCGTGCCCTGCAACAGGAAGTCGGCTCGCAGGACGAGGTCGACAGCGACAGCGAATAGCACCACGCAAGGCCGCTTGCCCGTAGCGGCAAGGCGGCCTTTTTACGCGGAACACGCTAACTCGGGAAAGGAACATGCGCAAAAAAATCTACTGGATCGAAGGCGACGGCATCGGCCCGGAAATCTGGCGGGCCGCGCGCCCGGTCATTGACGCGGCCCTGGCCAAGGAATCGGATCTCCGCCTGGACTGGCAGGAACTGCTGGCCGGGGAAAAGGCCGTGGCCGAAACCGGCTCCCCTCTGCCCGAAACCACCATGGACGCCCTGCGCGGCGCGGACATCGCCATGAAAGGCCCCCTGGGCACGCCCGTGGGCACGGGCATCCGCAGCCTGAACGTGGCCCTGCGCCAGGGTCTGGATCTTTATGCCTGCATCCGGCCCGTGCGCCATTTCGACGGCCTGGAAACCCCGGTCAAGCATCCCGAGCGGGTGGATATGGTCATCTTCCGCGAGAATACGGAAGACGTGTACGCGGGCGTGGAATTCGCCGCTAATACGCCCGAGGCCCGCAAGCTCATCGCCTTTTTGCGCGATGAGCTGGGCGTGAGCAAGGTGGGCGAGGCCGCCGCCGTGGGCATCAAGCCCATGACCGAGGCGGGCTCCAAGCGGCTGGTGCGCCGGGCCCTGCGCTATGCCCTGGACAACGGCCGCGACAGTCTGACCCTGGTGCACAAGGGCAATATCATGAAGTTCACCGAGGGCGCGTTCCGCCAGTGGGGTTACGATGTGGCCGCGCAGGAATTCGGCGGCCAAACCTGCACGGAAAAAGAGCCCATGCCCGGCCGTCTGGTGGTCAAGGACCGCATTGCCGACGCCATGTTCCAGGAAGCCCTGCTGCGGCCCGAGCAATATCAGGTGCTGGCCACGCCCAACCTCAACGGCGACTACATTTCCGACGCCCTGGCCGCCCAAGTGGGCGGGCTGGGCCTCGCGCCGGGCGTGAACATGTCCGACAGTCTGGCCTTTTTCGAGGCCACCCACGGCACCGCGCCCACCATCGCCGGGCAGGACAAGGCCAATCCCGGCAGCGTGATCCTCTGCGGCGCGCTGCTCATGGAGCATTTGGGCCTGCCCAAGGCTGCGGAGCGCATCCGCTCCGCCGTGGGCAAGGCCATTGCCGCCAAGGCCGTCACCGTGGACCTGGCCGCCCAGGTCAGCGGCGCGCGCGTGGTCGGTTGTCGGGAGTTCGGCGAGATCATAGGAGAAAATTTGTAGGGATCGCCTTTCCGGGGGAGGGGAACTTTTGTAAAAGTTCCCCTCCCCCGGTCCCCCACCCGTCAAAACCTTTATTCTTTAGCGTGATTATGGAGAGAGTCACCCGGAAACACCGGCTGACATAGCCGCGCCGCTTCTTAATAAATGGGGTTCTCAAAGGGCCGCGCCCCTTGAGCCGCCGGAGTCGCTGTTATCCTCTCCATGAAGGCCCTGCCATGATTTCGCTGGAAAACCTGCTGCTCTACGTGCCCCTGGCCGCCATTCTGGTCATCCTGCCGGGGCCGGACTTTGCCCTGATCGCCAAGATTTCCCTTCTGGACGGCAGGCGGCAGGGTCAGGCCGCGGCCTGCGGCGTGGCCCTGGGCATCGTGATCCACACCAGCGCGGCCATGCTGGGCATTTCCGCCATCATCGCGCAATCCGTGTTTCTGTTCAGCATCCTGAAATACGTTGGCGCGGCCTATCTGCTCTGGCTGGGCATCCACGCCCTGCGCCAGGGCCGGGCCGTCAGCCGGGCTGTGGTCCGCACCGCGCCCCTGCCCGGCCGGGAGCCGGAAAGCATGACGGACACAACGGCGCGGCCCGCGCCCCGCGTCCTGTGGCGCGCCTTCAAGCAGGGTTTTCTGACTAATCTGCTCAATCCCAAGGCCGTATTGATTTTTCTGACCTTCCTGCCGCAGTTCATGAACCCGCACATGCCCCTTGTCCCCCAGTTTCTGGAACTGGGCGGCATCATGTCGCTGCTCTGTCTGCTCTGGTACGTGTCCCTGGCCTATATTCTGGGCCAGGTGCGCAGGGCCTTTGAAAATCCCCGTTTCCAGCAATGGCTGCACCGCTGCACCGGCGTCGTGTTCATCGCCTTCGGCCTCAAACTGGCCGCGGCGCATGCCGACTGACCGGGCGGCTTCAACGTCAACACTACTGAAGAAGGTTTCCCATGATCCAGCTTTTTGACCAGACCACCGTTATTGACGGCGCGCAGGTCCTTGCCGTCGGCGAGGCGCGCGCACGGGGCGTGGAGCCGGACGCCGCCCGCGCCCATACCCTGACCCACCGCATTCTGGCGGCCCACAATGCCGCCCCGGCCGGAGACGCGGGCCTGCGCCTGCGCTTTGACGCTCTGGCCTCCCACGACATCACCTACGTGGGCATCATCCAGACCGCCAGGGCCAGCGGCCTGACGGAATTCCCCGTGCCCTACGCTCTGACCAACTGCCACAACAGCCTTTGCGCCGTGGGCGGCACCATCAACGAGGACGACCATCTCTTCGGCCTTTCCGCCGCGAAGAAATACGGCGGCATTTTCGTGCCCCCGCATCTGGCGGTCATCCATCAGTACGTGCGCGAAATGATGACCAAATGCGGCGGCATGATTCTGGGTTCGGACAGCCACACCCGCTATGGGGCCCTGGGCGTCATGGGCGTGGGCGAGGGCGGCCCGGAACTGGTCAAGCAGCTCCTGGGCAAGACCTACGACGTGCCCGCGCCCAAGGTCGTGGCCGTATGGCTGGAAGGAACGCCCGCGCCCGGCGTGGGGCCGCAGGACGTGGCCCTGGCGATCATCGGCGCGGTGTTCAAGAACGGTTTTGTGAAAAACAAGGTCATGGAATTCATGGGCCCCGGCATTGACGGTCTTTCGGTGGAGTACCGCTGCGGCATCGACGTGATGACCACGGAAACCACCTGCCTGTCCTCCATCTGGCGCACGGACGACAAAGTGCGTCAGTACCTGGCCCTGCATAAGCGGGAACAGGATTTCGCCGAACTGGCCCTTCAGGGACCGGCCTGCTACGACGGGCTGATCCGGGTGGATCTGGGCAAGATCGAACCCATGATCGCCCTGCCTTTCCACCCCAGCAACGTCTGGCCCGTGGCCGAAGTGGTTCGCCGCGCGGACGAAATCCTGGCCGCCGTGGACGAAGAGGCCGTGAAACAGTTCGGCGAAGCGGGCAAGAGCCTGAACCTGCGCGGCAAGATCCGCGAGGGCGGCGTATGGGTGGACCAGGGCATCATCGCGGGCTGCGCGGGCGGCTCCTTTGAAAACATCAGCCTGGCCGCCGCCATTCTGGACGACAAGAGCACGGGCAACCAAGCCTTCAGCCTCTCTGTCTACCCGGCCAGCGAGCCGCAGGCCCTGGCCCTGGTGCGCAACGGCTCCACGACCAAACTGATGGCCGCCGGTGCCGTGCTCAAAAACGCCTTTTGCGGCCCCTGTTTCGGCGCGGGCGACACCCCGGCCAACGGAGCTTTGTCCATTCGCCACTCCACCCGCAACTTCCCCAACCGCGAGGGCTCCAAGCCCTCGAACGGCCAGCTTTCCACCGTGGCGCTCATGGACGCCCGCTCCATTGCCGCCACCGCGGCCAACGGCGGCCGCCTGACCCCGGCCACGGATCTGGACTGGAACGACCCCGGCCTGAACGTGGACCTCAACTACCATTTCGAGCCCATCATCTATCAGCGCCGCGTCTACAACGGCTTCGGCGCGCCCAAACCGGAAACCCCGCTGATCTTCGGCCCGAACATCGCGGACTGGCCGGAAATGAGCCCCCTGCCCCAGCATCTGATTCTCCAGGTGGTCAGCGTGATCACCGACCCGGTGACCACCACGGACGAGCTGATTCCCTCGGGCGAGACCTCCTCCCTGCGCTCCAATCCGCTCAAGCTGGCAGAGTATACCCTGTCGCGCAAGGATCCCGGCTACGTGGAGCGGGCCAAGGCCTTCCAGGCCCTGGAAAAAGCCCGCCTGAAAAACCCGGCGGACCCGGCGCTGCTGGCCCGCGTGCGCGAAATCTGCACGCCTTGCGGCGTGGGGGATTTCGTTGACGAACTCACGTCGCTGGCAAACATCGGCCTGGGCAGCACCATTTTCGCGGTCAAGCCGGGCGACGGCTCGGCACGCGAGCAGGCGGCCTCCTGCCAGAAGGTGCTGGGCGGTTGGGCCAACCTGGCCGTGGAATACGCCACCAAGCGCTACCGCTCCAACCTGATCAACTGGGGCATGCTGCCCTTTGTGGTTGACGCTGATCTGGCCAAGGATCTGCGTGTGGGCGACTATCTGGTGATTCCGCGCATCCGCGAGGCCGTGGAAAAGGCCCATCCCAATATCCTGGCCTGCCTGGTGCATGAAAGCGAGGCGGACGGCGAGCATAAAATCTGGGCCGAACAGATCGCCCTGACTCTCAAGGAACTTACGGACGACGAACGCCGGATCATCCTGGACGGCTGCCTGATCAACTTTTACAACAGCAAACAGCCGCAATAGAGCAAAGCAACTTTTTAAAGTTACTTTGCTCCGGCGGCTGCGAAAGCGGAGGCTCGCGCCTGAAGCCCGAGTCAACGTTGAAAATATCAATTCTCAACGTTAATCCGCTCCAGAACACGGCTGCCGCAATACAGAACAAACGGCGCGCGGATATGATCCGCGCGCCGTTTTTCATCAACCAAGCCGAGTGATTACGGCGCAAGGCTGAAGGTAGAGAAAATTGCTTGTTATCTACTTGTCAAATGCGACCGTATGCTCAACGGGTACAGCATTTACAGATTCATGGGCCTCAGCCGGTTCCAGCTCTGCCCTGGCTCTTATGCGCTCGATGGTATTCGCCAGATGAGCGGACAACACTATTAATTGATGCACGCGGGCATGCAGACTTTGCAATTCACCCGTCGTGACGCGTCCACCATGCCGTGGGAACGTCTGCTGCCGGCCTGCGAGCTGTGACACCAGGGTGACAATGGGAGGAGTTGAAGGAGACATAAGGCACCTCTTGCATTTTCTTATTGGCTTTGTCGAAGCAACAACAGCCGGGAGCTAAGAACCGTGCAAGCGCGGCGGGCATATTTCCGGTTAACCGGTCTTGTATTAGCCCACTCCCGGCTGTAAAAGCCAAGAGACACGCTTTTCCAGTAACGAAAAAGCGTTGATCGCCAACATAAAAGTCGGCCTTTGCTTGCAGGAGTTCTTAAGCTCCGTGTATCACAAATAGCGGACGGGATCGGAGCATGTCAATGAAGATATTAGTTTTCGTCAGGGCTGGCGCGTATAACAACGTATTGGCCCTGCCGGTCAGCCTCCGCCCTCGACTCCGCATGGATATTCCGTCATACTGATGATAAATAATCCTAGGCGGAGAAAACCATGCTCAGCGTGTTCGACCTGTTCAAAATCGGCATCGGCCCGTCCAGTTCCCACACAGTAGGTCCCATGCTGGCGGGCAAAGCCTTTGCCGACGAGCTGCGCGGCAAAGGCCTGCTGGACACGACGGCCCGCGTCCAGCTTGATCTTTACGGTTCCCTGGCGCTCACCGGCGACGGGCACGGCACCATGGGCGCGGTGCTCAGCGGCCTGGAGGGGGAGCAGCCGCACAGCGTGGAACCGGTTCATCTGGCCGGGCGGGTCAGCGCGCTGAAAAACGACGCGGACCTGCTGCTGGCTGGAAAACGGGCCGTGCCCTTTGTCTATGCGCGGGACATGCTGGTGCACAAGGGGCTCTTTCTGCCCCGCCATTCCAACGCCCTGACGCTTACGGCCTTTGCCGACGACAGCGCGTCCCTGCTGTCCAAAACCTATTATTCCGTCGGCGGCGGCTTCATCCGCACCGAAGAGGATTTCGACGCCCCGCAAGAGGAATATCCCACACCGCCCTATCCTTACGCCACGGCCGGTGAACTGTTCGCCATCTGCGAGCGGGAGGGCAAAAGCATTGCCGACATCGTGCTGGCCAACGAAATTTTCTGGCGCTCCGAAGCGGAAGTGGCCGCGCGCATGGCGACCATCATCAGCACCATGCGCGAATCCGTGGAGCGGGGCTGCTGCACGGACGGCGTGCTGCCCGGCGGCTACAAGGTACGACGCCGGGCCCCCAACCTGCTGCGCAAGGTCAGCGCGCTCCAGGCCACGGGCCGCCGCGACCTGAGCCTCTGGCCCATGCTCTATGCTTTTGCCGTGGCCGAGGAAAACGCCTCGGGCGGACGCATCGTCACCGCGCCCACCAACGGCGCGGCGGGCATCATACCGGCGGTGCTGATGTACTATACCAACTTCTATCCCCACGCCACGGAGCGGGGCGAGCGGGACTTTCTGCTCACGGCCGGCGCCATCGGCCTGTTCTACAAGCTGAACGCCTCCATCTCCGGCGCGGAAGTGGGCTGCCAGGGCGAGGTGGGCGTGGCCTGCTCCATGGCCGCCGGGGCCTATTGCGCGGTCACCGGCGGCAGCGTGAAGCAGGTGGAGGTGGCCGCCGAAATCGGCATGGAGCACAATCTGGGCCTGACCTGCGACCCCGTGGGCGGACTGGTGCAGATCCCCTGTATCGAACGCAACGGGGTGGCCGCCGAACGCGCCGTGAACTGCGCCCAGCTCTCCCGCCTGGAAGACGGCCGCCAGCGCGTGGTTTCTCTGGATAAGATCATTGAGGTCATGTACCGTACCGGAATAGACCTCCAGGCCCGCTACAAGGAAACCTCCCTGGGCGGACTGGCCCAAGCCATCGGCGAGGCCTACCGGAACTGACCCGGACCACGGAGCCCACAGCCGCCAAGCGCGCCGAAATTCTTCGCACTGCCCTTATTCTCTTAACAAAATTTTGGTTATGGCGTAGGGTAGCGTAAAAATTTTTCGGGGTCCGCGCAACTATGCAGAACATGCTGAATTTCGGTCTTAAGACCCTCTTCCTGCTGGTGGTTCTGCTTGGCGTGGGCGCGATCTATTCCATCGACCAATCCCAGACCTACGGCCGGCTGATCAACTATGTGGGCATCGTGCGGGGCGCGACCCAGCGCCTTGTGAAACTGGAGTTGGCGCAAGAGCCGCGCGACGATCTGATCGCCTATCTTGACGGCATCCAGAATGAACTGCGTACCGGCGAAGGGCCGTACGGCCTGATCAGGCCCGACAACCTGGAATACAACAATAACTTATTCCAGCTCCAGCGGCTCTGGGGAACGCTGAAAGAGGACATCCTGGCCGCCAGACAGGACAAGACCGCGTCCGCCGCCCTGCTGCGCGCCAGCGAGGACTATTTTGACCTGGCGAACAAGACGGTCTTTGCCGCGGAGTCCTTCGCCCACAAAGAAACCTCCATGCTCCTGCGCCTGATCGTGCTCATGGCGGCTTTTCTGCTGCTGACCTGGCTGTTCATTCTCTGGGCCTACGGCAAAAAAATGCTTCTGCTGGAGAATCTGAACAAAAATCTGAACGACATGGCGGATCGGGACCCCCTGACGGGCGCGTATAACCTGGAACGCTTCAAGCGCGAGGCCAAGGAGCTGATCAGCACCGGCGAAAGCACGCGCTATGCCGTGGCCTATGCTGATTTCGCCGACTTTAAATACATTAACGATGTGTTCGGCTATGAATACGGCAGCACGGTCCTCAGGGAATACGCCCGCATTATCGGCAAGGAACTCAAGGAAAATGAGATTTTCAGCCGTATCTCGGCGGACAATTTCGTAATCCTGCGCCGCTATGAGGACAAAGAAGAGCTTCTTGCGCGCCAGCAGTCCGTTGACGCCGACATCACGGATTTCATGCACAAATCCCGGCACAAGCAGACCCTGCCGGTATGCTGCGGCATCTGCTGCCTGGAGGACGCCCCCGGCGACCTGGTCATAGACAACATTCTGGACCGGGCCAATTTCGCGCGCAAGACGGTCAAAAACGGCGCCCATGCCAAATATGCCTTCTACGACGAAAGCATCCGCGACAACCTGCTGGAGGAGAAAGGCCTTGTCAGCCAGATGCAGGAAGCCCTGAACGACGGGGAATTCATCGTCTATTATCAGCCCAAGGTGGATCTGCGCACCGGCGCCATCGCCTGTGCGGAAGCTCTGGTGCGCTGGAAAAAACCCGACGGCCGGATCATCCCGCCCGACAGGTTTATCCCTGTTTTTGAAAAAAACCATCTTATCGCCGAGCTGGACCAGTACGTCTTTGAAAGCGTCTGCCGTTCCCTGCGCCGCAGGCTGGACGAAGAGCGGCCCGTCCTGCCGGTCTCGGTGAATATTTCCCGGCTCCAGTTTTACGAAGCGGACTTTGTGGCCGCCTATGTGGCCGTCAAAAATCGTTACCGGATCCCGAACGGCCTGCTGGACCTTGAATTTACGGAATCCATCGCCTGCGACAACTTCGAGCTGATGACCGAAATCGTGAAAAAGCTGAAGCAGGAAGGCTTTTCCTGTTCCATTGACGATTTCGGGAAGGGCTATTCCTCGCTCAGCCTGCTGAAAAGCCTGCCCATCGACACGCTCAAGATCGACAGGTTGTTCTTTATTGACGGCGAGAATAAGGAAAAGGACGCCATCCTGGTTGAGAGCATCATCGGGCTGGTTCGCAAGCTCCATATCCAGACCGTGGCCGAAGGCGTGGAATCGCCGGATCAGGTCGCCTTTCTGAAGAGCGTCCACTGTGATCTGGTGCAGGGCTACGTTTTTTTCAAGCCCATGCCTGAACAGGAATACGAAACGGCCATAGAGAGAGAGAGAGAGAGAGAGAGAGAGAGAGAGAGAGAGAGAGAGCCGCGCCGTTGCCCGAACCTGAACCGTGTAATGGCAGCCCGCAAAACCAACGGCATTTCCCCGCTCTCCAAAATGCCCCGGCGGCCTGTCTGCCGCGCCGCGCTTCCCCCGGCCGCGCGCAATGATGCCGACTGACGACGCTGAAGGAACAACCATGAACGAAATCCGCATTGTGGCCGAACTTGAGGTCATGCCCGAACACAGGGAAGCCATGCTGCCCGCATTCCGCGCCATGGTGGAAGCCAGCCGGGCCGAATCCGGCAATCTGGCTTACGACCTGACAGAGGACCTGGAAAATCCCTGCCGTTTTTTCATCCTTGAAGCCTGGGCTTCAGCCGAGGCCATTGCCGAACACAACGTCAGCGCGCACTTCAAGGCCTTCGGGGAACTCCAGAAGGACAAACTGCGCCGCAAGGCCGTGGTCAAACTGAAACAGGTCTTCTGAGCGTCAGAAACAGAGAGGGCTCCGGTAACGGAACCCCCTCTGTTTGAAAAAGATACACGTCGCCGCTCGCCCTAGGGTCTGTTAACACTATAGAATTTTTGTTCGCCTGCAAGGAAGATAAACCTGCTTTGAGGGAGTGTACTCTTCTGGTACTCGACCGAAAAAGCAGGTGAAATCTGACGCGGCAGGAGGGCAAAAAGGCATAGCGTTAACAGGCCCTAAGGCTCAATGGCCTCCACCCCATCCATGTACGGCACAAGCGCTTTCGGCAGACGCACGCTGCCGTCTCTCTGCTGGCCGTTTTCCAGAATGGCGGCGATGGCGCGGCCCGTGGGCAGGCCCGAGCCGTTGAGCGTGTGAACAAAGGCCGCCTTGCCGCCCTTGGGCTTGAAGCGGATGTCCGCGCGCCGGGCCTGGAAGTCCCCGCAGTTGGAACAGGAGGAAATCTCGCGATAGGTGTTCTGCGCGGGCAGCCAGACTTCCACGTCATAGGTCTTGGCCGAACCGAAGCCCATGTCGCCGGTGCAGAGCGTGATCACCCGATAGGGCAGCTCCAACAATTCCAGCAGATGCCGGGCATGGCCGCACATCAGCTCCAACTGGTTGAAGCTGTCGTCCGGATGGGCGAAACGGACCATCTCCACCTTGGTGAACTGGTGCATGCGGATGATCCCGCGCGTATCCTTGCCCGCGCTGCCCGCCTCGGAGCGGAAGCAGGGCGTGGCCGCGCAATAGGCGCGCGGCAGGTCGGCTTCGTCCAGAACTTCCCCGGCATGCAGATTGGTCAGCGGCACCTCGGCGGTGGGAATCAGGTAATAGTCCCACTCGCGCAGCTTGAAGAGATCTTCCTCGAACTTGGGCAGCTGGCCCGTGCCGGTCATGGTGGCGCGGTTGACCATATAGGGCGGGCAGACTTCGATATAGTTCTCATGCCGGGTGTGCTGGTCCAGAAAAAAGTTGACCAGGGCCCGGTCCAGGCGCGCGGCCCAGCCCAGGGAAACCACAAAGCGGCTGCCCGTGAGGCGCGCGGCGCGCTCGAAATCCAGGCCGCCCAGGGCCACGCCCAGATCGCCGTGCTCCCGCACCGGAAAGTCGAATCGGCGCGGCGTGCCCCAGCGGGTCACTTCCACATTTTCCGTCTCGTCCCGGC
The DNA here is from genome assembly GCF_001553605.1 of Desulfovibrio fairfieldensis. Taxonomy (NCBI): domain Bacteria; kingdom Pseudomonadati; phylum Thermodesulfobacteriota; class Desulfovibrionia; order Desulfovibrionales; family Desulfovibrionaceae; genus Desulfovibrio; species Desulfovibrio fairfieldensis. Next base: position 3,136,058 of record NZ_CP014229.1, read on the forward strand.
CCACGGGCACGGAAGCGTCCGGAATGTTGGGCACGCGCATGAGCCAGGCTTCCACATCGGCCTTGGCCTGGGCGGTCTGGCCGTCCAGCTCCTTGATGCGGTCCGACAGGCCGCCCAGCTCGGCCAGCAGGGAACCGGCGTCCTTGCCCTCGCGCTTGAGGGCCGCCACCTGGCCGGAGGCGGTGTTGCGCTGACTCTTCAGGGCCTCCACTTCCGCGAGCAGGGCCCGGCGGCGGGCGTCCAGGCCCAAAAATTCATTGACGTCCAGTTCCGAATGCCGGTCGGCCAAGGCTTTGGCCAGCACTTCCGGCTGCTTTTGCACCAGTTTGAGATCAATCATAATCGCTCCCGCAGGGCAGACATATTCGAGAATTCCCCACGCATGTCAGCCTGTTAGCATGAATTTCCGAGAGAGGCGCCAGCGCCGCGTCTTCAGGCCGCGTCCCGGCCGGGAGTCCGGCGGAACACGCGCGCCGCGCGAGAAATCAGACAGCAGCCCTGTAGCATGGGGAGCATTGCCTTGCAAGACGGCTGTTTTCCGGATATATCTAAAAAATATCATAAAAATTTCGAAACATTTTTCGAACTCCGCGAGGCCGTCATGAAACATACCCGCCGTGTCTTTCCCGCCGCCCTGCTGCCGGCGCTGCTGGCAGTCCTGCTGCTCTCGGCCTGCGGACCGAGCAACAACGTGCGCCTGCTTCCCCCGCCGCCGCTGGACGCCTCCGTGCTGCCCGCCCCCAACGCCCCGCGCGTCAGCGTGGTGACCTTTGCCGACAAACGCACGGACCAGTCCGCTCTGGGCGTGCGCCGCGACAACAGCGCCTTTGTGACCAGCGACGACGTGGCCCAGTGGATCAGCCGCGCTCTGGCCGACGAGCTGGCCCGCAACGGCATGCAGGTCACCTTTGCTCTCAATGTGGGCCAGGCCCGCAGCGGCAATCCCGACTATCTGGTCACCGGCCAGGTGGACGAGGCCTGGCTGCGCGAAACCTCGGCCACGGATCTCGCCACCAATCTGCGGGTCAATTACGTGCTGGCCAACCGCCAGGGCCGCCTGCTGCGCGAGTCGCTCTCTTCCAGCCAGAGCCGCACCGGCCTGCCCTCGGGCGCGGCGGCGGAAAACCTGATGCTGGAAACGCTGCGGGATCTCGTGAAGCCCATGGCCCAGAAGATTGTCCAGACCATCCAGGCCAAAAAATAACCGGCCATGGCGGTCCCGCGTTTCGGGCTTGCGGGCCTTGCGTTGCTGCTGTTTCTGGCGTGGGCCGGGCCCGCGCGGGCTGAATCCGGGCGTGTTCCCACCGCTCCGGCGGATGCCGGGGATATGCCTTCCGCGTCGGCACAAGCACCCGCGCTGGAGTTGAGGCCGATTACCGAGGTGGAAATGCGCGCCGTCACCCCGCCGGTGACGCGCGAAGCGGCTTGGGCGCACGCCCGGGCCTCGGCTTGGCTTGCGGCCCTGCACCGGGCCGTAATCGCCTTTCCCCAGCGGCGGGAAATCCGCATGGGCGCGGTAGCTCCGGCGGAGCGCCTGGCTCTGGCCGCGCAATTGTACCGGGCCGCCGCGCCGCCCCTTGCCGACACTCCCAATGCCGCAAAGGCCCCTGACACCGCTGAAGATTCCCCTCTGCACGTGGCGCTCAGCCTGACGTCCCGGCCCCAGGCCGGAACGGAACTGATCCTGGCCCTGCGCAATCCCGAACTGCTGGCCCTGCGCCACACGCTCATCAGCGAAACCAGGGACACGCTGGAAATCATGGACCGTCACTGGCCCGGCGGTACGGCGGCGTTGCAGCCCGCAACCCCCGGCGTGAAAACGCCGGAAGTGGAACGGGGTTTCTGGCAGGCCCGCGACTGGCAACGCATGGGCGCGCGCCTGAACGGCCTCTGGCTGGCCCAGGCCGCCCTGGACCTCACGCCCGAAGGCTGGCTGACCGGGGCCGATGCCCTGAGCACACTGGAACGGGCGGCCAGAGAGGCCCCGCGCAGCCCCACGGTGCGGCTGCTGCTGGCCGAGGCCCAATTGCAGCGCAACCTGCCCCAGCAGAGCATTGAATCCTGTACCGAGGCCCTGCGTCTGGCACCCGGCTCGAACCTGATCAGCGGGCGGGCGCGCTATATCCGCGCACTGGCCCACTGGCGCCTGCAACAGCTGGCCCTGGCCGAGGACGATCTGAACGCGGCTCTGCATACCCGCACCCCCTCCGCGCCCCAAGGCGCGGAGCAAGCCCGGCGCTTGCGGGCGCGCGGCGCGGTGCGCATGCTGCGCCGCAACTATCCGGGCATGTGCGCTGACTTTTCGGCGGCCTGCGCCCTGGGTGACTGCGAGGGCCTGGCCGTGGCCCGCGCGCAGAAGTATTGCCGGACCCGTGCAGCGGCCGCGCCGGAATCCGGTCCTGCCAGCCTGCCGCCGTCCTTTCTTGCCGCGCCCGCCGGACAGATTCCGGAAAACACGGAAAAACAGACGCCCGAGCCCGCACAGGGAAACCCGATGAACTCGGATAAACCGGACCGGCCGGAAGGAGACCCCGCCTCGTGATGCGCGAGCCCCTGCTCAAGGTCTACGGCCATGTTTATCCCATTTCGGACGCATTTTACGCCGACCTGGACGCGGCCTGCGCCGACGCCCTGGCCGACGACGCGGACGAGCCCGTGCTGTGCCGCGAAGGGGATATGGCCCGCGTCTCCTTTGAGGGCGTCTATTTTCCCGTGGACGAGGTGCTGGCGGCCCTGGCCCGGCATTTGCGGCCGGAACACCAGGGCAAGCTGGACGTGCTGGATCTGGAAAACTGGCGGCTCACCCGCCATCTGTTCGACCAGGGGCGGATCCGCAGCAGTTCCGCGCCGTTGAACAACGTGCTGGACTATTCCGGACACTGATTCATTTAGAGCATTTCAACTTTGAAAATGTTGAAATGCTCTGGCGGCCGCGTGAGCGGACGCCAGAGCCTGAATCCAAAGCGGGACCACTTCAAAGCGAATCTGCTCTAAAATGCCCTACTGGCGGCGCTTGAAGAATTTTTCCAGGGCGGCGGCATCCCAGCGCAGCACGCAGGGGCGGCCGTGCGGGCAGTATTCGCGCTCCGGCACAGCCAGCCACTGGCGCAGCAGACCGGCGGCCTCATCGTCCGTCAGACGCTGCCCGGCCTTGATGGCCCCCTTGCAGGACATGGAAATGAACATGCCCGCCAGATCGTCCTTGCGCCCGGCCAGGGCCTCGCGCAGGAAATCGCGGGCCTCGGCGCGCGAGAGCACGGGCGGCATGGCCCGCACCAGCAGCGTCCCGTCCGCGCATTCCAGGGCGAAACCCAGACTTTCCAGACGCTCGCGCAACTGCTGAAAGCGTTCCTGCTCCGCCGGATGCAGACCCAGCTCCAAGGGCAGGGCCAGGCATTGGCCCGTGCCCGCGAAACCGCCCCGGCGCAGCCGTGTGTAAAGCACCCGCTCATGGGCCGCGTGCTGGTCCAGCAAAAGCAGCGCGCCTTCGGCATCCCGTAAAATTAAATAGGTGTCGGCCACCTGTCCCAGATAGGACAGCGGGCCCACCCGCAACGGTTCGCGCTCCCGCGGCTCCGGCGCGGCAGCGAATGAGGCATCGGACACGGCAGCCGGTTCCGGAACAAGGCCGGACCAGGCCGCGTCCGGCATGGAGGCGGACGCACCCGCGCCCTCCGGCGGAAAAGAGTGTTCAGCGGGCGGCCCGTAGGGCGCGGCGTCTTCCTCCACGGGCGCGAAGATGCGCGGGGCCGCACTCCGGTCAGGGGGCACGCTCACCCGCCAGTCTTCCTCCGGAGCATCCGGGGCGGAAGACGTTTCCGGGCGGGCCAGCAGCGGCGGGTCATCCAGACGGCCCCAGAATCCCTGTGGCCTGGGCGCGGCCGCTTCAGAAGCCGATGCCGTTCCGGCCGGATTCTCCCGCGCGGGAAACAGTCCGCCGGGCTGCCCACTGGACGGTCCTTCCGTAAAAAGGTCCGGGGCAGCAGCGTCCGGGGCTTCGCCCTCCAGAGCCGCCGTGAACGACGTGACCAGGGCGCCCTGCACCGCGTGCAGGCAGGCGGAAAAGACCGCCGATTCATCCCGGAAGCGCACTTCGGACTTGGCCGGGTGCACGTTGACGTCCACCTCGCACGGGTCCATGTCCACAAAAAGCGCCACCTGCGGATAGTCGCGGCTGGTCAGACGGCCTTTGTAAGCCTCGCGCACGGCTGCCAGCAGACGTTTGTCCAACACCGAACGGTTGTTGACAAAGAGCAGGATGCGGTCCCCGCGCGGCTGGCTCACCGTGGGCAGGGCCGCCAGGCCGTGCACGCGGATGCCGTGGCGCTCCCCCTCAAAGGGACGCAGAGCCTCCACGATCAAGCGGGGCCAGAGCAGGGCCAGGCGGTCGCGCAAGGTCTGGCCGGGCAGAAAGCGCAGAGCCTCGCGATCGCCGGAATGCAGACTGAAGCCCACTTCCGCCCGGGCCAGGGCCAGGCGCGCCAGCCAGTCCTGGGCGCGTTTGAATTCCGTGGCCGGGGTCTTTAAAAATTTAAGGCGGGCGGGTATATTGGAAAAAAGATCGCGCACCTCCACGATGGTGCCCTTGTGCAGCGCCGCCGGGCTTGACGCCAGAAGGCGGCCGTGCTCCACTTCCACGCAATGGGCCGCGCTTTGGTTGCCCGGCCCCTGCCAGGCGGACACGATGCGGAAGCGCGAGACCGAAGCGATGCTCGGCAGGGCCTCGCCCCGGAAGCCATAGGAACGGATGCGCTCCAGGTCGTCCATGCTGGCGATCTTGCTGGTGGCATGGCGCGTGACGGAAAGCTCCAGCTCATCGGCGGGAATGCCGCAGCCGTCGTCCTGCACGCGGATCAGGGCCTGACCGCCGTTGTCCAGGCGCACGTCGATACGCGCGGCCCCGGCGTCCAGACTGTTTTCCACCAGTTCTTTGAGCACGCTGGCCGGGCGTTCCACCACTTCACCGGCCGCGATCTGATTGCGCAACTCAGGCGGTAATAAACGGATATGACGCATTTTTTCAGACATGGAACCAGTGTAGTCGGCTCACTCCCGCAAGGCAAGCGCCCGCGCCCTTGCCTTGCGGCGCGTCGTGCTTATTTTGAGAGAGGCAGGCAAAAACTGCGCCAAGCCATGCGCTCCCCGGCGCGCGCCGCCTGCCGGGAGAAAAATATGCACAATACGACCACAGCCATCACAACTTCCGCGCCCGGACCATTGGCCCTCAAGGGCTACGACCCCGAACTCCTCTATGTGGAATGCGGCCGCTGCGGCTCGCCCGTCATGTGGGAACAGGGCCGGGCCAGCCGCATTCTGGAACAGGCGGGCATCGACCCTCTGGAACTGGATGCCTCCTGTCTGCTGGTCACGGACGGCTGCCCCATGTGCGGCAGCAAGGGCCAGTACACGGTCCAGATTTTCCGGGTCAGCGCCGGATCGGAAACACGCCGTCCCCCGTATTACGGCACGGCCTAGAGTGGTTTCACTTTGAAATTGCCCTAATCTGTTCCAGACACGCCCGTTGCCGAAAACGCAAAAGGCCGCCGGAATTCCGGCGGCCTTTTGCGTTGCAGACGCATTGCCTTTTGCGGAGGCGCCCTGACGGGCTAAGCGTATTTTTTACTGATCTCTTCCCCGGCCTTTTCCACGTCGGCGCGCATTTTCGCGCGTGCCGCCTCGATTTTCCCATGCAGCGCGGGATCGGCCACGGCCAGGATCTGGGCGGCCAGCCAGGCCGCGTTGCGCGCCCCGGCCTTGTCCAGGGCCACCGTAGCCACCGGGAAGCCGGGAGGCATCTGCACGGTGGAGAAAAGCGCGTCCATGCCGGCCAGGCTGCCGCCGGACACCGGGATGCCGATCACCGGCCTGCTGGTGCGCGCGGCCACGGCCCCGGCCAGGTGCGCGGCCATGCCCGCAGCGCAGATAAAGACCCGCGCGCCTTTGGCTTCCTCGTCGCGTACCAGGGCTTCAGTGCGCTCCGGCGTCCGGTGGGCCGAACTCACGGTAAACACATAGTCAATGCCCAGGCTTTTCAGCACGTCCACGCAGGGGCTGACTTTTTCCTCGTCGGACTTGGACCCCATCAAAATAACAACATGCGCCATGATACCATCCTGTTTGCTTCAGACATTGCGCCACCGGGGAAAGCGGCCTGAATCTCAACGGTCTTTTTCGCTTTCCAGGCGGCGGATTCCCTTGTCGCCGATGTCCGTGCGGTAAAAGCCCTCCGGCATCTGAATCTTTTCCAAGGCCGCATAGGCGGCCTTCTGGGCCGCGGGCAGATCGTCGCCCAGAGCCGTGACGCAGAGCACGCGCCCGCCGCTGGAAATCAGCACCTGATCCTTGACGGCCGTGCCGCTGTGGAAAACCTTGACGCCCGGCAGGGCCTCGGCCTCCTCGATGCCCTTGATGACCAGGCCCTTGGGATAGGCGCGCGGGTAGCCTTTGGCGGTGAGCACCACGCCCAGAGCGGTCTGCGCGCTGTAACCGAGGCTGGCCGGGTCCAGTCCGCCGTTGACGCAGTCCAGCATGACCTGGGCCAGATCGCCCTCCAGTCGCGCCAGCAGGGGCTGGCACTCGGGATCGCCGAAGCGGACGTTATACTCCAGCACCTTGGGCCCGTCGGCGGTGAGCATCAGGCCCGCGTAGAGCACGCCCACAAAGGGATGGCCGTCCTTGGCCAGCTCTCTGAGAATGGGCCGGATGGTCAGATCGGCCATTTCCTCCAGCCGGTCGTCGGGCAGTACCGGCGCGGGACTGTACGCCCCCATGCCGCCGGTATTGGGGCCCTGGTCATTGTTCCAGGCGGCTTTGTGGTCCTGGGCGGAGGGCAGGGGCACGGCCCGCTCGCCGTCGCAGAAACAGAGGAAGGAGGCTTCCTCGCCCACCAGGCATTCCTCCAGTACCACGCGGTCGCCCGACGCGCCGAAGGCCCTGGCTTCCATGATGTCGCTCACAGCCTGCAGGGCTTCCTGCGAATCGCGGGCCACCACCACGCCCTTGCCGGCGGCCAGGCCGTCGGCCTTGATCACCAGGGGCGCGCCCACTTTGACCACATGGTTTTTGGCGATTTCCGGATCGCTGAACACCGCACAGCGGGCCGTGGGCACCTGTGCCCGGTCCATGATCTCCTTGGCAAAGGCCTTGCTGCCCTCAAGCCGCGCGCAATAGGCGTCCGGACCGAAACAGGCGATGCCCGCCTCGCGCATGCGGTCCACAATGCCCAGGGTCAGCGGCAGTTCGGGGCCGGGCACCACCAGATCGATCTTTTCCCGGCGGGCCAGATCCACCAGTGCGTCCAGGTCGTCGGCGGTCACCGGCACATTGATCGCGCCCGCGCCGCTGGTGCCTCCGTTGCCGGGAGCCACAAAAATTTCACTGACCCTCGGGCTCTGGCGAAATTTCCAGACCAGGGCATGCTCGCGCCCGCCGGAACCGATCACAAGGATGCGCACCTTGGCCTCCTTTGGCTGATAATGGAGAAAATAAAGGGATAAAAAACGGCCCCCCGCCCGGCGGGCAGGGGGCCGGATTGCCGCACGTTAGTTGGGGTTCACTTCAAAGTCGCTGAGATCCGCGGGCACGTTGGGATCGGTCTGGGACACGTCCAGCGGGTAGGCGGTGATCATGCTCTGACGACTGCCGATGCCCAGATCCGGCGAGGTGTTCAGGCCCACTACCAGATCCAGGATGCCGTCGTTGTTCACGTCGGCCAGGTCGATTTCAGCCACGGAGCCCCGGATGCGCCGGGTCTTCCACTTCAGGCCCAGGCCCACGCCGTCCCAGTACAGGGCGTGGATTTCGCCCTGGGGGAAGAAGCGATAGCGGTCAAAGAGCTGGGAAGCCGTGGAAATGGGCTTGTTCAGCAGCAGCACGTATTCGCCGGTACGGCCCAGGTCCGCCGCGATCATGCGCATGGGCGCGTAGTATTTGCTGGGCAGCTGGTAGTTGCGGTCGATGCCCAGGCCGGGCATGCCCTTGTAGTGGTCCATGCCCGCGGCGGAACCGGAAAAGCGCTCCATGGTGGTGTGGATCAGGGTATTGCCGTTGCCCTGGAAGACCTTGATGCGCTCGTCGTCCGTGAGCATGACCAGCTGGTCGCCCTTGCCGTCCTTGCCGCCGGGCAGCCAGGCCACGTTGAACACCGTGGCGCCGGCGGGCAGATCCAGACGCGCGCCCAGAGAGAACTTGTTGCCGCTCTTGACCATCACGTGCACGCCGGGAGAGAAGAGCTTGAGCGAATCCCAGCCCTGGCCCACCAGAGTGGGCATGAAATGGGGCGGGGTCTTGATCACGCTGGCGAAGTAGGGAATGCGGTCGGCATACTGGGTCAGCTTGTTGCCCTTAAAGGAGTAGAAATAGGAGTAGGGACGGTTGCTGTCTTCCTCAAAGGTGGCGATGACCAGTTCTTTGGCCCCGTCGCGGTTGAGGTCGATGGCCCGCATGGAAAAATTGAGATTGGACTGGGAAATGACGGTTTCGCCCAGTTGCTTGAGCCGACCGTCGGGCTCCCAGATATAGATGGTCAGCTTGTGGTCGCCGAGCACCGCGATTTCGTTTTTGCCGTCGCCGTTGAAATCGCCCACGGCCATATCCACCATATTGTCCTTCATGCGCTGGCTGCGCAGGCGCGAGCCGTCGTTGGCCCCGGACCCCTGGTAACGGAACTGCGGGTTCAGATAAACCCGCTGCTGGCCCGTCTCATTGACCACGATGTCCGAATTCATCTGATTGACCGGCTCGCCCTTGCCGGACGGAGCCACATAGCCGGGCCGACCCGCCACGGACACGCCGAAGGCCTCGCTGCCCATGGCGGAGCTCAGTTGCTGTACTGTGGCGGTGAGGCCGCTCAACGGCCCCTGCGCTGTCTTGCTCCAGGTCTTGCCCGCCTTGTCCACGCTGTGGACGTCAATGGTGCACTCATTGCCCATGACGCTCACCGAGCCCCAGACCGCGTAATCCGCGCCCGCGGCGCTCAGGGCCTTGCGGGCCTCGGCGGCGGAAGCGGCCCTGGTCTGCGCGCTGCGCCCTTCCAGCACGCCGGGGCGGTTGAGCCGCGCCTGCATGGTGGCCGGCACGGCCTTGGACAGGTAGGCATAGCTCTGCGGCGCATTGACCGTAAAGGGCAGCAGCACAAAGCTCTTCGGCGCGGCCTGGGCGGCCTGGGCCAGGCCCAGGGCGAGCGTCAGCAGGCAGGCCGTCAAGGACAATCGCATGGCAAATTTCATCCCGTACTCCTTGGAGTCTTTTTCGGAGGCGCGGCAAAGCTCCAGCCCCGCCATATCGTCGCAGTATACGCAGACTTGGCCCGCCGCGCAATATGAAAGCGGCGGCCTCCGCAGGCGGGGGCCTGAATCCGGCTGACTTTGCCCCTGATCTGCCCTATACTGGGCGCATCATGCCCAAACAGCACTCTCGCTCCTTCCGTCTGGTCTGCGAAACCCGGCACATCCCCCTGGTGGAAGCCCTGCTGCGCGCCCAAGGCTACGAATTCGAACCCGAGCCCTTTTCCCCGCTCTGCCGCCGCCTCTGCCGCGAGCCCCGGCCTCTGGGCGGTTCCCTGGCGGCCTTTTTCGGGTATATCTACATCCAGGACCGCTCCTCCATGCTGCCGCCCCTGGCGCTGGCCCCCCGGACGGGGGAAGCCGTGCTGGACGTCTGCGCCAGCCCGGGCAGCAAAAGCGGCTTTCTGGCCCAGTTGACCGGCCCCACGGGCTTTGTGCTGGCCAACGAGCCCGCGCCCGCCCGCCTGGGCACCCTGCGGGCCAATCTGCACCAGTGCAATCTGCTCCAGGCCGCCACCTGCTCCTACGGCGGCGAAAACCTGCCCCTGGTCCCGGCTTCCTGGAACGCCATCCAGCTGGACCCGCCCTGCTCCGGCTGGGGCACGGCGGAAAAACATCCCCGCGTGCTCAAGCTCTGGCAGGGAGACAAACTGAACAGCCTCATCGGCCTGCAACGACGTCTGCTGCGGCACGCCGCATCCCTGCTCGCGCCGGGCGGACGGCTGGTCTACTCCACCTGCACCACCAACGAGGCGGAAAACGAGGCCCAAGTCTGTTTCGCCGAAGAAGAGTTGGGCCTTGTGCGTGAAACGCTGCCGCCGTTTCCCGGCTTTGCCTGGGAAGAACGCTCCGACGGCGCGGGCACGCTGCGGGTGGACGGTGAAAAATCGCGGGCCCAGGGATTTTACCTGGCCCTGTTGCGCAAGACGGCGAGCAGCGCGGGCACGCCCCCCGTGCCGCCCGCGTCCGCCCCGGAAAAACGCGGCGCGCGGCGCGAAGCGGGCCGGACCCTGCCGCCGGACTGCCTGGCCGGGCCCTGCTGCGACCCGGCTCTGCTGCCGCCGGGCCACGCCGCGCTTTACGGCGAGCATGTGCGTTTTATTCCCGCACAGGCGGTCGGTCTGCTGCCGCCGGAATGCATCTGGCAGGGAGCCTTGCTGGGCCGCCTGACCGGCGGCCGCCTGAGCCCGGCCCCGCGCCTGCGCTGCCTGCTGCCCGAGCCGCCCGGACCGGACACGGCCCTGGTGCTGGACGACCTTGCGGACCTGGCGGCCCTGCTTTCGGGCCAGAGCCGCCAAACCGGCCTGGCGGGCCGTGAGGCCGGACTCTGGTGGCGCGATCTGCCCCTGGGGCGGATCGCGCTCAAACAGGGCCGGGCCGTGGCCGTGTTCAAGTAGAGCGGATTCCGTTTGAAGTTGTTCTCATTTCCCTGAAGCAGGCAAGGAGGCCGCCATGCCCGTGAACGCGCGCATGCACCTGAAAATCTGGCTGACCCGCGCCGACGGCAAAAACAGCGGCACGGCGGGCCAGGAACTGCTGGGCCAGGGCCGGGTGGAGCTTTTGCGCCGCATGGCCGAACTGGGTTCGCTGAAAAAAGCCGCCGAAAGCATGGGCATGTCTTACCGCCTGGCCTGGGGCAGGTTGAAAAAAATGGAGGAAGCCCTGGGCCGCCCCCTGGTGGAAAGCGGCGACAACCGGCGTGGCGGCTACAGCCTCACGCCCGCGGGCGAGGAACTGGTCGCGGCCTTCCGTCTCTGGGAGGACGAGGTGCGCCGTTTCGCCCTGGCGCACGCGCCGCAATTGCACAATATCGCCCTGGAAGCGGACGCCCCGGCCGAGGCGGACGCTGACGCCCGCGACGACGCTCCCTCCGGCGCGTCCGCATTGCGGGATTGACGCGGGCGGGACGCGCATGGAAAGCATGCTGCGCTGGCGGCCCGAAGCCGCCCGCTTCCGCCACCGGGACTCCCTGCTGGAAAAATCCCTGCCCGGCGCGGACCTGGCTCTGGAGGCCTGCGCCCTGGTGGACCTGAGCGTGGCCGAGGCTCTGGCGCGGGCGCGCCAGGCCGGACGCGCGCCCGCCTGCGGGGCGGGTTGCGCGGCCTGCTGTTGCCAGCCCATCCCGCTCACGCCGCTGGAAGCCCTGCTGCTGGCACGCTACGCGCATCTGCGGCTCAAGCCCGAAGAACACGCGGCCCTGGCCCGAAACCATGCCGCGGCCCTGGCTCTGCCGCCGTTGCGTCGCAACTGCCCCCTGCTGCTTGACGGCCGTTGCACGGCCTATGTCGTGCGCCCCCTGGCCTGCCGCCGCTATCTGGTGCTGGACAGGTCCTGCGCCCCCGGCGAGGACGCCGCATCCAGCCGCCCCGCCGATCTGCTGCTGCCCGACCCGGGCCTGCTGGCAGCCGCCCTGCTGCGCACCCTGCCCTGGTACGTCCGCCGGCCCGGATGCCCGCTGCCGCCCCGGTCTTCAGACCCGGCGGCGGCCCGGCGTTTCTTCCGCTCCGTGACCACCGTTATCCAGGCCCTGCCCTGGGGAAAAGAGCTTGCCCAAGAGGACGGCGTGGCTTAAAGGAAACACTGCGTAATGGTCTTTGTGCCCTTTTCCCGCGAAGAATGATTCAGAAGCAGCTTCCGGCCCGCGCCGCGCTGTTCCGGGTTTGAATATGTCCACCAGTACCGCCGCGCCCGCGCGCGAACCGGCCAACGCCCTTGAGCGGGTTTCCGGCCTCCTTTCCCTGCTGCGTTTCGCCTTTCCCACCATGGTCATGATGGTCTTCAACGGCCTGTACACTATTGTGGACGTGATTTTTGTGGCCCGTTTCGTGAACACCGAGGCGCTCTCGGCCATCAACATCATCAACCCGGCCATGGGCGTGCTCTGGGGCCTGGGCACCATGCTGGGCACCGGCGGCAGCGCGCTTATCGCGCGCAAGATGGGCGGCGGCGACACTGCCGGCGCGCGGCGCAACTTCAGCCTGCTGATCCTGGCCGGGGCGCTGCTGGGCCTGTTCTTTTCCGGCCTGGGCCTGCTCTTTCTGGAGCCGATCATCCGCGCCCTGGGCGCCAGCGACATTCTCGCGCCCTACTGCCGGGAATATTTCGGCACCCTGCTGCTCTTCACCCCGGCGGGCCTGGTGCTGGCCCTGTTCGCCTTTTTCTTCGTCGCAGCGGGCAAACCCGCGCTGAACATGGCCCTGATTATTGCCTCGGGCCTGACCAACACGCTTCTGGACTATGTCTTCATCGTGCTGCTGGGCATGGGCGTGGCGGGCGCGGCCCTGGCCACGGGCATCGCCTTTCTGATCCCGCCTCTGGGCGGGTTGTGTTTTTTCCTGTACAGCAAAGGGCCGCTGCACTTCACCCGGCCCGGCATGCGCCTGCGGGAGTTCGGCCAGGCCTGCTTCAACGGCAGCTCCGAGATGATCGCCCAACTCTCGATCAGCGTGACCACCTATCTGTTCAACATCACCATGCTGCGCCTGGCCGGGGAAGCGGGCGTGGCCGCGCTGACCATCACGGCCTATTCGGAATATTTTCTGGTCACGCTCTTTCTGGGTTTTTCCATGGGCGTGGCACCGGTCATCAGCTACAATTACGGCAGCGGCAACCATGCCCGCCAGCGCCGCATCTTCCGCTCCTGCCTGCTGTTCATCTGCGTGGGTTCCATTCTGGTCTTCAGCGCGGCCCTGCTGGGCGCTTCCCGGCTCATCGGCATTTTCGCGCCGCCGGACAGCCGGGTTTTCGCCCTGGCGGACCAGGGCTTCCATATTTTCGTCTTCAACTTTCTGTTCTGCGGCTACGGCATCTTTGCCTCGTCCCTGTTCACGGCCCTGTCCAACGGCAAGGTTTCCGCCATTATCGCCTTTTTGCGCACCTTCGCGCTTATCGCGCTTTTTCTGCTGGTGCTGCCGGAATTCCTCGGCCTGACCGGCGTGTGGCTGGCCGCGCCCCTGGCCGAGGCCATCTCCGCGCTGGTGGCGGCCTTTTTCGTCTGGCGCTGGCGCGGCACCTATCAGTATTTATAGGAAAAACGGGAAAGGGCAGGACAAGAACCCAAGCCGGGACAGTCAGGCCGGACGGCCCAGGTCCAGACGGCGCGCGGCCAGGCTGGAGAGCCAGACCATGTCATGGCTGGCCGCCACCACGGTGGTTCCGGCCAGGGCCGCGGCGCGTACCGCCGTCTCGATGGCCTTGGCGCTGGCCGCGTCCACGCTGGAGGTGGGCTCGTCCAGCAGCAGGACCAGCGGGCGCAGGACCAGCCGGGCGGCCAGGGCCACGCGCTGCTTTTCGCCGCCGGAAAGCGCCTTCCAGGAACGGCGCAGCATGTCCTGCTCCGGCGTGAAGCCCACGGCCAGCATGGCTTCCTCGGCGGCCTGCCGCAGATCATGGCGGCGGCCGCGCACACGCAGGCCGTAGACCACATTTTCAAGCACCGAGGCTTTGAACAGATAGGGTTCCTGCAACAGCAGAGTGACGTCCTGCCGAGGCGGACGGCCCGGCGTGCCGTAAAAACACAGTTCGCCGGAGGCGGGACTTTCCAGAAAAGCCAGCAGGCGCAGCAACGTGCTCTTGCCCGCGCCGTTGGGGCCCGTGAGCGCCAGCACCTCGCCGCGCGCGATGCTCAGCTCCGGCAGGCGCAGCACTGTGCGCCCCCCGTAGCGCTGCGTCATGTCCCGGCATTGGTACAACACGCTCATGCCCCGCCTCCCCGCCTGCCGTGATCGCCCCGTCCGCGCCGGCGCAAAACCGCCAGAGCCAGATTGACCACAAAAGCCATGAGCAGCAGCACCAGCCCCAAGGCAATGCCCTGGGCGAATTCGCCCTTGCTGGTTTCCAGGGCAATGGCCGTGGTCATGGTGCGGGTTTCATAGCGGATATTGCCGCCCAGCATCATGGCGATGCCTACTTCGGTGATCACCCGGCCAAAGGCCGTAACGCAGACCATGCCGATTTCGTAACGGGCCTCCTTCAACGAGCCCCAGGCCACCTGCGCGCCCGATGCCCCCAGGGTCAGCAAGGTCTGGCGGCAGCGCGGGTCCAGCCCTTCCACGGCCTGAGCCGTCCAGGAAATCACGATGGGCAGGGCCAGCACGGCCTGGCCGATAGCCATGCCCGGCAGGGTGAAGAGCAGGCCGTATTCGCCCAACGGGCCCCGGTAGGTGATGAAGGCATAGACCAGCAGGCCGATGAGCACGGTGGGGAAGGCCAGCAGGGTGTCGGAAATGAGCCGCAGGCAGCGTTTGCCCGGAAAATCGTAATAGCCCAGGGCAAACCCGCAGGGCAAGCCCAGCAGCATGGCCGCCGTCATGGCGTAGGCCGTGGAGACCAGGGTGGCCGTGATGGCGGACAGCGTGGCCGCGTCCATGTGCAGGAGCAGGGCGAGGGCCTGCGTGACGCCTTGGGATAGGTAGTCCATAACTGTAGGTGTGCCTTGCGGGGCGGAGTATTGAGGCCTGTCGCCCGCAGGGCACGCCAAACATCACCCGGACGACAAGCCCCCTCCCGGCTTACGGCAAAGGAACAGCGCGGAAGCGGAACAGATGTTCCGCTTCCGCTTTCCTCATCTACTTCCCGGCATTGGGGAAGAACAACTGCTTGCCTTCCAGCTTGTAGTCGGCGATGCGCTTCTGGGTTTCAGGCTTCACCCACCAGTCCTCGAAAACCAGGGCCAGGTCTTTCCTGACCTTGGGGCACTGGGCCGGATTGACCGTGATCACGCTGTACTGGTTGAACAAAGCCTTGTCGCCCTCCACCAGGATGGCCAGGGGGTTCTTGTCGCCCTGCTTGTTGGCGAACTTGATCCAGGTGCCCCGGTCGGTAAGGGCATAGCCCTTTTTCTCGGCGGCCATGTTCAGGGTGGCCATCATGCCCTGCCCGGCGGAAACATACCAGGCTTCCTTGTCCGGCGACAGGCTGGAGGCCTTCCAGAGCTTGAGCTCGGCCTTGTGCGTGCCGGACTGGTCGCCGCGGCTCACAAAGGGGCTTTTGTGCCCGGCAATGGCCTTGAGGGCCTCGGCCGTGGCCTTGCCCTTGACCTGGGCCGGGTCCTTGACCGGGCCCACCAGCACGAAATCGTTATACATGATCTGTCGGCGGTCCACGCCGTGCCCGGCTTTGACGAATTCCATCTCGGCGGCGGGCGCGTGCACCAGCAACACGTCGGCGTCGCAGTTCTTGGCGATTTCCAGGGCCTTGCCCGTGCCCACGGCCACCCACTTGAGATCAATGCCGGTCTCGGCCTTGAAGGTGGGCTGCAGATACTCCAGCAGGCCGGAATCCTGGGTGCTGGTGGTGGTGGCCATCATCAGCTTTTTGTCGGCGGCATGGGCCACGGGCAGGCTCAGGGCCAGACAGAAGGCGGCGGCCAGAGCCAGGACGGAAAGACGTTTCATGGATGCGACTCCTTGTAAGATATTGGAAAAAAGATAGACGAGTGCATAGCCGCCCACGGACAGCGCGTCAATGGCTCCAGCGCGACGACAGGGTCCGATTGAGCTAACGAGGTTGCGGATCAGCATAATGCCAACCCAAGCCGCTGCCCGCGCAAAAGCTGACGTCCCCAGACCGCCTGCCCCAGGGAAAGGCCGCCGTCGCCCGGCGGCAATTCATGGTGGGTGAGCGGGTCAAGGCCATGCTCCGCCAGGGCTTGCGGCAAGAGCCGGGCCAGCAGGGCGTTCTGCATGGCTCCGCCGGAAAGGCCCACCCGGCGCGTGCCGGTCTTTCGGGCCGCCGTGGCGGCCATGCCCGCCAGCGCGTGCGCCAGGCTCAGATGAAAACGGGCCGCGACGCGTCCCACGGGCTCGCCGGCCGCTTGGGCTTGCAGCACCCGGCGGAAGAGGGCCATGCTGTCCAGCTCCAACAGGCCGTTGCGCTCCACCAGAGGCAGAGGCCAGGCCGCGCCCTCGCGCAACGTGGCTTCGTCCGCCGCCGCTTCAAGGCGGATGGCCGCCCGGCCTTCGTAACTGGTCGCCAGGCAAAGGCCCAACTGGGCGGCCACGGCGTCGAACAGGCGGCCGCAACTGGAGGTCAGCGGGCAGTTCAGGCCGCGCGCCAGCATTTCCCGCACAGCCGTTGCGGCCATGGCGTATTCGGCGTCCCAGGGCGCGGGACCGGCATCCTCTCCGGCCTGAATCCGAAGGGCCAGGGCGATGCGCCAGGGCTCACGGATGGCGGCCTCGCCGCCGGGCAGGGCAAAGGGGGCCAAGCGTCCCAGGCGGCTCCAGTCCGCACGGCCCAGATCCATATGGATCAGTTCCCCGCCCCAGATGGTGCCGTCGTCGCCCAGGCCCGTGCCGTCCAGGCACAAGGCCAGGGCGGGCTCATAGCAGTTGTTTTCGGCCAGTACCGAGGCGGCGTGGGCCGCATGGTGCTGGAGCCGCCAGAGCGGCAGGCCCTCCCGCGCGGCGCGGGCCTCGGCATAGCGGGTGGACAAAAAATCCGGGTGCAGATCGCAGACAATGGCCTTGGGCCGCACTTCCAGCAGGCTTTCCAGATGGGCCGCCACTTCCTCATAAAAGCCCAGGGTGGCCGGATTTTCCAGATCCCCGATATGCTGGCCCACAAAGGCCTCATGCCCGCGGGTGAGGCAGATGGTGCCCTTGAGTTCGGCCCCGGCTCCCAGCACTGTGGGGTCGCCTTCTTTCCCGCCCTCTCCGAATGGCGGCAGAAAGACCGGGCGCGGCACATAGCCGCGCGCCCGCCGATAGAAAAACGGATCAACCGCGTGCGGGGCAGTGGCCGCATCGGCCTTGCCGCTCCCGCTCTCGGGCTGCCGGGCCCGAGGGGGACGCAGGGCCACGCCGAGCACGCTGTCGTCCACGCGCACCAGGATGTCCCTGTCGTGCAGCAGCCAGGCGTCGGCCAGATGATCCAGGCGGGCCAGAGCTTCGCGGTTGCCCAGGCAGAGGGGCTCGCCGTGGGGATTGGCCGAGGTCATCACCAGTGCCGGGGGCAGAGGCGCGCGCGGCGCGAGCCGATCAAAAAGCGCCGCGTGCAGGGGCGTATAAGGCAGCATCAGGCCCACGTTGCGCGTGTCCGGAGCCACCTCGGGCGGCAGGGGGTCTGTCTCTCCGGCCGGGACGGCCCGACGCGGGCAGAGCACAATAGGTTTTTCCGGACTTTGCAGCAGGGCTTCGTGCTCGGGCGTGAGTTCGCAAAGCGCGCGCGCCGTGGCCAGATCCCCGACCATCAGGGCCAGGGGCTTGTGAGGACGGTTCTTGCGCCGCCGCAGCTCCTGCACGGCCGCAGCGGCGCGGGCGTCGCAGGCCAGCTGGAAACCGCCCAGGCCCTTGAGCGCCAGGACGCCGCCGTCCAGCAGAACCTGCCCGGCGCGGGCCAGGGCTTCACGCCGGTTGTCCGCCGTGGGACCGGTGTCTCCGCCCTGCCGCGTGTGTCTGTCCACAAACCAGAGACGCGGGCCGCAGACCGGGCAGGCAATGGGCTGGGCGTGGAAACGCCGGTCGGCGGGATTGCCGTATTCCGCCGCGCAATCCGGGCAGAGCGGAAAGCAGCTCATGGTGGTGGTGGCCCGGTCATAGGGAATGGCGCGGGTGATGGTGTAGCGCGGGCCGCAATTGGTGCAGTTGGTGAAGGGATAGCCGTAACGGCGGTTGGCCGGGTCGCGCATGTCCGCGAGGCAGTCCGGGCAGATGCCCATATCCGGGCTGACCAGCACACTGTGCCCGGCGTGGCCGTGGCTGGGCACAATGACAAAAGCCGTTTCGCCGGGCAGAAACGCCAGTTCTTCCTCGCTCAAGCCCACCAGCCGGGCCAGGGGCGGCAACTCCGCACGCAGGCGGCGGCCGAAGCGCTCCACCTCCGCCGGAGGGCCCTGCACTTCCATGCGCACGCCGTCGGAGGTGTTGCCCACCGTGCCGGTGAGTCCGCCCTCCCGCGCCAGCCGGTAGACAAAGGGGCGGAAGCCCACGCCCTGAACCTGGCCGGAAGCCACAAAGGCCCGGCGCACTGTCTGTTTCATGTCCATTATCGCACTGTAGCCCAAAAGAAAAAATGCCGCCAGACTGTTCAATTGCTCAAGATTGAACGCCCTTGCGGTGCCAACGGCTTTTCTGTATTCTCTTCAGTTATAACCGGATTATTAAACAGTTCCCCGCCGTTGCGGCGGCAAGGAGGAGCGCCCATGCCCACAAAACACAATATCGGCAGCCGGATCCGTTCCTTCCGCGAGGAACGTGAAATTGATCTGGAAGCCCTGTCCCAGGACACCAATCTGAGTGTGGAATTCCTGAACCAGCTGGAAAACGGCGAAATTTACCCCAGCATCGGCCCCATGCAGAAGCTGGCCCGCGCTCTGGGCGTGCGCCTGGGCACCTTTCTGGATGACCAGTACACCCGCGACCCGATCATCGGACGCATCGGCGGCGAGGGCGGCGATCCGGCCCTGCACACCGGGCGCATGGCCCGGCCCACCTATGTTTATCATGCGCTGGGCAAGGGCAAGAGCGACCGCAACATGGAGCCCTTTTACATTGAAATTTTTCCCGACCCCTCGGTGGAACGCAAAACCTCATCCCATCAGGGCGAGGAATTCATCCTGGTGCTTGAGGGCGAACTGCTGGTGATCTACGGGCGGGAGAGCCACGTGCTCAAGGCCGGGGACACCATCTATTACAATTCCATTGTGCCGCATTTCGTGGGCGCGGCCGGGGATGCGCCGGTCAGAATCATGGCCGTGGCGTATAATCCTTAAGAGGACCCTGGGCCGGATTCACTCTGCAATTGCGGCGCGGCGACCCGAGCGGAGGGCGCGGAGAAAAGGCATGGACGAAAAAGTACGCGAGCGGCAGGCTCAGTTTGAACTGCGCGAATGGACCCTGGGGCAGATTCTCGATCATACCGTGGCCCGCTTTCCCGACCGGGAGGCCATTGTCTACGCCGACCGCGACTACCGCCTGACCTGGCGGGAATTCGCCGACGTGGTGGACCAGTTCGCCAAGGGGCTCATGGCGCTGGGCGTGCAAAAGGGCGAAAAAGTGGCGGTCTGGGCCACCAATGTGCCCTACTGGGTGGCCCTGCAATTCGCCACGGCCAAGATCGGGGCCATTCTGCTCACGGTGAACACCAATTACCGCGAACACGAGTTGCGCTACCTACTGGGCCAGTCCGAATGCGAAAACATCTTCCTCATCGACAACCTGCGCGACCATGACTATATCGCCACACTCTACAAGATCGTGCCCGAGCTGCGCACCCAGGGGCGCGGCAACCTGCGCTGCGCCGAGCTGCCGCACCTGAAGCGGGTCTGTTTTCTGGGCGCGGAAAAGCACCGGGGCATGTATTCCGTGCCGGAAATCCTGGCCATGTCCGTGATGGTGGACGACGAGGAATATGAGGCCCGCCAGGCCGCTCTGGACCCCTGGGACGAAATCAACATGCAGTATACCTCGGGCACCACGGGTTTTCCGCGCGGGGTCATGCTGACCCACGTGGGCGTGGGCCTCAACGGCTACTGGATCGGCCGCCACCAGGGCTTTACGGAGCAGGACAGGCTCTGCCTGCCGGTGCCGCTTTTCCACTGCTACGGCTGCGTGCTGGGCGTATCGGCCTGCGTCAACCACGGCACCACCATGGTCATTCTGGAAACCTACAATCCCCTGAAAGTGCTGGCCGCCGTGGACAGCGAGCGCTGCACCGCGCTCTACGGCGTGCCCACCATGTTTCTGGCCGAGCTGGAGCACAAGCTCTTCAAGCGCTTTGACGTCTCCAGCCTGCGCACCGGCATCATGGCCGGTTCGGTCTGCCCGGAGCCGCTCATGCGCCGGGTGGTGGAAGACATGTACATGAAGGAAATCACCATCTGCTATGGCCTCACCGAGGCCTCGCCGGTCATGACCCAGTCCGACACCCACGATCCCCTGGCCGTGCGCTGTGAAACCGTGGGCTGCGCCATGCCGGGCATTGAGGTGCGCGTGGGCGACCCGGAGACCTGCGAGGAACTGCCGCGCGGCGAAGTGGGCGAAATCCTCTGCCGGGGCTACAACATCATGAAGGGCTACTACAAGATGCCCGAGGACACGGCCAGGGCCATCAGCCCGGAAGGCTGGCTGCACTCCGGCGACCTGGGCGTCATGGACGAGCATGGCTACGTGCGCGTCACGGGCCGGATCAAGGACATGATCATCCGGGGCGGCGAAAACGTCTACCCGCGCGAAGTGGAAGAATTCCTGCTTCAGATGGACGGCGTGCTGGACGTGCAGGTGGTGGCCGTGCCCAGCCGCAAATACGGCGAGGAAGTGGGGGCCTTCGTCATTCCCCGGCCCGGCGCGGACCTGCTGCCCGAAGACATACGCGACTTCTGCCGGGGCAAGATCGCCTGGTTCAAAATTCCCAAATACGTGGCCCTGGTGGACGCCTTTCCGCTCACGGCCAGCGGCAAGATCCAGAAATACAAGCTGCGAGAAATGGCGGCCGAGCGCTGGCCCGAGCCCATGCAATAAACAGCCCGTCCCGGACGGCGCGCATCCGAAAAGGAGTTAACAGCATGGAAGACAAGGTTCTCGAAATATTGGCCAAAGCGGACAAGCCCCTGCGCCCCGGCGACATTGCCAAAGAGCTGGGCGTTGACTCCAAGGACGTCAGCAAGGCCATCGCCGTCCTGAAAAAAGAGGGCAAAGTCATGTCGCCCAAGCGCTGCTTTTACGCCCCGGTAAAATAGTGCAAGCGCCGATTATCGGCTTTTTTGCCCTCTGCCCGCGTCAGGCTCATCCCCCCATGCGAAACTCATGGATGTCTTGATACACATTCGCCTTCCTCGACAGAGAACAAAAATCTTCACTCATCAGCGTCCCCAGGCAGCGCGGCGCCGGGCTTGATGCCCCGGAGCCGCGCTGCCTGGGGACGGCCTTTTCTCCGGGCCCGCGTCGTGCTAATCAACGGCCCATGAACACTGAAAACTTTACGCTGACCCCTGATGATACGGCCTCTCCGGCCCGGACACTCCCCGCCGCCCCGAACAGCACTCCGTCCGCGAATGCCGATCCTCGCGGAGCAACCTGCGCCGCGGCCTGTCCGCTGGCCCGGATTCCGGCTTCGGTCTGGAACGCCCTGTTGCGCCGCCCCTTCCGCAAGCGGCATCCCTTCATCTTCTGGCTCTCGCTCCTGGCCCTGGTTCTGATCGGCCTGGCCGTTTTCAGCCGGGACGAAAACGGCCAGGGCCTGCTCAGCGGCGGCGACCGCCTGGCCCTGGTCACGGTGCGCGGCCCGATTATGGACGTGGCCCCCACCCTGGCCTGGATCCGCAAAATCGAACGCAACCCCCAGGTCAAGGGCGTGTTGCTGCGCGTGGATTCCCCCGGCGGCGGGGCCGCCGCCTCGCAGGAAGTCTACGACGCGCTGGCCCGCCTGGCCCAAAAACGCCCGTTGGCGGTGAGCATGGGCTCCATGGCCGCGTCGGGCGGCCTGATGGTCAGCATGGCCGGAGGCCGGATTTTCGCCAATCCCTCCACGGTCACCGGCTCCATCGGCGTGCGCATGGACATCCCGCAACTCCAGGGGCTGCTGGGCAAGATCGGCGTGGGGCAGGAAACCCTGGTCACCGCGCCTTACAAAAACGCCGGTTCCTATCTGCACCCGCTTTCACCCGAGGATCGGGCCTATTTTGAAGGCGTGCTCAAGGACATGCACGAGCAGTTCGTGGACATTGTGGCCAAGGGGCGGGACATGCCGCGCGAGCGGGCCGGAGGGCTGGCCAGCGGCAAGATCTTTACCGGCCAGGAGGCCCTGAAGCTCGGTCTGGTGGATGAACTGGGCGGCCAGGACGCGGCCCTGCGCTGGCTGGCCGAACAGACCGGCGTGCCCGCCGAGCGCAAGCTGCTGACCAAACCCAAGGAAAGTTCCTGGCTCGCGGACAGCCTCAAATCCTGGTTCGGCCTGGACCTTTCGGCCCTTGCAACCATGGGCGGGCTTAACGCCGCGGGCAGCGACTGGCGGACGCCGGTCTTTCTGTACCAGTTCTGAGAAGGCCTGGGGCTGCCGCCCCAAATCCCGCCGGGGGGATCATCCCCCCGGCTCTCTCAAGGCCGGAAAAGGGCGGCGCGCTCGCGCCTTCCTGTGGCAAGGGTTTGTCTGCAAATCCTTGCAGAGCAGTTGATGCATGAAATGCATCCGCGCATCAAAAGTATTCACTTCCGCATTTCTCCCCCCGCATCCTGCTCACATTTCCTGCATGACCCAGGCCAATCGCCCGAGAATCCATTCCGTCCGGACTAAGCGTATCCTGCGATCCGGATACGCGGGGTCCTCGGCGCATAAGCGGAAATAATCCTCATCCCAAAGCAGTCGGCGCAGGACGATCTCCCCGTGGGGAAGCGTGATGGCGAACAGTCCGCCGCTCGCGGGGCAGTCGGCGTGCGTGTCAATGCCGACATACGCTCCCCGGCGCACTGTGGGCGCGGCCGCGTCGTTGTCCACTGCCAGAACGACTATGCCCTCTCTCGCGTATGCCCTGGGCAAGAGGATGCTGCCTGTCGGCCGGAGCGTGGCCCCGGCTGCCCCGTTTCCCGTGTCGTCGCCGCGCATGGCGTACATGGTGACAAGCGCAGGTTGCGACAAAGGCGAGCCCAACAAGCCGGGGGCCAGGGGCGTTCCGTCACCGTCGCCGGGGATGTACCCGGCCTCGGTGCGCAGATACACCGGGCCGATGCCGCTTTTCAGCCAGTCGGGGTTCACGCCCAGCTTTTCAAAGAGCGTCATATACCAGGCCCCCGGCACGGATTGCCGTCTTTTGGCGTCGGAAATGCTCGATTGCCTGATCTCAAGAATTTCAGCCAACGCGGTTTGCGTGCGGGTATGGGTTACGGCCTTAATCCGCTCTATCGTTTCTTTATAGATATGATCCATTTCATACTCCCCGCCAATAGAATTCGCATGATCGCCCTTGTTTCAGAAAATATAATATTTCTGGGTTAATTCAAAGTATGATTTAGACCGTCTAGCTTGATCCAGTATTTTCTGGCAATAATTTCTAATGGGTAAAAAAGTATGTATTTTTGGCCAGTTATTTCGGGAAGTTCGGAGGAACAGCGGGCTTTCTCAATGGAATGTTTCAATTAAGGCCGGAATTCATCTCAGCAGTGTTCACCAAATCGAAGCAGGCCATCAGGAGCCGCGCATTCTTGGCGCGATGCGGCTTGTCGGCGCATGTGGCGGGGATTTGAGTTCTTTTTTTTCCGAATTAGCTGGAAGAATGAATTTGTATCCCCATCCTGAGCAAACAAATTCTTTTATGGAAGGATTGGAAGAAGGCAATGCTTCTTATTCTTCTGAATTATTTGAAATTACCGGATATGGAGACTTACTGCGATATTGTCGAACCCAAAAGGGACTGTCTCAAAAAACGACAGCAAACAATATTGATTACGATTTAAGGAGCTTGCAACGCGTTGAGAAAGGAGAGCAAGAACCGAAGGTGACGACTGCGGTGAAGTTAGTTACCGCAATCGAAATGCCGCCGGGGCAGTTCTTTGAGTGGTTAGGATTTTTTTTGTCTCCTATTGGGTAAATATCAAGTATGTTTTCAACCATCTAGTATGATTCCGGGCTTTGAGGCATTTGCTATGACATGGGCAAGGAATTATGCATATTCGGCAGCCTGTTTCAGGCGGTTCGTTCTCAAACTACGCTGTCACAGTGGGAGATTTCCGTCAGGGCGGGAACACATCTGAGCAATGTGAATCAAGTAGAAGCCGGAAATCAGGAACCTAATGTTATTATTGCCGTAAAAATGCTTCTTGCCGCAAATGCCGACATACAATCTTTCTTTACTTCTCTATCCCCCCATTTATTCCAATCTATTGAATCTTCAAAGCTCCCCGTCTTATCTCAAAATGAATTTAAAAAAAAATTGAATTCAGCTCTACTCCCATCAGATGAAACTAAAATTTTTGGAATACTTTTATCTGAATGCAGAGCTGCAACAAATTTATCGCAGAATTGCGTTTCTTCTATAGCAAAATACGACCATAGAAGTCTACAAAGAGTAGAAAAAGGCATACAAATTCCCGGTGTTATTAATGCAGCAAAGCTTGTTGCTGCTACCGGTATTGAGATTGGAATATTTTTTGATCTTTTCAGCAAAAAGTTGCAAGCAATAAACTCAACGCACTATAAATAAATATTTTATATAGAAATATAATTATCAAATTATATACATAGAGTAACAATTAAAAATATTTACCAAAACTCTCTGAACGTCAGCTAATCATGAAAAACGGAGTAGTTCATGATCAGCAGCAACGTAAAACGACTCATGGCGGCCAAAGGGTTGACCAACCAGACCCTTGCGGCGAGGGCTCGCATTTCCGCCGATACAGTCGCGCGCACTAAAAGTGAAAGAATTAGAGAGTGCAGCCTGGATACATTGATTTCCATTGCGCAGGCCCTTGGAGTTCAAACAAAAGATCTCTACTGTGAATCTTTGGAGATACAAGCAGGTTCAGAGCGAGGGGCTGAGCCCTCTCTTTTGGCCATAGAATTAGGAATCCTCATTAAAAAGAAAAGGTTATCAATTCCAAAAGTTACGCAGAAGAAGCTGGCTCTCCAATCCGACCTTGAACAGGCATACCTTTCAAAAATTGAAAGAGGATTATTGCAGCCTTCATTGGACGAACTTATACGCTTGGCCCAACGCATTAATACGACGGCGTCTCATCTCCTGAAACAGGTCGAAGCAGCAGAGAGTCAGAAACACGTATCTCATGCTTCAAAAAATAAATTTCTGTAGTATGTTGATCGACTATGTCAAATCCATATTTATATACTATAGCATCACTGACTTCATTTTATTGATTCGATTTTAGTGCACCTTCAAAAGGAGCGCACTAATGATAAAAAGCAATCTTGCAATCCTTATGAAGGAAAAGAAAATCACATACCGGCGACTTGAAGAGCTTTCAGGTATTGCGGGAGAGACAATCAACAGGGCTCGAGGAGCATTAATCTACGAATGCAAGTTATCGACCCTTGATGCCTTGGCCAGGGCTCTACAGGTAAAAATTAAAGATTTGTTTGATGAAGTGTGAAGTTCAGACCACAAAAAGCCCACATGGAGATATGGAACCAAAAGCCGATAATTTTTTTGGAAAGGCATTGCTTCAAATACGTCTCCGACTAGGGGCTGTTTCTAAATTAGGATTTTCGTTCTCTGCCAAGAAAGACGAACCTTGGGCGGCGGGAGTATATTCAAACATATTCGACCTTCGCACGGGGCGAGCCCGGCACCGGCAGAGGGCGAAAGGACAAGTTAGAAACAGCTCCCAGAGTTCCCAATACCAGCTGGCAAAGTTATCCGGTATTTCAGAGCAGGACGTACCCCCGATGATCGAAAGTAATGTCAAAAATATTATGGAAAATATGCATATTACATATGCCGAACTGGAATCGATGACAGGACTTTCGAGCCAGACCATTACCCGCGCCAGGAGCCGCAGAATCCGGGAAATGAGCTTGGAAACACTGGAAACTATTGCTCATGCGCTTGGAGTGACGGTTAAAGACCTGTTTGATGAACGTATTGTTTCCCATAAAAAGCAGACAGAGCAAGCCATCTCTCAGCGCCCTTCTCCGCAAAACGAAGATCAGGGGCCTCCTGTGAAATAAAAGCAGGCCGACGAGCTTCCTCTCCGGCCCGGCTGATTCTCCCACCTCTTCCGTGTCCGCACGACATCAACATAACAGCTATGTTCTACCTACAATGAGCAATAATTTCCCCCATGTCCTTTTGGAAAAATCCTCGTCCGTGCTCACGAGAAACGCGGTATCACGCAATATCGTCTTGCACAGTTGGCGGGGCGCTCCGTTCAGCAGATCAGCCGGATTGAGTGCGGCGAAAGAGAACCCAAACTTTCAACAATTATTATGCTCGCCCGCGCACTGAATATGGGGCCGGGGATTTTGGTGAACGAGGCGCAAAGGTGATGTGTGCCCCACAAGAGCCGTTATTGCCCGGCAGTGCCACGGCTCGGCTCATGCGTGAGGATTGGTTCAGAATCCTGATCCCAAGTTCGCCGACGTTGTGCCTTGACCGTCCCCGGCCAGCGCAAGGATTTTTCGCCTGCTGCGGAATGAGACGGGACTATGCCCGGCTGATTTATGTGATAACGCGTGAAAGCCGCCCACAAATCCAATGAAACCGGCAAAACAGATATCCCGTTCCGGTAATGGCAGACTCAAGAACGCCTGCCATGATGAAAAACAGCGAGCGGATCCGGCACAGAAAAAGGGCGCCCTTGCGGACGCCCTTTTTGTATCGCTGAAACAGCCAGCCTAGCTGTTTTCGCTGTTTTCGCTTTCCTCGAACTTCTGCTTGAGCAGGTCGCCCAAGCTCTGCCCGGCTTCCTGCGGGCCGGAATGGAATTCCTTGGGTTTGCGGCGCTCCTCTTCATCCTTGATCTGCTTGATGGAGAGGCCCAGACGGCGCTCCTCGGCGCTGACATGGATGACCTTGGCCTGGATTTCCTGGCCTTCCTTGTAGATTTCCGCCGGGGTCTTGACTTTCTTGCCGGACAGTTCGGAGACATGCACCAAACCTTCGATGCCCTCTTCAACTTCCACAAAGAGGCCGAAGTCGGTGATGTTGGTCACCACGCCCTTGATGGTGCAGCCCACGGGATAGGTATCCGGCACATGGCCCCAGGGATCGTCCACCAGCTGCTTGACGCCCAAGGTGAACTTCTCGTTCTCCTGGTCCACGGTGAGCACCTTGGCCTGCACGGTGTCGCCCACCTTGTACAGCTCGTTGGGATGGCGCACCTTCTTGGTCCAGGAAATGTCGGACACGTGGATAAGGCCGTCGATGCCGTCCTCAATGCCGATGAACATGCCGAATTCGGTAATGTTCTTGATGACGCCCTCAAGGACGGTACCTTCAGGATATCTCTCGGCCACCAGTTCCCAGGGATTGGGACGGACCTGCTTCATACCCAGGCTGATGCGCTTCTTTTCGCCGTCCACGCCCAAGATGACCACTTCCACTTCGTCGCCGGTGTGGACCATCTGGGAGGGATGACGCAGCTTGCGCGTCCAGGACATTTCGGAGATGTGCACCAAGCCTTCCACGCCGGGCTCCAGCTCCACAAACGCGCCGTAGTCCACCAGGTTGGTGACCTTGCCGGTGCACTTGGCGCCTTCGGGGAAGCGGGCGGAGATATCCTGCCAGGGATCGGGCACGAGCTGCTTGAGGCCCAAGGAAACCTTGTTGTTCTCACGGTCGAAGGAAAGCACCTTGAGGGTCAGCTCCTGGCCCATGGTGATCATTTCCTTGGGATGGCGGATGCGCTTCCAGCTCATGTCCGTGATGTGCAGCAGGCCGTCCAGGCCGCCCAGGTCCACAAACACGCCGTACTCGGTGATGTTCTTGGCCTTGCCCTGGACGATCTGGCCTTCCTCCAGGGTGCGCAGCAGATCCTGACGCTTGGAATCGCGCTCCTCTTCCAGCAGCACGCGGCGGGAAACAATGACGTTGCTGCGGCGGCGGTTGATCTTGAGCACGCGGAATTCAAATTCCTGGTTGACCAGAGCGTCCATATCCGGCACGGGACGCAGATCCACATGCGAACCGGGCAAAAACGCCTCCACCCCGCCGATGTCCACCGTGTAGCCGCCCTTGATGCGACGCACGATATGGCCCTTGATGACCCTGTTATTTTCCTGCACGTCCTCGAGCTGGTCGAAGACCTGCATGCGTTTGGCCTTTTCAAAGGAAAGGGTGATGGTGCCGTCCATTTCGTTCTTGCGCACCACATAAACGTCCACCCTGTCGCCCACGCTGACGGCCATGTTGCCCGCGGCGTCACGGAATTCAGCCGCGGGGATCTGCCCCTCGGACTTGAAATTCACGTCCACCAGCACATTGTCGTCATCCACACGGACGATCTCGCCTTTGGTAATGGAGCCTTCTTCAAGGTCGCCGAAATCGGGATTGAGATAGTTTTCGAGGGCGCTTTCGAAATTAATTTCGTCGTGCCCGGTTTCCTTGTCTGCCATCTGCCATGCCTCCAAATAATTTCCCCTCGCTGAGAGAGTGGGAAAAATTATCAGAGGCAAAGGAAAAGCACAAGAGAAATTGTCCGGCGCAAGGTTTTACGGCCAAGGAGAGAGACGGAAAAATGCGAAGCAGGGTCGGGTTTGCCAGGCCGCGAGCCAGAGCAGGCCCGGCTCAGGCAGCGCCAGACCGGCTGGCGGCGTGGCCGCCAGCGGAAGCAGGACTTGTCCCGCGTCGGCGGGCCGGGCGGCCAGCCCCCGGCACAGCAGATGCCCGGCCAACTCCTCGGCAATGCTGTTGAAGCAACGCAGCTCGATCCAGACCGGTTCCTCAAGTTGAGCTATGGGCGCGGGAGGCGCGTCTTCCCGGCGCTGGGTAATGGCGGCGCGCATGGCCGCGTACCGGCCGCCCCGGCGCAGGGCTGCCCCGGCCACGCCGGGCATGGCCGCCGAAAGGGCCAGCCGGTCGCCGGAGGCCAGGGGCACGGCAAAATCATCCGCAGCCAGACCGTTACGCAAAATGGTCTGGATGCGGCTTTCCACATATGCTTCTTCCAGCCCCAACCCCAAGGTCAGAAAACGCCCCAGGCTCACGGCATCCCCGCCTCGCGCGGGCAGCAGCACGCCCCGGCGCAGCAGGGCCGCGGCCGCGGCCGAAACTTCGGCGCTGAGCCCGGCGGGGTTTTCAGGCCGCTTGCCGGTGCCGCAACAAGCATCCATCTCAAGGGAGGTATCCATATTCGGAAGTATAGCCTGAAACGCGCGCCGGGCCAAGGCCCGGCGCGCGCCTGGAAACAGCTCCTGGTGCCTGATCGCAAAAAATGTGCTTTTTCGCTGAGTCACGGCGGCTATCTCATTTTTCAGCTTCGACACTTGTCTTGACTTTTGCGCCTCCCTATTGTCCTCTGCCCGCTGTAGCGGGGAATTCCGTGCAAATCGGAAACAGTCGCGCTGCGGTAAGAGGGTACAGAGCTTCTTCGCCTTGCCGGAAACATCCCGGCGGGGCGCGACAGCCAGCCGTCACAGGTGAAGGCGAAGCCGAGGCGCGGGGCCGTTGTCCTGATTATGATCAGAAACGCGGACCTCCACATCCCTTAAGTCCGAACACCCGCTGGCCGGGGCGCTTTGCGCCGCCGCCGTATCCACCTTTCAACGCACGATTGAGGAGGTTGCCATGTCTCGTACGTTGCGCGTGTTCCCGCGCGTCCTGCCGCTTTTCCTGCTTCTGCTGGCCCTGCTGGCCGCGTCCGTCCAAGCGGCGGATCAGAAAGCCCCCAAGGAAGGGGTGCTGCTGGTGGCTTTCGGCACCAGCGTGCCCGAAGCCCTGCCCTCGTTCAAGGCCGTGGACGCGTCCTTCAAGGCCGCGTTTCCGGACACGCCCGTGGTCTGGTCCTACACCTCGCAGATCATCCGCAAAAAACTTGCCAAGCAGGGCAAGCCCGTGGGCGGCATCAGCGACGGCTTGGCCGCGCTGGCCAAGGCGGGGGTGAAAGTGGTGCGCGTGCAGTCCCTGCATGTGATGCCCGGCGAGGAATTTACGGAGCTTGAGCGGGCCGTGCTGCTGGATATCCAGAAGCATCCGGGCCGTTTTGAGGCCGTGTACCTGGGCCGCCCCCTGCTGGAGTCGCACAAGGATGCCTTAAGCGTGGCCAAGGCCGTGCTTGCTGATATGGGCGGCAAGCGCCGGAAGGGCGAGGCTGTGGTGCTCATGGGCCACGGACAGGCCCACGGCCGGGCGGACCTGGTTTTTGAAGGCACACGGGCCACGTTCAAGGAAAGTGACCCCCTGGTCTTCATGGCCACAGTGGAAGGCGCGCGCGGCATTGACGACCTGCTGGCCGAGCTCAAAGCCCACAAGATCAAGAAAGTCTGGCTGCAGCCCCTGATGGTGGTGGCCGGGGACCACGCCCGCAACGACCTGGCCGGGGACGAGGAGGATTCCTGGGCTTCCAAGCTCAAGGCCGCCGGTTTCAAGGTGGAGGCCAACCTCAAGGGCCTGGGCGAAGTGCCCGGCGTGCGTGATCTCTTTGTGGACCATGCCAAGCAAAATGTGGACGACCTGACCAAGGAACCCAAGAAGCAGTAAAGCCGGATTTATCCACCGCAGCAAAGACGCCGTCCGTTTCCACACTCCGTGGAGACGGGCGGCGTTTTCGTGCCGGGTTTACGGTAAGTCCGCCCTATCGTCCTGAAAGGGGCACAACGCACGGAGCGGGATCAGCGCTTGTCGATCACCCGCTTGGACTTGCTGAACGTACGCGGCAGGCCGGCGTAATCCGCCACCCGCACTTCCATGCGCGCCAGAATGGCCTTGTGCAGCCGCCGCTCCAGAGCCTGGGCCAGGGCAGCGTCATTGCCGGACGGCTGATCCTGGGCGCGCTCCACAATCAGGGCCAGATGGTCCAGGGAGCGCTCGTCCCTGGTCAGCTCCATCTGGTATTCGCCGCCCAGTTCCGGGAACTGGCCGATGACTTCCATGATCTGGCCGGGATAGATGTTCACGCCCCTGTAGATGACCATGTCGTCGGAGCGGCCCAGAATGCGGTCGTGCCGGGGCATGTTCAGGCCGCAGGAGCAGCGGCCCGGCAGCAGGCGGGTCAGGTCGTGGGTGCGGTAGCGCAACAGGGGCACGGCCTCCTTGCGCAGGCTGGTGACCACCATCTCGCCCACTTCGCCCTCGGGCACGGGCTGCAGGGTGTCCGGGTCCAGCACTTCGATGATGAACAAATCCGCCCAGTAATGCAGGCCCTCATGGGCGTCGCAGTCCATGGCCGTGCCCGGACCGTACATTTCGGTCATGCCCGCGATGTCATAGCTGCCTTCCAGGCCCAGCTTGCTCTCGATGGCCAGGCGCATTTTCTCGCTGCGCGTCTCGGCCCCGCAGATCATCTTGCGCAGCCGGATCTGATCGCGGATGCCCGCGCGCTCCACTTCCTCGGCCAGCAGCAGGGCCATGGAGGCCGTGGCCCCGAAACAACTGGCGCCCACGTCCCTGAGCAGTTGCAGATGCATTTCCAGATTGCCCGGCCCCACCGGAATGGTCAGCATGCCGAAAAGCTCGCTGCCCAGCTGAAAGCCCGCCCCGGCGGTCCACAGGCCGTAACCCACAGCCACCTGCATGCGGTCCTCGGGCGTGAGCCCGGCCAGCTCGTAGCAGCGGGCCATCTGGGTGCTGAACGTCTCGATGTCGCGGCGGCTGTAGGCCAGAATTTTGCGCTTGCCCGTGGTGCCGCTGGAGGCATGGATGCGCACCACGTCCTTTTCCGGCACGCAGAGCAGGGGCAGGGGGTAGCCCTCGCGCAGATCCTCCACATCCACAGTGGGCAGCAGGCGCAGATCGTCCAGGCTGTGGATATCCTCGGCACGCGCGCCGCAAGCATCCAACCGCGCCCGGTACTGCGGGGAGTTGCGCGCCTGGCGCAGGGTGTAGCGCAGGCCGTCCAACTGGATCTGCCGGAGCTGCTCGTCCGTGAGCCGGGGAATGAAACGATGGGTCGTGTCGGGCATGGAAGGAGCCCCCTCTGTTTGTCTGGCCGGTCTGTCCCGCCGTTCTGCCCGTGCCAGGGCCATACGCGGGCCGTGCGGGCGGGAACGGCTGTTTGTGTCCGCTTCCTGTTGTTCCGATTTCGTTGTTCCGCCCCGTTTCTAGACTCCCCGCGCGCGGAAAGTCAATAAAGGCGCACGGGCAGCAAACCGCCCAGATCCACTCCGCGCGGGCTGACCACGGCCCGGTAGGGATAGATCTCCACCCCGCGCGCGACCGCCTCATAAAAAAGCTCGGCATAGGCCGGATCAATAAAGTCCGCCGGTGCGAAACAGTGCCCGTCAGGCCGTTGCACCAGATAAAACATGGCCGCCCGCTCGCCGTGGGCCACAATGTCCATGAGTTCGCGCAGATGCTTCCGCCCGCGCTCGCTGGCCGCGTCCGGAAAGCAGGCCGCGTCGTCCTCCACCATAGTCACGTTCTTGCATTCCACCCAGAGCGGCGGCAGGACCGGCCCGCTGAACAGGCCGTCCAGGCGGCTCTGGCCGCGTTTGGCCTCGCGGGTCAGCCCGGCATAGCCCTCGGCAAAAGCCAGCCGCCCGGCGAGAAAGGCCGCCTCCAGCATGCGGTTGGGCACGCTGGTGTTCACCCCCACCCAGAATCCGGGGCCGCCGGGAACCGGGCCGGGCGGGTTTGACGACGAGAGAGGCGGCCCGGGTACGGCGCTTTCCGCCAGCCAGACGCATTCCTGGGTATATTTGAGCTTGCGGGCCGGATTGGCCGCCGGAGAGGCCAGCACCGGCGCGCCGGGCCGGGTCAGGCCCAGCATGCTGCCCGAGTTGTTGCTGTGCACCCAGACCGAAGCGCCGTCCAGGCGCAGTTCCACACTGAAACGCTTTTGCCGTTGCACGAACGTCCCGATCACGCAATCCGGCGCGAAGGGCAGCAGCGGCGCCGCATCCGCATTGCCGGAACCTCCACCGGCCGGACAGCCGCCCGGTCCGGACGGCAATCCCTGTTCATCCCTGTCCCGCATTTACACCCCGCTTTGAACCTGCTAAAAAATTCGCGGCAGATTTTTCGTTCTTTTCCGCCGCGTCCGCGCGCCAAACGTCAGAAGGGCGACATTTTCAATGCCATGCCGCTCTTCTAAGGAGCCCTCCATGCAGATTTCCGAACGCTTGCGCAGCATCAAACCTTCTCTGACCCTCAGTGTCAACAGCCGGGCCCTGGAGCTCAAGGCGCAGGGCGTGGACGTGACCAGCCTGGCCGTGGGCGAACCGGATTTCCCCACGCCCAGGCATATCTGCGACGCGGCCAAGGCCGCCATTGACGCCAATTTCTGCCGCTACACCGCCGTGCCCGGCATTCCCGATCTGCGCAAGGCCGCGGGCCGCTACTTTGAACGGAACTACGGCACGCCCGTGCCCATAGAATCCATTATCATCGGCGCGGGCGGCAAGCACTGCCTCTACAATTTCATGCAGGCCACCATCAACCCCGGCGACGAGGTGCTGATTCCCGCGCCCTACTGGCTGAGCTATCCCGACATGGTGGAGCTGGCGGGCGGCGTGCCCGTGACCGTGCATGCCGGGCCGGAACGCAATTTCAAGGTCACGCCCCTCATGCTTGAGGAAAAGACCACGGACAAGACCAGGCTGCTGGTCCTCAACTCGCCCAGCAATCCCACGGGCGCGGTCTATTCCGACCGCGAGTTCATGCAGATCATGCGTTGGGCCCTGGCGCGGAACATCTTTGTACTGTCGGATGAAATTTACGACCAACTGGTCTTTCCCCCGGCAAAGATGACCAGCGCCATCACCTGGTTCGAGCATTGCCCCGAACTGGTGGCCGTGCTCAACGGCCTGTCCAAGAGCTATGCCATGACCGGCTGGCGCGTGGGCTTTCTGGCCGCGCACCCGGACCTGGTTAAAAAAATCTCCTCCATGCAGGGGCACAGCACCTCCAGCATCTGTTCCGTATCCCAGAAGGCCGCCCTGGCCGCCCTGGAAGGCCCGGTGGAGTGCGTGGACGAAATGCGCGCGGCCTTCCTGCGGCGGCGCGATCTGGCCTTGGACATCATCAAGGCTTGGCCGTGGGCTGTCTGTCCCAAGCCGGACGGGGCCTTCTACCTCTTTGTGGACGTGCACCAGTGCTACGGCGACCAAGTGCGTAATTCCACGGAGCTCTGCACGTACCTGCTGGACAAGGCCCATGTGGCCCTGGTGCCGGGCGCGGCCTTCGGCGACGACAACTGCATCCGCCTGTCCTACGCGGTGGCGGACGATGTGCTGGCTGACGCCCTGTCCCGGGTGGGCGAGGTGCTGGGCGAACTGGCGGGAGAAACCCGGCGTTGAGCCGGATAGCCCCAATATGGCCGAATATGGCCGGGTTGCGGACCCCGAAAACCCCGGCCCGTGCGGCCCTGAAAAAAACGTATAAAAAATATTGACAGACGCCGCTCTTTTGGGCAGTATGCCTTCTGCCGTGGGGCTGTAGCTCAGTTGGGAGAGCGCTTGAATGGCATTCAAGAGGCCGTCAGTTCAATTCTGTCCAGCTCCACCAGATTTTTTTAAACCCCCCGATCATCGGAAGATGGTCGGGGGTTTTGGCGTTTTGGGGTTGCCCCCCCTACTAAGCTAGCTACCAAGCTATCTAACAGTTCATAGACCAATTGATAGCGATTAATATCAATTATTCTAGCAAATCGAGGTCAACATGGCAGGTATAAGCTTCAAGGTTACCGGCGGGTTGGCACCTGAAAATAAAATTTCAATGCACCTTTTGGGATGTCTATGTACTAATACTCAGAGTGCGTTGAACCGAGCTTTTCTTGAAGCAAAAAATTCACATGTATATAAATACCAAAAATTATCTAAAGATGACTATGAAAAGACGATATTTATGTTTCAATCCACTCGTGAAGGTAGCTTCATCGTTGATTTTATAGAACATAGTGCATTTTCGTTAAAGATAGCAAAGACTTTTCAAAAGCTGTTAGATCCAGCATATGAAATAATCAACAAAGGATTCAAGCGAGATTATTATTCAAGTTTTGATCAAGTTCAAGAAATTATGCATAACATTGAGCTTAAAGCTATTAAGCCAAAGACATTTGAAGAATTCAAACAAAATCCCCCTAAAGAATTTGCTCAAAGCTATGCTGCAAAATCATTAACAAGAGATATCTCAACAGCGTTAACACCATTAAAAAGATCTACCCATGCCGATGATTCTATAACTCTATCTGTTATTTCAGATAAAACTCACGATTATTTTTTTAATAAAGAATTAGCTGATAGTTTATACCACCTTGCAAATGATTTATACTATCTGAACCCTGTAATATATAATATGAAATTATTTGAAATGAATGAAAAGACAAAGACAGCAATTGCTTACAATCTAGATAACAATAACTCTGAGCAAAAAATAAGATTTGTAGACAAGGACTCATTCAATAGCGCTCGAAATAAATTCAATGGAGAGGAACTTATTTCTATAATTGGCATGCCATGTGCGGAATATGCAACTTTAGATGTAAATAGGGGCGACATTTTATATGTGGATAGAGTGGGTAATTAAAATTTTAAAAAACAGGCTGCTTCTTAGCATAGCCGTGGACATGTGCATTGCATACTTACTTATATTTATTAAATATATTTTCTGTATTGGCGTAAAAAATTTTTTAATAACCCAATTTGATGTTGAAATCTTCTTACTTCCACTAAAAATGCCTATATTTTATTTTGCAATTTTTATTGTCGCTGCATCTATTTGGATTGCAAAATTTATATTTAATATATTATGCCTCTTTTCAAGGACATTTATTTTAGCAAAACTTGAAGCTATTCGAACAATAATTTTTCAAAAAAATACCCAGCACGACTTAAATCTAAAGCGTTTTAGCATTATATATACAGTTAAAACATTAAAAAATATAATTTATACATGTTCAGTTTTTATATTTACATTCATTTACACATTTATTTTAAGCTTCGCTTTTAACAACACCTTATATTTTAGAATTATTGAAATTATATCATTAATATTTCTCATCATCTCGTATTTTATAACATTTATTATCATTATAAGAAATTATTTCACAGCTATCGCGGTTAAAGATATTTTAAGTGCAACAAGAACAGATGGATATCAGTCTCTTCGAGATATCTTCCGCTGAACACCTGTGTGAACTCTAACTAGGATTATGCAGTGGTGGCACCGCTACAAACGCAAAACCCCCGACCATCTTCCGATAATCGAGGTACTAATATAGAGGCTGGGGATATCGCGCAGTTGGGTCCGCACACAACCTAACGCTGAAATTCGGATTTAGATTACGCTTACTTTCAATATTGAATTCATCGATATTAACGGCTCTTAGTTTCTTGTCCGCGCTGAGGAGGATGCATGAGCCACCCTGCCGGGGAAGTCCATTCCAAATATCATATACATCTTTTTCAGAAAATTTAAAAAGCACAGGGCATAAAGCCAAAAACATATCCAGATTTTCTTGCGTATCAAAGTAGCTGTTATTAGGATCACCTTTTGCCCTGTATTTCCGAATTGCCTCTATACACTGCCCATCTCTGGTCACTAGGCTTTCTTTTATACGAAATTCATAAGAACCCAATACATAGCCGATGCCGTCATAATTATTAAGCCAAACGGGGATAGAGCTGCCTGGGGCCAGTTTTTCATGGTAAACAGCAAGATACCCATTATCGCGAATCTCTTGAAAGACAAGATATACGTCCATATTTTCTTCGGAATTATTTACAAATTCTGGCGTATATTTCTCACGATATGCAATTCTTGGAGATATATCACAAGCTGAGAGCATAACGGCTAATAAAAATATAAAAAATATTCCCTTCATATTGCCCTCTTTAACTTTTACCATCTGCACCTAAAGAGCATCCTCCCAACTTACTGCCAACGATTTTATCATAACACTTTATCGTTTTGCTTAAAAAACGAGCCGCCCTGGAAGAGGCGGCTCGCTCTCATTTGTCTACGTCTTACACATTAATTTGCAGCATCCTTTGGCCGCAGGCCCCAGCGCATCCCCAGGCTCACGATCTGCGCGGCCAGAGGCAGCAGGCTTACCGGCGCGGGCGCGCCGCCACGGCGCAACGCCCCCCAAGCCAGTCCGGCCAGAAAGGCCGCGCCCGTAGCGTGCAGAGGCTTTCGCCTGACAACGGCAAAAGGATCGAACCGGGCCGAAACCCGGCGCAAACGCTCTTTGGCCTCGCCTACTGTGTATGTTTTTTCTTTGGAAGCGACATCCATAACAAGCCTCCGGCGATGCCCGCGCAGGCCAGCCCGATGATGCACAACACCCAGGCCGGGTGCAGCACGATCGAGAGGGCCTTATACAGCGCCGCCACAAAAAAAGCCAAGGCCGCCGCGCCGAAGAGCAGCCCCAAACCCAGCAGCATTGCCGTGCGCAATGTGCGCAGAGCGTTATGCCGCAGGAGCTGCCCTTCGGCCTCAAGCAGGTCAAAGAAACTGATGATGAGTTCAGCCAGACCCTTCACGCGGGCTCTTACCTGTACTGGCGGAACAACCAGGAAAGCGCGCAGCCCGCGCCAAAGGCCACGAGCAGGCTTGTCACGGGATTCCGGCGCACCTGTTCGCCCACCTGCTCGATGCCGGCGCTCCCGGCCTCGTAAGCCTTGTGCACTTTATCGGCCGCCATTCTCCGGTAGTGTTCCAGTTCCCTTTCCAGCTTGGCGACCATGTCCGAGGAGGCCTCGCCGCCTTTTTCGCCGAGAGATTTCACCAGCGTTTCCATCTGATCGCGCAGGGTGTTCAGTTCATTCCGCAACGTATCCATGCTTTCTTCATTTTTTTCAGCCATGATAATATCTCCTGTTCGGGCAGCGCCCTTATATTTTATGTAGGGGACAGAGCATTGCTGATCTGTCCATGGTTCATTGGTACCCCATTACCGCCGGGATGACAAATCCGCGAAAACGCTTCCCGTTTCCGAG
The DNA here is from genome assembly GCF_001553605.1 of Desulfovibrio fairfieldensis. Lineage (NCBI taxonomy): Bacteria > Pseudomonadati > Thermodesulfobacteriota > Desulfovibrionia > Desulfovibrionales > Desulfovibrionaceae > Desulfovibrio > Desulfovibrio fairfieldensis. Next base: position 3,173,824 of record NZ_CP014229.1, read on the forward strand.
CGCCGGGCCCTCTCTACAACCCGGCAGCGCGAAGATACAAAAAGCGGCCCATGACGTTCAGTCACGGGCCGCTTTTTGTATCCAGCCGGAAACAAGCGCTTCCTTAGGGTCTGTTAACACTATAGAATTTTTGTTCGCCTGCAAGGAAGATAAACCTGCTTTGAGGGAGTGTACTCTTCTGGTACTCGACCGAAAAAGCAGGTGAAATCTGACGCGGCAGGAGGGCAAAAAGGCATAGCGTTAACAGGCCCTAGAGCATTTTGCGCTTGAAATCAGCTCTTAACGGCGAAGTAAATTCGCCTTGCGATAATTTCGCGGTGCGGATTTTCACGGAAAATCCGCACCGCGCGTTGAGATATTTTCAATAGTAAAACGCTCTAAAACCAGCGGGAAAAGCCTACTTCACGGAGGGCAGCACCGCGCCCGCATACTTCTTTTTCATAAAGGCGGCCATTTCCGGGCTGATCAGAACCTCATACAGGGCCCGGAGTTCGGGACGCTTTTCGTCGCCCTCGCGCACGGCCAGAATATTGGCGTAGGTGGCGGCGGCCACGGAGTCGGCGGCTTCCACGGCCAGGGCGTCGGCCACTTTCAGACCGCCGAGAATGGCGTAGTTGCCGTTGATGATGGCAATGTCCACGTCGGGCAGGGCGCGCACCAGCTGGGCGGCCTCGATTTCCTCAATCTTGAGCTTTTTGGGATTCTCCACGATGTCGCGGCGGGTGGCGGCCAGACCGGCATCCTTCTTCAGCTTGATAAGGCCCTCGTCCTGCAGGAGCAGCAGCGCGCGGCCCTCGTTGGTGGCGTCGTTAGGCACGGCCACCAGCGCGCCGTCCTTCAGGTCCTTGAGGCTCTTGGTCTTGCCCGCGTAGATGCCGAAGGGTTCATAGTGCACCGGGCCCATAGAGCCGAGCTTGGTGCCTTTCTGGGCGTTGAAGTCGTCCAGGTAGGGCTTGTGCTGGAAATAGTTGGCGTCCAGCTCCTTGCTGTCCAGGGCCACATTGGGCTGCACATAGTCGGAATATTCCACGATCTTGAGGACGTAGCCCTGCGGTTTGAGCAGTTTGGCGGCCTCGGCGAGGATTTCGGCATGGGGCGTGGGGGACGCGCCCACGGTGATCGTGCCCGCGGCCTGAGCGGTGCAGACCAAGGAAGCCGTGCCCAACAGGGCGGCAAAAGCCAGAAGCAGTTTTTTCATGGGTTTTGTCCTTGTGTAAAAGGTTGGAGCCGGGCTACGAACCGCGTTTGTCGCTGCGACGCGTGGCCCAGTTGCCGAAAGACTGGAAGGCCTGCACGATGATGATCAGCAAAACCACCGTAATGACCATGATGTCGGTCTGATAGCGGTTGTAGCCGTACATGATGGCGAGCTTGCCCAGTCCGCCGCCGCCCACGGCCCCGGACATGGCCGAGTAGCCGAGAATGGTGATGGCGGATACGGCGCTGCCGTTGAGCAGCGAGGGCCGCGCCTCGGGCAGCAGCACTTTGACGATGATCTGCCAGGTGCTGGCCCCCATGCTCTGGGCGGCCTCCACCACACCGTTGTCCACCTCCAGCAGGGAAGATTCCACCAGCCGGGCCACAAAGGGCGCGGCGGCCAGCACCAGCGGCACCACGGTGGCGTTGTTGCCGATGGTGGTGCCTACCAGAAAGCGGGTGAAGGGGATGACCGCGATCATCAGGATCAGGAAGGGGAAGGAACGCGTGAGGTTCACCACCACGTCCAGCACGTTGTAGACAAGCGCGTTGGGCCGGATGCCGTCCTTGCGGCAGATGACCAGCACCACGCCCATGACCATGCCGAAGACATAGGAAAAAAATGTCGCCGCCACGGTCATGTAGAGCGTGTCCCATACGCCCACAAGCAGCATTTCAACGGTCTGCTGGTCAAACATGTTTCATTTCCTCCAGCATGATGGAATGCGCCTCGGCAAAGGCCATGATCCGCGCGCGGGATTCCTCCCTCTCGGGCAGTTGCAGGACCATCTGGCCGAAGGCCACGCCGTTGATGTCGCGGGTGTCGGCATACATGATGTTCACCGGACAGCCGCATTCCAGCACCATGTTGGCGATGACGGGCTCAAAGGAAGAGCGGCCGTTGAAGATGAGCCGGTACAGATTGGGCTGCGGCAGCTTGCGGAGGGCCTCGGGCAGGACCAGGCGGCGGGCCGCTTCGGTCCGGGGGTGGAAAAAAACGTCCTCCACCAGACCCTGCTCGACAATGACGCCCTTGCTGATGATGGCCACATGGCTGCAGATCTTTTCGATGACGCTCATCTCGTGGGTGATGACCACCGCCGTGATGCCGAGCTGGACGTTGATGTCCTTGATGAGCGCGAGAATGGAATCCGTGGTGGCCGGGTCCAGCGCGGAGGTGGCTTCGTCGCAGAGCAGCACGCGCGGCTTGGTGGCCAGGGCGCGGGCAATGGCCACACGCTGCTTCTGGCCGCCGGAAAGCTGGGAGGGGTAAGAATCCATGCGGTTGGCCAGACCCACCATATCCAGCAGCTCTTCGGCCCGCTTGCGGGTCTCGTCCCTGGGCGCGCCCGTCAGCTCCAGCGGAAAACAGACGTTCTGCAGGGCTGTGCGCTGCATGAGCAGGTTGAACTGCTGAAAAATCATGCCCATGGAACGCCGCGCCTTGCGCAGCGCGGCCTCGGGCAGACGGCAGAGATCCCTGCCTTCAAAAAAGACGCTTCCGGCCGTGGGGCGTTCCAGCATGTTGATGCAACGCACCAGCGTGGACTTGCCCGCGCCGCTCTTGCCGATGATGCCGAAAATGTCTCCCCGGCCGATGGCAAGGTCAATGCCGCGCAGGGCGAACACGTCGGCATTTTTACCGGAAAAGCGCTTTTCCAGATGCTCGATACTGATGATGGGGCCGTCAGCCATAATGCCTCCGCCGTGACGCTGCCGCTCCGGCAAAGGCGGAGCGCACCTGGCGCATCCTTGACCCCTTCCGGAACGGAGGGGGTACAATAGCACATTTTGCCGCAGGCGCAAAGAGGCGGCAAAGGCGCGCAGGCAGAGCAATTTCACTCCCGGCGGAACAGTCCGTGGGAACGCGCCGCCCGTCCACTCAAGTCCGAGCGGATTTTGCACCTCCGCCCCGGCCTTCCACCACGGCCACGGAAGGCCGGAACAGGGTGCTTCATGCTATCGGACTGCCCGCCTATCTTCCGGCCAGCAGCTCCGCGGCCTCCGGGGTCAGCGGAATCAGATCGTCCGGGCCCAGCAGGTTTACGTCAAATTTGCGGTTCAGGGCCGCGAAGTGGCGCAGACCCATGGCGATGCGGTTGAGATAGGAGAACACGCCGATGGCCCCGGCCGGGAAGCTCTCCGCCTCCTTGCCGTAGAGATGCCTGAGATCCGGCAGATCCGCGAACAGCGTTTCCTTGCTGTCGCCGTATTTTTGGAGATAGGCGGGAATGTTGCCCGCTTCGATCAGTTCGCCCACCTTTTTGGCGCTGTTGGCGGCGGCCATGGCGGCCCGGCAAAGGCCCACGGCCTGAAAACAGGGCGCGCCCAGAGCCAGGGCCTTGAAGACCTGGTCCTCGGTGGCGAAGCCGCCGGTGATGACCATGGAGGGCAGTTCCAGGCCTTCCCGGCCCAGGCGGCGGGCAATGCCGCAGACCGTGCTTTCCAGCGGCACGGTGGGCAGGCCCCACTCGTTCATCATTTTACAGGGGCTGTAACCCGAGCCGCCGCCCGCGCCGTCAAAAGTGACCACATCCACTTCAGCCGACGCGGCAATGCGCAGCACCCGCTCAATGTCCACGGGGTCAAAGCCGGCCATCTTGAAATAGACGTTTTTCAGGCCCATGTCCCGCAGCATGCCGATGCGGGTGACCAGATACTCCTCGTCCCACATGGGCAGACGGCCGTAGGCATAGAAATTGGGCGCTTCGCCCCGTTCCGCCGCGGCCCGGACCGCGGGGTCCTCCGGGTCCGGATGGACCAGGGCCCCGGTCGCCTTTTTCTTGAGCGCGGCGTCGTAATCCTTGAGCCGGGTCACGGGCTGGGTACCCTTGGCCGACTGGCCGAACTTGAATTCAATGGCCTCGGCCCCGCACCGGCTGATGGCGTATTCCGGCAGCCCCTGGCCGTCCTCCTCGAAGTTGGCCTGCGGCACGATCTGCCCGTAGCCCCGGTAATAGCGGCGGAAGGCGTCCATGATTTCATTCAGATAGGGAAATTCCGCAATTTTTCCGTTCCGCATTTGCAGCGCGGGGTCCTTGGAGGGCGAGCCTTCGCCGATGACGCAGCAGACCCCGGCCATGGCGGCCCCGGCAAAATAATCCTGCCAGTTCATTTTCAGCAGGGCGGGCAGGATCACCGGCAGGGCGATCTTGACCGGATGCCGCCTGCCCAGCGTGCGTTCGAGCCTGACGTTGAAGATGGCCGCCTGATCCGTTCCGGCCGGTACGCCCTGAGCCCCGAAGACGCGGCCGTTGATGTTGAAGTGGGAGTAATCCAGCGGATAATCCTTCTCCGAGGCGATCTGGTTGTTGCCCGTGGTGGTGGGGTAGACGCTCTGCGCGCCCAGCACGGCGGACAGGCCTATCTCGCAGGTGCCGGGGCAGTCGGCGGTGCAGAAGGAGCACATGCCGCTCTGCGGCGACAGCGTGTGGCTGCGTGTTTTGGTTTCGTTGAAGCTGGAGGCGATTCCGGGGTTGAGGGACATGACGCATATCTCCTTGCGGTTGGGGGAAAGGGAGCCGATCAGACCATCAGGCAATCGTCAGGCGTATTTTCAAGGGCGGAGGCCGCGCCATGCGCCGGATGCGAGGCGCATCCGGAATATGACGGCCGGTCCCGGCCCGTGGTATCAATGGTTTTGATCTTACGTTTTTCCCGGCGTTCCGTCACCTCTTTCCTGCGCTCAGCCGGAATGCCCGACGCTCGATACCCGCGCCGCCACAACGGCCGCGAAACTCAGCGTGCCGCCTAGTCTCCTTCCCGCTTGGGCGGCTTGCCCGCCCCGCGTTCCGGCGGACAGGGACCGGCGCGCATCTCGGCCTCGATCAGCCGGACCAGTTCCGCCGTTTCCATGCGCAGGGCCGCCGCGATATGCAGCATGGCGGTCAGCGAACCGCACTGGATGCCGCGCTCCATGCCGGAGATATAATCTTCGGAAAGCCCCGCCAGGCCCGCCAACTGCCCCTGGGAAAGCCCGGCCTTGCGCCGCAGCCGGTGGATCACCGCAGCCACGGCCCACTGCAATGTGGGTATTTTTTCCATGCGCGAACCATAGCGCGGCCCTTGACAAAATATCCGTATATTTATACGGATATCCGGCAGGCGAAAAACGCCCGCAACACGACAACGCGGAATACCATAGGCAATGAGCAAAGTTACTTTGCTCCGTCGGCCGCGAAAGCGGACGCCCGCGCCTGAAGCCAAGGCGCCTTTAGCCGTTCGCGAGCAAAGCGGGCATTACGGGTCAAGACAGCAACGATAGGCTGAGGGCAGCGCCAACGTTGAGAATATCAATTCTCAACGTTAACCCGCTCAAGAGGAAAAAGGCAACGCGCGCGGCGTCGCATCTGAAAGAGCCGCAGTGCGGCCGCAGCTGGCCGGGAACAGCTGACAAGCAAGGCGACAGGGCGGAGCGAACGGGATTTCAGCGTTGGAACAAACCTGGCTGAGCCGGACGCGCCCGCTCAGTACAGGTCCGCATCCTTCCGCCTCGGGGACCCGAAGCGGTTTTGCCCCTCCTGTTTGGAAAGGGGTTCGGCATGGGACTTGGCGCACGGTCCGGGGTAAACGGCGGCTTCGCAGAGGGCGATTTCGATCATATCCACGATCCGCGCGGCCGGCATTTGCAGGCCCTGGGCAATGGCGATCAGAGTCTCCACCCGCACGCCCGAACGGCCCTGTTCGAAACGGCGCAGCCATGAGCAGTCCACCCCGGCCCGCTTGGCCAGGGCGTAACGGCTCATGAGTCTCTCCTCGCGAAGAGCGGCCACAATGCGGCCCATAATCTGCTTGGCCTGTTCCGTTTCCATCTTGCCATTAAAACATGAACTTCCCGGCTTGCATAAAGGATTAAAGTCCTATATCGGTATATAGATACACACTGCATAAAAAATCCGACGGAAAAAAGACGGGTTGACACGCCTCTGTCATTGTTGCGCCTCTGCCGCAATGCAACAATGACATCCGGAGGCGGCGGCCCGCCGGAGGAACGCCACAACCACAGCAAAGGCCCTCCCATGTCCACGCATCCGGCACATTGTCTTATCCCGCTTACCTCCAGCGAGCCGCTGTGGGAATGGGACATCGTTTCCGACGCGCTTTTTCTGAGTCTGGGCGCATGCAGCCGCTTGCGCCTGCCCGAACCGCCAACGCGCATGGCGGATTTTCTCAGTTGCATTCCGCCCCACGCCCTGCCCAGGCTCAACGAGCTGCGCGAGGGCGTGCTCAGCGGCACGGCCGGTTCCTGCCTGGAGTGCGACTACCCCTTCAACAATCAATGGATTCAGGAACATCTGCTGGTGCTGGCCCGCAACGAAAAGGGCCGGGCAACCAAAATCATGGGCCGTTTCACGGTCACTCCGGCCCTGTCCGGCGATCCCGCCGTGGAGGCCAAGGCCCGGCAAAGCGGCCTGCCCGAAGTGGGCATCTGGATATATTCCATCCCGAGCAGAAACGTCTGGCGGGACAGCATCTGCGCGGCTCTGCTGGGCGAGGACGCATCCGGAACCTACGCCGTCAGCTACGACGACCGTACCACAAGCATCCACCCGGCCGACCGCAAAAACCTGCTCCGCCGCTACCGGCTGTTCATCGAACAGAAACTTCTGGGCGAATCCATTGACGACATCATCAGGGTCCGGCTGAACAACGGCCAGTACGCGCGCATGCTGGTGCGCGGCTCCGTGCTGGAGCGCGACCACACGGGCCGCGCCACCCTGCTGGCCGGCACGCTGCAACGCGAGGAAAGCCTCCGCCCCGGCCTCCGCTCATCCGACGACGAGCGGCTGCACTACGCCCTGGACACGGTGGGCGACGGCCTGTGGGACTGGGACCTGCGCACCGACGCGGTCTATTACAGCCCCCGCTGTCTGGCCATGCTGGGCTATACGCCGGAGCAGTTTCCCGCGCATGTGGATGCCTGGAAAGACAAAATCCACCCCGACGACCACGACAAAATCGTGGACACGCAACTGGCTATCGTCCAGTCCCCGCGCTACGGCGATTCCTTTGAATGCACCTACCGCATGCGGCGCGCAGACGGCGGCTGGGCCTGGCTTTTCGGACGCGGCTGCGTGACCCGGAGGGATGAAAACGGCCGGGCGTGCCATCTGGTGAACATCGTCACCAACATCACCACGGCCCAGACCGAGCGGGACAGGCTGGAGGAACTGGTCAAAAACGACGCGCTCACCGGCCTGCGCAGCCGGGCCTATTGCAATCTGGAGGCCGAACGCATCGAAAAAAACAACATCCGCCCGGTCTGCGTGATCTCCTGCGACATCACCGGCCTGAAAATGGTCAACGACAACCTGGGCCACGCGGCCGGGGACGAATTGCTGGCCGAGGCCGCAACGCTGCTGCGCAAGCCCCTGCGGCTCACGGACTGCGTGGCGCGCATGGGCGGGGACGAATTTGTGGTTCTGCTGCCGGGCTGCGCGCCGGACAAGGGCAGGGAGCTGCTGCGCAACATCGAAACCTGTTTTGCCGAACGCAACCAGCATCCCGGCCGGATGCCGCTTTTGGCGGCCTTTGGCCTGGCCTGCAGCGAAAACCCGGAGATGACCCTGGCCAAGGTCATGGTGCAGGCGGATACGGCCATGCTGCGCCAGAAGCGGGCCCAGCGCAAAACCGCGCACAGAGAGATCAAAAACTGGATTGAAGCCCGCACGGGCCACAACATCCGCGCCGACGACCGTCTCCCAGTCAACTGAACCGGGCCTTCTTTCTTGACAGTTCCCTCCGCCGGCATACACAATGAAAGCACGCGACAAGCCCCCTGGGCGCGCCGCGTGCTTTTTATTTCCCAAGAAGAACACAGGAGAATACCAATGTTGAAACTGATGCGGGCACCCGCAAAATATATCCAGGGCAAGGACGCCCTGCTTTCCACGTATGACGAAACCAAAAATCTGGGCAAATCCTTCCTCTTCATCTGCAGCCGCAGCGGTGAAAAGGCCTGCCGCGCCCACCTGGAGCAAAGTTTTGCCGGCAAGGAGGCCGCCATCCGCTTCGAGATTTTCGGCGGACACAGCTCCGAGGGCGAAATTCAACGCATGCGCGACATCGTGCGCGCTCACGGCATTGACTGCGTGGCCGGTGTGGGCGGCGGCTCGGCCATCGACACGGCCAAGGCCACGGCCTATTACGAAGGCCTGCCCGTGCTGGTCATTCCCACTGTCAGCGCCACGGACGCGCCCTGCACCGGGCTTTCGGTCATCTACAAGGATGACGGCTCGTTCAGCAAATACCTTTTCTATCCGAAAAATCCCGACGTGGTTCTGGTGGATTCAACGGTCATCGCCAACGCGCCGGTCAAATTCCTGGTGGCGGGCATGGGCGACGCCCTGGGCACCTATTTCGAAGCCCGGATGTGCGCCAGAGCCAAAGCCCCCAGCCTGGAAAACGGCGGCATCACCCGTTCGGCCCTGGCCCTCTGCCGCCTCTGCTACGAAACCCTGCTGGAAAACGGCGCACGGGCCAAGGCCGCCGTGGAGCGGCATCTGCTCACCCCGGATGTGGAGGCGATCATTGAGGCCAATATCTACCTCTCGGGCGTGGGCGCGGACAACGGCGGCCTGTGCGTGGCCCACTCCGTGTACAACGGCTTCACCGCCCTGGAAGAATGCACGGCGGCCCACGGCAGCGTGGTGGCCTTCGGCACCATCGTGCAACTGTTGCTGGAAAACGCGCCCGGCGCGGAACTGCGCCAGGTGCAGGACTTCTGTCTGAATGTGGGCCTGCCCGTGACCCTGGCGGAAATGGGCGTCACCGACCCCGCGCGGGTGGCCGTGGCCGCCACGAAGGCCTGCGCGCCGGGCGAAAGCATCCACAACATGATCGGCGACGTCACGCCGGAGGAACTGACCGACGCCGTTCTGGCGGCGGACGGCCTGGGCCGCGCCCTGCGCGCCTGATTGATGAAACCATCCGACAAACTAAGGGATGCGCTGACTGATGAAAATGTTTGTTCTTTGCCGAAAGGCAAACATCGCGCACAGGGCCAGCCCGGCGCGGGAAAAGAGCAAAAGGACCATCAGGCGGCGTTTCCCAAGAGTGAGACAACAATGAGCATCCGCAACATTCTGATGTCCCTGAGTACGGGTCTGGCCGTGCTGGCGCTCAGCCTGAGCCCGGCCGGTCCGGCACGGGCGGTTTCCGCCGACGGCGCGCGCATGGATTTGCCCGCGCCGGACAAAAAGGGCGGCATGCCCCTGATGCAAGCCCTGGCCGAACGTCATTCCAGCAAAAGCGGCTATACCGGCGCGCCCCTGTCCGCCCAGGAACTGAGCAACCTGCTCTGGGCCACCTGGGGCGTGAACCGGTCCGACGGCCGCCGCACCGCGCCTTCGGCCATGAACCGCCAGGAAGTGACGGTCTATGTGGTGCGGGAAAACGGCGTCTGGCGCTATGACGCGGCCCAACACGCCCTGATCCGGGAACTGAGCGGCGATTACCGCGACGCGGCAGGCGGCGGCTCGCTGGTGCTGCTCTATGCCGCGCCCGAGGGCCGCTGGTCCGGCATGCACGTGGGCGCGCTCTACCAGAACGCCGGGCTCTACTGCGCCTCCGCCGGTCTGGGCAACTATGTGCACGCTTCCGGCGTTTCGGCCCTGGACGGCAAACTGCCCCTGCCCGACGGCTGGCGCGTGCTCATCGCCCAGACCGTGGGTCTGATTCAGTAACGTGCCCCTGCGACGGCCCGTTGCCGCGGGCAGACCAAGGCCGTTGTCCATTCGGGCAACGGCCTTTTCGTCATGACGGGCTCCTGGAAATAAACGGCTCAGGAGGCGCGGCCCCTTGTGTGTTTCCACAAGAGCTCAAAGAGCTTTCCCGGCTCGATGGGCTTGGCGATATGGGCGTTCATCCCCGCGTTCAGGCAGCGCCGGACGTCCCCGGCAAAAGCATTGGCCGTCATGGCGATGACGGGAATGTCCGCCGCGCGGGCATGCCCGCTCCGCCGTATGGCGCGGGTGGCTTCATAGCCGTCCATGACCGGCATCTGGATATCCATGAAAACGGCGTCAAAGGCATCCGGCGCGCTGCTCTCAAAGGCTTCCCAACCCGCCTTGCCGTTGTCGGCGATGCTCACCGCCACGCCTTCGCTTTCAAGAATCCGCTGCGCCACCAGCTGGTTCACCTCATTGTCCTCCACCAGCAGCACGCGCAGGCCGGAAATGTCCACATTCTCTTCGGCACTCTCCGCGACCTCCGGCGGGGCCTGGGCGTCCGGCGCGTCCGCCAGGTGCAGGGGCAGGTCCACCGTAAAGCGCGTGCCCTGGCCCGGCTCGCTCTCCACTTTGATGGTGCCGCCCTTGTAGTCCACAATATTTTTGATGATGGAGAGCCCCAGGCCCGTGCCTTCCGTATGTCCGACGCGCAAGTTTTCCACCCGGAAGAACACCTCGAAGATATGCGGAATATCCTCCGGGCCGATGCCGATGCCGGTATCCGCAACCACAAAGCGGTACCAGCCGATCTGCCCGTTTTTTTGCGGCAGTTCCGTGACGGCGAGGGAGACGCGGCCCCCCTCGGGCGTGAACTTGACGGCGTTGCTGATCAGATTTTCGAGAATCTGGTGGATGCGCAAAATGTCGCCGATACATTTGTCATGGCGGACCTGGAAGGAATGACTGAAGGCCAGTCCCTTTTTCCCGGCCAGGGCCAGGGCCCGGGTCACGATTTTTTCCACTTCCTCCCGCTGGCTGAACAGCTCCTTGACCAGAACTATATGGCCGCTTTCAATGCGGCTCATGTCCAGGATATCATTGATCAGGCGCAGGAGGTGCTCCGAGGCGGTCCTGATGACGGCAAGGCTCTCGTCAATCTGAACGGGATTGTCGCGCCGGGCCAGGGCAAGTTCGGTCATGCCGACAATGGCGTTCATGGGCGTGCGGATGTCGTGGCTCATGGAGGAAAGGAAGTCGGTCTTGGCCTGGCTGGCTTCCCGGGCGAGGGTGAGCGCGTTTTTCAACTGCTCCCTGGTCTGCTGGTCCGCCCTGAGCACGTCGGTCACGTCAGCCCGCACCAGGCAGACGGTCTGGTGATTTTCCCCGCCCCAGAGAACGCTGATCTGCTTGTGGCGGAGCCCGGCATCGGAGCGGCAGGGAAAAGTGAATTCATAGCCTTCGGGATGTTCGGCCAAGCGCGCCAGCATGACTTCCACGGACAATTGCCCGCGTATTTCGTCCTGGCCCTCTTCCGTGTCGGCATGGCGGATGAACTTCTCCAGGGCCAGGTCAAAATCCTCCGTGGTATACGGGGCAAGGTTGCGGAGCACGGTTTCCCGGGTGTGAATGACGAAACCGCCGGTGGCGAGGTTGAGGAAGCCGGCCAGATCAAAGGTGTAGGCCAGCATGTTGAGCAGAGCCTTCTGCTCCCGCACGGATTCCGTAATGTCCGTCCGGGAAAGGCAGACCCGGCCCAGCTTTTTGTCAATGGAAAAGACGACCATGTTTTTGGTCAGGATTTCGCCGTTCTCGTCCGTCAGGGAATAGTGGAAAGAGTAGGAGCCCTCTTTTTCCAGACGCTGCCGCATGTAGCCCAGGTCGAGCATCCTGGCGCAAATCTCCTTGTCCTTGGGCACCACCAGGGACTGGAAGAGGTAAGCGGCCTGCGCGGTATAGCCGCCCTCGGACGGCGGCAGCGCGCTGGCCTGGTGATTGAAGGAAAGCACCTTGTAGCGGTCGCGCCGCAGGTCCACATCCGCAAGGAAATCATAGCTCGCGTGGGACAGACGGTTCAGGATCTGTTCCGAAATCTTCTGCTCGGTCACGTCCAGCACGGAAAGAACGCCGATGAGATCGCCGCTGTCCGGGGAGACCACCAGTTTGACCACGACCCGGACATAGCGGCCCTGCGTCTCGGTGGGCAATTTGACGAAGCACTCCAGTTCATGCTTGACCTCGTCCCGCGCAAAGGCCGCGCGCAGGGGCGGGGCGAGAAAGCGCTCCAGAAAAACGCGGCGCTCGTTCTCGTCCACGACCAGCCCGGCCAGACCCGTGAAAAACGGCTCACGCACAGTGCCGAATGTCTCCAGCAGGCGGCTGTTGGTCTGGTCCGTAATTTCAATAATAAAGTTGCGGGTGATGTTGCAGTGGCCCGTGATGATCTCGCCGTGCGTAAGGCCCTTGTGATGCTCTATAAGCATGTTGTTGTAGCGGCGGCTCAGCTCGGCCCGTTCGTTCATGTCCTCCGTGACGTCGCTGAACACGGCGTAAATCCGCGCGTTGCCGTCCTCATCCGGAATCAGGGCGGAAATGTTTTTCACCCAGATATAGCCCTGTTCGCCCTTGCGCAGCCGGTAAACCGTTTCACAGGAATCTTGGCCCGTTTCCACCAGCCCGCGGATGCGGGCCAGGACGTACTCCCCGTCCTCGGGATGCACGCCCGCGCCGGCGTCGCTGCCGTACAGCGCATAGGCCTGTTCAAGCGTCATGCCGGTCATGGCGGCAAAGCCGTCCGAGATGAATTCCGGCACGATGGCGCCGTCGGCGGCGCAGCGCAGGACCGTAATGCCGCCGGGCAAATGGCGGATCAGGGTCTGGTAGTAGCGCTCCAGCCGCTCCTTTTCCTTGCGGGTGCGTACTTTTTCCGTAATGTCCGTCACATACCTGACATAGGCGGGAATGCCGTTCCAGTCGGTCTCGCGCGTGGCCGTGGCATAGATCCTGTCCGAGCCGGGAATCACCATGTCCTGGCGCTTCCGGCCGTCGTTGCGGCGGTCAAGATTGCAGAACTCGCAGGGTTTCCGCCTGCCGTGCAGGGCGGCATGGCATTTCCGGCCGGAAGTCAGGGCTTTCTCGTCTATGAACAGATTGACCCGTTCATTGACGTAGAGCAGGCTGTAATCCTCTCTGCCGATGACGTAGATGCCGTCCGCGGCCTCGTTGGCCAGGCTTTGATAGAGTTTGCTCTCCGCCGACATGCCGGTAAATACGGCATAAAAAGTCGAGGTATCGGTCAGCGCGCCCATGCGCCTGCCGTTCAGATGCAGCCAGACCAGACGGCCGTCCTTGTGAAGGATACGGTAGGATATTTCCACGGGGTCGCCGCTGCGCACCGCGCGGAGCACCGCCGCCCGCACCCGCTCCCGGTCCTCTTCGTATACTGCCTGAAAGGCGTCGTTGCCCCGCAGTGCCTGATATTCCTCTTTCGTATAACCTGAAAGCGCGGCCACGCCTTCGGAACAGAAGACCGGCGTAAGGGTGTCCGTCACGTTGTAGACCGCGATGCCGCCGGGGATGGAGTTGACCAGGTGCTCCATCTCCTGCTGGGTCTTCCGCAACGCCGAAACATTGTGGAACACGCACTGGAGCAGCGGAAAACCGCCTTCTTCCCCGACCTTTTTGGCCTGGATATGCACCCAGACCGCATGGCCGTCCTTATGCTTCTTGCGGAATTCAAAATCCGCAATCTCATTGCGCGCAAGCGCGTGGCGCAGCTTGCCGACGACCATGGCCGTATCTTCGGGATAGGTCATCTCGGCGGCGTCGCCCTTGATCAGCTCGTGATATTCCCGGACGGTGTAGCCGCTCAGCTCGGGCACTCCGTCGGAAAAATAGACGGTTTCAAAGATGTCGGAAACCTTGTAGATCACCACGCCGCCAGGAATGGCGTTGATGATGTCCTGCGTCTTTTCGTGCGCCTCGGCGAGCCGGCTTTCCAGTTGATGCCGCTCGGTTATGTCGGAGTACACGCCGTACAGCAGAAACGTCCCGTCGGCCTGCCGCCTGGCCGCCAGCTCAAGCTGAACCCAGATGTACTCTTTTTTCCCGTCGTGAAAGACGCGGTAGGCGTGCCGCGCGACGCCCTCGTCCGCGATGGCCGCCGCTATGCCTGCCTTCAGGGCTTCCACATCTTCGGGATGCACGTTCAGGTAATCGGTTTCCCGCCGCGTGCGGGCAATGTGCTCGTCCGAGTAGCCGAGGAGGCTGTAAAAGCCGGGATTGTGAAAGACCGGGGAAAGTTTTTCGCCGTCGAAACGGTAGACGCACAGGCCGCCGGGCATATTGTCCAGCAGCGAGCGTAATTCCCGCGTCAGGGCCGTACTGGCCTCTTCGGCCCGTTTTTCCTCGGTAATATCGTGAATGTATTCCAGATGGGCGGGGATGCCGGCCCAGTCAATGACCTTGCCGCTGAGCTGGTACACGCGGCCCCCACGAACATGCTCCCGCACATGGGGTTCCGTATCGCTCATTTCGCCGACCCGGCAAAAAGGGCAGGGCCGCTCAAAGCCCATCAGGCCGTAGCAGGTGGCCCCGCAGCCGGGCCAACAGCCCAGCAGTTCCGCCGCCAGCCGGTTGGCATAGAGTATTTCCCAGGTATCAAGCGCGCTGACATATACCGCCACCGGCGCATGGTCCAGAATCAGCGATAATCTGTCACTGGATGGAAATGCATCCTTGCCCATATCCGGCCGACTCCTTCCCGCGCGTGCCGCGCTGTCCGCTTTCTCAGCTTTGCCGCGTGCCAAACGGCATACGGCGAATAGTCATCACATTGTCCATCAGGGTCATTGCGGACATTTCAAAGAGATATGCCGTAAATACAGCCCGCCCGCAACGAAAGTTTGCGGCAGCCCGGCAAAAAGCCGGGCCCGGGCATACGGATTAAAGGCAGCCTTCCAGGCGCAGCAGGCATTCCTTGATGGGCAGGCCGCCGCCATAGCCCACCAGCGCGCCGTCGGCCCCGATGACCCGGTGGCAGGGAATCACTATGGCGATGGGATTGCGATTGTTGGCCATGCCCACGGCCCGGCAGCCCTTGGGGCAGTCCACGGCTTCGGCGACCTGCTTGTAGCTGCGCGTCTCGCCGTAAGGAATGGCGGTCAGCGCGGCCCAGACCTTTTGCTGGAACGGCGTGCCCCTGGGGGTCAGGGGCAGATCAAAGTCCCGCAGCCTGCCCGCCAGATAGGCTTTGAGCTGGCGTTCGGCCTCGCGCAGCAGGGGCGTTTCCTCGTCGGCGGCATTGGCCGCCAGCGGGCCGGATTTACGGCCGCCGTCCTTGCAGATCAGGTCCAGGGCCAGGATGCGGCCGTCCTCCTCCACCAGGGAAACCCCGCCGATCAGGGGCAGGTCATAGTGCTGCGTGTACATCATGCGGCGGCTCCCCGCGCCCGGCCGGGCGCTTTGGACGAGGACAGCAGAAAAGCGAACAGCGCGCCCAGCACGGCCACCAGGCCCAGGCACTGGATGGCCCGCGCCAGGCCGTAATTGTCGGCGATCCAGCCCAGGCATGGCGCGGCCATGCCGCCCATGCTGGTAGCCAGGCCCAGGGTCACGCCCGAGGCAAAGCCGATGTTCCTGGCCAGCAGCTTCTGGCCCAGCACCACCAGGGAGCTGAAAGGCGCATAGAGCACGAAGCCCAGAAAGGGCAGAAGGGCGAAGGCCGCGTAAAGATTGCCCGCCAGGCTGAAGGCGAAAACCACCGGAGCCATGAGCACAAAGGCCAGACGGATGATCCTGGTGCAGCCGTAGCGGTCCGAGAGCAGGCCGCCGATGATGTTGCTGATCACCCCGCAGGTGCAGAAAAAAGTCAGGGCCAGCGCCCCGGCGGCCTTGGACTGCCCGAAGACATTGACCCAGTACAGCGGAATAAAGGTATTGAAGCCCACAAACAGGGTGGAACGGGCCACAATGGCGACGGTCAGCTTGGAAAACTCCCGCCAGTTGTTGCGGCCGAGGATTTCAGAGTCCCCATCCGCGCCCTCGGCGGCGGGCGCACCAGACGCAACAGGGTCAACAGGGGCGGCAGCGGCCTGCGGATTTTCGCTCGCAACGGATTCGGTCGGGGGCGCGGACGGGACGGGCACAACGGCCGCGCCGGTTGCAAGGCCGGTCATGCGCACGATCTGCCAGAGCAGGATGGAGGCCATGCACACGGCAAGGCAGGCAAAAACCGCCGTGCCGCTCATGCCGAAATAGCCCACGCAGCCCGTGACCAGCAACGGCCCCAGCACAAAGCCGCTGTTGCCGCCGATGGAAAAGATGCTCAGGCCCACGCCCTTGCTCTGGCCGGACACCTTATTGGCATAGCGCGCGCCTTCGGGATGGAAGAGCGCCGCGCCGACGCCGCTGACCGCGATGGCCGCGAAAATGGCCCAGTAGTCCCGCATGAAGCCCACGGCCGCCAGGCCGCAACCGGCCAGCAGCACGCCCAGGGGAATGAACCAGGGCTTGGAAAAGCGGTCCGAGAGCCAGCCGAACAGGGGCTGGATGATGGACGAAAGGCAGGAATAGGCAAACATCAGGCCGCCCGTGGCCTGATAGCTCAGGCCGTAGCTGGCCCGCAGAAACGGCAGCACGGCGGGCAGGGCGCCGCCGTTCACGTCGCAGGAGAGATGCCCCAGCGAAAGGAGAAGGATTTTCTTTTTGTCCATTGCGGGACGCTACACCAAAGGCCGGGCAAATCCAAGACGGAAGACGGCGCAGGCGCGCCCTGCCCGCCCGGACGCGCCGTTCAGCGCCATGTGGCCCCCACTTCCCTGGATAGAAGGCCCCGGAAAACCGGGGCCTTTGTCTCACAAGATTCAGGCTGTCAACGGCGCTTCCGCCGGTCTGAAATCCGCAAGGACAGAGCAGACTTTACTCAAAACATGCACGGAAGTTTGCAGCCTGTCGCCGATCAGTTGAACGGTGAAGCCGTCAATATCCTCACCATCCTCGAAATGTTCCATGAGGTAGGCCGTGACATAAAGATCGTCATGCACCTTATCGAGCAGGCCGGATAAATCCTCGGCTTTGTGCGCGGCAAGCGTTTCCTCCTCATATTTCAGCATATACGACGGCACGCGGTAGCAGCGCAATTCGTGCGGCACTTCCCCGGCGGGCCCGGCGGCCTTGGGGGAAGCGGCGGCTGCCGTGTCCCGTTGCGCCGGTTCCGGCTGTTCTTTTGCCGCAAAAACCAGCAAGGCCTGGGCCGCCTGTTGCAGCTTTTCGGCCAGATCCGTGAAGTGGGAGCAGGAAAAATCTGGAGACGCCGCATCAGGCGGAGCAAATTGGGGCCGTGAGCGGCGTGCGCTCGGGGAAGAACTGGACATGGAGTACCTCTACGGTTTTTTGATTCGGAACTCTCAAAAACAGAAAGTTCCGGGTGCTCAAAACTGCCGCAGAGCAGCGGGCTATTTTCCGGCAAGCCGGTCTTGTATTTCGCCCACACCCGGAAAGAGCATACGGGAAGTTACGCCGTGCCAAAGGCACAGCGCAAGAAAGCCCACAGTCTGTCGGGGTGGGAGCCGTCTACGGAAGGTGTTTTGAGCACCGGGAAGAAGGGAATCATAGGCGCGGGGAACTGTCAACAGCGGGCAGGGCCGGGAAGACGCACGGCAGCAAGCCCTCCCGACGAATACTATCGCCAAGAACGCCATGGTCTGCAAGGGGTAGATGGGCACGGTGGAGTACAGCTTTATTATCTTTAATCCAAATATAACATGGCGGCAACAACGCTCAGATAAATTTAGTTTTCAGGCTTGTTCTCCATAAATTATATACAACGACGCATTGAATATGATTGCAGAAATTGCATTACTGCCATTCTAAGAAGTGAATCATTTCATAACTCGTACTCCGTCCGCCGCTTTCCCCTTGTCGCAAGATGCCGTATTCCATCAGCTCCCGAATATCCCGCAAGGCGGTATCCGGCGAACACTTTGCCAGCTTGGCGTATTTGCCGCTGGTCAAGTGGGCGACCTCGACTTTCACATGAAGCTCATCCGCATACGTGTTCGGCCCAGGAGGTCACATTGTACGAACAAGCTTTTTCGCATAGTATCCGGACACGTCAATTTCCTTCTTGGTGAAGACTCGTACTCCACCCACTGGCCACCCAGTGAATGGGAAAGCCGGGTTACACAACACAGCCTAACCTTCCAATAGGGTCAAGCAGCTCATGACAGAACAACAAATCGAACAAGAGCTGATAAAGAATCTGGCTGACCTCAAGTATGTTCACCGTCAGGACATCCGCGATCGTGCCGCGCTGGAGGCCAACTTCCGGGAGAAATTTGAAGCTCTGAACCGGGTACGCCTGACAGACGGCGAATTTTCACGCCTGCTGGAACAAATTATTATCCCAGATGTGTTCAGTGCCGCCCGGCTTTTGCGCGAACGCAACAGCTTTGAACGCGACGACGGCACGCCGCTCTTCTACACACTCGTCAATATCAAAGACTGGTGCAAGAACACCTTTGAAGTTGTCAACCAACTCCGCATAAATACAGATTACAGCCACCACCGCTATGACGTCATATTGCTCATCAATGGCGTCCCTGTAGTGCAGATTGAGCTGAAAACGCTGGCTATCAGCCCGCGCCGGGCAATGCAGCAAATTGTTGACTACAAAAATGATCCCGGCAACGGCTACGGCAAAACCCTGCTCTGTTTTTTGCAATTATTCATTGTCAGCAACATGAGCGACACATGGTATTTTGCCAACAATAACAACCGCCATTTCAGTTTTGATGCGGATGAACGCTTTTTGCCACTCTATCAGTTTGCCGGAGACGACAACAAAAAAATCACCCAGCTTGACCGTTTTGCAGACCATTTTCTGGCCAAATGTACGCTGGCAGAGATGATCAGCCGTTATATGGTGCTGGTGGCCAGCGAACAAAAGCTCATGGTTATGCGCCCTTATCAAATATATGCCGTCCAGGCCATTGTGGACTGCATTCACCAAAACTGCGGTAATGGGTACATCTGGCACACCACAGGCAGCGGCAAAACGCTGACCTCTTTCAAGGCGTCCACACTGCTCAAAGACAACCCGGACATAGAAAAGTGTCTGTTTGTGGTTGACCGCAAAGACCTTGACCGTCAGACGCGGGAAGAGTTCAATCGCTTTCAGGAGGGCTGTGTTGAGGCCAACACCAACACGGCTGCGCTGGTGCAGCGGCTGCTTTCCGATGATTACGCCGACAAGGTCATCGTCACCACCATTCAGAAACTGGGGCTTGCCCTCGATGCCGGCAACCCCGGCAACTACAAGGAGCGCCTGAAACCGCTGCGCAACAAGCGCATGGTGTTCATTTTTGACGAATGTCACCGCTCTCAGTTTGGCGATAACCACAAAGCCATCAAAGACTTTTTCCCAAACGCCCAATTGTTCGGCTTCACTGGAACCCCCATCTTTGAAGCAAACGCTTCCTATACGCAAATCACAGGGGAGCAAGGTTACTATAAAACCACAGCAGATATTTTTCAGCGTGAGCTGCACGCCTATACCATCACCCATGCCATTGAAGACCGCAACGTGCTGCGTTTTCTTGTTGAATACTACAAGCCGGAGGACAAAGGCGTCTCCAAGCTCAACGAGTCGATGCGCAAGCGTGCTGTTGTGGAAGCTATACTGGACAAACACAATGCCTCCACCGCCCAGCGCAAATTCAATGCGCTGTTTGCCACATCGGGCATCATTCACGCGATAGAGTATTACCAGCTTTTCAAAGAGGTTCAGGCAGAGCGCGCGGCGGCGGACAGCCATTATGAACCGTTGAACATCGCCTGCGTGTTTTCCCCGCCCGCGGAAGGCAACAAAGATGTGCAGCAAATTCAGGAAGACCTGCCTCAGGAAAAGCTGGATAACACCGAAGCCCCCGAAGAGAAAAAGGCTGCGCTCAAGGCTATCATTGCCGATTATAATGCCAGCTACAGCACCAATCACAGCATCAATGAATTTGACCTGTACTATCAGGACATACAAAAGCGCATCAAGGATCAGCAATATCCCAATGAGGACTTGCCTCACGCGCAAAAGATCGACGTCACCATTGTGGTGGATATGCTGCTCACAGGTTTTGACTCCAAATTTCTCAACACCTTGTATGTGGACAAAAACCTCAAGCATCATGGCTTGATTCAGGCATTTTCGCGCACTAATCGCGTACTGAACGACACCAAGCCCTATGGCAAGATTCTGGACTTCCGCCAGCAGGAAAAGGCCGTTGATACTGCCATAGCCATGTTTTCCGGTGAAAAGTCCGACACAGCGAGAGAGATTTGGCTTGTCGATCCCGCCCCTGCCGTCATTACCAAATTGGAAAGCGCAGTCACGCAGCTGGATGCCTTCATGCACTCCCAGGGCCTGACGTGCGCCCCGGAAGACGTGAACAATCTGAAGGGTGACGAAGCCCGCTGCCAGTTCATCAATCTGTTCAAAGAGGTCAAGCGCCTGAAAACCCAGCTTGACCAGTACACCGACCTCACCCCGGAACACGCCGAAACCATAGAAAAGCTCATCCCTCCCGATCAATTGCAGGGCTTGCAGGGGGTGTACCTGGAAACTGCCCAACGCCTGAAAGCCCAGCAGGAAAAGAAGGATGGCAAGGCCGACCCCGCTGCTGATGCGGTGCAGCAATTGGAATTTGAGTTTGTGCTCTTTTCCTCCGCAGTGATCGACTATGATTATATCATGAAGCTCATTGCCGGATATACCCAGGCTGTTCCGGGCAAGCAGTCCATGACCCGCGACGAACTCATCGGCCTTATCCAGGCCGATGCCAAATTTGTGGACGAGCGCGACGATATTGCCGCCTATATCAAGACGTTGAGCACTGACAAGGGGATGAGTGAGGCCGCTATCCGTGAAGGCTACGAGCAGTTTAAAACCGAGAAAACTGCGCAAGATCTGGCCGCCATTGCCGCCAGGCACGGTCTTGAGGCGACCTCTATGCAAGGTTTCGTGGACAGCATCATGCAGCGCATGATCTTTGACGGTGAGCAGCTCAGCGACCTGCTGGCGCCTCTGGGCCTGGGCTGGAAGGCCCGCACCCAGAAGGAACTGGCCCTGATGGAAGACCTTATCCCCCTGCTGCATAAGCTTGCCAAGGGGCGCGACATTTCGGGGCTGGGAGCCTATGAGTAAGGTGAAAATGATGAGTGCAAAAGACAAAAAGAAAGGCGCTCTGGTACCGCGTTTGCGCTTTCCTGAATTTATTGGGGATAGGGAGTGGGACTGTGCACAGATGGGTGATATATACGCCTTTAAAAAGAACAATTCTTTTTCTAGGGATATGTTGAATTATAATGCTGGTGATGTAAAAAATATTCACTACGGGGATATTCACAAAAAATTTTCTTCACATTTTTATGCAGAAAATGAAAATATTCCCTTTGTAAATTGTAATATAAATTTAGGAAGCATATCAGAAGATTGTCTTTGTACAGCTGGTGATATTATTTTTGCAGATGCCTCTGAGGACATAAAAGATATTGGAAAATGCATTGAGATTATCTCCAATAATAAAGAACGTATCTTATCCGGTTTACACACGATTTTTACACGTCAGTTTAGTAGCACAGTGGTAATTGGATTTGGCGGGTATTTGTTTCAAAGCCCCAGAGTGAGGGCGCAAATCCAAAAAGAGGCTCAGGGTACAAAAATTTTAGGAATATCTTCTGGAAGGTTAGCAACGATCTCAATTAGTTTTCCTTTTGCTAAGGGAGAACAGCAAAAAATTGCCGACTGCCTTTCCTCCCTTGATGAACGCATTGCCGCCGAAACCAATAAGCTCGACGCCCTCAAGGCTCATAAAAAAGGGCTGCTCAAGCAGCTTTTTCCGGCGGAGGGCGAAACGCTGCCGCAGTTGCGCTTTCCTGAGTTTCAGGATGCGGGGGAGTGGAATAAAACAAGATTGAACAACTGTGTCTCAATTCATGCTGGACTAAATGTAGAGCAAGTGAATTACCCAACAGACTATAAAGTTACGAGAATAGAAACCATTTCTACACAAAAAATAGACAATTATAAAGTAGGTTATATTCATCCGTTCCAAGGGATGACAGCCTACAAACTTAATGTCGGAGATATTTTATTTAGTAATATTAATAGTATAGAGCATATTGGAAAAAGTGTCTTTATTGATAAGGATTATGGCATATATCATGGAATGAATCTTCTGCGCTTAGTCGCAACAAGTCAACCTAGAATTGCAAAATTTTTATTTTACTACATAAATACATCTAGTGTCCGTGAGTCTTTTAGAAGACGAGCAAATAAAGCTGTAAACCAAGCAAGCATCAACCAGACTGAACTTGGTAAAACTGTTATTTATATCCCTATATATAAAAAAGAGCAACAACGCATCGCCAACTGCCTGTCCTCTCTTGACGAACTCATCGCCGCCCAAACACAAAAGATTAACCTACTCAAAGATCACAAGAAAGGACTTATGCAACAGCTTTTCCCAGTCCTTAACGAGGCCCAGGTATGAGTAATACCCCGAAAATTTGGGAATACCCCACCTTGAGCAAGCTGGTGACACGCCTTCGGGATGACCTGAATAACGCAAATTATGTATTGCTGTTCGCCTATAACGGCACAGGCAAAACCCGCCTTTCCATGGAATTCAAGAATGCCGGAAAAAGAGACGTTTCCAGCGATACACTCTATTTCAACGCCTACACCGAAGACCTCTTTTCCTGGGACAATGATCTTCAAAGCGATGCGGAGCGTTATTTACGCCTCAACACAGTCTCCAAGTTTTTTTCCGGCTTCAAAGAGCTGGCGTTGGAAGAAAAAATTTTTTCGTACCTCGAACGCTATGCGGATTTTGACTTCAAGATTGACTATGAACAGTGGTCGATTTCGTTCTCGCGTGGGGAAGAAGAAAACATCAAGATTTCTCGTGGCGAAGAGAATATTTTTATCTGGTGTATTTTCCTTGCCATTTGCACCCTTGTCATTGAAGGACACGAGTCCTATGCATGGGTGAAATATATCTATATTGATGACCCCATATCATCTCTGGATGATAATAACGCCATTGCTGTAGCTACAGACCTCATCAATACACTAAAAAAACCAGAAAATACAACAAAGTGTATCATTTCCTCCCATCATGGATTGTTTTTCAATGTGCTGTGGAACGAATTCAAACGCTCACGTACAAACTATAACACTTATTTCTTTTACCGCTCGGCACAAGGCGAAAAGTACTCCTTGCAAAGAACGGACGAAGCGCCCTTCTTTCATCATGTGGCCATGCTCAGCGAGTTGCAACAGGCTATGGAAAGCAATCAAATCTACACGCATCATTTCAATGCCTTGCGCAGCATTATGGAAAAAACAGCCGTTTTCTTTGGCTACAAAGATTTTTCATCGTGCATTCATGGCGTTGATGACGAAGTGCTGTATACACGCGCCCTCAATCTCTTAAGCCACGGCCAATACTCCATCTATACCCCGCGAGAGATGGTGGACGACACCAAAGAGCTTTTTAAAAGTATTTTCACGGCTTTTCTGAGCCGCTACCGATTTGAAATTCCCCAACTCACCAAACAAATTGCCAACACCCCCACCCCCAAGGAACAGCCATGACCGAACAAAACCAAAAACAACTGGGCGCTGTCCTTTGGAGCATTGCCGATACCTTGCGCGGAGCCATGGATGCGGACGACTTCCGTGACTATATGCTTGCCTTTCTCTTTTTGCGCTACCTGTCCGACAATTATGAAGTCGCGGCCAAAAAGGAATTGGGAAACGAGTACCCCGATGCCGGCACACAGCCCGGCGTAACGCCCTTGCGCATCTGGTATGCCGCCAATCAGGCCGACGTGCCGGAGTTTGAAAAGCTCATGCGCCGTCGCGTACATTACGTCATCAAGCCGGAGTATCTCTGGGACAGTATTGCCGAGATGGCGCGCACGCAGGATGGGGAATTGCTGAACACCCTTCAGTACGGCTTCAAATATATTGAAAATGAATCCTTCGACAGCACCTTTCAGGGGCTGTTTTCAGAAATCAATCTCACTTCCGAGAAGCTTGGCAAGCGCAACCCCGAGCGCAATGAGAAACTTTGTGATATTATAAAGAAAATTGCCGAAGGCTTGTCCAGCTTCTCCAGTGAGGGCGATACGCTGGGCGATGCCTATGAATATCTGATCGACAAATTCGCGGCAGGCTCCGGCAAAAAAGCCGGCGAATTCTATACACCACACGAAATATCCAGCATTTTATCAGGGATAGTGACGCTGGACAGCCAGGATCCCAGCACCGGCCCCAAAAAACATCTTGCCAGCGTGCTTGATTTCGCCTGCGGCTCCGGTTCGCTTTTGCTCAATGTACGGGGGCGCATGGGAGCGCAAGGCATAGGCAAAATCTACGGTCAGGAAAAGAACGTCACCACCTACAACCTGGCGCGCATGAACATGTTGCTGCATGGCGTGAAAGACTCGGAATTTGAGATATTCCACGGCGACACCCTGACCAACGACTGGGACATGCTGCGCGAAACCAATCCCGCGAAAAAGCCCTATTTCGATGCCGTGGTGGCCAATCCCCCTTTCAGCTACCGTTGGAATCCCAGTGAGGCGCTGGGCGAAGATGTGCGTTTCAAAAATTATGGACTGGCTCCGAAATCCGCCGCAGACTTCGCCTTTTTGCTGCACGGCTTCCACTACCTGAAGCGGGAAGGCACTATGGCCATTATCCTGCCGCATGGCGTGCTGTTCCGTGGCGGCGCGGAGGAACGCATCCGCCGCAAACTGCTTGAAGACGGCAACATAGACACCATTATCGGGCTGCCCGCCAACCTTTTTTACTCCACGGGCATTCCCGTGTGCGTCCTTGTGCTCAAAAAGTGTAAAAAGTCTGATGACGTGCTCTTCATCAATGCCTCTGAGCATTTTGAAAAGGGTAAACGGCAAAATAGACTCTCTACGGAACACATAAAAAAAATTGTAGATACCTATCAGTTCCGCACAGAAGAAGAACGATATTCTAAATGTGTCAGCATGGAAGAAATTTCCGAAAACGGCTACAATCTGAATATTTCCAGATACGTCAGCACAGCAACGCCGGAAAAGGAAATTGACCTTGCCGATGTTCATAAAAAAATGATGGCGGTGGATGCGCAAATCAAAGCCGCCACGGAAAAACACAATGCGTTTTTGAAAGAGCTGGGTCTGCCCCTTTTGCCATAGGGAAGCACACTATCTTTTACAAGGAATAGTTCATGGCCCAAATTACCAATAAGCGCCTTGGGGAGCTGGTACAGACCCTTTTTCGTATTCTGGAAAAGCAGCCGGAAGGCATGAAGGCTAAAGAGGCCCTGGCGGCGCTGGCTGATTCCGTCACGCTTACAGAGTATGAAGCGGGCAGCTATGAAAGCGGGCGCCGCTTTGAAAAGATCGTGCGCTTTGCCACCGTTGATACAGTACGCGCAGGTTGGCTCATCAAGGATGAC
Organism: Desulfovibrio fairfieldensis; assembly: GCF_001553605.1. NCBI lineage: Bacteria > Pseudomonadati > Thermodesulfobacteriota > Desulfovibrionia > Desulfovibrionales > Desulfovibrionaceae > Desulfovibrio > Desulfovibrio fairfieldensis. The sequence goes on from NZ_CP014229.1 coordinate 3,199,202, forward strand.
GGGATATGGACCCTGACTGGAGAGGGAGCGAAGGCCCTGAAGCTCTTCAAGGACCCTGAAGTATTCCACAAGATGGCCGCCCAGCTGTATCGTCAATGGTATAAACAGCACAAGGGGCGGCAAGCCGAAAATCAATGCGCTGCTTCCTCCGAATCGGAAGATGTTGAGGATGAAAGCGAAAAAAGCGTCAGTGTTTCCTACGAGGAAGCCAGGGAACAGGCACAGGAGACAATCGACGCTTTTTTACATGCCATGGATCCCTATGATTTTCAGAAACTAGTAGCAGAGCTGCTCAAGGCCATCGGCTACCATGTGACGTGGATCGCGCCTCCGGGCAAAGACGGCGGCGTGGACATCCTGGCATACACAGATCCACTGGGTACTCAGGGACCGCGCATCAAGGTGCAGGTCAAGCAACAATGCAAAGCCGTAACCGAGCCGGATCTCAAATCATTCATGGCAAATATCGGCCAGCATGACAGCGGCATCTTTTTCTGCACAGGGGGGTTCACCAAGGATGCCGAGGCCTACGCCCGCAGTCAGGAAAGCAAGCGCATCATGCTTGTGGACAGTGCCAAACTTGTCCAGCTCTGGTCGGACAACATCCCGCGCTTGAGCGATCAGGCATGGCAGCGACTGCCCCTTACGCCCATCTTTTTTCTGACCCCGGAGAAATGACAATGCCTTGGGAAACGATTTTGGGGGCGGCCATAGGCGGATTGTTCACCCTTTTGGGAAGTATTGTCGCCTTGCGGCACCGAGGAATGGGAACGCCAGGAGGGGCGAAGAAAGGAAGAACGCAGTTTCGAGCTGAAACGGCAAGCCTACCAGAATTATCTTGCCGTGATTGCGCAATCGTCCCGAATTCCCATCAAGCCCATGGAGTTTAAAGCCACGCTTGCACTTCTGGAGTTGAGTGGATCCGCAAAGGTTTCTCAACTGGCCTCCGAGTTTGCCCTGTATATTGAATCTTGCATAACACATGAGATGCAGCCAACGACACAAGACGAAATACTGACAGCATCAAATCGGCTTGCTGCGGCAATCCTGTCTGACTTCCGTTCACATATTGCCTCATGAAATCTGGTAGTAGTCCCTTTCCTGGTTAGGAATAGGTTAGGAAATGAAAAAAGCGCTTATGGTTAGGATTCCATAAGCGCTTGAATTTCTTGGTTGCGGGGGCAGGATTTGAACCTACGACCTTCGGGTTATGAGCCCGACGAGCTACCGAACTGCTCCACCCCGCGCCATGTGGCGACATGTCATATCGCGAGAAAGAGATATAGTCCTGCGGGTGGATTCTGTCAAGCAAAGTCGCGCATTTTATTTCCGGCTCGTCATTTTTTCAGCGCCATCCCCCAAAAGCCGTTCCCCGCCTTCCGCTCAAGCCTGCCGCGCGGCGGTTCGCCTCCCCCGATCTCGGCCGCGCCGGGCGGCAATTGCCAAGCCCGGTCCGTCGGGCTATAGTTTATCCATATAAATATGGGCTCGCCCACCGCGTCCTTCTCCGGGCCCCGTGGCCGCCCGTCAAACCGCAGCCGCAGGATTCCGCGTCATGCTCACCCTTATCCTGGCCGTCGGCATAGCCGTTCTGGTCTCGTTTTCCTGTTCGCTCACCGAGGCGGCCCTGTACGCCGTGCCCTGGTCCTCCATTGAACGCTTGCGCCGCATGGGCCGCCCCGTGGGCGAACTGCTCTATAAAATGCGCACTGAGGTGGACAAGCCCATTGCCGCCATCCTGACCCTGAACACCGTGGCCAACACCGCCGGCTCCACCATTGCGGGCGCGGCTTTTCTGGCGGTCTTCGGCGCGGAGCACATGGCGCTCTTTGCCCTGGCCTTCACCGTCGTGATCCTGGCCTTCGGCGAAATCGTGCCCAAAACCCTGGGCGTGGCCTATGCCACGCCCCTAGCCAGCGCCCTGGCCCGCCCCCTGGCCCTGACCATCAAGCTGCTTTCGCCGCTGCTCTGGCTCACAAGCCTGCTCACCCGCCTGATGTCGCCGCCCTCCAGCGCGCCGCAGATTTCCGAGGACGACATCTGCGCCGTGACCAGCCTTTCGCGCCAGGCCGGGCGCATCCAGCCCTATGAGGAAAATTTCATCCGCAACGTGCTGACCCTGGATCAGAAACGCGTGCATGAGATCATGACCCCGCGTACCGTGGTCTTTTCCCTGCCCGAGGACATCACCGTGGAAGAGGCCTACAAGGACCCGCGCATCTGGCATTTCAGCCGCATTCCGGTCTACGGCGAGAACAACGAGGACCTGGTGGGCCTGGTGGAGCGCCGCACCCTGGGCCGCTGCCTCAAGGAGGACAAGGAAGGCACGCGCCTGTCCGAAATCATGCGGCCCTTGCATTTCGTGCAGGAAAGCCAGACCCTGGACGTGCTGCTGCGCGAACTGCTCAAGGCCAGGGTGCATCTGTTCGCCGTGCTGGACGAATACGGCGGCCTGGCCGGAGTTGTTTCGCTGGAGGACGTGCTGGAGGAAATTCTGGGCAGCGAGATCATGGACGAAAGCGACAATGTGGCGGATCTGCGCGCCCTGGCCCGCGACCGCCGCAAGGCCCTGACCCGCAAGGCTCCCCAGGACAAGCCCGCCGCGCCGACCGCGCCCACCAGGTAAGTCCCCGGCGCGCGCCTCCGGGTTTGCCTGGCCCGCAATGTCCGCGCGAAACGGGCGGCACCGCAAATATTGATAACAATTCTTATCTTGTCAGAAAAATCGAAATGGGCTAGGGTACCCCATCTTCACTCAGCGCAACACTGGAGTGACTCGCATGGCCCGCAAAAAAAATACTTCCATCTATGTGGCGGCGCTGTTCCTTTTCCTGGGCGGCGTAGGCTATCTGGTTTATTCCGGCTTTTCGGAAAACAGCGTTTACTTCCTGAACGTGGCCGAAGCCAAGGCCGCCACGCCGGACAAGCTGACCGCGGCCCGGCTGTTCGGCACTGTGGCAAGCCGGGGCATTGAAAAGCACCGGGGCGGACCGGGCGTCACCTTCAGCCTGGAAGACAAGGACAACGCCAGCCAGACCATCGTGGTCAACTACAGCGGCGCTGTGCCCGACACGTTCAAGGCCGGGGCGGAAGTCATCGTGGAAGGCGGCATGGGGCCGGGTGGGCACTTTGCGGCCAAGACCCTGATGACCAAGTGTCCTTCCAAGTACCAGAAGGAAAACCGTACAAGCTAGAGCAATTCAACTTTGAGAAAGTGCATTCTCGAAGTTTTTAAGACGCTCACTCCGGCGTTTAATCGCGCAAATAAATTGCGCTTACGCCTCCGTGGCGGGCGTCTGCTCCCGCAGCCGCCGGAGCAATTTCAAAGTGAAATTGCTCCGGCCACGCGGTGCCCCCCAACACGGGGCGCTGTTTTTTCCCGTCACGTCACTTGAACCGGGCGGACCGGGATGAGCCGGGCGGACCAGCCGGGTTGTCCCGCCGTCATCCACGCGTAAAGGAGCCCCATGTACGTTTTCGCCTACGCCATGCAACTTCTGGCCCTGCTCTGCGCCTTGGGCGGCGGCGGCATGGCTCTGCTCCAGCTTTGGCAGGGACGCGCAGACAGCCTGCGCCTGATCGAAAAAGCCCACTGGGTCGTCACCGGCGGCTTGCTGCTGGCCTCGGCCCTGCTGCTGCACGCCCTCTACTGGCACGACTTCAGCCTGCAATACGTTGCCAGCTATACGGATCTGATCCTGCCGGTCTTCTACCGCCTGACCGCCTTCTGGGCCGGGCAGCCCGGTTCCATGCTCTTCTGGGCCCTGGCCGTGAGCCTGAGCGGCAGCATCTTCGCCTGCACCCGCGCCTGTCGAAATCTGAGTCCCGCCACCAAGCTCTGGTACTGGACCTTCTTTTACGTGATCATGGCCTTTTTCACCCTGATCCTGACCAACTGGAGCAACCCCTTTCTCATGCAGACCCCGGCCCCGGCCGACGGCAACGGCCTGAACCCCCTGCTCCAGAATCCGGGCATGATCTTCCATCCGCCGCTGCTTTTCCTGGGCTACGGCGGCTTTACCGTGCCCGCCTGCCTGGCCCTGGCCCAGGCCCTTTCCCGCAGGGGACGGTGCGAGGGGCCCTGGTTCCGCCTGACGCGGCCTTTCATCATCCTGGCCTGGCTTTTCCTCACCGCGGGTATCGTGCTGGGCGCGTGGTGGGCCTACATGGAACTGGGCTGGGGCGGCTACTGGGCCTGGGACCCGGTGGAAAACGCCTCCCTGATCCCCTGGCTCATCGGCACCGCCGCCCTGCACACCCTGATTGTGGAGGAACGCCGGGGCAAGCTCGGCCGGGTCAATGTGGCCCTGATGGCCCTGACCACGGTATCGGCCTTTTTCGCCACCTACCTGGTGCGCAGCGGGGTTATTGATTCGGTGCACGCCTTCGGCGACGGCAGCGTGGGCACGCCGTTGACCGTTTTTGTGCTGGCCGGCCTGGCGGTCACCTTCTGGGTGGCCTGCACGGCCCCGCGCGAAGGCAAGCCCCTGGCCGGGCTGGACAGCCGCGAAGGCTTTCTGACCCTGGTGGCCTGGGTGCTGCTGGCCCTGGCCGTGATCATCCTGGTCGCCACCATGTGGCCGGTGATCAGCAAGCTCTGGACCACCGCCCCGCGCGGCCTGGACGCCAATTTCTACAACCGGGTCTGCCTGCCTCTGGGCGCGCTGCTGCTGGTCATGATGGCGGCCTGTCCCTGGCTCGGCTGGAACGGCGGCATGCGCGGCAAGGGCCGTTTCTTCGCGGTGCTGGGGGCGTTTGTCGCCGGCGGCATTGTGATCTGGGCGCTGGGCTATCGCCAGCCCACGGCCCTGCTCGGCTCGTCCGCGGCCATTGCCGTCAGCCTCGGCGTGGTCCTGCTGCTCACGGACAGCGCCGTCCGCCGCCAGCCAGCCAGCCTGGGGGCTCTGGGCGCGCACCTGGGCATGGCCCTGGCCGCTCTGGGCATCGCTTTTTCCGGCCCCTACACGCAGGACAAGGAAATGTTCCTGGCTCCGGGCCAGACCGAACAGGTCGGCGGCTACACCGCCACCCTGCTGGAAATCAAGGACGGCCGCCAGCCCGGCTACGACTTTATCGCGGCCCGGCTCCAGATCAGCAAAGACGGCAGGAATCTGGGCATTGTCGCGCCGGAACGCCGCATGTACGACAAGTTCGGCAGCATGCAGTTTTCCGAGGTGGATGTGATTCCGGGTCTGGGCAATGAAGTCTACGCCTCCCTGCTGGGCCTGGACGAGGACATGCGCGTGCTGGTCAAGGTCAGCGTGGAGCCTCTGGTCAACTGGATCTGGATCGGCGGCACCCTGATGTGTCTCGTGCCCCTGCTGGGCCTGCGCCGCCGCACTTCCCCGGCCAGGGAACCCGACGACGAGGACGGTCCGGATGACGGCAAGGCCTGAAGCCGGGAGGCCCGCGCGTGCTTGAACTCGACCGTGTCGCCAAGCTCTACGGCGTCAAAGTGATCTTCAAGGAAGTGAGCTGCGCCTTCACGGCGGGCAGCGTCTCGCTGTTGGTGGGCGGCAACGGCGCGGGCAAAAGCACCCTGATGCGGATCATGGCCGGCTTGTCGCGCCCCAGCGCGGGCCGCGTGCGGCAGGCGGAATCCGGCACGCGTTCCGGCGGCCTCCGCCTGGGCTATCTCGGGCACGCCACCTTTCTCTACCCCGGCCTCACGGCACTGGAGAATCTGGCTTTCTGGCGCACGGCCCACGGCCTGCGCCTGTCCCGGTCCGACTTGCTGACCGGGTTGGAGCGGGTGGGCCTGGCCGCCCACGCCCACGAGCGCGCGGGCGTTTTTTCGCGCGGCATGGCCCAGCGCCTGAACCTGGCGCGGGTGCTCATGATTGAGCCGGACCTCCTGCTGCTGGACGAGCCGGGCACCGGGCTGGACGCGGCCTCCCTGGCCCTGCTGCGCCGTGAGGTACGGGACGCCCGGCAGCGTGGGGCCTGCGTGGTGCTCATCAGCCACGATCTGGCCGGGGACGCGCCCCTGGCCGACCGCCTGCTGGCCCTGGCGGAGCGCAAACTGGTCTATGACGGCGCGCCCTCGGACTTCACGGGCTTTCATCCCGCGCCGGACACGGCTGCCGCGGACAATACGGATAAGGCGGATAGGGGAGGCCCGGCATGCTGCGCCTGACCCTGGCCGTGGCCCGCAAGGATCTCTCCCTGACCCTGGCCAGGGGCAGCGGTCTGATCCAGGCCCTTTTGCTGGGCCTGCTGCTGCTTTTCGTGTTCAGCCTCTCCCAGGGCATCGGCGAGCGCATGAGCCCGCAGGCCGCCGCCGCCGTGTTCTGGCTGAGTTCGGCCTTCTGCCAGGTGTTGATCTTCAACCAGCTCTACGCCCTGGAAGAGGCCAACAACGCCCGCCTGGGCCTGTTGCTCTGCCCCGCCCCCATCCAGGGCGTCTGGCTGGGCAAGGCGGCGGCGGGCCTGACCCTGCTGCTGCTGGCCCAGGTCATCTTTTTGCCCGCGTCCGTGATTTTTCTGGGCCAGGAGCTGGGCGGGCCGCCGCTGCCGGGCCTGGCGGCCCTGCTGCTGGTGGATCTGGGCATGTGCGCCCTGGGTTCCCTGCTGGGGGCTCTGGCCCAGGGGCAGGCGGCGCGCGAATCCCTGCTGAGCATCGTGCTTTTTCCGCTGCTCACGCCCCTGCTGCTGGCCGGTATCGGCGTGGGTGCGCAGACGCTGGGGGCCGCCTCCCCGGACGGGCCCGGCGGCTGGCTGGGCGTGGCCTGCGCCTTTGACGCGGTCTTTCTGGGGGCCGGTCTGTTGCTGTTCAGCTTCATCTACACGGGGGACGAATAAATGCCGCAACTCCTGGCCCTGCTGGGCGGACTGGCCTTTGCCTGCTGCCAGTGGCTGATCTATGTCTATGCCCCGGAAGAGGCCACTCTGGGTCTGATCCAGAAAATCTTCTACATCCACCTGCCCCTGGCCTGGTGGGCGCTGATCAGCTTTTTCACGGTCTTTCTGGGTTCCATCGCCTATCTGTTGCGCCGCGCGCCCGGCGCGGACAGACTCTGCGCCGCCGCCGCCGAGGTGGGCGTGCTGCTCAGCGGCCTGGCCCTGGTCACCGGCATGCTCTGGGCGCGCAAGTCCTGGGGCGTCTGGTGGACCTGGGACCCGCGCCTGACCACCACCCTGATCATGTGGTTCGTCTATGCGGGCTATCTGGTGCTGCGCGGCCTGGATCTGCCGCCGCAGCGCAAGAGCCTGGTCTGCGCCGTGGTGGGCGTGGTGGCCTTTCTGGACGTGCCTCTGGTCTTCATTTCGGCCCGGATCTGGCGCTCGATCCATCCGGCGGTTTTCGCGGCCAAGGGCGGCGGCCTGGAGCCGGAAATGAAGATGACGGTCATTGCCTGCGTGCTTTCTTTCGGTCTGCTCTGGGCCGGGCTGGTCTGGCTGCGCAAATGCCAGCTCGATTTACGCGCCCGCCTCGACGCATTGGCCGCCAATGCCGACAACCCGGCGGCGTAAACGCCGCAGCGAACTCTCCCTCGGAGGACAAGTATGGATACCCTCACCTGGATCGTCATCGCCAATGCCGCCGTCTGGATCGGCCTCGGCGCGTATCTGGCCTTTCTGGCCGCGCAGCAGCGCGCTCTGGCGGCCCGCCTGAGCCAATGGGAGATGCTCAACCATGACTGATCTGCCCAAGCTCAACACTCCGGCGCGCGCGCTGGCCCTGCTGCTGGCCCTGAGTCTGGCGGCCATGCTGGTGATTTCCCTTACGGAACGCTTCAAGCATCCGCAGATCACCGTGCACGTGCAGCCCGCGCCCCAGGCTCCGGCGGGCATGGGCGGCGACGCCATCGGCGCGCTCATGCAGGAAGTCGCCAAAAATCCCCAAAACGTGGACGCCCTGGTCCACCTGGTCGAAGCCCTGATGACCGCCCAGAACTGGGAGGCCGCCGAGACTTTCGCCCAGCGCGCCAGCACCCTGGATGTGAACAATCCCCAACCGCTCTATCTGTTGGGCGTCATCAAGCACAACCAGGGCAAGCACAAGGAAGCCGCCGAACTTCTGGAAAAAGTGGTGGCCCTGCATGACAACGCCTCGGTGCGTTACAGCCTGGGCGTGCTCTACATCCATTTCCTCAACGACCCGGCGCGCGGCGTGGAACATCTCAGCGCGGGCCTGCATGACCCCAAGGCCGGTGAGGATCTCAAGAAGGGCATCCGCGAGGAGCTGGAAAAAGCCCCGCTGTCCCATGCCGGCGGCGCGGAAAACAACACGCCGGATCAGCCGGTCCGGCAGGACAAGATGGATAAAAAGGCAAAAAAAACCAATGGGAAGGACGCGCGACCCTGAACCGCCTCCCGTCAATGCCGCAGTTGCCAGGCCCGCTTCTTGACCATAAGTTGCGGGCTTGCCTCTTTTTTTTTCAGGTTGTAGGTTGACCGCAAAGACTTTGACCGCGCCCCCCCACATTATTGAGGAGCTTATGGCCCGCCGTAAAAGCAAGAAAAGTCCTGAAACGGAAGCGGCTTCGCCGCGCGACGCGCTGACGCGCCCCACTCCCGACGCCCTTGGCAGTGCATCTCCCGCAGCCTCTTCGGAGGCCGCGCCTTCCGGCATGGTGCGCAAAAGCACCTGCATCATGGGCATGCTGCTGACGCTGGCGCTGGGCCTGTATCTGGGCGGCCTGCTGCCCGGCCTGATCAACGGTCACGGCCCGGCCGTTACGACCCACCCCGCCACGGCGCAGCCGGAAGCCGCGCCTCCCGCTCCCGCGGCCCAGCAGGCGGCCAGGCCCGCGCAGGACAATCCGCCGCCCATGCCCCCGGAACTGGCCCAAAAAATTGCCGAGCTGGAAAAAACCCTGCTGGCCGATCCCAAGGACGCCGCCCGCTGGGCGGCCCTGGGCAATCTGTATTTCGACACGGGCCAGGCCAAACAGGCCATCTCGGCCTATGAGCGTTCCCTGACTTTCGCGCCGGGCAATCCCGACGTGCTTACGGATCTGGGCATCATGTACCGCGAGGCCGGAGCCTACGAACAGGCCGTGGACAGCTTCCGCAAGGCCTCGGCCGCCCGGCCCGGCCATGAAAACGCCCTGTTCAACGAGGGCGTGGTGCTCTATTACGATCTGCACCGCAAAGACGAAGCCGTGCAGGCCTGGCAAAGCCTGCTGAAGGCCAATCCCGGCGCGCGTTCGCCGGACGGGCAGCCGGTGTCCGAATTGATCAAGCATCTGCATTAGGGCTGTCAGAGATGATGCCCGCGCTGCCCGGCGGACGCGCGGATGCCGCACGCAACGTTGAACGCCCGGCGTTGCAGCGTTGCTCCGGTTTAAGCCCGTAACGGCTCGCCGGACGTCACGCGGAGACGGAACCGCGCGGCGTTCATGCAAAGTTATATGACAGGCGGAAACACTATGGCATATGTTTTTTCCGGCACGGCCCGTTTCCGGGTTTCGGCCGCTGTTCTTCTGTTTTGCGCGCTCTGCTTCGGCTGGGGCGGCGCCCCGGCCCAGACCATGCTGCCCGCCGCGCCCACCACGTCCAGCACGCCCCTTTTGCCCTACCTCGACTATCTGCTGGATGAAACCGGCACCATGGATGTGGAGGAAGCCGCCGCTCCGGACAAGGCCGGGGACTATCGGCCTCTGGCGCTCAAGGATCTGCCGCGCGAAACCGGGGTCATGTGGCTGCGCTTCACCCTGGCTCCCCTGCCGGAGGGCGCCCGGCCCGCCACGCTCTTGCTGGACATGGGCGAAAGCGTGCCCGGCATGCCCATGCTTTATGAACCCGTGTCCAACAGCCTGAGCGGCGCGCTGGAATGGCGCGAATCCAGCCCGGCCCAGCGTAATGTGCTGCTTCTGCCCGAGGCGGGCAAGGGACCTCTGACCTGCTATATCCGCCTGGACGGTCTGCCCGGCCTGTGGTTCGCGCCCATGCTGCGCACCCCGCAGGACGCGGCCACCAATTGGGGCAGCCTGTCGCGCACAGCGGCCATTCTGGCCTTGGGCGTGGTCATGCTGCTCTGCCTTTTGCGCGGCCTGTCCGAAAAGGGCCAGTGGCGCGTCTGGACGGCCCTGTACGTGGGCGTGGCCCTGGGTCAAGGCCTCATGGGCATGCCCGCCTCCGGTTCCGGCCATATCGGCCTGGGCGAGTCTGGGGCCGTGCTGGCGCCGGGTGTGGCCCTGATGCTGCTGCCCCATGTGGGCCGCCATCTGATGCGTACCCGTGAGCGTTCGCGCGCCCTGGACATCCAGCTCCTCCTGCTCTCCCTGCCCGGCGCGGTCCTGGCCCTGCTGCCTCTGGTGCCGAACTTCGGCTGGCTGACCCGCTATCTGGATCTCTGGCCCCTGGGTACCCTGATTTTCGTACCCACCGCCCTGGGAGCCTGGATCATGGGCCTGGGCGGAGCCAAGCGTTTTCTGCTGGGCTGCCTTCTGCCGCCGCTCTTTGTGGCCGGGGGCATGCTGGGCCTGGACAGCGGCTTTGCCCCCAACCTCCTGGCCTCCGCCCCGCTCTGGGGCACGGCTCTCAGTGCTTTGATCATCGCCGCCACCAGGGCCCCGCACGACACGGCCGTTGCACAGGCCGACTCCACGGCGGCCAAGGCCGTGCGCAGAGAGGCCGACGGCACCATCACCCTGGACCAGCCTCTGGACGATCCCAATCTGCGGCTGATCCCGCCGGGACCGCCCATGCCCTCGGATGATTCGGAGGCGGACGCATCCGCCGCGCGCCCTGATCCTCAGACCGCGCCGCACGCCGGTCTGCTCTCCGATCTTTCGCCCAACTTTCCGCCCAATCTTCTGGAAGACGCGTTGCGCCTGCCCCTGGACCGCCTGATGCGGGAAGGCGCGGCTCTGGGCCATTGCGCCCTGCCTCCGGCAGTACGCCAATACGCGGAAAACATGCTGGGCGCGGCCCGCCAGATGGCGGATATTGTCAGCAATCCCAAACAATTGAATCAGGAACGGCCCACCACCGAAGCCGCCGCGCCTTTCAATCTGCAGCATCTGATGCGCGAAGCCCATGACGCCGTGGCTCCGGCGGCGGAAAGCGCGGGCATCGGCCTGGCCTGGTACATGCCGCCCCATCTGGGCCATATGTACGAGGGCGAAGCCGGAGCTCTGAACGAAACCCTCTGCCTGCTGCTGGAAAGCGCGGTGCGCGCCACCAAACACGGAGCCGTGCATTTTTCGGTGCGCCGCGTGCCGGAAAGCGCCGATGCCGGGCATCTGCTCTTCACCGTCACGGACACGGGTTCGGGCATGCCGCCCAAGGAGCGTTCCAGCCTGGCCCTGACCCGCGCCTGGGAACTGGCGGGCGCGCACAAGGGATTTCTGGGCGTGGAGTGCAGCCCCCACGGCACCACGATCGCTTTTACCTTGCACCTCAAATATCTGGAACGGGACGACAGCGAGGACGCGCCCGTGGAACGCAGGCAACCACTGGTCCTGGTCGCGGCGGAAAACGCGCTGGATCGCCAGATGCTGGCCCGCATGCTGGACGGCATGCCCTGCCGCAACGCTGAAGCGCGCAGCTTGAGCGAGGCCCTGCAACTGCACAAGGGCGAGGTCGCGCTCCTGCTGATAGCGCAGGGCAAGCTGGCCTCTCCGGCGGCGGGCGATATTCTGCGCAAGTTCCGCGAACTGGCGGCGACAGCGGGCCTGCCTTTCTGCAAGGCCCTGGCCGTCACTGTGGACGACAGCCAGTGGGACCGCCTGGCTGACGCCGGTTTCACCCATGCCCTGCTGGAGCCGGTGGACAGCGAAGCCCTTTGCCAGACCGTACGGGAAATTCTGGATGCCGCCGCGGCCGCGCGGACAGCCGATGAAACAGGACAGGAAGCCGTACCCGCGGAACCCGCCGGGCAAACCGGCACGGCCTCGACAGATATGACGGCGGCGGCTCCTGAAGCAGCCGCGCCTTCCGTCGCAACGGCGGGAGCACCGGCCGGACGGCCGCCTCTGCCGGATCTGTTCGGCAACGAGGACGGCCACGGCGCCTCTCCCCTGAAAATACCGGATCTGACGGCCCTGCCCGATCTGTTGAGCTTTGCGGAATCCCTGCGCGGCCCCCTGGTCGGTCCGGGAGAGGATAAAACATCCGGCAAACCCGCGGGCGGCCTGTTCAGCGGCCTGCCGGAAAACGGCGATCCCCTGCCGGACATTGACCTGCCTCCGGCGGAAGCCGGTCTGACCCCGGTCAGCCGTCTGAACGCGTCCCACAAGACCGCGCAAGAGCAGCCGGACATTCCGGCGGGCCTGTTCGTCAATCCCTACGCACCCGACGATCTGGTTATGACCGCGACGTCCAAAACCACGGCGGTCGAATCCGAAAGCAACGAGGCCCCGGTTCCCGCATCTTCTCCGGAAGACGCCGCCATGCAGGCGGAATTTTCTGTGGCCGCTGGCCTGGAAGGACCGGTCTGGGGTGAGGAAGAGCCTGCGGAGTCCGATACGGCCCAAGAGACAAACGATGCCGCTCCGGAAGACGCCCCATCCACGGAAGATCTGGCTGACGGCAGCGTTATGGCAGCGGAAAACCCGGTTTCAAGTACCGAGGAAACTCCTGCGGAGCCCGCCCCAGTCGTTGCTGCCGCTGATGCAGCCGAGGAAAAAACGGCGGACGCGGTGAAGAACGCGCCGCCCGTTGAAGCTTCCCAGGCTGTTGTCTCCGTACCGGAAGTCGACATTGAGGCCGCGCAGTCTGCCGCTGAAGGCGCTTCCGCCGCTCCGGAATTGCCGGAAGAGCCGGAAACAGCCGCCCCCGTGGAGGTGACCGCGCCGGAAGAAGTTGTTGCGGAAACGTCCGTGCCGGAGAGCAAAGCAGCGGCAGCCGTGCCGCCGGCCCCGGAAAAGCCCGTGGAGCCGGAACAGCCCCGTAAGCCTGCCTTCCGGCCTGTCACGTTTGCCGCGCGGCCGGGCGCCACCATTGTCCCCATCCGGCCCAAAGCCGCGCCCAAGGCCGCAGCCGTGCCGGAAGTGCCGGAAGCCAAGCCCACTGTCACGGCCAGCGCCACAGGCTCCTACACCAGCCCCCGGCAGAACACGCCCGGCGAGTGGGTGGGCGAGCCCATGCCCATCGGCAGCCCCCTGTCTTCCCGTTCGCAGGACGCGGAAGACGTGTCCCCCACCGAAAACGCTGTGCGTCGCGGACCACGCATCACGATCAGATCCGTTCCGACCACAACCGCCCGGCGGGACACGGAGAACACCGCGGATACCGCCAAGAACGTCTATACCAGTCCCAGTCTGAGCACGCCCGGCGAATGGGTGGGGGAACCCATGCCCATATCTCCCAAAGCCACAGCTGACAGACCAGCTCCGCCCAGGCGCAACGGCCCGGAAGAAGCCCTCCGGCAGGTGAACAAGGCCGGTCTGGATCTGAGCCTGACCAACGCCCAGGTTGCCGCGCGGCGCGCCGCAACCGTGCCCGCGACGCCGGAACCGACGGCAGTGGAAAAGCCCGCAGCGGCAGCCCCTGGTCCCACCGGCACCGAAGAACGGCCCGCACCCGCGCTCACTCCCGCAACGTCCCAGCCGCAGGAAGCCCCGGCGGGCATGCCCGTGCGGGAGACCAGTCCGGTTTCGCCGTCCGTTCCGGAGACCACCGCTGCCGCAACGGCGGCCGATTCAGACGGTTCCGGAGGGCTGAACGGTTCCATTATGGACTTTATCGCCGGAGCTGAGCCCGTAAAAAAAGAAGTGCCGCCCCTGGCCGCGCTTATTGCGGAAGTTTCCGGCCCCTCACCCGCCCCCGCGCCGCCTGCTCCGCCCCCGGCGGAAGAACCCCGGCGGACCATGAGCAGCCCGACCCCGGAAAAAACAGTTCAGGGCCGTTTGCAGATGCCCTTGCCGGAACCCCGGCCCGTGGCCGGGACAAACGAAGCCCGACCCGCAACGGACAGAGCGGCCCCTGTGCCGCCGCCTCCCGCGCCCGCAACGCCGCCGCAGCCGGGGCCTGACAAGACCATCCTGCAACTGGTGGAACGCCTGGACGCGGCCATGGAAGACGCCCAGCAGGCTTTCCAGAGCCGACGAGGCTATATGGTGGGCGAGGCCGCCGGGCGTATCGCGGCGGAGTCGGACGCCTTCGGCTTCCGGGTTCTGGCCCGTATGGCCCGCTGTGTGGAGCGGGCGGCCAAGGCCAACGACATGAACGCGCTCAAGGATCTGCTGCCCGAACTGGCCGTGGCCGTGGAACGCAACCGTATCGCGCTTACCCCGCGCAAATAAGCGCGCCCTGATAAAGCGGACGACAGCCCGTTCCCTGTGGGAGCGGGCTGTTTCCGTTCAAAACGCTTTTCATCATGAAGTTGTTTTAGGGTCTGTTAACACTATAGAATTTTTGTTCGCCTGCAAGGAAGATAAACCTGCTTTGAGGGAGTGTACTCTTCTGGTACTCGACCGAAAAAGCAGGTGAAATCTGACGCGGCAGGAGGGCAAAAAGGCATAGCGTTAACAGGCTCTAGAGCATTTCAACTTTGAACGGTGAGGCGCACGGTCTTCGCGGACGACGAAATCAAGCGGCACCAACGCAGGGCAGACGCATCTGATTCCAGCCTTTGCAGACCTCTTATTTGCCGTGATAATCCGTCAAAACCAGCCTGTTATGCGCTGGCTGCGTCATCTGGCGCTTTTTGCTGCTCACGTACTTGAGTACGCTGCGCGCAAAAAGCGCCATTTTCCTTGCCCGCGCGCAAAAATCTTAGTTTTTAGGATTCTCCCGGCACCAGCCATCCGCCTGCGCTTCGCTCTGTCGGAGCAAAGGTGGCTTCGCCCCTTTTTGCTCGTTCTCCGATCTATCGGGGAATAAAGACTTTTTTAGATGCGTCTGTCCTGGGCACCAACGGGCAAAGGCTTGCGCAAAACGCGGCGGCATGCGAAAATACCACGGCCCAGGCAGGAATACCGCCACTGAGGGCAGACAAGGAGTAAACATGTACAAAAAAGTTCTTCTGCCGGTGAGCGGCAAAAAACACGGCGAACGCGCCCATCAGGCTCTTAAACATGCCTTGGGTCTCTGCTCCGGCGAGATCATCCTGCTGCACGTCACTGAGCCGCTGTCGCAGATCGTGGGCGGCGAAGCCCATACCGAACTGAAGCGCGAGGAAGCCGCCAAAGGCCTGACTCTGCTCTGCCCGCTTATCGAAATTCTGGAAAAAGACGGCGTCAGCTTTCACACCCGCGTGGAAGAGGGCACCCCGGCGGAAACCATTGTACGCGTGGCTGATGAGGAAAACGCGGATCTGATCGTCATGTTCACCGACGGACGCGACGGCCTCGGCGATCTGCTGATCGGTTCCATCACCGAGCGCGTGCTGCGCAATACAGATACCCCTCTGCTGGCCGTGCGCCACTAGAGCGGTTCCGGCTCAGGCGGAAAGGGCCCGCGTTCCTTTCGCTCCTCGCCTCTCCGGCGAAGGGCGGCGGGGCCGTCAGCGTCCGTGATGTCCCGTGATGCCGAAGAGCGCCTTGTGCTGATACTGCTGGAAACTCTGGGCCTGCTGGCCGTCCACATCCTCTCCTGGGTGGCGGTCTGCCATGCGCTGCTGACCAAGCGAGACCCGCGCTCGGCCTTGGGCTGGACCGCCACGGCCCTGCTCCTGCCCATACTGGGGCCGTTGCTTTACGCACTTTTCGGCATCAGCCGGGCCGAGAGCCGGGCCGACAAGATCATGCGGCAGCAGGCCGCCCTGGAGCCCGAATACGCCCATCCGCCCTGCCCCGTGCGGCCGCCGGAACAGGTGCCTGAAAATATTGCCCGCATGGCGCACCTGGGCCGCCGCCTGACGGACCAGCACCTCTGCGGCGGCAATGCGCTCCGTCCGCTGCGCAACGGCGACGAGGCCTATCCGGCCATGCTTGAGGCCATCGCGGCGGCACGGAACCACGTTTTTCTGGCTACCTACATCTTCAATGCCGGCAAGGTGGGCGCGGCCTTTACCGAAGCCCTGGCCGCGGCGGCCGCGCGCGGCGTGGACGTGCGCGTGCTGGTGGACGGCATCGGCACGCTCTACTCCTGGCGCAAACCCTGGAAGAAGCTCGCCGCGCGGGGCATCAGAACCGCGCTTTTCCTGCCCCCCAAGCTCTTCCCTCCCAATCTGAGCATCAATCTGCGCAATCACCGCAAGGTGCTGGTCTGCGACGACATCGGCTTTACCGGCGGCATGAACATTTCCGACGACAATCTCCAGAGCCTGCGGAAAAGCTGCGTGCAGGATGTGCATTTCCGTTGTCTGGGGCCCATCGTCAATCAGCTGCGACGCGCCTTCCTGCTCAACTGGGGCTTTTCCACCGGCGAATACACGCCCCTGCCGCCCAGCTCCACCGAGCCCAGGGGCGAAAGCCGCTGCCGCATCGTCATCGACGGCCCCGGCTCGGACGCGGACGTGCTCAACGATCTTTTCTGCGGGGTCATCAACACGGCCCGGAGTTCAGTACGGATCATGACCCCGTACTTCCTGCCCTCGCACGACCTCATGTCCAGCCTGCGCTCGGCGGGCCAGCGCGGTGTGGACGTGCGCGTGGTGCTGCCCGCCAAAAACAATCTGCCGTATGTGCACTGGGCCACGTTCCGCCTGCTGCCGGCCCTGCTCAGCGCTGGGGTGCGGGTCTGGTACCAGCCGCCGCCCTTTGCCCATACCAAGCTGCTGGCCGTGGACGGCTATTACAGCCAGATCGGCTCGGCCAATCTGGACGCCCGCAGCCTGCGCCTGAACTTCGAACTGAATATGGAAGTCTTTAATCCCGCCTTCCACGGCCTGCTGGCCGGGCATATCGACACCATCATCAGCCGGAGCCGCGAAATCAGCCTTGAGGATCTGAAACGCCAATCCCTGCCGGTCAAGCTGCGCAACGCGGCCTGCTGGATTTTTTCGCCCTATCTGTAGGCAACAAAACTTCGTTCCGAACTCCATATGTTGTTAAAACCCCACAAAGGCCGTCGGCATTGCCGACGGCTTGGGGTGTGACAGGCAGGCGCATCTAAAGCAGATTACCTTTGAAACGCTGTCAGCATGTCTCTGATTGCATTATTTTAACTAGTTAATAGTGATACTGATCGCGCTGCGGAGTTGAGCAAAGCCCCCTTTGCTCCGCCGAAGCCAAGCGCAGGCGGATGGCTGGTGCCGGGAGAATCCTAAAAAATAAGATTTTTCGGCGCGGGCGGCGTCATCTGGCGCTTTTTGCTGCTCACGTACTTGAGTACGCTGCGCGCAAAAAGCGCCAGATGACGCCGCCCGCGCCGAAAAGGCTGGTTTTGACGGATAATCGCGGCAAATAAGAGGCAAGCAAAAACCGGAATTAGATACGTCTGCCCTGAGAGGTGTGAAGGAACCCCTTCCCTCACAACGGTTTTTATTCCACCGTAACGCTCTTGGCCAGGTTACGCGGCTGATCCACATCCTTGCCCAGATAATCGGCGGTTTCATAGCTGAAGAGCTGAAGCGCGGGCAGGGCCATGAAACCGGCCAGAGGCGCGGGCAGAGCCGGGATGATCCAGGGGTCGTCCACGGCCAGGTCCAGCCCCGGATTGGTCAGGGCGATGACCTTGCCCTGGCGGGCCTGCACTTCCACGATATTGGATTTGACCTTGGGGAAGAGCGCGTCGTCCAGGGCCAGGGCAAAGGTGGGAAAGGCCGGGTCAATAAGCGCGATGGGCCCGTGCTTCATTTCACCGGCGGCATAGCCTTCGGCGTGGATGTAGGACAGTTCCTTGAGCTTGAGGGCGCCTTCCAGGGCCAGGGGGAAGCAATGCCCCCGCCCGAGATAGAAGAAATTGCGAGCCTGGGCGTATTTGCGCGACAGCTCGCGGGCCTTGTCGTGCATGCCCGGCAACTGGGATTCCAGCAGGGCGGGCAGGGATTCCAGCAGGCCGATGAGCTCACGCCGCCGCTCCTGCGGCAGCGCATTTTGACGCCCGCCCCAGTACAGGGCCATGAGGGCCAGAGTGAGCATCTGGCTGCACATGGCCTTGGTGGAGGCCACGCTGATTTCCGGCCCGGCCTGGGTGTAGATAACGGCCGAAGCCTCGCGCGCGATGGACGAGCCCACCACATTGCAAAGGCCCAGCACGGCCACGCCGCGCTCGCGCGCGATGCGCAGAGCCGCCAGGGTGTCGGCGGTTTCGCCGCTCTGGCTGATGACCAGAACCATGTCCTCTTTGTCCAGAATCAGGCTGTCGCGGTAGCGGAATTCCGAGGCGATTTCCACCTGCACCGGCACCCCGGCCCAGTGTTCCAGCAGATGGCGGCCCCAGAGCCCGGAATGATAGGAGGTGCCGCAGGCCACGATGTGCAGGCGGCGCGGCACGGGCAGCGCATCCAGTTCAGGCAGCAGGGCCGCGTCGCGGCCCGCGTTGATCCGGCCCGCCAGGCCGTCGGTAATCACGCGCGGCTGCTCGAAAATCTCCTTGAGCATGAAATGGCGGTAGCCGCCCTTTTGCGCGGCCTGCATGTCCCACTGGATGGTCTGCACCTCATGCTCCACCGGAGTCAGGTCCGCCAGACGCAGGATTTCATAGTGCGTGGCCGTGGCCCGCACCACCTCGCCGTCCTCCAGAAAGACCACCTGCCGGGTATAGGGCAGAAAGGCCGGGATGTCCGAGGCCACAAAATTTTCGCCCGTGCCTAGGCCGAAAATCAACGGCGCGGACATGCGCGCGGCGTAGATGGTTTCCGGCTCGCCGCGATCCATGAGGCAGACGGCATAGGCCCCGTGGGCCTCACGCAGGGCCGCCGCAAAGGCGTGCAGCAGATCGGGCTCGCTTTTGCGACGCTCGGCGATCAGATTGACCAGCACCTCGGTGTCGGTTTCAGAGTGGAAGACATAGCCCTTGGCCGTGAGTTCGGCCTTGATTTCCTGGTAGTTTTCAATGATGCCGTTGTGCACCAGGGCCAGAGAGGCATCGTTGCTCAGATGGGGATGGGCGTTGCGCTCCGCCGGCACGCCGTGCGTGGCCCAGCGGGTGTGCCCCATGGCGCAGGTGGCCGTGGAAACCGGCTCCTGGGCCAGCTTTTCCTCCAAGGCCGCCAGCTTGCCCTTGGCCCGCACCACGCGCAGAGCGCCCTGGCGCACAAAGGCCACGCCGGCCGAATCATAACCCCGGTATTCCAGACGGCGCAGGCCCTCCACCACCACGGGCACGGCGGGCCGGTGGCCCGCATATCCGATAATGCCGCACATATCTCTTACTCCCGCAAGACCCGCTCGCTATGAGGGGTCGTTTAGACTTAAGACTTCATCAGAGCATTTTGCGCTTGAAATTATCGCTTAGCGGCGAAGTAAATTTGCCTTGCGATAATTTCGCGGTGCGGATTTTCACGGAAAATCCACACAGAGCGTTAAGATATTTTCAATATCAAAACGCTCTAACCGGTACAGTGAAAAAACGGGCATGGCCCAAGGAAGTACGTTCCGGTACAACCTGGGCCATGCCCGGCGTGCGACGCAGCCCAGAGGGCCGCCGGTTTCGCTCCGCACCGCGCGCGGACCGGCGGCCCGGCTTCAAATGCTTGGAAAACTCTTCTCTACAGATTGACGCGATCCACAATATCCGTATTCAGCACTTCCACCTTGGCCTTGGAGGCAAGGTTCTGGATGAAGACCTGATACAGACCGTCCACCCGTTCGCGGGCCACGCCGTTGGCCATCAGGTCGCGCACGGTATTCCACTCCTGCGGATCGGGCGGCAGCACGGCGTCCACGCGGCAGAGCAGTGCGCCCGGACCTTCGCTTTTGCCGTCCACGGCATAGGCCGATGGCAGCCAGGTTCCGGGCTTGGCGGTAAAGACGGCTTCGGCCAGAGCCTCATCGGGGTTGAAATCCGCCAGATTCCCGCCACGATCCATGGCCGGGGCGGTCTTGATGTCCAGGCTCGCCTTCAGGGGCTGGGGCAGGGGACCGTCCTTCAATTCCTTGCGACGGGCCGCGGCGCTTTCCACGGCGGCCTTGAGGGCCTTTTCGGCGGTCAGCTTGGCCACAATGGCGCTCTTCACCGCGTCGAGCGGCTGGGTGGACGCGGGTTCAGCCTTGATGATCCGGGCCACCAGATATTTGTCCCCGGCCTCCAGGGCCGTGTCCACGGGCGCGCCCGTAGCGGTGGCGATAAGAGCGGAGGCTCCGGCCGGAGTTACGCCCAGCTTTTGCTCCAGTTCGCTCTGGCTGAGCAGGCCGCTCTGTTCCGCCTTGAGGCCGAAACGGGCAGCGCTCTCGGCCAGCGGCTTGCCCAGAATATTGTCTTCGATCAGGCTGTCCAGCACATCGTGCAGCTTGTCCGCGCCCTGTTCCTGCGCCATGGCCTGGCGCACTTCCTGGGCAGCGTCCTTGAAGGTCTTGAGGCCGCCGGGCTTCTTGTCTTCCACCTTGATGATGTGCAGGCCGAAAGGACTGCGCACGGGCTCGGACACCTGCCCGGCCTTCAGGGCAAAGGCCGCGTCTTCAAAAGGCTTTACCGTCTTGCCGCGGGCAATCCAGCCCAGTTCGCCGCCGGGACCGGCCGCATTGGGGCCGTTATGGGCATCGGCCACGGCCGCGAAATCCTTGCCGCTCTTGAGCTCGGCCTGGATTTTCGCCACTTCTTCGCGGGCCTTTTTCTCCGCGTCGGCCGGGGCGTTTTCAGCCAGAGGCACCAGAATGTGCGCGGCCTTGACCTGCGCGGGCTCTTCAAAACGGCTCTTGTTGGCCTCGTACCATTTCCGGGCATCCGCCTCGCTGACGCTCTCGGGCTTGACCAGCCCGCCGGGCGTCACGCTGACATAGGCCACGTCCACTTTGGGCGGAATGGCAAAATCTTTCTTGTGGGCATCATAATAGGCCGTCACGTCCTGATCCGTGACCTTGACCTCGCCGGAAAAATTCTTGGCCGGAATGAACAGATAGTCCACCACCCGTTTTTCCCGCAGGAAATTATAGCGGTTTTGGGCTTCGTCCGGGTCCACCCAGACCGGCGCGGTGACCAGGGTAAAAATCTTTTCGCGCAGCAGCTGATCGCTCATATCCTTCTCATACTGGGCCGGGCTGATCCGCTGGGCGGCCAGCACACGCGTGTAGGCTTCGGGATCGAAGCGGCCCTGGGCATCCTGGAAGGATTTGATCCGTCCCACGGCCTGGCGCAGTTCCAGCGGCGTCACACTGACGCCCGCGCGCGCGGCCTCCTGGGCCAGCAGGGTTTGTTGGATCAGATCGCGCAGCACTTGGCGGCCCAGATGCTGCTCCTTGAGCTGCTCGCGGGTAGCGCCGGGATTATTGCGCAGGATCGATTCCTCCGCATTGCGGTAGGCCTGCTCAAACTGCTGGACCAGAATGGGATCGCCGTTGACGATGGCCACCACATTGGCGGAGTTCCTGTCGTTGAAACTGCCCACTCCCCAGAACACGAAGACCAGGATGATGACGCCGAAAGCCACTTTGACGCCGAAAGACTGTGCGTTGGAACGGATATAATCGAGCATGCGTACTCCGGAATGCCGAATTGTCCTCTTGCCCGCAGCGAAGGCCGCCAAAAGCAAGGGCGCTGACAGAAGCGGAAAGTATAAGCGCCTTTGCGCGGAAACTCAAGAAAAGGAAGGCCCGCGCGCCGTCGAGGCCTCAACCTGTTTGTGACTGAGGCTCGCAGGCGGCGGATATTTTAAAACGGCCTACGGCGTGATGCCCAGCTTGCGCAGCCTGTGTTGCAGGGTGGAGCGGGGCACGCCCAGCAGGGCGGCGGCACCGCGCGGTCCGGACAAACGCCCCCCGGTCAGGCGCAAGGCCTCCAGAATATGGGCGCGCTCGTTTTCTTCCAGAGTGGGCAGGGCCGGACCCGAACATGACCCGGCCCCCGCATGCAACGGGCGGCCTTCCACCGCCGAGACGGCTTCCGGCGAGGCCGGGGCAGGCGCCTCCGTCTCCGCCGACGGCTCCCACTCATGCAGGGCATCGCGCACAAAGCTCTCGGTCACCGCCCCGTCCAGGGAGTGCAGCAAAAGGCGGCTGATCACATTGCGCAATTCGCGGATATTGCCCGGCCAGTCATGATCGCAGAGATCGCTCAGCACCCCCCTGGACAGGCGCGGCGGCCGCAGATCCCATTGCCGGGAAAACTGGCTGATGAAGTATTCAACCAGAATGGGAATGTCGTTCTTTCGTTGCCGCAACGGCGGCAGACGCAGGATGACCGAGGCCAGGCGGTAAAAGAGATCACGCCGCAAGCGGCCTTCAACCAGGGCCTTTTCCAGGTCTATGTTGGTGGCGGACAGCACGCGGATATCCACGCCGATGGAGCGCGCCTCGCCCACCCGCTCAAAGGAGTTCTCCTCCATGACCTGCAGGAGCTTGCTCTGCATATCCGGCGAAAGCTCGCCGATTTCATCCAGAAACAAGGTTCCGCTCTGGGCCATTTCAATCCGGCCGATGCGCTTGGCGTAGGCCCCGGTGAACGCGCCCTTGGCATAGCCGAACATCTCGCTCTCAAACAAGGTCGGGGCCAGGGACGGGCAGTTCACCTTGACGAAATTGGCCGCCCGCCTGGGGCTGCTCCGGTGCAGCCAGCGGGCCAGCATGCTCTTGCCCGTGCCGGTCTCGCCGATGATCAGCACCGGAATATGCAGCTTGGCGACCTTGCGCGCCACGGACATGACCCGGGCCATGTCCTGGGTTTCCAGCAGGCGGTCCACCAGCCGAGTGGCGGTGCCGTCCGCATCGTCCTCACCCGGCGAATTCAGGGCAGCCTGCTGCGCCGCCTTGGCCCTGGCCCGGCGCTCTTCGGTGAGCACCACAAACAAAAAAATCGTCAATACCGGACACAGTTCCAACAAAAAATTCAGAATCTCCACCACATTGTCCGGCTGACGCACAAAGGAAACGTGCAGGGTGCCGACGACTTCGCGGTTCAGGATCAGAGGCAGGGCGATGGTGGCGTTGAGCCCGGCTGAGGCCAGAGACGAGGCCCCGCCGCCCCAGCCCAGCGAAGTCAGATCGTTGATGACTACGGGCTTGCGGGTCTGGATGG
The DNA here is from genome assembly GCF_001553605.1 of Desulfovibrio fairfieldensis. NCBI lineage: Bacteria > Pseudomonadati > Thermodesulfobacteriota > Desulfovibrionia > Desulfovibrionales > Desulfovibrionaceae > Desulfovibrio > Desulfovibrio fairfieldensis. The sequence goes on from NZ_CP014229.1 coordinate 3,222,152, forward strand.
CCTGCCAGGCCACGGTATTCTGGGCGATGCGCGTGTTGGAGAACATTTCCACCACGGTACCGTCCGCCGAGGTAAAGGAATTCAGAAATTCCCGCTCCGCGTCATAAAGATTGATGCTGAAACGATCATAAACGAAAAGCGTACGAAACTCTTTGGAAAGAAAGGAAAAAAGCCCGCTACGGTCCATATTGCCGGGAACCAGCCTGGACAGGCGGTGAATAATCTGGGCCGCAGCCAGCAATGGGCTCCCCAAGCAGACGCTGCCATCGTTTCGTTCCTGCATGGCCCCACCTCCACCGCCCATATGAGGGCATTTTTTGCTGAAATGCCGACAAAAGCGCTCAACTACACCGCGTTCTCATTGAACACGCAAACATTGAGAAGAAAAAACAGCAGGAAGTTCAAGCAACTACCGGATACCTCCAGTTTGGCACAGGGTTTGCTCATATTCAAGCATATTTGAACTTTATCATTCTTAAAAATGGGAGTCTATATGATTAATAAATAATATATAATTTTATATACAATTATATAAATATATATTGCTATGGCATCTATGCCATAGTTCTGGACTCTTGTTGTGCATTTTTATGAGTCATAACTTTTAACCTTCTCCGCGTGGTATAGTTATGATCTCTTCCGACATTGTCATCATTGCTCTGGCCGGCTTTTTTTCAGGCATCATCAAAACCGGTGTGGGTGTGGGTTCCGGTATTTTCCTGCTGCCCACGCTGGCGCTGGGCTTCCCCGCCAAACTGGCTCTGGGCTTGGGCGCGCCGCTCCTGCTGGCTTCGGACGCCATCGGGCTACGCTATTACTGGAAGCAATGGCTGCCGCGAACCGAACTGGCACGGCTCTTTCTGGCCGCTCTGCCGGGCCTGATTCTGGGGGCTGTGCTGTTGCCCTTGATTCCGGGCGGGATCTTTCGCATCGGCGTGGGCGTCTTCGGCGTGTTTTACGCCCTCAGTCTGCTCTGGCCCCAATTTCCCGCCGCCGTTTTGCTGCGGCGGCTTTTCGGGGGACTCAACGCGCGTTACGCGGAGGAGGGCGCCTACATCTATGGTTTTCTGGGCGGCGTTTCCACCGTACTGGCCCATGCCGGCGGCCTGGTCTGGTCCCTGTACCTGATCACGGCCGCGCGTGACAGACGCATCTTTGTGGGTACCACAATTATTCTCTTCTTTGTCACCAACATTTATAAGACAGTTTCCTACGTATATATCGGCATCATCGGCCCGGACGACCTGCTGAAAGTCATCCCGGCCATTCCTATGATTTTTCTGGGGTCCTATCTCGGCAATGTGATCAACAAACGATGTAATTATATTTTATTCAGAAAAATAGTTCTCTGTTTTATCCTCTTCATCTCCGTATCGCTGTGCATCTGATTTTTGCACTCATGCGACGTATTTCATTTCCCTACTATTCTTGGCTGCTCGGGACACAACCTTCAATAACGGGGAAGTCTCATGGAAAAATGTTTTCTCTTTTTACTTGTTCTTTGTGTTTCTCTGCTTCCGGAAACGGCCTGCGCCGCCAGCGCGCCACCACCGCAAACCATCAACATGCCCCACGTCTATATTGTTTTCGGCGTGCTTCTCGTGGCTGCGGTGCTCTTTTTCACAGAATGGATTCCCTTGGCCGTGACCTCCATTCTGGTGCCCTGCGCGCTCTCCACCTTAGGGGTCATTACCGTCAAGGAGGCCTGGATCAGCTTCGGCGACACCAGCATTCTGACCATCGTGGGCCTGTTCATGCTGGGTGAGGCCACCTTCGCCACGGGCTTCGCCCAGCGCGTCGCGACCGTAATCATCAGCAAGGCCGGAGCCAGCGAAACCCGCCTGCTGGTCTTCGCCATTCTCCTCATCGCCTTCATGTCGGCCTTCCTGAACAACGCCGGCGTCACGGCCATCACCCTGCCCATGCTCATTTCCATTGCCCGCAAGGCACACCTTTCACCTTCGCGCATATTGTTGCCCACAGCCTACGCGGCTAGCTTCGGCGGCTGTATCTCGCTTGTGGGCCAGGCACCGTCCATGGTGGCCAACGGCATTCTGGCCAAAATGGCGCCGGAATACGGCCAGTTCGCCTTTTTTGAATTCGCTTGGTACGGCCTGCCCCTGACCCTGATCGGCGCCGTCCTTTTTGCGCTGTTCCCCCGCTTTTTGGTACCTCCGGCCCGCGAGGACGTAGCCGAACTCAAGGAAATCGAAATTCCCGACGGCGGCGTGCACATGTGGATCGCAGGCGGGATCTATTTTCTCGTCATCATCTGTATGGCCACGGGCCTGGTGCCGCTGACCTCCGCCGCCATGCTGGGAGCCATGCTCTGCATCCTGACCCGCTGCATGACCCTCAAACAGGCCCAGGCCGGCATCGACTGGACCACCGTCTGGCTGTTCGCGGGCATGCTGTCCATGAGCTTCGCCATGAACAAGTCCGGCGCGGCCACGCTGATAGCCCACTTCGTCGTCAGCTATATCTCCGACCCCCTGTTTCTGTTCTGCACCCTTATGGCGGTTACCGGCATACTGACCAATATCATGTCCAACACGGCCACCACGGCCATCATGGTGCCGCTGGTCATTCCCATCGCCCTGGAGATGAACCTCAGTCCCCTGCCCTTTGTCATGGGCATCGCCATGAACGCCGCCGCCTGCTTCATGACGCCCATCGCCACGCCGTCCAACACCCTGGTGCTGCGGCCCGGCAACTACACTTTCTTTGATTATGTGCGTTACGGCTTTTTCTGGCAGGTCATAGCCTATGCCCTTTCCCTGCTGATCATCCCGCGTGTCTGGCCCTTCATGCCCTGAAGGATTCACGGGCATTTTCGCCTGAATACGGGCACAACTCCGCCCCTATTTGGGCAGGAGAGAAGAACAAAGATGGTGACAAATTCATAAAATGAATAAAAATCAATATATTACAGTAAAAAATATGACTGGCACCATCTTTGCTTTTTTTAGGCAACGCAGCTGCCGCAATGTTTTACAGAGGTAGAGCTTATGAATGCGGACTACAAAGTGGATTTACTGGTGCTGGGCATGGGCGCCGCGGCGCAACTGGCGGCCATCTATGCCCATGATGCCGACCCGGACCTGAACATCCTCATTGCCACCAAGGCGCTGAAGGGCAAAGGCGGATGCAGCCGCATGGTTCAAGGCGGCTTCAACGTGGTGCTCGACCCCGGCGATTCCCATGAAAAGCATCTCATGGATACGCTCAAGGGCGGGCAGTACATCAACGATCAGGACCTGGCCCTGGCTCTGGTGGAGCAGGCCACGCCCACGGTCAAGGAGCTGGAAACCGTCTGCGGCTGTTTTTTCGACCGCCGTCCCGACGGGCACATCCATCAGAAGGCCTTCGCCGGCCAGTGCTTTGACCGCACCGTGCACAAGGGCGACCTGACGGGCATTGAGATCATCAGCCGCACCACAGAGCAGGTCTTCAAGCGCCGGATCCCGGTACTCGAGGAAACCCGCGCCGTGGAGCTGCTGCTGGATGCCGAGGGAACCACGGTCACCGGCGCGCTGCTTTACAATATGCGCACCGGCGCGTTCATCACCGTGGAGGCCGCGGCCACCCTGGTGGCCACCGGCGGCGGCCCCACCCAGTACCGCTTCCATGCCCCCGGACCGGAAAAGTCCGCCGACGGCATCGCCATGCTGTACCGGGCGGGCGCGCTGATGCGCGACATGGAAATGATCCAGTTCCACCCCACGGGCCTGATCATTCCCGGCAGCGTGGTGGCCGGCGCACTGCTGGAAGAAGGCCTGCGCGGCGCGGGCGCCCATCTCTACAACGGCGCGGGCGAGCGCTACATGCTCAAGTACGCGCCGGACGTGGCCGAACGCGCCACCCGCGATGTGGTCAGCCGTTCCGCCTATCTGGAAATGATGGCCGGGCGCGCCTGTCCCGAGGGCGGCGTGCGTATCGACGCGGCCCACCTCGGCGCGGATTTTGTGCTCAAAAGCTTTCCCGGCATGGCTGAACGTTGCGCCCAGTTCAAATACGATCTGGCCCACGGCATGGTGCCCGTGTCGCCCTCGGCCCACTTCTTCATGGGCGGGGCCGCCATCGGCGTGGACTGCCGGGCCTCTCTGGACAAACTCTTCGTCGCCGGCGAGGACGCGGGCGGCGTGCACGGGGCCAACCGTCTGGGCGGCAACGGCATCGGTGAATCCTGCGTCTACGGCCGCCTGGCCGGAAAGTCCATCGCAGCCTACCTGTCCAAGCCGGAAAACCGCCGCATCAAGGACAGCGCGCCCGGCATGGCCAAAGAGGCCATGGCCCGCATCAGCGCGCCGCTCACCCGCAAGGGGGGCACCTCGCCTTTCGCCAATCGCCGCGAAATCCAGGAAACCAACTGGGTCAAGGTGGGCGTGGTGCGCAAGGAATCCGCCCTGGAAGAGGCCCTCGACGACTTCGCCGGCCTGCGCCGGGATGTGGAACGGGCCGGCGTGAGCGGAGGTCGAGCCTACAACATGCTCTTCAACACCCATCTGGACACCCTGAACATGATCGACGTTTCCGTCATGGCCGCCGTTTCCGCGCTGCAGCGCCAGGAAACCAGGGGAGCGCACACGCGCGAGGACTTCCCCGAACAACGCGACGACTACGGTCTGTTCAACACCTTCATGCGGCGCGGCGACGACGGTCTGCCGGTCTTTGAAAAGAAGGATGTGGTCTTCAAGCACAAGTCGCTTGAGGCCTGCCAGAAGCACAAAAAGTAAGTTTTGAAACGTACTCTAATGGGGGAAATAATGAATACGCCTGAACTTGATTACAGAAAGCCCATGCAGTGGGGGGAAATTGATCCGTACCGGCGCGGGCGGGCGCATGTGGGCATGTGGGCCTGGCTGCTGCAACGCGTCAGCGCCGTTTTTGTCGTCGTGCTGCTGATCCTGCATCTCTGCTTCACCTACAAGCCCTATATTCAGTTTCTTCTGCTGCTGGCCGTAACCCTGCACGCCTCTCTGGGCATCCGCGTCATCCTTCTGGACTTCAACCTCGCCAAAATAACCTCGGCGCGCCGTCTGGTGCCCTGGACGCTGGGCCTGGGTCTCATCGCCGCGCTGATTGCCTGGTTTGCCATCTACTAAAGGAGGACGCCATGCAATCTTCAAGCAATACGCGCACGGTACGGATATTCCGCTACGACCCCGAAAAGGGCGGAGACGGGAGCTTTCAGAGCTACACGCTGGAAATCCCAAATCCCGACACCACCACTATTCTGGACGTGCTGCTGCGCATCCAGAAGGAACAGGACCCAAGCATTGCCTTCCGCTTCGCCTGCCGCGTGAACATGTGCGGCTCCTGCGGCATGGTCATCAACGGTCGCGAGGGCCTGGCCTGCAAAACCAACGTCTGCGACCTGCCCTCTGGCCAGGACATCACCCTGCGGCCGCTGAACCACTTCCCTATCGTCAAGGATCTGGTGGTGGACATGGGCCCGTTTTTCGCCAAGTACGAAGAAGCCCTGCCCTTCTTCGAACCGCTTGAAAAACGCGCCGAGCCCTACGTCATCAAGCCGGACGACAAAAACCGGGTGGACATCGGCATGGCCACGGACTGCATCGCCTGCGGCTGCTGCGTGTCGAGCTGCACCATGGTGGACAACCATGAAGGCTATTGCGGCCCGGCGGCCCTCAACCGCGCTTTCACCCTGCTGGCCGACGAACGCGACGCGCTCTTTGAGCCGCGCCTGACCAGAGCACTGGACAGCTGCTACAACTGCCGCACCGAATTCAATTGCACGGAAGTCTGTCCCAAGTCCATCAGCGGCACACGGGCCATCAAGTACATCCAGCGCCTGGCCCTGAAAAACCTCAAGGCCGTCAAGCCCCTTCCACCGCATCCCGCCGAGACGGCCAAGAGCACCCCGGCCCAAGCGGCCCAAGTGATCCAGGCGGCTCAAACCGATCAGGCGGCCGCCGTCCCGCCGCGCGCCTGCTACGCCTCCGACGCATCCCGCCGTTCCTTTCTCAAAAGCGCCACCGGTCTGGTGGGCGCGGGAATCGTGATTTCCCTGGGGGCCGTTCTGGGCGTCAGCGCCGTGGGTCCCACCCTGGCGGATCAACCCCGCCAGTGGGTGGATGCCGGTCCGGAAAAGGACTTTCCGGTGGGCGATATCACCAGTGTCACCCTACATTACAAGCGCAGCCAGGCCTTCCACGCCGAAAACAAGGAAGTGCCGGTGCTGGTGCGCCGCGATTCCGAACAGGACTTCATCTGCTTCAGCAGCAGTTGCCCGCATCTGGGCTGCGCCGTGAGCTGGGACGAGCTTTCCCGGCGCTTCAAGTGCGCCTGCCACGGCGGAGCCTTTGACAGGGACGGCAAGGTCATTGCCGGGCCGCCGCCGTCGCCGCTGGTCCGTCTGCCCTGGAAACTGGACAACGGCATTCTTAAGGTGGAGGTGGTCTAATGAGCTTCCGAAGTGACATCGGCTGGGACAAGTATCTCAAGCCCTTCCTGTACAAAAGGCTGCCGGACCGCACCGGCTGGAGCGCCGTGCTGGGCACCCTCTGCGCCCTGACCTTCATTGTTCTGGTGATGACCGGCATGATTCTGGCCTTCTACTATGTGCCGTCGCCGGACAAGGCCTGGGATTCCGTGCGGTACATCAGCAATGACGTGCCCCTGGGCAAAATCCTGCGCGGGCTGCACCACTGGGGCGCGGGTCTGATGGTCTTTCTGGTCTTCTGCCATCTCATGGTGACCTATGTGCACGGCTCCTACGCCAAGCCCCGGCAGCTGACCTGGATCACCGGCGTCTGCCTCTTTCTGGTCACCCTGGGCCTGGGCTTCACCGGCTACCTGCTGCCCTGGGACATGAAGGCCTACTGGGCCACGGTGGTGGGGGCCAACATTCCCAACCAGTATCCCGGCGTGGGCAATTACATCACCCGCTTCATCCTGGGCGGCAACGACATCTCGGGCTTCACGCTCTCGCGCTTCTATTCCGTGCACACCCTGATTCTGCCTGCCTGTCTTCTGCTGATCATGGCCATGCACATCTATCTGATCCGCATCCACAATATCTCCGACCCGCGCGAGCGGCTGGCCGGCGAGGCTCTGCCGCCCGCCGACGGCAAGCCCTACCGCTTCTATCCTGAGCACATCAACCGCACCACCCTGGCTTTCGGACTCATTTTCGCGGGCCTGGTGCTGCTGGCCCACTATGCGCCGCCGCATATGGAAGCCAGGGCGGGCACCTTTATTCCCGATTATCTGCCCCGGCCCGAATGGTACTATATGTGGCTCTTCCAGCTGCTGACTTACTTCACCGGCTCCTGGGAGATGATCGGCAGTCTCTTCCTCTTCGGCGGCGGGCTCTTCCTGCTCTTCGGCGTGCCCTTCTTCAGCGAAAGCAGGCTCAAGGGCGTGGGCAACAGGCCCGTGTCCCTGGCCGTGGCCGCCACCTTCATGGTCTGCATCGTTTATCTCACGCTCATGGCCTACTCCGAGGCCGCACCCTACAACAAGTTCCTCATGCTGCCGGACAGGCCCATGAGCGAACAGGCCAAGCGCGGCATGTTTCTCTATGCCGAACGGGAATGCTCTTACTGCCACAACATCATGGGCAAGGGCGGCCATCGCACCGGGCCGGACATGAGCAATATGATCAAAAAGGGCAGAAGCGCCCGGTACCTGGCGGATTACGTCAAGAATCCGCTCAAAGTATACTCGTCGTCCACCATGCCGGCCTATGACCTCACGCCCGAACAACTCAAGGATCTGGCGGCTTTTTTGCTGGCCTTGGATTTCAGGGGCGCGAAGGCTGTTGAAAAGCCTGTGTCCGAAATTCTCGGAACAACCAAGGCCGGACAGCAAACAGGGCAAACGGACGCCGTCGCGTCCGGCTCATAAGGAGGACTTTGTATGGACAGCTTTGATTACACCATCGTGGAAGAAGCGGCCAAGCAGTGCTACATCAAGGCGCTCTGCGATCTGCCGCCCGATGTGCGCGCAGCCCTGAAAAAAGCCTATGAGAGGGAAACCCAGCCCGCTGCCCGCAGCGTTTTCGAGGCCATGTTCAAGGCCATCGAGATCGCGGACAGCAAAAAGACCCTGCTCTGCCAGGATACTGGCCTGCCCATCTACAAAGTGCGCATCGGCTCGGCCCACGCCTGGAACGGCGCGAAAATCAAGGCCGCCCTCTACGAAGGGGCCAAACGCGCCACCCAGGAGTTTCCTTTCCGCAGCAGTTCCACCCACACCATCACCCGGGTCAACCCCCAGACTTCGGTGGGACCGGGCCTGCCCGTGACCTACTTCGACTTTGACGGGGAAAGCGCGGACCTGGACATTCTGATGATTCCCAAGGGTTCAGGTTCGGAGAACATGAGCAAGATGAAGATGTTCTACCCGCAGCACGGCATCAAGGCCGTGAAGAAGTTCATTCTGGACACGGTCATTGAAAGCGGCGCCAACCCCTGCCCTCCGGGCATCATCGGCGTGGGCCTGGGCGGCACCGCCGACCTGGTCATGAAGCTGGCCAAGGACGCCATCGCGCGGCCCGTGGGCCAACGCAATCCCGACCCCCTGCTGGCCGAAATGGAAGAAGAGCTGGAAGAGGCCATCAACGCCACGGGGCGCGGGCCCATGGGGCTGGGCGGCGACGTGTCCTGTCTCGCCGTGCATATTGAGAGCGCCTATACCCACATCACCCAGAATCCCGTGGCCGTGAACACGCAATGCTGGCCCGCGCGCCGAGCTCGCGCCGTGATCACGCCCGCCGGCCAGGTGTCCTACGGTTATTAAGGAGGCAATCATGAGCAAGATTCATCATCTCACGTCGCCTTTTTCCGAGGAAGTTATCCGGAGCCTGCATGCCGGCGACATCATCTACTTTGACGGTCCGCTGTTCGGCATCCGCGATCTGACCCAGATTCACATTTTCGACCACAACAATCCCCCGCCGGTGAGTTTGGAGGGCATGCCCTGCATCCACACCGCGCCAAGCCTGCGCAAGGTCGGCGACAAATGGGAGAAAATCTGCGTGGGCACCACCACCAGCACCCGAATGGAGCGCTTCACGCCCGGACTCATCGGCCAGTACGGGGTACGGGCCGTCATCGGCAAGGGCGGACTGTACCAGGACAGCCTGGAGGCCATGAAAAAATACGGGGCCGTGTACCTGGCCATTGTAGGCGGCGCGGCGGCTCTGGAAACCGAACAGATCGAGGAAGTGGAACAGGTCTATTTCGAAGAGCTGCATCCCGAAGCCCTTTACCGCTTCCGAGTGAAAAACTTCGGACCGCTGACCGTGGCCATGGACAGCCACGGCGTGCATCTCTACGAGCGGGTCAGCGAAAAAATCAGGGAAAAACTGCCCGACATCTACGCCAGACTCGGCGTGTCGTAGGCAGAAATCTTGCCTTCCGGCCAGGGCGGGTATCTCCCGAACAGCGGCATGCGTAACGGCCGGAGCATGCGCAACCCTTTGGAGGACATATGGGCGTTGATTTTGTTGTTCACGAAAAAGGCGACGGCGTGGGCGTTGTGGTCGTGGAAGGATTGAAAAAGGGACAGGAATGCACCGGCTGGATCATGCAGGAGGATGAGCTGATCACCTTTCAGGTTCTGGACGACATCCCGATTGGTCACAAAGTGGCCCTGCACAATTTCGCGGTCAATGACACGGTCGTCAAATACGGTACGGACATCGGCAAGGTGGTCAAGCCCATCAAGCAGGGCGAACACCTTCATGTGCACAACGTCAAAACCAAGAGGTGGTAGAACATGAATAAGAAATTCTGGGGTTACAGAAGGGAAAACGGCCGCGTGGGTATCCGCAACCACGTTGTTCTGCTGCCTCTGGACGATCTGTCCAATGCGGCCTGCCAGGCGGTGGCCAACAACATCAAGGGCACCCTGGCCCTGCCGCACCATTACGGCCGCCTGCAGTTCGGCGAGGATCTGGACCTGCATTTCAGAACCCTGATCGGCGCGGGCTGCAATCCCAACGTGGCCGCAGTGGTGGTCATCGGCATCGAGCCGGTCTGGACGCAGCAGATCGTGGACGGCATCGCCAAAACCGGCAAACCCGTAGCCGGTTTCTCCATTGAGAAGAACGGCGACCTGAACACCATCGCCGCTGCCTCCCGCAAGGCCAAGGAATTCCTTCAGCAGGTCACCGATTACCAGCGTGTGGAATGCGATATCAAAGAGCTCTGGGTCTCCTGCAAATGCGGCGAATCGGACACCACCTCGGGCATTGCCTCCAATCCCACGGTGGGCAACGCCTTTGACAAGCTCTGGGAAGCCGGGGCCACCACCCTGTTCGGCGAAACCACGGAAATCACGGGCGGCGAACATCTGGTGGCCGCGCGCTGCGTCAATGAGGACGTGAAAAAAAAGTTCATGTACTTTTTCGACCGCTACGCCAAGGTGGTGGACGACCACAAAACCAATGACCTCTGCGACTCCCAGCCCACCAAGGGCAATATCGAAGGCGGTCTGACCACCATTGAGGAAAAGGCTCTGGGCAACATCCAGAAAATAGGCCGCAAGGCTCCTGTGATGGGCTGCCTGGACAAGGCCGAAAGCCCCAGCGGGCCTGGCCTGTGGTTCATGGACTCCTCTTCCGCCGCAGCGGAAATGGTCACCCTGGCGGCGGCCTCGGGTTTTGTGGTGCACTTCTTCCCCACGGGCCAGGGCAACGTGATCGGCAATCCCATTCTGCCGGTCATCAAACTCTCGGCCAATCCGCGTACCGTGCGCACCATGAGCGAGCACATCGACGTGGACGTGACCGGTCTGCTCCAGCGTGAATACGATCTGAACGCGGCGGGCGACAAGCTCCTGGAAATGATGGTCCGCACCTGCAACGGCCGCAATACCAGCGCCGAGGCCCTGGGCCATCGCGAGTTCGTCATGACCCGCCTGTACGAAAGCGCCTGATGCTGTTCCACAGCCGCCGCGCCGCGCCCTCCCATGTCCCGAGCGCAAACCACGCGCGGACGCGGCGGCCAAGGACATCCCCGTTTCCGTTCCTGTGCGCGGACGCGGGGATGCCCCGGCGGGCATGTTTCTGCTGCCCGCCGGGGACCGAGCAACCATCCGTCACAGGAACAGCCATGAGTACCCTACGATACAGAATCATGCCGCACAGTGAAGAAGCGCCTTTCTCTCTGCCGGAACTCTTTGCGGACCTGGCCGTGGCCGACATCTGCGACGCCCTGGGCCGCAACGCCGCCCTGCCCTCGGCCATCAAGCCTCTGGGCGTCGCTCGCCTGCTGGGCACGGCCTACACGGTCAATCTGCCCGCCGGTGAAAACCTGTTGCTCTACTACGCTGTGGATAATGCCCGGCCCGGCGATGTGCTGGCCGTGGCCTGCGACGGATACGAAGACCGCGCCGTGTGCGGCGAGATCATGGCCGCTCTGGCCCGCAAGCGGGGCTTGGCCGGTTTTGTGGTGGACGGGGCGGTGCGGGACGCGGACGCCCTGCGGGCCATGGACTTTCCGGTCTACGCCCGCGCGGTTTCACCCAACGGTCCGTACAAGGACGGCTGCGGCGAAATCAACGCGCCCATTGCCATGGGCAATGCGGTGATCAGGCCGGGCGACATACTGGTGGCCGACGGCGACGGCATTGTGGCCGTCAGCCGGGACGAAGCCGAATCCGCGGCCATACAGGCCCGCGCCATCCGGGATACCGGCTTGCGTAAGCTCAAATCCATTGAAAAAACCGGTAAGCTGGATTTCACCTGGCTGTACGAAAAACTGGCGGCCGGTTCCTGCGCTATCTTTGACTGACGCCAGACCTTCCCGCCGAATTGGAAGCTGAGGGGGAACATCCTTCAACAGCAGGCCGGTTTCCGCATAATACGGAAACCGGCCGTTGTTTTTTACAAAGCGACATCAACAGGCCCCTCTTGCCCCGCGCATTTTCTCCTCCGGGCCCCTCCCGCCGGGCAAACGCGATTCGAAAACGCCGATATTCTCCATGCGGTCGCGGCAGCTACTTGCTTTCTCTCCTACAGGATACATTATATAGAAATTATAGTCTTTTTTTTGACCACCCAGCCTGAACGGCGTGATGACAGACTAAAAATATGCCGTTTTCTTGGGGAGCTTCAGAACATAACCGGATCTGACGCAGGCGTGTTCAGACAGTTTTCAGATAAAAAATTTCCCGGAGATTCAGATGGATCAGGCCATAATGGATTCACTTGTTGTATACGGAAACATCGCCGTAAAACTGGCCGTGGGCTTGACCGCTTTTATTCTGTTATTGCGGACGACCAATCGCGGCCAACTGACGCAGATGACGCCTGTGGACCTCATCGGCAACTTTGTGCTGGGCGGCATTATCGGCGGCGTTATTTATAATCCGGACATTCACATCATAAAATTCATCATCGTGCTGGCGCTGTGGGAGATTCTTGTGATCTCCGTCAATTCATTGCGCATGCATACTGAATCCGGGCGAAAAATGATTGTGGGCTCGCCCACTCCTATTGTGATCAAGGGAGAATATCTGCAGGACAAATTTCAACAGGCCGGACTTGATATTGCCGACTTTGCGACCCTGGCGCGAATGCAGGGCATTCATTCACTCCATGACATATGGAATGCGCAGCTTGAACCCAACGGTCAGGTCACCATCCAGAAAAAGGATGAACCCAAAAGGGCAATTATTCTTGTAAGCAACGGCGTTATCGATGAAAATGCCATGAAGCTGATCGAAAAAGATGAGGAATGGCTGAAACAGGAATTGAATAAAAACGGCTGTGATTCATGCAAAGATATTTTCTTTGCTGAATGGAACGAAGATACGGACGCTGAAGGAAAAAAATTCGGAAACCTCTATATCATTACGTGCGAAAAAAAAGAAGGACAATAAAATGGGCATTATATCCTGGATTATTTTTGGCCTGGTCGCCGGCGCCATTGCGAAATTCATTTTGCCGGGACGTCTTGAACGCGGCTTTATTGTGACATCCCTGTTAGGAATCGTCGGCGCATGTGTCGGCGGATTCATCGGCACATGGCTTGGTTTCGGCAAAGTAACCGGATTTAACCTGCCGAGCTTTTTTGTGGCCGTACTGGGAGCGCTTCTCGTCTTGATCATCCACGGCAAACTTACATCGAGATAATGCGGCCAGAGCAGCATACCGGAGCGCTGTCAATGAATCCATATCATGAAGGCGTTGACAAGAGCATGTCTCCGCATGAAGAGCCCGTCAGGCGCGCTTCAGAGCCGGTTTTTGCCAATGCCGGGGCAACAGCTACGCCGACTACCCGGCATTTCACCTGGCGTCGCCCAGCGGCTGGATGAACGCCCTCAACGGGCTCATTTACTATCGCGAAAGACTTATGCTGCGGCCTGCATTGACCACACGTCGGTGAAAGTCTTTGCGGGCGACGGGCAAACAGAGGGCTGCCACAGCTTGAGCTGCAGATTCTATTTTGACGGCATGGGAAAATGTGTCGATTTTTTTACGATTGAGGGCGGAGTGCGGCTTGAGCGTCTGAGCAGTTGGGAACTACTGGCCCTGCGGAAAAGTGCCCCTCAGGGCGTGACGGTGCCTCCCGTAACGGAGGCAAACGCCCCGTCAGTCCACGGGATGGCCCAGGGAACGGTATTCGTTGAGCTTGTTGCGCAGAGTGCGCACCGAGATGCCCAACAGTTCGGCGGCCTGGGTGCGGTTGCCGGAGGTGGCTTCCAGGCCCTTGATGATCATGATCCGCTCCATTTCGTGCAGTGGAATTACCGGCCCGGCAAACTGCTCCGCCGGGGTATTGGAGCCTGCCTGAACGGGTGCGGCGGTAGCCGTCCGCTCCGCCGGCGACGCGGAGGCGGCGGAGGGTCCGGCGGTTTCGACGCCCCCGTCCTCCGGGAGGCTGTCTTCCTCAAACAGGGGCCAGGCCTCGTTTTCCAGCAGAAAATGGCAGGGCTCCACCGGACGGCCGTTGGCCAGCAGTACGGCGCGCTCCATAAGGTTTTGCAGCTCGCGCACGTTGCCGGGAAAATCGTAATTTTTCAGCCAGCTCACAGCGGCTTCGGACAGGGATACGGGCGGCAGCTTATATTCGCGCACATACAGGTCCACGAAAAAGCGGGCCAGTTCCAGCACGTCGTCGCCGCGTTCGCGCAGGGAGGGCAGGCGCAGGGGAATGACATTGAGCCGGAAATACAGATCCTGACGGAATTTGCCCTGCTTGACCCAGTCTTCCAGATCGCGGTTGGTGGTGGCAAGCACGCGCACGTCCACCCGCACGGTTTCCGCGCCGCCCACCCGGTCGATCTCGCCTTCCTGAAGCACACGCAGCAATTTGGCCTGCAAGGCCAGATCCATTTCGGAAATTTCGTCCAGCAGCAGGGTGCCCCCGCTGGCCAACTCAAACTTGCCGAGTTTGCGGGCAATAGCTCCGGTAAAGGCTCCCTTTTCATGGCCGAACAATTCGCTTTCCAGCAGATGTTCAGGCAGGGCCGCGCAGTTCACGGCCACAAAGGGACCGCGCGCGCGTTTGCTCATGGCGTGCAGATAGCGCGCGAACATTTCCTTGCCCGTGCCCGACTCGCCGGTGATCAGCACCGTGGCCTTGGAAGCCGCCACCTGCCGGGCCAGCTGCAAGACCCTGGCAATGGCCGGATGCCGCCCCACGATGCGCGGGCCGCCCTGGCCTTCGGCATACTGCGGCCGATGTCCGCCAAAGGTGCTGGAAGCAGGCACGGACGCGGCTTTGCGCGGCTCGCGGGCCACGGCCATGATCCGTTCCACATCCAGAGGTTCCAACCAGTAGTCGCGCGCGCCCAGACCGAGCAGGCGTTCGGCTTCTTCCGGGCTGCCCTTGTCGGTGGTGACGATGACCGGCGGGAAATTGGGGTCTTCCGCGCTCACGGCCAGCAGATCCTCCACCCGGAAGCCGGGAAGGGAAGGCCGCGCGAAAATCACGCCGGGACCGGACTTGCGGATAAAGACCGAAGCCCCTTTGAGATTTTCGGCAATGCCCAGCTCATAGCCAGCATCCCGCAGAGGCGGGAAAATGCCGGTAATGGCCTGGGCCGGCGCGAGAAAAAGCAGACGACGGGTCGACATGGGCCTTTTTGTACCGTGTCGCGTGCCACAATGCAACAGCACGGCCTGAATACGGCCTAATTACTGGGAAAAAGCTGACAACGCCTCCGGCCTGACGTATACAGGCCGCATGCAGAAAAGCGTAATCAGGCATATTCTGACCCTGGTGGCTGAGGGCGGTCTTTCGACGGACAAGGCCTTGGATCAATTGAGTTTTGAAACCGCGCAAGATGCCTTGCACGGCCTGAATCTGGACCCGCAACGCGAACTGCGCAGCGGGCTGGGAGAAGTTATCTTCGCCCAGGGCAAGAGCGACGAAACCCTGCTGGCCGCCGTGGATGGCCTTTCCCGCCACGGGCCGGTGCTGGTCAGCCGCGTCAGCCGTGAACAGGCCGGGCTGCTGCGCAGCATGTTTCCGGCGGGCCTGCACTGGCCTGAAGCCGGGCTGTTTTCCCTGGGCGGTCCGGAACATCTGGAACAACAGATGACCCCGCCCTGGCCGCAATCCGGCGCGGCCCTGGTGGTTTCCGCCGGAGCCGCGGACATGGCCGTGGCCCTGGAAGCCTTCGGCGCGCTGGCGTTCTGGGGTTGTGACTGCGGTTGCGTCACGGATGTGGGCGTGGCCGGGCTGCACCGTCTGAGCCCGCACCTGCGGGCCCTGCACGAAGCACGGGTGATCATCGCCGTGGCCGGCATGGAAGGAGCCCTGCCCGGCGTGCTGGCGGGCCTTACCCCCGCTCCCGTACTGGCCGTGCCCACTTCGGTGGGCTACGGCGTGGGCGCGCACGGCTTCGCGGCGCTCTCCACCATGCTCTGCACTTGTGTGCCCGGCGTGGCCGTGCTCAATATCGATAACGGCTTCGGCGCGGCGGCCTTTGCGGCCAAAGTGCTGGGAAGAAAGTAAAAAAGACCGGTTCCACAGTACGGCGGCCCAAACTGTCCGTGCGGATACACAGCCTGAAACACGAAAAAACTGTCTCTAACTCATTGTTATAGAACAGAAAATTCATTGCTACGCCGCTGTGCCGTGAGCCTGTTGCGGGGCGTCCAGCATCACCGCTCTGTTTTTTCCGCTTGTTTTCGCCTGATACAGGGCCTTATCGGCAATCCGTATACAGTCAGAGAGCGAAACGTCGATCGTGCTCTGTATATGGCACATGCCGACGCTGACTGTTACCACACCGCCTTCGGCATCCGGCAATGCCTCATTTTTCACCAGGCGGCAAATCTTGTTGCCCAGTTCCAGAGTGAACTTGCGTTCAACCAAAAAAATGACAGCAATGAATTCTTCCCCGCCATACCGTATGACATAGCCGTTATGGCCATCAATAGCTTTTTTAAGCGTGGCGGCTATCCGGCGCAGGCAGTCGTCCCCCTTCAGATGTCCATAGAAGTCGTTATATTTCTTGAAATTATCAATATCGAGCATAAACAGTGCCGCTTGACCGGAGGCTCTGATCGGGTACTTCCATTCCTCGGCCAGACCGGTTTCAATGAAACGGCGGTTCAGTAAGCCGGTAAGGGCGTCATGATTGGCGATGATCTCCAGCTTTTTATTGATTTCAGCATTTTTTTTCATGCTGGAGATAATCCAGTAAATAATCAATGCAGTGAGCAGAAAAACCACGGAAAGACAAATTTTTAACGCGGGCCCCTTGGAAATAGAAGCAAAAAAGACGGATTGCGTCATGGAAGCAAGTTCTTCTTCCCGCAAACCGCCAAACAGCACCCACCCCACGGACGGGACAGGTTCATATATTACATAGACCAAGCCGTTTTTCCAATAATACGTTCCGATTCCCTTTTTGCCGTCAAGTCCTTTCCGCTCCAGCTCCAGGATGGAACGCGTCGTCGCATCCTCCTGTCCGCCGAGTATTTTTTTGGCGTTATATTGTGAAGTGACCCACTCCATATGGTGTGGGTCACTGACCGCGATATCCGTCCCTTCCGCGTTGATGATGTAGGATTCTCCAGTATTGACGAAGCGGATGCTTTGAATCAGCCGGCAGAATATATAGCCGTTTTTTTCGATGCTCAGCACACCCGCAATTTTTCCGTTCCGTATCACCGGCGCCGAATAGCAAATCACAAATTCATTATCTTCATTGAAGTATGGTCCATAGACGGCGATATCCCCGCCAAAGGCGGCACGGATATCCGGCCGGTCATTTATGATCCGCTCTCGGCCGTCTGATGCCATGGTTCGTGCTTCCGAAACGTAAACCATGCGCATGGCATCCTTGCCCGGGGAAAAACGGGGAAAGCGGGACCCGGATCCCTGGACGGCATCAGCAACATCAAAAAAAGCGGCGGACATGGCGGCTTCCTTGCGTCCGATTTCCAATTCGGACTCCACCATGTCCACGCCCTGCGCCACCATGGCTTGTACGAGTTTTATTGTATAATTGGTCAGAAGTGTCTGAAAATTATTTGATAACGTATAATATGCCGCAAAAATGATCACAATTACGGTCAGCAGAAAAATAAATCCGACCCGTATTCCCAAAAATATTGCCTGATTTTTATCTCTGATTTTCATGTCCATAGCGTTTTCAGGCAGTGAAAAATTTTCAAAATGGTGAAGAACCGCTTATTAGACTTGCTGATAAAGCATACTCGTTGTGCATTTTCCCGTCAAAACCCAAAAAATGTCCCCTTTTGGGACGTTCTTTTCTTGCTGATTCCTGTCCGAGCGGCCCGCATTTTAGACATGGTCTAACTGTATGCGCTGACCACGTTGCCCATATCCTGCATATTTTCCGCCGCGGCCCGCCACTGATCCTGCATGAAGGAAGCCGCACTGGCCGCGTCGGCCAGTTGTGCGGCGGCGGCCGTGCTGTCGCTGACTACGGACGGCGTGTAGGAAATCACCAGCGCGTCGCCGGGCGGCGTATCCTGCACCACGGACAGACCCTGGGATATGGGATCAAAGAAGATCATACGGCCCTCCCCCGCTTCTTTCATGAAGCGGTCCGGCCGGATACGGACATTGCCCGGCATGACGCCTGCCTGCGTTGCCGAAGATGTCTTCTCCCCAAACTACAGCATGTTGCGTTTGAAATATATATAACATTTCAAACGTAAATTGTTCTGGAAGGGTGTATTCCGAAAAGTCTAGCTCCGACGGCGGCGTTTTTTGGGTTCCGGCTTTTTCTCCTTTTCCGCATCCGGCGCATTGTCGGTAAGCACGGCATTTTCCGGCACCACGCTGTCCACCGTATACTCGGCCAGGGGCTTGCGGTCTTTCAGATAAGCCAGTTCTTCGGCCACGACTTTTTCAAAGGCGGCCATGTGCCTGGCGGAAACCGGCTCGCCGCGCGGATTGATGGCCTTGGTGGGATTGATGAACTTGCCGTTCTGGCGCAGACGGAAATCCAGATGCGGCCCGGTGGACAAACCCGTGCTGCCCACAAAGCCGATAACCTGGCCCTGGCGCACGCGCTGGCCCTGGCGCAGACCCCGGGCATAGCCGGAAAGGTGCGAATACATGGATTCCAGCCCGGCCACGTGCTTGACGATGATCTGGTTGCCGTAACCGCCGCCCCAGCTTCTTTTGGTGACCACGCCTTCGCCCACGGCCTTGACCGGCGTACCGGTGGGCGCGCCGTAATCCACTCCCATATGCGGACGGCTGTAGCCCAGAATAGGGTGCTTGCGGCTCGACGTGAAGCGGGAAGTCACACGGGTAAAGGCCAGGGGAGCCTGCAACAACGTTTTACGCAGGTTTTCGCCCTTGCGGTTGTAATACTGGGCCCGGCCAGAACCGTCCCGGAAAAGATAGGCCTCGAACGTTTTGCCCTTATTGGTGAAATGCGCGGCCAGAACGCGGCCGTAGCCTTTATATTCTCCCTCGCGATAGCGTTTCTCCACCAGCACGGAAAAACTGTCGCCCTCCTGCAGATCACGGATAAAGTTGATTTCCGCGCCGAAAAGGTCAGCCAGTTGCAGCGCCATTTGCGGGCTTTCGCCCACATCGGCCACGGCCTGGAAGAGATTGTCGCTGATGGTGGCTTCCACCGTGCTGAGCAGGGTGACGTATTCAATGGCCTCCACCCTGGCCACGGGCTCTTCGACGCCCTCCACCACCAGACGGCGGCGGCTGTCGATTTCGTATTCAAAACGCTTGACCCGGCCCGAAGCAGAGTCCGTGACGATCACATAGGGCTGGCCCTCGCGGAAGGAACGCATGGAAAACACCTGGCGAGCCGCGCTGATATACTGGTAGATGCCTTCGCTGCCCGTATTTTCCAAAATTTTACTGATGGTGTCGCCCTTTTCCACCGTGCCTTTGACCACTTCCTCACCCGGGGCGTCATCGGGCTGCGCCTCTTCGATCAAGCCCGTGGAAGGCGCTTGCGCAGACGTCTCCGCACCGGGCACGGCCGTGTCCGGCGGCAGGGAGGTTTCCTCACCGGAAACGCTGTCGGAAACATCCGGCTGGGCCTCTGGAAGCCGGGACCGATCGGCGGGATCAGAAGCGGAAGTCTGAACGGCCACAGCCTCGGGCGCACGCCCGGCCTCTTCAGAAACAGCTGTGCCCATCCCGTTTTTATCCGCCTGCGGCGGACCGGGCCGCGCGGGCGGAACAGACGACACCTGTTGTCCGCTTGCATCCGCGCTTGGGTCTTGCCGAACCTTCTGATCCTGTTGCGCCTCCCGGCCCGTTCGCTGCGTCGATTGTTCCGAGACCTGTTCAGCCGCCTGTTCGGGCGCGGCATCGGGCGTAAAGCCGGTTCTGCCGGCATGCTGTACCAGCACGCCGCCCACCAGAAAAATAAAAAAAACTCCCACCAGCCAGAGTCGTTTCATCGGCAACTCCATTTAATAACTATATCCGGCCCTCAGGGCCTTGTCCAGTTGACCCGCGCGGCTGGCGGAGCAAGGCTTTGAGATGATCGGATTCTTCCTTTTTTCATCCGATGCGCGCCTTGTACGCACCCTATCCACAATTGTCCACAGGATGCGCTGGCCTGCGGGCAAGACTTGTTTCAGCAAAGTTTTTATGGTACAAAGACACTTTGTTTCCATACGACGAAAGAAAGGCTCAAGGCCTTGTCCGCGCCCGGCAGCGCGCGGCCCGGGAGCTTATCCACAGGCCGGCGCGCAGGCGCCGACGGCGCGACGTCATGCTGAAAAATGAATTGCGGCACATACTGAACCAGGACGGCACGCAGGAAGCGGAAGCCTGGTTCGAATGTCTGACCCTCCGGCAGGAGGACGATACGTTGCGGGTTGTTTTTCCCCATACGTATTTCGCCGCCTGGTTCTCGCGCCATAAACGCAACGTCTTTGAAGAGGCCCTCAGCCGCCATTTTACTGACAAGAGCCTGCCGCGCGTGGTTTACGAACACTGCGGGCCATCCCCCCAGGTCAGCGCTCCTCAGGCCTCTTCCGGCCGGGAAGGTTCAGAGGGCGAGCCGCAGGCCGGGCCGGACGACGCGCGTAACGCGGAAGACAATTTCGCCTCATTTATCAGCAACGCCAAAAACGCCTTCCCTCTGGCCGCGGCTAAGGAAATTGCTGAAAGCGATGTGGGCGAGGCCTACAACCCCTTTTTGCTCTGCGGGCGCAGCGGTACGGGTAAAACCCATTTGCTGCGGGCTCTGGCCAAGTCTTTCGCGCGGCGCGGCTCCGGAAAAACAGCTTCCAGACGGATCATCTGTCAGAATGCCGCGCGCTTCTGCGCCGAAGACACGCCCTGGGCACGCCGTCCGGAATTGTTCTGGCAACAGTGCGACGCCCTGTTGCTGGACGATCTGCAGGATCTGGCCGGGCAGGCGGCCTGGCAGCAAAAACTGATCGCCTGCATGGACGCCTGTCCCCCGGTTCCCCGGCAAAATGCGGATGTTCCGACTCCGGTCGGAATGGAGTACGGGTTGAGCGACGGGCCGCGCCAGATGATCTTCGCCCACGCAGGGCCGGCCCAGGCCCTGAAGGATCTGGACGAGCGCCTGCGTTCCCGCCTGGAAAGCGGCCTGGTGGTGGAGCTGCTGGAACCGGACCTGGATGTGCGCCTGCGTTATCTGCAGGCTCTCTGCAAGGAGAGACGGCTGAATCTGGGGCGCGACCAGTTGCTCTATCTGGCGCAGCGTTGCGCCCAGTTCCGCCTGCTTCAGGGCCTGCTGCTGAAAGTGGCGGCATTTGCCGCCGTGCACGGCAGAAATCTGACCCCGGCGGACCTGGAAAACATCGTGCGCACCGGCGGAGCGGACAGACCGCCCGGCTGCCGGGAAATTCTGGGCGAAGTGGCCCGAGGCCTGAATCTGCGGCCTGAAGACATTCTGGGTGGCAAACGCAGGCCTGATCTGGTCCTGGCCCGGCAGGTGGCCATGTACCTCTGCCGCCAGAAGCTGGGTTTGTCCTACCCGGAGCTGGGCCGGGCCTTTGGCGGAAAAGACCACAGTACGGTCATCCATGCCATTAAAAAGATTAAGAAATTGCTGGTTAGTGACAAAGATGTGCAGCGTCTGGTGACGCAATTGGAAACAACGGCCCTGTAAGCGGCCCTTCCGGCCTGCGCACATTGGAAAATGTGCGCGCCGTTCCTTGTCCGGGCATTATGCTGATCATAAAAAAGTAAAATATTTCAAAGAGTTTTGTGAGTTGCGCACAAAGGAACAGACCTTAATAATATTCAAGGAAAGCATATGAAACTTACTGTAAACAAAGAGCAGATCATCGAAGGCCTGCAGAAAGCCGCCGCCATCATTCCGGCCAAAGCCGGCGCCGCCTATCTTCGCTCCATCTGGCTCAAGGCCGAGGAGGGCAGTCTGGCGGTCATGTCCACGGACGCCAACATTGAATTCACGGGCCGTTACCCGGCTGAAGTCAGCCAGCCGGGTCTCATCGGCGTACAGGGCCGGGCTTTTGTGGATTTGGTACGCCAGTTGCCCACGGGCGTGCTCAATCTCACCCTGGACGAGGCCTCGGGCAATCTGCTGCTGGAACAGGGACGCCGGGTGTACAAACTGCCGGTGAGCGGTTCCGAGTGGTTCCAGAATTTTTCGGAATTTCCCGTTGAAAACGCGGTGACCTGGTCCGGCGACTTTCTGCAGGACGTGCTGGACAAGGTGGCTTTCTGCATCAGCGACGACGATGCCATGGACGCCATTGCCTGCCTGTGCATGAAGCCGGGCGAAAACGGGCATATCGACGTCTGCGGCCTCAACGGCCATCAGTTCGCCCTGGTTTCCTTCACCCATGACGATCTGGCCGCGCGCCTGCCCGCCGAAGGCATGCTGATTCAGAAGAAATATCTCCAGGATATCAAAAAATGGCTGGGCGCGGACGAAATCGAACTTAATATTACGGATAAGCGCCTTTACCTGCGCAGCCTGGACGGGGCCGAAACTCTCAGCCTGCCCCGCGCGGCCTACGAATATCCGGACTACAACATCTTTATGGGCAAGCTCGCGGACGAAGGCGTCAACTCCATGACCCTGGATCGCAAGGAAGGCATGGACGCTCTGGGTCGTATTCTGATCTTCAATACCGAGAGCGACCGTTGCACCTATATGGATCTTTCTGAAAACGAAGCCCGTCTGTCCGCCCAGGGCCAGGACGTGGGTTCGGCCTCGGAAAGCCTGGAAGTGGCCTACAGGGGCGACATTGCCCGTATAGCCTTCCCCACCCGCAATCTACTGGACGTGCTCGGACATTTCGTTTCCGCCAAGATCGACATGTTGCTCACCGGAACGGAGGGCCCCTGCGGCATCCGGGGACCGGAAGACCCGGACTACACGGTCATCATCATGCCCATGAAGGTTTCCGAGACCACCTATTACAGCGAAGAAGACGTTTAAAGCAGCCCCTTGGGGCTTTCCGACAAAGCACACGGATCAAGACAAGGAAATACTGATGGTTCCTGAAACCTCCGGCAACGGCGGCTACAACGCCTCTTCCATCACCATTCTGGAAGGCCTTTCCGCCGTGCGCAAGCGCCCGGCCATGTATATCGGTTCCACGGACGGGCGCGGCCTGCATCATCTGGTCTATGAAGTGGTGGACAACTCCATTGACGAAGCCATGGCCGGCTATTGTTCGCGGATCACGGTGATCCTGCATGCGGACAATTCCGTGACCGTGCGCGACGACGGGCGCGGCATTCCGGTGGATATCCATCCCAAGGAAGGCGTACCCGCCGTGCAGGTGGTCATGACCAAGCTGCACGCCGGCGGCAAGTTCGACAATACGAGCTACAAGGTGTCCGGCGGTCTGCACGGCGTGGGCGTGTCCTGCGTCAATGCCCTGTCCGAGGAACTGACCGTCACGGTGCGCCGCGACGGCAAGCGCTATCGTCAGCACTACGCGCGCGGCGTGCCGCAGGACCAGCTGGCCGTCATCGGCGAGGATGTGGAAGGCCATGGCACCACCGTGCGTTTCCGGCCGGACGAGGAAATTTTCGAGGTCCTCGAATTTTCCTATGAAACGCTGAAAAAGCGCTTTGAGGAACTGGCCTACCTGAACAAGGGCCTGATCATCGAGTGCATTGACGAGCGCATCGGAGAAACCCATGTTTTCCACGCCGAGGGCGGCATTCGTCAGTTTGTGGCGGATCTCAATTCCGGCGAGCAGGGCATCCATTCGATTATTTTCGGCGAAGGCATGGTGGACAGCGTCACCGTGGATTTCGCCCTGCAGTACAACGCCGGGTACAAGGAAAACATCCTTACCTTTGCCAACAATATCCGCACCAAGGAAGGGGGCACCCACTTGGTGGGCTTCCGCACAGCCCTGACCCGCGCCATCAACGGCTATATCAAGGGCCAGCAGGATCTGGTCAAGAAGCTGAAAAATACCGCCCTGTCCGGCGACGACGTGCGCGAGGGCCTCACGGCTGTGATCAGCGTCAAGCTGCCCCAGCCGCAGTTTGAGGGCCAGACAAAGACCAAACTGGGCAACAGCGAGGTGGCCGGTCTGGTGGCCGGGGTGGTCTATGACCGCCTGAACGTCTATTTTGAGGAAAATCCCAAGGACATCCGGCTGATCATCGATAAGGCCGTGGATGCGGCCCGGGCCCGCGACGCGGCCCGCCGGGCCAAGGAATTGGTGCGGCGCAAAGGGGCCCTGTCGGACAACGCCCTGCCCGGCAAGCTGGCCGACTGCCAGAGCAAAGACCCCGTGGAATCGGAGCTCTTTATCGTGGAGGGCGATTCCGCAGGCGGTTCGGCCAAGCAGGGACGCAATCCTAAAAATCAGGCTATCCTGCCCCTGCGCGGCAAGATTCTGAACACCGAGCGCACCCGTTTTGACCGGATGCTGGCCAACAAGGAAGTCAAGGCTCTGATCACGGCCATGGGCGCGGGCATTCAGGACGACACGGACCTGGAAAAACTGCGTTACCACAAGATCATCATCATGACCGATGCCGACGTGGACGGCGCGCATATCCGCACCCTGTTGCTGACCTTCTTTTTCCGCCAGTATCAGGAAATGGTGGAAAAGGGCTTTGTGTATATCGCCCAGCCGCCGCTCTACCGCGTGCACAACTCACGCATGGAGAAGTTCATCAAGGACGATGCGGAGCTCAACGATTTTCTGCTCTCCCGGGTCAGTGAGGACGTCAGCATCGTGGCCCGTAATGGGAAGACTTTCAGCGGCAAAGCCCTGATCAGCCTCATGCGGCGTATTGAAAAGCTGGAAATGCGCGTGACCGACGCCGAAGGGGCGGGCACCCCGCGCGACCTTTTCCTGGCCCTGACCACCTATCCCGTGCGTGCGGAAGCCTCCATGCTGGAGGACCAGGACAGCGAATTCACGGCTTGGCTCAATGAGCACGGCTATCTGTTGACCTTGGAGCGCGAGCGCAGCGAGGAGGACGACGAGGAACGCCTGTTCGCGGTTTTTGAAAGCACCGGCAGCCACCACACCCGGCGCGGCATGGAGTTCTTTGCCTCCCGCCTGTACCGCCAGACCTGGCAGCTCTTTACAGAACTGCGCGAGGAGTGCGGCGGCCTGGTCTTTACCCTCAGGCGCAAGGACGGCGAAGCCGCGGCCGACGACGTCTTTCAGCTCATGCAGATGGTGCTGGACGAAGCCCGCAGGGGCATCAACATCCAGCGCTACAAGGGCCTGGGCGAAATGAATCCGGACCAGCTCTGGGTGACCACTATGAACCCGGACAACCGCATTCTGTTGCAGGTTTCCGTAGAGGATGCCACTTCCGCCTCCGACGCCTTTGAGGAACTGATGGGCGACAGGGTGGAACCGCGTCGCGATTTCATTGAACGTAACGCCCTGGCTGTACAGGAGCTGGATATTTAAGGAAGCGCTGGTTGATGGTCTTTTTGCCCTGTGCCGTGTTGCTCACCCAGCAGCTTAACGGCCTCGGCAAAACAAAAATTTTCATTGATCACACTTCTCAAAACGGAACTACGCATAGGAATGGAAAACAGCAAACAACCCTCCACAGGCTGGCTGTCCTGGCTTATAGCTGTGGGCGGCTGGCTGACCTGCGCGGCCATGTGTCTTTTTTTGACAGTCAGTCTGGAGGGCTGGCCCAAGGCCTATAATTTTGTCCTTCCGGCGGTCATAGCCATATTGTTCAGCAATATTGTCGTGTTTCTCTTCATGTCTTCACGTTTCGGCGAACATGCCGGAATTCTGTTCCGGGCCGTGAGCCGCGTGTGCATGGCCGAAGGCGTGCTGTTGCTGCTGCTCTTTGCAGGGGGCAGATTTTTTATCGGAACTTAAAGCAATTTCAAAGTGAAATTGCTTTAACGCCGCACACGGTGCGGCGCGCCGCAACGCGGCATGGATTCTGGCGGAAACCACGTTTTTCGCCAGAATGCCAACTTTGAAATTTGTAAAATTTCAAAGTTAATCTGTTCTAGGGAAGCACTGATTACTGGTCTTTTTGCTCTCTGCCTGCGCGTGAACGGCTCAAGCAAGCCGCTGGCGCGGCCACGGCTAGTGATCTTGGCAGAGAATAAAAATCTTCATTAACCGGTGTTTAGATGTAGTCACTATACCCTGCCGCGTTGGGCGGCCACGGTTGATATTCTACCCGCGAGGCGAACGTGTCTGAAGCGCAAGACGGACAGCATCCGCAAATCAACATAGAAAAAGAACTCCGCCAGTCCTATCTGGAGTACTCCCTTTCGGTCATCATCGGGCGCGCCATTCCGGACGCCCGTGACGGCCTGAAGCCCGTGCACCGGCGGATCATGTTCGCCCAGTACGAGCTGGCAAACAATTACAACCGCCCGCACAAGAAGTCCGCGCGCATCGTCGGCGACGTCATCGGTAAATATCACCCGCACGGCGATTCGGCGGTCTATGACGCCTTGGTGCGCCTGGCGCAGGAATTTTCCATGCGCGATCCCCTGGTGGACGGCCAGGGCAACTTCGGCTCCATCGACGGCGACTCTGCGGCGGCAATGCGCTACACGGAAGTGCGCATGTCCCGGCTGGCCCAGGAATTCCTGGGCGACCTGGACAAGAATACCGTGGATTTCCGGCCCAACTACGACAATACCCTGCAGGAACCCTCGGTGATGCCCACCAAGGTGCCCAATCTGCTGCTCAACGGTTCGTCGGGCATTGCCGTGGGCATGGCCACCAATATTCCGCCGCACAACCTGGGCGAACTCTGTGACGCGCTGCAGCTTCTGCTGGACAATCCCCAGTGCAGCGTGGACGACCTCATGGAGTACGTGAAGGGGCCGGACTTCCCCACCGCCGGTTTTGTCTACGCGGGCAAGGGACTGTACGACGCCTACCATACGGGCCGGGGCACGGTAAAAATGCGCGGCCGGGTGGAAATCGAGGAGCGCAAAAAAGGCCTCCAGTCCGTGGTCATCAGGGAAATTCCCTTTGGCCTGAACAAATCCAGCCTGGTGGAAAAAATCGCGGCCCTGGTCAATGACCGCAAGATCGACGGCATTGCGGATTTGCGCGATGAATCGGACCGCAAGGGCATCCGCATCGTCATTGACCTCAAGCGCGGCGTGATTCCGGATATTGTGGTCAATGCCCTGTATAAATTCACGCCCCTGGAATCCAGCTTCGGCATCAATATGCTGGCTGTGGTGGACAACCGGCCGGTGCTGCTTACTCTTAAAAGCGCACTGAGCTGCTTTGTGGACCACCGGCGCGAAGTGGTCATTCGCCGTACCCGTTACGATCTGGAAAAAGCCGAAGCCCGGGCCCATATTCTGGAAGGTCTGCGCATCGCCATAGACCATATCGACCAGGTGGTGGCCCTGATCCGCGCATCGGCCAATCCTGAGGAAGCCCGCCAGGGCCTCATGGAAACCTTCGAGCTGTCCGAAATTCAGGCCAGGGCCATTCTGGACATGCGTCTGCAACGCCTCACCGGTTTGCAGCGCGAGGAACTGCTGGCCGAATACAAGGATCTGCTCCAGAAAATCGAATTCTATAAGTCCGTGCTGGACAATTCGGAAGTGCTGCGCAGCGAGATGAAGCGCGAGATCCGCGAGATTCGGGAAACGTTCGTCACGCCCCGGCGCACGGAAGTGCTCACCGAGGCCTTGGGCGGCATCGACATCGAGGACCTGATCCCGGACGATGAGGTGGTCATCACCCTGTCCCGCCGCGGGTACATGAAGCGCACCAATCTGGAAAATTACCAGCAGCAGAAGCGCGGCGGCAAGGGCATTGCGGCCCTGCACACCTCGGACGACGATTACGTGCAGGAATTCCTGACCACCACCAATCACCAGTATCTCTGTCTGTTCACCAACAAAGGCCGCATGCACCAGCTCAAGGTGCATCAGGTGCCCGAGGGCAGCCGCACGGCCAAGGGCGTGCATATTAACAATCTGCTGCCGCTGGAAGAGGGCGAGTGGGTCACCACGGTGCTGGCCCTGCGCGAGTTTGCCGAGGACAAGTATTTCCTCTTTGTGACCCGGCGCGGCATGGTCAAACGCTCTTCGGCCTCGCTCTATGCCCGCTGCCGTAAAACCGGACTCATGGCCGTGGGCCTGCGCGAGGACGACGAGCTGGTGGTGGTGCGGCCCATCCGCGAGGACAATCACATTGTACTGGCCACGGCGGACGGCTTTGCCATCCGCTTTTCCTGCGGTGACATCCGGCCCATGGGTCGGGTGGCCACTGGGGTCAAGGGCATTGCCCTGCGCCGCCAAGACAGTGTGGTGGCCGGGGTGGTTCTCAAGGATGTGGATCAGACCACGGAAATCATGTCCATTTCGGCCAACGGCTACGGCAAGCGCACCAGGGTGGATCTTTACCGCCTTCAGTCGCGCGGCGGCAAGGGCATCATCAACTTCAAGGTCACGGCCAAGACAGGCCCGGTGGTGGGCGCCATGCCCGTGCGGGATAACGACGGCCTGATCCTGCTGACCTCGGCCAACAAGATTGTGCGCATCGGCGTGGACGAGGTGCGCAGCAAGGGCCGGGCCACCATGGGCGTGATGCTGGTACGCCTGGACGAAGGCGCGCGCGTGGTGGGCTTTGACCGTGTGGACGAGGGCGGCCAGATCGTACGTGATCTCAGCGTGGAGCTGGATGAGGCGGACGGCATGCCTTCCGTTGCCTCCGCCTCTGATTCCGCCGACGGCCGTGGCTCGAAGCCGGACGCGGAACCGAATCAGGATGGTGATGAGGACTAAACCGCGCCCGCGTTCGTGCCTGCTGCTGGCGGCCCTGGCTCTTTGGGCCTGCCTGGCGACCGGTTGCGAACAAGATGCGTTGCTGACCGACGACCTCGGCGCGGCGCGCGCGGCAATGGCCGAGCGCAACTGGCCTCTGGCCGAACGCCTGCTGGAACGTTATCTGCGCGAGGAGCGAAATCCGGACCAGCGCTGGGAGGCCTGGCAGCAGTTGTTGAGCGTGGTCAATTCCGCCAATCCGGAAGCCCGCGCCACTCTGGAATATCTGGAGGTCATGCTGGCGGAATTCGCGGACGACGACGCCCGCACCAAGGTTGTGCTGGAGCGCATGGGGCGGCTTAATGAAAGCCTGCGACATTATGACCGTGCGGCGGACGCCTGGAGCTCCTATATCGGGCTGGCCGGCCTGACGCCGGGGGAAACCGTGGAGGGCTATCGTCGGCTGGCCGCCACGCAGTTCAGTCAGCGCCGTTTCGACGCCGGGGAGGAAACCCTGCAGCAATGCCTGGCCCTGCCTCTGGCGGATCACGACAAGATCATGTGCATGTATGATCTGGCGGACCAAAACATGGCCCGCGAGCACTGGCAGGAAGTGGCGGACCTCAGCCAGCAGATCCTGGACAGCGGGCCGGACAAGGAAGTGAGGGGCCTGGCTGGTTATCTGCTGGGTGATGCCCTGGAACAGCTGGGGCGGGGCGAGGAAGCCCTGAAACAATTTGAACTGGCGCGCGACGAATATCCCAATCCGTCGGTCATGGACAATCGCATTGCGCATTTGCGCAAAAAACTGAAGAAGTAGATGGTTATGATTCGGCACGAATGCGGTCTTTTCGGTATTTATGATCATGAGGACGCGGCCCGTCTGGCCTATTTCGGCCTCTACGCCCAGCAGCACCGGGGCCAGGAGAGCGCGGGCATCGTTACCCTGGATACGGACGGCGTGCACGAGCACAAGGGCATGGGCCTGGTGCCTGACGTCTTTTCCGAGGCCGGCCTGCGCGCCCTCACCGGCCGGATAGCCGTGGGCCATGTGCGCTATTCCACCACGGGCCGTTCCTCCAGCTGCAATGCTCAGCCCTTCCTGGCCCACTACAAGGGACAGGACATTGTGCTGGCCCACAACGGCAACCTGGTCAACGCCGGGGAACTGCGCGAGGAGCTGGAAAACGAGGGAGCCATTTTTTCCACGGGCAACGACACGGAAATATTCATGCATCTGCTGGTGCGGGCCCTGCGGCGGCACAATCTGCCCGAAGCCATCCGCGAAGCCTGTTCCCGTGTGCGCGGAGCCTACTGCCTGCTGATTCTGGCCGGTTCAACTCTGGTGGCCGTGCGCGATCCTTTCGGTTTCCATCCCCTGGCGCTGGGCCGTCTGGACGGCAAGCCGGTTTTCGCTTCGGAAACCTGCGCTTTCGACCTTCTGGAAGCCGAGTACGAGCGCTCCGTGGAACCCGGCGAAATGATTATTGTGGACGCCTCGGGCGAGCGCAGCGAACAGCTGCGCGGGCCGCTGCCCCAAAAACCCCGCCAGTGCATCTTTGAGCTGGTTTATTTCGCCCGGCCTGATTCCTATGTCTTCAACGAGCAGGTCTACCTCTGCCGCAAGCAGATGGGCTGGCAGCTGGCCCATGAATCCACGCCGGACGTGGATTTTGTGCTGCCGTTCCCGGATTCCGGGGTCTATTCGGCGGTGGGCTTCGCCCAGTGCGCGGAACTGCCCTATGAGCACGCCATGATCCGCAACCATTACGTGGGCCGCACGTTCATCCAGCCCACCCAGAGCATGCGCAATTTCGGGGTGCGGGTGAAAATCAATCCGGTGCGGGCCATGATCGAGGGCAAGAAAATCTGCATTGTGGACGACTCCATCGTGCGCGGTACCACCATGATCACTCGCGTGAAAAAGTTGCGTGAACTGGGCGCTAAGGAAGTGCACATCCGCATTTCCTGCCCGCCGGTGAAATATCCCTGCCATTACGGCATTGATTTTTCCTCGCGCGGCGAGCTTATCGCGGCCCAGTGCACCCTGCCGGAGATTGTCAGCCGCCTGGATGTGGATTCCCTGCATTACTTGAGCATTGACGGCCTGCTGCGCTCGGTCATGCATTCGGACAGCTATTGCCTGGCCTGCTTTACCGGCGAATACCCCGTGCCCTGTGAGGAGTGCGACAAGTACAGGCTGGAGGGTCCCTGCGGCAGCCGCTAGGGCCTGGCCAACCACGCGTCGCCGGTTGACGCCGTCGCGCCGACAAGATACAGGGCTGCACGGTCGAATACGGCCATCTGAAGAGGAAGATATGAACATCGCACGCATTAAGGGCTTTGCGGACATGTTTCCGCCGCAGAGCGATAACTTCACCCGCATGGAAAACTGCGCGCGGGATATTTTCGGCCGTTACGGTTTTGTGGAATTGCGCACGCCTCTCGTGGAGTTCACCGAACTCTTTCAGCGCTCCATCGGTGAGGAAACCGACGTGGTGCAAAAAGAGATGTACACCTTTCCGGACCGCAAGGGCCGCTCCCTGACCCTGCGGCCCGAAGCCACGGCCGGAGTCATGCGCGCCTACATCGAATCCGGGCTGAACAGCCGAGAGGCGGTCAGCCGCCTGTTCACCACCGGCCCCATGTTCCGCTACGAGCGCCCGCAGAAGGGCCGCATGCGCCAGTTCCACCAGATCAACTGCGAATGCCTGGGCACGCAGAGTCCCTTGGCCGACGCGGAACTGATCATCATGCTGATGCGTTTTCTGCGTGCCCTGGGTCTGAAGGACCTGGGCCTCAAGCTCAATTCCCTGGGCTGTGCCGAATGCCGTCCGCGCTTCAAGGAAGCCCTGCTGGAATATTTGCGCGGCGTGGACCGCAATGCGCTCTGCCCGGACTGCGCCCGTCGGGTGGACAGCAATCCCCTGCGCGTGCTGGACTGCAAGCAGCCCGGCTGCCGTGCCCTGACGGACAACGCGCCAAAACTGCTGGACTACAATTGCCCGGAGTGCAAGGCTCACTTTGAAACCGTGCTGGAAATGCTGCGCACCGAGGATCTGCCTCTGGAGCTGGATCACCGCCTGGTGCGCGGTCTGGACTACTATTGCCGGACCACTTTTGAGGTGGTAAGCGGGAGCATCGGCGCGCAATCCGCTGTGGCCGGAGGCGGCCGCTATGATGGCCTGATCAAAAGCCTGGGCGGTCCGGACGTGCCGGGCGTGGGTTTTGCCTGCGGCATGGAGCGACTGGCTCTGCTGCTGGGCGACGACGCGGAAACGCGGCCGGATTTTTATCTTTTGGGCCTTGAGGAGGCCGGGCGCGCCCAGGCCTTTGCCCTGGCCCAGAAGCTGCGCGCCGCGGGCTTGCGCGGAGAAATGAATTTCAGCACGGGCGGCTTTAAAAGCCTCATGCGCCAGGCCGGGAAATCCGGCGCGCGCTTTTGCCTGATCATCGGGCCGGACGAAGCGGCTCAGAACAACGTGACCATCAAACATCTGGACAGCGGCGAGCAGCGGAGCATGCCGCAAGCCGACGCAATCCTTTATCTGCAAGCGGGAACAGCCAATGACTGAGCAAATGCAGGACGTACAGCTGGAACATCAGAAATTCGTTGAAGACCTGGGCGACTGGCAACGCAGTCACACCTGCGGGCAGCTGACCCTGGCCGACGATCAGGCGGAGGTCTGCCTGATGGGCTGGGTGCAGTACCGGCGCGACCACGGCGGCCTGATTTTCGTGGACCTGCGCGACCGCGACGGTCTGACTCAGGTGGTCTTCAGCCCGGATATCGCGCCCTCGGCTCATGAGAACGCGCATATCCTGCGTTCCGAGTACGTGCTGGCCGTCAAGGGCAAGGTGCGCCCCCGGCCCGTGGGCATGGTCAACAGCACCATGGTCACCGGCGAAATCGAAGTAGTGGCCTACGAGTGGAAGCTGCTGAACACGTCCAAGACGCCGCCGTTCCCCATTGAAGACCGTTGCGACGCGGGCGAGAACCTGCGCCTGGCCTGG
Organism: Desulfovibrio fairfieldensis; assembly: GCF_001553605.1. Classification (NCBI taxonomy): domain Bacteria; kingdom Pseudomonadati; phylum Thermodesulfobacteriota; class Desulfovibrionia; order Desulfovibrionales; family Desulfovibrionaceae; genus Desulfovibrio; species Desulfovibrio fairfieldensis. The sequence continues at coordinate 3,254,771 of NZ_CP014229.1, forward strand.
CGCTATCTGGATCTGCGGCGCCCGCGCATGCAGGCCAATCTGCGTTTGCGCCACAAGGTGGCCCAGACCATCCGCCGGTATCTGGACGAGGGCGGCTTTGTGGAAGTGGAAACTCCGGTGCTGACCAAATCCACGCCCGAGGGCGCGCGCGACTTTCTGGTGCCCAGCCGCCTGAATCCCGGCGAATTCTACGCGCTGCCCCAGTCCCCGCAGCTTTTCAAGCAGATGCTGATGGTTTCCGGTCTGGACCGCTATTTCCAGATCGTGCGCTGTTTCCGCGACGAGGACCTGCGCGCCGACCGCCAACCCGAGTTCACCCAGGTGGACATTGAAATGAGCTTTGTGGACGAGGAAAAGGTCATGACCATGGCCGAAGGCCTGATGGCCCGCGTCTTCAAGGACGTCATGGGCAAGGAGCTCAGCCTGCCTTTCCCGCGCATGCGTTGGGACGAGGCCATGAGCCGCTACGGCGTGGACAAGCCGGACACCCGCTTCGGCCTGGAGCTCAAGGACATTACGGGCATCGTGCGCGGTTCGGGCTTCAAACTTTTTGCCCAGGCCAAGCTGGTCAAGGCCATGAAGGTGCCGGGCGGGGAGTCCATGACCCGCAAGGAAATAGACGCCTTTACCGAATTCGTGAAGATCTACGGCGCGCAGGGCCTGGCCTGGATCAAGATCAAGGCCGGGGAATGGCAGTCGCCCATTGCCAAGTTCCTCTCCGACGAGGAACGCAAGGGCATTGCGGAAGCCCTGGATCTGCGGGTGGGCGACATCGTCTTTTTCCAGGCCGGAGAGCCGGATATGGTCAACGCGGCCCTGGGCAACCTGCGCGTGCATCTGGCCGGGCATCTCAAGCTCATTCCGGAAAACAGCTTTAATTTCCTCTGGGTCACGGATTTCCCGCTGTATGAGTATGACCAGGAGGAGAAGCGTTATGTGGCCTGCCACCATCCCTTCACCTCGCCAGCGCCCGGCCATCTGGAGCTGATGACCAGCGACCCGGCCAAGGCCCGCGCCCGCGCCTATGACATGGTGCTTAACGGCAATGAGGTGGGTGGCGGCTCCATCCGCATCCATTCCGGCGACGTGCAGCGCAAGATGTTCGAGGCCCTGGGATTCACGCCGGAGCAGGCCGAGACCCAGTTCGGCTTCCTGATCCAGGCCCTGGAGCAGGGCGCGCCGCCGCACGGCGGCCTGGCCTTCGGCTTGGATCGCCTGATCATGCTTCTGGCCGGGGCGGCCAGCATTCGCGACGTTATCGCCTTCCCCAAGACCCAGAAGGCCACCTGCCTGCTGACCGAGGCTCCGGCTCCGGTGGCGGGCAAGCAGTTGCGTGAGCTGGGCCTGCGCTTGCGTGAGCAGCCCGCCAAGGAAGGGGAAGCCAAAAAGAGCGAAGAAGCCGCACAGGCCTGAGACAAGGAAGGCCCCATGATTCTTGATATTGTGACCTATCCTGATCCGCGTCTGAAGCAGCCCTGCGAGCCTGTGACGGAAGTGACCGACGAGATCCGCAAACTGGCCGCCGACATGCTGGAAACCATGTATGCCGCGCCCGGCGTAGGCCTGGCCGCGCCGCAGGTGGGCCGCAATATCCGCATGCTGGTCATGGACCCGGCGGGCAAGGATGAGGACAAGCAGCCGCGCGTCTTGATCAATCCCGTGCTGGAACTCTCCGGAGAGGACGTGGTCAGCGAGCAGGAGGGCTGCCTGTCCGTGCCGTTGAACTATCGCGCGGACGTGCCCCGCAAAAGCCGCGTTCTGCTCAAAGCCACGGATCTGGACGGCAACGGCATTGAGGAAGATCTGACGGACTTCCCGGCTATCATTATCCAGCATGAGGCCGACCACCTGGACGGCATCCTGTTCATCGACAAGATCAGCCGCTTGCGGCGCACGCTCTATGACAGCAAGGTAAAGAAATGGCTCAAGCGCAAAAATGCCGGTTAGTCTTCATGGGCACGCCGGATTTTGCGGCGGTGATTCTCAAAGAACTTGCGCAATGGCCGCGGGGTGAAGTCGTTGCGGTGTATACCCGGCCGGACAAACCCGCCGGGCGCGGCCATAAGCTGACGCCCTCACCGGTCAAGCGAGTGGCCCAGGAGCTGGATCTGCCAGTCCTGCAACCGGGAAGCCTGAAAAATGTCGCGATCCAGGCCGAGCTGGCAGCTCTGCAACCGGATGTGCTGGTTGTGGCCGCCTATGGCCTGATTCTGCCTGACGCCGTGCTGGCCGCGCCGCGCCTGGCGCCGCTCAATGTGCATGCCTCCCTTTTGCCGCGTTATCGTGGGGCCGCGCCCATTCAGCGGGCCATCATGGAAAACTGGGGCCCGGACGCGCAAAGCGGAATTTCCATCATGCGGGTTGCCAGCCGCCTGGATGCGGGTCCGGTCTATGCGGACGCGGCCCTGCCCATTGCTGAGCACACGGCGGGCAGCCTGCATGACGCACTGGCCCGTCTGGGCGCGGATCTGCTGATCCGCGTGCTGGATGATCTGCTGGACGGCCGGGCGGAGGCCCGTGAGCAGGATGAATCTTGTGCCGATTATGCGGCCAAGATCGGCAAGGAGGACGGGTTCATTGACTGGAACCGTCCGGCGGCGCAAGTGCATGCCCACATTCGGGGCGTGACGCCCTGGCCCGGCGCGCGTGTTATCTTCGCCTTTGCGGGGGAGGCTGAGCCGTTGCCGCTGCTGCTTGCCCCCGGCCGGGTGGGAGAGCCCGCGGACGACGCGCGGCCCGGTGAACTGCGGCATGATGCCGACGGCTTGAGCGTGGCTTGCGCCGATTGCTGGTACCGCTTGCTTCAGGTGCGCCCGCAAGGCCGTAAGGACATGCCGGTGCGTGATTTCATCAACGGGCGCTTGCGCGACCTGCCTGAGGGAATCTGCGGCAGGGCCTTGCCTCCGGTCTAGGGCCTGTTAACGCTATGCCTTTTTGCCCTCCTGCCGCGTCAGATTTCACCTGCTTTTTCGGTCGAGTACCAGAAGAGTACACTCCCTCAAAGCAGGTTTATCTTCCTTGCAGGCGAACAAAAATTCTATAGTGTTAACAGACCCTAGAGTATTTTGCGCTTGAAATTATCGCTTATCGGCGAAGTAAATTCGCCTTGCGATAATTTCGGGGTGGGGATTTTCACGGACAATCCTCACAGGGCGTTAAGATATTTTCAATATCAAAGCGCTCTGATATTTCCACTGTTCGGCCCCACGCTGATGTGTATTTCCGTGCTGATTTTAAGGCCGTATTTTTTGTTTTGCGGCCCGTGCTCCATCCTGATGCCGCGCGTCGGTCAGAAGCCCCTTTCTGCGCTGTTTCGGCCCCATATGTTTTTGATCCTCCCTGTTTGGTTTTTCTTCCGCTTCCGACAGCGAGGCCCCGCATGTTTCTGCGCAAATCCCCCCATTCTTTGCCGCCCGAGCAATACGGCGGCGGTCGCAAACGGATCTTCATCGGCCTGATGCTGGCCTCCTGCGTTCTGCTCTGCCTGGTGCTCTGCTTTTTTCTGATTCTGCCCTGGTCCGGTCTGGGCGCCGGTCTGCACTGGCTGCCCCTGCTCAGCATGACGGTGGGCGTGCTGGGCATCGCGGTGCTGGCCTGGATGTGTCTGACCCTGATCTTTCATATTTATACCGGCCTGCCGCTGCCGGGCGTGCGCGGCGTGCGGCATGTGATCATCCGCTTATTTTTTCCGCTCATGGAATTGCTGGCCAAGGCCGTGGGCATGGACCGCAACAAGGTGCGGCGTTCTTTCGTCAAGGTAAACAACGAACTGGTGCTGGCGGACCGCAAGCCCGTGGTCCCGAGCGAGTTATTGCTACTTTTGCCGCATTGCGTGCAGAGCAGCGCCTGCCCGCGCCGCCTGACCCACAAGCTGGATAATTGTGTGCGTTGCGGCCAATGCCCGGTGGGCAGTCTGCTGGCCCTGCGCGACCGCTACGGCATCCAACTGGCTATTGCCACCGGCGGCACCATCGCCCGCCGCATTGTGGTCCAGACCCGGCCGCGCTGCATTGTGGCCGTGGCTTGTGAACGGGATCTGACCTCCGGCATTCAGGACAGTTACCCTTTGCCGGTGTTCGGCGTGCTCAACCAGCGCCCCTGCGGCCCCTGCCTGGATACGCTCGTGCCTCTGGGCGCGTTGGAAGAGGCCATCCGTCTTTTTCTGGGTTGTTCCGCATCCTCTGAACCTTTGCATGCCGGGAGGCGGGCGTGAGCGGGAGTTCATCTTTCTTGCGGTCCTTGAAGAAATTGCCGCGTAACGGCCGCACGGCCGCCTTGCACGCGCTTTTGTTGGCGGATTCCGGACTCAGCGCCCAGGAGGCGCTTGCCGACGCCCTGTCAGGGCCGCTGGGGGAGGGCGGCAAGGCTGTTGCAGTCCTGCCCCAACAGGAACGGCATTTGTGTTCTGAACTGGTCTACGGTTGTTTGCGCGCGGAAATCCGTATTGCGTATCTTTTGGGCCGGGTGTTGCCCAAACCGGAGCGCTTGCCGCTTCCCTTGTGGCACATCCTTGAGCTGGCGGTCTATGCCCTGCTGTTTCAGGAGCGGGTGCCGGATCATGCGGCTGTACACAGCGCGGTGGCGCAGGCGGAACGCTTGTTCGGCCGCTCTCTCGCGCGGGTGGCCAACGGCGCGTTGCGCTCCATTCAGCGTTTCGGCGCGGCGGTGGATACGCGGGAATTTTATGTTGTGGGCAAAGAAGGCGCGCTTGCGGACGAGTGGGGCGGCTTGTGCCGTTATTACAGCTTGCCGCGATGGCTTGGGGATCTCTGGCATGACGCCTACGGCGGCGAGGCCGCGTTGTGCCTGATGCGGCGTTCTTTCGCCCGGCCCTGGAGCGGTGTGCGGGTCAATGCCCGGCATGAGGCCGCTGAAGAATTGCTCGCGGGCTTGCGGCATTGCGCAAAAGAAGGCTGCGGTGAGGCTGTGGGGCGCTGGGGCGTGGCTTTTGCGCCGGGCGAACTGCCCGCTCACGTTCTGGGGCAGAGCCTGGGCCTGTGGCGTGCGAGCGGGGCGCTTTCCTTACAGTCAGCGGGTTCGCAACTGGCGGTACAGGCTCTGGAGCTTGACTGTTGGGATGCTCCGGTCTGGGACGCCTGCGCCGGCTTCGGCGGCAAGAGTGTTGCTCTGTTGGAGCAGGGCATTGACGTAACCTTGTGTACAGACCGCTCCTGGTCCCGCCTGCGTCATTTGCCCGGCGTGTGCCGGGAGTTGCATCTGCCGCGCCCGGCTGTCTGTCTGGCGGATGCCTGTGCGCCGCCGCTGAGGGGCTGGAACGGGCATATCCTTCTGGACGCCCCGTGCAGCGGCTTGGGCGTGCTGGCACGGCGGCCGGATATTCGCAAGGACTCCCGGCGGACTCCGGCGGACCTCAGACAACTTGCGGCCTTGCAGGACCGGATGCTGCTCAGGCTCAGCGCCTTGCTTCAACAAGGCCGCGAGTTGGCCTACATCACCTGTACCTTGAATCCCACGGAAAATGAACTGGCCGTGGCCCGCCTGCTGGCGGCGCGGCCTGAGCTTATGCTGTTGCGCCAGTGGCAGACCCCGCATGGGCATCCCTGGCTGGAAGGAATGTACGGAGCTGTTCTGCGCCGCCGTTAAGCGTTGTTGGGCTACTTTTCGGCAACCGGCAGCGGTGAGACCGGCAGAAAAAAGCCGTCGCACTTGGCGACGGCTTTTTAACCTCTCAAACCCTACACCGCCAGGATGCTGCGAAAGCGGTAGCTGTGCGGATACCGACAGCAATGCTGAAACGAGGTTTATCGCTGCCAGCGCTGCCCTTGTCTTGTACTGTCCGGTATCACGCTTCCGGCAGGGCCACGCCCAGACGCGCCAGGAGGCTTTGCAGCTCCTCGGCGCTCCCGTAAGCCAGGGTGATCTTGCCGGTCTGCTCGTTGCCGCTGACCAGAGCTTTACACTCCAGGGCCTTGCTGAGATTTTGCTGCAAGTTGCGGATTTGCGGACTTTTTTTACGGGTTGCGCGAGCGGGCGGTTCTTTTTGGGCTTCGGCGTCGGCCTGTCCGCTCTCAGGCTCCCAGGGAAAAACTTTGTTTTCCCGCCAGAAGGCGGCGGCTTCCTCAGCGTCGCGCACGGTCAGTGTATGGCTGATGATGCGCAGGCGCAGGGCCTCGGTCGCCTCGACAGCATTCACACCTAAAAGGCAGCGGGCGTGTCCGGCGCTGAGTCGTCCGGCGCGCAGATCTTCCTGTGCGGCGGGGCTCAATTGCAGGAGGCGCAGAGCGTTGGCAATGGCCGGGCGGCTTTTGCCCAACCGGGCGGCCAGTTCCTCCTGGGTCAGTTCCAGCGCTTCGCGTAAACCTTGCAGGGCCAGAGCCTCTTCAATGGGGTTGAGGTCTTCGCGTTGCAGGTTTTCAATCAGGGCGGCGGCCATAACTTCTTTGTCGCTCAAGGCGCGCACAAAGACAGGCACCTGCGTCAGCCCGGCCAGGCGCGCGGCGCGCCAACGGCGTTCGCCGGCCACGATCTGATAGGCGGCATTGTCGGCCATCGGTCGCACCAGCAGCGGCTGGATGATGCCTTGAGTTTTGATGGAATCGGCCAGCTCACGCAGGCTTTCAGGATCAAAATGCCGGCGCGGCTGGTCCGGATTCGGCCGCAGGACAGTTATCGGCAGCATACTGACGTCGCCGCTCTGTTCGCGCAGTGGCTCGGAGCCGCCGAAAAGCGCATCCAGGCCCCGGCCCAGTCCTTTGCTTGCGTTGCTCATATTTTCTCCTTGTTCAGGCCCTGCCCGCGCCTTGACAAGCGCCCCCGGCGCGCGGCACCCTGATTCCGCGCACGGCTTTTCGCCGCATTGCGCGAATTTCAGTCAGCTGAAGGAACTCGTATGTCTGATTCATTGCCGTTGTTATATCTTACCGATGCCGAAGATCGCGTCCAGGCTGTGCAGATTCCCTGGGATCTCTGGCAGAAAATTGAACCCTTGGCCCGCCCCGTGCTGCGGGCCGTTTCTGCCCCGGCCGTCGCTGAACCTGTGAAAGAGGCGATTTCGGCCTTTGAGGAATTTTTGCAGTTCTGGGACTTCCGCTATCCTTACAATCCGGCGGTGAGTTGCCCGCATTGCGGCGCGTCCACGCAAGATTGGCGCGAAGATCCGGAACACCCGTTCTGGCTGACCAATGCGAATGTGGGCGGCCTGTTGGTTTTCCATTGTCGGGCGTGCGGCACGACCATCCGGCAAAAACATTTTCGTGACCACGTGGCGTTGGAGCATACTTCACCCAAAGCGTAATGCGGCGTCTACGGTTTATTGCAGCACCGTGCTTTTTTTGGACGGCCGACGCAGTACCACTTCTTTGGCAAGGCCGAGATATGCCTCGGCTCCCTTGGATTTGATGTCGTAGTGAATGATGGACTTGCCGTGGCTGGGCGCCTCCGAAAGGCGTACGTTGCGCGGAATCACGGTTTCAAACAAATGATCCGGGAAACAGCGGCGTACTTCGTTTTTGACTTCGCGGGTGAGCCGGTTCCGAATGTCGTACATGGTCAGCACCACGCCGAGCAGGGCCAGATCAGGGTTGAGCCGTTTTTTGACCTGCTCGTAGGTCTGGAGCAATTTGACGATGCCTTCCAGAGCGAAAAATTCGCATTGCAGGGGAATCAGCAATTCCCTTGCCGCGCACAGGGCGTTAAGCGTCAGCAGGCCCAAAGACGGGGGGCAGTCCAGGACGATATATTCGTAATCGTCATTGACCCGCTTAAGGCATTCATCCAGGTAAAATTCGCGGGCCATTTTGTCCACCAGTTCCAATTCCACCGCCACAAGATTGGTGCTGGCCGGTAAAATATCCAGAAAGGGAGTGCGACTTTTGGCAATGCTTTGATGTACATTGTCCGGCGAGTAGAATGTACTGTATAAATCACCGGTGAGTTCTTCCTGGCTCAAGCCGAGGCCGCTGGTGCTGTTGGCCTGTGGGTCGCAATCCACCAACAACACTTTTTTTTCCATGACGGCCAAGGCCGCGGAAAGATTGATGGCAGTAGTGGTTTTGCCCACGCCGCCTTTTTGATTGGCAATGGAAATAATGCGCGCCATACGCTGACCTCCGCTTCCTGTCCTTGGCCTGGCTGATGTTTTGCTTGTCGCGGCGTAGAAAAGCCGGTGACCTTATAAGTGGCCTGAACGTTTCACATGAAACATTTGATGGAAAACGCGCCGTACGGCGCCGTCTGTCTGTTTGTAAAAGAGGCGCGTATGGGCGTCAAGGCGTAAACAAGATTTGCGCGGTCCAATGCCGCGTCAGGGCCTGTCGTTGCTGGAAAATTTTTTTACCGCAGCCGCATCTTGCCGGGTGAGTGCATTCTGGGTAAGAATACCAGGATGCCGCACGCGGTGTCGTATTTGACCGGGAGAGTATATGTGCCTGACTCATATTTTGCTGGTGGACGATGAAGAGGATGTTACCCGCATTCTGGCAAAGCGCTTGGAAAAACGTGGATATGCCTGTGCCAGAGCCGCTAATGGGCGCGAGGCGCTGGACGCTATGGAGGGGGAATTTTTCCCCATTGTGATCATGGATGTAAAAATGCCGGTGCTGGACGGCATGGGCGCATTGCAGCAGATGACCACGCGTTGGCCCAAGGCGCAGATCATCCTGCTTTCGGGTCACGCCGACATGCAATTGGCAGTGCAGGCCATGAGCCAGGGGGCTTTCGGCTATTTGATGAAGCCGGTGGACTTTGATGAACTGCTCTTCAAAATTGAAGATGCCGCCACCCAGACCCGGCTGGAATCGGACAATGAGGCTGCGCGGTCCTGAAAGAGGTTGCGGCAGCGCGGGCGGCCGTAAGTGGATAGAAGGGCAGCCACAACCACGCCGTTTGTCGACATGAATTGCGGTAAGGTATGGCGGCATACTTGCATTGGGAAAATTTCGTTGCTAGAGCAATTCACGATTGGAATGAGTGAATTACTCTGGTGGCCGCGTGAGCGGAACCCGCGCCCAAGTGCAAGGGAGCGACCGGAGCGGCGCAGCCGTGCCCGTTAGCCCCAAAGGGCTTACGGGCATCGACAGCAGCAATAGACCGCGTTTTTTCCGCTGCACGCAGGCGGCGTACAGTTTGAAATGTGTAACATTTCAAACATAAGATGCTCTAAAAAAATTCTGCTTTCCGGAAAGTGCCGTTTTGGGTTGCGGCATGCGCCCGTAAGGGACAAACGGATATCCATTGCAACCTGCACCGCAAGGATTTGCAGACAAATCATTGCCACGAAATGCAAGTCGGCAGCCTTTGCTCGCCGTAAACGAGCATTTCACGTGTCAACGACTCTAGAGCAATTTCAAAGTGAAATTGCTCTGGTGGCTGCGTAAGCAGACGCCTGCCACGAAGGCGTAAGCGCAATTTATTTGCGCGGTTGCCTCGCCCGTTAGTGAGTCTTCGAGCTTTGCGGGCGAGGACAGCAGAGCTAAGCGCCGGAGTGAGCGTCTTAAAAACCTTGAGAATGTGCATTCTCAAGGTTGAACTGCTCTAAAAGATGAGGTTTTCATGCGCATTACCCACAAAATTCTTTTTGTTCCCGCCCTGCTGTTGGGATTGGCGGCCATGTTTCCGGCAGGCGGGGAAGCCCGTGCGGCCGCCAGCCAGGTAACGGAAGATAATCTGCCGCAATTGCTGGAAAAAGCCTTGCGTGAACATCCGGATATCGTGCTGGATGTGTTGCGTCGCAACAGTGAGGCCGTACTGGATATCGCCCAGCAGGGTTCCAACATGCGGCGCAAACACAATCTGGAAGTTCAGTGGCGCGAGGATATGAAAACCCCCAAGAGCGTGCGTCTGGAGGGGCGTCCGGTGCTGGGTTCGCCCAAGGCCAAGGTGCGTATCGTGGCCTTTTCCGACTTCACCTGCCATTTCTGCCAGCAGGCTTCCAAAACCGTGGACGCGCTCTTGCAGGAGTACGGCAAGGACGTCAGCCTGGTCTTCAAGAATTTGCCGTTGGATGAAAAGGGCCCCGGCGGACAGGCGGCGGCCTATTTTGTCGCCGTTTCGCAGCAGAGTGAGGAGAAGGCCTGGAAGTTCTACAAAGCCCTGTTCGCCGACCGGGACCGTCTGGTGACCGAGGGTGAGGATTTTCTGAAAAAGACCGCCCAGGGGCTGGATGTGGACATGAAAAAACTCGGCCGTGACGTGCGCGGCAAGAAGGTCAGCGATATTCTCGCTGAAGACCAGCAGGACGCGCAGAAGCTGGGCGTGGAGGGCACCCCGTACTTCCTGGTCAATAATATGGTGGTGCGCGGGGCCCTGCCCCTGGATCTGTTCAAGGGCGCCGTGGACATGGCCCTTAAGCAGAACAACAAGTAAAATGTGCATTGTCAGGGCAGAGCGCCCGGATCTGGAAGAAATTTTGCGTTTGCAGTATCTGGCCTATCAGAGCGAAGCGCGCCTGCTGAACAACTTCAGCATTCCGCCGTTGCGCGAGAGCCTTGAGGATCTGGTTCGCCAGTTTGAGGCGGGCATGGTGTTTCTTAAGGCTGTGGATACGGACGGCGGCTTGAGGGGTTCGGTCCGCGCCCGCGCGGCGCAGGGCACGGTTTATGTGGGCAAACTGATGGTGCATCCGCAATATCAGGGCAAAGGCCTGGGAACGCGCCTTCTGGCTGCCCTGGAGTCCGCCATGGGTTCCATAGTTCCACAAGCGCGTTACGAACTGTTCACCAGTACGCAAAGCCTGCGCAATTTACGCCTATATGAGCGGGCGGGCTACCGCCCCTTTCGGGAGGAAGAGCCGGAACCCGGCCTGCGGTTGGTTTTTCTGGAAAAATAGAGCCGGGAAAATAACATCATGGCCGCATTGCGGTTGAATCTGCCGGAAAGGCGCATCCAACGATGCGCCTTTTCCTTACGGTTGGCCGGCTGGCCATTACCGGCGCATATCTCGGTTTACGAATGCTTACAGGAAAAACATTTCGGGCCTCACGCCGAAGCCGCATCCTTGCCGCGACTGCGGATAACCTTGGTCATCCATTCGCGCAGCTGGTCCAGGTCCGCCTGCTGGGTTTTTTCCGAAGCATGCAGCAGTACGCGCAGGTTTTCCACATCCTTGCGCAGTTGCTGATTTTCTTGCGCCGTTTCAGGCAACATCATGCCGGGCTGCGGCAGGCGTTCAATAACCAGATGGATAAGCTGGGCAATACCCTCCAAGGCCAGTGTTTGGCGTTCCAGCAACTGCAGGGCCGCTGCGGGCAGAAGTTCCGCAACCGGATGCTCCGCTTGCGTCAGGCAGGGCTCTGGCTTGGAAACGGCAAGCGCATTGCGGGGGAAGCGGGCCAGCAGGGCATTTTCCACTGAAGCCGCCGTGCGCGACTTCCGCATCTGCTCCAGGATGGCGGCAATGACCTCCAGGGTTTCCGGGCGGTAGCGCCGCCTGCGGCCCTCGCCGACGCTGGGGATAAAAGCCGCAAAGCGTTTGCAGTAATAGCGGGTGGTGGATTCCGGCAAAGAAAAATGGCGGGAGATGTCCGCAATGCTCAAAAGGCCTTCTGTCGGGGATGCCGTGCGCGTCATGACGCCTCCTGCTGGCTTTCCGCAGCATTGCTGTCGTTGCCGTCACAAAAAACCGTTCCCGCCATACCGCCGGGCCGGGCCATCCGCGGATTGAGGGCAGGTCTGAAGAAAGTCTTTGTGCTTGCGGATCTGGCGGATGGCGATTGGGGAGGGCAGACCGCAAATAAAGATTTGCCGACCTCTTTTCAGGGTTACTTCAAACAATCTATAATAGCAAGCTGCGCTCTTGCGCAAGAAGACCCCGCGCCACCATTGCGCGGGGTCTTCTGTCAGAGCGGTTCAGGCATGAAATGCGACGACTGCACCGCAAGGGTTTGCAGACAAATCCTTGCCGCGAATTGTGAGCAGGCGGGCTTTGCTCTCCGCAAAAGAGCATTTCAAGTGTCACATGTCATGAGCATTGCGTTACGGTTCAGCGAACGACCCGGCGTACGGAAATCAATTTGCTGCGCCAGTAGGGGATGTTCATGCTCTCCATGCGTACCCGCTCGCCACGGCGCGGGCTGTGGATAAAGGAGTCGTCCCCGGCGTAGATGCCGGTATGCAGGCCGCGCGGGCTCTGCCCGGTGCGGAAAACCACAATGTCGCCGGGCCGGGCCAAGCCTTTGGGGACGGACTGGCCGGTCCGGGCCTGGTCAACCGTAACTCGGGGCACGCTCATGCCGTTCTGTCGGTAAGCCCACCAGATCAGGCCGGAACAGTCAAAGCCTTTTTGCGGCGAAGCGCCGCCCAGGCGATATTGTTTGCCCATCTGGCTGTAGGCGGTGTGAACCACTTTTTGCGCTTTGACCGGTGCCGGTCCGTTGTCTGCGGGGCGAAACATGCCGCAGCCGGACAAAAGCAGTGCCAAAAGCGGTCCGAGAACGCAAGCGCGCCAGAAACGTTTCTGTTTATTGTGTTCTCTGTCCATAAACTGTCTCAACAATATATAGAGATTTTTTTACATTGTGTTAGAAAGTTATCGCACGGTTTCCTACTGCTCTTTTCGGCACGTTGCGCGAAAACTTAAGTGTTATACGCGATACATGCAACCGCGGATAAAGTCAAAAAGGGAAATACGAAGATATAACTATCATTGAACGAAAAAAGCCCCCGCGATGCGGGGGCTTTTCATCTCATGCGCGTTTTATTGCGCCAAAGGGCCTACTTGCCGGAGTTCAGGCGTTCCTGGCCGTCCCAGGCAGCGTCCGTCTTGGGCAGCACGGGCAGCAACTGGAGCCAGGGATTGGTCTTGAGGTATTCGGGGTCCTGCTGCAGCTTGCGGCTCATTTCCAGAATGGGCGGCACGATCTTCTTGATGTCGCCGGCCAGAGCCGGAGCGATGCCGTAATTGGTGGCCTGGCTGGCCAGGTCCACGGCCTTCTGGCTGCATTCCATGGACGTCATCAGGGTATCCAGGGCCTTGGCCGGGTTGTGGAAGCCCACACTGTTTTCAGCGGAAACGTAATCCCAGAACAGCTGGCCCTTGCGGACCATCTCACGGGCTTCGGTCATCAGCGCGCCATAGTCAGGGGCGCGTTCGCCGCTGTAGTTGTTGGCCAAGCGCACGGCCTCGTGGGCCTTGACCGACATGTCCTGGGCCTTGAGCAACTGGTCGAAGGTCTTCTTCTGGGTGTAGATGACCCGCTCGCGCAGATATTCAGGCGTCTTGTCGGCATGGCACTGGCGGCAGGCCCGCATTTCCTTGTCCTTCAGGGGCGAAGTCATCCAGTGGCTGGACATTTTCTTGCCGTCCATGCGCTGGTAAGGCATGTGGCAGTCCGCGCAGGCCACACCGGCCGCGCCGTGCGGGCCGTCCTGGAAGGTCTCGAAGTCGGGGTGCTGCATCTTGATCAGAGGCACCTTGGAGGCGGCGTGCACCCAGTCGGAGAAGGGGCCGGGCTTGCCGTCGGCGTCCTTTTTGCCGTGGCCCTTGTAATACTGGTACATGTCTTCGGGATTAAAGCCGTTGTCCCAGGGGAAGACCGGGCGCATGGCCGGGCCGTTGTCCGGATGGGTGAAGTAGTATTCCACATGGCACTGGGCGCAGACAAGGGTGCGCTTTTCGTTGCGCGAGATATTGTTCCAGTCCTTGCCGGTCTTCTTCAGCCAATCCTTGAGCGGTTCGGAATAGAGCCGCAGTTCCATGGTCTTGGGATCGTGGCAGGTGGAACAGGAAATGCTCTCTTCCTTGGCATCGATCATGTCCTTGCCGCGAAATTCGTTGACGTCCTTGGACCAGAAGGAATCGCCGTACTGCTTGATCCAGTTCATCATCTTGGGCGTCTTGCAGTTCCAGCAGGTGGCGGGCATCTTGCCCTTGCCGTCCGCGCCCCAGCGGTTCAGGCGGTCGATATGGACAAAATCCTCCACCGCATGGGTGTGGCCACGGGCTTCGTTGTATTCATACATGAAGCCGTAGCCCAGCCAGAGGTTTTTCAGGTAGGGCTGGGCATGCTTGAAGCCCTTGGGCAGGGGATCGACGTTGTCGTTCTTGTGATACGGCACGGAACCCTTGTACTCGGTCATCACCTCGGACTCGTTGTTTTTCTGGTACGAGGCGTACTGATCCGGAAAATCAGCCTTGAATGCCGACATGCGGGTTTCGTCGTCCTTGATGTTGGTCTTGTAGGCGGGGGCTTTCAATTCCGTCGAAACATCATTGCAGCCGCTGAGCAGCGCCGCTCCCAACAGCGCCGAAACGGCCAGAGCCATAGTGCGGATATGCTTATTCATATGCTACCGTCCTTGTGCTGATGGGCTTGTGGCGCATATGGGCCACATTGCGGTGGCAGTCGACGCAATAAGGCTTGGCGTTCATACTGGCCACGTTGACGTTAGTTTGGGCGTGACAGGCCTTGCAGTTTTCATTGACCACGTCGCGCGTGGTCACACTGGCCGGATACGGCACGTCCTTGCCCGACAGATTGCCCATGAAGTCACTCAGGCCCGCTTGCGCCTTGAACGGCAGCTTGGCCAGCAGATTGTGCGGGGCGTGGCATTCATTACAGGAACGGTCGGCGTGCGTACCCAGCTTGTGGGTCACTGCCGCCTCCTGCATGATGTGACAACTGGCGCAGAACGGACGCTGATCCGTTGCCGTCATGGCATAGGCCAGCACTCCGACAAGCACCACGCCCACCGCAACGCCGCCCAACAACCATTTGAGCCAGGGTCCATTGCGGGGTGTTCCCATAGAAGCCTCCTTCACTCACTCCAACAACTTGCCGTCCCTATGACGGCGTTATCTTCTTTGTGAATCAAAAAACATGCCAAGCCAAGATAAAAAATGAGAAAAAATTAATCCTGAAAAGACCGGCAGTTTGAGATGAGATTGTAATGGTTATCAATAGCAGGGTTGTTTTGTTCAGAAAAAAAAGACAAAAAATCAGAAAAAGCTGACACCAAGGCCTTTTTTACCCCCTGGAGAAAACATGGCGCATACCTTTGCCGGGCGCTGGTTCCGGGTCCTCTGGCTGCCTGTCCTGGCCGGTCTGCTCTGGCTGGGTTTGATTCTGGGACTCTACAGCCGCGCCGCGCGCGTGGATGAGGAGCATCGCCTGGAACTGGAACGCATCCGCCTCTCCACTGTGGCCCGGCAACTCTTGGACGCGCGCAACTGGAACGCGGCGCACGGGGGGGTCTATGTGCCGGAGAGCGATCTGGGCAGGCCCAATCCCTGGCTGCCGCTCCATGAGCGGACCCTGAAAACCGCCGACGGGCGGACCCTGGTGTTGATGAATCCCGCCTACATGAGCCGCCAGCTGGCCGAGCGCACTTCCTGGCCGGGCATCAGCATTTCGATTATCGGGCGCAGGCCGCTACGGCCTGAAAATCAATCCGACACCTGGGAAGGCGAGGCCCTCATCGAATGCACGGAGGGCCGCCAGGAAATTTTCAGCCCGCCGGATGAGAACGGGCAGGGCCGCCTGCGTCTGCTCACCGTGCTGGTGGCGCAACAGAGCTGCCTGCGCTGCCACGCGGACAGCAGGGTGGGGGAAGTGCTCGGCGGCATCAGCGTCAGCCAGGATGCCGGGCCGTATCTGCACAACGCCGCGAAGCAGGAAGGCAACATGCGCCTGCTGTATGCCCTGCTGGGGGTGACGGGCGTGCTGGCTATCGGCGGCCTGACCCTCAACCTGACCCGGCGGCGCTGGCAGGCCGAGGAAACCAGCCGCATGAAAAGTGCTTTCATGGCCCGCCTGAGCCATGACATGCGCACGCCGCTCACCGCCATCCTGGGCATGAGCGACTTGCTGCAGCGGGGCGACGGCGCCGCGCCGGAAAAGAAGCGCGCTCTGCGTTACCTGGTTCAGGCGGGTGGAGCGCTTCTGGAAATGGTCAGCGACATCACGGACCACGCGGCCCTGGAACAGGGTACGCTGGCCCTGCATGAGAGTGCCTTCAGCCTGCGGGCCGCGCTTTCGCAATGCCTTGAGCTGTATCGCCCGGCCGCCGCGTCCAAGGGCCTCCGGCTGGAACTGGACGTGCCTTCCCCTGTGCCGGATAATCTTTACGGCGACGCCTTCCGCTTGCGCCAGGCTCTGGGCAATCTTGTCGGCAATGCGCTCAAATTTACCGAGCAGGGCGGCGTGCGGCTGGAGGTGGAAGCGGAAAGCGCGCGCACGGGCCGCCTTCTGCTGCGACTGCGCGTGCGGGACAGCGGGCCGGGCCTGCAGCCGGGAGAACTGGAACGGATTTTCGAGAGTTTTCAGCGCGGTTCGCACGCGGGCTGTCAGCCGGGCACCGGCCTGGGCCTGAACATTGCCCGGACCATAGCCCGGCGCATGGGCGGCGATGTGCGGGTCAGTTCCCAACCGGGGCAGGGCTCGTGCTTTACCTTGGAAGTGCTTGTACGCACGGATTGGGGCAGCGCAAGGCCGTGCCCGCCCGCGGATGCGGACCGAAACGCCGTGCCCGAAAGCGGCGCCGCGGGCAGGGGAGCCTTGGAAGGCCGACGGATTCTGGCCGCCGAGGACAATCCGGCCAGCCGCTATTTCCTGGAACAGGCCTTGCGCCGGGAGGGCGCGCGGGCCGTGGTGACCGCTGACGGCGAAGCCACCCTGGCCGCCCTGGGTGAAGAGGAATGGGACGTGGTGCTGCTGGACGCGCGCATGCCCGGTCCCGACGGCCTGGACGTGCTGGAACGCATCCGGCAGGGCCGGACCGGAGCGCCTGCGGGGCAATGTGTGGTCCTGTACACGGCGGCGCTGGACGCCGAAGCGCAAGAACGCTGCCGCAGGTTGCGGCCCGACGATATATTGTTCAAACCGGTCAGTTTCGCGCTGCTGCGGCAGCGCCTGGCGGCCCTGCCGACAGCGCGGGGCAACGGAGCAACGCTGACGCAGGAAGACACGAGTGTGCCGGAAAAAAACATCTCTGTCGGCCGGGAAAAGACCATTGCCGGAGACGGCCGGGCAAATACGGACGATATTGAATTGCCGCCCTGGGACCGGGAAGCCGCTCTGGCGGCCATGGACGGGGACGCGGCAATCTTTGCGCATTTGCTTGCGGTCTTGCGTGATGATCTGGGGAATATGCTGGACCAACTGGTAGAAGCCGTGGCGGCGGGGGATCGGAAGAACATCCGTCGGCTGGCCCATGCCTGCAAGAATTCGGCGGGCACCATGCGCCTGATGCGCCTGCACGGCGCAGCCGCCCTGACGGAAAAAGCGGAAGACGCGGCACTGGACGCAAGGGCAGGGAAACTGGAACGGGCCATGCATGAGGCCCTGGCGCTGCTGGAGGCCGTTGACGGCGGCAGCGGGACAGAGACGGAAACGCGGACCGCGGAGACAGGGAGGAAGGCATAATGGCGCGTATTCTGGTGGTAGATGATGAAGCCCTGATGCGCACCATGGTGGAAGTGGTCTGTACGCGCATGGGGCATGAGGCCGTGTGCGCCTCTTCCATCAAGGAAGGCCTTGCTCTGGGCCGCCAAGGCGTGGACGTGGTGCTGCTGGACGCCTGGCTGCCGGACGGCAACGGCCTGGAATTTCAAAGGGAGTTTGCCAATCTGCCTGAAGAGCCGGACATCGTGATCATCACCGGCCACGGCGACGGCGACGCGGCGGAAGCGGCCTTGCGCTCCGGAGCCTGGGAGTTTCTGACCAAGCCCCTGCAGATCCGCGACATCGAACAATGCCTGCGGCACATTCTGGCGTTCCGCCAGGGCCGCAAGCCGGGCCCGGCCTCCCTCAAAGTGGACAGCGGGCACATTCTGGGCTCCGGACCGGGCATGACCCAGGCCCTCAAACTGCTGGCCCAGGCCGCCCAAAGCGAAGTCAACGTGCTGATTCTGGGCGAAACCGGCGTGGGCAAGGAACTATTCGCCAAAGCCCTGTTCCGCAACAGCGGGCGCGCCGCCCAGCCTTTCGTGACCGTGGACTGTGCCTCCCTGCCGGAAACCCTGGTGGAAAGCCACCTCTTCGGTCACAGCCGGGGGGCCTTCACCGGCGCGGAGCGCGCCCGTGAGGGACTTTTGCTGGCCGCGCACAAGGGCACGCTTTTTCTGGATGAAGTGGGGGACCTGCCCCTGGTCATGCAGGGCGCGTTTCTGCGCGCCCTGGAGCTGCGCCGCTTCCGCCCGGTGGGAGAAGTGCACGAGGTGGACAGCGACTTCCGCCTGGTGGCGGCCACCAACCGTGATCTGGAGGGAATGGCGCGCACCGGCCAGTTCCGGGGCGATCTGCTCTACCGTCTTCAGGGCATTACCATTGTGATCCCGCCGCTGCGCGAGAGGCGCGACGAAATCCCGGGCCTGGCCCGCCAGGCCGTCACCGCCTTCTGCCTGCGCAACGATCTGCCGGAAAAGGCCCTGGCCGAGCCGGTGCTGGACATGTTGATGGAATATCCCTGGCCCGGCAACGTGCGGGAGCTGATCCACGCCCTGGAGCGGGCCTGCCTTGCCGCCGGGGAGGGGGATCTGATCCTGCCCGGGCATCTGCCCACCCAGATGCGGGTGGCCGTGGCCCGGCACCGGGTAAGCCGTGGCCGGGAGCAAAGCCCGGAGCCCGTGCCGCCCCCCGCACGGACGCTGCCCGCGGCCCATGTGGAAGACGGCCGCGCCGGGACAGCCGCAATCGCGGGCGGCAGCGGCGATCTGCCCAGCCTGAGGGAGTGGAAATCCCGCGCCGAAGAGGAATATGTGCGCCGGGTCATGACCGTGAGCGCGGGCGACGCGCGCCGGGCCGCAGGCGTGGCCGGCATCTCGCGCGGGCACTGGTATGAGCTGGTCAAAAAATACCATCCTTGAACGGGAAGAGGGCAGGCGCGTCCAGAGGCAAAATGGCCGTCAGGCCACGCCGGGCGCTGGTTTGCGGCACTCTCTTGCCTCATGCCGCAAAAGGCGCTATAGGCCAAAAAAAAGCTTGCAGAGGCTATGTCAGAGCATGAATAAGAGCCCCGTTACCGTTAAAGGCTATGTCGCGGCTGTACCGCGTTCTGTGGATGAGCGCCAGGCCAGGGTGGCCGTGGTGCAGGATGATGTGGAATACCGCGTGATGCCGCGCGGGGCCGGGATGGATCTGGCCGGTGAGGTCAGCGTGCCCGTGGAAGTCACCGGCCTGGTGGAAGAGGTGGACGGCGTGTTCTACCTCACTGTGCGCGGCTACAAGGTTCTGGAAGACGATTCCTGGCTTGAGGAATAGCGCGCTTTCGCATTGACGGCCCGGAAGGGCCTCGGCGGCTTTGGAAATTCTGTCTGGAAGCCGCTGCCTTTTCGAGCCAACGTTTTTTCCCGTGCTCCCGCGCAAATACAGGCGGGACGCCGCGCGGCGTCCCGCTCCTTTCCTGTTCTTCTCATTTCGGCGGGAACTTGCCCGCATGTAAGGCCGTTCTGCTGGGTGTAGAGCAATTTCACTTTGAAATTGCTCTACACCCAGCAGTTTATCCGGAACGGGAATTATTGCCCACTATCCCAGGAGCGAAAGATGCTCCTCTGATTTGCGCTTGTGCGGGGTCAGGGTGCTCTGGCGGCAGAAATCGCGGATCTGGGCCAAAAAGGGCGACGGTGCCAAGCGCAGTTTTCTGCCGTACAGGGTGCGGCGGGCGCAATAGCTCACAAACAGCGCCCGCGCGGCGCGGGTCAGGCCCACGTAAAGCAGGCGGCGTTCTTCCGCAAGCCGGGCCTCCGGGTCCGCTTCCACGCCCGGAACGGCTGCGTCCGCGTCGTTCATAGTGTTCTCCGCCGCGTTTTCAAACAGCAGTTCACGCCGCAGGGGCAACAGGCCGCTTTCCAGGCCGGGCAGAAAGACCGCCTGAAACTCCAGGCCCTTGGAAGCGTGCAGGGTGAGAATCTGAACCTGCTCGGCTTTGGCCCGCACCAACTCCGCCTCATGCAGCCAGGCCAGGCGCTGGAAAAGGGGCTGCCAGCCGCCGCATTCCTGCCAGAGGCGGCAGAGCGACCGCCACTGGCGGCTCTGGCAAAAGAGCTCCCCGGTCCAGGCCTGTGCGCCCAGCCAGGTCGTCATCTCCTGCGGCTTGGGCAGATTGCCCTCGGGCCAGGGCAACGGCTCCGCCGGGGCGGCCGGGGCAGGCAGATCCGGCGGGGTGGGCAGAATATCCGCAAAACCGCAATGCCCGGTGGCCAGGGCCAGGAAGCGGGCGCAGACCGGCTCCTGCCAGAATTCCTCCTGGGCCGGAGCCGCGCAGGGGATGCCCATTTGTTCCAGGGCCGCGCGCAGGGGCGGAATCTGGGCCTTGAGGCGTACCAGCACGGCCACGTCGCCCGGCGACAGGCTGTTGTCCAGTTCTCCGGCGTCGGCGCGGTTTTGGGCCTGGTCCAAAAGAGTGTGGGCCGTGGCCCCGATAAGCCGCTGCACGCGCCCGGCCAGCCAGCGGGCTTCGGCCCGCTCGTCCGGCGCGGCGAAAAGCTGCAACTGGGCCCTCAGGGGCCTGGCCGCGTGCAGGTTGCCGCATCGGCCCCGGCCCTGCAGAAGATTCTGGGCCATGTCCAGTACGTCCTGGCTGGCGCGGTAGCTTTGTCCCAGCCTGTAGACCATAAGCGTCGGCCAGCAGGCCCGCAGGGAATCCTCGCTCTGGCCCGTGGCCCCACGGAAGCCGTAAATGGCCTGATCCGGGTCGCCGATGCCGAAAAATCCCCGGCCGTCCGGCGGCAGCAGGGCGCGAATCACGGCCAGCTGCACGGGTGAAAGATCCTGCACCTCGTCCACCAGCACATGCCGCCAGGGCCCGTCCGGCCTTTGGGCCAGATTGGGCGCCTGTTCCAGCAGCCAGTCCAGCAGATCGGCGTAATCCACATAGCGGACGCCGCTCTGGGCGTTTTTGCGTTGCCGGTAGCGCGCGGCGGCCTCGTCCAGGTCACTGCCTTGCGCCGGTTCCTTCCGACTTTCGCGGGCCAGATTCAGGGCGTCCCAGAGCGTGCGCAGCCGCCGGGCGGGCTGGTCCGCATTGGCCGCGCTGAACAGGCGGAAGGCCGCGTCCTCGGCCAGGAGCAGGCAGTGCGGTTCCGCTTTGCGCAATTCGCCCCAGGCCAGGCCGTGCAGGGTGTCGCATTGCGGCAGGCGGGACAAATGCGGCAGGGCCGCGCTGAGGCGTTCCCGCAGTTCCCCGGCGGCCCGGCGGGTAAAGGTTACGGCCAGCAGATCCTGGGGCCGCGCACCTTCTTCCAGCAACCGCTGCAGGCGGCCGATGAGCACGCGGGTCTTGCCCGCGCCCGGACCGGCCAGAATCAGCACCGGGCCGGGCCCCGCGTTCAGGGCCGCATTCTGCTCCTCGGAAAACAGCGTGGCGGACGCGGGTTGCTCTGCCGGTTCAGAGTGCCCCGCGTGTCCCGCGTATCCCGAAAGTCCGGTGTGCTGCGTCTCATGACCCTTGCCCGGCGCGGGCTTGGCCAGAGCCAGCAGGGGCAGGCCGTTCCCCGAGCCGCTTGCGGCGGGAACCGTGGCGGCAGCCTTACGCGGGCGTCCGGACCTGGCGGCGGAGCGTTCCAGGCCCGGCAGGCTCTGCCCGCCCCCGCGCACGTCGCGCAGTTCTTCGGGCTCGAACACGCGCACCACGCCGTATTGGCCGTCAAATCCGCCCTGGCGGATGACCTGGCCGCGCCGCATGCGGGCCACGGCCTCGCCCAGAGGCTCCCAGTGGGCGCGGATATCCGCTTCCGGCAGGTGGCAGAGGATATCCAGCTCCGGCCCCAGTTCGCGCAGCAGGCGGCTGTAACGCTCCTGCACCTTGCGCGAGCCGGAGCCCACGCCCAGAATTTCACCCACCACCTCCGGCAGGGGAATCAGGGGCTGGGCCTCGGGCTCCAGGGGCAGTTGGGCCGGAGTTTCGCGGTCGGCCAGTTCCAGCACGCGGTGCAGCACGCCCACGGTCAGGGGCTTGCCGCAGACCGGGCAGATATTGTCCAGGGCCAGGGCATCGCGCGGTTCCAGCACCACGTTGCAGGCCCGGTGCCCGTCCAGATGGTATTTGCCTTCTTCGGGATAGAATTCCATGGTGCCCAGAAAACGGCAGTCCAGGTTTTCCTGGGATTCGCGCCTAGCCGCCGCGCGCAGGGCCGTGAACATGCCCGCGTAAGAGGGCGGCCCGGCAAAAAGATTGGCCTCGCGACCCAGGTTGGCTCCGGAATGGGCGTCGGAATTGGAAATCAGGGCATAGCCGTCCAACCCGCTGATCAGGCGGTTCATGGCCGGGTCCGAGGAGAGGCCGGTTTCCAGGGCGAAAACATGCTCGGAAAGGTCGGCGAAGCAGTCCTCCAGACGATTAAAGCCGGATTTGGAGCCGAACAAGGCGAACCAGGGCGTCCAGACATGGGCGGGCACCAGCACGCCCTGCGGCACGGTTTCGAGCATGATTTCCAGCAGGTCGCGCGAATCCAGGCCCAGAATGGGCCGCCCGTCGGAATTGAGGTTGCCGATCTGGGCCAGGCGTTCGGAAAGGCGGTCCGCGTCTTCCAGGCTGGGCACGAAGAGCAGATTGTGCACCTTGCGCACCTTGCCGTGGCGTTTGTAGATGGAACTGATCTCCGCCTGCAGGCAGAACAGCGGCTCTTTGCCGCCCTCATGGGGGCGGGTGCGCGCGCCGCCGAGAAAGTCCAGCTCCTCCGGCTCGCCCTTCAGACGGTAGAGGCCGCTGGCTTCGTCGAAAACCATCTGCTCGCGCAGCTCGGCCCGCCATTGCGGATGGGTGAAATCGCCGGTGCCCAGCACGTCGATGCCTTTGCAGCGCGCCCAGGCCGCCAGATGGCGGGGATTGAGCTGCTTGCTGGTGGCCCGGGAGAAACGCGAATGGATGTGCAGGTCCGCAATAAAATTCATGTGTAACCTCATGTTGTGGCGGTCAGCCAAGGGCAGAAAGCCAGAGCCCGCGAAGTCCAGAAAGGCACGGCCCGCGCGGCTTGGCGCGATTGTTTGCGGTGTAGGGTCAGCGGAGCTTCCAGGCGCAGCTCGGCGGCGGCGTCCTTGCGGGCCTCCACCAACAGGCGCGTGGCCGGGCTGTGGCTGTTGGGCCGCACGGGAACGATGCGGCGCAGGCCCAGGCGGGCTTCGCCGAGCGCGGCGCAGAGCCGGGACAGGGAACGGGCCTCGAAAATGCAGAAAAAATGTCCCCGATAGGGCAGAAGCCGGGCGGCGGCACGGCAGAAAACGCGCAGAGCGTCGGCGTCGCGCAGCGCGCGCTCCCGCATGGCCGAGGGCGACATTCTGCCCCGCCCCGGCAAGCCGTAGGGCGGGTTGGCCAGCACCAGGTCCGGCGCGAGCTTTCTTTCCGATTCGGGCCGCAACTCCGCAAGGTCCGTATGCAGAAAGCGCAGGCGCTGCTCCAGGCCCAGGGCAACGGCATTACGCCGGGCAGCCGCCAGCAGGCTTTCTTCCCGCTCCAGTCCCTGGCCGCTTACTTCGGGGCAGCGCAGGGCCAGGGCCAGCAGGGCCGCTCCGCAACCGCAACCCAGTTCCGCAACGGACAGGCGCAAGGTTTGGGCTGTCGCTTGGGAGAGGCGGGCGCGGCGTTCCTCGCAATGCCGGGCCGCGAAGGCCGCCAGCAAGAGCGCGTCCAGCCCGAAGCGCAGAGCCCCGCCGGGCTGCTCCAACCCGCGCGGAAAAGCGGCGCGAGCCGCGCTGATGCTTTCTTGCTCGTTCATTTTTATCGTGCTGATCCGCCGTATCCCCAATGCCCATTCAAGATTTTGTGTCGCCGGTAAGGAAAGCTCTGGAGGAAGCGTCGAGTAATGAGGATTTTTGCCGCTTCTTGGGAGCTGTTTCTAGTGTCTGATTGCAAAAATTTCGAGCATAATTATGCTCTTAATTTTCGCAGGATCGTCAGCGAAAAAAGGTGGTTTTTCGCTGACTCACGGCGGCTTCATCGCCGCCGTAAAACCCTACGGGTTTTATGTGTCTAATTTTTCAAATTAGACACTAGAAGGTGTCGTCATGAGTGGATTTTCGTGTTATATCAAGGAGAACAAGCCTTTTATGGAAGGAGTGTTCTCTTCTGGTACTCGACTGGAATAAAAGGCGAAGTTCGACGCAGAGATAACCGAAAAGACACTCATGACGACACCCTCTAAAGGAGGGCGCCGTCCCAGTTAAACAACCCCTGCCGCCGCGCCTCCGGCAGACCGGCGGGCGGATTCTCCTGAATATGGACGAAAAAGCCGTAACCCGCGGCCGTCAGCTCCTGGCGCTTGGCCGTGAGGTCCAGGGGCCAGCCGGGATAGATCCAGACATTGCCGCCGTACTGGCGAGCCCAGAAAACCTCGCCCTTGGGACTCATGAACGGCTCGTTGGCCTTGACGCCCAGCAGGCCGAAACGGCTGAGGCCCACGGGCCAGAATCCGCTGAGCACCGCGCCCAGGGGCAGGGGGCTCTGTTCCGGCAGGGCCAGCAGGTCCTCGCGGGCCAGTTCCGGGCTGACGAAAGCCCCGGTGAAACCCATGCCTGCCAGCATGCCCAGAGCGGGCGCGTTGGCCGCATTGCAGAAGGGCCCGGCCAGCAGATCGGCGTCCTTGGGCAGCGCATCCGGGAAAAAGCCGCGCTGCCAGGGCGCGTTGCAGACGAAATGCCGCGCGCCGTCGCGCCAGAGGCGGGCGATCATGCGGCGCAGGCCGTCTTCCTCTTCAGGCCAGATGACGGGCGGCAGCCACCAGGCCACGCGCGGGGCCACGGTGCGCGAAATTTCCGCGCTGCGCGGCGAAAGCCAGAGAGCCAGCAGCTGATTGCGCCCGCCGCGCGTTTCACGGCCCTGGGGCAGGCTGGCGCGCAGCAGCATGTCCGCCCTGGCCCTGGGCTTCACGGCCCTGGGCAGGCGGGGGGCACTGTCCACGGCCTTGCTGGGGCAGCCGGGCAGGGCGTCCAGCCGCGCCTGCCAGGACGTGAGCAAGCGCATGAGTTCAGGCTCGCGCCGGTCGATAAGAAAGACCGGCGTGCCAGCCTTGGGCGTCTTGTGCTTGGGCAGGCGCAGGATCAGGCTTCCGGCCTTGGGAATGCGCCGGGTCACGGGCAGGGTGGCGTGCCAGCGCTCGTCCTCAACGCCTATGCGCAGATAATCCTGCGGCAGCAGTTCGAAATGCGGCTTGAGCACGAGGCGGCCGTCGGGCTCCACCCGGATTTTGCCCGCCAGCAGGCCCGAACTGGTCTGGCCGTCGGGCGTGGTGGGCACGTTGTTCTTCTGGGGCAGAAAGCGCGCCCGGCTGCCGGGGCGGCCCAGGGCCATTTCCAGAATTTCCTCGGCGGTCTTGCGGGCCTTGGAGTCGCCGGGGTTGTCCCGCAGCATGCGGTAGGCCGTGACCACATGGTAGACGTAGTGCGGGCCTTTTTTGCGGCCTTCAATTTTCCAGGATACCAGGTGCGGGATGTCCAGCAGGGTCTTGGCCAGCACGTCCAGGGAAAGATCCAGGCAGGAAAAAAAGCGCCCGCTGTGTTCCTTGCCGCGCGCCGGGGGGCGTATCTGGCGGGAGGGCCTGTTCTCGCGCTCGAAAGGGCGGACGTCGCGGGAGGACCGGCCGTCGCGCGCCTTTTTCCCGTCGCGGCGGGCGGCTTCGCGCTCCTCGTTTTCCGCATTGCGGAAAAGGGCCTGGGCCGCCGCGCCGCCCTGGCGGTAGATGCGGCGGCAGGGTTGCACACAGCGGCCTCGCAGGCCGCTTTTGCCGCCCATGTAGCTGGACCAGTAGCAACGCCCGGACACACAGTAGCACAGGGCCCCGTGGATGAAGCATTCCAGGTCGAGGCCCTCGGGGCAGGCTTCGCCCATGCGCCGGATTTCGTCGATGGACAGCTCGCGCGGCAAGATGACGCGGTTCGCGCCCAGGGCTTTGGCCTGAGTCAGCGCTTCGGGATGGGTCAGATTGGCCAGGGTGGATAGAAACAGGCCGCCCTCGAACCCGGCCTGCCGGGCCAGATCCAGCATGGCCAGATCCTGGATGATCAGGCCGTCCGGACGCACCTGACGGGCCAGGCGCGCGGCCAGACGGTAGGCGGCGGCGTTTTCGCCGGGCTTGACCAGGGTGTTCATGGCCACGTAGACACGCGCGTTTTCGGCGTGGGCCAGATCCGTGAGCCGCGACAATTCGGTAAGGCCGAAGTTTTCCGCCTGCATGCGGGCGGAAAAATGTTTCAGGCCCAGATAGACGGCGTCGGCTCCGGCGGCCAGGGCGGCCAGAAAGGAGGGCGTGTCCCCGGCCGGGGCGAGAATTTCGGGCTTACGCGGCGTGGCGGGCTGTATGTCCTGTGTGCTCATATCTTGTAATACTCTTTGTACCAGTCCACAAAGCGGGCGATGCCCTCGCGCAGTGGGGTCACGGGGGCAAAGCCGGTGGCGGCGGTCAGGGCGTCGATGTCGGCCCAGGTGGCTTCCACGTCGCCGGGCTGCATGGGCAGCAGCTCCTTGCGGGCGGTCCTGCCCAGGGCCTCTTCCAGTACGGCGATGAACTCGTTGAGTTCCACAGTCTGGTTATTGCCGATATTATAGATGCGCCAGGGCGCGGAACTGGAGGCCGGGTCGGGCGCGGCGGCGTCGAAGGCCGGGTCGGGCGCGGGAATCAGGGGCAGCAGGCGGACCACGCCTTCCACGATGTCGTCGATATAGGTGAAGTCGCGGCGCATGCGGCCCTCGTTGAAGACCTTGATGGCTTCGCCCCGCACAATGGCCGTGGTAAAGAGATGCAGGGCCATGTCCGGGCGGCCCCAGGGGCCGTAGACCGTGAAAAAGCGCAGGCCCGTGCAGGGCAGGCGGTAGAGGTGGCTGTAGGCATGGGCCATGAGTTCGTTGCTCTTCTTGGTGGCCGCGTACAGGCTCACCGGATGGTCCACGTTATGGTGCACGGAATAGGGGCGGGCGGCGTTGAGGCCGTAGACCGAGGAGGAGGAGGCGAAGAGCAGATGTTCCACCCCGTTGTGGCGGCAGCCTTCCAGCAGATTGCCGAAGCCCGCCAGATTGGAATTGACGTAGGAAGCGGGATTTTGCAGGCTGTAGCGCACACCGGCCTGGGCCGCCAGATTGACCACGTGGCTGAAACGCTCGCGCCGGAAAAGTTCGGCCATGCCCCCGCCGTCGGCCAGGTCCAGAAGCTCGAAGCGAAAGCGGGCGGGGGCCTCGGGCAGGGCTTGCAGGCCGGCCAGCCGGTCCTTTTTCAACCGCACGTCATAGTAGTCGTTGCAATTGTCGATGCCTACCACAGTGTGCCCGTCAGCCAGCAGCCGCCGGGCCAGATGATAGCCGATGAAGCCGGCAGCGCCGGTTACCAGAACATGCATGTCGCCCCCTTTGCCTGTACGCCGTAGGGTAAGCCAGATGGCCGCCGGGGGCAAGGGCGGGGACTTGCCGGATGCGGACCGGACACGTATGCTTTGCCGCATTGAGGTATGTCATGAAGACGTCTCCCGACCATTCCTCCCGAGATTTCAGAGGGTCTTCCCAACCGGATGCCGGTGCGGAAAAGACCGCCGACGCCCAGGCCGCACCCGGCGGGACGACGCGCGGCCGCGTCCGGCCCTGGTATGCCGGAGAGCATAAAGATACGCTGTTTTATCTGCTGATCGCCGTGCTTTTCGTGGAGATGATCGTGGGCGGCGTGTCTTTTTTCTACGGTCTGGTGCATGCCGCGCCCGAGGCGCCCGGCGGGCCGCCGGTGGCCCGCTTTCCCTGGCTGATCTGGGCGCTGGCCGCTGTGCTCGCGCCGGTGGCCCTTTTGCTGGTGGTGCACCTCACGGGCCGCTGGCTTTCCCATACGCTGGAAGGGGAGCAGGACGGCGCGGACAGTGCCGCGGTGCCTGAACGCCTGCAGCGTTTTTACGCCATGGTGCGCAACGCGCCCACGGTTGTGCTGTTGTTGGGCATTCTTCTGCTGGGCGCGGGGCTCTTCTTTGTGGACGGGGCTTTTTCCGCCCTGGTCCGGCTGGGCGGCGCGCTGACGGCCTATATTCCCTGGATCGTGGGCAGCGCTACGGCTCTGCTGGCCGTCTGTTTCCTGGGGCACCGCTGGTTCGTCTACCGCCAGCGCCGCATGGAGCAGGAATACGCTTTCCGCCGGGAAGTGCTGGAGCGCACCGGCATTGTGCTGGTGGACAAAGGCTGCGTTCCCCTGCCGCGGAGCGAGGAACAGCGCGTCATGCTGGTGGAGGCGGAACATGTGAAAGCTCTGCCGCCGGTGCTGGATATGGGCGGCGCGGAACCGGGTGCGGAATCGGATGGCGTCTCGGAACCGCCGGTTCCGGGCGACGCGCGGGACGGGCCGGACCAGAAGTAGCCCGGGACGTGCGCCGGGCTTTTTTTGAGAAAAACACAGCGGACCGGAGGGAAGGATGCAACAGTGCACCTTGTATATGACGCTGGCCTCCAGAGATGATTTTTTTCCTCTTCTGGCCAGGCTGCTTTCCGGCTGGTCCCTTGAAAATCGCGGTGACACGCTTATTGCCGCAAGGCGGAAGCTGCTGTCCCGGCGACATATAGCCTTTCATCTGAAGTCGCGTGATGCGGACGGCGGGTCTTTTACAGAAATGATGCAGGGCATGCATGACTTCTTCGCCGCCATTCCCACGGACAAGGAAAGTCTGAAACAATCCCTGCTGGCTCAGATCAAGGTTTTCACGCTCTGTGTAGGCGTAGTGGCGGACAAGGATATGGACGACGCCACCTTCGGGGCCGTCATGACTGTCGCGGGCGAAGGGCACGGGCTGATTTTTCTGCCCCCGGCCGATCTGTATACCGCTGATGGCGCGACAGTCTTCAACGCCGACGGGGAATCGGATTTCGACTCCTGGACCGTCACCGCGCCCGCGGCCCTGCTTGTTCCGCCCAAGGCCACGGCATCGGGCGAAGCGCGCAAGGAGCGCAGCAACAAGTGCCTGGCTGCGGAGGGCGTGCCCGTCTGCGCCGCCCTGCCGCCCATTGTGGGCGATGCGGCCTATCTGCCGCGTTCCGTGGAGGAGGTGGCGCAGCGCACGCTGGGCATCCTCCTCACTTCGGTGTTTGCGGAGCTTGTTTCCAGTCGGGGCGTGGAGGCCGCGCGCGCGAGTATTGCGGATTTGCTTGAGCAGTACAGCGCCCGGGATTTTCTCAGCCCCGGGGAGCGGGCTTTCATCAGCGGCCCGGCCCCGGAGGGGAAGAGTCTCGCCGACTTCACCTGGCGCTATGAATGCGCCTGGGTCGGCCTGTGGGCCCTCGGTCTCGTGGATACGCTGGCCTATCCGAGGGCTGTCTGTGATGTCGGGGGCATGGCCGCCATGGTGCGTGGTTGCGGCGATTATCCGGGTTTTTTGCGGTCCTGCCGCCTGCGCGCGCCGTCGCGGATTCTGGACGAGGCGGACCGCATCTACCGCTATGACTGGGCCTGCGCGGACGCGCGGGTCAACGGCCGGGACGCTCCGGCCGGGCTTGATCCCGGCGTGGTCGTGGAACGGCACAGAATGTTCAACTGGCTCATCCGCTACATGGACGCCGCCTGGGATGACGTGCGTACGGACACGTAGCGTGGCGTCCCCTTTTTCCGGGATCAGGCGTTCTTCGCCAGGGCCAGTTCCGCCAGCGCGTTGACGCAGGCGGCGGCCACGGCCGAACCTCCCTTGCGGCCCAGCAAAGTGAAATGCGGCCAGGGGCTTTGCCGCAACAGTTCCTTGGACTGGGCCGCGTTCACAAATCCCACAGGCATGCCCACAACCAGGGCGGGCGCGGGCGCGCCTTGGTTCAGCGCCTCCAACAGGGCCAGCAGGGCCGTGGGCGCATTGCCGATGACCATGATCTGCCCGGCCAGCCTGTCCGCGATCATCTCGATTCCCGCGCGGGAACGCGTGACGCCCCGGCGGCGGGAGATCTCTTCCAGTCCCGGCAGTCCCATGAGCGGCGTCACCGTGACGCCCAGAGGGGTCAGGCGGCGCAGAGGCAGCCCGGCGGCGGCCATGCGCGTGTCCGTATAGACCGTGCAGCCCCGGCGCAAAGCCGCCACGCCCGCCGCAAGGCCGTCCCGGCTCAAGCGCAAATCCGCAACGATCTCCGTATCGCCCAAGGTGTGCACGCAACGCCGGGCCACCTCCCAGAGCCCGCCGCTGAAGGGACGCGGTTCGGGAATTTCCGCGTCGATAATGGCAAAGGAGCGGGCTTCAATTTCCTGCGGCGTGCAGGCCGGGTCCAGTTCTACGGTAGGCATATGTTCCTCTCAGGGCTTACCGGCTAGAATGCCGGACGCGGGCAGGGCGGCGAGCCAGGCCCGCCAGAAGTTCCGCGCGCCTTCCGGGTAGAGATGCAGCCAGGAACCGGCCACACAACCCCGGCGGCAGCCTTCCGGTCCCAGGGGCGCGCCCTTGCTGTCGCTCAGCTGCCAGAGGGGCGCGCAGCCGGGCGGCAGTTCCGTTTGAGTCAGGCGGCCATAGTGAAACTCATGGCCGCGCACCCGTATGATGCCGGCCGGGATATCGACATTGGCGGGCCAGCCGGGCAGGGTCTGGGCCGCACGGTAACCCAGCGCCGCCAGCCGGTCGCCCATGCGGCAATCCAGCGGCAGCAGGCCGCTCATGGCGTGGCCTTGTCCCTCCAGACGCAGTTCGCGCATCAGGTAGATGTAGCCCCCGCATTCGCCGTAGATGGGCAGGCCTTGGGCCGCCATGTCTCGCAGGGCCGCGCGCATGGCGGTATTGGCGGCCAGCTGGGCGGCATGCAGCTCGGGGTAGCCGCCGGGAAAATAGAGTCCGCAACAGCCTGGCGGCGGCGCGGCATCACTGAGCGGCGAGAAAAAAGCCAGGTCCGCGCCCAGTTCCTGCAGCAGGGCGGGCAGATCCGCATAGCAGAAGCTGAAGGCCGCGTCTCGTGCCACGCCCAGCAGAGGCCGGACTTGTCGTGCGGCAGGGCCCGCGTTTTTCCCGGCGCGGACGCGGGGCGGAAAAAAGCGGGCTGCTGCGGCCGTTGTGCTCCCAGCGGCGGAAACGGTCGATGGCGTTGTTTGGAGGGCGGTTTGGGGCCTGTTGCCCAAGGGCGCGCCCAGGCTACACAATAGCTCGTCCAGATCGCAATGCGTTTCCAGCCAGGCGGCCAGCGCGCCCCGGTCCAGGCCGGACAGGGATTCGCGCGCCTCCACCAGGCCCAGATGGCGGGATTCCAGCCTCGGCGCGCCGTCGCGCGGTAAAAGGCCCAGCAGGGGCACATCCGTATCCGCAACCAATGGGGCCAGGGCCTGGCGTAGAATTTCCCTGTGCTTTTCGCTGCCCGCGTGGGTGCAGATCATTCCGGCAAAGGCGGGTTGTCCCGTGCCTGCGCTCCAGGCCGGGCGATGGCGCAGAAAGCCTTCCGCCAGGGCGGCCACGGACTGGCCCAGGCCGTGGGCATTGAGCACCAGCAGCACGGGCAGGCCCAGCAGGGCCGCCAACTGGGCCGTGCAGCCGGAGCCTCCAGCGCCGCCGTCGTAGAGGCCCATGGCCCCCTCCACCAGCAGAATATCCGGGGCCCGGCCGTCCATTCCGGGGGCCCGCATGCGGGCAAAGATCCGGGCCAGCCCCTGGGGGATGCGGCGCAACGGCTCTCCCGCGCGGTTCGGCCGGGACGCGCGGCACATCCAGACGTCCAGGTTGGCGGCGGGCGCGCCGGTCAACGCGGCGTGAAAGGCGGTGTCGATGAAGTCCGGGCCGGTCTTGGCGGCATGGACCCGCAGGCCCCTGGCCTGCAGGGCGCAGAGCAGGGCCAGGGTGGTGACGGTTTTACCGGCGTTGCTGCCGGTTCCGCCCACGATGAGGCCGGGAACGCGGTTCGGGGCGGAGCGGATCATGCAAGAGCCTTGACTGCGGGGCGGACCCGTCTAGAACAGATTGCCTTTGAGAATCGACATTCTCGAAGTTGACGCTGCCTTCAGCCTGTTGTTGTCGTCATCCGTAGCGCCGCTGTCCTTGCGGCAGCCGTTGGCCGAAGGCCTTGCCTTAGCCGTTGGCGACAAAGGAACCGTACGGAGAAGGACAGCAACGCTCGCTTTGCTCGCGAACGGCTAAAGGCGCCTTGGCTTCCGGCGCGGGCGTCTACTTTCACCGCCGCCGGAGGGCCTCGGCGATAATCGCCGCATCCTCCTCGGGCCGCGCCTTGACGCCCAGTTCATTGTTGCCGCCGGAGCAGATGAAGCCGTCGGGCCCCAGTTCCAGCACGCCGCAGGAGAGTACCTGGCCGTAGGGCAACTGTTCGCGCATGTCGCCGTGGTCCACCCGGCGCGGAAAGATAAAGGGCACGGCCTGGCCGGAAAAGTCTTCCACAATAAGATAGTTCATACGGCCTCCTGGCGTTGCGTTACGCCCACCTTAACGCCCGCCGCGCCGGTTTTGCAAATACTGGCGCACGGCGCGATTGTGTTCCGTGAGTGTGGTGGAAAAGACGTGCTCGCCGCCGTCAGTCTTGGCCACAAAGTACAGAAAATCGTGGGCTTCCGGATTGACGGCCGAGGCCAGGGCCGCCGTGCCGAAGGAGCAGATGGGCCCCGGCGGCAGGCCGGGCCGCTGATAGGTATTGTAAGGGTTGTTCGGATCGTCCAGGTCTTTGCGGCGCAGATTGCCGTCAAAGGCCGGTCCCATGCCGTAGATCACCGTGGGATCGGCCTGGAGCAGCATCTGCCGGGCCAGGCGGTTCCGGTACACCCCGGCCACACGGGGCCGCTCCGCGTCGATGGCGGTTTCCTTTTCCACCACGGAGGCCAGAATCACCCATTTTTTGAGATCGTCGGGCTTGGGCCTGGCCTTGCCGGGCCAGACGGCGGCGGTTTTGCGCCAGAAATTGTCCACCATGCGGCCCGCCACGGCGCGGGCCTGGGCCTTGAACTGCGCGTCGTCCGGCTCGTCGGTTTTTTTGAGCAGATAGGTGTCGGGCATCAGAAAACCCTCGGCCGTGGCAAAGGGAATGCCGTAATGGCGCAGAAAATCCGGGTCCGTGACCACGTCCCGGAAATCCGCGAAGCGGACCAGCCCGGCCTCTTCCAGCAGGCGGCCGGTCTGCCACCATGTCAGACCTTCGGGCACCGTGATACGGAAAAGCACGGGCTTGCCGTTGACCAGGGCGTCCAAGACCTGCTCGGGCGTCCAGCCGCTGTTCAGGGCGAAGCGCCCGGCCTGGAGACGGTTTTCCCATTGTTTGTAGCGGGCCAGCAGGCTGAACTTGCGGGCATCGGTAACCAGGCCCTTTTCGGCCAGAGCGGCGGAAACCTGCCCCAGGCGCGCGCCGGGCGTCACGTCGAAAAAGATTTCGCGGCCCGGCGTTTCGGGCGCGCTGTTCAGAAAGACCTGGGCTTCGTACCACAGCCAGCCGCAGGCCGCCAGGGCGAGCACAAACAGCAGGCCCACTATGCGCAGCATGGTTTTCATGCCGGTCTCCGTTGTTCGGGGGGCAGCGCCAGAAAAGAAGCGAGGATGCGCACCGCCGCCTGCTGGTCCAGCACGGCCTTGCGTTTGCGGGCCGTGAGCCCGGCGTCGCGCAGGTCGGACCAAGCCTCTTCGGAACTCAGCAGCTCGGGCATGTAAAAGACTGGCAGGTCCACCCGGCGTTTGAGGCGCTCGGTAACATTGCGCACCTGGCGGGTGGTCAGGCTGTCCGTGCCGTCGTCCAGCAGGGGCAGGCCCATGACCACGGCTTCTGCCTCTTCCGCAGTGATTCTGGCGGCCAGGGCCGCCAGGAAGTCCTTACGGTTTGGGTATTCCTCAAGGCGCAGGGTGACCAGGGGAAAGGCCAGCCGCCCTTCCGGGTCGGACACGGCCAGACCCGTGCGGGCCAGACCGTAATCGATGCCCACGTATTTCAAGCGCGTAATGCCCCGTTTTTCCCCGCGCCTGCGGCGGGGAGGTCTTAGAGCAATTTCACTTTGAACTTTATAAAATTTCAAAGTGAATCTGCTCCGGGAAGCGCTGATTAATGAGGGGTTTTGTTCTCTGCCGAGGCAGGCGGCAACAAGGCCATTAATCAGTGTTCCCTTTGGATTACAATAAGCCCAGGAGGGACAGAAGCCCTCTGGCGCTGCCGCTGACCAGCGGCCCCAGCACGTAGCCCAGGGCTCCGGTGAACAGCAGCAGCAAAAGAATGATAAAACCGTAGCGCTCCATGCTCAGGTAGCGCCAGGCCGTTTCGCCGGGCAGAAAATAGGCCACAACCTTGCTGCCGTCCAGCGGCGGAATAGGCACCAGATTGAGCCAGCCCAGGCCGAAATTGATCACCACGCCGGCCTGGAGGGAAGACAGGACGAAAATGTAGAAGTTGTGCTGTTGCCAGGCGTCAAAGGGGAAAAAGGCCAGCACCAGGCGCAGGGTCACGCCGAAAAGCACGGCCAGCAGGAAGTTCGTCAGCGGCCCGGCCAGAGCCACCAGCATCATGTCCCTGGCGGGATGGCGGAAATAGCGCGCGTTTACGGGCACGGGCTTGGCCCAGCCGAAAACAAACGCGCCGGAAAGGCTGGTCAGGCCGAAGACCAGCAGCCCCATGGGATCAATATGCGGCAGGGGGTTCAGGGTCAGGCGGCCCATGAGGCGGGCCGTGGGGTCACCGCAGCGTTCGGCCACCCAGCCGTGGGCCACTTCGTGCAGGATGATGCCCAGCAGCGCGGGCACCAGGGCGATGGCCAGCGTGTGGAGAGCTTGGGAAAAATCAATATTAAGCATGCTTGGCGGGTATCATGTTCGAGCCTGAATGTCGATACGGGGTCGCGAAGGCGTCGGGCGTGGCAGCCTGCCAGCCGTTGCTTTGCGTTCCGACCGCAGGGGGCCGTTCGCGGCATTGCCGTGATACGATGGCGGCCGTTTAGAGCCGCTCACGCACGAAATGCGCCAACCGCTTTAGGGCGCGTTAACACTACGTTCTTTCGCCCGCTGGCGTCGTCGAACTTCACCTTTTATTCCGGTCACGTACCGTAAGAGTACGCTCCCTTCATAAAAGGGTCGTTTTCCTAGCCAGCGAACAAAATCCCAGTAGTGTTAACGCGCCCTGGTTGCCGTTGCGCGCGGACGTAACGCACAGTGCAATCGCCGCAGGCGTATTTTCCCCGGACGGCCTGAAACAGGAGCGAGCCGCGCCGGACATGCCCGGCATCCGGCCTGACGCTTTGCTGACGCCGCTCGCGCTACGTCTTGCACGCACAGCGTGTTCTTTTCAACCAGGAGTGAGCGATGAAGATATTTTCCTGCGCGCTTGCGGCACGGGAGCGTTTGGCGACTCTGGCCCTGAACCTGGGACGGCAGACCCTGGAAGGGATGGCCCCTTCTCTGCGCCCGGCCCTTCTGCTGGATCGCTTTGGGCGGGCGGAGGCCTTTATGGGACAGTGGGCACGCGCGCCGCGCAGCGTGGGAGCGCTTTGCCCCAGCGGCGTCCATCTGGCCCGGCGCATGGCCGCCATGCTGCCGCCTGGCGACGGCCTGGTGGTGGAACTGGGCGCGGGCACCGGCGCGGTGACTCGGGCGCTGCGGGCCTGTGTGGCTCCCGAGCGCCTGCTCGTGCTGGAACGTCTGCCCGCGTTCTGCCGCGTCCTGCGGAACCGTTTTCCCGAACTGACCGTCATCCGGGGCGACGCGACGCGCTTGGCCGATTATCTGCCCGCAAACCGGCCCGTGGCTGCCGTGGTCTCCTCCTTGCCCCTGCTCAGCCTGCCCGCGCCCGTGCAACAGGCCATTGTGGAGCAGATGCGCGCGGCCACGGCCCGCAGCGGCTGCATCATCCAGTTCACCTATGCGCTCTGGGGCTGTTCGCCCCTGGTCCGCGCGGGCTGCCGCCGCGAAAAACGCGGTTTGGTCCTGCGCAACCTGCCGCCCGCCAAGGTGGAGCGCTTCCGTTCTTTCTAGGGGCTGCTTCTGACCGGAGCATTTTAATTTTGAAAGGCTCTAACGAGGCTGCGAGAGCAGTATCACGCTACGAAGCCGTAGCGCAATTTATTTGCTCTGTTGCCTCTCCCGTTAGCGAGTCTTCGAGCGTTACGGGCGAGAACAGCATAGCTAAGCGGCGGAATAATCGTGTCTTTAACTTTGGAATGCGCAGCATTTCAAAGTTAATCTGCTCCATGTTTTTTTGCTTTCCGGTTGCGTCAACCTGCGTTTTTCACTCAAGTCGAGTACCGTAAGAGTACATTCCCTTCGTAAAAAGCTTGTTTTTATTGCCGGAAAGACAAAACTCCTCAATTGGGAAACACCCCCTATGCGCTCTCAAATTTAGCAATCAGACGCCAGGAAGCGCGTAACCGCAATGCGGAAATGAAAGGGGCCGGAACCGCACAGCGGTTCCGGCCCCTTTCCCACACGCGCGCATGCGTCGATGCTAGAACTCGATCACGCGGATCTCGCCGCGCGACTCGTTGGCTTTTTTGCGGAAACTCTGCCGCCGGTCCTCGCCGTCCAGCAGCCCGGCCAGCCATTCGGCCACATGCAGCACGGGCCGCTTGTCGTGCATTTTGATCAGGCTGCGGGCAATGCCGATCTTGCAAGAGGGGCAGCCCACCACCACCGGCCCGTCATAACCGTCCGCAAAGGCTTGTCCCAGGCGGTCCTGCTTGCGCGAGCGCAGCAGATTGTAGATCTGCGGCGAGGTCATGGCGCCCATGCCCGATTCGCCGCAGCAGCCGGGATTGAGGCTGACCGTCAGGCCGCTGAAGTCGCCGAGGGCTTTGACCAACTGCTTCTGGCCCTTGATTTTGTGCACGTCGGCCCATTCGCAGTGGCAGGCCCCGTGGTAGATCAGATTCTTACCCTCGGGCGCGGCCTGTACGGCATTTTTGTCCAGCAGGGGCAGCACGAGCTGGCTCACGTCCCGCCGCAGCAGGTCCGGGAACTGCTCTTCCAGGTGCAGGCGTTCCAGGCCGTCCCGGCAGGAACCGCAGGCCGAAACCAGGTATTTGCAGTCAAAGCCCTGCTTGGCCAGATTGCGCAGCATGGCCGCCAGATACTGGCGGTTCTGGGCCAGATTGTCCTCAAAGGCCGTATCCATGCCCGCCGCCAGCAAGGGATAGCCGCAGCAGAGGTGCCGGGGCGGCACGGCCACGGCAAAACCGGCCTTGAGCAGGAGCATGATGGAGGACAGGCCGATGCGGTCGTAGAACAGCGCGCCGCCGCAACCCGGAAAGTAGAGGACGCAGGGCATGCCGGGTTGCGGCTCCGCCGGGGCGAAGACCGAGCCCCGATGCAGCTTGAGGGCCTCGTAGAGGTTGGTATAGCCCATCTTGGGCCCGCGCCCGGAAAAGAGCGGGCTCTGCATGCGTCGCTTCCACATCTCCGGCACGAAGCCCAGGAATTTGTTCTGCATCTTCTGGCCCAGGGAGGCCATCTTGGCGGCCTTGGGCACCCGGTGCGGAATGTCGCGCACCAGCCACTCCAGGGTGCGTTCCTTGATGGGATGCCCGCCCGCGCCCTCGTGTTCCAGCAGGGCGCGCAGGGTCAGGGCCACCTCGCCGGAGGGGATCTTCACCGGGCAGTTGGCCATGCAGCGGCCGCAGGCCGTGCAGTGCTCCACCAGGTCGCGCAGCCATTTGAGCAGGCGCTCGTCAATGCGGCCCTTGTTGACCTGGGAGTAATAGACCGCCTCCAGCAGCATGCCCAGCACCATGTTTTTGTTGCGCGGGTGGTACTGCATGGAGCGCTCGGGATAGCACATGGAGCAGACCTGCTTGCACTTGCCGCAGCGGGTGCAGATCTGGATGGCCGTGAGCAGGCTGATGAGCTT
Source organism: Desulfovibrio fairfieldensis (assembly GCF_001553605.1). Lineage (NCBI taxonomy): Bacteria > Pseudomonadati > Thermodesulfobacteriota > Desulfovibrionia > Desulfovibrionales > Desulfovibrionaceae > Desulfovibrio > Desulfovibrio fairfieldensis. Next base: position 3,292,376 of record NZ_CP014229.1, read on the forward strand.
TTCCTTGTCCGGCAGGCCGCTGGCATGGATGTCGTTGATCAGGCGGTTGAAAGAAAAGGTGAAGGGCCGCACCGGCAGCTCGCGGTGCACCAGCTTGGCCGGGTTCATGACGTCGCGGGGGTCCACACGCTCCTTGAAGGCGCGCAGGGCGTCCATTTTGTCCTTGCCGAAAAAGGCGATCTTGGTGATGCCGATGCCGTGCTCGCCCGAAACTTCGCCGCCCATTTCCTGGCATTCGGCCATGACCCGGGCCGCTGTTTCCTCGGCTTCCTCCAGCATGTGGGCGTCATTGGAGTTGACCGGGATGTTCACGTGGCAGTTGCCGTCGCCCGCGTGCATGTGGCTGGCAACCACAATGCGGCTGGCCTCCATGTAGGCCCGGATTTTGGCGATCTTCTTGGCCAGGTGAGGATATTTTTCCGCCAGTTGGTCCAGAAAGGCTTCGGCCCGCGCGCCCATTTCAATGTCCGAGACATCCGCGGCCGACACGTCGCCGGACGCGGCCTTGGAGGCTTGGGAGAACTCGCGGTTGAAGTCCTTGTCCTCCATGGGGAAGCCGGGCAGGCGGCCTACTTCCTGCAAGGCATGGCGGTAAGACGCGGCCGTGCACTCCAGGTTGAGCTGCTCCAGGAAAAGCGCGAAATCCGGAATGCGCTCCATGGGGATGACCACGTCCTCATTGAGCTTGAAGCCCGAGGTACGCTTGGCAATGGCCGACAGGCGGTGGCGGTCCTCCCAGAAACGTTCGGCCTCCTTGTCGTCCCCGGCCACGATGATGTCCACATTCTCCTGCTGTTCCACCACGCTGACGATGTCGCCCACGCATTTGTCCAGCAGATAGGGGTCGTCGCCGTCGGCCTGTAGGATGATCACAGAAATGGGAAGCCCGTCGTATTTTTCGGACTTGCGCTTGTATTCGATGGCCTGGACGTACTTGGCGTTGAATTCTTCCAGGGCCGAAAGGTGGGCGTAGTCGCCCTCCTGGCGGATGCGGTTGCGCAGGGCCACCAGCTCGCGCACCACCACGGCCGCGGGGTGCATGGAGCGGCCGAAAAATTCCAGGACCATGACCCGCTTGTGCTGCGGCTTCTTGTGGATGATGAAACAGGCTTCGGTGATGATGCCGTCCACGCCTTCCTTCTGCATGCCGGGCAGGCCGCCCAGGGCCTTGTTGGTCACGTCCTTGCCCAGACCGGGCAGGCGGATTTCGTCGCCGCGCAGATGGACAACATTGCGCACGCCGCCGCTGACGTCCTTGACCACAAAGACGGCGGTTTCGTCGGGCAGGATCTTGTGACGGGGATGGTTCTCGCGCTCCACGGTGATGATTTCGCCCGTGGGCGTGACCATGCGCCACCAGAGCAGATTGTCCAGGGTGGTGCCGTATTCAAAGGCGCTGGGGCCGCCCGCGTTTTCCGAAACGTTGCCGCCGATGGACGAGGCCTGCTTGGAGGCGGGGTCCACGGAAAAAAGCGCGCCCGCCGCGTCCACCGCGTTAATCACTTCCTGGGTGATGGCCCCGGCCCGGCAGGTGACGGTCATTTCGTCCGGATCAATGGGCCCGATGCGGGTCAGGCGGGTCAGGCTGACGATGAGGGTGCGTTTGCGCGCGGGCACGGCCCCGCCGGTCATGCCCGAGCCGCCGCCGCGCGGGATCAGCGCGAACTTCATGTCGTTGGCCAGCTTGACCAGCTCGGCCACTTGCTCGGTATTGTCCGGCTCCACCACCAGCAGGGGCAGCTCCATGCGCAGGTCCGTGGCGTCGGTGGCCGTTTCCACCAGGGCCGAGGGCTCGATGAGAATGCATTCCTCGGGCAGGACGCGGCGCAGGGCGTCGATGAGCCTGTCCCGAAATTCGGCCTCCGCCTCATAGGCGGACCAGAACATGGTGATGCCCTCGCCGATGGCCGTGGCGTAATAGTGGGCCAGGGACACGGATTCCCGCTCGAAGCTCTCGCGCACGCTGCCGCGCACGGTGTCGGCGTCGATAAAGGGATTGTAGGCCACCAGGAAAAGTTCCTCGGCGATGGCGATGGCGAGATTGCGCACGGATTCAGGCCATTCCGCGAAGTCGTCGATATTGATCTTCAGGATGCGGTTGACCACATAGTCGGGCGAAATGGAAATATGCGGACCCTTATGGGGCATGATCTCTACCTCAATGTGCTGCGGATATGCTGTCGCAAGGTATGGGGGCTCGTGGGGGAAGCTCTTTTTCTACGTTTTCTGGGCACGGATGGCAAGCCGTGGGGGAGGGCGGTTCCGAGGGCGGCACCTGTCGCCCTTTGGGGAGGACGGGCTCGGGGGTTGTGGTTTGAATCCTGTCGCGTGTGTCCTGCGGGCATGGCGGTTTACGGGCTGCCGCCGAAAAGAGACATTCCCGCCTTTGACATTTGCGCCCGTCCGGCTATCTTCTGCCTGTCAGTACTCCTTCCTGAATAATAACGTCGCAACGCGCGCAGTACAGAGGCTTTATGCTGATTCACAAATTCCAGCCGCTCACCGATATACTCGACTGGCTGCATCATTTCTGGGAGCGCCCGTCCACCCAGCGGCGCATCGCCCTTTTTTTGCTCTGGTTTTATCTGGCCGCCCTGGCGGGCGTGGAGCTGAAACGTCTGGGCCTGTACCCGCTCTGGCTGCCCCAGCCGCCGGAAAGCCATTTTTACGCCATCCACCTGGCCTTCACCCTGATTCTGGCCATGGAGGTCATGAGCCTGATTTTCGTGATCCCTTCGTCCCTGTCCCAGTCCATGGGCAAGCAGTTCGAGATCCTGACCCTGATCCTGCTGCGCAATGCCTTTAAGGAACTGGCCGCCCTGCCGGAGCCGGTTTATGTCAATATCGACAATATCTGGCGGGTGGCGGAGATCGGCGTGTCCGGAGCCGGGGCGCTGTGCGTTTTTCTCTGCCTGGGCATGTACCGGCGCATCGCGCGGCGACAGCGCTTTATCCAGAATGCGGACATGCGCATGCGTTATGTCATGAGCAAAAAACTGCTGGCCCTGGCCCTGTTCGTGATCTTTTTCGCCATCGGCATGCACGACCTGGTGCTTCATTTGCAAACCGGCAAGGACCAGCATTTTTTTGAAACCATCTATACCGTGTTGATTTTCGCGGACATCGCCATGGTGCTCATCGCCCAGCGCTACATGCCCTTTTACCATGCGGTGTTCCGCAATTCGGGCTTTGTGATCGGTACCCTGCTCATGCGGCTTTCGCTATCGGCCCCGCCGCTCTGGAGCCCGGCCATCGGCCTGTTCGCCGCGCTTTTCGTCCTGGCTCTGACCTGGGGCACCAACCATTTCAGCCCCAATCTGGAACCGGAAAGCTAACCAGGCGGAAACTGAGGCCAAGATCGCTTTCGTCTCTGTCTTCACAGACACAAAAAAACCATCCGGCATAATATGCCGGATGGTTTTTTTGTCCGCCCTTGGGGGGTCAAGGATGTTTCCTGAATTTATCCCCCAGATGCGGATTGCCGCTGTGGCACGGGGCACAGTCCATCTTGCTTTTCTGGATGTCTGACTCCTTGCCCGCGGCATGGCAGGCAGCGCACTGGACAACGGCGGCCTGAACCGAAAAAGCGCCTTTATATGCCTTGCCCTGCGCTATTTTGGCGTTCAGGATTTCAATGGCCTTGCGGGACACGTCCACGGTCAGGCGGGCGCAGCGCTCGCCCAGCTCATTGCTGTCGGCCTTCTTGTTGAAGCCGTGGCACCATTTGGAGACGGAAACATGGCAGAGCACGGAACCGGGCGCGTTGGCCGGAAGCGGCCCCACAAAGGCCCTGGCTGCGGAACCCGGATCATAGACGGGCAGTTGCGCGCTTTCATACCAGCGGAAGAGCTCGTTGACCATGGGGGAGCATTCTTCCCGGTTCCAGAACAGGGCAAAAGCCGCGGCCGCGCCGTAGAGCGCGCCGCAAATGGTGCCCCAACCGATGATCCCGCCCTCGTTGACGGCCAGCATGGAAAAAGGAAATTGATCGTACGGCGCGCCGTATTTTTCGGCCATCATGCCAACAATACTGTAAAAAGCGCCGTAGCCGCAGGCATTCAGGTTATGCCAGAAGCCGTCGTAGGCCACGGGCGCGCATTCGTCGGGGTCCAGTTTGCGCGGCGTCCAGCTGAAGTCGCCGCCCTGTTGTGAAAAGCGCGTAAAGCGCCGCGTTTCGGCAGCGCCGGAGCCTGTTCCGGCCCGGGCCAGGCTTCCCGTCAATCCGGCCACGGCGCCGCCGATGGCCAGTCCACCCAATCCTCCCAGTAAAGCGCGTCTGTCCGGCAACATGGGCCAAGCCTCCTTGTGGTCTCAGGGCTGCGTTGTTTCCGTGGCGAGCATCTCTTCCAGAATTTCACAGGTCGCGGCCACCATGGGAGCGCAGACCGCGGCGAACAGGCCCTTTTGCATTGCAACGGCCATGTCCTCAGGGCGGGAGATGTCCGCGCCCAGGATTTCCTTGCAGATCAGGCTGTGCTGCTTTGCCAGAAAGCGCTCTTCAAAAACAGCCACCTGTTCCTGCAGCCGTCCCGCCGCCGTGGCGGCTGCCTCCTCGTTTTGCGGGCCGAATTGCAGGCCCAGCACCAGCAGGGCCCCGGTAACACAGCCGCAGGTTTCCGCATGGCCCATGCCGCTGCCGAAAGCGGCCCCCATGCCCAAGGCCTGCGCCCGGCTGATTCCCAGGCGGGGCGCAAAGCGTGCGCATATCTGTTGCGTACAGACGACCCGGCGGCCGAAGTTTCGCAAAATTGTGTCGGTATCCATGTGCCTTCCCTTTGTTGTGCTGAATGAACCTTTGAAAACGCGAAACTTTTCAAGAGTGACTTGGTCTGGAACGGGACGCGCCGCGCAAAAAATTCAGGATGCGGCTTATGCTCGCCTGATGCTGTTCCAAGGTGTCCATCCAGCGCAGCAGGCAGGCCCGCCCCCGCTCGGTCAGAGAAAAGAGCCGTCGGCTTGCCGTGCGTCCCGGCTCCTGCGTGCCGTGCAGCAAGCCGTCGTGTTCCATTTGTTTCAGCAGGCGGTAGACCCCGGCAGGGTCGGGCGCGTTGCCCTGAAACTGGGGCATGGCCTCCAGCCGCTGGAGCAGCAGGTAACCGTGCAGCGGGCCATCAGCCAGCAAGCCAAGCAGAATGGGGTGAACAAAGCGGGGCAGGTTGCTCCCGGCACAGGGGCAATTCATAAAGGTCAGAAGTTCTTTCATGGGCATAATACTAGAGTTGGTCTATTATATTTGCAACCTAAATGCCGTCGCGCCGCCTGCGGGGGCAGGCGCTTCAGAGCATTTTAATATTGAAAGTATCTCAACGCGCGGTGCGGATTTTCCGTGAAAATCCGCACCGCGAAATTATCGCAAGGCGAATTTGCTTCGCCGTTAAGCGATAATTTCAAGCGCAAAATACTCTAAGCGGACGAAACGGCCAGTTGGGAGGCGGGGAGATGGGCTTGGGGGGGAGGAGAGGGAAAGGACGGGGCAACAGCGCATGGCTGGATGCGCATAAAAAAGCCGCTCCCAAGGGGAGCGGCGGAAAATCAGAATACGGAGGCGGTACTAGGCATTGGCGGCCTTGAGCATTTCCTCCACCATGGACAGGGTGGGGGTAGCGCCGGCTTCCAGGCCGCAGAGCCCGCGCACGGCCAGCATGAGCATATCGAATTGGAGAGCCATTTCGGTCACGCCGTTGTCAATGATGCAATTATCGCCGCGCACCGACAGGCGATAGGCATGGCGGCTGCGTTCCTGGCCGCTGGAGCGCACGATATAATAGACCTGTTCGTTGTTGTCCGTCACATAGAGCTTCTGGCGGGTGAGCATGCCGTGCTCCTCGTCGTACCAGGAGCACTCCGAAAAAAGGCGGCCGCGGAACTGAAGATCGCTGCCGTTGTCATGTTTCAGACAGATTTCTTCCATATTTTTCTGCACGTTCACTCCTTCCTCCGCGTGCTCTTGCCGGACGGAGACCGGACGCTGGCGGGTGTTATCTGGGGCAAGCTAGCATTGCAGGCAAAGCCTTGTCAATGATCGCAGCAACCAAACAGCAAAATCGCATGCCCCTCGCCGTCGTATTTTTATAACATGCTGCCATCAAAGATAAAATATGAAATTTATGTCTAGAAATAGTCTTGCGGTTCACCAAAAAAATTTGTGAAGAAGCCTGGATTGTGCATCGGCGCGCTCCATCCGCATCACGAGACGGGGATCCGGCCGCAGGCGCGCCACTGGCCGCATTTCGCCGTCATAGCCGCCGGATGTCCCTTACGGCGGGTTGCCGTTACCCTGTCCGGCGACGGACTTCGCATTGCGGTTTTAAAGTAGTACCTTTGAAGCCCTGCTTTAACTGTCAGAAAAGTAAGGAATGAAGCCGCGTTCAGTCCGTTGCGTTCTTTCGCGCGGCGCTCCGGGCGGCCCGTTTTCCGGCGAAGCGCGCATAGCAGCGGGCAACCGGCGAGGCCGGGTCCATCTTCGTCAGAAAAGAGCCGCTGGGTCGGGGCGGGGGAGCGTCGGGTCTGATTCGGGCTTCCGTCGAGGGCCGGGATTCGGCTGTGCGCAGCACGGTTTTGTTCAGCACCAGAGAGACTTTTATGCTCTTGAAAAAAGGGCTTTCCATAAAGGCGTTGACCCGTTCCAGGATTTCCCCGCTCATCAGGTGCAGCTCCTGCATAAGCATGGCGTCTTCCGCGCCGATCAGCAGAATATCCTTATGGTGGCCCAAGGGGAGTGCCAGAGGGGCCAGTTCCGGCCCCATGATCGGTTCCCAGTTCTGCCAGAGCAGACTCAGGCGGGCGCGTTCCGGACCGCCGCCCAGCGAGGCCAGCAGGGCGGACAGCACGTCCCCGGCTTGTGCCGGGCCGCTGTTTTTGCGCCGTGGGCGAGGCTTGTGCCGCGTCCAGTTCCGCTGGCGCTGATTCTGCGTTTCTCGCTCCATGCTGCGATTATCCTGCCGCCACAAGGCGGTCTGCTTGACTATATCCGGATATACTGATATTAATATCAACCTAATTTGATTTATACAGGGAAAAAGGCGTTCCATGGCATTGCTGCATTTCAAGGCCCTCTCCGATGAAACCCGGCTGCGGCTTGTGCACATTTTGCTGCATTACGAGCTCTCGGTCAACGAGCTGGTGAGCATTCTGGGTATGGGCCAGTCGCGGGTTTCCCGACATCTGAAAATCCTGACCGAGGCAGGTCTGCTGACTTCGCGCCGGGACGGGTTGTGGGTGTTTTATGCCGCGCCGCGCGCCGGTGAGGAGCGCGAGTTTCTGCGGGCGGTCATGCCCTTTGTGCCCGCCGACGCCGTCATGCGCGCGGATTTGTCCATGGCGGCCCAGATTCTTGAAGAGCGAGCCCGCAAGACCCGCCAGTTTTTCAATGCCATTGCCGAAGACTGGGATGAACTCAACCGCGAGGTGCTCGGGGCATTCGACCTTCCTGAAGCCGTCTGCGCCGCCGTGCCCCAAGGTTGCGGCACGGCTGTGGATCTGGGCTGCGGCACGGGCGCGGTGCTCAGCCGCCTGTTGCCCCTGGCGCGCGGGGTCATCGGCGTGGACGGCTCGGCCCGCATGCTGGAACTCTGCCGCCGCCGCTTCAGCCAGGAGGACCTGGCCGAAGGCCGCGTCTCCCTGCGCATCGGCGAGCTCAGCCATCTGCCCTTGCGCGACCATGAGGCGGATTTCGCCTGCATCAACCTTGTGCTCCACCATTTGTCCGCGCCGGAGGAAGGCCTGCGCGAGATCCGCCGGATCATGGCCCCCGGCGGGCGTCTGTTCGTGGCGGATTTTCTGCGCCACAACGACGAAACCATGCGCAGCCGTTACGGCGACCGCTGGCTGGGCTTTGAGGAAAACGAATTGGCGACGGGTCTGGAGCAGGCCGGTTTTGCCGTTCTGGACAGCGCGCGGCAGCCCGTGGGACGGGGGCTTGCGCTGTTGCTGACGGGCGCGGAAGCCCGTTAAGAGTTGTTTCTAAATCGGGTTCTTTTGCCTTCCGGCTTCTTCAAACGTCGCTTTTCACTCTGGTCGAATACCATAAGAGTATACTCCCGCCGTAAAAAGCTCGTTTTCCTCGCTGGAAAGGCAAAACTTCCTAATTTAAAAACAGCTCCCAGAGCATCCTGATTTTTCAAATGCGCCTCACACGCCAAAAACTTCCAAGGAGAAGAGCGAAGATGACCAAAGCACTGGATTTAAGCCTGCCCCATAAAGTGGCGGATCTCAGCCAGGCCGATTTCGGCGGGAAGGAAATGCAGCTTTCCGAGCGGGAAATGCCCGGCCTTATGGAATGCATCAGAAAATACGGTTCCCAGAAGCCCCTGCAAGGCCTCAAGGTCATGGGCTCCCTGCACATGACCATCCAGACGGCCATGCTGATCAAAACCCTGCACGCCCTGGGTGCGGACATCCGCTGGGCCTCCTGCAACATTTTCTCCACCCAGGACCACGCGGCCGCAGCCGTCGTCGAGCAGGGCTTGGCCAAGGTCTTCGCCTGGAAGGGCGAAACTCTTGAGGACTACTGGTGGTGCACGGAAATGGCCCTGACCTGGCCCGACGGCTCCGGCCCGGATCTCATCGTGGACGACGGCGGCGACGCCACCCTGCTCATCCACAAGGGCGTGGAGGCCGAAAACGATCCCTCCATTCTGGAGCAGAAGACCGACAACAAGGAATTTCAATGCGTGCTGGATCGCCTGGCCCTGCGCCTCAAGGAAGATCCGCGGCATTGGCACAAGGTTGCCGCCGGGATGAAGGGCGTTTCTGAGGAAACTACCACCGGCGTGCACCGCCTCTATCAGCTGGAAAAGGAAGGCAAGCTGCTCTTCCCGGCCATCAACGTCAACGATTCGGTGACCAAATCCAAGTTCGACAACCTCTATGGCTGCCGCGAGTCCCTGGCCGACGGCATCAAGCGCGCCACGGACATTATGGTGGCCGGCAAGGTGGTGGTGATCTGCGGTTACGGCGACGTGGGCAAGGGCTGCGCCCAGTCCATGCGCGGCTTCGGCGCGCGCGTGCTGGTGACCGAGATCGACCCCATCTGCGCGCTCCAGGCCGCCATGGAAGGCTATGAAGTGACCACCGTGGAAGACGCCCTGCCCCTGGGCGACATCTATGTGACCTGCACCGGCAATTACCACGTGATCACCGGCGCGCACATGGAAGGCATGAAGGACGAGGCCATTGTCTGCAATATCGGCCACTTCGACAATGAAATCGACATGAACTACCTGGAAAACACGCCCGGCGTGAGCAGGCTGAACATCAAGCCCCAGGTGGACAAGTGGACTCTCAAGTCCGGCCGCAGCATTCTGATCCTGGCCGAAGGCCGCCTGGTCAATCTGGGCTGCGCCACGGGCCACGCCAGCTTTGTCATGTCCAACAGCTTCACCAACCAGACCCTGGCCCAGATCAAGCTGGCCAAGGAAAACCTGGAAAAGAAGGTCTACACCCTGCCCAAGGAACTGGACGAGGAAGTGGCCCGCCTGCACTTGGGCCGCCTGGGCGCCAAGCTGACCAAGCTCACCCCGGAACAGGCCGATTATATCGGCGTGCAGGTGGAAGGCCCGTACAAGGCCGAGATGTACAGGTATTGATTCCCGCCGGCCCGTATTTCAAGTGTAAAAAGCTCTAGTGAAGTCCGACCCTGGCCCGGCAGGCGTGTTTCTCACGCTTGCCGGGTCGTTTCAATAAGGAGAGAACTGCCATGTATTTTGACGAAAAAGGCGCGGGCAATACCGAGCAATGCGTGGTGCTGGCCCTGAAGACGGCGGCGGAACGGAACATCAGGCATATCGTCGTGGCCAGCGGCAGCGGAGACACCGCCAGGCTGTTCATCGGCGCGAAGGGCGCGCGGGTCGTGTGCGTGACCAATGCCTACGGCTTCAAGGAACCGGGCAAAACAAAAATCACGGACGCGGCCCGGCAAGAACTTGAGCGCGCGGGCATCCGGGTGCTTGCCGCAACCCATGTGCTCAGCGGCGCGGAGCGGGGCATCAGCAGGAAGCATGGCGGCGTGGGCCCGGTGGAGTTGATGGCCGACACCCTGCGCATGCTCGGCCAGGGCGTCAAGGTTTGCGTGGAGATCGCGGTCATGGCCCTGGACGCGGGCCTGATCCCCCACGGCGAGGAGATCATGGTAGTGGCGGGCAGCGGCCGTGGGGCGGACACCGCTGTCATCATGCACCCGGCGCATGCCAACAATATTCTGGATACGAAGATCAACGAGATAGTCTGCAAGCCCGGGAATTTTTAATCCACACGGCGCCCGCCGTCGATCACTATGCGCGGCTGCGACGGCTTATATCCCGATGCGGTGGTTCGCCGAACATGCGTTTGTATTCGCGGTTGAACTGGGTGGGACTTTCATAGCCCACGGCCAGGGCCGCTCCGCTCGCGTTTTCGCGCTGCGTCAGCATCAGGCGTCGCGCTTCGTACAGACGCAACTGCTTGTGATACTGCAGAGGACTGAGCCCTGTAACCGTCTTAAAATGCCGGTGCAGACTTGAGACGGACATATGCACTTGACGGGCCAGATCGTCCATCCGCACTGCCGCGTTCACATTGTGCCGCAGCAGTGAAATGGCCCGCACGATCTGGTTGTTCTGCGTTCCGAGTGTGTGCAGCCGCCGCAAAATGCCGCCCTGCGGGCCGGTAAGCAGCAGATAATGCAGCTCGCGCATGATCATGGGCGCGCGCATGGGGATCTGCTCCGGCTTGCCCAGAAGCTTTACCAGGCGTAACGCGCCTTCCAGCAGGTCCGGCTCCGCATCGGCAACCGCCACACCCAGGCTGCCTTCGCCGGAAGGCGGTAAATCCTGCTCCATTTCCATAGCCAGATCGGTAATCAGCTGCCTGTCCAGATAAAAGAAAAGAGAAAGAAAAGGTTTTTCCGGCGTCGGATCAACCACGTATGATGTGCTGGGCATGTCCACTGCGGCAACCAGGCATTGTTTTGCGGCAATGCTGAAGGCGCGCGTGCCGATGACCGTATGCTTGCTGCCCTGTACGAGAATGGACGCCAGGGGTTTTTCAAAGCAGCGCTCCGAACTGTTGGCGGCTTCACGGCGAACCAGGGTCAGGCCCGCAATGGCGGTCGGCCGGACTGCCGGTTGCTCCAGATGCCGCAACAGAAGCAGTTTCAGTTCCTCATTGATGGCCGCCGCCTTTTCACGCTCCTGTTCCTCCAGGACGACCCCGCCTTTTCGCTTGTCTCCTTCCATTTCCACACCCCATTCCCGTCGCGAAGACCGGCTGTGACTGATGTTTTTTTATAAGAAGGAATTTTTTGGCTGTACAGCCTTTTGATACAATCAGGCAATTTTTTGCCGGAATCCGCTCTATTCCGGGACTCCTGCCGCCACTATAACGGATCATGTCCAGCAGCCGCCCAATCAGGGCGATGAGCGGGCAGACGGCCCATATCCGCATTGCGATTCATGAACACAACGGAGAACTCATGCTTATGAAATTTCGCAACATCTTTTGCGCATCGGCCCTGGCGGCCACGTTGGCGCTCTGTGTGCCGCATCCTGTCATTGCGGCCGATGCCGCGGTCATCCGCATGGCGCGGCTGCGGATAAAAGCGGATCAAGTGGAGGCGTTCACAGCCGTGGTACGGGAGGAAATGGCCGCCTCCCTGCGCCTGGAGCCCGGCGTTGTGGCGATTTACGCCGTGGCGGACAAAAACGACCCGACCAGACTGACCTTTTTTGAGATGTACGTGGATGAGCGGGCCTATGAGGCTCACCGCCAAACGCCGCATTTTCGGAAATACTTTCACGCGACCAGGGATATGATTGAGGAACGTGTTTTATTGGAGGCCGTGCCTGTGGCGCTGTGCGACAGGCAGACGGCAGCGGCGGAAAAGTAAAATTACCCGGAAGGAGGAACGCGAAGATGAGCGGAACAATTGTATCGCGGGAACGGCGTCAATTCATGGCCGGAGGACTCGCTTTCGGCATGGCCGTCTTGCTGGCGGGCATGGGGGAAAGCCGTGCGGGGGATGCCGTGGCTGTGGCACGGAATGTGTCCATGCCGCGCCGCAGGCTGGGCCCGCTGGAAGTCTCCGCCGTCGGCTTGGGCTGCCTGCCCATGGTGGGCTATTACGGTGGCGTTTATGACAAGAAGGCCATGATTGCCCTGATCCGCACGGCCTTTGACAAGGGCGTGACCTTTTTCGACACGGCCGAGGTCTATGGCCCGCATATCAGTGAAGAATGGGTGGGCGAGGCCCTCGCTCCCGTTCGCCATCGTGCGGTCATTGCCACCAAGTTCGGCTTCGGCGTGGAGGAGGGCGCGCCCAGAACCCTGAACAGCCGTCCCGACCATATCCGGCGCGCGGTGGAGGGTTCGCTGCGGCGGCTGCGCACAGACTATATCGATCTTCTCTACCAGCACCGGGTGGACCCCCAGGTGCCCATGGAAGATGTGGCCGGAACCGTGGGGGAGCTCATCCGGGAGGGCAAGGTCAGGCATTTCGGGCTGTCCGAGGCCGGGGCCGCCTCCATTCGCCGGGCGCATGCCGTTCAGCCGGTGGCGGCGGTGCAGAGCGAATACGCTGCCTGGTGGCGCGAGCCGGAAACAAAAATTTTTGCGACTCTGCGCGAGCTCGGTATCGGTTTTGTGCCCTACTGTCCGGTGGGGCGCGGCTTTCTGACCGGCACCATCAACGAAAACAGCCGTTTTGCACAGGCCGACCGCAGGTCCACATTGCCGCGCTTCACGCCCGAAGCCCTGAAAAAGAACATGCCGCTGGTAGCGCTGTTGCGCGACTGGGCGCAACGCAAAAACGCCAGGCCCGCGCAATTCGCGCTGGCCTGGATTCTGGCGCAATACCCTTGGGTCGCGCCCATTCCCGGCACCACGAATCCGGCGCATCTCCGGGAAAACATCGGGGCGGCCGCGCTGCGCCTTTCCCCGGCGGAGCTGCGGGAGTTCGACGTTGCGCTGGCCGCCATCCCCCTGGAAGGGCACCGCGCCGATCCCTTCACGCAAAGCCAGATTGACGGCTGACGGCTGTTGCGGGGCGGGAGGCCGACGCCCCTTATTCTTTTGAGGGCAGCTCGATCCCGGGAAAGGTCTTGATCACCGCCGCGTCGGCTTCCCGGCCAAGACCGCGCGCCTGGGCCGCCACAAACTGTTGCAGCGCGGCGGCGGCCAGGGGCGCGGGCATGGCCTGCTCCCGCGTGGTCTCGCTGACGATGCCCAGATCCTTGACAAAGATGTCCACAGCGCTCAAGGGCGTATAATCGCCGCTGAGCACATGCTTCATACGGGTTTCAAACATCCAGGAATTGGCGGCGGCGCTGGTGATGACCGCATAGACGTCCTCGGCCGCCAGACCCATGCGCAGGCCCAGGGCCATGGCTTCGGCGGCCACGGCGATATGCGTTCCGGCCAGCAGCTGATTGACCACCTTCATGGCCGAGCCCTTGCCTGCCTCGTCTCCCAGGCGGTGCACCACGGAGGCCACGGCCTTGAGCCCGGTTTCGGCCCTGGCAAAGGCCTCGGGCAGGCCCGAGGCCATGATGCTCAGTTGCCCGGCGGCGGACTGGGCCGGGCCGCCGGAAACCGGCGCATCCAGATAGAGGAGGCCGAGCTCGGCCAGACGCCGTTCCATCTCCCGCGCAAAGGCGGGCTTGACCGTAACGCAGTCAATGACCAGGCTGCCCGGCTTCAGAGCCCGCGCTGCCTGCCCCCGGCCGAAGAGCACGTCTTCCGCCTGCGCGGCGTTGACCACTGCCAGAAAAAGCACGTCCGCCGCCTTGGCGGCCTCTGCCGGGTCATGGGTGGTCCGGCCGCCGTTCCCGGCGAAGATCTTCAGAGGGCCGGGGCCGCGATTGCAGCCGATGACGTTCAGGTCCGCGCGCAGCAGGGATTGCGCCATGCCCAGGCCGATGGCCCCCAGACCGATGACCGCGTATGTCCGTTGCGACATATGATTCTCCATATATTTTCCCAGAAAGCTGTACAGGAAAAGCGGAGATTCCGCCAGAACGGCAAAAGACACGGCCCCCGCGCGGGTTCCCGGCTGCCCGGCGTTCACGGGTGCGGCACTGGGGTGCTCGTCTAAGTTAGGGGCATACGGCCAATGTAATATCTGGGGGTGACGTCAAAAAAGGTTTTCTGTTGCTTATTGGATGAGTGGCAGGCTTTGTTCAGTGCATTATTTGTCGTGCGTGGCTGTTTTTCGGGATCGCCATGCTGTGGATTCAACCAGTCCCTCCCAACGAAAGCCAATGCCATATGGATCCAGGAGAATTGGATACGCTCGCCCTAGGTGCAGAGTGTCGACACGTTATTCACCCTCCGTTCATCGCTAAAATCGATAGCGTCGTACAGGCTGTCTTTCTTCCAGACAGGCAAGCTGTGAACAACCGAGCTTACGCAGGGCCCGAAATACCATGCTGCGACAAAGGCCAAGCCGCAAAGCGATTTCATCGCCTGTCAGCCGTTTCTTGCGCAACGCAAAAACACGGCCAAGACCATGTTCCGTCAGCTTGCTTCGGCAATGACCCGGGCGGGAGCTTCTGTCCGCAAGCGCCTCGGAGCCGCCCTGTCGGAATCGACTCATCCATTTTTCGGCAGTTCGCAGGCTGACGCCAAAACCAGTTGCTACCGCGGCAGCCGGGGCGGCCTGCATCCGCCGAATCATTTCCTCTCGATCTCTGGCCGTCAGTTTGGAATTCTTATGGATGTTCACTCTGTCCTCATCTCGGTTTGCTGTTGTCTGCTAACTCCATCTTTACCGATTTGAGGCAGGGTGAACAACCTATTGAAACATTACACATGGGCGCTGTTTCTAAATTGTCCTTTCGCCCTCTGCTTGTGTCAGGATCGTCCTGTGTGAAGGTCGGATATGTTTGAATATACTCCCTCCGTCCAGTACTCGCCTTACTTTAGCCGTAGGAGAGCTTGTGAGATGTACAAGTAAAGACGGTAACGCTAGTTATTGATAATGACATAAATTACTTCATAAATGTGCTCCAGGGAGATTGCTGTCACTATCCGTAGCAATGATGTCTTTATCTATAGCAGTGCTGTCCTTATCTGCACGCCGCCTTGCGGCTACAGATAAGGCAACACGGCTTCGCCGTGAATGGTTCAGGCAAGTCTTTGGCGCGGCAACGGCTTGCGCCCTTGGCAGAGAATGAAAATCCCTAGTTAGAAACAGTTTTTAGTAATCAAGGCTTTTCTCATTGACAGGCGCACTGTTGATTTCTTGTAGTCGACGATAGAAAATTCTTCAATAAGAGGGGATATTGCCAATTATGGCGTTTAAATGTATTGATTTCTCAGAAGTCATCAACAGTGTATCTGTCAATGAGGAAAGCCTTGGTTACAGCCAGGAAACTGTCTGAAAAGACATGCCTTGGTGCCTGCTCGTGTCTTTTGTGCCCTATACATTTTGTAAATGTGCGTTCAACTAATGAGTATTGATAACCATACATATATTACAAAATCGCGAATGCCGAAAGAAGAATATTTTTCCAGGCAAAGCAGTGATATTTTCAAATCATCATGGCTCATGAATAACGGCCAATGTGTCCGTAAGCTTGAACGTTCTCTGAGCGAATACCTTGGAGTAAGATATATTCTCACCGGCAATAACGGCACGACAGCTCTCATGCTGGCTCTGCAACGTGCCGGACTGGCTGGAAGAAAGGTGCCTTCACCCCTTATACGTATGTGGCGACACTTTCAGCTTTGCTTTGGCTTGGTTGTGAGCCTGTCTTCGTGGACGTTGAGCCGAACAGCTTTTGCCTTTCATCTGAGCTTTTGTGGCAACGGTTGCGTAATGAGCCTGATATCTCCGGGGCTTTGCCTGTCCATATTTATGACTTGGCTTGTGATGTGGAAAGCCTGGAAGACATTTGTCGGGAACATGGCGTTACTCTCGTTTATGATGCGGCGCAGGCTTTCGGTTCTTGTTATAAGGGCAGAAGCCTTCTGGGCTATAGCATATGTGGTTTTCTCGCCACAAAGATTTTCCATACTGCGGAAGGCGGGTGTGTTATTTCGCCTAGCGCGGAGGCTCACAAGGCCCTGTCTCTTGCCCGCGCCCTTGCCCTCATCAATGATGATCACTACAATTTGGGCATCAACGGCAAAATGAGTGAACTCCATGCCGCAATGGGGCTGGCCTTTTGGGACGGAACAGATGCGGAAATCGAATGGCGCAAGCAGCTTTATGCAGTGTATGGCGAGGCTTTGAAAGATCTGCGCCCGATTCGTCCCGCCGTTCGTGAAGGGCTGGAGTGGAACTACGCCTATTATCCTATTCTTTTGCCTGATGAGCGCTGCCGTAGCCGAGTTGAACGATTCTTGTCTGTGCAAAACATTCATCCCAGACGATACTTTTATCTGTCTCTTAATACATTGTCATATTTGAAGAGTGAGTGGCGCAGTCCTTGCAATGTCGCTGAAGACGCTGCTAAGCGCGTTTTGTGCCTACCCATGTATGGAGAGTTGAGGAGGAAAATGTCTTGCATATGGCACAAAGCATACTCACAGCACTACGTAATGGCATATAGGAGATTCAATAATGGCTCATATTTTTCTTTACACTGATTTGAGCCCGTCGCGTCCCTGGCTTTTTGCGACGATATACGCCAATCTTACATTGCTATCCAAGTTTGGCCTTAAGCTTGGACCATTGGATCCATGGTCATGCGAACTCATCCCTTCTCACATGCTGTTTTGGAATCCCGTGCCTGAGAACGAGTCCCCACCTCCCGGCATGGCCCAGGGAATGGGGGAATTGAGTCAGAAAATTGAAGCCGGGCAGAACATACTGCTCATGTCATACTCGCCACACCTTCTGGCTCATCAGTCTCTGGCGCGTTTGTTACGAAGTCATGTTGACTTGAACAAGCACGAAGTTCGAGCTGTTTTCGTTGCAGGACGTCCTGTTTGTGTTTTTGAGCAGCGGTGGCGTGAGGCAAGAAAGACTCTATCGGAGGCTGTGGGGCAGGCATTCACCGAACAGTACAGAGCACTCTCCAGTATTATCATGGAAGCCCGCCGTGAGTGGGGAGAAAACAACGTCACACTGTTGCCCGATCTGTCAGACAGTCCCACAGCCGGACGGAGCGACGCTTTGGCCCAAAGTCTGTTTGCCGCTCTGGGCTGCCCGCCCCCGATTGTGCCTGATCCTCTGCCGCGTCATCCCCTGTTTTTGGATTCCCTTGAAGCGCGGCGCTTGAGTTGGGCTCTGGAGGTGCGGGATAACGCTTGGCCGAAGCTGGATGAAAGGCGGTTCTTGGACTGTCTGAGCATGATGGAACGGGATTGGGGCACAGCTCCCCTCAGTCCCAGGAAATTGCGGCAGATTCTGATACGGGAAGGCGCGGCGGACCAGCGCACACTTGAAACATTTTTGGAGTTGGCTCCCGGAAGCCTGGATTGCCCGGAGTGGCTGGCCACGCAGGCGGAAGCTGATTTTTTCTCTCCACTGCCCGGTGACAAAATCAAGGCCTTTGCGTCCGCCCTTCCCTCCGCTGTGCGCATCCCTTTGCGGCAACGCTATGCTCTTGATGCGTCTTTGCTGTCAGAGGATCAAAAGGGGCTGGCAGAAGCCTTGTCTGCTGTCGCATCCGATGAGACCGCTGTGATAGGCGAGCCGGTTCCTCCCGTTATGCTGACTGTCCTGACCATGACTTACAATCATGAGGCGTATATCGCAGAGTGTATGGACGGCGTGTTGGCCCAGCGTACTGATTTTTCGGTGCAGCATCTTGTGCTCGACCATCATTCCACGGACAGAACCGCGGGTATTGTAGCGGCCTACGCCGCCAGGCATCCTTCCATCCGGCCTGTGATTCTGTCTCAACGTCGCCCCTTTGAAAACGTCACGGGCCTGTTTAGCCGCTGCCGTACCACTTACGCCGCCCTGTGCGACGGAGACGACTACTTTACCGATCCGTTTAAGCTGCAAAAACAGGTGGATTTTCTGGAAAGCCATCCGCACTGCGCCCTGTGCTTTCATCCTGTGAGCGTCGTGTTTGAAAACGGCGAGCAGCCGGGGGTCTATCCTCCGCCGTCTATGCTGCCTCGTGGCGTGCGTGAAGAATATTATCTGGCGGACATGTTTCAGGGTAATTTAATCCAGACAAATTCTGTTGTGTATCGCTGGCGCTTCAGAGATGGGATGCCGGAGTGGTTCCGCCCGGACCTTTGCCCGGGCGACTGGTACTGGCATCTGCTCCATGCGGAGATGGGCAAAATCGGTTTCTTGCCGAAAGTCATGTCCGTTTACCGGCGACATAAAAACGCAGTGTATTCGATGGCGTTTATTTCGCCAATAGAACATCACAGAATACATGGTATGACTGAATTGTCAACGTATCAGGCTTTCAATGAACACTTTCATGGTCGTTATTTTCGCCGCTTGGCCATGCTGGCAAACGATATATTCGCCGATTTTTTTAAAATATACTCGAATGAAGGTGATAAAACATTGCTGGATCAGGCCAGTAAGAATTTTCCAGGCTTTGCTTGCTATTTTTTGCAGTCCCTGAAAGTTGTGCGTAAAAAGCGGCCCGGCCTGGGTGTTCACTCTGGCGAGGCACAACTCCGATCTGAAGAATAGCGATGATGGAAAAACAGGTGTTCCATGCTGAAAGAGCTGTGGTCGACTTATTATTTTGATGGTATGAATTTTAGAAGTTTCGTTGTTTACAGTTTACATGCGAACTGCAAATTTTGAGGTATCTCCACGAACAATCATTTTTCGCGGCGCAACAGATTGTGATGCGGTATACTATTCAGACTTTTATAACAATCTGCTGGTAGGATTATATCATGGCATATTCCACATTCTCTCATGTCAGGGTCGACGGGATTAGCGCTGTCGTGCCCGCCGAGGAAAGACGCATTGAAGAGGATCTGGTTTTTATGGGGAGAAATGTCAAGAAAGCACATCGTATGACCAAGATAGCCGGTATTGATCGACGTCGGGTCGCAGCGAAAGGTGTTACCCCATCGGACCTTTGTTATCAGGCGGCGGAATGTTTGCTCAATGACATTCGATTGGAGAAATCCTCTATTGACGCCCTTATTTTTGTTACCCAGCACCCTGATTACATCTTGCCGGCCAGCGCCTGTATTTTGCAGGACAGGCTCGGTCTGTCCAAACACTGCGCAGCCTTTGACGTCAACCAAGGTTGTGCGGGCTATGTCTATGGCTTGTGGCTCGCGTCCTCTCTCGTTGAGTCTCGCGCCGCCACACACGTGTTATTGCTGGCAGGCGACGGACTTTCACGATTGTACGACAAAAAAAATCTCGTAACAGCACCGATTTTTGGTGATTGTGGTACAGCAACAGTATTGACATATTCGCAGCGGGAAACACGATCGTTTTTTGTGCTCGGCACCGATGGAGGAGGGGCGGAAACGTTGATTGTACCCGCCGGGGGGGCTCGCATCCCTTTACCATTGGATCAGGAAGCATATGCTCCGCTTTGTGAAACATTGGTGGATGAACAGGGTACACCCTGGCGTTTGAATTGGACCTATATGGATGGTGGCGCAATTTTTGATTTTGCCATGGATATCGTTCCTGAACATATAAGCAAAGCTCTACAATACGCTCAAAAAAATGAATATGACATAGATTTTCTTGTATTGCATCAAGCTAATAAACAAATCATTTCTGCTATTGCCAAACAGCTGAACTTTCCCTTGGAAAAAGTGCCCATGGAAAGTTTTAGCAAATACGGCAACACTGCCGTGGCAAGTATTCCAACAGCGATTTGCAGTGAGTTGGCCTCCAAAATCAACAATTCTACCGCACGGCTAGTGCTTTCTGGCTTCGGTGTAGGGCTGTCATGGGCTACTGCCGTTCTGGAGCTGGACCATGCATGTTGTGACAATGTACGCGAGTATGTCACGCCAGATAAGGTGCATACTCCGGAAGAACTGGTAAGTTATTGGCAGAAAAAAATTTCCGGCGATAGGCACATATAGCCTTCATAACAGTTGGGGAGTATTTCGATGACAAGAATCCAGTTTTTTAAAGAGCTAAAAGAATTTTTGCAGTGTGAAGCGGACCTCACTATTGATACTTGCCTGTGGGATTTGGAAGAATGGGATTCAATGGCCATCATGTCCTGCATTGCCTACTTCGATGCAAATTTCGGCGTAAAAACAAAATTCAATCAATATAAGGATGTGTCAACAGTGGAGGATCTCATGGTCCTGAGTAAAGCTGTATTTGAAGACTGACGATAAAACGATGAAAAAGATTGTTATTATTGGTAATTCCGGCGCTGCCAGGGAGTGCTACTGGCTTTTGCGGGATGTGATGCTGCAACAACCAAATCTTGTCTTCGAAGGTTTTTTATCGTTTGAGGGGCACAAAGGGGACTTGCGTGATCTTGCCGCTTGGGAACTGGGCTCAGATGATGCCTACTCGCCGCAGGAAGATCACGCGCTGGTCATCGGCATCGGAAAGCCAGCCCTGAGGCTCAAAGCTTATGAAAAATGGAAGGCACGCAAAGCGCGTTTTTTTAGTTTGATTCATCCCACTGTAAAAATTGTGGGTGACGTCGCATTGGGCGATGCCAATATTATAGCGCATAATTGTCACGTCTCGTGCAATACAAGTATCGGCAACGCCAATTATTTCAACGGAAGTGTAGTGGTCGGTCATGATACTCGTGTCGGGCATGGCAATTTTTTCGCACCGTTCAGCATCGTGCTGGGAAATGTCCGCATCGGTTCCGGAAACAGCTTCGGAGTATACTCTGCCGTGCTCGATCACGCGCACATCGGCAATGGCAATACCGTAGCTCCCGGTGCGCATGTTTATAAGGGATGCAGCGATGCGTGCATGATGGCCGGGAATCCGGCCCTGCGCATGAACACTCCCTAGTTGCATTCAGGTTGTTCACCCTGCCTCAAATCGCTAAAGCTGGAGTTGGCAGGCAACAGGAAGCCGATGCCGTACGCCTCACTCTGCATCAAAGTGGAGGGAGCTAGGGAATGGCGGTTCATGCTATAAACCATAAAGATTCCGTGAGGCTGACGAGAATTGGGCATAAACACAGCCAGTTGACCGCACCGTCCATAAACCAACGATAAAGCGGACGCTCCACCCGAGTGACATTAATAGGATATTACAATTTTCGGCGCTTCCACAGTGCTCTTGACAGAAAATCTCCGGTTTTAGCGATAAATGAAGGGTAAATAATATATTGACATTTTACATCTGGCGATGGCGAATTAAAAATAATGGCTTGGAACTCTACGGGCATTGTTATGAACATAAAAATGTATATATAATGAGTTTCACGAAAGAGACCTGAGGGAGTATATCAAAGGATACCGTCAACTTTGGACCAAGCTGTTCAAATAGAGTTGCACTATAAGGCAATTACTTAGGGGTAATCCTTTGATGTTGCTTTTTTTTTCAGAATGTCTGTAGCATTGAGAAGTGGAGCAGGAATGGATAATTTAAAAATGCACTATGTGATTGTGTAATGAGGCTGGTATGACACTATACTCTGATTTAAAAATATTTCATTTTCCCCAAAAAATTGACAATTTGGGTCATGATATGCCGGTGACAGCTCCTGTCCATATCCGTTTAAAACCCACAAATAAGTGTAATCATCGCTGCAGATATTGTGCATATCGCAGTTCGGATCTACAGCTAGGCAAGGATATGCGGATCGCGGACACTATTCCTCAAGGAAAAATGTTCGAAATTTGCAAAGATATTGTTGCCATGGGAGTGAAGGCAGTCACATTCAGCGGTGGAGGGGAACCGCTGATGTATCCTTATTTGCTGGAAGGGGCTCGGATACTCAAAGAGGGCGGCGTCCGCCTTGCCTGTCTGACCAACGGTGCGCTGCTGCAGGGCGACGTTGCAAGGTTTTTTTCGCAGAATGCCGCCTGGATACGTATCTCAATGGACGGCTGGGATGATGCCAGCTACAGGCGTTATCGCGGCATCGGCGATGGCGAATACTCCAAAATCATGAGAAATCTTTTGGCCTTTTCCGCCCTTGGCGGCGATTGTGTACTCGGGGTCAGCTATATCATTGATGCAGAAAACTATACGCATATCCCGGAAGTTCTACGGCGATATAAGGACATCGGGGTTCGCAGTGTGAAGCTTTCCGCCTGCATCACGTCCAATGATGCCGAGAGGGCCAATGAATATCATGCACCGCACTTTCACTATGTTCAGGACGCCATACGGCAGTCTCAAGAACTATTTGCAGATCAAAGTTTTGAAATAGTCGACGCATGGCATGCAATGGACGCCCGTTTTCACAAGGATTACGACTGGTGTCCGTATTCACAGATATTGACCGTGATAGGCGCGGATCTTGGCATATATCCGTGCCAGGACAAGGCCTATAACGATGAGGCCTTGCTGGGAAGCCTGCGTGGACAGCGCTTACGCGAATGGTGGTTCGAAAACAAGGATGCTTTTTTTAAAATACACCCTAATGTGCACTGCCGGCACCACTGTGTCGCGAATGGAAAGAACATGATGCTGCATGAATATTTGTCTCTTGTAGAAGGACATACAGAATTTGTATAGATGCGGTTATATTGTAAAATGATGAAGTTTACATAGCGCGCCTGAAACCATGAGAAATGCCATGAATCGTTTGTTGAATATCGTTACCCCCTTGCATACAGCGACCAGGAGAGACTATCTCGCTCGCATGATGGATCAAAAGGTTCAGTGCATGCATAAGGCAAAAATGTATGAGGCGGAATATTGGGATGGGGACAGGCGGTACGGTTATGGCGGATACCGCTATATGCCGGGCCGGTGGAAGCCTGTGGCCGAGGCTCTGATTGACATCTACTCTCTCAAAAATGGCTCAAAAGTCCTTGATATCGGTTGCGGGAAAGCTTTTCTACTGCACGAATTGAAATTGCTGCTTCCCGATCTTGTGGTTATGGGCTGCGACATTTCAGAACATGCCCTGAGTTGCGCCCCGCAAGAAATCCGGCCGCATTTGTTCATCCATCGCGCTCAGGATGTCTATTCTTTTGGTGATAAGCAGTTTGATCTGGTTATTTCTTTGGGATGCTTCCACAATTTGCGCATTTTTGATCTTAAAACAGCGCTGTCGGAAATGCAGCGGATGGGGCGGCAGCAGTATTTGATGGTTGAAAGTTACCGTGATGAGCAGGAACTTTTTAATTTGCAATGCTGGGCGCTCACAGCAGAGTCATTTTTTGATGCCGAAGAATGGGTGTGGCTGTATGAGCAATTCGGATATCAGGGCGATTATGAATTTATTTACTTTGAATAAACAACATTCATACATAAGATCATCTTGCGGTTGTATCATCCCATCCAAAATACGTACACCATTGAACAGGTAGAAGTTTCGTTACCCTATCTTGTTGCGTCGGCGATAGCTCGATCTTCCATGAATCCGTGCGACCGCTGCGAAAGTGGGTCGACATGTCTTTGGGGACACTTTCTATGATGTATGCTGCTGGAGGAATGCCGTAAAAACTACATATCAAAGTCAAAATATAGTCTTCACCACTTATGACCATATCTTCTTGTGTCGTGAGGAGTACGGTGACATCATGATGGCGGGATTTTGTAATTTTTGGAAATAGACTTGAAATATAGTTGCTGTCTATTTTAAAGACTCTCTCTCTCTCTCTCTCTCTCTCTCTTAAAGTCGATATTCAAGAATTTAAACCATTGAATTAGCCAGACAATGCATTCCCTGTAAAAGAATTTGTAGCAAATTTCAAACTTTTCAGAAAAACCGCTGCTCGTCCATGATGCCGAGATGTATGGTGCCGTTTGCGGTGAAAAGCGTACGCTTGAAGGTTTACCTTCGATCTGCCTGTTTATATGATCCATATAGTGTATCCAAGATATAAGCGCATTTCGCGGATCGCGTATATTTAAAATCATCTTTCTCACCGACAGGCAAAGTGCGGCGATGTTGACGATCGACGGTTGTAGATGGGCTTGAGCTATGCCGCCTGTGTTGACAAAGTCGAAAAGCTTTCCCGCGTCATATTGGGAGTATGGAAAATCCGCAGTATCAATATATTTCCAAGCAAGATTAAGAGAGGCTCCGATTTTTTTGGCAAGAAAAACGCTGCCTGATTTCGGTAAGGTGCAAATAAGGATGGGAGGCAAGTTCATGACTCAATCCTAAATTAATTCGTTCGTTGTTTTTGCGCCAGAGAACACCCTTTGAAGGATATTGCCGTCAATATTCAAAGTATCGTTTTTTGCCATCAGTTCAAGCGCGGCTGGGCTGTCGGTGGGAAGGTCTCCCGGCACTACTATGTCGGATATCTCTGCGCGTAATGTGGCGCACCGTTCATAATAGGGTTCTTTTTTTCCGAAAAAAGCGGCATGCGCAGCAAAGAAAAGAGCTTCGGCTTTTCTGTCCTGTTTGGAATACAGGTTGGATAACTGCCATCCGGCTTCCGCGTGGCCGGGCTTGGCCCAGAGGAGGCAGAGCAGCAGCGTTTCACGTATATGCATATTGTCGGTGGATATAGCTTCTGCGTATGCGGCCTGCAGCATCTCAGAGGAAGCTTCCCATTTGGGGACAGGCGCGGCGTTCCACGGCAAGGGAGTTCCTGGAGCCAGAGTGGCGGTTCTTTCCAAGGATGCAGCGGAGAAATCGGGATCTCTGCGTAAACTCTCCCTGCCGAGGCGGTACAGCGGCGCATAATTGGGGAAGCTCGTCACATACGCGGCCAGCGTTTCCCAGAAATGCTTCTGGCAACGTATATCTTCAGGCGAAAGGGTATGTTTTCCGTCTATAATCTCAAGCATTTCTTTTGTAATTTCCAAAATTTCCCCGGCCGTGTTGTTTAGTACGGATAAATTCGCGTCGTGAAAATCTTTATCAAAAAATACTTCTGCGTGATGGGAGCGCATGACGTCAAGTCTTGTCAGGGCGACGCGCGAGGCGCTATGATAGAAATGCTTATGCAGGATGAGCAACGGCGCATAGTTGCCGTGCGGCCAATAGAGAAAAGGCATATTTGTATAAATTAACGGTTTTTTGAGGATTGTCGGAATGGCGTCCAGTCCCAGGCCCGTGGAGATGGCAAGGTGGCATTGAGAAACAAGCCATACATCCATAAAGGGCGAACGATGCTCTGACGCATAGTCGATGATGCGAGGAGATTTCCAATAAATGGGTTTCTCGACACTGGCACCCATGCGCAGTACATACCATCCCTGTTCGGCAAGAAATTCCATAGCCGGCCTATAGGTGTTTATGTCGGCGTTGCGATGTGGGTATGTAAATTTGGATTCAGGGCGCGTTTGTTTATCATAAGCACCGTCGCGCACCATCAGGCAGGCAATTTTTGCATGCGGCGGGATGCCCATCCTCCGGACATTTTTGTTGCCTTCGGCCATTTCTTCAGCCGTGAGCGGCCAGGGGAGATCGCCGCGTTGCAGGATATTGTGCTCATCTCTTGCAAGAGCAAGTTCCACCCGGTTCTGATGAAAAAAAATAGGTGTCCGGCTGACGCGCGCCGCGTTCTTTCCTCCGATAACCCCGTGCATCGCCGGGTCATGCCGTAAAAAGGCAAAAACCCTGTCCCATACGCGAGTAACGCAGGAAGTGGGCTCTCCTGTCGCATAATCGACGTATTCAAGGCATTGCCCCGCCATGCGGTTAAGCCGGGCTAGCAGATACAAGCTTATATCAAAAACATAATGGCCTATAGCTGGATGCCCTGTCAGCATGAGGGGGCCCCCAATGCGGACACATGCCACAGGAGTGAGAGATTGCGCCAGGATGCTGGCCAGTTGCTCGGAAGCGGGGGTAAGGCGATGATTTTTTTCCGGTAAGCGCGCCGTATATTCCTGAAAAAAAGCAAGGGCATCGGCCTTGGCAAGATCTTTGTCCCAAGTGCGCTGTGCGAGGCAGCGAGGGCAGAGCCAACGATCGTCAGGAAAACCCGACCAGGGGAGCCTGGGGCCTTTGCTGTAGAACGTGTACTCGTACCCGCAGCAGGGGCATTGGTCTTTCACAGCCAACTGCGGCCTCATTTCAGAATTATGCATGGACCCGATAAATTCCACGCAGGAGCAGGCGTACTCCCGCACTGCGGAGATCCGGAGCGCATTTTTTGCCCATGCGGGAGCATCGATATCCTGCGCCCAACGGGCAAACATTTCCTCATTGTTTTCAAAGTAAGCCAGATAGGCTCGCACCGCCATAAGCGCATGGCGCGGCGCGCTCGGCAGCAGTTGCTCGTCTTTTTCCGCTTCGGCCAGACAGCGCCGGGCGGATATGCTGTCGCCGATGTAGAGATAGCTCCGCGCTTTAAAGGCGGCTTCACTGGCGCTGGCAGCATGCGGCGACGCCGTGAGCATGGTACGAATATCTTGGGGCCGCATGTTCCATGCGATGTTTTCCCATTGGCCCAGCGAAGGTCTTCTTACGGGCTTCACCAATTCGGATAAAAAAAGCCTGCTGCATTTGAACACCCAACCCAGATATTTTGACTCCCGTTTGCGAAAAAAATGCACAGCTGCGCGGAACCGCAGAAAAACATGTTTGCGGGTCTGCACAAAAAAGGGCCTTCTGAAGGAAATACGATATTTGCTCATAAGCATCTCCCAAGAGGTATTACAGAAGCGTAACTTCCGGCAAGGGTATAAACCATTGTCCACCGATATCCGCATATTGCGGGTGGCGTTCGATTATAAGGTTTGCAAAGCGCCATGCGGCAATAAATATGCAGTCTGGTTTTCGCTCATAGATAACGGAGGGCGAAAGAACGGGAAGATGCAGTCCTGGACTGTAGGAGCCGATTTTGATGGGATTGTCGTCGACGATATAAGGGATATATTCCGCAAGTCCAAAATAATAAAAAAGGGTGGTCGTCGTATTGGAGGCGCCATAGGCAGCGATGTTTTTCCCTTCATCCCGCAAACGCGCAAGGTGGGTGCGGACATCGCATCGGCATTGCGCCACCCGTTCCGCATAGGCGAGATTGGTTCGGAGGGTGTTCAGGCCGAAGCGCGATTCCGACTCCGCCATGCTCTCCAATTGCGATGATACTGGACGCGAAGTCTGCCTTTTGGCAAAAACATAGCGCAGACATCCTCCCTTGGAAGGCGTGTGCAGGGCATGCACCATGGTAAAGGGTGTGGATTTCACAAACTGTTGCAAAGGTAAAATGGAAAAATAGGACAAATGTTCGTGGTAAATAGTATCAAAAAGCATGTTATTTACAATATCGAACCAGTATCCGCTTTCCAGGACAAAAAGTCCCTTGTCCGCGAGTAGGATTTCAACTGACTCGAACAGGCTCCGTACATCATCCACATTGGCCGCGATATTGTTGGCAGTAACCATTTGGGCCGGCCCGTGCGTTTGCCGTATGTGAGCCGCCAGTTCCGGCGTCAAGAATTCCGGGATTGTGGGAATCCCTTCGCGTGTGGCTTTCGCCGCAATTTTCCGCGCCGGATCAATGCCCAGCACGCGCATGCCCAGACGCTGAAAAGTACTGAGCAGCGCGCCGTCATTGCTGCCGATGTCGATAACCAGATCGCTTTTCGCTAGGGAAGCGAACGCCGCCATCTGATGCGCATATTCCCGATAATAGTCGACCAGGCCCGGCGAACTGTGCGTTATGTACAGATATTCGCGATAAATGTGGTCGGGGTTCACCACATCCAGAAGCTGCACATGGCCGCAGTTGAGACAAATCCATACATCCATGGGGAAAAGGGGTTGGCTTTGCTCAAGCTTTTCCTTGGGCACATAGGCATCGGCAATGGGTGAGGCCGCCAGGGGCAGAAATACCGAGACATCAGACGAACCGCAAAGGCGGCATGTGTTTCGTGAATAAGAAGAGCATTCCATGGGGCACTTACCTGTTGGATGTTGCAAGGGGCGCCTTGTGCACGATGAAAGCATCGTGTCCTATGTACAAGCGGCTCTGTGGAAACACCGATGCGAATATTCCTCCGCGCTGTATAAATGCGGAGTGCTGTTGCAATATGCGGTCTTCCGCTTCCGGCGGAACTGCCAGAAGACAGAGCGTCGTATCACTGTCGTCCAGCGCAGCACTCGGCGCAATGCAGGGCGTCAGACCCGCTACATAATGCCCCTGCTTGCGGGGATGATCATCCCAAAGCTTGCCTATATGCCCCGCAAGACCCATAAGATGAGTAAAGGTGACGCCCAGATGTCCCACCCCCAGCAAGGCCACAGAACCGCTGCCTTTGCAGGCATTGACGCGGCTGCGTATCCGCCGGGCAATGGCGGCATATCGGTCGGCAAAGAAACGTGCGCGGGAGCATTCGCGCGCCGTATCCTCCGCCGAGGCAAGGGGCACGGTCGCAGGGTCTGTTTTCCGGGCCAGCACCAGAAGAAGTTCCTCCTGACCTGTACGGGTTCTTTGCGTCCATACCGGTGAAAAACCGCCCATCATCAAGGTATTGCTCAAGCTCACGTCCGTAAAGTACTGCGTGTGTTCTTCCCAGAGCCGCGCATAGTCGCAGCTTTGCAGTTCCGCTTCACATGCGGGCACTTCCACAAAAAGCCAGCCGTCTTCCCTGATCAGTTTTCGCGCTGTATACAGAAAACGAGGCAGATTGTGTACATGCTCCAGGATATGGCGCGCCACAAGCAGACGCACGGGGGGGAGGCTTTGGCGGGGGGGGGCGCTCAGACTTTCCTGAACGAGCGCGATATGCATCGGTCGGGCGCCGTCAAGACCCAGTATGTCCGGGGTGAGACGCCAGCTTTCCCGGCCGCCGAGGCTCGTCAGGCGCTCCAGCAGGCCGGCGTCTTTGAGGCTGAGCCCGGCCATGGCACAACCGCGCCCGGTAAGCTGCGTCAACTGTGCTGCCAAGGCATCCAGATGGCTCTCCGGCTCGTTGAAGGCCAGCCAATCCACGCAAGGAGCCAGCCACGCCGCTGGCGGCGGGCACAGCAGTTGGGCCAATCCACAACGCGGACAGCAGCCGAATCTCTTGGGCCACGTCTCTGCCCGACTTTGCGGCATAAGGGCATAGTCGGTGGCTCGCGGCTGGCCCCCGGCATCAAGCAGCGTCGGCAACGGCGCGGCGCACAGGCGGCAATTTTCTGTCCAGGCGTCGCCCATGCTCAACGTTCCATATGGAGGGCGGCGCGCACCGGTCCTTCCTGCATGGACAAGGTTATTCCACCGTCGACCAGCAGGTTCTGCCCCGTCACATAGGCAGCGCCGTCGGAGCACAGGAAATCCACTACCGAAGCTATCTCACGTGAAGTGCCCATGCGCCCTAACGGGATAATTTTTTTATACAAATCCATGAGCTTCGTATACCCGAGATAAAAATCCGCAGACTCTTCCTTGAGCACTGCATGCGGCGAAACCATGTTGACGCGGATGCCCAGCGGTCCCAATTGCACTGCCCAGAAACGCGCCATGTGCTCGAGAGCAGCCTTGACCGCATGGTACCCGATAGGCTGATCCGCGATGACAGCCTTGCCCGCCACAGATCCGATGAGGACAATCGCCCTGGGCCGGGGAGGAAGGGGGCGCACAGCGTCGACGCAGATATCCACAATACGTTTGGTGGCGTCCATGCTTACCTGCCATTCGCCTGTCCAGTTGTCGCCGTCAGCGCGGTATTTTTGAAAAAAGACCAATGAGGACCAGTCGTCACAGAGAGGGGGAATGCGTTCGAGAGTCTGTTTGACGTCCGTGATGTCCAACGGACATACGCGGATGCCGGGATGGCCGAGTTCCGCCCCATTTACGTTGCGCCGCCCGACAACGGAAACCGCTTCTCCTCGTTCCGCAAGCATGCGGGCCAGTTCTTTGCCGGAACCCCGCGTACCGCCGATGATGAGCGTGTGCTTTTTCATAGCCTTTCCCTCTGTCGCGCGGCATGGCGCAGGCCGTTCAGAAAGTTTTTTTGGTGTGTTTTCTGCTTGTCGTCGTTCGTATCCCATAGCGTTTTCGTGTCCTGCGGCAGGAACGGCCCCGATGTAACTTCATGAAAAATGACCATATCCGACTCGAAAGCTTGCGAATGCCATTGCCCCGCCGGGATATGTACGCAGAGGCTCCGCCCCGTGGAAATGTCGCCCATGGGGATAGAGTCCAAATAATTGCCCCCGGAATCCAGCAAAAAAACCGTCACCAGTCCGGACAGCACGGTAAACGTTTCCGACCGTGACATATGTGCATGCGGCGGTACGAAAACATTACGTCCGTGCGCGATGAACATTTCATGGATGGGAGCATCCGGGCTTTCATGTATGCAGATGCGGCAACGCTGTCGCGGATTGCTTTCGGCCTGTCGTTGTAAAAATCGCACCATGCCGCCTTTCAGCAGACGCATGTCTCCACGTAGGTAAAAAATTTCATCGGAAATTTTTTCCAGCATCATCGAATCCTTACAAAAGACAAATATTGTTGCGAACGCCCGAACAGGGTGGAAAACGCCCCGAAATGCGGCGGAAATTTTCCTTGCGCGCTTTGGCGCAGGGCCTGCGCGGCATCCCGCAGCTTTTGTGCCGTGCTGCGGGCGGGCGCTCCGATACCCGCCACGCTGTCCGCTATGAACATCACAGATTCCGCCATATCTTCCAGCAGCTGAGGGGCTCTGGACTCGTAAAAGGGAAAGCAGCAGGCCACAAAACGTTCGGCGGCGTCATGGAGACATGCATTTTCTTCTTCGGGGCGTTCCTCTAAAATCACGCTGAAGTCTATGAAATTATGCAAATTTTTCATCCATGCCCGCCGGGCGAGCGCGTTGATGCCCGACTGGCTGCCGGTCATGTCCTTGTACCAGCGCCAATCTGTTATAAAATGCGGCGAAGCTCCTAACACATCAAAGCTGTCGTCCAACGCTGTGATGGCGTCATGCATGGACATGAGTTTGCCCACAAATGGGTGCAGCACATTATCCAGAATCCAGTCATTGAGGGGCCGGCTCATATTGGGCAGGGTTTCAAAATGCGACCTGAACACGGGGGCGATCTGCGCCGCCTGTTCCTGCAGCGGCAAAGCGGGGTCGACCAGAGCCTGCCCACAAGCCCTCCGCACGAGATCGGGCAGATAGGAAACCGCGTCGATGCAGGTACACACCACAATGCCGCCTGGTTTCGTAAAAGAAGCCAGACGGCGCAACATGGCGCAGGGATCAAGCTGCAACGGTAAAAATCCTTCGCAGAGCACTACGTCAAAACGTTCAGAGGTGGCAAACTCCATAAAGTCGGCCAGAATATAGTCCAGATTCACAGAGAATCGAGGCATATCATGCAATGTATTCGTCAACAGCTCGCGGCAATTGTCAAGACCAAAGGGATTGCCGTCCACCAGCAAAAGACGGGCGGGTTCGAGCTGCAGAGTGTGTACGGCATTGAAGCCGCTGCCGGGGCCGAATTCCACGATGCTTTTACCCCGCAGAAGGGCCGGAGCCATACCCAATAGGCGATATAACGCCCCCCGCCTGTTCAGATGAACTTTCAGATTTGAAATATTTTGTGAAACCGGGGAAATGGCGTTACTGGTATAATAGTCAAGAAATGGTCTTTCCATTGTATACTACTCTCAATACATACAGACGGTGTGAAGCTCAGCATTTCTCGACGCACATGGCGAAGAGAAAGTGGGCCATAGGTGCGAAGCCTGTATGCACCACTTCGTCATTCATGGAAAATAAAAAAATATGCCTGAAATACGGCGCTAGGCTGTCTTTAAGAGTGTTCTGGCTTTTGAGATTGACATGGCCTTGTCTACTCAGCGCGGAAGCATATTTGTCCGCAGCAATATTGGGAGTTCCTATAATGCATACGCAATGCTGCGTGAGGCAGTCCACTAGATTCGTCAGGAATTTTTTTTCCATGTCCGGAGGGATATGCTCCAGCACATCCAGACTGATGGCGGCATCGAACTCTCCTTGGGGACGCTGCCGCGTTATATCTGCAACAGCGAAAGAGAGTCGGTCGGGAAATTCATTAGCGGCTATGCTTTGTTCGATCATGCGCGGCTCTATGTCCACGCAGTGCAAATGTCCCACTGTTTGTAGCATAATGGGCGCGGCAAAGGCGTCGCCGCAGCCTACTTCCAGAACGCGTTCTTTGCCTTCCAGCATTTTTGCGCAGAATTTGTATCGGGAGAGTGAAAAGAGCAGGTGCCGCGGGTCGGCGCGCAGGGCGTGGCTGGTACGCGGTCCGAGCATATAGGGTTTAAAGGCTGCGTAGTCGTCAAACATCACCTGATCATAGGGCAATATGGCTTGTGTGGTCATGGTCGGCCTCTTTGGGCGTTTATGGTGCATGGACTCTGGTGGAGATTGCGAGCGCGACACAACGTGAAATATACCTTCTGCTCCGTGACAGCCGCCATTGTTCGTTTTTCTACTGAAGCACGATGCAGCAGCACTGCATCAGAGTTGATCGGGGGCGCGCAGGGGCACGTTACGGAGCCAAGCTCTGCCGTATCGTGCCAAAGGATGCCTGTAGGAGCGCACTGCATTGGCCGGTGTGAACCATGCGAATCTCTGGTTCTCCCTGTCCTCCTCGGTGGAGGTATCTCGGCCTTCCATCATTTCAAGGCATTCCTTCACGGCGTCAAGAATTTCTTCAGGCGAATTGTCGATGATCTGGATCCCCTCTTTTTCAAGGGGGGGACGGCATTTGGGGAAATGAGGATACGAGCTTTCTCCGCCAGTGCATACTTATCTGAAACATATTCTTCAAAAGAAAGCTCTCTCCCTCTCAAAATAAAATGTTTGCTGATGAGCACAGACGGGCCATATGCAGGATTGCAATGCTGTGCATAAAAATAATTTACAAAAACAGTGGGGATGTGGCGTAGTTGGGGAATAATATCCAGGCCTGTTCCTGTAGTTATGCATAAATTACAATGATAAAAAATATATACATCCAAAAACGGGTCTCTGTATCGATTTGCATAGTCTATGATTCTTTCATTTTCCCATTCTATTGCTTTGCCGGTAACGAAACCCATCCGAAGGACATACCACCCTTGCGATACCAGATATTCAGCGGCATTTTTATATGTATTTATGTCTGAGTTTCGATATTGCATAATGTAAGTTGCAGGGGCATTGAACGATTTCATGTATGCCTCATCGCGACCCAAAAGACAGGCTATTTTAGCGCCTGCGGGAATTCCCATGTCTATAAGTTTCTTTTTGGCGAGGATACGCTCTTCAGCAATAAACTTCCAAGGTAGAGAAAAAATATCGGGATGTGAGATCTCAAAGCCATGATATTGGACATAATTGGGAGATGAATACGGTAATCTCCGTGTATAATCGACAACACGTGGAGAGAGAACAACGCGCATATCTTCGTCGAAATTTGTATGCAAAAATACTCTATCCCATAAATAGGTGATATATCTATTGGTATATGCCCCATGATCATATGTGTAAAAATCTAAAGACGGCTCATACAGCCTATGTTTTTTTCCGTTATAGAGCCTGGCCACATCCATAACAAGATGGCCTGCATTGGGATAACATGAGCCGAATCGAATTTTTGCCAAGGGCAATAAGCTTTGCGCCAGCATCAAAGTGTGCTGAACTCGTGAAGGCTCTCTCTGAGTGTCTTGCGATAAGTGCGGGCTCTGCGACAAGTGCGGGAATTTTACTTTTTCAAAAATATCCCATAATCTTGAGCGTACCTCCTTACTTCTCCAGATGAGAGCGGCAGCGCAACACGGACATGCGAAGCTTGCAATATCTTCCATATACGGGACAAAATCGCTTAATTCGGCGAAGGAGAAAATATTTCCGCAGTGCGAACAGCGACACCTCACAACAAAGAGAGGTTTTTTGAAAAAACATTTATAATCGCAATCTATTATGGAAAATCCGCTGGAGCAGTCCTTGCCTGGAGGCGTTTTTGTGTCCATAACGCTACGTATATGTGTATATAACTGCTTGGAGTTAGCCGTGTTATACCGGCGTAGCCGCAAGTAGCGCTCGAGATATTTTTTTTTGCCGACCCCAAAAACAGCAATAAATGCTTCACCTGAGAAATTGAACCAAACAAAGAAAAGTGATCGTGCCATAATAGAAAACATCTGAATATAGTATGCTAATTTCCCCAGATAGCACATAATATTCATCATAATGTACCTTAGTTGCCGGAAAACAGCATAATATCTGTCGTATATATTCACGCGCCTTCCGTAACAGAAAAAATTACAGTCTCTTGTTCCGTAATCGAGTCACCATGTCGGCGATGCCCGAGGCCGTCAGGCCGTGCGAGGCCAGATGTTCGTTCTGGCTGCCGTAGTGCCCCACAAATGCGTCGGGGAAGCCTATGCGGCGGAAACGCGGCATGCGCGGCAGGTCGGCTTCGACCAATACTTCGGCTACGGCCGTGCCGAGACCCCCAAGGATGCCGTGTTCCTCAACCGTGACCACGACAGGGCAACGCGTCGCCTGTTGCCGCAGGCATTGCGCATCCAGCGGCTTTACTGTGGGCATGTGCACTACGGTTGTCTGCACATCCTGTGTTTTCAGCAGGTTTGATGCTTCCAAGCAGATCTGCAGGCCGATGCCCGTGGTTACCAGCAGGGCGTCGTCGCCGTCGCCAAAAAGAAGACCCTTTCCAATGGCCACCGGCTCCTCCCGGCTCACAATAGCATCGCCGCCCTTGGCCAGACGAATGTAGACAGGGCCGTCGTGCTCCAGGGTAAGCGGCATGAACCGCCGCATTTCCTGGGCGTCGCACGGCGCGAGCACAGTCATGTGGGGAATGCAGCGCATGAGCGCCATGTCGTCGGTGGTCACATGCGTGGGCCCAAGAGGCGCATAAACAAGGCCGCCTCCGCTGCCGATGAAGCGTACTTTGGCCTTGTACAAGGCCAGATCGAGCATGATCTGTTCAAGGCAACGCCGAGTGATGAAGGTCGCCAACGTATTTATATAGACAATTTTACCTTCAAGGGCCAAACCGCCCGCCATGCCCATGACATGCTGCTCGCTCACGCCTTCGCGAAAGAGACGTTGCGGCATTTCACACCCGAATGCATCCATGACGCCAGCGCCCAAGTCGGAGCCGATGAAACAGACGCGGTCGTCGGCCCGCGCCATCTCCAATACGCATTGTAATGCCGTGCGCCTCATGACTGCTGCTCCAGCGCTTGCAGAAGATCCTGATATTCGGCATCAGAAACCCTGGTTTTGTGATGCCAGCCCGGATTGTTCTCTATGGTGCTTATGCCGCGTCCCTTGACGGTATGGGCGATAATGACAGAAGGCCTGTCCTTGTCCAGAGGCAAAGCCGCGAACACGCGTTGCAACTCCGAAACGTTATGTCCATCCACCTCGGCCACGCTGGCCCCGAACGCACGCCATTTGTCGGCGTAAGGGGCAAGAGGGAGGATTTCATCCACAGTGCCCCAAGACTGAAGCTTGTTGTGGTCAATGATCACGGTCAGGCGATCCAATTTGTGCTTAGCTGCTGAAAGCATGGCTTCCCAGACGGATCCCTCGTTGGTTTCTCCATCGCCGCAAATGGCGAATACGCGCGCGTCCTTGTTATCCATACGCAATGCAAGAGCCATCCCCACGGCCAGCGAAGGACCGTGGCCAAGGCTTCCGGTGCTGGCTTCCACGCCCGGCGTATGGCCGCGTTCAGGGTGGCCGCCAAGGTGTGCGTCAAACCGACAAAAGGTCTGCATGTCTTCCTGAGGGAAAAAACCTTTGTCCGCCAGAATAGCATACAAGGCAAGACAGCCATGTCCCTTGGAGAGGATGCAGCGATCCCGTTGCGACCACCAAGGTTCCTGCGGGCGCACATGCAGCACATTGTCATAGAGCACACGCAAGATTTCGGTGAGAGAAAAGGCGGAAGGCAAATGCCCGC
Source organism: Desulfovibrio fairfieldensis (assembly GCF_001553605.1). NCBI lineage: Bacteria > Pseudomonadati > Thermodesulfobacteriota > Desulfovibrionia > Desulfovibrionales > Desulfovibrionaceae > Desulfovibrio > Desulfovibrio fairfieldensis. The sequence goes on from NZ_CP014229.1 coordinate 3,328,201, forward strand.
GTCCCGCCTGCCACAGCGTATGCAGCATTTGTCTGCGCAGTGCAATGCCGCGCTCGTCGAGGGGAGCACGAGAAGGCAATGGTGTCGTCATGGAGTCGTTTCCATATGTTGGTTAAAGAAATCCCGCGCCCGTGCCAGTTGCAGAGAGCAGAGCCGTGCACGTTCTTTCTGAGGCAGGATGAAGTTACGGGTGCCGTCCTTTAAAAATTCATTGAGTAATATGCAACACCATGCCGTGGCAAAAAGCGGCCGCATGGCCTGCAGGCGTTCCTCCAGATCCGGCATGGCAAAGCGCTCCAGCAGCGTATCAATAAAGAAATGCTGCTGGTTTTCCGTCAGGTGCATGCCGGGATGCAACACAAAGTCCGACAGAAGTTTAGTCGGGTCATCCCAGCCGAAATACTCAAAATCCACAAACGCCAACGAACCGTCGGGTTTACGCAGAGCATTATGAAAGCCCATGTCGGAAGGACTGAGCGTACGTTCGTGCTCGGCCAGCACAGCGACCGGATCGCGCTGCAGACGGGCGTATACGTCGCGCGCCTTGTCCCGATGCCTCCGCCAGGCAGGAGAGACGACCTTTGTGACGAAATCCGCCATTTCTTCATCGCGTTCGTTTTGCCGTGGCCGGGTGAGCAGGCGTTCCAGGCGATCTTCTACGCATTGTTCCCAGATTGTCAGACTTTTGCATGCATCGGTGGCCCAAGGAATGCTCGCCGCCCGTTCTGTGGGCAATGCCCGCGCCAGCATATGCAGTCGGGCCGTCAGCGCCACAAAGGGCTGCACGACCTTCTCTCCGGCGGTATTGGGAGCGTATGGCTGGCCTTGTATATGGCTGTATACGGCCACGCCAAGATCAGTGTCCACATGCAGCGTGCGCGGCGTGTCGTGAATATGGTATTCATGCAGCAAATCAAAAGCGCCGTGTTCGTGTTCCAGCCTGTGCCGCTGGTCGGAAAGAGAACGGTGATAGGCCTTGAGCACCACAGTGCCCTGGGGCAGCTCCACTGCCCAGACCCTGCTGTTCCTGCCGCCGCCGAGACGGTGCAGCCGTTGCGGAAACGCGCCTGCCCCCTGAAACAGTGAGTTTTCAAAAGCTGGATCGAAGCCCTGTATGTCCTCCCAGGCGCTGAACGTCAGGGCCTGGGGCACAGATTCCTTATCACGCGGCGCAAAAAACCATTGGCGCGTATCCCTCGGAAACGCGGGATGTAAAAAAATTTCCGGCAGATCATCCACAAAGACGTGGCAGCGCAAGTTCGCGATGCGGTCGATTTTTTCGTCGCGCGTCCGGCAAAAATATATGTCACGCTCGTGCAGCAAGCCCTGGCGCAACAGGGCTGATGCACGCAGAAAGTCGAGGGCCGCTGAATGCAAATCAAATTTTTCCACACTGGAAAAGCGGGTTTTGTGGCTCACGATGCACAGCTCATGGCCCGCAGTACGCCACAGGCGTAAAGCTTCCGGCACGCCGCTGAAAAAAACAGCGTCGCACATGCGCGGACCATAGACGTCGCCCTGCAATGCCTGCCACGCCGCATCACCCGCCTCCCGGCGCACGGCATCACGGATGTCCCGCTTGCGCGGAGGACAGGTGGCGTCGATGAGCCCTCGTTCAAGCGCCAGCCGGTAAAAAAGCGTATCGTAGCATACGAGCGTGTTATCCAGGTCAAGTCCGATGCGCATGATGCCCCTGAAACAGGTTAACTTTGAGATGGCGGGCCAGGCTGATCATATCTTGCACGATTCCGCGTTCCCCAGACGCCGCACCCTAAATGAAATTCACATGCGTTGCGGGCTGTTTCAGTTCCCATAAATAGTCGTTGACGGTCTCCATGCGACACGCCACATGGCATTCCTCAATGTCCAGATGTTCCTCGCACCAAGCCATATTTTCCTGTCGCCGTCTGCCGTGCAGTACCTCGGCCGCGTCAGTTTCACACAGATTGCCGTAGGCGAATTTCTCTTCACCGATATGGCGGAGACAGCCCCAGAGCATGCCGGAGGCGTCTACATAACCCCAGAATGGGAGCGCCAGACAGCGATGATGGGCGTGGATAGGGTGCTCGCGACGGCGCAAGGTCTCATGTCGAAAGATGACCTTGAATCGCGGCGTATTCAGGGCCGAAAGTTCCTGGGCCAAAGCTGAACAATCCCCATAGGTTAGCTCGCGGTATTCGGTGCGCAGGCTCAGGCGGTGCACGGCGTAGGGCTTGATGACAAGATAGTCGGCTCCAAGATCGCGCACCCGTTGCGCGAGGGGCACGGCATCTTGCCGGTTTTCCGGCAAAAGCAGCATCTGGAAGCCCAGCGTGCATGTGCTGCGCAGGTCTTCCCGCAAGCGCAACGCCACGGCGATGTTGGCCATGACCCGTTCAAAATCTTCGTGTTTTGTACCGTGCACATGAGCGTAAGTATGCGGCGTGCCCGCATTGCAGCTTACCTTGATCCATGTCGTTACAGGCAGCACCTCGCGAGCCACTTCGGGACGCAGCAGCACACCATTGGTGGTAAAGGCCACGTCTATGCCAGCGGCCTTGGTATTCTTTGCCAGCTGAGACATTTCTCTGTGTAGGAAGGGTTCGCCCTCCCCGGCATACATGATGGCCCTGACACCCAGCTGTCCCAGTTCGGCAAGGCGCTGCGAAAAAATATCCGTGGGCAGAAAACGTGTCTTATAGCCCATGAAATCCATGCCGCAGAAGCGGCAGCGGTGGTTGCAGGAGCCAGAGGGACTCACTTCCAGGTAAATAGGAGCAACGGTCTCACCTTCAAGCCATCGGCTCACCCTTTGGGGATGCAGATGCAGTTTATGGCTGTCAATGCGGTATTGCTGCATGTCACTCATGGTCAGCCTCACAGATGTTCAGGGCGCTCCATAGTGCTGGCACGGTTTCGTGATGCCGTCCGCGCACATAAAAACTTTGCCCGCTGCCAGCCACGGTTCGGGTCAGCAGGGTTTTCCATGGACGGAAATAATAGCGCGGATCGTCCTTTGCCGCTTCCTTTGCCGTATCCTCCGGCAGTGTGAGAATATCGCATACCAGCGATGTAAAGGGCTCCGGTTCGCGCCCTTCACCGCGGGCAACATTACGCACCATGGACAGCGCCTTGAGGAATACTTCCGGCGCCATCACCGCCGATCCGAAGCTGCACACGCAGCCAAGCTTCTGCAACAACGCGGCAAAAATCAGAAAATCCCTGTAGCTGGCCGCGCCCACAGCCGCGCCGTCGCAGTTGGGATGGGCGTGAATGATATCATAGCCTATGCCCACATGCACTGTTACAGGCACCCCCAGGCGCCATGCCGCGGCAAACAGGCTGTGCTTCTTGAAGGGATAGTCTCCCTCGGCGATTTCTTTGCCCATGGCTTCGCCGAAGCCCAGCCCATGCTCATTGCCTTTAGCGACAATGTCGTTGATACGCCCTGTTTCCGTCCATAATCCGAACTGGCCTTCCCGGATGTACCGGGCTACCGACTCTGTGGTGGCATTTTGCAGGGCCAGCTCGTAATCGTGGATGGCCACGGCCCCGTTGACGGCAAGGCCGTGGACAAGACCGCGCTCCATCATGTCCAGGATGTACCGTTGTACGCCGCTACGCACCACATGCCCGCCGCAGAGAAAAAGCGTATGCCTGTCTTCGTTTCTGGCCTTGAGCATGGCGCGGGCGGCCATGAGCAGGCCAGACGCGGGTGCGGCCACAGGAGTCCGCAAAGGCAGCAGGATATTACCTGAAAGGTCATTGATCCTTTCCCCAAGGGGACGCAGGCGGAGGCGGGACACGTCAAAAATCGTATAACGACTCATAATTACTTCATCAATGCTGTAAGATAGCGCTGCATGGCAGTGTTGCTTACTGCTCGCGCGTTACCCACGATTTCTACCGCCAGCGAACCGGCGATATTGCCCAAAAAGGGTATCAATTCCAGCGGCAGGTTCCTGTATGCGGCTAGAGCGGCCACAGAAAAAAGAGCGTCCCCCGCGCCCACGCGATCCACGACCGAGGAGGTGAAAGAGGGCGCACGGATGAACCCTTTTTCACTCAACGCTGCGCAGCCATTGCGTCCTTCGGTAACCACAAGTTGACGTACATGGAGGCGGGCGGCCAAATCTTCCATCATCTCACGCAAATGCATGTTGCTGTTGCGGTATTGCAGCGTGATTTCATGCGAAGCCAGGGATACGAAATCCGCCCGGCCATAGCGTCCGATAGTATGGTATCCCCTGTTTCCCGCATTGGCTTGCGTGTTGACGGCTAAAAAAAGCGGTCCGGCGCACAGCGTGCTCACCAGCGATTCTGTGATGCAGCCATGGCCGAAGTCAGCGGCAATTACCATTTCTGCGCGGGACATAGCCGTTTTTACACGCTCTGCGAGCTCCTTTTCTTGAGCTTCCGACAAAGGGGTACGGTCCATGTGATAGAGTTCCAGCAACTTTTGCAAGCTATATCCCTCAACCATCCGCTCTTTGCGTAGGGTGGGTGTTGTGGGACGGACCACGGCATGCATTTCCACATTGGGGGCAAGGTGGCTGCGGATAAAGTCTTCCTTGCCGTCATCGCCCACCACCGTGCAAAAAATAACTCTCTCTACGTGCTGGGCCACATGATTGGCCACTGCCGCCGCGCCTCCGGCATACAGTTCACGTGATTTGCACAATAGCGCAAGCACGGGATCCTTGGAGGATGCGCCCAGGCCGGAGCAGTAGACGTATTCATCCAGAATGGTGTCCCCTACAACCAGCGCCGTTATACCGCCGAAGGAACTCAGGCTGTCTTGGATGTCTGCGATGGAAAAACGCTTGCGCAGAAGCTCCAGGTAGTCGCGGCAGTCAGTGGAGAATGTCGAAAAATAGCGGTTTATCAGAGTTGACGAGGAAAAAACGATATCTTCCACAAACACGATTTCCACGCCCGCCGCTTCCGCTACTGCCGCTTCGCGTTGGATTTTGCCCGTCGTATCCTCAAGGTTTTTGAACTCCGCGCCCTTGGCATAAATGTTTGGGCGTAGCAGACGCAATGTTTCTTCTGCTGTGGACCACATGTTAACGGCCACAAAATCAACACAGTCCAGAGAAGCTAGGGCTTCCGCACGCAATGTTTCGCTGAAGGCCGGCCTGTGAGGCCCTTTGTCCACAAAGCGATCCGGAGTGAGCGTGACCACAAGCACGTCGCCCAAGTCTTTTGCCTGCCGCAGATAGCGTATGTGTCCGATGTGCAGAAGATCAAAGACACCGTGGCAAAGTATGATACGTTTGCCCAGCTCCCGGAGTTCTGCAAGGCGTGTAGCCAGTAATTCCAGAGAAGATATTTTTGCGTTGGGAGACATACCAGGCCATCCTATGCTTGCGACGCGAGGGCGACCAGCAAATCCGTCCAGTAGTGCAAAATAGCGGTGTGTGCGCTTTCTGCCATGCCATATGTCATAGCGGGGACATAGACGTTGAGATGTCCCCGTTGGCGGCATGCGTTTTCGCCGTCCATGGCCGAAAGCGTAACTACATACAAGTTCAGCTCACGCGCGGCGTCAATCACCTTGAGGATATTGGGGGAATTACCCGAACTTGAAATGGTAACAAGCATATCGCCTGCGATGGCGCGACGGCGCAGGGGATATGCGTATACTTCGCTGTAGCCGATATCGTTGCCTATGGCGGTGACCAAGGCCAAATCTGTAAATACTTGGGTGTGAATATCGGCGTTTTTGTTGATATCAGCGGCAAAATGGCTGCTCATAGAAGCGCTGGCCCCGTTGCCCGCAAAATAGAGACAGGCCCCATTTTTTTTGAGGGCATAACCGTTTGTTGTCCACACGGCAAAACCTTCCTCCTGATCCAGCTCCGCTCCGGACGCATCGCGAAAAGATACATCGGCCAAGGTTCGGTTGAGGAGGTACATAAAGTCCTGCCACCGTTGCTCGTATTTGACTACACCATTACAATATGCGCTCATGCTGTGTTCCCTGGTAATCGCGTTACATTCGATTTTTTGGATGCGTTTCCCGTATGTGTGCTAAAGAAACATCGCACATCATGGCCGGGATTCCTCGTATTCCCTCAAGAATGCCGTGACACCTTTCAGAAACAGTTCCACAGGAGGCAAGGGCATTGCCTGCTCCCCTGCCCGCAGGAGCTTGTCTATCGTAAGGCGGCTTGCGGTCGTTACTTTGTTCCATTGTTCGTTTTCGTAGCACCCTGTGGCGCTGAACTTACAAGGGAGGGTTAAAAACAATCTGTTCCACAACCGCGTGTAACGGAAGGCCTTGGCCAATTCGGCAAAACCATAGGGAGGCCAGCGCAACGCACTGTCTTGTCCGTCTAACGGTTCGATGCCCGCTATGCACACGAGCGCGTTGCCCTGCAGCACGGCCACTTCGTCATGGAGCATCAAAGGCGATATGGGGCAATCATAATCCACAGTTTCACGTACTACGGTATCCATGGTTGGCTTCAACATGAGGGGCAAGTGGCATGTGCTGTAAGCTACAACACCCTCATCGCCAACGCTGAATAAATGTAATAATGGGCTAAATAAATGACGAATAGGAAAATTTTCGTGAAATATTGTGGATATTGGGTGTCTATATTTGTGCATCAATGAACGCATAAGTTTTTCATCTAGCTCTAAAATGCCATTCTTCATACACTTATTGATGATATCATCAATATATTGTCGGCATATAAATGGCCCAGTGTATAGAAAAATATTATTTTTACCCTGCTTTTGTAATTGAAGAAGATTTACAAACGTGTCTTTTTGCCAGATAGAGTCGGGCGGGTTTATAATCACATAGCGACCATTCCGAGCTGCCGACCGCAAGCTATGATTATGCGCAGCCGTCATAGCTGCATATTTACTGGTAAAATTAAACCCCGGAATGTCCGCCTTGACAGCATGTAATACCGTATCAATGAAAATAAAGCGAACATCTGCATGGCGACGCAGTTCTTCATAATGGGGCAACGCCTGTATGCGCGCCATATCTTTATGCGTTGTGTAAAAAACAAGACGCAGCGTTTCTGTTGAGGCCAGCGCTGGCAGATTACCTGATGCGAGCAGACTAGGCATGCAAAACTTGGCGAAATCATCCACATAGCGCTCGCCCCATAATACCGTAACAACATCAAAGCCCGGGCCATCTGTAAGCTGTGCTGCGGTACGTTTATGGTCCCTGACAGGCAGATTCCACCATTCGCGGCGAAATCCCTCCCCGGAGGCCGCCGTTACTCTGTGTGTCAGCAAGCGCATAACAGCCCAACGCGCCAGCTGCATTCCTATACCGTGGTGTTTCCTAGGAACCGCAGCTCGCAGATAGAAAGCCAGCCAATCCTCTGGAAGTTGCCCATTCTTTTGTAGGACGAAGAAGGCTACACGGAATATATGCTGTACGACAGTGTCCCAATGCGCCCGCCATGGAAGGCGGGCCATCATATCCCAAGCACGGCGTTTCCTTATGTAGCGAGCCATTGAAGGGTAGTATTTTTGCAGATACGCCTCCAGGGAGGGTAAAAAAAGGCCCCGTTTTCCCGCCTGTCGTAATATCGTTGTCAGTGCCTGCACGGGTGACATACGCCACACCAGAAAGGTGTCGATTTCCTCCAGCACATCCGCCCGCGCATAAAATGTACTGTGTATCGCGCGCAGCCAGGTGATGGCCATGGCAGATGGCAGTAGCAGCGATAATTCAAGGGCTAACGGATATGCGTAAGGGTACTTGGATAAAATTTTATGGCAGCGCCGGATTCTTTCTTGTCCGGCACAGGGTGGGAGAGTATAGCCCAGCATTCCCGCCGTCAAATCCGCATAGTTCTGGATTTCTTTCAAATAGCAGGTGTCGTCGATGGCTTGGGCAGACATATTCATGGCTGGGCCTAGGTGCAGAGTGTCAACACGTTATTTACCCAAGAGCACTGTGAGGACGTTGAAAATTGTAATATTCTGCTCAGACAGGTAAATCGGATGCCATTTTCCATTTTGATGCCGTGTGGTGAGGCATATCAGGCGACGGCAAACTATAAAAACTATGTGGTGCTTTTCGTTGTCTAGTCAGCAAGTATCGCCATATGCGTAACTATAAAGGCGTTATCTTCAAAAATTCAGCGCTATTCTCCCTACAGCGGCAAAAAAGAGGCATTCGTATGTGTGCTGCCCCGTGCGAAGCCCCTCCTCATACTCACTGCCCCCATTATCCGTAATCATCAGCTGGACAACGGCCTCATTATTTATGCAGGCCCCATCTGGCCGTTCGTCACAGCCTTAACGGAATCAGCGAACGCTACAGTCTATCGAGAGAGTATCGAGAGCGCAAGCCGTGGATGTAGTGAGCACAACAGCAGTTCAACAATACGGATCAACAACAAAATGGACATTTCCGCCGCCGTGTGGCGAGGGCCCCGGTGCTATGCGGGAATTCCCATCTGTGCTGCCACGGACATCGATTTCATGCTTGACCTAGCATAGTCGAAAAGGGAATGCTGGTGAATGTCTTCTGGCCCGCGCCGTGTGGTACGGAGGAATCCACTCTGGCGGACTTTGAACGGGATTTCGTGGTGCAAAGTTCTTGCTATTTGCTTGAAGTCAAAATCGTCGCAATAGATGGTAAAACATTATGTTCTTCATTTGACAAAACAAAATGTATAGCAGCACTGCATACAACAAGCGCCTGGGCGACGGAAGCTAGAATGGTCTTGGAATAATGTGATGTCAGTAGCAAAAATGAGATTACAGAAATTCCTGAACTTTTGAAGCTAGTTGATGTAAAGTGTGCTATCATTGATGCTATAGGGTGCCCCCCAAAATCTTGCCGATGTCATTAGCAAAGATAAAAAGGCTGACTGGGCGTTTGTTTTGAAGAAAAATCAGCCCGACCCTGGAAGAGTCACGACCAAGCGAGCCCAGCTCTTGTCTATTTTAGACAGCGATGGGCAATATCAGTTTTTCTCGAAAGATTAGATACATCCGCTTTGGGCGCGGCATGTTTGCGGCTTTCAGAGCGTTTTGATCTCGATATTGGAAATATCCAAATGTTCTGCGCTGATTTTTCGTAAAAATCCGCTCCGTGAAGCGTTATGATCGCAAGGCGAATTTGCTTCAGATGTTGCGGTGAAGGAGCTTTAGACGTAGGCGAGTCTACAAGCCGTATGGCTAAAGATCGCAATGCTGGCAACTACTGAAGACATCCTGATACTTCGCCGTTAAGCGATAATTTCAAGCACAAAATACGTTAGGATTTTTGCGGCAGCTCAATGCCGGGAAAGATTTTGATTACCGCCGCATCGTCTTCTTGGCCGAGGCCCTGTGCCCGGGCCGTAACGAACTGTTGCAGCGCGGCCGCGGCTAGGGGGGCGGGCATTTCCTGCTCCCGCGTGGTTTCGCTGACGATGCCCAGGTCCTTGACGAAGATGTTCACCGCGCTCAGAGGCGTGTAATCACCTGCAAGCACATGGGCCATGCGGTTTTCAAACATCCAGGAATTGCCTGCCGCGTTGGTGATGACCGTGTAGATGTCCTCGGCCGGCAGCCCCAGGGCCATGGTTTCGGCGGCCACGGCGATATGCACTCCGGCCAGCAGTTGATTGACCACCTTCATGGCTGAACCCATGCCCGCCTTGTCGCCCAGGCGGTATACAGTGCCCACCGCGTCCCGCAACGCGGTTTCGGCCTTGGCGAAGGCCTTGGGCGCGCCTGAGGCCATGACGGTCATCTGACCGGCGGCGGCTTTGACCGGGCCGCCGGAAATGGGCGCGTCCAGATAGAGCTGGCCGAAGTCGGCCAGGCGTTGTTCCATGTTCCGGGCGAAGTCCGGCTTCACCGTGCTGCACCCCACCACGAGAGCGCCCGGCTTCATCGCCTGCGTGGCCTTGCCATGACCGAAAAGCACGTCCTCCATCTGGGCGGCGTTGACCACCACCAGAAAAAGTACGTCCGCCATGGCTGCGGCTGCCGCCGGGTCGGCGGACGTCTGACCGCCCGCTTCGGCAAAAGACGCCAGAGCCGCCGGGTTGACGTCGCAGCCCACGGTTTTCAGGCCCGCGCGCAGCAGCGACTGCGCCAAACCCATGCCCATGGCTCCCAGACCGATGACCGCGTATGTCTGTTGCGACATGTGATCCTCCTTTACATGTGAAAAAACCGCGCCTTCAGCAATGATTCGGAACCACGTCGAAGGCGCGGATCCAACCCAACCCGTCCACGGTCTTGCCTGCCGGATTATACTCGCAGCCCACCACGCCCTGGTAGCCGAGCTCATCCAGCAGGCCCAGGAGATAGGGATAGTTGAGTTCGCCCTGATCCGGTTCGTGCCGGTCCGGCACGCCGGCCAGCTGGCAGTGTCCGATAAGCGGGAAAAAGCGCCGCAGGCGACCGGAGATGTTGCCCTGTTCCATCTGGCAGTGGAAGAAGTCAAATTGCAGGCGCACGTTGGGCAGTCCCAGACTTTCGATATAACCGGCGGCCTGTTCCTGGACGCGCAGGAAATAGCGCGGCATGCTGTATTGGTTGATGGGCTCCAGGCAGAGCTCCAGACCCTCGTCAGCTAGGCGCTGCGCGGCCCTGCGGATATTGCCCAGATACGTTGTCAGCATAATTTCGGCGGACGCGCCCGGCAGGCGGTTGCCGGCCATGGCGTGCAGGCGCGGGCAGTTCAGAGCCTGAGCATACAGCACGGCCTTTTCCACAGCGTCGTCGAATTCCTTTTCCCTGCCCGGCAGACAGGCCAGGCCGCGCTCCCCGGCGGCCCAGTCGCCGGGCGGCAGATTGAACAGAGCTTGTTTGAGCCTGTTGCGTTCCAGGGCACGGGCCAGATCCTCAGGCGCGAACTCATAGGGAAAAAGATACTCCACCCATTGGAAACCCTGATCCGCCGCCGCGCTGAAGCGGTCGAGGAAGGGCAGTTCCGTGAACATCATGGTCAGATTGGCGGCGAAACGGGGCATGGCGGACCTCCTTATGTCCTGGACGGATTGGCGGAATGCGGGTGCAGGGCGGCGCGCTCTTCGGCGTTGAGCGGGCGCGCCGCCTGGCCGTTGAGAATGAAATACAGCCGGGCCGTGGCTTACAGCTCCTCGCTGTTGCCCACGGCCGTTTCCAGGCTCGGGCCGCAAACCACGGAGCCGTGATTGGCCAGCAGCACGGCCGTTCGCCCCGGCAACAGACGGGCAAGGTCTGCGCCGATGTCCGCGCTTCCCGGCATGCGGTACGGGGCCAGGGGCAGCGTGCCGATGCGCAGGACAAAATACGGCGTCAACGGAGGCAGACAATCCGCCGGGTCAAGATTTGCCAGGCAAGCCAGGGCCGTGGCGTAGGGGGAATGCAGATGCACCACGGCCCCGCAGTCCGCGTTGGCCGAGTAACAGGCCAGATGCATGGGCACTTCCTTGGTGGGGGGCGGGCCGTCCAGATGGTTTCCCCGGGCGTCCAGCAGGCTCAGGGCGTCGGTGTGCAGATTGCCGAGACTGCGCCCGGTGGGCGTGGTCAGCAGCCTGCCGTCCGACAGACGCACGCTGAGATTGCCGGAATTGCCGCCGGACAGAGCGCGTTCGAACAGGGAGCGTCCGTGGCGGACCATATCTCGACGCAGGATGTCTTCCGCGGCAATACTGTTCATGGCTTCACTCCCGTGCGGGGCGTCGGCAGCATGGCCAGGGCTCGGCTGAAAAAGTCCCGGCCGCCGAAATTGCCCGATTTCAACACCAAGGGCAAGGGCGGTTCGCCAAGCCCTCCCGCATTGAATATCCAAGGTACGTCAGGCGCGATCTGTGCCCCGATGCGCATGGCCCGCACCTGCAATGCCTGGGCCACGGCTCCGGAGCTTTCACCTCCGGCCACAATAATGTGCCGGGCCCCGGCCCGGCGACAGGCCTGAGCGATGCGCCCCAAGGCGTTTTCCACCAATTGGCCGGAACGTTCTTTGCCCAGCCGGGACTGCACCGCACCGACCACCGCGGATTCCGCACTGGCCCGGACCACCACCGGATCAGTACCCAGATGTGCCGCCGCCCAACCGCAAAGCTCATCCAGATAGGCCGCATCCCCTAGGCGGAAGGCATCCAGTTGTCTGGTGGGGTGGCCGTGTCGGGCCAGTTCGGCCAGTTGGGTCAACGTGGCCTCGGAAGAACTGCCCGAAAGAATCAGAGCCGACCCCCCCGGACTCAGGCCGCAGCGCGGCGGCCTGCTCCCCGTTCAGCAGGCCCTGGCGGCGGAAATTCTCCGCCAGACCCAGTGCCAGACCGCTGCCGCCGGTCAGCAGGGGCAGATCGGCACAGGCCTGGCCCAGCGTCAGCAGGTCCGCATCTTCCAGGGCGTCGGTTACGGCAAGCCGAGCCAGAGGGTGGACAATGGAAAACCTGCCGGAAGAGGAAAAACACCCCACCCGCCAGCAGGGCGTTCAGCGCCAGCCCCTTTGCGTCGGGCCTGCTCTCCGTCAGAAGGGTAAACAGGGCGAAAAGCAGCAGAAAGGTGCTCAGGCTGAAACCCAGCCAAGGCAGGGCCAGAAGATAGACGGGCAGGGCGATGACCACATAGAGCCGCGTGCCTTGGAACAGTTCCCGCATATGCGCGGACAGGCATTTTTTCCAATCCCGTGCCAGAAGCAACAGGTCCACGACAATGATGCCCGTCAGCACGAAGCGGGGCATGCCTTCCGGGCTGCTGGATGCGCCGACCAAGCTCTTTTTGAAGAAAAAAGTGCTGTAAAACAGAGCCGCGGCCGCAGCCACCACAATGCTCAGAAAGATCCTGCTACCCATTACAACCTCCCGAGGATGGGTTTAACCGTCCGTTGCCCGCCGCCGCTGGCGCACGGTCCTGAACAGCCAGAGAATGAAGGGCCGCAGAGCCGGCAGCAAGAGGCAGGTGCCCACGGGACGTTCCAGCAACAGCATGGGGGAGTCGTAAAAAAGCAGGGTGCGGCGGGTATTTTCCTCCACCATGGGGCCGAGGATGAAGCCCAGCACAAAGGGAGCCAGGGGATAGCCGTTGCGCTCGAAGACGTAGCCCAGAAAGCCGAAGAAGAGCATGGCCCAGGCGTCGAAAAGCCGGTTGTTCACCCCTACCACGCCCACCACGCAGAGCATGATGATCGGCACGAGTCTTGTTTGGGGCACGTCCAGAACTTGGACAAAGCCCCGGATGGCGAGGGTTTCGATAAGCAGCATGAGCACGTTGCAGAGCAGTACGGAAAGCAGAATGGTGGTCACTATGGCCGGACTGTTCTGGAAGAGCAGCGGTCCGGGCCGGATGTCGTGCACGATGAAGCCGCCCATGATGATAGCTGTGGTGGCGTCGCCGGGAATGCCCAGGGTGAGCATGGGGATCAATGCGCCGCCGGTAATCGCGTTATTGGAGGTTTCGGAGGCGATCAGCCCCTCGGGCATGCCGGTGCCGAACTTTTCCGGCGTCTTGGAGGCCCGCTTTTCCTGTGCGTAGGCCAGGAGGCCGCCGGGGCCTCCGCCGATGCCCGGTAACAGACCCATGAAGGTACCGATGGCCGAAGCCCGCAAATAGGAGCGCCAGCCGGACAGGGTTTCGCGCAGAGGCGGGAAGAAACCGGAAAAGCGCACCCTGGTCTCGATCCTGTCGGCTTTTTCGTGCAGATGGGCCGCCGTGTTCAGAAGTTCCGAAACCGCGAATAGGCCGATCAGTACGGAGAGGATTTCAAAACCGGCATCCATTTCAGCGAAGCCGAAGGCGAAACGCCACGAACCGTCAATGGGGCTTTGCCCCACACAGGAGAAAAAAGTCCCAGCAACGCTGACATCAGACCCTTGAGACGGTCTTTTTCCGAAAGGGATGAAACCATGCTCAGGGCGAAACAGGCCAGGGCGGCATACTCATAGGAGCCGAAGGTCACGGCGAAGTTGGCAAGCGGCGGCGCGATGGCCATGAGAGCCACGGCACTGACCACGCCCCCGATGAACGAAGCCTGAATGGCGATGCCCAGTGCTCTGGCCGCCTTGCCCTGGCGAGTCATGGGATAGCCGTCAAAGGTGGTGGCGATGGACGAGGGCGTGCCGGGCATGCGCAGCAGGATGGCGGAAATCAGGCCTCCTGAAATGCCGCCGATATAGACGGCGATGAAGGAAACCATGGCCACGTTTTTAGGCAGGCTGTAGGTTAGCGGGATCATCAGAGCCACGGCCATGGTGGCGGTAAGCCCGGGGATGGCACCCAGCAGAATGCCGTAGGCCATGGCCAGCGTCATGCAGAACAGGGTGAGGGGGTCGCATAAGGTCTGGACCGCCTGTAAAAGAATATCGCTCACGGGTGCACCTCGGCTGTTGGCGTGCGGAGGGTGCGGGCCGGAGAGGAGGACTTTCCCTCGGCCCGCACGGGCCCCCCAGAAGGCTATTCGGTTTGAAGCATCCTGAGCGCGGCGGCCGCGCAACGGCCGGGACTTATTGTATGGAGAAACCCCCCCGCTAGGCGGGGGGTTCTAAAAAGCTTACAGCTTTGCCCATGTCAGTAAAACTCCTTTTGATTTGTTAAAAAGTCTCGCGGTCTGGCAACTGCGAGTCAACAAATCAAAAGGAGGTCACGATGGGTGACGCCAAAAGTTTAGCCCACACAAGGTGGAATTGCAAATATCACATTGTTTTTGCGCCTAAATATCGCCGCCAGGTGTTCTATGGTGAAAAGAAGCGCGCCATTGGCGAAATTCTGCGCAAGTTGTGCGAATGGAAGGATGTAAAAATAGTGGAGGCAGAATGTTGCCCAGACCACATCCACATGCTGCTTGAGATTCCCCCCAAAATGAGTGTGTCGAGTTTTATGGGCTATCTGAAGGGTAAGAGTAGTCTCATGATCTATGAACAATTTGGGGATTTGAAGTTCAAATACCGCAATCGAGAATTTTGGTGCCGTGGGTATTACGTCGATACAGTGGGCAAGAATAAGGCCAAGATTCAGGATTACATCAAGCATCAGCTGGAGTCGGATAAACTTGGCGATCAGTTGAGCCTACCCTACCCAAGGAGCCCGTTTACGGGCCGCAAGTAACAGAAATGCAAATGTCAGATCGCAAGAGCGCCTGCTAGGGCGCAGCTGGTAAGAAAGCCTTACAGGCGCATATGAAGAACCCCCGGCTATGCCGGGGGGTTCCTTTTCTGCAAGCTTTCGGCAATACCTTGGAGGGTGGCGAACTCGCGGGCCAGCAGATCGTGGTAGGCCTGTCCGTCCAGATAGACGACATCCAGATTGTTGTCGGTGAGTTCTTTCTGGAATCCGGGATCGGCGCAGGTCTTTTTCAAGGCCGCGCACAATGTTGCCAGCACGGCTTCAGGCGTGTCCTTGGGCGCGAAAATGCCGTTGTTCTGCATGAGTATGATGTCCAGGCCCTGCTCGCGCAGGGTTTTTACTCCTGGCAGGCGCGGATTGGGTTTTTCGCTGAAAATACCGATGCAGCGGAAGGCCTTGCTTTCCAGATATTGGGTGACAGGCGGCACTGGTTCGAAATAGGTGTCGATATGCCCGCCCAGCAGGGCTGCGGATTTTTTTCGCCGCGGCCCGTGGCCACGATGTTCAATTTGATGCCCGCCTTCTGCTCAAGGGCGATGGCTCCCAGGTGGGCCAGGGTGCCGAAGCCCACGCCGAAACGGATCTTGCCGGGCCGCTTTTTGGCGTCGGCCACCATGTCTTTCACGCTTTGCCAGGACGAGTCGTTTCTGACGAAAACCCCGGTGTCCGAGGTGGAAAAGAGAGCCACGGGCGCAAGATCCGTGTAGTTGAAGTCGATCATGCCCATAATCCGCAGCACGGGCAGAATGGTGTTGAAGGAAAGCAGATTATAGCCGTCGGGTTTGGCGTCATGGACCTTGCGCGCGCCCACCGCGCCTCCTGCTCCGGCAATATTGATGACCACAGCCTCGCGCGGAAAGTTTTTGTTGAATGTTTTCAGCAGCAGGCGGGTTGCCACGTCGGTGCTTCCGCCGGGACCGAAGGGCACAACGAATTGCACGGTTTTGTCGGGATAGCCGGTTGCCGCAACAGGAACGCTCAACGCCAGAATCAGACAGGATACGGCCAGTAGGAACAAACTTTTCATAAAGCCTCCCAATGCTGGTTTGCACGGAACGCCGGGCGCTCCGCTGTCCGTTCACGGTGTTTTGATGCCTTTGCCGTGCGCCTGTGCTCAGGTCGGCTTCCGCGTGCTCTGGCCCGGAATTACGGTAAAACCCACATCCAGGCGTTCAGCGCCGTTCTCGCCGGACAGTCGGCCCAGCAGCAGGCGTGCCGCCAGTACGCCCATCCGATGGCGATCGACATTGACCGTGGTGATGCTCGGACGGCACTGCAAGGCAAGATCGAGCGCGTTGAATCCAGCCACGCCGATGTCTTCCGGCACACGCAGCCCGGCATCCAGGCAGGCCATCATGGCGCCGAAGGCCAGGTCGTCGTTGGCGCAGAAAACCACCTCCGGCCGTTCGGGCAAATCCAGTATCCGGCGCATGGCCTTGCCGCCTTCGCTGATGGATGAGCGGTTTTCCAGGTCCAGGCGCACGGGCTGGGGAAAATTGTTGGCGGCCAGGTAGCGGCAGAACCCCTCAATACGCTGGCTGGTGCGTCGTTCCAGTCCCGCGTTGGCGGAAACGGCCGCCGCGCTCCGGTAGCCCTGTTGCGTGAGATAAGCGGCCATGGCCGCTCCGGCGTCCTGGTGCGAAATACCCACGTTACAATCAAAGGGCGTATCGATAAGCTCCACTGTCTCTACCATCGGTAGGGCGCGTGCGCGCAGCAAGGGGGCCGCCGACCGGGGCGCCGGCCCCACCAGCACCAGCGCGTAATGATAGTTACCCACCATCATCTGCATGCCGTGAGGTTCCAAAACCGAAGCTAGACCATTGAGCAGGTCGGAAAAGACCAAGTTGGAAAGCGAGGGCACAAGAACGGCCACCTGACCGGTGTGCAGGCCGGAAAGTCCTCCCGCCAGGCGGTTGGGGATGTATCCCGTGCGTTCGACGGCTTGCCGCACCAGTTCGCGGGTTTTGGCGGATACCAGTTCCGGCCGGTTGAGAGCGCGTGAAACCGTCATCAGGCTGACTCCGGCCAGGCGGGCCACGTCCTTGATGGTTATCTGTCTGAATTCGGAATGGCGCGGCTGAGTCGCCGTCCGGTTGGTTCCGGATGGAGAAGATGCGGAAGCGGGTGGCGTACGTATGCCCATGCGGGGCTCCATTGCAGAGGTGGAAAGGCAATGGGAAAATGTCGCTGCATGTTAACGTTAACATTTTGAGATAAAAATTTTTACCGCTGATGTTAGCGTTAACTTTTTATGGTTCGGAATAAAGTTTCTGGCAAGTTTTTTCCCGTTCAGGGAAGTTTGTTGCGATTGAAGGCTCTCTGCCGCATTTGCCCGCCCGTCGCGAGACGTGTATGCTGCCACCGTGGCAACTCCCACCCCAACGCAACCGTAAGGATACAAACAGTCGATGAAGCAGGTCGTTATCCATACCGACGGCTCCTGCCTGGGCAATCCCGGCCCCGGCGGATGGGCCGCCGTGCTCTGTCTGGAAGGCACGGATCACCGCAAGGAACTGGCGGGCGGCTTCCGCCTGACCACCAACAACCGCATGGAGATCACCGGCGTGCTGGAAGCCCTGGCCGCACTCAGGGAACCCTGCGCGGTGGAGCTGTATACGGATTCGCAATACGTCCGCAATGCGGTGGAAAAAGGCTGGCTCAGATCCTGGCAGAAGAAAAACTGGGTCAAGGCGGACAAAAAGCCGGTCAAAAACGTGGACCTCTGGCAAAAACTGCTGCCCGAGCTGGGGCGGCATACCGTGCATCTGCATTGGCTGCGGGGCCATGCGGGCCATGCGGAAAACGAGCGTTGCGACGTTTTGGCCCGTACCTATGCCGGGCGGCGGGATCTGCCGCCGGACCCCGGCTTCCGTCCCGAAGACGCCTGAAACCCGTTGCGCCATGCTGCCGAGCCCCGACGCCCCTTTTTCCCTGGCCGCCCTCTGGCACGCCCTGTTCTGGCCCCTGCTGCGCCTTTTGCTGGGGCTGGCCGTGGGTCTGCTTATCGCCAATTTATTGGAGGCGTTGCGCTGGACGCGCTATCTGGCGCGTCTGGCCGCGCCCCTGGCCCGCACGGCCCATCTGCGCGAAGTGGCCGGGGCGTCGTTTTCCCTGGCTTTTGTCTCCCCGGCGGCGGCCAACGGCCTTTTGTCCGACAGCCACGGCGCGGGCGAAATTTCGGGCCGTGAGCTGATGCTGGCGAACCTGTTCAACAGCCTGCCCGCCTATCTGGTGCACACGCCCACCATTTTTCTGCTGACCTGGCCGGTGCTGGGCGCGCCCGCCGTGACCTACGTGGGGCTTACCCTGCTGGCCGCCGCCGGACGCACCGGCTTTACCGTGCTGCTGGCGCGCCGCCTGCTGCCGCCGCCCCCGCCGGGCTGTCTGGTCTGCAAGGCGGACGGCGACGCCCGCACGGACTGGGGCGCGGCCCTGCGCAAGGCCTGGAAGCGCTTCCTCCGCCGTCTGCCCAAGCTGGTATACTTTACGGTGCCGGTCTATGTGCTGATGTATCTCTTGCAGCTCTATGGTTTTTTCAATCTGGCCGAGGAATGGCTGGCCGCCCATATGGGGTGGCTCTCTTTTCTCAAGCCGCAGGCCATGGGCATCATCGTGCTGCATCTGGCCGCCGAGCTGGGCGCGGCCCTGGGCGCGGCGGGCAGCGTGCTCCAGACCGGGGCGCTTTCGCCGCGCGACGTGGTGCTGGCCCTGATGGTGGGCAACATCCTGTCCACGCCCATGCGGGCCGTCCGGCATCAGCTGCCGTCCTACACGGGCTTTTTCCGCCCGGCCCTGGCCCTGCGCCTGATTCTTGCCAATCAGGGGCTGCGCGCCGCCAGTATGGTTCTGGTGACCCTGCTGTATTATTTCTTGTGAGGAGGAGAGGGCATGGCCAAGAGCAAAACCGTGACGGAGTCGCAGGCCGATTTCGGACAGCGCATTGTTTGCGCGCAGCAGGTTTTCGCGCACTTTGCCGACCGCCTGGGCATCGCGCCGGACGTGGCGATGCGCACGGCCTCCTGCTTCGGCTCCGGTCTGGGCCGGGCGGATGTCTGCGGCTGCGTGACGGGCGCGCTCATGGTTCTGGGCCTGGCCCACGGCCACGGCGGCGCGTGCTCGCGCGCCGAGCAGCGGAGTCTGTACGCCCGGCGGGACGCCTTCACCGCCGCCTTTGCCGAGGCCCATAACGGCCTGCTTTGCCGGGAGATTCTGGGCTATGACCTGACCGTTCCCGAGCAGCGCGCCCTGATTGTGGAAAAAGGCCTTTTCGCCTCGGTCTGCGCGCCTCTGGTCTGTGCCGCCTGCGATATGCTTGAGGGTTTGCTGTGAGCGTGGCGCGGGCCCTGGCGGACATGGCCCTGCGGCGCTGCCTGCGGGGCGAGGCTCTGGAGCGGGAGGCCCTGCTGGAACTGGTGGCCGTGCCTCCGGCCTCGGATGAGGCCCTGTATCTGCGCCATGCCGCGCACAAGGCCGCCCTGGCTCTGGATGGGGGCCGCGCGTACCTCTGGGGCGCGCTGGGCCTGGACTATACGCCGTGCCCCATGAACTGCGCCTTCTGCTCCCTGGGGGAAGCCTGGAAACTTATCGACGCGCCGCGCAGTTATACGGAGACGGAGATCATCGCCCACGCGCGGGCCTATGTGGCGGCGGGCGCGCGTTTCGTGGTGCTGCGCACCACTCAGTTCTACGACCTGGACGCGCTCTGCGGCATGCTGGCCGCCATCCGCAAGGCCGTGCCCGGCGGCTATGAGATCATTCTGAACACCGGCGAGTTTGACGCGGACGCGGCTTTGGCCGTGCGCCGGGCCGGTGGTTCGGGCGTTTATCACACCATCCGCGTGCGCGAAGGGCGGGATACGGCCTTTGACCCGGATGTGCGCGAAGCCACCATGCTGGCGGCGGTTCGCGCGGGACTGCGTTTGGTGGCCCTGGTGGAGCCGGTGGGCCCGGAACACGCGGATCAGGAACTGGCGGACTGTTTTTTGCGGATCATGGCCACGGGCGCGAGCATTTCCGGCGTTATGGCCCGAGTGCCCGTGCCGGGCACGCCCCTGGGCGACCAGCCGCCCCTGAGCCCGGCGCGTCTGGCTCAGCTGGCCGCGATTTTCCGCCTGGCCGGGGGCGGGCGTCTGGCCGGAGTCTGCGCGCATCCGGCCGCTCTGGAAAATATGACCGCCGGAGCCAATATCGTGGTGGTGGAAAAAGGAGCCATTCCGCGCGACAGCGCGCCGTCCGAGCGGGACTGGCAGGCCTTTTCCGCCGCCGGGGCCGTGCGGCTGCTGCGGCGTGCCGGATATGCGGTCCGTGACGGCGACGGGCGGGAGATTGAGGATAACCTTTGCATGCGGAACGGAGAAACATCCATGACGGCAACCGAAGCGGAAAACCATGTCCAGATCGTCAGGCCGGAGCACTGCGGCGCGCGCGTCATGGTGCTTGTGCAGCCCGAGGAACGCCGCCTTTCCCTGCCCAGACCCAAAACAGCCCGCCAGTTGCTGGAAGCTCTGGGCCTGGCCGAGGAAACCGCCCTGGTGGCCCGTCAGGGCGAACTGCTCACCCCGGATCGCCGTATCTGGCCGGACGACGAGTTGCTGGTACGCAAGGTGGCTTCGTCGGGGTAAGGCACTCTCCTCCAAAAAATAATAACAGGCAGGCGTGGGCGTATCCCACGGCCTGCCTGTTATTATCCGCTGCCGTCGGCTTCCGGCCGGACTTCCGGCGCGGGGCGTCCGTGCGGAGGGCTGAGCCTAGGCATTTTTCAAAAAGCGCGTCCAGTCGGCCAGAGCCTGCATCAGCGCGGCTACCTGCTTGATCAGCCCTTCATCGACGAGATCGCCGTCGGCGTCAAAAGCCGGAGAAAAGGCGTTGGAAAAGAATTCCGGCTTGTTCAGCAGAAGCAGATTCAGATATACGCAGGTCTGGCGCATCTGGTACTGGCTGCGCGCCGTGCCCATGCCGCCGCCCGCGCCCAGCAGGCAGGCGGGCTTGCCGTTGAGCGGGGCCAGATCGGGCTCGCGCGAGAGCCAGTCCAGCGCGTTTTTCAGGGCCGGGGCCATGGAATAGTTGTATTCCGGGCAGGCCAGCACCAGGGCGTCGGCGGCGGTCACCTGAGCGACCAGGTCCTTGACGGCCTGGGGTTTTTCCAGATCTTCATTATAAAAGGGCAGGGCGGAAATATCCGCGATTTCCATGCGCACGCCTTCCGGCAGGTGCGAGGCGCAGCAGCGCAGCAGGCCTTTGTTGCGTGAGGCGCGGCGCAGGCTGCCCGTCATGCCCACAAATGTAAGCGTATCCATCGTGTACTCCTAGGGATATATGATCTGCGGTTCGCTTGTGCCCGGCCCTGAGCCTGGGCCTGCGATCCGCGTTGTGCATACAGTGTACACGATTTTTATGGGAAAGCCCACTGCCGGTTCCTGCCGCAATCCCGCAATGCCGTAAGCAAACGCGCGAAGAAGAGCGGCGTCCCCTGGCAGCGGGATTCAGGCCTGGCGGGCTTTATCCCTGGTTCTGCTCTCGAATTTTTCCTTGTTGACCACCACCCGTTCGTGCACGCCTTCGCCGATGAGGCCGGTTTCGTCATAAGCCGCCACATTGAAGGTCAGTCCCTTGCCGTTGGGCGAGACGGCGGTCAGTTCCGTGACGAAGCGGACCTTCATGCCGCAGGGCGTGGCCGCCAGGTGCGCGACATTGACGCGCGTGCCCACCGTGGTCTGGCCGTCCTCCAGCGCATCCTGCACCGAGGCCACGGCCGTGCCTTCCATGCCCGCGATCATCATGGCCGTGGAGTAGACCGTCACCAGGCCGCTGCCCACCTCGCTGGCCAGAAGCTCCTTGCCGACCATTGTTTCCGACTGGCCTTTCAGCCCCACTTGCAATGCTGTCTTCATCTATCTACCTCATATCAGATTAAAAACGGTTCAGATATGTCTTGTCCGGGGGGCGGCCTTCATGTCAAGAGTAAAGGCGTGGATTCAAGCCCGGCGCGCGGAAACGCCCGCGCGGGCAAGCCGCTTGAAACCAATGCCTGATGTGAAAAACCAGGCGCGCAAGACTCTACAGGTTTTGCGGCGGCGCAACCGCCGAACGTCAGCGAAAATCACGTTTTTTCGCTGACGATCCTGTGAAAATTGAGAGCATGGCTATGCTCGAAATTTTTACAATCAGACACCAGAAACAGGAGTCAGTATGGCGCGCCGCGCGTCCACGCATTTTTCCTACGAGCAACGCATCAACAAAATTCTGAACGCCGTTTCAGCTGATCCGGCGCGCGTTTTTTCCTTGGAAGAGCTGGCCGGAATTGCCTGCCTCTCGCCCTTCCATTTGCATCGGGTATTCAGCGCCATGACCGGCGAAACCCTGGCGGCCTGTATCCGTCGGCTGCGCCTGGAAACAGCCGCCAATCTGCTGCGTTTTTCCTCAAGCCTGAACATCACGGCCGTTGCCCTGGCCTGCGGCTTTTCCTCCTCCCAGAATTTCGCCCGCGTGTTCCGCGAATGGATGGGCATGAGCCCCGGCGCGTTCCGCGCGGCCTGTGGGCAGGGGACGCCGCCCGTGCCGCCGGGCCAAAAGCGCAAGCCGGGAAACGCGCGCCCCTATGATCTGACGTATACCACGGACCAGGCGGGCGCTGCGGCCCGCGTGCAGCTTGAACCCAACCTGGCCGTACTGGCCAAAGGAGCGGACATGAAAGTGGATGTGAAACAATTGCCGGAATACCGCGTGGCCTATGTGCGGCAGATCGGCCCGTACGGCCCGGCCCTGGCTCAGGCTTGGGAAAGGATCATGGCCTGGGCCGGAAAAAACGGCCTGCTGGGACCGGACACGGCGGCACTGGGCGTCAGTTGGGACAATCCCTCTTTGACCCCGCCCGAGCGCTGCCGCTATGACGCCTGCGTGGTGCTGCCCCAAGGCTTCGCGGCGGACGAGCAGGCCCTGGCGCAGGAGGGCATTTGCCTGCAAAGCCTGCCCGCCGGGCTGTATGCCTGCTACCGGCGGCCCATCCGCATGGATGAGTATACGGCGGCCTGGAATGAACTGATCGGCGTCTGGTTGCCGCAGAGCGGCTATGAAGTCACAGGGCCGGGCTTTGAATACTATCATCCGCCTCTGGTCTGCAGCGAAGATCCCGACTTGGCTTGTGACGTGAGCATTTGCCTTATGGTGCGGCAACAGGAGCAAAAGTAAACAACATAAGCGGCGGCGGGACGGAGATGCTCCATCTCGCCGCCGCTTATGTCTAATTTGGGGTCAGGGCTTCAGCCGTCCATTTTCTGAAAGCCTGCTTGAGGCAGTCCTTGGGCGAGTAGAAGCCGACGGAATTAACGACCGTGGCGTATCCCGAGCAGGAAACCTCGTCGTTGCGCAACAGTTCTCCCGAGCTCGCGTCATAGACTGAAAGCGAAATTTCGCCTTTATCCGGCCGCAGTTGGAAGCTCGCTGGCGGATCGTCCCAGTCAAGAATGCTCAGGTCTATGAGATAGGCGCACTGCGCATTCCGGGACGCCGCCAAGGCCTGTTGCATGCCTTGGGGCGCGGGTGCGTATACCGCCTGAACCGAAGCCCCCTCCAGTTCCTTACGCAGAGCCTGTTGTGTGTCTTCTCCGGAGCCTTTTTCCGTGTCCTGGCCCTTGGTGAAATCGGCGGGCATAGCCACAAACAGCTTTTTCCCCCTGTCCACGGCCGGTCCGGATTTCAGGGGCGTGACGTCTGCTTTGGTGCCTCCGGTCCGGAGGTCCATCTGACAGGCGCAGAGAAGCGCACATAACACAAATAGGGGAAAAATTTTCAAGCGCGGCATGCGGGTTCCTCCTGATGTATGCGGATCCAGGCCGGGCCGGGCTGCGAAACACGGCAGGGCATTCCCGCGCGGATTGTCCCGGCGGGAGTTGCCCACGAGTGCGGCCTCACTTGTAGGTGACCCCCAGGCTGAACGTGCCGGGATTTGTATGCGCTTTCAATACGGTATCCGTATTGAAGGCTTGTTGCAGCCATGTATTGACCTGCGGGCGAAGGCATTCGCGCGTGGATTGTTCAAGACTTGCAAGCATGCTCCAGCAGGAGGCGCTGACTGTGCTTTTGTCCCGCAGCGCGCCGGTATCAACTTTCATGACGCTGATTTCAACTTCCGCCGCATGGCCGGGGCTGAACAGGCTGGATGCTTTCCATTGGAGAACGCGCAACAGAACCAGATAGCCGCAGCCGCAGTCGCGGGCCTTTGCCAGGCCGTCCGCCGCATCGGCCACCGGAGCTCCGTACCGGGTTTCGCGCGCGACAGGCCGGAGATACTTGGCGAACTGGGCCGCGATGTATTCCGCCGAATCTCCCGCATCCGGCGGGAGCGGCGTCAGGGTGGTTACGAAAACCGCTTGATCGCGTTCAAGCACGGCGTGGGGAGCGGACGCATCGCGCTTTACTTCGGCGGGACCGATGCTGTGACTGAGGCAACCGCCCAGACCGCACAGCAACAGAAACAGCAGCAGGCATGGCTTCATGGAATGTCCTGTACGGTTTTATGGACCGTCCCGCATCCCGGGAGTATTTTGTAAAAAAAGTGTGCCCTGCGCGGGCGCGCGAGTCAACAGGACATGGAAAAGGCCGATACAGCGGCGCTCGTTTGGGAATAGCCACCGCGCGGGCAGGAGAGTCCGTGGGAAGGAGGGGGCCGGATTTTTCGCGGTCGGGTTCAATCGCCCGGCTTCCTTGCATCCTTCCGGGGCAGGCTGCTTTCCGCATATGTATGTTGAAAAATTATACGGAACGAAACGGCACGCAAGATGTATCGGGGCAGGAAGGAAAGATGCGGGGCCAGTCAGGCCGATGGGGAAGCTCATCGGCCTGTTTTTGTTTTTACAGGGCAATCCTGCTTTCTGTTTTGCGGAGAAACGCGTTGAGAGATGGCTTGCTCTGCCTGCTTTTTATGGGAATCAACGCGTTCGTCAAACAGGTCTTTAATTGTCACTCCAAGCGCATGAGCAATAGTTTCCAGTGTTTCCAAGCTCATTTTCCGGATTCTGCGGCTCCTGGCGCGGGTGTTTGACATTGCCTTCGTTCATCGACGGGTATGTCCTGTGGTGAAGCCTGTTTCATTTCTTCCGCGCGCATAAGCCGGTCCATTTCATTCAGCAGGTCGCCGGGGGGGATATCAAGCCCCCGGCCGAGGCGAATGATCATACGAGCTTTGGGCTCTCTTTTGGAATTTTCCAGTTTATTGAGATACTCTTCCGGGATCCCGGAATTCCTCGCAAGTTGGTACTGCGAAATATGGAGGGACTCTCGAATGTTAACAAGAGCGGTTCCAAACAGGCATTGCTTTACGTTTCCCATCTTTTTCTTTTATCGGGAATGGGGGTTCCGGTTTACCAGTCTAATTGAATGGGTACGGAGGCTGCATTTATAGTTTATCCAGATAAATTAGGTAGATGAAGAACTAACTTCGCGCATAAGCCGATCAGTCTCATTGATTAAATCTCCAGGGGCAATACCAAGGGCTCGCCCTAGACGGATGATCATTTCTGCTCTGGGTTCTCTTTTTCCATTTTCCAATTTATTTAAATATCCCTCTGAAATGCCAGACAATTTTGCTAATCGGTACTGGGAAATTCCCAGATTATTCCGGATTTGAACCAACGCCCTTCCAAAATGTTCACCTACTTTTGATTCCATTTTTCCAGTTTGAAGGAATCAAAAAAATCGTTGTACCTATTCAAAAGGACTGGTAAGGAGGAGTACCAATTCAACTGAACTGGTATGAACGTGTGGGGAAAGCGTAGTGAGAAAAAAGATAATGGGCATAACCTACAAAGTCGAATTGGCATGCCAAAACAGCGGGTTAGGTTATTGGGACATTATCAAACGCATTCAGGCCGTAACCAACACCCGCACGCAAACCGCGTTGGCTGAAATTCTTGAGATCAGGCAATCGAGCATTTCCGACGCCAAAAGACGGCAATCCGTGCCGGGGGCCTGGTATATGACGCTCTTTGAAAAGCTGGGCGTGAACCCCGACTGGCTGAAAAGCGGCATCGGCCCGGTGTATCTGCGCACCGAGGTCGGGTACATCCCCGGCGACGGTGACGGAAAGCCCCTGGCCCCCGGCTTGTTGGGCTCGCCTTTGTCGCAGCCTGCGCTTGTCACCATGTACGCCATGCGCGGCGACGACACGGAAAACGGGGCAGCCGTGGCCACGCTCCGGCCGACAGGCAGCATCCTCTTGCCTAGGGCATACGCGAGAGAGGGCATAGTCGTTCTGGCAGTGGACAACGACGCGGCCGCGCCCACAGTGCGCCGGGGAGCGTATGTCGGCATTGACACGCGCGCCGACTGCCCC
This sequence comes from Desulfovibrio fairfieldensis, assembly GCF_001553605.1. Classification (NCBI taxonomy): domain Bacteria; kingdom Pseudomonadati; phylum Thermodesulfobacteriota; class Desulfovibrionia; order Desulfovibrionales; family Desulfovibrionaceae; genus Desulfovibrio; species Desulfovibrio fairfieldensis. Next base: position 3,354,545 of record NZ_CP014229.1, read on the forward strand.
GCGAGCGGCGAACTGTTCGCCATCACGCTTCCCCACGGGGAGATCGTCCTGCGCCGACTGCTTTGGGATGAGGATTATTTCCGCTTATGCGCCGAGAACCCCGCGTATCCGGATCGCAGGATACGCTTAGTCCGGACGGAATGGATTCTCGGGCGATTGGCCTGGGTCATGCAGGAAATATAAACGGCGGGCGCGCAATAACCGCCGCCATGAGGGCAGAGGCCACTCCGCTTTTTGGGTGGGCGGCAAGGCGGGAGCCGGGGGGAGAAGGCGGGGCAAGTCGGCAATGAAACAAAAAACGCCGCGTCGCCGGTCTTTCGTTCCGGCAACGTGGCGCTATTCTATGCTGCATGGCGGAAGGGGAGGGATTTGAACCCCCGGATGCCTCACGGCATCAACGGTTTTCAAGACCGCCGCATTAAACCGCTCTGCCACCCTTCCGTATAAACATAAGCACTGCCGCCGCATCGCATGGGGCGGGGTAGTCCGAACGCAAAGGCGGCGCCCCGTTCCTTCTGGAATAAAGGCGCCGCCGAAAAATCCGTAGACAGCGTGCCTTACTTAATGGCGTCTTTCAGGCCCTTGCCGGGCGTGAATTTGGCAACTTTGCTGGCGGGGATGGTGATTTCTTTGCCGGTGCGGGGGTTGCGGCCCTTACGCGCGGCGCGCGCCACAACCTTGAAGCTGCCGAAGCCGGTAAAGGTCACGGATTCGCCGTCGGCGAGAGCTTCACGCAATGAAGCCACCACGGCGTCCAGGGCTTCCTCGGCTTTAGCTTTGGTGGGCAGGCCGGCCTTGGCGTGGATTTTTTCAACAAGCTCAGCTTTAGTCATGATGTTTCTCCGTACAGGATTTTCGGGTTGCCCCGTTTGTGCCAAGTCAGACCAGACGGCCCGCACTGCGGATTTTGGAGGCCGCCTCGCGGAACTCTGGGATCAGTGCGTTATTGCTCAGCGACAGGCACGGCGCGCGCCCTGGGGATTTCCGTATCTGGCCGCCGACCTGGTGCCAACGACCATAACTTTGCTTTCTCTAAGTAATGCCTGGGGGCATGTCAACAGAAAAAGCGCGGAATCGCCCGGCCGCTCTTGTTTTCCCGGCGGATGCCTTCTTGCGCGCGCGGAGGCGGCGTTTTCGACGACGCAGCCGGGAAATAGACTAACATGCTGAAAAAATTACAAATCAACAAGTTCAACATCCGCGCTTTTCAGCGGACTGCCCAGAAAGTGGCCGCCTGTGCGGGCAAAACGCTCCCGATTGTCCGTGGTCATAAAGCGGCGGACGCCGGTATGCTCGTCCGTGCGCAGCAGGTCCAGGCGCGTCAGTTCTTCCTCCACACTCTCGGCTGTGGTGGCCGCTGAATCCACAATGCGCACCTGCGGGCCCACCACGTTTTGCAGGGCCGCCTGCAGAAGCGGAAAATGCGTGCAGCCCAACAGCAGGGTGTCCGGGCGCGGCGCGGTGACCGCCGGGGTGAACATATCCTCCAGATAGCGCCGGGCAATACCCTCCACCAGGGGGCCGTCCATCCAGCCTTCCTCGGCCATGGGCACGAACAGGGTGCAGGCCCGGCCCCGCACATGGGCTTCGGGCCGGATGCGTGTGATAGCCTGCTGGTATGCGCCGCCGGTAATGGTAGCCTCGGTGGCGATGACCACGATTTCGCCGTTACGGCTGGTCCGGGCCGCGGCCCGCGCGCCGGGTTCCACCACGCCCACCACGGGCAGGGGCGCGAAATGCTCGCGCAGGGCGGGCAGGGCCGCCGCCGTGGCGGTATTGCAGGCCACCACCAGCATCTTCGCGCCTCTGTCCACCAGCTTCCGGGCGGCCAGCAGGGTATAGCGGGTGATGGTCTCCCGGCCTTTGGTGCCGTAAGGCAGCCGGGCCGTATCGCCCAGATAGAGCAGATCCTCGCCGGGCAGGCGGTCGGCCAGGGCCTTGAGCACAGTAAGGCCGCCCACGCCTGAATCAAACAGGGCCACGGGCAGCAGCGAAGCGTCCTTCATGATCGTGATCGTCCTTTACAGCGGCGGTCGTGCCGCGAAACTCAGAGAGCTTGGCCCAGATAGCGGGCTGCTGTAAAGAGCAAAATGCCCGCCAGCAGATATTTCAGGGCCGTGGCCGGGATGTGTTTCTGACAGCGCGCGCCCAGATACATGCCCGCCATGCCGCCCAGGCCCAGCAGGAGGCCCAGCCGCCAGTCCGGGGCCACAGCCAGGCCGGGATGGAGCGGGGCCAGCAGGCTGTAAAAGCCGACTCCGGCCACGGAGGTCAGAAAGGTGGCGAAAAGCGAGGCCCCGGCCACGGCGTGAACCGGCAGACCGAAAAAGGAGACCAGAAAGGGCGCCATGATGGCCCCGCCGCCGATGCCGTATACGCCGCCCACCAGGCCCACGATCAGGCTGAGCAGCACAATGCCCCGGCAGGAAATGCGGTATTCCTGGTCCTGAAAGCTAAAAGCCAGTATACGGGTGTTCCAGAACAGGACCTGGCAACTGCCCCCGGTCGTCAGCCGCGCCGCCGGGCTTGCGGCCCGGCTCGTGCCGCCGGACGGATGCCGTCGTCGGGACAACAGGTCGCGCAGCATTTTCGCGGCCACGTACAGCAGCACCAGGCCTGCGAAGATTTTGAAGTGGCGGGGATCAGGCAGCAGATTGATGCGGATGAGCGCTCCGGCGAACACGCCGGGCAGGGTGCCCAGAGCCACCACCAGGGTCAGAGGCCAGAGCAGACGGCCTTCGCGCCAATAGCGCCAAACCCCGGCGGGGCAGGCCAGCACGTTGAAAAACTGGTTGGTGGCGCTGACGCTGGGGTTGACGTAGCCCAGCACGCTCATCTGGAACGGCAAAAGCAGAAACGCGCCGGAAACGCCGCCCATGGAGGTGAAAAAGGAAACACCCAGTGCCACGGCAAAAGGAACAAAGGGGGAGCATTCAATACCGGCGGTGGGAAAATACATGGCCGCCTCCCGTGGGGTTGGGCGTGTGAATCCCGGCGTGGGCGTCATTGCTCCGGCTGGGCCGGCGGCAACGATCTGGTGTATCAGCTTATGGGCAAAATGTTGAGCCTGTCCGGACATGACTGGAAATATGGATATTGATAATCACGGTTTCCATAATAAGCGTGATTATAAAAAATGTCATCCCCTGCCCCTTGCTCCACCCCGCATTGCCTGCCGCTCCCGAACCGGCTATATTCGGCGCGCAAACCCGCGCTTTCGCGCGGGCGGCACCGTAACCAAGGAACACATATGCTGGCGATCCTGGACTACAAGGCGGGCAATCAGACGAGCGTCCGCCGTGCCCTGGAACATCTGGGCATTCCCTGCGCCGTCACGGCGGACCCGGCCCTGCTGGAAAGCGCGCGGGGCATCATTTTTCCCGGCGTGGGCGCTGCCGGGCAGGCCATGCGGGCCCTGAACGAGGCCGGGCTGGACGCGGCCCTGCGCCGTGCCGTGGCCGTGGGCCAGCCTCTGCTGGGCGTCTGCCTGGGCTGCCAGATCCTGCTGGAGCGCAGCGAGGAAAACGACATGCCCACCCTGGGCCTGGTGCCCGGCGTCTGCCGTCGTTTCGAGGACAATCTCCGGCAGGAGGACGGCAGTCCCGCGCCCGTGCCGCACATGGGCTGGAACAGCCTGCGCGCGGCAACGCCCTGCCGCCTGCTGGCGGGCGTGGAGCCCACGGCGGAATTCTATTTCGTGCACGGCTATTATGTGGAGCCGGACCCCGCCCTTGTCATCGCCACCACGGTTTACGGCCGGGAGTTCTGCTCCCTGTATGGCCGCGACGGGCTCTGGGCCGCGCAGTTCCATCCGGAAAAAAGCGGGCGGCCCGGCCTGGCCCTGCTGCGCAATTTTTACGAATACTGCCGGGAGGCGCGCCATGCTCAGTAAACGGGTGATTCCCTGCCTGGACGTGCGCAACGGGCGGCTGACCAAGGGCGTGAAGTTCGCGGGCAACCAGGACATCGGCGACCCGGTGGAAAGCGCCCGGCGCTATTATGAGGAAGGGGCCGACGAAATCGTTTTTTACGACATCACGGCCTCGGCCGAGGCGCGCGGCATCTTTCTGGATGTGGTGGAGCGGGTGGCCGAGCAGATCTTTATCCCCTTCAGCGTGGGCGGCGGCATCGCCACCGTGGCGGACATGCGCGCCGTGCTCCTGGCCGGGGCGGAAAAGGTTTCGGTCAACTCCGCGGCGGTGAAGAATCCCCGCATCATCAGCGAGGGCGCGGAGGCCTTCGGCTCCCAGGCCATTGTGGTGGGCATGGACGTGCTGGCCGTGCCCGTGAGCGAGGCCATCCCTTCGGGCTATGAGATCGTGATCCACGGCGGCCGCGCCCGCATGGGCCTGGACGCCCTGGCCTGGGCCCGGCGCTGTCAGGATCTGGGCGCGGGCGAGCTCTGCGTCAATTCCATCGATGCCGACGGCACCAAGGACGGTTACGAGCTCAAGCTGACCCGCGCCATTGTGGACGCCGTGTCCATTCCGGTCATTGCCTCGGGCGGCGCGGGCGAACCCCGGCATATGTACGAAGCCGTGAGCGAGGGCGGCGCGTCGGCGGCCCTGATCGCCTCCATCGTGCATTACGGGGAGTACAGCATCCGCCGGTGCAAGGAAGATATGGCCGCCCGGGGAGCGAAGGTGCGGCTGACGTGGTAGCCGGGGGCCCAAACTTGCCCGAAGACCTGCCCATAGTCCTGCCCGAAGCCTTTGCCGCGGCCCTGCGCGGTCTGCCGCCGCTGGCCGTGGCCTTTTCCGGCGGCCTGGACAGCCGCTTTCTCTGCCATGCGGCCCGGCTCTGCGGTTGCGACGTGCTGGCTTTGCACGCGCGCGGGCCGCACATTCCGCCGGAAGAGAGCGCGCAGGCCGCGCAATGGGCGCGGGAGAATTCCCTGCCCTTGCTTCTGGTGGATTTTGACCCCCTGGCGCTGCCGGAGGTGGCGGCCAACAGCCGGGAGCGCTGCTACGGCTGTAAAAAGGGACTTATCACGACCCTGCGCATGGCTTTGCGGGAAACGGAGGGCGAGCGGGACGAAAGCCGTCGCCTGCTCTGCGACGGCAGCAATGCCGACGATCTGCGCGCCTTTCGGCCCGGACTGCGGGCTCTGGCCGAAGCCGGGGTGCGTTCGCCGCTGGCCGAAGCCGGGCTGTCCAAGGAAACCATCCGCGCCCTGGCCGCGTCCACGGGGCTGGACAGGCCGGAGCAGAAGGCCCGCCCCTGCCTGCTGACCCGTCTGGCCTACGGCCTTTCCCCGGATGCCGGAACGCTGGCGCGGCTGGCGCGGGCCGAATCAGCCCTGGCGCAATTGTCAGCGCCTGGGCACGCGCCGGGTGGTACGCCGGACAGTGCGCCGGTTTGGGGAGATTTTCGTCTGCGCCTTACGCCCGCCCCCCTGCTCCAGGTCACGCGCCTGCCCGGCAATGCGGGGCCTTTGGCCGAAGCTGTTTTGTCCGAGCACGGTTTCGCCCCCTGCGAGATACGCCTGACGGACAAGGTCAGCGGTTTTTTTGACGGGTCATGTGCGGCCTGTGACAGCGGAATCGGGCCGGGGCTGGACTTTGCAATTGAAAAGGTCTATGAATAACCGCTTAATCATATGGGTTCATTTGGAGGAACTATCATGGCACATAAGAAAATCGAACGGAAAAAAGAGCTGGATCGTCGCCGTCAACGTCGCGCCGAGCGCCTGAAGCTGCGCGCGCGCGAAGCCAAGGCCGCGGCCAAGGCCTAGGGCAAAGCAGCCTTTCAAAGCCACTTTGTTCCGGCGGCTGCGGAATGTCGTCTTTTCACGGGGCGAATGTCGCGGGGGATGCGCCTTATAACGGGTTCATGTCCTTTCGGTCAGCGGTTTTCCGCAGTGCCAACAACCGGTATGCCGCCCGATCTGCGCCGTCCGCGCTCCCCTCGCGGGGCGCGTGCATTCGGCGTGGATTTTTCTGCTTATTCCGGCGGATCCCGTGCTGACAGGATCCTCGCCCCTTGACGGGCGGCGGAAAAGCAGTATCTGCTGTGGCGGTAAGCCGCAAGGCGGCGCGGCGGCGATCGCCCCGCGGACCTTCGCGCCCGGTCCGAAGGGGCGCGTCACTCCAACACAGCGGTTGTTCCGTTACAATGGAACAGGCCGTCATCGGCGTCATCATGCCTATTTACGAATATCAATGTCCCAAGTGTCAGCGCGTGTTTGAGGAGTGGGTCAAGGCGTCGGACGCGCATGGGCAGGAGCCCTGTCCCGACTGCGGCACGCCTTCGCCCCGGATTATTTCGCAGACGTCCTTTGTGCTCAAGGGCGGCGGTTGGTATGTGAGCGACTACGGTTACCGCAAGGGCATTTCTGAGGACGGCGGCGCTCCGGCGGGTTCCGCTTCCGACGCGTCCGCCGGAGAGGCCAAGCCCGCCGAGGCGGCCAAAACCGACAAGGCCGAGGCTGCGCCCGCAACCGCGGAAAAGAGCGCCCCGGCGGAAAAAGCCGTCGCCAAAGCCGCGCCTCCGTCCAAGGCCGCCAAGCCCAAGGGCGGCGCGGCGGCTTCATAGCCCGGAACCTGGCGGCTAATTTGAAATGTTAGACACACAAAATCCGTAGGGTGTCGCGGTGGCATGGCCGCCGTGAGTCAGTGAAAATTGAGAGCATGCCAATGCTCGAAATTTTTGCGGTCAGACCCCAGGACGGTTGTGACGGCAACCGCGCTTTGTGCGGCTTTTTCGGGAAAATTCGCGGCGCGAAGCGTCGGGGCATTTCAAGCGCTGAATGCCCAGGCGGCGCGCGGCAAGCTTAAGCGCAAGATTTCTAAAGGGGAAGCCATGATCGAACGCTACACCCGGCCGGAAATGGGTCGGATCTGGACCCTGGAAAACCGCTATCGGGCATGGCTCGCGGTGGAAGTGGCCGTGTGCGAGGCCTGGGCCGAGCTGGGACGCGTCCCGGCGGAAGCCGTGAAGACGATCCGCGACAAGGCGGACATCGACGTGGAGCGCATCCTGACCATTGAGGAAACCACACGCCACGACGTCATCGCCTTTCTGACTTCCCTGGAGGAAAAAGTGGGGCCCGAGGCCCGCTTCATCCATCTGGGCTGCACCTCATCCGATATCGTGGACACGGCCAACGCCCTGTTGCTGGTCCAGGCCGGGGAGCTGATTCTCAAAGATCTGCGCGCCTTGCTGGAAACTCTGGAAGACCTGGCCCGCCGCCACAAGGGCGTGCTCTGCATGGGCCGCACCCACGGCATCCACGCCGAGCCCACCAGCTTCGGCCTGAAAATGGCCGGTTTTTACGCGGAATTCGCGCGCCACCTCAAACGGGTGGAAGCGGGCCTGGAAAGCGTGCGCGTGGGCAAAATCTCCGGCGCGGTGGGCACGTATGCCTTCCTTTCGCCGGAGCTGGAGCAGAAGGCCCTCAGCCGTCTGGGTCTCAAGGTGGACCCGCACTCCACCCAGATCATCCAGCGCGACCGCTACGCCCATTTTTTCACTTCCCTGGCGATCATGGCCGGGGGCGTGGAGCGGCTCTGCGTGGAGCTGCGCCACCTCCAGCGCACCGAAGTGCTGGAAGTGGAAGAAGGTTTCGCCAAGGGCCAGAAGGGCTCTTCGGCCATGCCGCACAAAAAGAATCCCATTTCCGCCGAAAACATGAGCGGCCTTTCGCGCCTGCTGCGCTCCAACGCCCTGGCGGCCCTGGAAAACCAGGCCCTCTGGCATGAGCGCGACATCAGCCATTCCTCGGTGGAACGGGTGATCATGCCCGATTCCACCATTCTGGCCGATTACGTGCTGACCCGCCTGGCCCGTCTGCTGTCCGGCCTGGTTGTCAAGCCCGAGCGCATGTGCGAAAATATGGAGCGTTCCTTCGGCTTGTATTTCTCGCAGCGGGTGCTCACGGCCCTGATCGCCGCCGGACTGCCCCGCCAGCAGGCCTATGAGGCCGTGCAGCGTCTTGCCATGCAGAGCTGGGAAACCCGCCGTCCCTTCCCGGACCTGGTGCGGGAGAACGCGGACATGCGCGCCCGCCTGGGCGAAGCCGCCCTGGCGGAGTTGTTCGACCCGGCCTATTATCTGCAACACGAGGACGCCGTCTTCACGCGCGTCTTCAGCGCCGATGCGGCGGAAAACTGAGCCGGGAGCAACGCCATGCTGGAACTCAAGCGCCGTCTGGCCCGCCTGCTGGTGGAAAAATCCTACCGCGAGGGGGATTTTGTGCTGGCTTCGGGCCGCAGGAGCGATTACTATTTTGACTGCCGGGTCACGGCCCTGCACGCCGAAGGGGCCTGGCTCATCGGCACGCTGTTCAACGACATGCTCAAGGGCCTGGACATCAAGGGCGTGGGCGGCATGACCATGGGCGCGGACCCGCTGGTTTCCGCCACCACGGTTATTTCGCATGAGCAGGGGCGGCCGCTGCACGGGCTGCTGGTGCGCAAGGAGGCCAAGGGCCACGGCACCGGACAGTTTGTGGAAGGGCTGGGCAATTTCAGCGCCGGCGATTCCGTCGCCATGCTGGAGGATGTGGTCACCACTGGCGGTTCGCTGCTCAAGGCCTGTGACCGGGTGCGCGCGGCCGATTTGTCCATTGCCGCCGTCTGCGCCATCCTGGACAGAGAGGAGGGGGGACGTGAAAAGCTGCAAGAGGCGGGCTACGACCTGCTGGCGCTTTTCACACGCAAGGAGCTGGTCGATCTGGCCCGCTGAGGCCGGAGCCGGGCTTCCCTGCCGCGCCGCTGTTGCGGCGTCTCTTCGCGCGTCCATGTCCAGGTTGCTGGTGGGGCTGGCGCTGTCCTTGGCCCTCGCCGTCGTAACGGTTGCTCCGGCCTGTGCCGACAACTGGCAGGCCAACCTGTATAATGAAGGCCTGCCTTCTCATCTGGTGGCGGTGGACAAAAATCGACGCGCCTTCCTTTTTTTCGAGAAAAAAAGCCCTCTCAAACTCAAATATTCCTTCCCCTGCGTCACGGGCCAGCTGGCGGGCGACAAACAGGAACTCAATGACCTGCGCACGCCCGAGGGCATCTATTTTGTGGAATACAAAATCGCCAGCGGCCTGGACTTCAAGGAATACGGGGGCATCGCCTATACCCTCAACTATCCCAACCCCGTGGACCGGCTGCGCGGCAAGACCGGGCACGGCATCTGGATTCACAGCAAGGGCTTCGGCCTGGTGCCCACGCGCGGCTGCGTGGCTATCGGCCTGAAAGAAATCGATACGGTGGGTCCGCAGCTCACGCCCGGCACGGCCGTGGTGCTGGCCGAGCAACTGGACGAAAGCAAGGTTCCCCAGCCGGACAACGGCACGGCGCGCGAGCTGCGCCGCCTGATGCAGGCCTGGAGCAACGCCTGGGCCGCGCGTTCGCGCAAGATGTTCGACTATTACGACCCCGAATCCTACTCCAAAGCCACCGAGAACTTCTCGGCTTTCCGTCAGAACAAGGAACGCCTGTTCAAGATGCTCGGCTTCGTCAAGATCTATAATCGTGAGATCCATGCCCTGGAAGGGCCGGGCTACTGGGTGACCTGGGCCGAGCAGTTCTACGCCGCTTCCAATCTCTCCACCGAAGGCGTGCGCCGTTTGTACTGGCAGCGCGGCAAGGACAAAAAATTCCGTATCGTGGGCATGGAATGGACCCCGCGCGATGTGGGCATGCGCGCCGATTTCCAGAAAGGCCGCCTGGTGGCCGCGAGCGTGCCCGTGGCCACGGATGCTTCTTCCGAAGCGCCCCTGCCGCCGCGCCTGGACATGCCCGAAGCCCCGGACGAAAAAACCGCGCCCGCCGCGCCTCCGGCGGCCGTGGCCGAAAAACTGCTGGCCGTCAGCGAACCCCTGGTTCCCCGCCGCGCTCCCGCGCCGCCGCCCGCTGAAATCAACTGGGGCGCCAAGCCGGGCATGGATGCCGCCCAGGGAGAATCCCCCGCCGCCGCGCCCGCTCCGGTTCCCACTGCCCCTGTAATTCCCGCTGCTCCCGAGACCGCGGCTGCCCCCGCAGCGCCGGCGTCATCCGCGCCCGTTACGCCCGAAGCCCCGGCCCCTGCCGCGCAGCCGGTGGCTCCGGCCCTGAACCCGGAGACGCGCGCCGCGCTGGAAAAGGCCGTGCAAGCCTGGAACAAGGCCTTTGCCGCGCGTTCCGCCGACATCGCCGCCCTGTATGATCAACAGCAGTATAATCGTGTGCCCGGCGTGCCGCGCGGGCATTCCTACAACAGCGTGCAGCGCGAGTTGGAGCGTCAGTTCCGCGCCCCCTGGCTGAGCCTGATCAGCCGCGCGCCTGTTCTTGAGATTCAGGGTCCGTTGGCCGTAAGCCGCAGCGAACAACTTGTGGTCGGGCCCACCGGCACGGAGCAGGGCGTGCGCACCTTCTGGTGGCGCAGGGAGGCGGACGGGAGCTTCCGTATTGTGGGGTCGGAATTCAAGCCCGCCGAACTGGGCTTGGCCGCCAACTATCTGGAGGACGTCAGCGCCGCTGTCAGCGCGGATCTGGAATCCTGGCGCAAGGCCTGGGAGGGGGGCCGCCTGGATGACTACATGGGTTTTTACGCCGCCGACGCCGTGCAGCAGGGCCGTTGGGGGGCCAAGAACATCCGTCGCCAGAAGGAAACTCTCTGGGCGCGGGTCAAGCCCACCTTGGTGCAACTTTCCGGCCTTCGCCTGGCCATGGACAAGCACGGCATCCGTGCGGACATGAGCCAAACGTATGCGGACAGCGCGGGCCACACCGACCGGGGCACCAAGACCTTGTTGTTGCGTTTTGACGGTAAAAACTGGCGCATCCAGCGCGAGGATTGGGCCCCCCAGGCTCCGGCTGCCCCGGCCCCGGCCGGACAGAGCGCCGCGGCATCCCGCCGGAGTGCGCAGAGGACTCTGCCTTGAGATATCGGGAGCGGCTCTGCATCATCTTTATGCGTGACAACGGCCCCCGGCACAGCTTTCGCGTGCGCCGGGGCCGTTTTTTCCTGATGCTGGCCTTTTTCGCCTGCCTGCCGCTGGTTTGCGGCGTGCTGGGCTGGCAGACCTGGCGGCTCTGGCAGGAAAACAGGGCCCTGCGCGAAAACGTGCTGCGTTTTGAAAGTGACTATCAGACGGCCCAGGCCACAGCCGAGCGGCTGGAAAATCTGGAGGAACTGCTGCGCGAGGAAGGCGTGCAGGGCCGGGAGCTGGTCTTGCGCAAACTGGCCAGCGCCGAGCAGGCTGAAACGCCGCCCCAGGCCTCCGGCGCGGAGGCCGCTTCGGCTCCCGAAGGCGCTCCGGCCATGAGTGAGGGGCCGGGCCATGAGGAATTTCCGGCCATCGACACGGGCTACGTGAAGGTGGGCAATGTACAGGCCCGCGCCCTGCGCGGCGGCAAGCTGCGCATTGCCCTGGATCTGCGTAATGCCGACGCTCAGAGACTGGCTTCCGGCACGGTGCTGGCGACCCTGGTGACGGCGGACGGCCAGAAGCACACGCTTTCTTTTGACCCGGACGACGTGGGCAATTTCCGCATCAGCCGTTTCAAACGCACGGTCATGGTGGCCCGCCTGCCCGAACGCCTGAGCCTGGTCAACGCCCAGATCATCCTGGAGGTCAAAAGCCAGGATCAGGCCGTGGCTTACCGCAATATTTTCGCCGTGGAGCATTAGGAGCAGTTTTTAAATTGTCCTTTCGCCCTCTCTCTGTGGCAGGCCACATTCTGACAGGCCTTTCCGGAAACCCGCCTGTTGCATTGTAGTCCGGGGCAGGACATTTTACTGTCATACTCTTCGGATTCCGCCGAAAGACAAAATCCCTCTTTGTTGCGGCTGCCTTTGGGCCGCGCCGTATTCCGCAACTTCCCCCCGTCCCGCTTCTTTTATGCACGCTGTGAAACTTTTTTGCGTGCATGCCTTGTGGTATGACAACCCGCTTGCTCTGCTGCCGGGCGCCATTGATCGAACACTCAATAGTAAAAAGCGCTTGCCTCTTTTCTTTTTTCCGGTGTACCATCGTACTATTCCATAAAACGTGTGAGGGGGCGTTCTCTGCGGGAACGATGCCGGTCCACGGGCCGGCGCTGGAATTGTGAACATGCGGAGGTGGCGATGGAAGCATTGTATGGTTTTTTGCAAGAGGTCAGCAATGTGGTCTGGGGCCCGATCATGCTGGTCCTGCTGGTGGGCACGGGCCTGTACCTGACTGTCAGCCTGCGGTTTTTCTCTTTCCGGAACTGGGTCAGGGCTTACAAATGCTTGTGGGAAGGCCGCAAGCATCAGTCCGAACATGGTGAAGTTTCACCCTGGAACGCCCTGATGACCGCCTTGGCGGCGGACATCGGCACCGGCAATATCGTGGGCGTGGCCACGGCCATCACGCTCGGCGGGCCGGGCGCGCTGTTCTGGATGTGGGTGACCGCCCTGGTGGGCATGATGACCAAATTTTCGGAAGTGCTGCTCTCCGTGCACTTCCGTGAAAAGACCCCGGCCGGCAACTGGGTGGGCGGGGCCATGTACTTCATCAAGAACGGCCTGGGCAAGAACTATATCTGGCTGGCCACGTCCTTTGCCGTGTTCGGCATGATAGCCTGCTTCGGCATCGGGGCCATGGTCCAGGCCAACTCCATCAGCGTGAATCTGGCCAAGACCGTGCACGTGCCGGAATGGGGCACGGCGCTGGGCCTGCTTTTCTTCGCGGGTATCGTGCTCGTCGGCGGCGTCAAGCGCGTGGGCGCGGTGGCCGGCAAGCTGGTGCCCTTCATGGCCGTGATTTATATCGTCATGTGCCTGGTCATCATCTTCATGAACATCGATCGCGTGCCCTTTGTTTTCTGGTGGGTGATTTCCGACGCCTTCACGCCCACGGCGGCCCAGGGCGGCTTTGTGGGCGCTTCGGTGATGATGGCTATCCGTATGGGCATGGCCCGCGGCGTTTTCTCCAATGAAGCCGGCCTCGGTTCCGCGCCCATGGCCCACGCCGCATCCACGGCCGAGTCCCCCCTGGTGCAGGCCTCCATCGGCATGCTGGACGTGTTCATTGACACCATCATCGTGTGCAGCATGACCGGCTTCGTGATCCTGGTGTCCCTGGACCCCGTCGGCCAGCCCCTCTGGAGTTCCGGAATGGGCGGCGGGGTGTTGACCGCGGCGGCCTTCCAGTACAATCTGCCCGGCTTCGGCGAATACGGCGTGACCTTCTGTCTTACGCTTTTCGCCTTTACCACCGCCCTGGGCTGGTGCGTCTACGGCGAACGTTGCGTCATTTACCTCTTCGGCGACAGGGCTCAGAAGCCTTTCCGCGTCATCTATGTCTGCGCCGTGGCTTTGGGCGCCGTTCTGGCCCTGGACCTGGTCTGGCTGCTGGCCGACATCGGCAACGCCCTGATGGCCTTCCCCAACATTATCGGCATCATCCTGCTCAGCCCCGTGCTGTTCAAGATCGTGCGCGAGGAAGTCAAGAAGGACCCGCGTTTCGTCCTGTAGCCTCAACCTGCGATAATGTGCGGTCCGGCGGCCTCCCGGCCGCCGAACTGCACGGACAGTGCGCCTGGACATCCCTTGATGTCCGGGCGCACTCGTTTTTTCCGGATACAAAAAATAACCTTCTTTTATTGAGAAAAAATAGTATTTTTACGAAAATTGCACATGGATTTTTCATAAATAGTTGTCTACTGTCACAGGAATACGAAAGATTTTATTCAGTAATTTTTACCGTCCCGTTTGCAATGATCTGCAAAAAACCACATTTCACCGGCACGGGCAGCGGGCTTTTTTCCAGAAGCCTCTGGCTGGTGTTCGGGGCGTTCGTCTGCATCAGCCTCGGCAGTACGCTTTACGCCGGGTATCTTTTTATCAAGACCACGGCCGAGAACTCCACCATGGCTCTGGCCGAGAACCTCACATCCCGGCTTGAGGCGACCTACAATCTGCTTGAAGGCATGAGCAACCAGCCCCTGATCCAGGATACCGGCATTTCCGTCCTGGACCGCGCCATGAGCATGAAAACCTACGCCGATGCCTTCAAGTTCTGGATGATCGGCGTGGTGGACCCGGACGGCACCATTTCCAGCACATTGCGGCCCAAAATCGCCAAACTGAAGCGTGACTATATCCCCCGGATCATGCGCACCGGCAAACGGGAACTCAGCGATCCCTTTCCCGCCGGGGCCACGGGCGACATGAATTTCACCCAGTTCATGCCGATCAAGAAAGACGGCAAGGTCATCAGCATCTGTTTCGTCACCACACCGCTGGCACATATGAGCCAGTTGCCGCCGTTCCGCGCCCGCTATGAAAACGGCTATTATCTTCTGGTCGACAGCCGTCGTTCAATCATCGCCCATCCGGATGCCAACAAGCTGATGATGGATATAAAAAATCTGGTGGATCAGGAAACCTTTCTGATCGGCGGCAGCCGTCAGCGGTTTCTTGATGATATCGCGAACCGGCGCAGCGGCAGCTTTATCTGTTTTTTCGAGGGACGGCTGACTTTCACCTTTTTCACCACTGTGGCCGACAGCAAGTGGACGCTCATCCACCGCGTGCCGATGCTGCCCACCATGTACCCCATGCTGTGGAGCTTCGGCGTTCAGACGTTGCTCTACGCCCTGTTCTTTGTGTTGCTTCTGCGCAACGGCCGCAAATCCTTCGCGCCGGTCGACAATATCGTCCGTCATGTGATAGATCTGAACAAGAGCATCCGCGATTCCGAGCCGTTATCCATGGAAAACGCCGGCGACCTCATCAAGATTTCGCGTCGTGGCCTGTTTGATATGCTCACCGGCTTGCCCACGCGCCATCTTTTCCATCAGCAGATCAACGAACTTCTTGAAGAGGCTCCGGATCGGCTCCATGGTGTTTTCTTTCTCGATATGGACAGGCTGAAACCCATCAACGACAATCTGGGCCATGAGGCCGGGGACAAGGCGTTACGCGACTTCGCGGACAGTCTTGCGTCGTTTGCGGAAGAACATCACGGCCTGGCTTGCCGCTACGGCGGCGACGAATTTGTGCTCTTCGTGCCGCTGCAAAGCGCCTCCGATATTCCGGAGCTTGCCGAAAAGCTGCTCCAAAACCAGCGGGGCAGCGTCAAGGGGCGCGGCAAGAATTATGTCTACGGCACGAGTATCGGCATATGCCCGTATCCCTGCGGCGCATTCTCTTTTGACGAAGCCTTGCGTGCCGCGGATTTGGCCCTGTACAAAGCCAAGTCACAAGGCAGGGGTGGCTTCTCCGTCCACGAATGAGCGGCGCGGCAATGCCGTGGCCTGCTCCCGGGTTTTTGTCGCGCTGGCGTTGCCGTGCCCTGCGGCGGGCGCGCCCGCTGTTCCTGTTTCCGTCTCCGGCGAGAGGGGAGGACGTTTTTTGTGTGTTCATTGAATAAACAAACAATTTGTGACGCGGCCAATCGCGCGGCTTTTGTTTCGCGTGGCGCGGCTCGTGAAAAATGGAGCAGCATGAATTTGTGTAACATGCCTTCCCAAAAGGGAAAAACCTTGCTATAAAGCTCAAAGAATTCTCACCACAATATGGTTTCACTGTTGCGTCGCAATGGGCAAGAGCGGGTTCGCTTTGAAGTTGCAGCCAACTTCAAGCCGGGCCGCCTTCAGCCGCCAACCGCAGTGCGGCAGCGGCTGAACGGGTCCACGCTGCTCCGGGCCGGCGGCGGAAGATTGTCGCGGTTTTTGGAGCGGAGCGGCCGGACGGCCGCAAGGCCGCTCCACGCGGGTCGGTACGCGGTTCCCGCCGCGCAACTGTTCTTACTGAAGGGGTGCAGCGTTGCAAAAGCGTTATCTTCCCATAGCGTTGTTGACAGCCGTTCTGGCGGCGGTGGCCGTGGTGGGCTATGTACTGCCCGAGCCGCACGAAGCCGTGCCCCAGCGCGTCCTGCTGGACAACGCCGGCGGACCGGTGGTTTTTCAGCATGCGGACCATGCCTTTCAGCAGAAAATCCCCTGTCAGAAGTGCCACCATGAAAGTCCGGTCAAACGGGAAAACGTACAGCGTTGCGAATCCTGTCACGGCGCGTCGTTCGACGCGGCCTTCAGAAAGAATCACGTGGCGGCCTTCAACGACAACGCTTCCTGCGCCACCTGTCACCACTATGAGCTCGGGGCCAAGAAGTGGGGGCACAAGAAGCATCAGGAAGAATACGGGGTGGACTGCCGCGAATGCCACCACAAGAATACCGACATCGAGCCTGAGCCGCAGAACTGCGCGGACTGCCATGACTCCGGCGCGCCCACGGGACAGAAGGCCGAAAAGGGCACGCCGCCCGATCTGGCCGACGCCGTGCACGCCCGTTGCGTGACCTGCCACGAGGAAATGTTCGCCGCCAAGGCCAAGGGCTGCGCCCAGTGCCACAGCCAGACGGCCGTGCGCGACATCCTGCCCAGGCAGGGCCTGGTCAAGCTCAATCCCATGTTCACCAATTGCGCCGTCTGCCACGGTCTGCCCGCGGAAAAGCTCATCCCCGGCCGCATGGACGCCTATCACAAGCTGTGCATGGGCTGCCACGAAAAGCTGAAGAAGGGCCCCTACGGCAAGCAACAGTGCGCGCAGTGCCATACCAGCAAGTGAGGCGGGGATGAAAGAGTTATTCCAGATGTTGAACGACCCTCGTTTCCATCTGCTGTATGGGGTGACGCAGCGTTTCAGTACCGGGCCAGAGCCGCGCCTGGTGCGCCTGAACCGCGAGGGTTTCAAGCTGGTGGAAGGGGTGACCAAGAAAACCCTGGTCCATCCGCGCATGCGCCTGGCCGTGCATCCCTCGCCGCTCAAGGGCGACGCCTTTTCGCCCATTTTCGGCCGCATTTGCGAAATAAACGAGCGCAGCATCTTTGTGGAGGCCGTGGAGCCCAACGAGGAACAGCGCCTGGCCGCCGAAGCCGTGGAAAGGGACAAGCTGGATCTGCTTTCCCTGCCGGAGCGCGGCGCGGAACTGGGCCTGGTTCTCAAGAGCCTGGGTCTGAACACCCGTTCCCTGGGCCAGGACTGCAAGACCCTGATCATCAACGGCCTGAATCCGGACCCGGGCGTGACCTGGGCCGAGCCCATGCTGCTCACCCACCTGGACAATCTCAAGGCCGGCCTGGAAGTGCTGCGCCGCCTTTCCCCGGCGGAAAAAATTCTGCTGGCCGTGCCCAAGGAAATGCGCCTGCACCACCATGATATCGAGGTGGCTCCTGTGCCGTCCCAGTATCCGGCCAGCATCAATGCCCTGGTGATCAAGGCCGTCACCGGCAAGGAAAATCCCGAGGGCGTGGGCATCGTGGGCCTGCACAATGTCTGGAGCCTGGGCCGGGTGGCCCGCACCGGCCTGCCGCTCATTGAAACCGTGGTGACCATCGGCAGCTTCGAGCACTCGGGCAATTACATCGTCAAAGAGGGCAGCACCATCG
Source organism: Desulfovibrio fairfieldensis (assembly GCF_001553605.1). Taxonomy (NCBI): domain Bacteria; kingdom Pseudomonadati; phylum Thermodesulfobacteriota; class Desulfovibrionia; order Desulfovibrionales; family Desulfovibrionaceae; genus Desulfovibrio; species Desulfovibrio fairfieldensis. The sequence goes on from NZ_CP014229.1 coordinate 3,371,878, forward strand.
GCGAGCTGCTGGAGTTCGCCAACATTGAGCTGAAAAACGGCGACACCCTGGTGCGCGGCGGCCCGTTGCGCGGCGAAAGCCTGGACAAACTGGACCGCAGCGTGACCAAGGGCTCCACCGGCGTCTTTGTGGTGGAGGCGGGCACCATTCCGCCCATGGAGGGGCACAGCCCCTGCATCAACTGCGGCGCCTGCACGCTGATCTGCCCGGCCCGGCTGAGTCCCGGCTTTCTCAGCCGTTACGCCGAATTCGCCCTGCACGAGCGCAACCGCGCCGAACGTATCGAATGCTGCCTGGAGTGCGGGCTGTGCGGTTATGTCTGCATTGCCCGGCGGCCCGTGCTGCAATACATCCGCCTGTCCAAGCATAAACTGGCCCAGGCCGACACCGCGGCCAAACTTCAGGAATTACGGCCCCTGACGCCGCCCTTCAGCGACGGGGCCGCCGCCAAACAGGGAGGTGAATGATGTCCGCAGCCGCCACGCCCGTGCTTCTGGCCATGAGCGCCCCGCCTTACTGGCACTGCGGGCGCACCATCCGCCAGACCAGCCTGTATATGCTGGCGGGCCTCGCCCCGGCGATCATCATGTCCATATGGAACTGGGGCCTGCCCGCGGCGCGGGTCATGGCCCTGTGCGTGGCCACCGCCGTGCTCACCGAGGCGCTCTGCCAGAAAGCCATGGGCCGCGAACTCTCGGTGGACGACTTCACGGCGGTCAATTCCGGCTTGCTGCTGGCCTTTCTGCTGCCCGCCGCCGCGCCCTGGTGGCTGGTCATGCTGGGCGCGTTCATCGCCGTGACCCTGGGCAAAATGGCCTTCGGCGGCCTGGGCGCCAATCCGGTAAACACGCCGCTGGTGGGCTGGGCCGTTCTGTTCGTGTCCTTTCCCCTGCTCATGGATCCCAACGCCATGCAGCTCGCCACGGATTTCGCGGACCCGCTGATCCGGCTCAAATATTTCGGCCCCGCGGCGGCGGAGTCCATTCCCTTCACGGATCTGCTGCTGGGCAAACAGATCGGCGGCCTGGGCGCGACCCAGGTAGGCGCGCTGTTCTTGGGCGGTTCCTTCCTGGCCGCGCGCGGCATCATCCGCTGGCAGATTTCCCTGGGCTTCTTTCTCGGCGTGGTCGGGCTGGCGGCCCTCTATAATATGCTGGACCCGGCCGTGGACGCCTCGCCCTTTTTCCATCTCTGCACCGGCTCGGTGATGCTGGGCGGCTTCTTTCTGGCCACGGAGACGGCCAATGCGCCCTCCAGGCCGCTGCCCATGTTCATTTACGGCCTGATGGGCGGCACGCTGACCATCATCATCCGTAAATACGGCATCTATGCGGACGGCACGCCCTTTGCCATTTTGCTGGTCAATCTGCTGACCCCCTTCCTGGATCTGATCCGTCCCAAACCTTTTGGAGCGCGTTAGTCATGATCGGCATGTTGCGAATGGTGGTGGTGCTTTCGGTGCTGTGCGGGCTGTCGGGCTTTGCGCTGTCCTATCTCAAGATGGTCACGGCTCCGCGCATTGAGGAACAGGTGCTGACCTACGTGCAGGGCCCGGCTCTGGCGCGGGTTTTCACCCACACCCAGAATTCACCCATTGCGGACCGCCGCAAATTCCCGCTGGACCACGGCTCGATCACGGTGTTCCCGGCCCTGCGCGACGGCAAGCTGGTGGGCGTGGCCCTGGAAGAGCAGGGCAAGGGCTACGGCGGCGAGATCGGCGTCATGGTGGGCTTTAATGTGGCCAGCGACACCCTGGCGGGCATCGGCATCACCACGCTCAAGGAAACGCCGGGTCTGGGCATGCGGGTGACGGAACAGGCTTTTTCCGGACAGTTCGCCGGGGCGCGCACCCCTGTGGCGCTCGCCTCCCAGGGGGGTTCCATTGATGGAGTGTCCGGGGCCACCATTTCCTCCGGCGGCGTGGTAACGGCCGTGAACAAGGCGGTCCAGGTCTACAGCCGGCTTAAACCGGAAATTCTCAAAGTCTGGTCCAAATAGAAGCGCATCGCGCCGATTTTGCCGCAAGGAGGCAGCCATGACCGTCATGCAGGAATTCACCAAGGGGCTCTGGAAAGAGTTGCCGCCTTTCCGCCTGGTGCTGGGGCTCTGTCCCACCCTGGCCGTGACCAATTCGGCGGACAACGGTCTGGGCATGGGCCTGGCGGTTATTTTCGTGCTGGTGCTCTCCAATATGTTGATTTCCATGGTGCGCAGCATCATTCCCAAGAAGGTGCGCATCGCCTGCTTCATCGTCATCGCGGCCTCGCTGGTGGTGGCCGTGGAACTGCTCATGCAGGCCTATGCCTATCCGCTCTACCAGCGCCTGGGCATCTTCGTGCCCCTTATCGTGGTCAACTGCATCATTCTGGGCAGGGCTGAAGCCTTTGCCGCCAAAAACGGCGTGGCCGCCTCTGTGGCCGACGGTCTGGGCATGGGCCTGGGCTTCACGCTTTCCCTGACATTTCTGGGGTCGTTGCGGGAAATTTGGGGCAACGGCACATGGTTCGGCCATGCCATCATGTGGGACGGCTTTGAACCTTTCCGGATCATGGTCAAGGCGCCGGGCGCGTTCATTTGCCTGGGGCTGATCCTGGCCGGAATGAATCTGATCAACTTCTGGCAGGCCCGGCGCAAGGGCCGTGAGCCCCGGCCCCTGACTGAAGGCTGCGGCGCCTGCCAGGCCTGCAATATGGCGGCTCGCGAAGGCTAGGGCCGCCTCAGGCCGTCTGCCGGAGCATCGCGGATTTTTGAAAGGAGCGGCGCATGGAAATTTTTGCGATCTTTATTTCCGCCATCTTCGTCAACAACATCGTGTTGGCGCAGTATCTGGGCAACTGTCCCTATCTGGGCTGCTCCAAGGAAAAGAGCGTGGCTCTGGGCATGGGCGGGGCCGTGATTTTCGTCATCATCGTGTCCACGTTCTGCACCTGGCTCATGCAGCGCTATGTGCTGGACCCCTATGACCTCGGCTACTTGCAGACCATTGTGTTCATTGTGGTCATCGCCGCCCTGGTGCAGTTCGTGGAAATGTTCCTGAAAAAAGCCGTGCCGCCGCTCTACGCGGCCCTGGGCATTTTTCTGCCGCTGATCACCACCAACTGCGCGGTTATGGGCGTGGCCATCCTGGTGCAGCGCGAAGGTTTCGGCCTGTTGGAATCCGTGATCTGGGGCGCTGCCTACAGTGTGGGCTTTACGCTGGCCCTGCTGCTCATGGCCGGTATTCGTGAGCGGCTGGACACCTGCCGTCTGCCCAAAGCCATGGCCGGAACGCCCATCGCCCTGGTCATGGCCGGGCTGATGTCGCTGGCGTTCATGGGCTTCAAGGGTATGGGCCATTGAGAAGAGGCGTCTTTTGCCCCCCCCGGGCGGCGTCAGGCGTCGCGTCGCGCGCCGGTCATGTATGTTTTGATACACTCCCGTCGCACAACGCTTGCCTTCCTTGCCGGGAAACAAAATCCGCCTCTTCTCCAGAGCTCCGGGCCGCTTGTTTTCCTTGCCGACGAACGAACGTGACGGCGCGTCCATAGAGAGCGTTGCAGGTAGAAAGAAAAGGCTTATCTGATAGTTAGAGAGTCGGCGCATGAAATGCGTCAACCGGCCTGCAAGGATTTGTCTGCAAATCCTTGCCACGGAATGCGAGTAGAAGAGCATTTCAAGTGTTAAATGCTCTAGAAGTTATTTGCGTTGTTGTTACGTTAGCCGAGGTTGCCGTTATGGTCTTTGTATCCATTATGACCCTGTTCGCCCTGGGACTCGCGGCCTCGATCATCCTGGCCGTGGCTTCGCGTGTCTTTTACGTCAAAGAGGATCCCAGAGTGGAGGCCGTGGTGGAGGCCCTGCCCGGTGCCAATTGCGGCGGTTGCGGCTTTGCGGGTTGTGAGGGTTATGCCACGGCGGTGGTCAATGATCCTTCGGTGCCGGCGAACAAATGCTGCGCCGGCGGCGCGGCCACCAGCATCGCCGTGGGCGAACTCACGGGCAAGACCGTGGCCGAGGCCGAGCCCCTGTATGCCTTGCGGCGTTGCGACAAGCTGGCAGGCAAGGTGGCTCCGCGCTACCAGTATCAGGGCATGCCTTCCTGCGCCGCCGCGGCTCTGATGCGCGGGGGCACGGATGTCTGCGTCTATTCCTGCCTGGGATTCGGCGACTGCGTGCAGGTCTGCCCCTTCGGTGCCATGGAAGTGCGTGACGGCCTGGTACGCGTGGACCGGAGCAAGTGCACGGGCTGCGGCGTGTGCGTGGCCGCCTGCCCGCGCGGCATTCTGGAACTGACGCCCCAGCGGGGACGCGTGGCGGTCTACTGCAACACCAGGGACAAGCTGCGCGCGGTCATGGATGTCTGCGACGTGGGCTGCATCAAGTGCGGCAAGTGTATCAAGACCTGTCCGGCCAAGGCCGTGCGCCTGGAAGACAACCGCATTGTCATTGACCATCTTCTCTGTCTTTCTTACGGCCCCATCTGCGAAGAGGCCTGCGTGGGCACCTGCCCGCGCCATATTCTGCGTTCCACCCGGAATCCCCTTGTGCCCCGCGCCGTTGCGGACGCGGACGACAAGGCGGCAACGCCGCCCGCGCCCGAGGCCGCCGCTTCGGAGCAATCCCGGCCCCAACCCCAAGCCTGAGAGGGAGGCAGCATGCCGTCCATTTACAGTCGCCGTCATTTTCTGCGGGCCGCGCTGCTGAGCGGCGGGGCTCTCACCGCCGCCACCCTGACGCCCGCCTTGCTGCCGCTGGCCGCCAGGGCCGGTGGACTGTTGCCGGGCGGCGCGCCTGCGGAGCCGCTGCAGCAGACCAGCCTGTTCATGGGCACCATGGTCAGCATCAGCGTGGCCCAGGTCGAGCCGGGCCGGGCCGAAGAAGGCATGGCGCGCGCGTTTGCCCTGGGCCGCCGCATGGCGGACGTATTCACCCGTTTTGACGCCTCGTCGCCGGTGGGCGCGCTCAATGCCGACGGCGCGTTATCCGACACGCCGCCGGAGCTGAACGCGCTGTTGCAACGCGCCATGCGCGTGGGCCGCCTGACGGGCGGCGCCTTTGACGTGACCGTACTGCCTTTGTTGCGCCTGTTGGACGCCCACCGCAATCCCACAGGCAGCCTGCGCCTGGCCGAAGGCGAGTTGCGCGAAACCCTGGAACTGGTGGGCGCGGAACATCTGGAAGCGAGCGGCAAGGCTTTGCGCTTTATGCGTTCCGGCATGGGTCTGACCCTGGACGGCATTGCCAAGGGCCATATTGCCGAGGCCATGTCGCGTGAACTCGCGGCCGCCGGTTGCCCGGATCACTTGGTCAATGCCGGCGGCGACATGGTGGCGCGCGGCCGCAAAGCTCCGGACGCGCCTTGGCGCGTGGCCGTGGAAGACCCGCAAAAGCGGGGCAAGTATCCCCAGGTGGTGGAACTGCCCGCGGGCGGGGCCATTGCCACGTCCGGCGGCTATGAGGTTTTTTACGACGCCGCGCAAAGCCACAGCCATCTGGTCAGTCCGGCCACCGGCCAAAGCCCGGCCCTGGCCAGCGTGACCGTGACCGCGCCCGAGGGGCTCATGGCCGATGCCCTGGCCACGGCCCTGTCGGTCATGCCGCCGCGCGAAGCTCTGGCCCTGGCCGACGCCCTGCCCGGCTGCGCCTGCTGCCTGTTGCGCCGGGACGGGCTGGCGCGGGTATCCGGTCGCTGGCAGGGGCGGCCGGTCTAGGGCCTGTTGACACTATGCCTTTTTGCCCGCTCGCTACGTCAGATTTCACCTGCTTTTTCGGTCGAGTACCAAAAGAGTACACTCCCTCAAAACAGGCTTATCTTCCTTGCGGGCGAACAAAAATTCTATAGTGTCAACAGGCCCTAGGCCGCGCTGCGGGGCGCTTGCCCGACCTGTCCTTCCGAGTGTAAGAAAGGCGGGTGATGGACTGCTTTTTCTGCACCGTGCACGCGGCCTGGCCCTGGCTGCGCCAGACGGAAGACGGATCGGGCCGCATGGGGGACGTACGCTTTGTCCTGGAGGACAAGGACGGCTGTGCTCCCTGGCTGGTGGTCTTTGACGAGCCGCCCGCGGGCGCGGCGACCCGCGTTCCGCGCGAACGGCGTGTGCTCTTCGTCACCGAGCCGCCGGAAATCAAGCGTTATCCGCGTTCCTACCTGGGCCAGTTCGGCACGGTCATTTCCCCCTATGCCTTCCGGGGCGTGGAGCCCCGTGCCCTTCTTTTGGAAAATCCCTGCCTGAACTGGCACTACGGGGTTGCCACGGGCCACGGCGCGCCCGTATCTCCGGCCTTGCGCCGCCTCGACGACATCCAAAATCTGCCCATGCCGCCCAAGCCCAAAAAATGTTCGGTCATTTGCTCCACCAAAACGGCCACGGAAGCGCAACGGCGGCGCATCCGTTTCGTCCGGCGCCTGAAAGATATCCTGGGGGACGATCTGGATGTCTTTGGGCGGGGTTTCCGTCCCGTGTCCGACAAGGCCGAGGCCATTGCCCCGTATGCGTACCATCTGGTGCTGGAAAACAACTACATCGACAATTTTTGGACGGAAAAGCTGGCGGACGCCTGGATCGGCTGGGCGCTGCCCCTTTATCTGGGCGCTCCCAATCTGGCGGCGGCCTGCGGCCTGCCGGACGGTTTTGTGGCGCTTGACCCGGACGACGAGGAAGGCAATCTGGCCCGCATTGCGCAATGCCTGGGGCGCCCGCTTTGGGAAGAGCGGCGGGAGGCCCTTGCCTGCTGCCGAGCTTGGTGCCTGCAAGGCACCAATGTCTTTGCCAGGACGGCCGCGCTGATCCGCAATGCGCCGCCCGGCATCCAACGTCTGCCCATGCCCATGAGGCCCGAAAACCTGTACGGCACGGACCGGCAGGCTGTTGCCGCCTTGTACGGCCGGGCCCGGGCTTGAAGCCTTGCCTCAGCCTGAACGTCTCTGACACTATTTCTGGGAGAATTGCAGCGTGCCGCTGATCACTGTCGCCATGCCCGCCCACAACGCCGCCCCGTATATCGGGGAAGCGCTGGATTCCATTCTGGGCCAGACCTGCCGGGATTTCGAGCTGCTGGTGGTGGACGACGGTTCCACGGATGAGACCGCGCAACGCGTTGCGGACCGCGCGGACGCGCGCATCCGTCTGATTCGCCTGGGAACCAACCGGGGCCGGGCAGCTGCGCGCAATGTGGCCCTGGACAACGCGCGCGGCGTATATCTGGCCTGGATGGACGCCGACGACATTGCCGTGCCCCGGCGTCTGGAAAAGCAACTGGCCTTTCTGGAAAGCCATTCGGATGTGGCCGTCTGCGGCGGCTGGCTGCAATACTTTCACCAGTCCACGGCCTTGGAGCGTTTTCCCCGGACGTCGGAGGATATCCGCGCGGCCACGGTTTTCGGCACGTCCGTGGTCAACGGGTGCAGTCTGCTGCGCCTGGATGCGCCGCGCGCCCACGGTCTGCGCTATGATCCGGCCCTGGACCGCGCCGAGGATTTCGCCTTCTGGGGCGATCTGCTGCTGGGCGCGGGTCAGCGCGCCGCCAATCTGCCGGAAGTGCTGCTGCACTACCGCTATGTGCGCCGCCCCTTTGTACCGCGCTGGCATGTGCGGGCTCTGCTGGGGCACGTCTTTCCCCATCTGGGCCTGGAGGCCGACGTCGCTGAGGCCGCCCTGCACGCGGGCCTGGTCTACGCCCCGCTTAAAACGCATTGCGCCCGCGCGGGCGCGCGCCCGCTGCTGGCCTGGCTGGACAAGCTCTGGCGCGCCTGGGCCGCCTCCTTTGGGGATGACCCGGCCATGCGGCGTTACATTCTTTTTTTCGCGGCGAAAATCCTTTCCCTGGCTCCGGACAGGGAGGATGCGGCCGCTTTTTTCCGCAGCCTGGATATCGCCGGGCTGACAAAAGATTAGAGACAGCTCCTAGCGCGCCCCCTTGGGAAAGAGCACCACGCCGATGGTTTTGAAGATAATGTGGATGTCCAGCAGAATGGACATATTCTTGATGTAGTAGAGATCGTATTCCAGCTTGCGGCGGGCGTCCTCCTCGGACGCGCCGTAGGGATAGCAGACCTGGGCCCAGCCCGTCAGGCCCGGCTTCACCGTATGGCGCAGGCTGTAGTAGGGAATGTCCTTCTTGAGCTGTTTGACGAAGGCCATGCGCTCGGGCCGGGGGCCGATGAAGCTCATGTCGCCCTTGAGGATGTTCCAGATCTGGGGCAGCTCGTCGATGCGCACCTTGCGGATGAACTTGCCGAAGCGGGTCACCCGGTTGTCGTGGGCGCTGGCCCAGACCGCGCCGTTTTTTTCCGCGTCCGCGCGCATGGAGCGGAATTTGTAGACCGTGAATTCCTTTTCGTACAGGCCCACGCGGTCCTGGCGGTAGATCACCGGGCCCGGCGATTCCAGGCGCACGATCAGGGCCGTGAGCAGCATGACGGGCGTGGCCGGAATCAGCAGCACCAGCGAGATCAGCACGTCCAGAGCCCGTTTCAGCCGCCGCAGCGAGCCGCGCGTGTTCAGGGAAAAGCCCTCGGTCTGCAGCAGCCATTCGTCGTTGATCTGCGAAAGGGGCAGGCGCTGCACCACGTGCTCGTAAAAAGTGCGGATGTCCACCACCATGCTGCCGCGCAGCTTGGCTTCCAGCAGATCGTGGGCGATGTCGTCGTCAATGGGCGCGTCGGGCAGCAGCAGGATCATGGTGGCCCGCTTTTCCCTGGCCACGTCCAGGGCCTTGAAGGGCGGCCCCAGGCAGGGGCCCGCGTCCGGGCCCTGATCCCGTTCGCCCACATAACCGATGATGGTCGCCTGGGGCAGGCCTTCGGCCAGCAGCTGGCGCACCTTGCCCGCGCGGTCCACGCCCACCAGCAGGATGCGCAGGGGGTGGGTCAGCTTGTCCGCATTGCGGTAGTAAAGCCAGCGCCAGCCCAGGCTGAAGGCCAGGGACAGGGTAAAGAGCATCAGCAGGGTTTCGCGGTCGAAACGCCAGTGGTCAAAGGAATAGGACGCCGTGGCCGAGGAGATGATGCCCAGCACGCAGGCCACCAGCACCCGGCCCGAGGTTTCCCTGAAATCTTCCCGCCCCACGCTGTAGGCGTCCAGAATGTAGAAAAAGAGCATGTAAAAAAAGACCGTGAACAGCGAAGCGCCGGTGTAGTCGTGAAACACGCTCAGATCCGGCGCGATGGTGGTCACGCCGGTGATGGTCAGCGCCAGCAGCAGGCAGAAGATGTCCAGAACCTGCAGGAGCGCCATGCGGTACGTACTGATCATTGCCCTTCCTTTATGCCCCGGCGGGCACATGCATGTCCCGCAGAATGCGGGCCGCCACTTTTTCGGCGTCGAATTCCCTGACGGCCAGCTCGCGCCCGGCCTCGCCCATGCGCGCGATAGTCCCCGGCGCGAGGATAAAACTTTCCATGGCCCCGGCCAGGGCCTCGGGATCGCGCACGGGCGTCATGCGTCCGTTGACGCCGTCGCGCACCACTTCCCGGCAGCCGGGCACATCCGTGACCACAGCGGCGCGGCCCATGCTCATGCCTTCCATGATGGACGTGGGCGTGCCTTCCCGCCAGGAGGGCAGCACCAGCACGTGGGCCGCGGCCAGATAGGGGCGCACGTCCCTGGTTTCGCCCAGATATTCGATGCCGTTCTCGCGCTCCCAGGTTCTGACCTGGTCAAGGCTGACGCTGCCCAGGCCCTGCTCCGGCGGGCCCAACAGCTGAAAGCGGGCTTCGGGGTAGCGGGCCCTGAGCAGACGCGCCGCTGCGGCGTATTCCGGCAGGCCCTTTGCTTCCAGCAAACGACCCACCAGCAGAAAGATGACCGGTCCGTCAGGCGGCAGCGGGGGCAGGGGAGCCTGCGCGAAACGCCGGATGTCCACGCCCGTGCCGCGCGCCGTGAGCACGCGCGCGCCGGGACCCAGAATGCCCGACTCGCGGAAGATGCGGATATCGTCCTGATTCTGAAAAAAGACGCCTTCCGCGTTTTTGAGCGCCTGCCGGTAAAGAAAGACGCTCAGACGGTTGACGCATTTCTTGAACAGGCTGTCGGCCTCAAAGGCGTAGCCCAGACCGGTGATGGTGGCGTAGACGTGCGGCACGCGCGCGCGGCGCGCGGCCAGGCCGCCGTAGATGACCGGTTTGATGGTTGAGGCGAAGAGCAGGTCCGGCTTCTCCGCATCGAATATTCGCCTGAGTCGGGCGAAAGAGCGCGCGTCATGCAGGGGATTGAGGCCTTTGCGGTCCAGCTCGTAGTGGAGTACGCGCGCGCCCAGGGTTTCCAGCGCCGCGTCGGCCTCCGGGTCGCCGGGCGGCACGCAGCAGAGCGCCTCATGCCCGCCCTGACGCATTTGGCGGATCAACACGCTCCAGAAATTGGACAAAGCCCTGGCCTGGTTGCCCAGGACAATGATTTTCATGCCAGTTTTTCTCCCTTCCGTCGCGGCGGCGCGGGGCCGCCGTACCGGGGCGGCCCCGGTATGGTCTTGCCTATAGCACCTGTGCCCGGCCCTGAAAAGAGGGTGGAGCGTGCGGGGCCGCCCGCGTCTTTACAGGCCGCGCCGCGCGGAGTACAAGGAGAGCGGCCCGCCGAGGCCGACCGGCGCGGGTCCGGAGGCGCGGGGCGCCGTTATAATCAACCCTCAGGAAACAATAAAACAGGACGCAACCATGAGCGCGTATGCCGCCTTGTGCGAAACAATGACCGCCGCCCCCTCCCGTTGGCTGGTGACCGGCGTGGCGGGTTTCATCGGCTCCAATCTGCTGGAGCATCTTTTGAAAATGGGCCAGACCGTGGTGGGACTGGACAACTTTCTCACCGGCTATCAGAAAAACCTGGATATGGTCCGCGACCTGGTGGGGCCGGAGGCCTGGAAGCGTTTTACCTTCATTGAAGGCGACATCCGCGACCTGGATACCTGCCGCAAGGCCTGCGAGGGAGCGCGGCACGTGCTGCACGAGGCCGCCCTGGGTTCGGTGCCGCGTTCCATCGACGATCCCCTGCTCTCCAACAGCTGCAATATCGACGGCTTTCTGAACATGCTGGTGGCCGCGCGCGACGCCAAGGTGGAAAGTTTCGTCTACGCCGCGTCTTCCTCCACCTACGGCGATTCGCCGGAGCTGCCCAAAGTGGAAGACAAGATCGGCCGTCCGCTCTCGCCCTACGCCGTGACCAAGTATGTGGACGAGCTGTATGCCGATGTCTTTGCCCGCTGCTACGGTTTCACCAGCATCGGCCTGCGCTATTTCAACGTCTTCGGCCAGCGTCAGGACCCCTACGGCGCGTATGCGGCGGTAATTCCGCAGTGGTTCGCCAGCCTGATCAAGGGCGAAACCGTGTACATCAACGGCGACGGCGAAACCAGCCGCGACTTCTGCTACATCGACAATGTGGTGCAGGCCAATCTGCTGGCGAGCCGCGCCCGCGCGGAAGCCCGCGACAAGATTTACAATGTGGCCTTCGGCCAGCGCACGACACTGAACGAACTGTTTCTGCTGATCCGGGAGGAAGTGGCCCGGCATCTGCCCGCCGCCGCCACGGCTGAAGCCGTGCACCGCGATTTCCGCGCGGGCGACGTGCGCCATTCGCTGGCGGACATCAGCCGGGCCGAAAAGCTGCTGGGCTATGAGCCGCGCTACGACGTGCGCGAGGGCCTGCGCCTGGCCGGGGACTGGTACGCGGCCAACCTGTAGGGCGGACTTTGTTTGAAATCGCATATAATTTCAAACAGGGCCCCTTTCCTCAAACTCTCATTGTTCCCGTCGGTCGCGGCGGCGTTGTCCTGATTCCCGGTCGTGCTGTTCTTGCCTGTATGTTGCGTTGCAGCCACAGTCAGAGCAATTTCACTTTTGAAATTGCTCTGACGACGCACACGGTGCGGCACGCCGCGAAGCGGCGTGGATTCTGGCGAAAAACGTGGTTTTCGCCAGAATGTCAACTTTGAAATTTGTAAAATTTCAAAGTTAATCTGCTCTAAGGCGCACGGCTTTGCCGTGCCCGGCTCGGGCAATCAGGGCTGCGGCGACGGCTGACGCGCGGCACAACGCTGTTTCGTCCCGCGTTCAGGCGCGCCCGTCAGCTCCGGCCGGAAGGAAGATAAAGAAGGTTGGCATGCGGCAGACTCTGACCCTGCTCTGGCAAATGGGCATCCTGGCTGCTTTCGCCTGGGCGGCGGACTGGCTGGCGCGGACGTGCGACCTGCCTATCCCCGGCAATGTGCTGGGCATCATCGTGCTTTTCCTTCTGCTCTGCACGGGCGTGGTCAAGGAAAGCCACATCAGCGAGGCCGCCAATTTTCTGCTCAAGCACCTGGTGTTCTTTTTTGTCCCCATCGCGGTGGGGCTCATGAACTGGGGCGGCGTCTTTTACGATTACGGCTGGGTTCTGCTGGCGGCCATTGTGATCAGCACGGCCCTGCCCCTGCTCGTGGTGGGCTGGCTGGCCGGGGCCCTGCGCCGCCGCCCTGAGAAAGGAGCGGAGTCATGTGGTCAGTGACGACCCTGCTCTGCGTGGCGGGCACGGTCTTTGTCTATGCGGTCGTGCGCCGTCTGTACCTGCGTTACAAGCATCCGCTGATCAATGTGGTGGGGCTCAGCGCCGCCGTTGTGATCAGCGCGCTGCTGCTTCTCGATGTGCCCTACGCGGCTTATGAACCGGCCAGGAAGATCATGACCGCGCTCATCGGGGCCGCCACGGTCAGCCTTGCCCTGCCGTTGTACCGCTACAGGAAGTTGCTGCTGCGCCATGCCGTGGCCATCATTGTCAGCGTGAGCGCCGGGGCTTTTGTCGCCATGTTTTCCGCCGGGCTCATCGCCCAGAGCGGCGGCCTGCCGCGTGAAGTGGTCATGTCCATCCTCTCCAAAGGGGTTTCCATTCCCTTTGCCGTGGAGGTCGCCAAAATCTACGACGGGATTCCTTCCCTGGCCGCCGCCTTTGTGGTGGCTACCGGCACTCTGGGCTCGCTGCTGGGCGTCTGGACCCTGAACCTTGTGCGCGTCAACTCCCCCTTTGCCCGTGGGCTGACCCTGGGCACAATCTCCCACGCCCAGGGAACGGCGGCGGCCCTGCAGGAAGGCGAGGAGGCGGGCGCCATGGCCGGTCTGGCCATGATTCTGGCGGGCATCCTCACCGCCGCCTTCGCGCCGCCGGTGGTCTGGCTGCTGCGCGTCGCCGCCTGAACCCGGAACACATTCCTCCATGCTTCGTGAAGAAAAAATATCGCGGCCGCGTTTCTTTCTTTTCTTTCTCACCGGACTGCTTCTGGCAGTGCTGCTCGCGGCGATGCCGGACCGGCGGCCCGTTGCCGCCGCGATCGCGCCGGAGGTCCGGGAGGGGGACATCATTTTTCACGCCTCCACCTCGTCCCAGAGCGCGCTCATCCGCCTGCTGACCCGTTCGCCGTATACCCACTGCGGCCTTGTGATGCGCCACAAGGGGCGCTGGCTGGTGCTGGAGGCGGTGCAGCCGGTGAAGCTTACGCCCCTGGCGGCCTGGACGGCGCGCGGCGCGGGCGGGCATTATGTGCTTAAACGCCTCAAGAATGCGGACGCCGCGCTCACGCCCGACGTGTTGGAGCGCATGCGGCGTCTTGGCCTGGGCATGCTGGGCCGGGCTTATGACCGGCAGTTTCGCTGGTCCGACGCGAAACTATACTGCTCGGAACTGGTCTGGAAACTCTATCGTCGCGGCGCGGGCATCACCCTTTGCAAACCGCAGCATTTCAGAGATTTTAATCCGGCGCGGCCCTCCTTGGCCGGAGAGGCCGCCCGCCGCTACGGGAAAAACATGCCGCCGCCGGACGAGCCCGTGGTCACGCCAGCGGCCCTGTATGACAGCCCCCTGCTGCGCATAGTGCGGGAGGAATAGGCGAACCTGAAAAAGCAGTTTGCATTGCGGCGTCCGGGCGGGAAGGCGCTTATGCTCCAACGCTTTTGTTCCTCCGGCGTTACCGTCAGTTTCCCCCCACCACAAAGGCGTGGGGGTAGAGAGCTCTGAACAGGTCCAGCATCTGCTGCGCGCCGTTGGAATCCTGCCAGGGGCCCACCTGCACGTTCCACATGTTGTTGCTGCCGAACTCCAGGCGGCCCTTGTGGCCGGACCGGGTCAGGATATTGATCAGTTTGTAGGCGTTGTTCTTGTCGGCAAAGGCTCCCACCTGCACATAGAAGGGGCCGCTCATGTCGCCGTTCTCCCGCAGTTGGGGAATGCCGCCCAGGCTCTGGACGCGCACTCTGGCCGTGCCCGTGCCCATCATGTTCAGGCGCGTGGCCGCGCTGCGCGAGAGATCGATGACGCGGTCGTCCACAAAGGGGCCCCGGTCGTTGACCCGCACAATGATGGAACGGCCGTTGCCCAGATGGGTGACGCGCACCTTGGTGCCTAATGGCAGGATCTTGTGGGCCGCTGTCATGGCGTATTGATTGTAGCGCTCGCCGTTAGCGGTTTTTTTGCCGTGAAAGCCCGGTCCGTACCAGGAGGCTGTGCCCACTTCCACAAAGCCGTGGGCGGATTTGAGGGGATAATAGGTCTTGCCGCGCACGGTGTAGGGCTTGCTGCCCGGTACGCCGCCCTTGCGCCAGGAACGCGAGCCGCAGCCGGACAACAGGGCCGCGCAGAGCAGGAGTGCCAGGCAGACCCGCAGCGCGCGAAAGGCCTTGTTCATGCGGCGGGCTCCGATTCGGCCAGACAGCGCGGCAGGCCGTTCTGAGCGCAGGCCGCGCACAGCGCCGTGTCGGCCTCCCCGGCGGAGCCGCTTTCCAGACCGCGCAGGAGCTCCCGGCTTTCGTCATTGAGCAGGTTCCGCTCCCGCGCCCGCCGGAGCAGGGCCATGGCGGGTTCGTGCCGCCCCGATTCCAGAAAATCCCGGGCGGCCAGCAAATAAAGGCGTTCGGGTTCGCCGTCGTACAGGGCCGTGAGCAGATCCGGATAGAGCGGGCCGAAAACCTCGCGGGCCAGAGGCTCCTCGCAGGCCAGCCAGCGGGCCAGGCGGCAGTTCCGGCCCTCGGCCGTCAGATAGCGGGTGAGCAGGAAAAGCCCGTGCGACAGGACGTGGATGATGCGCTCCAGCTCGCGCACCGAGCTTTCGGCGGTCTGCGCGGCCAGGGCGCTCAAGGGGCCGTAGAATTCGCCGGTCACTGCCGGGTGACGGCCCAGCTGGGCCAGGCGGTTGGCGTAATGCTGGCCCTGGAAGGCGTCTTCCTTGAGCTTGGCGCATTCGTGAAAAGCGTAACCCACGCACCAGTCGATGAGGGCCTCCACCGGGCTCTGCACGGCGGTGCCGTCGGGATGGGGGCTGGCCGCGTACTGCCAGAGCATGATGCCCGGGCTTTCCGCCGGAGCCTCTGTAGCTGCCGCCGCCGTGCGGACCGTATTGCGGAACAGGTGGTGGGCCGTATCCTTGAGCCGCCAGAACACGCCCTTGCGCATGGCCTCGCCCAGCAGGTCGCGCAGGGCGGAATAGGAAACCGTGCCGTCGCGCTCAAAACGTCGCCGCTGGTCGGACAACAGGCGGAAGACCATGCAGTAGTCGCGCACCAGGTCGCGCACGAAAAAGGCCCTGTTGGCCAGCAGCCAACGCTCGCTCACGCCTCGTCCTCCCGCAGGAGCGTCCTGGCCACGGCCAGGTCGTAGAGCTTGAGCGGGTCGGCTTCCTGGTTGCGTTCCTCTTTGTACAAGCGGGCCGCGTTTTGCACCACGCTCAAGCTGAGCCAGGGATGGCGCTCCCAGACTTCGGGATGGTCCGCCTGCCAGAGCCGGAATTCCACTTCGCCGTCCCGGCCGCGCCGCACGTAAACCCGGGCGCGGCTGTTGCCCGCCTGGGGATGATAATACAAGCCGCGTTCGTCTTTCATGGCTGTCGTTATCCTTTACGGTGGAAAGTAAAACGCCCGTATCTTACGCTTAAAGCGCCGCCTTGGCAAAGGCGGCGCGTGCCCCCCCCGCCGGGACCGGAGGCGACGCTGTGAAAATGTGGTCAATGTTCGACCCTGCCGGTTGTCATCAGGGGAAAAATGAGATATGCAACGAAAAGACCGCGTTGCGGCCCGAGGGGCCGAGGCTTTGGCTCGCCCGCTCGTTCGTGATCCCTTGGGGCGTTCCGCTTTTGCGGAGCGGGCGCTGCGGCGGCTTTGCGGGAAGTTGCCGGGGCACCGAGGCGGGATGCGTTCCCGCCGCGCATCGGCACACGCGCAGAAGTCCGTTTTGCGATGCTCCGGGATCGGCGCACCTGAACGGCATGTCACGCGATGGCGTGATACAACCAAACCATGTGGAGGTATGGCAATGGCGAAATATGCAACCCCCAAGTTGGACGAGCTTGAAAGCGGCCCTTGGCCGAGCTTTGTGTCCGACATTAAACAGGAAGCGGCCGCGCGGGCCAAAAATCCCAAGGGTCTTGACTATCAGATCCCGGCGGACTGCCCCGAAGACCTGCTGGGCGTGTTGGAGCTTTCCTACAACGACAAGGAAACCCACTGGAAACACGGCGGCATCGTGGGCGTGTTCGGTTACGGCGGCGGCGTTATCGGCCGTTACTGCGACCAGCCCGAACAGTTCCCCGGCGTGGCCCACTTCCACACCATGCGTGTGGCCCAGCCCGCCGGCAAATACTATGACACCAAGTTCCTGCGCGACCTGTGCGACATCTGGGATCTGCGCGGTTCCGGCCTGACCAACATGCACGGTTCCACGGGCGACATCGTGCTGCTGGGCACCCAGACCGTCCAGCTGGAAGAAGTCTTCCACGAGCTGACCCACAAGATGAACGTGGACCTCGGCGGTTCCGGTTCCAACCTGCGCACGCCCGAAGCCTGCCTCGGACAGTCCCGCTGTGAGTACGCCTGCTACAATACGCAGGATATGTGCTATCAGCTGACCATGGACTACCAGGACGAGCTGCACCGCCCGGCTTTCCCCTACAAGTTCAAATTCAAATTCGACGGCTGCCCCAACGGCTGCGTCTGCGCCATGGCCCGTTCCGACTTCGCCGTGGTGGGCACCTGGAAGGACGACATCAAGATCGACCAGGAAAAGGTCAAAGCCTACCTGGCCGGCGAAATCAAACCCAACGCGGGTGCGCATGCCGGGCGCGACTGGGGCAAGTTCGACATCCAGAAGGAAGTCATTGACCGTTGCCCCAGCCAGTGCATGAAGTGGGACGGTTCCAAGCTCTCCATCAAGACTGCCGACTGCGTGCGCTGCATGCACTGCATCAACACCATGCCCCAGGCCCTGCACATCGGCGACGAGCGCGGCGCCAGCATTCTGGTGGGCGCCAAGGCCCCGGTGGTGGACGGCGCGCAGATGGGTTCGCTGCTTGTTCCCTTCATCTCCTGTGAAGCCCCCTATGACGATGTCAAAGAAGTCATCGAAAAGATCTGGGATTGGTGGATGGAAGAAGGCAAAAACCGCGAGCGCGTGGGCGAAACCATGAAGCGCCTCTCCTTCCAGAAGCTGCTGGAAGTCACCGACACGCCGGCCATGCCCTGCCAGGTGAAAGCGCCTCGTGCCAATCCCTTCATCTTCTTTAAGGAAGAGGAAGTGCCCGGCGGCTGGAATCGCGATCTCGCCGAATTCCGTAAACGCCATCAACGCTAGTATAAGGGGGAAACGAACATGGCTTTTATTTCTACCGGGTACAATCCCCAGAAACCCATGGAAGGCCGTATCTCCGACATCGGCCCTCATAAGTACGACGACTATTTCCCGCCGATGATCAAAAAGAACTTCGGCAAGTGGCTCTATCATGAAATTCTGGAGCCCGGCGTACTGATGCATGTGGCCGAAAGCGGCGACAAGGTCTACACCGTGCGCGTCGGCGGCGCCCGTACCATGTCCATCACCCACATCCGTGAGTTGTGCGACATCGCCGACAAGTACTGCGGCGGCTATCTGCGTTGGACCACCCGTAACAACATTGAATTCATGGTGGACGACGAAGCCACCATGAAGGCCCTGCGCGACGACCTGAACTCCCGCAAGTTCCCCGGCGGTTCCTTCAAGTTCCCCGTGGGCGGCACGGGCGCCTGCGTCTGCAACATGATCCACACCCAGGGCTGGGTGCACTGCCACACGCCCGCCACCGACGCTTCCGGCCCGGTGAAATGCGTGATGGACGCCCTGTTCGACGAGTTCGATCACATGCGCATGCCCGCACCCGTGCGCGTGTCCCTGGCCTGCTGCATCAACATGTGCGGCGCCGTGCACTGCTCGGACATCGGCCTGGTGGGCATCCACCGCAAACCGCCCATGATCGACCACGAATGGGCCGACCAGCTCTGTGAAATTCCGCTGGCCGTGGCCGCCTGCCCGACGGCCGCCGTGCGTCCCACCAAGGTGGAGCACAACGGCGAGAAGGTGAATTCCATCGCCATCAAGGAAGACCGTTGCATGTACTGCGGCAACTGCTACACCATGTGCCCGGCCCTGCCCATCGCTGACAGCGAGGGCGACGGCATCGCCATCATGGTGGGCGGCAAGGTTTCCAACCGCATCTCCATGCCCAAGTTCTCCAAGGTGGTCGTGGGCTACATCCCCAACGAACCGCCGCGCTGGCCCAGCCTGACCAAGACCGTGAAGCACATTGTCGAGGTCTACGCGGCCAACGCCGAAAAATACGAACGTCTGGGCGAATGGGCCGAGCGCATCGGCTGGGAAAGCTTCTTCAAGCTGACCGGCCTTGAGTTCACCCACCACCTCATCGACGACTTCCGCGATTCCGCCTATTACACCTGGCGTCAAAGCACCCAGTTCAAGTTCTAGGCAGTTTGCTTAACCCCGGCGGCGCGGCAACGCGCCGCCGGGCCAGGAGAACGCTCATGGCTGACGATAAAGAGATTGTTGTTGAATTTCTGAAAAGCAAATCCGCGGCCAAGTCCAAGTTCTACTTCAAGGACTTTCTGGAACTCTTTCCGGACAGGGGCCCCCGCGACGTGAAAAAAGTCCTCACCAAGCTGATCAATGAGGAAGTGCTGGAATTCTGGTCCTCCGGCTCCACCAGCATGTACGGCCTGAAGGGTGCGGGCAAGCAGTCGCACGCCGAGGGCGAAGACTAGCCTATTTGGCCTTTTTTGTCGCTGGCAGCGTCAAATTTCACGGCGCGGCTCGGTTATACGGGCGGCTTTTTGGCCGTTACAAGGCAGGACGTTGCGGCCAAAGGCAGCAATGCCGCAGTCGGTGATTCGTCCGGGTAAAGGCTGTCGCTATCTGTATGCCGTTCACGGCAACAGCTTATAGCGCCGTCAGCGTGCCGCTTATTTTTCTTGCCAGCGGCAAAAAACTCAAATGTCGCAACCCCTTTTGCGCAAGATCTGCCGCAACGTCTGTTGTG
Source organism: Desulfovibrio fairfieldensis (assembly GCF_001553605.1). Taxonomy (NCBI): domain Bacteria; kingdom Pseudomonadati; phylum Thermodesulfobacteriota; class Desulfovibrionia; order Desulfovibrionales; family Desulfovibrionaceae; genus Desulfovibrio; species Desulfovibrio fairfieldensis. The sequence goes on from NZ_CP014229.1 coordinate 3,391,165, forward strand.
GCATTTCTTGTTTCGGGCTTGGTTCACCTGCCGCCCTTTGCTTCAGCGGCGGATGAACGCGCAAATTGGGATGCTTCGATGCGTCTTGCCATAGGCACGTTATTTTGAGCAGGGCATGACTTTAGGGCCTGTTGACACTATGTTCTTTTGCCCGCTGGCTTTGTTGAACTTCGCCTTTTATTCCAGTCGAGTACCATAGCTCTGCTGTCCTCATCCGTAAGCAGCTTCGCCGCAACGGCTGAGGCAAGAGTACACTCCTTTCATGCTTTAGCCGTTATGCGAGGAACGAGCATTACGGATAAAGACAGCAGCGATAAAAGGATCGTTCTCCTCGCCAGCGAACAAAATCCCAGCAGTGTCAACAGGCCCCAGGGCAATCGGCCCGGTCAGGAATCCAGGAGGTGATCATGGCGCTTTCCTTTTCCTTGAATGCCGAGGAGCGAGCCTTTCTGGCCCGGCTGGCCCGTTTGGCCATTGAAAGCGCTCTGGCGGACAAGGGTACGGCCCGGCCGCCGGAACCGCCGGAGAAAGGCGACGCGGTGAGGGAGAGCGTCGGCACATTGCGCCGCCCGCTGGGCTCTTTTGCAACCATCACTCTAAACGGGCGGCTGCGCGGCTGCATCGGCACCATTGTGGGCCGCGAGCCTCTTTACCTCAATCTCTGGCGCATGGCCCGCGCCGCCGCCTTTGAAGATCCGCGTTTTCCGTCGCTGACCCTCCGGGAATGGGCTGGAGCGGCCCTGCACATTTCCGTACTGGACGAACTCACGCCTTGTCCGGACCCGGAAGCCATTGAAGTCGGGCGGCACGGTCTGGCCCTGCAATATCTGGGGCACAGCGGCGTTTTTCTGCCTCAGGTGCCGGTGGAGCAGGGCTGGGATCGTCTGTCCTACCTGGAAAATCTCTGCGCCAAGGCGGGCTTGCCGGGCGGCAGTTGGCGCGCGCCCGGCGCGCGTTTGTTCTGGTATGAAGCTCTGGTTTTCGATGCCTGAGCCGGACTGCGCCTGCCTCGCTTTGCCCCTGCCGCCGTCTTGCCATGCGCCCAGGCCGGGCGTATGTTGGCACTATTCTCAGGGCGGGGTGCAAGTCCCCACCGGCGGTGATGCGGTCGCGCCATGTGCGCGCCGCCAGCCCGCGAGCGCCTTCCGTGAAGGGTCAGCAGATCCGGTGTGATTCCGGAGCCGACGGTAACAGTCCGGATGGAAGAGAATGGTCAAGTATGTCGCGTGCGTGAGTGAACAAGCCGCCCCGGAATCGGAAAGCAGATTCTTTCCCTTTCCTTCAGCGTGGGTGTCAGCTTGAGCTGCCGCCTGGCGGGGCCGTATGGTTTTGTACGGAATTGCTTTGGTATTTTCCTGCGGGAGAACACCACATTCTTCACGCGCGCGATATCCAGCCACGCCCTGATGCACCATCTCCCGGCCATTGTGGCCGGACAAGGAGCATGTCATGCATCAGTCCCAATCCCCCCTTGTGTTGTTCGGTTCTTCCACGGAGCGGATGCGCCGCGCCCTGGATGCGGTGCGCGCCGGTCAGGGCGTCTGCATCGTGGATGACGAGGACCGCGAAAACGAAGGCGATCTGATTTTTCCGGCCCAATTCCTCACCGTGCCGCAGATGGCCCTGCTGATCCGGCATTGCAGCGGCATTGTTTGCCTCTGCCTGACTGACGAGCGCATCCGTCGCCTGCGTCTGCCCATGATGACGGAGGTCAATACCAATTCGCAGGGCACGGCCTTTACCGTGTCCATTGAGGCGGCCGAGGGGGTGACCACCGGCGTTTCCGCCGCTGATCGTGTGGCCACGGTACAGGCCGCCGTCAGCCCGGAGGCCCGGCCGGAAGATCTGCGCCGCCCCGGCCATGTCTTTCCGTTGCGGGCGCGTCCCGGCGGCGTTCTGGAGCGTCGCGGCCATACCGAAGCCACGGTGGACCTCATGGCCCTGGCCGGTCTTGAGCCCTGCGGGGTACTTTGCGAACTGACCAATGAGGACGGCAGCATGGCCCGTTTGCCGCAGGTGGCGGCCTTTGCCAGCGCCCACGCCATGCCCCTGCTCAGCGTGGAGGATATCGCCTCCTGGCGGCAGGCCCCGGCCGGGGGAAAAGCGCGTCCTGCGGGCCGGGTGGCTTAAGCGTCGCTGGACAATAGTGAATGAACGTCGGAAGGCGGCCGTAAGGCCGCCTTCTGTCCGCGTACAGACGCGGAAATGATTTCTTCGAACGCGCGGACGGAACCGCCCGCCGAAGCGTCATTTTATTTTGGTAAAGCCCTGGCTTTCCAACCAAGCATACAGTTTTTTATGCGTCCAATGGCTGATAACGCCGTCGGCGCATTTTTCCTTGAGAAGTTCACGGACTTTCTGTTGTTCCAGATATAAGGACGCAACATAATTGATCTCGTGGTCCTGGTCGCAATTAAAAAGGGCGTTGTCGCTGGGCATGGCGCACCTCCCATTTTTTTTTACGATTGACCTAAAAATGTATTTTGTCAATATAGAGTGAGCTAATTGGTTCTACAACATTTCGCGTTTGAAATGTTATACATTTCAAACTCTACGCCATCAGCGTGCTGCGGAAAAAATGCAGCTTCTCCTTGCACTTGGACGCTGGTGCCCGCTCACGCGGTCACCAGCGTAATTCACATTTAAGATGAGTGAATTATTCTGGCGACATTGATCCGGTATAAAAAAGGAACCCCCCGCTAGTGGTCTGCCCCCATCAGGGTTCCAAAGTTTGAGCCTAGAGGGGCTTTTTTACTTTGTCTACCTTGATGGGGGCAGACCACTAGCGGGGGGTTTTCTCCATACAAAAAGAAAAGGCCGCTTCAGCGGCCTCCGGTATAGTGTTCGCAGCAGCTTTGAGATTATTGTTTCAGTGTTTTTAAACGAGCCTCTGCCGTCGGAATGGCGTCGCGATCAAAAATTAGAATAATTGTATCATCCACAATGCCGATAGACCCCTGATGTGGAAAAGCTTGCTTGTCGCGCGCAAAATGTAGAGCTTTTTCCATAAGATCCGGCCGCTTCTGGATTTCTTCATTAAGCCTGTCTCCCAGTTTGAGATATTTGGAGAGCAGCCAAAGCTCAAAGCCGGGATTCCAGGCTTGAGATATTGTTCGAGAAGACAGGGGCGTCAAAGGGCCAACCCGAGGGGTATCTTGGAGGTAAGACTTGGTACGGCCCAGTTGAACAAGATTGTATGTTTTGTCAGGGTCGAAATTCGGCAGGCTTTCTATGCGCCCAATGACACGATTGAGCACCGCCAGATCATGCTCTGTGGAGCGCACATGACGGATTTGTTGGTCCAGACAGTTGACGGCCATGCATGGCAGTAACAAAATAAAAAGCAAAAGACCGGCATTGCGTATGGGCGTTTTGCTGTCGGCAAGCAATGTCAGAAGGAAAAAACTGTATACATAGCTGAGACCCATCGCCAGAAAACGGTAAAGGTACCAATTGCTGTTGTTGCTGACCAGAAATTGCGACTTGGCGGCTACCGGGAAGAGCGCAATGGCCACTATGAAAATGGAAACTTTCAGGAGCTGGCGTTGCGTCACATGCACCGCCCTGCTCAGCATGGCTGCCGCGCCTCCCGCCAGAGCACAAAGTAGAAGGATTTTAAGCCATAGAGACATAAAACCCTGCGGCACGACAAGATGTAGCCAGGATTGGCGCACCAGCTCCCAAAGGCGCTGCGGCAGATCGGTGAACACGACGGTCTGAAACTGGTATAAATCCAGAGAGAAGCCTACCAGGGGATAAAGGCGCAGGCTTACTGCATAGAGCAGGCAAGCCGCCATAAGGCAGAGCAATGCCGGACAGAGCGCTTTGCACAAAACATATAGCGCGCTCAACCTGCCGTCCCATTCCAGAAGTTTGATCAGAACTAAGCCCCAGAAGCAGGTGGTCCAGGTCATGATGGAAGATTGATAGCTGGCCAATGCACATGTCGTCAGAACGACGGCCAAAGCATAGCTCAGCAGGCGATGCCTTCCCGGTTTCAGGCTGGCGTGTAGGGCGAGGACCATAAAAAGTTGTGAAGCTGTAAAGGCCAGCGCCATGTAGTGATAATAGTAAAAATCCGTCACCGCTGGCATGCAGGAAACCATAATACCGCCAGCGAACAGAAGCCACGCCCCGGCCTTGGGGCGCCAGAGCAGAACCGCGCCCATACCTGCGGCAATCTGTGTGGCAAAAGCCAGAAGCTGGGTGTAGACAGGAATTTGCACATGGCCGCTCAGCAGATGTAGAAAGGGGGTAAACCAACGGCCCGTTCGACCTCCGCTCAAGAGAGGAATGCCGTCTTCATAACCTACGTCGTGATCGCCAAGAGGAAATTGTGCCAGATCAAAGAAATAGACGATGATATTGATCAGCATTGCCGCGATAAAAGCCTTTTTCCAATCTACGGGAATGCGCTGCCACAATTTCAGCAGGTCTTCGCGCCAATCGGATCTTATCAGCAATGCTCTTTCATTCATGTCTCTTCTTTCCTTAATAAGTAGCAACGAAAACGTTCGACCTTGCTCCTAGCCCTGCGGCGCCAGCCGCCAAGCCAGGCGCGTATAGCGCTTGCGCGTCTTGTTGTTTTTGACGGCCATATGCAGGGCGCGGGATTCGCCCACCAGCACCACCAGTTTTTTGCCGCGCGTCACTCCGGTATAGACCAGGTTGCGCTGGAGCAGCACGTAATGCTGCATCATGATGGGAATAACCACGGCCGGGTATTCCGAGCCCTGGGACTTATGGATGGAAATGGCGTAGGCCGGGGCCAGCTCGTCCAGTTCCTCAAAGTCGTAGGGCACCACGCGTTCGTCAAAACTGACGCTCAGGGTGCGCTCTTTGGAGTCCAGAAAGACAATGCGGCCCATGTCGCCGTTAAAGACATCTTTCTCGTAATTGTTGCGCACCTGCATGACCTTGTCGTGCAGGCGGAAGGCCCGGTCGCCGCGCCGCACCTCCAGGCCGTTGGGATTGAGCGCTTCCTGCAGGCGGGTGTTCATCTGGCCCGCGCCCACGGCGCCCTTGTGCATGGGCGTGAGCACCTGGATGTCGTCCACCGGGTCCAGGCCGAAACGGCGCGGGATATGATTTTTGACCAGATCCACCATCAGGTCGGCCGCCTTTTCCGGGTCGTTCTGATGGATGAAGTAAAAGTCCGACAGCCGTTCCTTGCTGGATTCCAGGCAGGGAATCTCGCCGTGGTTGATGAGGTGCGCGTTGCAGATGATTTCGCTCTCGGCGGACTGGCGGAAAATTTCGGTCAGCTCCACCACCGGCAACACGCCCGAGGAAATGATGTCCGACAGCACATTGCCCGGCCCCACCGAGGGCAACTGGTAGACGTCGCCCACCAGCACCAGGGTCGCGCCCAGGGGCACGGCTTTGAGCAGATGGTAGAAGAGCAGGGTGTCCATCATGGAGGCTTCATCCACCACCAGCAGGCCGCAGGCCAGAGGATTGTCCTCGTTGCGGGCGAAGCCGTCCTCCTTGGGGCTGTACTCCAGCAGGCGGTGGATGGTGCGCGCCTCGCGGCCCGAGGTTTCGGCCATGCGTTTGGCGGCCCGGCCCGTGGGCGCGGCCAGCAGGATGCGCGCCCGCACTTCACCGAACAATTTGATGATCGCGTTGATGATGGTGGTCTTGCCCGTACCGGGGCCGCCGGTGAGCACCATGACCTTGCTGCGCGCCGCCGTGCGCACGGCTTCCAGCTGTTCCGGGGCCAGGGCGATGGGCAGCTCGGCCGTGACCTTGTCCACCAGCGCGTCCGGATTTTCAAAGCGCACGGCCTTGGGCGAGTGCAACAGGCGTTGGAGATAAAAAGCGGTTTTGGATTCGCAATGATGATAGCGACGCAGATAGACGCCCACTTCCACGCCGTCCCCGGCATCAAAGTCGTCCGCGCCGTCCTGACCCTCGGAATCTTCGGGCGCGTCCATGGCCTCGCGTACCAGGCGTTCGTCCTGTTCCAGGGCGGCAATGGCGTCCCGGGCCTGTTCCGGCTCCACGCTCAGCTGTGCGCAGACGTCCCGCACCAACTTGTGCTCGGGCAGATAGACGTTGCCGTCATCCGTGGCCTTTTGCAGAATGTAGAGCGTGCCCGCCTGGATGCGCAGCGGATTGTCCGCTTCAAAGCCCAGCTTGGCGGCGGCCGCGTCGGCGGTCACAAAACCGATGCCGTGAATGTCCATGGCCAGGCGGTAGGGATTTTCGCGCACCACGTTGAGGGCCTGGCTGCCGTAGGCCCGGTAGATGCGCACGGCATAGGCCGGGGTGATGCCGTGGGGCTGCAAAAAAAGCAGCAGATCGCGCATGCCCCGGTGTTCGGCCCAGGAGTCGCGGATGCGGCCCAGGCTTTTGCGGCCCAGACCGCGCACTTTGAGCAGGCGCTCGGGCTCCTCGTCCAGCACGCGGATGGTGTCCGTGCCGAAGGCTTCCACAATGCGCCCGGCCAGTTCTTCGCCCACGCCCTTGATCAGGCCCGAGGCCAGATAGAGACGGATGCCCTCGCTGGTGGCGGGCAGCACTTCCTCGGCGGTGTTGAATTCCACCTGACGGCCGAAACGGACGTTGTTCACCCAGCGCCCGGCCACCTTGAGCTGGACCCCGGCCTGCGGGTCCACCATGTGTCCCACGCAGGACACGGGATCGCGGCTGACGGTACGCGGCGGCGCGCCCGTTACCTTGGCCTCGCCGGTCAGGCCCTTGTCGGGCAACAGACGAAGGACAGTGTAGCCGTTTTCTTCATTGTGGAAGATCACGCGCTCCACCGTGCCGGTGAGTTCCACGGCGTCGGGATCGCGCAGCAGGGGCAGATCGGCCATCAGTCCTCCGCCTTATCCGGCTTGGCCGCCTTGCGTCGGCGCGACCACCAGAACCAGTCGCACTGCTCCGGCGGCAGATACGGATCAAGGGCCTGCGCCGCGGCGCAACAAAAAAGATCGTACTGGCAGATGTCCACGCTGACGCCCTTTAGGCGGCAAAGGCGCTCGTAGAGTTCACGCGGGTCGCGGGCGGCCAGAGCCGCCACGCTGCTCACGCCCAGCAGGCGGAAGTCCGCCAGCGTGGCCTTGCCCACGGATTTCAGATCCGCCAGAGCGCGTCCATCCGTTGCGGGGCACGGGCTCACAGGCCGTGCCCCATGCGACTTTGCAGCAACAGGGCGTCGGCCAGGGCCAGGGCGGTCATGGCCGAAAGCACGGGCACAATGCGCGGGATGGCGCAGAGGTCGTGGCGGCCCCCGATACGCACTGTGGCGGCGCGGCCTGTCGTGTCCACGGTATGCTGGTCGTGCGCGATGGAGGCGATGGGCTTGACGGCCGCGCGCAGTATGATGTCCTGGCCGCTGGAAATGCCGCCCAAGATGCCGCCGGCGTGATTGGAGGCGAAGCGCACGGCTTCAATGGCGCCGTCTGCGCCGGGCAGCAGGGGATCATTATTCTGTGAGCCGCGCAGGCGGGCCGCCGCGAAGCCATCGCCCACTTCCACGCCCTTGACCGCGCCCACGCTCATGACGGCATGGGCCAGCACCGCCTCCAGCTTGTCGAAGACCGGTTCGCCCAGTCCGGCGGGCACGTCGCGGGCCACAATCTGCACAATGCCGCCCAGGGTGTCCCCGGCCTTGCGGGCTTCGGCCACAGCCGCGTCCCAGAGGGCCGGGCCGGCGTCCGAAGCCGCGAAATACGGGCGGCGTAAAGCGCCGTCCATATCCACGCCCGTGGCGGGCACGGCAATGCCGCCCAGCTCCACGCAGGCCGCCAGAACGGTCACGCCCCGACGGGCCAGAATTTTTCTGGCGATCACGCCCCCGGCCACGCGCGCGGCTGTTTCCCGGCCCGAGGAGCGGCCGCCGCCGCGATGGTCGCGGATGCCGTTGTATTTCTGAAAATAGCTCCAGTCCGCATGGCCGGGCCGGAAGATTTCGGCCAGATTGCCGTAGTCGCGCGAGCGCTGGTCTTCATTGGCGATATAAAAGGCAATGGGCGTGCCTGTTGTGCGGCCTTCGAACACGCCGGAAAGCAGGCGCACCCGGTCCGCCTCTCTGCGTTTGGTGGCTGTGGGGCCCTGGCCGGGCTTGCGCAGGTCCAGGTCGGCCTGAATGTCCGCCTCGCACAGCTCCAGGCCCGCCGGACAGCCGTCCAGCATGCCGCCCAGGCCGGGCCCGTGGGATTCGCCGAACGTGGTCAGGCGCAGAACGCGCCCGAAAGTGTTGCCCGCCATGGTTACGCCCTGTCCGCGGCCGTGCCGGTGAAGATGTCCGGAAAGAGAACGGGAAGAGAACGAAACGCGAAAAGGCTCGGGAAATTGTTCTGGCTCATGGGGCTCCTTGGGCTGGCGTTGCGGTGGAAAGGCCCGCCCGCAACTGGTCCGGCTTCCCAGTATATGAAAGGCTCCGGCCACTGGCAAGGCTCAGGTATTTCACGCGCCGGATGCGTTGCGCGTCATGTATAAACGAGCGCCTGTGACATTGCATGGCCGCGCGGGTCGGCACAGGACTTTGCCGACTTACGTGCCGCCGGTCTTATTCAGCTCTCTTTGAGGCGACCGTAAACGGAAGAAGAGAGATGATGTGGAAAGGCCGAGGCGGGTAAAGGCGGTCTCCGGGGGATTCCGGCGCGCGGAATGCTCGCGCGCAAAAATTTGATATGGCCCGTAATCGAGGAAGGAATCCGCATTATCCTGAAATTACGAGATAATCTCGTTTGTTGATTTGCCAAAATTTGATATGCGATATATATTATGTTCTCAATCCTGAGAGGATGCTTCTGTGTTTACAGAAGAACGGAAACATGTTGGCGAACAAAAGGCGTAACAACAGGATTACAAAGAAAGTATGCGGCGTATTCCGTGTTATTCCAGAGCGGATTGCCTTTGAAATTACACAGTTCAAAGGGGTCATTCCGGCAAAAAGCACGGTTATCGCCGCTGTCGATCTCCGTATGGTTCCGTTGTCGCCAACGGGGACAGCCCTTCGGGCTGCCTTCGGTCGCTTTGCCGGAATCCACGTCGTTGCTCTCGATGCCTGTATGCCCTTTGGGCTACAGGCACGGCCCGACGGGCGGCCCGTAGGGTCGGTCTTCGCGGCGCTACACCATTTCAAGTGTGAAATGCTGTAAGGCCGGAAAATGAGATTATGAAAACAGAGTGAAATTGATCCGCAAAAAGAAGAGTAAAAAGTATTTTTCAATGGGAACGGCAAGCCGGAACGCCGGACAAAGACGACTTTGGCATAATTGTCAATGCACGACGGCGAAGCGGTCTTTCGCCGAAAGACATTGAGGCCCGCATGCGTCAGGCGATAATCGCATACTTCATGGCCAACAGCGCGGCTTTCTGGGCCGCCGTGCGGGAGCATGTGCTGATCAGCGCGGCGTCTCTCGCCGTGGCGCTGCTCATTGCCGTCCCCGGAGGATACTTGTGCGTGCGGTATGGCGGTCTGAAAAAAGCGCTGCTCGCCGTGTTCCAGACGCTTCGCATCGTTCCGAGCCTGGCGGTGCTTTTTCTGCTTATTCCTGTCATGGGCACGGGATTCATGCCCGCGACCGCCGCGCTTGTGCTGCTGGCCGTACCGCCCATCCTGCTGAACACCGTTGCCGGTCTGGACGGGGTGCCGCAAGATATGCTGGAAACAGCGGCGGGGCTGGGCATGACCCGGCGGCAGGTCTGGCGGAAAGTGCGTTTTCCCCTGGCTATGCCCATGATTTTGACAGGCGTGAAAATCGCTGTCATTGAAATAATAGCGAGTGCGACCCTTGCGGCGAAAATCGGCGCCGGAGGGCTGGGCGAAATTATTTTTACCGGTCTTGGTTTGAACAGAATCGATCTGCTTCTCATCGGCGGTTTCTCCGTCGCGCTTCTCTCGCTGGCCGGCGGATTGACGTTCGCCGTCCTGGGCAAAGCGCTGTTCCGGTACAGAGAGGCATGAGAGCGGGAGAAAGCATGAAAACCTGGAAAAAGGCCGTCATGGCGGCAATGGGAATTTTGGCGGCGGGGATGCTGCTGTTCTCGTGCGGCGGCGAGACAAAAGGGACGGCCATCAGGGTCGGAACCAAGGATTTTACGGAAAACCTGGTCGTCGGCGAATTGTATGCCCTCGCCCTTGAAGACGCCGGATATACGGTAAAGCGCGTTTTTACTATTGCGGGATCGGTGGTGCATGCCTCCATTGTGAACGGCGAGATTGACCTCTATCCGGAATACACCGGGACGGGCCTGCTGACGGTGCTGAAAATGGAAGCCATGGCGGACCCCGCGCAGGTATATGCAACGGTCAAACGGGAGTATGCCCGGCGCTTCAACCTTGTCTGGCTTGAGCCGTCCCGCGCCAACGACAGCCAGGGCCTGGCCCTGAAAACATCCGTGGCCCGCGAGTTCGGCATAGCCACCATCTCCGATCTGCAACGGAATGCCCACAAGATCCGCTTCGCATCCCAGGGAGAGTTCGACCAGCGCGCCGACGGCCTGCCCGGCCTGGAGCAGGTGTACGGGCCGTTCCGCTGGAAGTCTTCGCGGGTTTTCGACAACGGCCTGAAGTATCAGGTTCTGCTGGATGATGAGGCTGATCTTGTTCCCGCCTATACCACCGAGGGCCGTTTGGCGGACACCGAAAAATTCACGCTTCTGCGGGACGACAAGCACATGTGGTCGCCGTATTACCTGGCCCCGGTCATTCGTGCCGACGTACTGGCGGCGCATCCCGACATTGCGGGTATCCTGAACCGGGTAAGCGCCTCTCTTGACACCGGCACTATGACCGCGCTCAACGCCAAAGTGGATGTGGACAAAAGGGAGGTTGCGGATGTGGCGAAGGAGTTCTACCTCGGGATACGGCCGCAACCCGGCGGAGAAGGGCGGTGAGCCGATGCGCCATTTTATTTGACGGCGTCAGCAAGCGTTTCGGCCGCTCCGGGCCGTTTGCCGTCGATCATGTGCATCTTTCCATTAACGAGGGGGAGTTCATCACCATTCTCGGGTCGTCAGGCTCCGGCAAAACCACCCTGTTGAAAATGGTGAACCGGCTGTATGAACCGGACACCGGGTCCATTTATCTTTTCGGCGAGAACGCGCGGGATGTCGATGTGATCAAGCTGCGGCGGCGCATCGGTTACGTCATCCAGCAGGCGGGCCTGTTTCCTCACATGACCGTGGCCGGGAATATCGCGACGGTCCCCGAGCTGCTCGGGTGGGACCGGCGGCGCATCGCGGCGCGGGTGGAGGAACTGCTGCGCCTGGTTGGCCTCGAACCGGACCTCTTCCATGCCCGCTACCCAGGGCAACTTTCCGGCGGCCAGCAGCAGCGGGTCGGACTTGCCCGCGCGCTGGCGGTGGATCCTAAAATCATGCTTCTGGATGAGCCGTTCGGCGCCATTGACGCCATAACCCGGAACAATCTTCAGGATGAATTGCTCCGATTGCACGGCGGCCTGAAGAAAACATTTCTTTTCGTCACCCATGATATTGCCGAGGCCGTCAAGCTGGGAGACAGGGTGGTTGTGATGAACCAGGGCAAGGTCTGCCAGTTCGACACGCCGATGAACATCATCCGGGAACCGGCTGATGACTTTGTGGCCTCCCTTGTCGGCTCCGCGCGGCAGCAGCAACGGCTCTGGGTAGGTTTTGCCGATGTTTGACTATCTGTTCAGCCAGTACGCCACGCTTGGCCGGGCATTTCTCGAGCATCTGTGGATGGTTGCCGTTGTTCTCGGGCTCTCGCTGGCTGCTGCGGCGGTTTTGACCGTGACGGCCATGTATTCAAGAGTCTGGTCCGCCTTTCTGGTGAACCTCTTTTCCGTGATTTACGCCATTCCCAGCCTGGCGCTGTTCGCCATCCTCATTCCCGCCACCGGCCTGGGGAAGACCACGGCGATCATTGTTCTTATCCTCTACAATCAATATGTGCTGCTGCGCAATTTTCTTGCCGGTCTGCGCGGGGTGGACCCGGCAATGCTTGAGGCCGCCGCCGGAATGGGCATGACCACGTTGCAGATGCTGTATAAAATCCGCCTGCCCCTGTCGCTCAATCCCCTGTTCGCCGGACTTCGCCTTGCCGCCGTTTCGACCATCGGCATAGCGACCATCGCCGCGACCATCAATGCGGGCGGCCTGGGCAGCATTTTGTTTGACGGCTTGCGCTCCATGAACATGTATAAAATCATGTGGGGAGCGCTGCTTTCCGCCTGTCTGGCTATTGGGGCGAACCACCTGCTGCTGTGGCTGGAAAACAAAGTGGCCGTAACCATTCCCGGAACGAAAGACGGCGTATGAAGCGGGCGCGTTGAGGAACCGGCCGACGTGGGGCCGGAGACGCCTGCGGGAAAAGCGTTTTGTTATTTTCCGATATGAAAAGGTCCACGGGCCAAGGCGGCGAAGGATGCCGTCTCTGGCCTGTGGACCTTTTTCAATTTTTCAATCCGGCCGGAAGCTGAAAGGCGTAGCCCCGGCGAGCCTTCAAAACAGACGTACGCCGTCGCGCTAGACTTTGGCGGCGGTGCGCAGGTCGGCCGCCGCGTCCGTGGCTTCCCAGGTGAATTCCGGCAGCTCGCGGCCGAAATGCCCGTAGCAGGAGGTCTTGGCGTAAATGGGGCGCTTGAGATTCAGGCGCTTGCTGATGAAATAGGGGCGCAGGTCAAAGACTTCGCGCACGGCCTTGGTCAGGATTTCGTCCGGGATGTCGCCCGTGCCCTGAGAGGACACCAGCACGCTCACCGGCTGGGCCACGCCGATGCAATAGGCGATCTGCACTTCGCAGACCGGCGCGAGACCGGCGGCCACCACATTCTTGGCAATGTAGCGGCCCATATACGCGCCGGAGCGGTCCACCTTGGAGGGGTCCTTGCCGGAAAATGCGCCGCCGCCGTGATGGCCGCTGCCGCCGTAGGTATCCTGAATGATTTTACGGCCGGTAAGCCCGCAGTCGCCCATGGGGCCGCCCACCACGAAGCGGCCCGTGGTGTTGATGAAGATTTCGCAGTCCTTTTCGTCAAAATAGCCCGAGGGTCCCAGAATGGGGCGGATGACCTCGTTTTTCACGGCTTCGGCCACTTCGCCCTGGCTGGCGCTGGCCGCGTGCTGGGTGGAGACCACCACGTTGTTGATGCGCACGGGCTTGCCGTCCTGATACTCGAAGGAGACCTGGGTTTTGCCGTCCGGGCGGAAGAAATCCACGATGCCGTCCTTGCGCACGCGGGCCAGCTGCTGCGAAAGCTGGTGGGCCCAGTAGATGGGCGCGGGCATCAGGGTGGCGGTTTCATTGCAGGCGTAGCCGAACATCATGCCCTGGTCGCCGGCGCCCTGATCTTCGGGCTTGGTGCGCAGCACGCCCTGGGCGATGTCCGGCGACTGATGGTCGATGGAGGAAATCACCGCGCAGGTCTGCCAGTCAAAGCCCATTTCCGAGCTGTTGTAGCCGATGTTCTTGATGGTATCGCGCACTACCTTGGGCAGGTCCGCATAGCCGCGCGTGCTGATTTCGCCGGCAATGACGGCCATGCCCGTGGTCACCAGGGTTTCGCAGGCCACGTGAGCTTCCGAGTCCTGGGCCAGCAGGGTGTCCAGCACGGCGTCGGAAATCTGGTCGGCCACCTTGTCGGGATGTCCCTCGGTCACGGATTCGGAGGTGAAAAAGTATTTGCCCTTGGTTTGCATTGTCGTCTCCTTGCGAAATGGAATGTCGTCTTATGAACGCAGCAGAATATTGTCAATGAGCCGGGCCTTGCCCATGCGCACCGCGCAGGCCATCAGGGCCGGGCCGTTTACCTCGTTGAGCTGAGCCATGGATTCGGGATGCACAATGGAAAGATAGTCCAGACGGCCCAGGGGCAGGCGCTCGGCCCAGCGCCGCAGCACTGCCTCGCGCAACAGGGCCGCGCTGGTTTCGCCTTCCTGCGCCAGCTTTTGGGCGTAGAGCAGAGCCGCGCGGATTTCCGGGGCCTGGGCGCGTTCCGCGGCGGTCATATAGACGTTGCGGGAGGACAGGGCCAGACCGTCGGCCTCGCGCACCGTCGGACGGGCCTCAATGCGCGTGGGCACGTTGAGGTCGCGGACCATGCGGCGGATGATGGCCTGCTGCTGCCAGTCCTTTTGGCCGAACACGGCGACATCGGCCCTGGTGAGCATAAAAAGTTTGAGCACCACGGTGCAGACCCCCCGGAAATGGATGGGCCGGCTCTGGCCGCAGAGGCCTTTCGCCAGTTCCGGCACCTCCACCCAGGTGGCGTGGTCCGGCGCGTACATGGAACCCGGCTCGGGCATAAAGAGCACGTCCGCGCCGCGGCTTTCGGCAATGGCGGCGTCGCGCTCGGCGTTGCGGGGGTAGGCTTCCAGATCCTCGCCGGGGCCGAACTGCGCGGGATTCACGAACAGGCTGACCACCAGACGCTTGGCCAGTCCGCGCGCGTGGACCATCAGGTCTTCATGCCCGGCGTGGTAATAACCCATGGTGGGAACCAGGGCGATGTCCTCGCCCTGGGCGTGCCAGGCCCGGCATTTGGCCGCCAATTCTTGGGGATTGGTTAATATCTGCATATCAAGGTATTGTGATATAGTTGATGAATGTCCTCTTATACATGCGCGCACCAAGCTTGTAAAGGAAAACAGGCCGGGAAAGCAGGGCCGACGCAACTTACGCCCTGGCCGGGCGCGCGGCGCGCCCGCCTTGACCCCCCTTGGGCTTGCGGGCATAACAATGCGCGGAGGCTTGCATGGTCAAACCGTTTTATCAGGGCAAACTGGACACCTTCTGCGCCATTTACGCGGTGCTCAACGCTCTGCGCCTGACCCACGGCATCCGGGTGCTCAAGGCGCGGGACATTCTCAACGAAACCCTGCTGGCCCTGGCAGGCGCGCCCGAAGCCTTCAGGGCCGTGCTGGATCAGGAAACAGATTATCTCAATCTGGTGGACGGCATGCTGCGGGCGCAGAGCCGCGCCTTTCCCCTGGAGGTGCGCAGGCCTTTTGCCCCGGAGGAGCGGCCCACAGTGGACGAGCTCTGGCGGGTCTGCCGGGAATGGCTCGCGCCGGAGCGCGGCCGCGCGGTCATTTTCCGCTTTCTGCGCAGCCTGACCCCGGAGGGCCCGCCGGTGAATCGCCACTGGACCACCGCCGACCGCATGGACGATGAAATCCTGCACCTCTTTGATTGCAGCCATGAGGCCGAAGCCATTCTGAACATCCGCAAGGACAGTTTCGTCACCCGGCCCGAGGCCGTGAGCCAGGGCCGTCTGCTCTATATCCAGCCCGGCAGTCTGCGTCTGCTGCGTCTTCCGTTTTAAGGAAGCGCTGACTACCGGTCTTTTTGCCCTCTGCCCGCGTCAGGCCCGCTCCGTGGCCCTCGGCAAAGAACAACATCCTCAGTAATCAGCACTTCCTTACCAGTCTATCGGATAGGCAGGTTTCGACCCGTCCGGTGCGCGTCAGCGCAGGCTTTCACGTACCCGCAAAGCGGCGACGACCATATTCTCAAGAGAAGGATATGCCTCGTCCCACTGGCGGGTTTTCAGGCCGCAATCGGGATTCACCCACAACTGTTCCTTGGGAATGTGGCGCAAGGCCCTGCGCAGGAGATCCGTCATCTCCTCCACGCCGGGAATGCGCGGGCTGTGGATGTCGTACACGCCCGGCCCCACTTCTCCCTGATAGCGGAACTCGGTGAAGGCTTCCAGCAGTTCCATGCCGCTGCGGCTGGATTCAATGCTGATGACGTCCGCATCCATTTGGGCGATCCAGGGCAGAATGGCATTGAACTCGCTGTAGCACATATGGGTGTGGATCTGTGTGGCGTCCTCCACGCCGGACGCGGCCAGACGGAAGGCGTCCACCGCCCGGCGCAGATAGTCTTCCGCCGAGGCTTTGGTCAGGGGCATGCCTTCCCGCAGGGCGGCCTCGTCGATCTGGATGATGCGGATGCCCGCCTTTTCCAGATCCAGCACTTCGTCGCGGATAGCCAGAGCGATCTGTTTGCAGACTTCGCCGCGTTCCAGGTCCTCGCGAACGAAGCTCCAGCAGAGAATCGTCACCGGGCCGGTCAGCATGCCCTTAACCGGTTTTTGCGTGAGCGACTGCGCGTAGAGAATCCAGTCCACGGTCATGGGCCGCTTGCGGTACACGTCGCCGTAGATGACGGGCGGCTTTACGCAGCGGCTGCCGTAGCTCTGCACCCAGCCATTCTGCGTAAAGCAGAAGCCGCCGAGCTGCTGGCCGAAATATTCCACCATATCGTTGCGCTCAGCCTCGCCATGCACAAGGACGTCCAGGCCCAGTTTCTCCTGCTTTGCGATGCAGTTTTTGATTTCCTGTCTGATGGCGGCCAGATAGTCCGCTTCCGGCATGTCGCCCCGCTTGTAGTCCAGGCGGGTTTTACGGATGGCGGCGGTCTGAGGGAAGGAGCCGATGGTCGTGGTGGGCAGCGGGGGCAGGTTGAGCCAGGCCTGCGCGGCATGCCGCTGCGGATAGGCCGAGCGGCGGGAAAGCTGGTCCGGCGTGACGGCGGACGCGCGTCGGCGCACGGCGTCAATGCGGCTGTCGGCATGCCCGGCAGCCGCCCGCAATACGGCGGCATTGGCCGCCAGGGCCGCGTTGTCGCCGTTTTCCGCAATGTTTCGCAGGTCGGTCAGCTCCGCGCACTTCTGCACGGCAAAGGCCATGCGGTTCCGGATGTGCTCCGGCAGGGTTGTTTCTTCCTCCAGGTCCACAGGGCAGTGCAGCAGCGAGCAGCTTGATCCCAGCAAAACCCGTTCCGTGCCGAGCGCGGCGACGGCCCGCGTGACAAGGGGCAGGATTTGGGCGTAATCGCTTTTCCAGATATTGCGTCCGTTCACCACGCCGAGCGAAAGCGCCGTGTCGGCGGGGAGCTTGTCCAGAACGGCATCCAGTTGTTCCCTGCCGCGCACCATGTCCACATGCAGCGTTGCGCAGCCGGAAGCGAGGGCTAGATCCAGATTCCGGCAGAGCGGGCCGAAATAGGTCGTCAGCATGAGCTTGCCGTTGCTGGCCGTGTTCAGGGCCGCGTAGGCCTCCCGAAAAGCCCCGCTCGCCTCTTGCGGCAGAAGTTCCGTGCAGAGCACGGGTTCCTCAACCTGGATGCGGTCGCACAAGGGCGCAAGAAGCGTAAAAAGGTCGGCATAGGCGGCCGTAACCGCGTTCAGCCGCGCCCACTTGTGCGCGCCGTTGCGGGCTTTTGCCAGGGCCAGCCAGGTGAACGGACCGATCAGGGCCGGTTTCGGCGAAAAGCCGAGTTCCCCGGCCAGCCTTGTATCCGCGACCAGCGGGTGCTCTTCGCGATGCCAGGGCGTATCGGCATCGATTTCTGGCACAAGATAGTGGTAGTTGGTGTCAAACCACTTGGTCATTTCCAGGGCCGGAATGTTGCGCCGCGCATCGCCGCGCGCCAAGCTGAAATACAGGTCCGGGTGCGCGTCCTTGAGGCAGGGGGCAAAGCGGGGGGGCATTGCGCCGAGCATGCGGGTTATGTCCAGCATGCGGTCGTAGAGTGAAAAATCGCCTGTGGTCACATAGTCAAGACCGGCGTCTTGCTGGATGCGCCAATGGCGCTTCTTCAGCGCCGTGCAGGTTTCGGTAAGCGCTTCAGCGGCAAGATCGCCTTTCCAGAAGGCTTCGAGAACCTGTTTCAGCTCTCGCTGTTTTCCGATGGACGGGAAACCGAGAATGTGGGTTCGCATGGGATGCTCCTTTCAAAAGAGTTGAAAGGGCAGTCTATTTCACGTGCGTCCAGAGCCGGAATACAGGGATGCATCCGGAGAGGGCGGTCCGTCTTTGTGCAGGATAAACCGCGCCGCTAAATTGCCGCACGGCGCATCCGCCGCTGAGCCGTGGAACGCAAAACAGCGGAGATGCCGGGCCGTTGGGCGGCAATTTCAAGCGTAAGCTCCAGTCCGGGCAAATGCCTATACGCGAGACAGTACTGCCGTGCCGCGCCGATCGCGGCCATTGTGACAAGTCGTCTCCTGACTTCCGGCCCGTGCTCGCCTTGCCTTCCCGTTCGTCCGTGTCGAACAGTGGCTTCGGCTGGGTTTGTCCCGGTTACAGTGGCGCGTCCGTAGCGGATTTACACCGCTTTCCGTTTCTCATCACAATATCTAGATAAATTGATATATACTTTGGCCTGTGCTGTCAAGCATTGCCGAAGGACAGGCCCACGGGGCGAAGGCGTGGAAAATCGCCGCAAGAGGGCGGTGTTCAATGGGGGGGCATGGATTGGGGACGGCGTTGCCCCCCGGCGGCCTTTCCGAGAAGCGCATGGATCAGGAAAAGCGTTCCGGCGGTAGCGGCGGTTCAGTATTCCCGGTCCGGAGCGTTCAGGCCCAGGGGCAGGTTCAGGCGGAGGGCTTCCTCCTGGAGACTGGGGTCCACCCAGAAGGCTTTTTCCTGCACAAAGCTGAGCACTTCGAATTCCTCGGGATCCACCGGGCGCGCGTAATAGTAGCCCTGGGCGTAATTGCAGCCGATGCTGAGCAGGAAGTGCGCCTGCTCCACGGTTTCCACGCCCTCGGCGATGATTTTCATCTTGAGCTGGCGGGCCATGGTGACGGTGTTGCGGGCCACGATCTGGCCGCGTTCATTGTCCGTGCCGTCGCTGATGAAGGTGCGGTCCAGCTTGACGATGTTGAAAGGCAGGGCGCGCAGGGTACTCAGGGAGGAATAGCCCGTGCCGAAATCATCCATGGAAAAGACGAAACCCTGTTTCTGGAGGTCGTTCATGACCCGGATCAGGGTTTTTTCGCTTTCAAAAAAGGCGCTTTCCGTGAGCTCCAGCTCCAGCAGATGCCGGGGCAAATGGTATTTGTCGGTCAGGGCCAGCAGCTTGCCGCAGAAATGGTCGTCGTTGAAGTGCATGCGCGAGACGTTGATGGACACGGGCGTGGGCCGGTAGCCTTTGTTCAGCCAGAGGCGCAGCATTTTACAGGTCTGTTCCCAGATGTACTCGTCAAAACGGACGATGAAGCCGTTGCGTTCGAACAGCGGCACAAAGCGGCCCGGCAGGATCAGTCCGTCCGTGGGGTGCCGCCAGCGGGCCAGAGCCTCGGCCCCCACAATGCGGCCGCTGGAAATCTCCACCTTGGGCTGGAGATAGAGCACGAACTGGCCTTTTTCCAGAGCCTCGTGCATTTGATCCTTGATATTGTTTTCATCCAGCAGCCGGGCGCGCAGCTCGCCGTCATAAAAGGCATAGTTGGTCAGGTCGCTGCCCTTGACGGTTTTCAGGGCCAGATGGGCCCAGTCGCAGAGCACGTGCACCGGGGTCCTGCGTTTTTCCACCGGGCAGATGCCGAAAAAGAGCATGACCCGGTAAGACTGGGTATATTCGCGCAACTGGCGCGAGAGCCAGCCCACAAAACGCCGGACCCGCTCGCGGTCGCCCGCGAGGCAGGCCACAAATACATCGCCGGACAGGCGGGCGAAGGTTTCCCACCGCTTGTCGATCTGTTCGCGCACGAGATGGGCGATGGCCCGCAGCAGGCGGTCGCCTTCCTCCAGGCCGAACATTTCGTTGATGCCCTTGAAGCCCGCCACGTCGAAACGCACGATATGACGCGGCCCGTCGCCCTGGCGGATCAGCAGGTCGGCCTTTTCAAAAAAGGTCTGCATGTTGTACGCGCCGGTCAGGGGGTCGTATTCAGCCCTGAAGCGCAGGGCCTGCGTGGCCCGTGTGACTTCATCCACGTCGCTGATGGTGCCGATGTAGCGGATGCCGAGGTCCGGGTCGGCCAGGCAGGTATAGGTGACCCTGCACCAGATGAGGCGCCCGTCGCGGCGGCGCAGGCGCACGGTCATCTCGCCGGAGGAGGCGCCTTGCTCCAGCGCGTTCAGGCAGTCTTTGAAAATTCCTCCGTCCTCCGGGGAAAGCACATTGTCCTCGCGCCAGACGTCAAAAAGCCAGCGGCCGTTGTAATCGCCCGCCAGCAGTTGCGGAATGTGCGGCGAGGTGTAGGTGGGCTGATTGTCGCGCCATTCGAACACCAGAGTATTGGTGTGGTCCAGCACGGCCTTGTAGCGCAGCTCATCCAGACGCCGGCGCTGGAGCAGGGCGTTTTCGCGGGCCAGGCCGACGGCGCGTTTCTGCTCGTCCACATCCTGCACGCAGATCATGTGCAGGGGGCGGCCGGAAGCGGCACAAACCAGGGGAAAGACAGTGAAGCGCGCCCAGCGGTATTGCCCGTCGAGGCATTTTTTGCGCACGTCGCCGGAGGCATAGCCCTGTTTGAGATTTTCTCCCTGGAGCAGGGCCTTGGGATTGAGCACGCGCAGGAAAATTTCCCGGTCTTCAGGATGGATGAGCGTCTCGGCAATGGCCCGCAGGGTGGCGGCCACGCCCATGCCGGGCGGCGGCGGGCAGAAGCGCACGTCGCCCATGTGGATCAGACGGTAGCTGTCGCCGCTGAAATCCACTTCAAAGATTTCGCCGAAGATGCTGCGCAGCACGCAGTTGTAGCGGGCCTGCTCCATCTCGTCCGTTGCCGGTCCCGGCGCGGCCGATGTCTGAACCCGCTGTTCCATTACGCATCCTTGACGCGGTCGGCGTTTGGAAGCTCATGACAGGAGACTTCCTTGTAATTTTTTAGCACTCCCGCCGCCAGTTGGCAATCCGGGCGCGTAGCGGCGTGGTTTACTTATCCGTGGTCTCGTTGCTTTCCCCGTCGGGGAGGCGGTCCTGAAGGCGCGGGTCCACCCAGAAGCACTTGCGGTGCACAAAGCTGAAGGTTTCAAATTCCCGCGCGTCCATGGGCCGCGAGTAATAAAAGCCCTGAGCCTGGTCGCAACCCATATTCCGCAGAAAAAGGGCCTGTTCCACGGTTTCCACGCCTTCCGCGATAATCCGCATGCCGAGCTGTTTGGCCAGGACGATGGTGTTGCGGGCCACGATCTGGCCGCGCTGATTGTCCGTGCTGTCGCTGACAAAGGCGCGGTCGAGCTTGACGGTATTGAAAGGCAGGGCGCGCAGGGTGTTCAGCGAGGAGTAGCCGGTGCCGAAGTCGTCCATGGAAAAGGCGAAACCGGCCTCCTGGAGGCTGCGCATGGTCCGCTGGAGGATTTTTTCATTTTCAAAAAAGGCGCTCTCCGTGAGCTCCAGTTCCAGCAGATGCCGGGGCAGGCGGTATTTGTCGGTCAGGGCCCGCAATTTGCCGCAGAAGCCGTTGTCGTTGAAGTGCATGCGCGAGACGTTGATGGACACGGGCAGGGGACGGTAGCCCTTGTCCAGCCAGGAACGCAGCAGCTTGCAGACCTCCTCCCAGATGTATTCGTCCAGCAGGATGATGAAGCCGTTGCGTTCGAAAAAAGGCACAAAACGGTTCGGCGGGATCAGGCCGCGTTCCGGATGCCGCCAGCGGGCCAGGGCTTCGGCCCCCACAATGCGCCCGCTGAATATTTCAACCTTGGGCTGGAGGTAGACCACAAACTGGCCTTCGGCCAGGGCCGTGTACATCTGGTCCTTGATGAAGAGTTCGTCCAGTACCCGGCTGCGCAACTCGTCGTCATAAAAGGCATAGTCGGCCATGCCGCTGCCCTTGACGGACTTGAGGGCCAGATAGGCCCGCTCGCAGATCTCGCGCACCGGGGTTGCCGGGTCGTCCACCCGGCAGACGCCGAAAAAGAGTTCGGGCCGGTAGGACTTGGTGTATTCCGCTGTGCCGCAGCGCAGCCATTCCATGAATTCCCAGACGCGCTCGTGGTCGCCCTCCAGGCAGGCCAGGAAGATATCGCCGGAGAGCCGGGCAAAAATCTCCCGGTCCGAAGAGAGATTCTCCTTGGTCAGGTAGGAGATGGCCCGCAAAAGGCGTCTGCCTTCTTCCTGGCCGAAGCGTTCGTCGATGGATTTGAAGCCCGCCACGTCATAGCGCACGATGTGGCGCGGCGCATCCGGATTTCTGCGCAACAGCCGTTCGGTCTTTCCCAGAAAGGTGGGCATGGTGCAGGCGCCGGTCAGGTCGTCGTATTCCGCCTGCTGGCGCAGGGCGCGCGCTGTGTGGATGGCCTTGTCCACATCCCGGATGCTGCCTACATAGCGCGCGCCGGTCGCGGTATTGTCGATCCGGGTGCAGGAAACGACGTACCAGGTGAATGCGCCCGTCCTGCGGCGCAGGCGCACGGTGACCGCGCTGGAGGGGTCGCTGCCGGCCAGGGCGCGCAGGAAGTTTTCGAATATGGCGCGATCTTCGGAAAAAAGGACGCTGTCCTCGCGCCAGAGGTCAAAGAGATGCCGGCCGTCGTAACTGCCGGCCAGCAGCCGGGGAATCGTGGCGTCCACATAGGTAAGCGTCTGGTCCTGCCATTCGAAGACCAGGCTGCGCGTCTGTTCCGTGATCGCCCTGTAGCGCAGATAGTCCAGGCTCTGGAGGTGAAGGAGGACGTTTTCGCGGGTGCTGGCGCCGAGGTGCTTGTAGCCGTCGATATCCTGAAAGCAGATCAGATATCGCTCCAGCCCGCTCTCGTCGAAAGGGAAAACCATGACGCGTACCCAGCGGTAGCTGCCGTCCAGGCACTTTTTGCGGTATTCGGCGCCCGTGCTTCTGCCCGTGGTCGCCAGGGCGCGGCGCAGTTCCTCCCGCCGGAACATCTGCCGGAAGTCGGCCTTGTCCTCGGGATGGATCAGGGTGTCGGCGGCCGCTTCCAGCATGGCGGCAAGGCCGCGCCCCTCAGGCGGCGCGCAGAATTTTGCGCCGCTCTGAAAGACGGAACGGTAGAACCCGGCGTTGAAATCCAGGTCGTAGATCTGGTCGTAGAAATTGCTCAACAGGCGGGCATAGCGCCTTTCCACGGCCGCCGCAGCCGGGTCATCCGGCGCATACGGCCTCATGGTCTCTCTCTCTCTCTCTCTCTCTCTCTCTCTCTCTCTCTCTCTCATAGGCCGTCCTTCAGCGCATATTCGGGAAACAGCGGCTGGCAGCAGGACAGGGGCCGCCGGAAGGATCGCCGTATCTTTTTGTCCCAATGACAAAAAAGACTAGCATGTCGGCCACCGGATTAACAAGATGTATGGTGGATTCATTTTAAAACATCCCTTCAAAACCTTTTGCCGGAGCAAGCCCTTCTGTGCCGTTTTCCTTTTTCCCGATGGGGTGTGCCCGCTCCGTGCGCCGGGCGCGGACCGGATGACAAGCGGGCGCGGGCGCTGTATCATGCGGCGATGAGCATCCATACCCCAACGAAAGCCCTGCCGGTCTGGTCCCTGAGCCTGGGCTGTCCCAAAAACCGGGTGGACAGCGAACGTCTGCTGGGTTCCTTGGGCTTGCCCGTCAAAAGCGTGAGCCAGATGGGCCGGGCGCGCCTGGTCTTCATCAATACCTGCGGCTTCATCGCTCCGGCGGTGCGCGAGTCCGTGCGGGCCGTGCTGGACGCCGTGAACCGGCTGGCCCGGTGCAAGAACAAACCCCTGCTGGCCGTGGCCGGTTGCATGGTGGGGCGTTACGGCGCGGAGGAACTGGCCCGGGAGCTGCCCGAGGTGGACCTCTGGCTGCCCACCGGAGACCTGGCGGACTGGCCGGTCATGCTGGCACGGGCCCTGAATCTGCCGGAAGGGGCCGGGAGCGGAGGCCGCCTGCTTTCCACCGGGCCGTCCTATGCCTGGCTCAAGATCGGCGAGGGCTGCCGCCATAACTGCGCTTTCTGCACCATCCCGTCCATCCGGGGCGGCCTGCGCTCCGAACCCGTGCCCGGCTTGCTGGCCGAGGCTCGCGGCCTGCTGGAGCAGGGAGTGCGCGAACTGGTGCTGGTGGCGCAGGACGTCACGGCCTGGGGCGGGGATCTGGCCGGGAAGAAAAGCCTTTTGCATCTGTTGGAAGGATTGCTGGGCCTGGACGGCCTGGCCTGGCTGCGCCTGCTCTATCTCTACCCCAGCGGGGTCACGCCGGAACTGCTGCGTTTTATGAAGGAATCCGGCGGCCCGCTGTTGCCTTATCTGGATATTCCTCTCCAGCACGCCCACCCGGAGGTACTGGCCCGCATGGGGCGGCCCTTTGCCGGTGATCCCCGGCGCGTGCTGGACCGGGTGCGCGACGCGTTGCCGGAAGCCGCCGTGCGCACCACCTTCATCGTGGGCTATCCCGGCGAAAGCGAAGCGCATTTCGACAGCCTCTGCCGTTTTGTGGAGGAAAGCCGTTTCCAGAATCTGGGCGTATTCGCCTATCAGGCCGAAGAAGGCACCAAAGCCGCTGAACTGCCGGATCAGGTGCCGGAAGAGAGCAGGGAGCGCCGCCGCGCCACGCTGATGGAGATCCAGGCGGGCATCAGCGAAAGCCTGCTGGCGGAGCGTGTGGGGCAACGCCTGCCCGTGCTGGTGGACGCGCCGCATCCGGAATGGCCCGGTCTGCACAGCGGCCGGGTCTGGTTCCAGGCCCCGGAAGTGGACGGCATGACCTATGTCAGCGGCCCCGGCGTGGCTCCCGGCGCGCTGGTGGAGTGCGACATCGTGGAGAATACGGAGTACGATCTGACGGCGCTGGCCTGAGCGCGGGGCGATACTCACCGACGCGGCGGGAGAGATTATGGGCGGAGGCATTTTCGGCACGCTGCACCCTTTTCTGGAAGGCGGCGCGGTGTATGGCCGCAAGGTGGCCAATACAGGCTTTATGGAAGCCCTGCTGCGGCTTGATCCCTTTGACGAATATCATTTTTTTGTGACCGCTCCGGATGCGTTGCGTACGGCCTTTGCCGCGCGCAACGATCTGCCCGGCGCGGCGCGCGGTGCCGTGAAAATCTTCAGCCGCCAGGATCTGGCGGACGCGTTGCGGGCCACGCCCTACCACTGTTTTCACCTTTCCGATCCTGTTTCCGGACAGCCGGAACTCGCCGCCCTGCGCAACGCCCTGGCTCCCCGAATCTTTCCCATTACCAGCGTCAATCACAGCATCAGCTACCTTGACTATGCCCAGCGCTTTCTGACCCATATCTGGCCCGGCGTCACAGCGCGCGACGCCATCGGAGCCACATCGCGCGCCGCGTCCAGGGTCTTGGCGGGCTATTTCGCACAGTTGCGGGAAGGCTATGCCCTGAATCCGGCCTGGCTCCAGCCCCGGCTTGAGATCATTCCCCTGGGCGTGGACCCGGAAGCCTTTCCGGAGCCGACGCCGGAGGCGCGCCGCGCGGCCCGTGCGCGTTTCGGCCTGACCGACGGGGAGGCCGTCTGCCTGCTGCACGGGAGAATAAGCCTGGACGACAAGCTGGACGCCATGCCGCTGCTTTATGCTCTGCGCCGGGCCATGGAGGCCGACCCCGCGGCCCGGCCGCGTCTGCTCATGTCCGGCGGAGCCCGCCCCGGCGACCATTACCCGGAAGCCCTGGAAGCCGCCGCGCGGGCTCTGAAGGTGCCGTTCAGCCTGTTGCCCGATCCCGGGCCCGAGGCCGTGCGCGCGCTGTTCGCCGCCGCTGACATCTTTGTGTCGCCGTCGGACAATATCCAGGAAAGTTTCGGTCTGACCCTGCTGGAGGCGGGCGCGGCGGGCCTGCCCGCTGTGGTTTCGGACTGGGACGGCTATCGGGACTTGGTGGAGCATAATGTCACCGGTTTTCTGACGCCCTGCCTGGCTCCGGCGGACACGCCTCTTCTGGACCGCCTGGCCCACACCCTGCCCGACAACATCCACCAGTTGTTCCGGGCCCAGCAGACGGCGGTGGATGTTCCGGCCCTGGCCGAAGCCCTGCGCCGCCTGATCTCTGACGCGCCTCTGCGGGCCCGCATGGGAATTGCGGCCCGGCGGCGCGTGCTGGAAAACTTCACCTGGGAGGGCGTGATCCGGCGCTGGCTGGATTTCTGGGACGCGCTCTGGCGGGAGCCTCTGGATGCGGAGGAGGAAAAACGCATCCGCGCGGCCAGGCATCCGGCTTTTTTACGTCTCGGAGAATTGTTTTCCGGCCATTCTTCCGCAGGGCTTTCCGCAGATGCGGATCTGCCCGGCGACCCGCTCTGGCTGCATGTCACGGCCCGGGGCGAGCGCGTGCGGGCCGGGCGCGAATTCTGCGTCATCTGGCCCGGCCTGGAACTGTGCATGGACGGCGTGGAATTCCGCCGGTTGCTGGTACAGGCCCGGCACCCCGTGCGGGCGGATGAACTGATCCGCCGGGCTTGTCCGCCGGGCCGCGACCCTGAAGGGGCGCGTTTTGCCCTGCTCTGGGCCCTGAAAAACGATCTGCTGGAACGGGTGGAAGAACCCCGCTGACGCCGTCTTTTCCGGATTGCGCCAGTTGGGGCCGGACGAAAATATCCCCGGAGGGCGCAGCCCCCCGGGGATATGTGGTCTGCGCGTGCGGTGCACGCCCTCAACCAGGCTAGCCGATGAGCTGCATGGCCATCTGCGGCATGCTGTTGGCCTGCGAAAGCATGGCCACAGCCGACTGGGTGAGGATCTGGTTGCGGACGAATGACGTCATTTCCGTGGCCACGTCCACGTCGGAAATGCGCGATTCAGCCGCCTGCAGGTTTTCGGACTGAGTGGTAAGGTTGGAAATGGTGTTTTCCAGACGGTTCTGCAAGGCGCCCAGATGCGCCCGGATCTTGTCCTTGGAGACCACGGCGTTGGTCAGGCCCACCAGAGCCTTCTGGGCCTGTTCCTGGGTGGAGACCGTACGGGCGTCGGCCGTGGTGCTGCTCGCGGTGGCCTGATTGCCCACACCCAGAGCCGAGGCGGTGCTCGTACCGATCTGGATGTAGTAATAGTCTTCCGCCGAGTCGTTGGCCGTGCCGAAGTGGATCTTCATCTTGCCGGTGGAGGTCATTCCCGCGCCGTCGTGCGAGCTACTGGACAGATTGCCGTTCAGCAGATGGATGCCGTTGAAGTCCGTGGAGTTGGCGATTCGGGTAATTTCCGAAGCCATGGCCTGATATTCGGACTCAATCATCAAACGCTGGGTGGAATCGTAGGTGCCGGTAGCCGCCTGTTCGGCCAGTTCCTTCATGCGGGTCAGCTTTTCGTCGATGACGCCCAGGGCGCCGTCGGCGGTCTGGATGAGGGAAATGGCGTCGTTGGCGTTGCGCACGCCCTGTTGCAGAGCCGTGATGTCGGTACGCATCAGCTCGCGGATGGCCAGGCCGGCTGCGTCGTCAGCCGCGGAATTGACGCGCAGGCCCGTGGACAAGCGCTTGGTCGAGGTCTGCAAGTCGCTGTAGTGGCCGGTCAGGGTGTTGGCGACGTTGGTGGCCATTTGGTTGTGATTGATATACATGACATTCCTCCATGAATGTGCTGTCTGCCCGGCGGTGCACTACGCACGCCCGCTTCCTTGCGGACTGCCGCCGCACAATGCCTGCGCATGCAGGGTTTATGATGTTGTCCCCAGTACGCCTGCCTGTTCTTTCGGCGCAACAGCCGAAAGCATTAGGGGCGCTGCCTCAACCTACAAGGGAAAACCCTTGTCTTCCCTGACTCGTGGCGTCAGGGGAGGCAAAAAATGCCTGAAAAACCTGCATCCAGCATCCAGCATGATCCGTGCCAAAAAGAGCGTCGGAAGCATGGCGCGCAAAGGGGCTGCGCTGCGTTGAGGACCGCAAGCGGAAACCTCATCATCCCCGCCTATGGCCGCCTGGCGGGAAGGGCGAACACGCCGTCCGGTTTGAAACTTTTCCACAACCTCTTGACGCAATAAACAGGATGATTACCCATAAGATAGGACGATTTTCACAGGAGTTCAGTTATGAACGGCATGTGTTGTTTCCCCGCCGTCGGCTTGCTCCTTGTGAGGTCGCGCCCCGTCGGGACGATCCGGCCGTGACACCCGCGTGCGCGGATGCGGAGGCCGTCACGGCCACGAACAAGAACGGCGTACTGACCACCATACCGCGCAATACGCCTGCCCAGTCCCCGGCAAAGCCCATTGGGCCAACCAGGGAATAAGTCCTCCTCCACACGGGCCAGCGCTCCGGCTCGTGAGCCCCCGCCGTTCTGGCGGGGGCTTTTTATCCCAAGGGATAACCTGTTATGCTCAGGCCTCGGGATGCAAAAACCCCGGTCCGTTTCACGGGCCGGGTTTTCCCTCACATTGTTACGGTCGGGCGGCACTCCCCTGCCGCACGCCCGGTTACGGGTCGTCTCCCTCCACCACGAAGTTTTTCCTAGCCGATGAGCTGCATGGCCATCTGCTGCATGCTGTTGGCTTGCGACAGCATGGCCACCGACGACTGGGTAAGAATCTGGTTGCGGACGAACGACGTCATTTCCGTGGCCACGTCCACGTCGGAAATGCGCGATTCAGCCGACTGCAGATTCTCGGCTTGGGTGGTAAGGTTGGAAATGGTGTTTTCCAGGCGGTTCTGCAACGCGCCCAGATGCGCCCGGATCTTGTCCTTGGAGACCACGGCGTTGGTCAGGCCCAGCAGAGCCTTCTGGGCCTGTTCCTGGGTGGAGACCGTACGGGCGTCGGCTGTGGTGCTGCTGGCGGTCGCCTGATTGCCCACACCCAGGGCCGAGGCGGTGCTCGCGCCGATCTGAATGTAGTAATAGTCTTCCGCCGAGTCGTTGGCCGTGCCGAAGTGCACCTTCAGCTTGCCGGTGGCGCTGAGAGCCGCGCCGCTGTGCGTGCTGCCGGACAGATTGCCGTTCAGCAGATGGATGCCGTTGAAGTCCGTGGCATTGGCGATTCGGGTGATTTCCGAAGCCATGGCCTGATATTCGGACTCAATCATCAAACGCTGGGTGGAATCGTAGGTGCCGGTAGCCGCCTGTTCGGCCAGTTCCTTCATGCGGGTCAGCTTTTCGTCGATGACGCCCAAGGCGCCGTCGGCGGTCTGGATGAGGGAAATGGCGTCGTTGGCGTTGCGCACGCCCTGTTGCAGAGCCGTGATGTCGGTGCGCATCAGCTCGCGGATGGCCAGGCCGGCGGCGTCGTCAGCCGCGGAATTGACGCGCAGGCCCGTGGACAGGCGCTTGGTTGAGGTTTGCAGATTTCCGTAATGGGATGTGAGGGTGTTGGCCACGTTGGAGGCCATCTGGTTATGATTGATATACATACATTCCTCCATGAATGCTGTATGCCACGGGCGGTGCCCAATGCCGACGCGTCCATGCGTCCTTCCGCCTCTATAGTCCTATCGGCGTTCTTCCGGATATGGATTAGAGCTGGTGGGAAAATTTTTCCTACCAGCATCCTACTGTATTTTTTATGTTTTTGATGGAAGAGTGAAAAAGGTTTGATTTTTTCGGCGCGCGGGCGGCAAATTTTTCCTCCCCGCGCATGCCGCGCGGTCAAGCGACATGACGTCAAAGGCCCCGCCTGCCATGGATTATGTCATGGACAGGCGGGGCCTTTGACGTCAAAAACACTGTGAAACTCAGCAGTCCTTGCCCACCATGCGCAGCAGGCGCAGCAACTGGTTGGTGAAGCCCGCCTCATTGTCGTACCAGACCAGCAGCTTGAGCATGGTCTGGTCCAGCACCTGGGTGGACAGGGCGTCCACCACGCCGCCGTAGGTGCTGCCCCTGTAGTCGATGGAAACCAGGGGCTCCTCGGAAAAGCCCATGTTATCCTTGAGCGCGCCCTGGCTGGCGGCCTTGAGCGCCGCGTTGACGGCGTCGGCGTCACAGGGCTTTTCCACCTCACAGGTCAGGTCCACCAGCGAGCAGTCAAAGGTGGGCACGCGCACGGACATGCCGTTGATCCGGCCTTCCAGTTCAGGCATGACCACGCCCACGGCCTTGGCCGCGCCCGTGCTGGACGGCACCATGGAGACGGCCGCGGCCCGGCCGCGCCGCCAGTCCTTGTGCGAGCCGTCCAGAATGCGCTGGCTCATGGTGTAGGAATGGATGGTGGTCATCAGGCCGTGGCGGAAGCCGAAGTTCTCATGCACGACCTTGACCGCCGGGGCCAGGCAGTTGGTGGTGCAGGACGCGGCGGAGATGATGGCCTGCTTGGCCGGATCATAGATCTCCTGGTTCACGCCCATGACGATCATGGCGTCCACGCCCTTGCCCGGCGCGGAAATGACCACCTTTTCGGCCCCGCAGTCCAGATGCCGGGCCAGACCCTCGCGGTCCTTGATGGTGCCCGTGGTTTCCACGGCAAGGGTCACGCCCAGGCGTTTCCACTCCCATTCCCCGGCCTTGCGGCGGGTCACCGCGACGTGGCGTCCGTTGACGATGATGCCGTCGTCATCATGATCCACTTCACCGGCAAACGTGCCGTAGGTGGAGTCGTATTTGAACAGGTAGGCCAGGGCGGCGTTGTCCGCGCGGGCGTTGATGGCCGCGATCTGAAGATCCTGATCGTCGGCCAGCAGGCGCAGCAGATAACGGCCGATGCGGCCGAAGCCGTTCATTCCCAATTTTACGGGCATGGTTGCGCTCCTTAGTAGATTAGAAGAACAGTCCCGAGAAGAAAGACACCAGCAGATTGATCAGATTTGACAGGTGTTCTAGCGCAGTGTCGCCAATCCAGTTTGCCAGGATATTAATCATGATCGCCATAATAAACTCCCATCCGGACATATTGCCCTCTCATATGACCTAATGGTTGATGAAATCATCTTGGCAGTATCACTGGTATTCTGATCAAGCTTTCCCCGAAGAACCCATCACATTGCGGATCTTGTGCGCCACCATGTTCTTGACGGCCTCGCGGGCCGGGGCAAGGTAGGAGCGCGGGTCGAACTGTTCCGGATGTTCGGCCAGGAACTGGCGGATGGAGGCGGTGAGCGCCAGGCGGATGTCCGTGTCCACATTGATCTTGCACACGCCCATGCCCGCGGCCTTGCGCAACATGTCTTCGGGCACGCCTCTGGCCCCGCCCACCTGGCCGCCGTACTTGTTGCACAGTTCCACAAACTCCTGGGGCACGCTGGAGGCCCCGTGCAGAACCAGAGGGTAGCCGGGCAGCTTGGCGCTGATGGCTTCCAGGCGCGGGAAGTCCAGTTTGGCCTCGCCCTTGAATTTGTAGGCCCCGTGGCTGGTGCCGATGGCCACGGCCAGGGAGTCGCAGCCCGTGCGTTGCACGAAATCCACCGCCTGGTCCGGATCGGTGTAAACATGCTCGGCGGAACTGACGTGTTCCTCGACGCCGGCCAACTTGCCCAGCTCGGCTTCCACCCAGACCCCCCTGGGGTGGGCATAGTCCACCACCTGTCTGGTCAGGGCGATATTTTCCTCATAGGGCAGGTGCGAACCGTCGATCATCACCGAAGTGAAGCCGCCGTCAATGCAGTCCTTGCACATCTCGAAGCTGGGGCCGTGGTCCAGATGCACCACCACGGGCACGGCGGGGTCTTCGATCAGGGCGGCCTCCACCAGTTTCATGATGTAGGTCTGACCGGCGTATTTGCGGGCTCCGGCGGAAACCTGGAGGATCACCGGGGATTTTTCCTCGGCGGCGGCCCGCATGATGCCCTGGACGATTTCCATATTGTTGACGTTGAACGCGCCTACGGCGTAGCGCCCGGCGTAGGCGGCGGCGAACATTTCTCTGGGACCCATAAGAGGCATGGCTTCCTCCTGTTCTGCTTGCGGTATGGGCCGGGGAAAACATGGTCCCCGGCCGGATAATTGAGGTCTGACATATATCCCATATGCCGGAAAAGCGCAAAGGGAGAGAAGCTTTCCGGCAGGGCGACGGCCGCCGGCCCGGCCGGAAGGGACGCGGGCCGGATCAGTGCCGTCCGGAGAAAGTGATTAACCACCTATAATTAAAATTATACTTTTAAAATAAAAAGATTTCTTGCAATATTATAAAAATAAATATATTTATCCTGAACAAAATTTAATTTTTATAGTAAACCTATAAAATGGAGGCTGTATGTATCGGGATTTGTGGACAAAAAAATCCGTGCCCGAATGCTTTTCCGTCGCGGTGGACCGTGATGCCGGGGGCAAAATCCTCCGCCGGGAGGAGTATTGGCCCGAGGGCGTGCGCTGCTTCCGCTACGCCTATGATGCGTCCGGTCATCTGCTCCGTGTGCAGTGCGACGGCCGGGAGCAGGAGGCCTATGCCTATAATGGGGCCGGGCAACGGGTGGAGGACATGGCGCGGGGCATCCGCTATATCTATGACGCCGACGGGCGTCTTACGCATGCGGGCGCGCTGCGCATGGCCTATGACAAGGGCGGGCGGCTGGTCAGCCGGGCGCGTCAGGGCGCTGCCGCCGCGCGGGCTTCAGTCCCCCCGCTCTTGCGGGAAGCCCGGTCCGGCCGTCGCGAGGAGCGTAGCGGGGAAAGCGGGGCCATGGAATTCAGGTATGACGGCAACCGCCTCGCTGAAGTGCGCTTGCCGGACGGCGCGCTTCGATCCTATCATTATGAAGGAAACGCTCGTATGCCTTCGCGGGTTCTGGATGACGGCGAGCTGTGCCTGGCCTGGGAATGGAAGGGGCGGCAGACGCCGGTGCGTTGCGTGGACGCCCGAAGCGGGCTCGGCTATGACTGGGGCTACGAGGGGGGCGGGGAGCCTTTGCCCACGTATGTGGGCATTCAGGGCGAGGCCGTGCGGCGTCTGGGCATTGCGGGCGGCCCTGGGGCACGGATAAGGACTATTTTTTACTGGGGCTGGACCAGGTGGGCTCGTTCCGCGCCCTGATCAACGGCGCGGGCAGCATCGTCAAGCACGTGGACTATGACAGCTTCGGCAATGTGCTCTTCGACAGCCTGCCGGAATTGTACATTCCGCTGGGTTTCGGCGGAGGGATTGTGGACAGGGCTACGGGCCTGGTGCAGTTCGGTTGCCGGCACTATGATCCGGAGGTGGGCCGCTTCATCAGCCCTGACCCGGCCAAAGACCGGCGCGGCGACGGCGACCTCTACGACTATTGCGTGGACGATCCCGTGGGCAGGGTGGATCGGAACGGCCGTTTTTTCTTCCTGCCCCTGTTGGCGGGCATCGGCGGCGGCGCTGTCATGGGCCTGCTCGGTTCCTGGTTCGCCGCCAAGTCGGCGGACAACATGAAGGAAGAGCGGACGGGCAAAGCCTTATGTATATAGGGGTTGCCGCCCTGCCGCTTATTATGAAGAGCGACAGCGTGTTAACGTCATTGTGTTGAGTCACCAAGTTCTGTCTTCATTCGTACAACGGCTGAAGCAGCAAACTGAGGTTCCGGCGGAGGTGTGAAACTTACCGGTCAGAACATCGCGTCCCGACCTATAACAGCGAATAATTTTACCTCGACGGATGATGCGGGGAGCCAATACAGCGCGTCATTTCTTGTGTGGAGCGGTACAGGGACGGAATCCATTCTTCATGCTGCCGGGTTGGCGGAGGCAAAGGTTCGGGCGTTGGGTATTCGCGCACGGCAAGGGCGCATTGCCGCAACGGTCATCATCTTGTGGATAGTACAGGCGGAAGGCATTCTCTGTCCCGGGATGCAGTTCTTGCCAGCTCACACTGGGATGTTGGGGAAGGATCGCAGGGGCCAGCAAGGTATTGATCGCTGTGAAAGGCAGCTGTTTACTCATACTATATGCTGAACCAAATATCAACAGCGGTATTGCCGTAATCATCAACAATTGCGGCTTCAACAGATTCATCTGCTCATTGTCCAGACCAAATACCACGCCCAAAGCCAGCCATCCCCAGAAAAATTCCAAACCAAATCGGGGATCCGGCGCGCTACAGAACCAATAAACGAGATTGAGCAGCGACCAAGCAAAAAAGAACCATTTAGCCGCCTTCCGGCCAGGCTTGCGAAAGGCGGAAAGCCAGAATACTCCCCCAAGGATAAGCGGGCACAGCGTGGTGAGCCAAAAAAACTTATCAGCAAGATGTCTTTCCAGCCAGGGACCGAGCCAGAAGGAAAGACCTTTTTCAAGCGCAAGCGGATAATCAGGGCCGGGCAGTCGCGCCCACCCCCAAACGGCACGGCTGACCCCATGCACAGCGTCAACGGGTATAGCCCAGTCAACGGGCAATTGAAAAAAGGCTACCGGAAAAAAGGGCCAACCCGCCACGAGGGAATTGCGAACAAGCCAGAGTATGGCGGCTGAAGTTGGCAGAAACAGAATGATCAGGCTGTCGCGCAGATGAAGTTTGTGTGCGCCCCACAGGAACCAGGTAAGTAACAGTATGGCCGCGAAGAGTGCCGGGATGGCCAGCGGCTTGGTCAGAAAAGAGGCCGCTGCGAGAACAAAAAAAACAGTCAGTCGCTTTGTTGGATTTTCCCGGACGGTTGCGGAAAGAAAAATCGGCAGTATTTCCGCAGAAGCGATAAGATAGAGCAATAAGGCCGGGCGATCAAAATAAAGGCCGGGGGCAAGACTGCACATCTGCCAGCACAAAATCGGCAGAATGCAAAGCGCGTAAAGGCGCACAGGCCTATACGGAGATCTGCAGACGCTATAAAAAAAGTAGAGCAAACCGCCCATTAACCAGAGGCCAGGCAGCAGAAAGGCGCTTCGGCCGTTTAAGAGCCCGATTTCCATCTGGGCTGCCAGAATCAGCCAGGCGGATGTCTGAGCCAGTCTTTCATGCACATTGCCCAGCCCTGGGGGGCTGCCGTACTCTTTTAACCAGCGTACGATTTGAGCGTGGTAGAGGTCGGTATCATAGGCTTGTCCTTGCCATTCATGTGCCAGATTAAGAGTTATGGCTAGCAATGCCAGAAACAACGGTAAGGAAAAGAGGACAAGCTGGACGGGACGCGTATCTTTCAGAAAAGTGCAAAAATTGTGTATTGTGGACGGAATACCCATAAACGTCACAAGCAAAACAAGGCAAATGTTAAAAGGATGTCCGATGGGCAGGAAGAGCGATGTGGCAAGGCCCATGAGTGTGATGCAAAATATACCAAGCCAAAGGGAAAGAAAGGGGTTGTTGGAGCGCACATGCAGTATTAAAAATAGTGTGTTTCCGGAACAAGTAAGGATAATAATAGATATTATAAGAAATAAAAAAATGAGTAACATTTATTATCTCGATTTATTTATAGTTATAATATATTTTTTGCCTGTAAATAGTTGTGAGATGGCTGCATACGAAAATGGCAATATTTGCAGAGTGTTTTTCTTCCACAACGCTGGTGCGAAAGGTTGTTCCTTCATGGGGCTTCGATAATCCTTTACCATTAAAAGACAAGCTGTTTCCGTAGCAAGAAATTACCCACAAAGCCGACCAGCGTTGACCATGCCTTGCTCCAGACCGGCGAGAGACCCAAGCCCGTCAGGCCGGCGGTAACTCCGTAATCCAGAGCGCCCATGATGCAAAGGGTGACGAGATAGGCCAGCACTTCTCCTGGTGCCGACCAGCGGGCCTTGTGGCGGAAAAGAACAGCGAGGCATAACAGGTAATTGAGGGCCGCCGCCAGCAAAAAGGCGCATGCTGTGGCTGTGAAAAGGCTCAGGCTGGCGGCCATAAAAGCGGCGAACAGGGCGATATTGGCCAGGGCGCAGACAGCGCCGATGAAGAAATAGAGCAGTACCTGCATGGGTAGGGGCGCAGTAGGCGCCCCGTAATGCAAAATGCAGTACAGCGCCCACACTCCGTCACGCCAGCCGGTTTTTTTCCCCTCCTCATAGCTGCGTGGTTCATAGTGAACAGCGCACTCATAAACTCGGCATTTCAGACGAGCCACCAAGGCAGTGACTTCCGGCTCAAATCCGAAACGGTCTTCACGTAAAAGTGGCACGACGTCCTGGATAGTCTCCCGGCTAAAGAGCTTATAGCAGGTTTCCATGTCGCTGATGTCCAGATTGGTGAACATATTGGACACGAATGTCAGAGATCGGTTCATCCAGGTATGCCAGAAGTAGAGCACTCGCCGGCTGTCCTGGCGCAGATAGCGGGAGCCGTAAACAACATCCGCCTTGCCGCTCAGCAGCGGTTTGAGAAGTTCCAGATAGTCCAGGGGGGAGTATTCGGCATCGGCGTCCTGAACGCCCACATAGTCGCCATTGGCGCGAGTGAAACCAGTTCGAAGGGCAGCGCCCTTGCCACGATTTTTTTCATGGCAGAGCAGCGTCACTTCAGGGTGCTTGCGGGCGAGATTGTCTGCAAGAGCAACGCTATTATCCGTTGAGCAGTCATCGACAATGATCAACTCAAGCCTGACGCCATGCTCTTTTAAAACAAGACAGCGCTCAACACAGGAAAGAAGCGTTTTTTCTTCGTTATAGCAGGGAATTATAAGGGATAAAAATATCTCTCTAGTGCACATGTCTTCCTCCTGTAAGAAACAGTACGTTCAATATCTCTCAGAAGCCGCCGCGGAGGCGGGCCCTATCCCAGCTCCATGCCTTCCAGTTCTTTCAGGCCCGCGTGATCCGTGAATTCAAAACAAAGCGGCGTCACAGTGATATAGCCCCGGTTGAGCAGGTCCTTGTCCGACCCGGCGTTGATGGTATGAGCCGGGATTTCGCCTTCCAGCCACCAGTAGGGCGCGCCGCGCGGATCAAAACGCTCCAGATAGACGTTTTTCCAGACCGCGCTGGTCTGCGGGCAGGCGCGCAGGCCCTTGGCCTCATCCAGGGTTCCCGCCGGGTAATTGAGGTTGATCACCCGGCGAGGGGCCAGGCGGGACCAGTCGATGCGTCCGGCCAGAGCCACGGCGTGACGGGCCTGGGGCAGCAGATCCCCGTTGCCCAGATGGTCGTCATGGGAGACGGCCAGGCTGGGCAGATCCTCATGGGCCGCTTCCGTGGCCGCGCCCACCGTGCCGGAATAAAGGATGTCCGGCCCCACATTGGGCCCGGCGTTGATGCCGGAAATCACCATGTCCGGCTTGCGCGGCAGCAGGCGGCCCAGGGCCAGCTTGACGCAGTCCGTGGGCGTGCCGTATATGCCCGTGCCCCTGAAGCCGGGCTCCTCGAATTCCATGGCCCGCAGGGGGTCGAAGACCGTGAGGGAATGCCCCACCCCGGATTGCTGGCGCATGGGGGCCACCACATGCACGCTATGCCCGGCTTCCAGCAGGGCCGCGTACATGGCCCTGAGGCCCGGAGCCCGGATGCCGTCGTCGTTGGTCAGCAGAACGTCCATTTGACAATACCTCGGAAAGAAGGGAATCTGCAAAGACAGGGATTCCCGCGCCGCCGTGGCCCGCGCGGGAGAAAAGAGTCATTCAAAGCACGGGCGCGGCGGGCCGGAGCCCGGCCCCGGTCGCGCGCCGTAACGCGGACAATATATGGAAAAAGGTTCTTACGTCAAAGACATCGGTCCGGCCTCCGAGGCGCGCGGCCTGTTCGTGGTCAGTCAGGCGGCCCAGGGGCAGTCGCGCAACGGGCCCTACTGGCGGCTGACCCTGGCCGACGCCAGCGGCAGCCTGGAGGCCAAGATCTGGCATCCGCTCAGCGCGGAGTTCAGCGACATTCCCGTGGGTTCCGTGGTCTGGGCCGAAGGCCGCGCCGGTCTCTACCGGGACCAGGTCCAGCTCACGGTGGAACAGTTGCGCCCGCTCTCCGAAGAGGAGGGCGCGGCTGTGGACCAGGCCGCGTTGCTGCCCGCCAGCCCATTTTCCCTGGACGAAATGCTGGACGAGCTGCTGGCCCTCTGCAAAGAGGAATTCAGCCACGCGCCCTGGCGCAAGCTGGTGCTTGGCGTGTTCAACAATCAGGAATTGCGCG
Organism: Desulfovibrio fairfieldensis; assembly: GCF_001553605.1. NCBI lineage: Bacteria > Pseudomonadati > Thermodesulfobacteriota > Desulfovibrionia > Desulfovibrionales > Desulfovibrionaceae > Desulfovibrio > Desulfovibrio fairfieldensis. Next base: position 3,428,634 of record NZ_CP014229.1, read on the forward strand.
CGTCCTTCCGGGTTTGCCCGGCGGCCAAGGGCGTGCACCACGCCTATGTGGGCGGCCTGCTGGAACATACCTTGAGCGTGTTCAGGCTCTGTCGGCGCATTGCCGACCAGTATCCCGAACTGGACCGCCAGGCCCTGCTGGCCGGGGCCCTGTTCCACGATTTCGGCAAGATCCGCGAATTTTCCGGCGGCCTGGCCAACGACTACACGGATGAAGGCCGCCTGCTGGGCCATCTCATGCTGGGCGTGGAAATGCTGGCCCCGTACCTGGCTAAATCCGGTCTGGACGAGGGGCTGCAACGCCATCTCAAGCATCTCATTCTGAGTCATCACGGCGAGTTGCAGTTCGGCGCGGTGCGCCAGCCGCACACCGCTGAGGCTCTGGCCCTGCACTATGCCGACAACCTGGACGCCAAAATGGCCCAGTGCCGGGGCCTGTTTGACCAGTTGGGCGGGGAAGGCCAGGACTGGACGCCCTGGCAGGCCACTCTGGGGCGGCCCCTGTACCGGGCCCCGCGCACCCCGGAAGCCTCGAAACCGGAGACCGCGGCTTCCGCCTCGTCCGCGGCAAAAGGCCGTAAAAAAGCGGTGAGGGAAGAATGTTTATCTCTTTTGAAGGTATAGAAGGCTCGGGCAAGTCCACGGCCCAGCGCCTGCTGGCCGAACATCTGCAAGGGCTCGGATACGACCCCCTGCTCACCCGCGAGCCGGGCGGCTGCGCTCTGGGCCGCAGCCTGCGTCCCATTCTGCTGGACGCCCGCACGCGCGGCCTGTCCAGCCGAGCCGAGCTCTATCTCTTCCTGGCGGATCGCGCCCAGCATGTGGCCGAGGTCATCCGCCCGGCCCTGGAAGCCGGGCAGACCGTGCTCTGCGACCGCTACGCGGATTCCACCCTGGCTTACCAGGGCTATGGCCGCGGCCTGGACCCGGAACATCTGCGCCGCATCAACGACATGGCGACCGGCGGCCTCATGCCGGACCTGACCCTGCTGCTGGACCTGCCCGTGCATTGCGGCCTGGAGCGGGCCGGTCTGCGCAACCGGGAAGAGGGCACCGTGCTCTCCGAAGGCCGTTTCGACGCCGAAAGCCTGGAGTTTCATGAGCGCGTGCGCCAGGGGTACCGGAGCCTGGCCGCCGAGGAACCCGAGCGCTTTGCCATCATCGACGCGGCCCAGCCGCCCGAGGATGTGGTGCTGCAATGCATTTCGGCGGTGGAGGCCTCGTTGCGACAGCGGGGCCGAGGACTGGACTGAATTTCTGTTCAGCGGAACCGGAAGCATAAGGAGCACGGCATGAGCGAAATATACACCCTCCTCGCGGAAGGAAGCCGCCTGCGTTTTGAGCCGCGCCAGGACGACGTCCTGGACGATATTCTGGCTCTGGGCAAGCAGTCCGGCGACTATGAGATCGTCAGCCGTCTGGGCGATCCCGGCCTGTTGCACTGCGCGGTCTTCCGTCGCAGCGAGGGCAGCGGCGGCTGTTTCGCCTTGTACGACGGCAACGGCCCATTGTTCGCCGCCGTGGCGGAAAGCAATCTGGCCTTCGGCCTGGGCCAGGGCTTTTTCGGCAGAATGGTTTCCGATGCCCGTTACGGGGCCGATATTTTCGAAAATATGGACGAGTCCGATGACTGAGCCCCTTGTGGCCGCCCGCCGTCTGGGGGTGGTCTTTTTTCCGGCTTTCGACTGGGCCATTTCCGCCACCCATCCGGAACGCGAGGAGCGCCTGCTCTACACCCGCGACCAGTTGCAGGAAGAGGGCCTTTTCGACATTCCGGGCATCACCGAATACCGGCCTTCTTTTGCCTCCCACGCCCAACTGGCGCGCGCCCACTTCTGCCTGCCCTCGGTGGGCGCGGTGAGCACGGATTCCCATCTGGCGTCCGCCGGGGGCGCCATCGCCGCCGCGCGCCTGGTGCTGGAAAAAAAAGAGGACAAGGCCTTCGCCCTGGTGCGCCCGCCCGGACACCACGCCATGCGCGTGGTCCACGGCAATCGCGGCTTCTGCAACATCAACAACGAAGCCGTGATGGTGGAGTACATCCGCGATCATTATCCCCATCCCGATGGTCGGCCCCTGCGCATCGCCATCGTGGACACGGACGTGCACCACGGCGACGGCACCCAGGATGTGTTCTGGAATGATCCGCACACCCTGTTCATCTCCCTGCACCAGGACGGCCGCACGCTCTATCCCGGCACCGGTTTTCCGCAGGAATGCGGCGGCCCGGCGGCCCTGGGCAGGACCATCAATATCCCCCTGCCGCCGGAAACCTCGGACGAGGGCTACCTTTACGCCGTCGAGCATGCCGTGTTGCCCATTCTGGCCGAATTCAAGCCGGATCTGGTCATCAATTCCGCCGGACAGGACAATCACTTCACCGACCCGCTGGCAAATATGCGCCTGTCGGCCCAGGGTTACGCGGCCCTGAACAAGGCCCTGAATCCGGACATCGCCGTGCTGGAAGGCGGTTACGCCATCCGGGGCGCGCTGCCCTATGTCAATATGGGCATCTGTCTGGCTCTGGCCGGACTTTCGGCGGAAGACATCCGCGAGCCGGGCTGGACCCCGTCCTCCACCCGCCAGCGGCCCGAAGTGGGCCAGTATATCGCCAAGCTCTGCGACCAGATTGTGGAACTCTACCGGCGGCCTCCGGCACAACCCGCCGAAGGCCGGGAGGAAGACGGCTGGTGGGTGCGGAGCAAGCATATTTTTTACGACACGGACATGCTGCGCGAAAGCCAGCGCGAAGCCTGGCGGCTCTGCGCGGACTGTTCCGGCCTGGGCCGCATTGAAACCAGCTCGGAACGGGTGGACCGTTCCCTTTGCCTGCTGATTCCGCGCCACGCCTGCCCGCGCTGCCGGGGCGAGGGCGCGGCCCTGGCGGAGCAGGCCCGCAAAAGCGGCCGTTACGCGCATGTGCTGGTGCTGGACGGAGACAAGAGCGACGTTGCGGCTTGACGATGCGGTCTGTTCCGGACCATAGAGAATTTAACGCTTGGAACACTGGTTTACGGCGAGCAAAGCCCGCCAGCATGTCGTGGCAAGGATTTGCAGAGAAGTTTTTACAGAGCAATGCAGTCATTTCAAACGTGAATCGCTCCGGAAGAGGCTTCCGGAACTGGGGAATCTCGGGTCTCCGACGGCGTTATCATTTGGAGAAAGAAGGAGCAGATATGGCGAAGATCCTGATCATCGGCGCGGGCGGCGTGGGCAGCGTGGTAGCCCACAAGTGCGCCCAGGCGGCCAAGGAAACTGGCGTGTTCGAGTGGATCACCCTGGCCAGCCGCACGCTGTCCCGCTGCACGGACGTGGCGCGCAGCGTCAAGGCCCGCACGGGCGTGGACATCGACACCGCCCAGGTGGACGCGGACAACGTGCCGGAACTCTGCCGGCTGATCCGGCAGGTCAAGCCGGATCTGGTCTGCAATCTCGCCCTGCCGTATCAGGATCTGCACATTATGGACGCCTGCCTGGAATGCGGCGTGCACTATCTGGATACGGCCAATTACGAGCCCCTGGACACGGCCAAGTTTGAATACAAGTGGCAGTGGGCCTATGCCGACCGCTTCCGCGAAGCCGGGCTCACGGCCCTGTTGGGTTCGGGCTTTGACCCGGGCGTGACCAATGTTTTCGCGGCCTGGGCCCTGAAGCACGAACTGGACGAAGTGCGCGTGCTGGATATTATCGACTGCAACGCCGGGGATCACGGCCAGCCCTTTGCCACCAATTTCAATCCGGAAATCAACATTCGGGAAGTCACGGCGCCGGGCCGCTACTGGGAGCGCGGCGAATGGGTGGAAACCGACCCCCTGGCCTGGTCCATGAACTACGACTTTCCGGACGGCATCGGCACAAAGAAATGTTACCTCATGTACCATGAGGAGCTGGAATCCCTGGTGCGGAACCTCAAGGGCATCCGCCGGGCACGTTTCTGGATGACCTTTTCGGACAACTATCTCAACCACCTCAAGGTGCTCGGCAATGTGGGCATGACCCGCATCGACCCGGTGCGCTTCCAGGGTCGGGAGATCGTGCCCATCCAGTTCCTTTCGGCCCTGCTGCCCGACCCGTCCTCCCTGGGCCCGCTGACCAGGGGCAAGACCTGCATCGGCGACCTCATGCGCGGCGTCAAGGACGGCAAGGAAAAGACCGTTTACGTCTACAATATCTGCGACCACGAAGCCTGCTATGCCGAGGTGGGTTCCCAGGCCATTTCCTATACCACGGGCGTGCCCGCCATGATCGGCGCCAAGATGATCGTGGAAGGCAAGTGGCGCGAGCCCGGCGTCTGGAATATGGAGCAGTTTGACCCTGATCCCTTCATGGCGGATCTGAACGTCTACGGGCTGCCGTGGCAGTGTGTGGAAATGGAGTAGAGTTGGATAAGGCCGTCAGGGCGGCGTTTATATCCAGACCTGGAAGAGCGGGGCCTGGCGGTATGGGTGCCCTTTGGGCACGGAGATTTCCCGCCCGCCGGCGTTTGAGCCGCCTACGCGGCGTGCGGCAAGGGGGCCTGTTAGGGGGCTGCGCCCCCTCCGAGGCCCCCTTTGCATTCCCCCCGGATCACCCCCCTAACAACGTAACGCGACAACGCGGCGTATAACGGGTCTTGCTCGCATGGCGAGCTGCGCCCCGGAATCGCCGCGCGTCAACTTCTGGCGAAGTGGCTCCCCGATTTATCGATGGCCGTCGGTCTGGCGTGCGGCAGGGGGCGGTCTAAGCGTCGGCGCCCGTAGGCCGCGATAGCCAGGGAGCAGGAGACAAGCCCGCGTTTCTCTTCTCTAAAAAGCCTGACTGCGGCGCGGACGCAAGGTGCCGCTGCAAAGGAACATACATGGACTGCCTGGACTTCCTTTTTTCGGACGAAACCCCTGTCCCTTCCCCCTGCTTCGTGCTGGACGAGGCGCGCCTGGCGGCCAACGCCGCCATTCTGGACGAGGTGCAGCGCCGCACCGGCGCGAAGATTCTGCTGGCCCTCAAGGGTTATGCGGCCTGGGCCACCTTTCCGCTGCTCTCGCGCACGGGAACGGGACCTCTCTGGGGCGTTTGCGCCAGCTCCGTGGACGAGGCGCGCCTGGGGCGGGAGGAGTTCGGCGGTGAAGTGCACGCTTTTGCCGCTGCCTGGACTGAGGCGGAAATCGTCGAGCTGCTGGATCTGGCGGACCATATTGTCTTCAATTCCCCGGCTCAGTGGCGGCAATTCCGGCCCGTCATCGAAGCGCGCAACCGCGCGCGCCGCGCAGAAAATCCCATAGAGTGCGGCCTGCGCCTCAACCCCGAGCATTCCGAGGGCGCTGTGCCCATCTATGATCCCTGTTCGCCGGGGTCGCGTCTAGGCATCCGCCAGCGCCATTTCGACCCCGCCGACCTGGAGGGCATTTCCGGCCTGCATTTTCATACTCTCTGCGAGCAGGGGGCCGACGCCCTGGCCCGTACCCTGGACGCCGTGGAGAAAAAATTCGGGCCGTATTTACCCGCTTGCCGCTGGATCAACATGGGCGGCGGGCATCACATTACCAAGCCGGGCTATGATCTGGACCTGCTCTGCGCCTGCCTGACGCGCTGGCGTCAACGCTATGACGCCCGGATCTATCTGGAGCCGGGCGAGGCCGTGGCCCTTAACGCCGGCTGGCTTACGGCCACGGTGCTGGATGTGGTCATGGCCGACATGCCCGTGGCCGTGCTGGACGTTTCCGCCGCCTGCCACATGCCCGATGTGCTGGAGATGCCCTACAGGCCGGAGGTCTTTTACCGCCATGAGGGCGCGACCGCGCGCGCCGGGGCCGCCGGTGAACGGGCCTGGACCTGCCGCCTGGCGGGCAAGTCCTGCCTGGCCGGAGACGTGATCGGCGAATACGGCTTTGCCGCGCCCCTGGAAGCCGGGCAGCGTCTGGTATTCGGGGACATGGCCATTTACAGCATGGTCAAGACCACGACCTTCAACGGCCTGCGCCTGCCGTCCATCGGCATCTGCAAGGCCGGGAACGCGAGTGGGGAGAACCGCTTCCGCCTGCTGCGCGAGTTCGGCTATGCGGATTTCAGAAACAGATTATCCTGAAGCGGAGAGGGGCGTTCATTCCCCGTAGCCTCCGGGTGTGGAAAAGGCCGTCCCCGAATAACAGGGACGGCCTTTTATGCGTCAGTCTCGGTCGGCTGTTACGAAAGCGGCGCCGGTGCGCCGGGGCGGGGCGAGGGACGCAAGGACAGCCCTGTGGGCAGGGTCGACTGCGGCGAGGCGCCGCCCCGTTCATGCTGGTCCAGGGCCTGCCCGCTGAAAGGCGCGGCATTGCTTTCGGGCTGCCAGGGCTTGCTGCTGCGGGCCAGAGGCAGCGGACCCGTTCCCGCCGGCCAGCCGCGGGTCGGCGGCAGTTCCGCGGATTCTTCCACGCCCTCTACAGTATGACGGGCCGCCAGAGGCATCTGGCCCGGCTCTCCGCCCACGGGCCGCCGGGTCATCAGCAGGCCGGGTTCCGGGTCCAGCACGCCTTCCAGGTATTCGCTCACGGTCACGAAACGCTGGCAGCCGCCCGCGCGCAAGTCCGCAATGATCCGGGGCAGATCGTCCACCGTGCTTTTGTGTGTATCATGAAAGAGAAAGATGCCGCGCAACGAGCCTGTGGGATAGGCATAGCCACGCGTGCTGCGCAGTTTGGCGTAGTCCGGAGGCAGGCCTTTCCAGTCGCGGCTGTCCAGGGACCAGAGTACCACGGAAAGGCCCAGAGACTCGGCGGTTTCCACGGTGTTGTGGTCAAACGCGCCGTAGGGCGGCCGCAGGAAAAGCGGCGTGGCCCCCAGGGAACGCAGAATGGCGTCGGTACGGCGGATTTCCTCGTCCTTGCGCTCCGATGACAGCAAGCGGAGGTTGGGATGGGAATAGGAGTGATTGCCTATTTCATGGCCTTCGGCCACGATGCGCCGGACGATGCCCGGATGAAGTTCAGCCTGCTTGCCCAGCAGAAAAAAAGTGGCCGGGATGCCGTACTGGTCGAGCATGTCCAGAAGCTGGGGCGTATTGCGCGAGGGGCCGTCATCAAAGGTAATGGCGCAGAGGTTCTCGCTCATGCGCTGATCCATAATGTTGTTGCCGTCCACCACACGGGCCAAAACGCTTTGGGCCGCCAAAAGCATACAGCCGCATAACGCGGCCGCTCTGAGTTGTTTCCATGGGAATTTCATTGTGCTGTCCGTTACCCCTGAGTCATTGATTAAGCTCTATCACTCCGCAAACCGCCCCGCAAGTCGAGGTGCGGCATTCGCGCGAGCTTTTAAAAAATTATTGTTTAAAATTAATGAGTTAATATTTTGTTTTTGTAAAAATTTTTTTACTCGATGAATTCCGCTTGACTCTGGAGCCTGTTTCGCATACTTAAATGTCTCCCGACGAGGGCAGTTAGCTCAGCTGGTAGAGCACCGCCTTCACACGGCGGGGGTCACAGGTTCAAGTCCTGTACTGCCCACCACGGAGCGGTAGTTAAGACGGTTATAACGCCGGCCTGTCACGCCGGAGGCCGAGGGTTCGAGTCCCTTCCGCTCCGCCAGCTAGTTCAAGAGGGTCAGTCCAAAGCTGACCCTCTTTTTTTGTATGGAGAAAACCCCCCGCTAGGCGGGGGGTTCTAAAAAGCTTACAGCTTTGCCCATGTCAGTAAAACTCCTTTTGATTTGTTAAAAAGTCTCGCGGTCTGGCAACTGCGAGTCAACAAATCAAAAGGAGGTCACGATGGGTGACGCCAAAAGTTTAGCCCACACAAGGTGGAACTGCAAATATCACATTGTTTTTGCGCCTAAATATCGCCGCCAGGTGTTCTATGGTGAAAAGAAGCGCGCCATTGGCGAAATTCTGCGCAAGTTGTGCGAATGGAAGGATGTAAAAATAGTGGAGGCAGAATGTTGCCCAGACCACATCCACATGCTGCTTGAGATTCCCCCCAAAATGAGTGTGTCGAGTTTTATGGGCTATCTGAAGGGTAAGAGTAGTCTCATGATCTATGAACAATTTGGGGATTTGAAGTTCAAATACCGCAATCGAGAATTTTGGTGCCGTGGGTATTACGTCGATACAGTGGGCAAGAATAAGGCCAAGATTCAGGATTACATCAAGCATCAGCTGGAGTCGGATAAACTTGGCGATCAGTTGAGCCTACCCTACCCAAGGAGCCCGTTTACGGGCCGCAAGTAACAGAAATGCAAATGTCAGATCGCAAGAGCGCCTGCTAGGGCGCAGCTGGTAAGAAAGCCTTACAGGCGCATATGAAGAACCCCCGGCTATGCCGGGGGGTTCCTTTTTTGTGCAAACAGCCCTGCGCAGTGCGTGGGGCTGTTTGTCATGGCAGCGTTCAGGCCCAAAAGAGCCGCTTGCCTTGCCACACCCGGCCGCAGTCGGGCCGTCCCGGTCAGAGCCGTTCAGGGAAAAGGACCGCGGGCTTTTGGAGCAGCTTAACGTTAAACGCTAAACTGCTCTGGGGCCTGTTAGGGCCTGTTAACGCTATGCCTTTTTGCCCTCCTGCCGCGTCAGATTTCACCTGCTTTTTCGGTCGAGTACCAGAAGAGTACACTCCCTCAAAGCAGGTTTATCTTCCTTGCAGGCGAACAAAAATTCTATGGCGTTAGCAGGCCCTAAGGCACCGCTGCAATTCCGGATAGCCCGTCGGGCGCGGTGGGCGTATACTGTGGCCGGTACGAAAGGGTGCCTGCCGCTATGAAAAAAGCCGGTCTTGCCGGAAAACGGCGGGCGGTCCGCATTCGCTGCCGGGCGAATACGGACCGCCCATATGCCAAGGAGGTCTATATGGAAGAAAGCAGAATCAAAGCCGTGGTCGTCCGTTCGGGCTGCCCTCTCTACGCCGTGGGCGATGCCGTCTATTTTGACGGCCCGCTGCTGGATAAGGGCAAAAGCGGCAATTTGTGCATGATGGCGCTGAACGCCATCTTCCCCTTTGTCTATGCCGCGCGCAAAGGCGTTCTCAAGGAGACGCCCGTGCAGTGCCCGGACTGTGAGGAGCATGTGGAATTCATGCTCCAGGCGGAACCGCGCGACTGACGCGGCCCTCGCCGTTTCTTCCGTTCCCGGCGCGTTGGCCGCTCCCTCCCTTGCCATTGGGAGCGGCCATGCCGGAAATTTTTAATTGCTTGGGGAAAGGTCTTGTTTGTATATTCAAACAAGACCTGAAAGTAGTTTTTGTCGTGTCGCCGTTTTTGTCAAGTTATTTTTTTCGCAATGTCGGGTTCTGGAGCAACTCACGATTGAAATGAGTGAATTACTCTGGTGGGCGCGTGAGCGGGCACCCGCGCCCAAGTGCAAGAAAGCGACCGGAGGCGGCGCCGTGCCCGTTAGGCCACGAAGGGCTTACGGGCATCGACAGCCGCGCTAAACCGCGTTTTAGCATTGCTGTCGGTATCCGTATGACTCGAAGACTCGCCAACGGCTACCGCTTCCGCGGCACGCGGGCGGCGTACCGTTTGAAATGTGCAATATATCAAACGCAAAATACTCTTGAACCGTCAGCGCGTCTCATGCGCGAATTGCTCCGCAGGGCTTTGCCTGCAACTCCCGTCATGAAATGCGAATAAAAGGGCTTTCTCGCCGCAAACGCGTATTTTACGTGTTGCATGCTCCAGAGAGGGGTGAAAGTCCGGTCTCGCCCAGGATGTATAGCGTCCGCCTGGCGCGCGGGCTGTCAAAATTTCCTTCGCTTTTTCCGATAGAAAACCGGACGGGGCGCTTTGCCGCAAAAGACAAGCATTGGCCGGTTTTTTGCATTACTGCGGAACAGATATGTACGTTCCGATCACGACGGTACGCGGCTGCATGCCGGGCCGCCACCCTAAAGCGAGGTTCGCATGATGCCTGTTATCTGGTTGCTGGGGCTCTCCGGCAGCGGCAAAACCACCCTGGGGTCACTGTTGCGCCTGTATCTGGAAACGCGGGGCCATGAGGTCGAATTCATTGACGGCGATTGCTTCCGCCGCCGCTTCGGCTTCAGCGGTTTTCGTCCCGAGGACCGCCTGCGCAATATCGACGCCATGCGTGAACACGTGCTGCAGAGGCATGCCCAGGGCAAGATCTGCATTGTGGCGGCCATCACGCCGTATGAATGCATGCGCCAGAAAAACCGCGACGAGATTCCTCTTTACCGCGAAGTCTGGGTGCGCTGCTCGCTGAACACTCTGGTGGAACGGGATACCAAGGGCTTTTATGCACGGGCCGCGCGCGGCGAGATGGATTTGCTGACCGGCGTTTCCGACGCTTTTGACGAGCCGTTGCGGGCCGATCGCGTCGTTGATACGGACCGTTTCAGCCTGGCGGAGAGTTATGTGGCTTTGCGTGACCTGGCCGAAGAGGCCCTGGCGGAAAGCCGGAACTGGCGGCGGATCAGCGAAGATCTGCCTCTGGAAAGCGTGTCTGGCGGCCCTGCGCGGACAGGATATTTTTTGTAGACATCCGCGTTTTTCGCGGAGAATCCGCAGGCCCCGCTTCAGCCCTGAAAGAAAGGCGGTCAGCTCTGTAAGCTGACCGCCTTGAATTTTGGTGCGCCCGGCGAGATTCGAACTCACGGCCTTTGGCTCCGGAGGCCAACGCTCTATCCAACTGAGCTACGAGCGCACAGGGTATTCTTGATATGCTTTGTATCCGGCTCTGTCAAGGCATGCCCGCCGGTCAGGGCAGCCCACGCCGGACATCGCGGGCCGCATTTGCCAGTTCGCCGCTTTTGTGGGAAAAATAGGCGGATTAGAGCAATTCACGGTTGAAAGGAGTGAATTGCTCCGGCGGCCGCGTGAGTTGACTCCGCGCCCGTTAGCCCAAAAGCGCTTACGGGCATCGACAGCCGCGCTAAACCGCGTTTTAGCATTGCTGTCGGTATCCCTACGGCTCCAAGACCCGCCAACGGCTTCCGCGGCACGCGGGCGGCGTAGAGTTTGCGCTGTAATGAACGGCAAGGAGAACAAAAGCATGCGCGACATTCTGGTGGGGGTCAGCGGGGCCAGCGGCATGCCTCTGGCTTTGTGCGTGTTGCGCGCTCTGGCCGCCATGCCCGGCGTGCGGACCCATTGCGTTGTCTCAGAAGGCGCGCATGCGGTTCTGCGGGCCGAGTGCGGGGCAGGGCCGGAACTGCTGACCGCCTGTGCCGACTATGTTTATGAGCCGGACAATCTGGCCGCCGGTCCGGCCAGCGGTTCCTGGTGGCACGGCGCGGAACCCGCCGCCATGCTCGTCGTGCCCTGTTCCATGAGCACGCTGGGCGCGCTGGCCTCCGGCGCCACCCGCAATCTGCTTCAGCGCGCGGGCGACGTGGCCCTCAAGGAAGGCCTGCGCCTGGTGTTGGTGACGCGTGAAAGTCCGCTTTCCAGCGTGCATCTGCGCAATATGCTGACCCTACGCGAGGCCGGGGCCGTGATCATGCCCTTTTCCCCTGGTTTTTACCTGCGTCCGCAAAGCCTGGAGGATCTGCTTCTTCAGACCAGCGGGCGGATTTTCGATCAACTGGGCCTGGCGCACTCTCTGGGGCGCTGGGCTGACGCATAATATTACGAGGCAAAACTATGAGCGAGATTACCTGGTACGGCCATTCGGCCTTCAAGATCAGCGCCCCGCAGGCGCATGTGGTTATTGATCCCTTTTTTACGCCCGCTTCCGGAGTGAACGCGGAAAGTCTGGGCCCTGTGGACATGGTGCTGATTACCCACGACCACGGAGACCATGTGGGCGATTCCGTGAACATCTGCCGCAAAACCGGGGCCATGCTCGGGGCCATCGTGGGCACGGCGGACAAGCTGATGGAGGCGGGCGTGCCCCAGGCCCAGATCCTCAACGGCATCGGCTTCAACATGGGCGGCACCATGGAATGCAAGGGCATCAGGGCCACCATGACCCAGGCCTTCCATTCCAGCGATTCCGGAGCCCCCGCGGGCTACATTATTGAGATGCCCGACGGCCTTGTCGTCTACCACGCGGGCGACACCTGCATTTTCAGCGGCATGGAACTCTGGGGACAACTCTACCATATTGATGTGGCCCTGCTGCCCATCGGCGGCGTGTTCACCATGGACGCCCGCCAGGCGGCCATGGCCTGTAAACTGCTGGGTTGCAAGTCCGTCATTCCCATGCACTGGGGGACCTTCCCGGTGCTGGCCCAGAGCGCCGCGGACTTCCAGGCCCGGCTGGCCGAGGTCTGCCCCGCCTGCGACTGCATTGCCATGCGCCCCGGACAGAGCCTCTCGTTTGTGTAGGCGGTGAGTTTGGAACTCATCGGGCGTCAGTTGTGAATGAGAAAAAGCAAAGGACCGACATCTGTCGGTCCTTTGCTTTTTCAGACGCTTAAGGAAGCACTGATTAATGAAAATTTTTGTTCTCTGCCAAGGGCGGCGAACTGCGGGCGGAGGGAGTATATCCAAACATATTCGACCTTCGCACGGAGTGAACCGGACGCGGGCAGAGGGCAAAAAGACCATTAATCAGCGCTTCCTTAATACACGACGCTGTAGGACATCACCTCGGGCCGGTGGAAAAAAAACTCCACCCGTCGGTTGACGGCCCGGCTTTCCTCGTCGATGCCGGGCTTGAGCGGGCGCGTGTCGCCGTAGGCCACGCCGCGCAGGCGGGTGGGCTTGACGCCGTGGTCGGCCAGATAGTGCAGCACCGCCGCGGCTCGGGCGCCGGAGAGCTCCCAGGCCGAGGCATAGGGCGGCCTGGCCTCGGTACTGTCGGCATGGCCGCGCACCACCAGATAGAGATTGTATTCCTTCAGAATCTGCAAGACGCTGCCCAGCACTTTTTCGCCTTCAGGCAGAAAATCCACGGAACCGGCCTTGAACATCACGTCGGAATTGACACGCAGCTGCACGCCCACGTCGTCGGCGCTGATGCCCGAGGAACTCTGCGGCACGGCATCGGCCATGAGCATCTGTTTGATTTTCTGGGCAATGGCGTAGTGGGATTTTTCCACTTCATTGATCTTGAGATCCCTGGTGTCGATTTTATCGGTGTTCTGGATAAAGGGGTTGTTGGACACCGGCGAGGTGGAGCTGGAATCAAAGTTGCGCTCGCCGCTGAAATAGGCGGCAAGGCCGGCCCTGGTCTCCGGGGGCACCATGTTGAGCACCCAGAGCAGAAGAAAGAAGGCCATCATGGCCGTCACAAAGTCGGCGTACGCGACTTTCCAGGCGCTGCTCATAATTTTTCCTCACGATAAAAAGCAAAAGCCGGGACGCGCCCGGCTGTGGACTCGGCTCCCGCCGACGGCGGGAAGAGCGGCCGGGCTCGGGGCTAGCCGTTTTTGAGCTTTTCTTCCATTTCCGCGAACGTGGGCCGGAACGGATAGGGAATGGTCCGGCGGCCGTATTCCACGGCGATCAGGGGGGTGGACCCGCGAATGGCGGCGGCCACGGCCTCCTTGATGGAATGATAATAAAAATGTTCCTCGGAGACAAAGTTTTCCAGCTTGGCGCCCATGGGGCCGAACAGGCCGTAACAACAGAGAATGCCGAAAAACGTGCCCACCAGGGCCGCGCCGATGTAGTGGCCCAGCACTTCCGGGGGCTCGTTGATCTTGCCCATGGCCAGCACCACGCCCAGCACGCAGGCCACGATGCCCATGCCCGGCATGGATTCGGCCATGTGGCTCACGGCATGGGCGGGCAGAATGCCTTCCTCGCGCATGGTGGCGATGTCCACGTCCATGAGGCTGTCGATGTCCGCCGGGTCGCCGGTGGTCAGGTAGACGCGCAGGGTGTCGCCGATGAAGTTGACGATCCTGGTGTCCTTGGACACGTTGGGGTATTTGCTGAAAATGGGACTGGCTTCCGGCTTTTCCACGTCGCTTTCAATACTGATGACGCCTTCGCGGTGCATCTTGGAAAACAGCGCGTAAAGCAGGGCCAGGGTTTCCAGATAGCGCGATTTGCTGGAGCCGGGGTCCGCGAACAGATGCTTCAGGCTTTTGACGATCAGGCTGAAAGTGTACTTGGTCTGGGAACCAAAGAACGCGCCCAGGCCACACCCCAGAATAATGATGAATTCCGCAGGCTGGAAAAGTACGCCCCATTCGCCGTGGGCCAGGGTGTAGCCGGTAAACACCGAGGCCGCAACGATGGCAAGACCTATTAATAAGTACATACTTTGCCGCCTGTACGCTCAATCCATGACTATCGTCCACCCGCGTCGGCATCCGTCGCCAACGGGACTGGGCCTGCCCTCGGTGGGCCGCTTCTCGTGCCTGATTGCGAAAAAACGTGGTTTTTCGCTGACTCCGGCGGCTATGCCGCCGCAAAACCCTAACGGGTTTTGTGTGTCTAATTTTTCCAATGAGACATTAGCATTCTCAACGGTCGGCTAAAAAAAATCTTTAGCCTCGGGCCGGGAAAAGGCAAACCCGGCTTTCCCGGAGCGGGGCCCGAAGTCCCGCGCTCGCTCCCGCAGGCCGCACGCCGCTATTTGCCGAAAAGCCCGCGCATCAGCCCGCCCGCGCCCTCAAGGCCTTTTTTCATCACGCCGCCCGCACCCTCCGCGCCGTTCCGGGTCGCGCCTCCCGCCGCCTTGCCGCCGTCCAGCAACGCGCCAGGCAGTTTTCTCGCCATATCCAGGGCGAATTTGGGGTCGACGCCGTAGGAAATATTGCTGAAGGGCCCCTTGGCCACCACGGGAATGGTCATTCCCAGGGTTTTGATGTCCGCCGTGGCGTCCAGGTATTCGCGCGGCAGGCTGGCCAGGGCCCGGCCCGAGGCGTTGAGCCCGGCGGAGCTGACCGTGATGGGCTGGGCCGTCACTTCGCCGTTGCGGGCCGTGAAAGGCACGCGCACCAGATCAAAGCGGTCGGGCACCGCGCCTTTTTTGCCGGTCAGGCCCGGCACGTTCTGAGGCAGGGCGGACATGGCCTCGAGATGCATGTTGCGCACTTCCAGCACGCCCCGGCCGTTGAGCCCGGCCAGCATGGCCTTGGCGTCCGCGCCGCGCATGCTCAGGTCCACGTCCAGCGCTGCGACGCCGTCCACCGGACGGCCCTTGCCCAGAGCTTCCAGCAGGCCGCCCACATTGACGCCCGCTGCCGTAGCCTTGAGACTGTATGCCTTGCTCGGCAGATCAGCAACGGCCGACCCCTTGATGCTGCCGCCGCTGCCCAGGGCGCAGCTCAAGGAGGTGACGGTGTAGCGGTTTTTTTCACCCTTGAGAATAAAGGCGATGTCCGTGACGCTCAGTTTGCCCTGGCGCACTCCGGCCAGAGCCGCGCGCAGATTCACGCCGGGCCGGTTTTGCACGGACTGGGTGGACTGCGCGGAACTCCCGGACGACGCTCCGCCCTGGGCCTTGCCTTCAGCCGCTTTGCGGGCCGGCGCGGTGGATGTGCCGTTTTGGGGCAGGGGCAGGTACTTGTCCAGATTGATCATACCGGTCTGGATGCCGCCGGATATGGCCAAGGGTGTGCCCAGGGCCAAGCTCAGGTCCCCGCGCACCGGAATGTCGTCCAGCTGCATGACGATCTGGCGCAGATGCAGGGTGTCGTCCGCGTATTCCAGAACGCTTTTGAAGCTCAGCACGTCGTTGTCCGAGGGCTTGAGCGTCTGCCCGGCCAGGGCGGCCAGCTTGCGCGGCGAACCTTCCAGGCTCACGGTGCCCTTGAAGGCCTGGGGCGTCAGGGTGGCCTCGCCGCCGAGGGTCAGGCGGGCCTGGGGCGTGCTCAGCCGGGCCGTGGCCAGGCGCAGGCTTTGGGTCTGGAGATTGAGCGCCCCTTCGCAGACCAGTTGCGCGGGCCCGGCCTCCTTGGGCAACAGGCCGCCCAGGGGCGTGAAGGTCAGGGAAATCTGGCGGAAGGTCAGATGCGGCGCGTAATAGCGCAGCTTGGCGTCCAGAGCCAGATTGCCGGCCAGGACGGCCTTTTGGTCCTCTTTGAGATCAAAGGAAAAATCGCACTGCATGCCGGCTTCTTCGCGGCGGCGCAGATTTTCCACGGAAAGATTGAGGTCCTTGATCTCCAGATGAACGCCCCGGGCGTCCACATAGCGCACTTCGCCCTGGCGCACCACGAGGCGCATCAGTTCCACGGGCAGCTCATCGGAAGGCGCGACGGCTCCGGCCTGGGCGCCGGAAACGGGGGAAGCGGCGGGAGCGGCCGCCGGCGCATCTTGTCCGGACACGGCCTTGCCCTCGCGCACTTCCAGCACGGGATTGTCCAGGCGCACCTCGCGCACCACCAGGTTGCCGGAGAGCAGCGGGGCCAGTTCCAGCTCCACCATGCCGCTTTTGACGGACACGGCAAGGCCCTGGCCGTCCTTGATCTCGCCCCAACCGGCCTGCCCGAATTTCACGCCGGGCGGCAGCAGGGACAGGCTCGGCGCGCTGGCGAAGACCAGAGGTTTGCCGGTGGCCTTGGCCGTGGCGTCAGCGATCTGATTGACCACGAATTGCGTGTCGATGCGGCCGAGCAGGATGGCCCCGGCCACGCCCAGCACGATCACGATGCCCAGAATCCAGAGTAGAACACGTTTCATGCGGCCTCCGTGCAGAGGTTGCGATCTGTTCTTACGACTTTCCTTATATAAAGGATGCGGCAAGAGCCTGCAAGTTTTCTTGCTCCCGCCCGCGCATGCGGGTAAGGAAAGAGGCATGCGACCCTCTTTTTGCGCGCCGGATGCGGCTCCGGCACCCGTCTCGGCCAAAGCCGCCGTGCCGGCCCTGATGCTCCAGGGCACCTGCTCCAACGCGGGCAAAAGCCTGCTCGCCGCCGCCGTCTGCCGCCTGCTGGCCCGCCGTGGGCTGAGAGTGGCGCCCTTCAAGGCCCAGAACATGGCCCTCAATTCCTTTGTGACCGAACAGGGCGAGGAAATGGGCCGGGCCCAGGCCCTGCAGGCCGTGGCCTGCGGCCTGCCCGCCGACGCGCGCATGAATCCGGTGCTGCTCAAACCCACTTCCCATGTGGGTTCCCAGGTCATTGTGCTGGGCCGTCCCGTGGGCCAGATGCGGGTGGGCGCGTATCTGCGTTACAAGCCCGAGGCCTGGAAGGCCGTGCGCCGCGCCTACCGCGAGCTGTCCTCGGGCATGGACGTCATGGTTCTGGAGGGCGCGGGCAGCCCGGCGGAAATCAATCTCAGGGCTCACGACATCGTGAACATGCGCATGGCCCGCCATGCCGAGGCGCGTGTGCTGCTGGTGGCGGACATCGACCGGGGCGGGGCCTTTGCCTCCCTGGTGGGCACCATGAGCCTGCTGGGCCGGGCCGACCGGGCGCGCGTGGCCGGGTATGTGCTGAACAAGTTCCGGGGCGACGCCTCCCTGCTGGACCCGGCCCTGGAGGCGGTGAGCCGCCGGACGCGCCGTCCTTTTCTGGGCGTGGTGCCCATGCTCGAGGATCTGCGCCTGCCGGAGGAGGATTCCGTCAGCTTCAAGCTGGGGATCACGCCGGGCCTGGACGCGGCGGACGGGGACAGGCCCGCTGCGCCGGACTGCCTGGATATCGCCCTGGTGGACCTGCCCCATATCAGCAACTTCACCGACCTGGACGCCCTGCGGGCCGAGGCGGACGTGCGCCTGCGCATTGTGCGGCACGCCGACGAGCTGGGCGCGCCGGATGCCGTGATTCTGCCGGGCAGCAAGAACAGCATTGCGGACATGCGTTTTCTGCGCCGGACGGGCTTGGCAGAGGCCCTGTGCGGCTATGCGGAGCGTTGCCGGAGCCGGGGGGCGCTGGTCGGCATTTGCGGCGGCCTGCAGATGCTGGGGCAAAGCATTGCCGACCCGCTGGGCCTGGAGGAGGGCGGCCTGGAGCCGGGCCTGAACCTGTTGCCGCTGAGCACGGAACTGGGCGGCGCGAAACTGTTGCGCCGGACCGTCGGCCGGGCTCTGACCGCGCTGGCCGGAGAGGAGCTGGCGGTGCGGGGCTATGAAATCCACCACGGGCGCAGCGTCCCGGCGGAAGAGCGGCGCGATGCGGCCTGCGCGCCGCGAATGCCGCTGACGCCGGTCATGACGGACGAGGCAGGGCGGACGCTGGGCTGGGGCCTGCCCGGCGCCGACGGCACGGTGCGGGTTTGGGGCACCTACCTGCACGGGGTTTTCGATGCGGACGCCTTCCGCCATGCCTTTCTGAACCGGCTGCGCCGGGAGCGGGGCCTTGCGCCGCGCACCGGGGTCGCCTACAGCCTGGGGCCGGAGCTGGACCGCCTGGCCGACGCGGTGGAGGCGAATCTGGATATGGCGGCCATTTACGCCATGCTGGGGCTGTAGCCGCGCACCGCCGTGAGCTCCGGCGGAAGCCCGGCCTGCCGCGGTCCCGGAGCAAATAAACGCTGATGACGCTGACCCGCCCAAGGATTTGCTTGCAAATCCTTGGGCGGGGTGCTCTGCTGGCGTTCAGCAGGGCGTTCGTGTTTGTCTCAGATACCGGGGGCCCGTAATGGGCGGAGACAGCGTATGAGAATTTCCCCCGGCGGCATGGCCGGTTTGCCCCTGATCGCGGCCGCGGCCTTTTTCATGCAGGCTCTGGATGCCACTATCCTGAACACCGCCTTGCCGGCCATTGCCGAAAGCCTCGGCGAGTCGCCCCTGGCCATGCAGATGACCGTGGTCGGCTACACCCTGACCGTGGCCCTGTTGATCCCCGCGAGCGGCTGGTTCGCGGACCGCTTCGGCACCCGCAACGTCTTTCTGTTCGCGGTGGCCCTCTTCGTGTTGGGGTCCCTTTCCTGCGCCCTGTCCGGCAGCCTGCCCATGCTGGTGCTTTCGCGCGTGATCCAGGGCATCGGCGGGGCCATGATGATGCCCGTGGCCCGGCTGGCCGTGTTGCGGGCCTTTCCGCGCGAGAAACTGGTGGCCGTGCTCAACTTCATCAGCATTCCGGGACTGGTGGGGCCGGTGGTCGGACCGCTGCTGGGCGGCGCTCTGGTGACCTATGCCGGGTGGCACTGGATTTTTCTGATCAACATCCCGGTGGGCCTGGCGGGCATGCTTTATGCCTGGCGGATTATGCCCCAGTTCACAGGGCCGCACGGGCCGTTTGATTTCACGGGGTTCGCTTTTTTCGGTCTCGGGCTGGCTCTGTTTTCCGGCGGCCTGGAGCTTTTCGGTGGCCGTGCGGAGTCAAAATGCCTGGCTCCCTTTCTGCTGCTCGCCGGTGTGGCGCTTCTGACGCTGTACGCCCGGCACGCCCGGCGCAACCAGGCTCCCCTGATCCGCCTGGGCGTTTTTCGCATCCACACCTTCCGCGTGGGCATCGCGGGCAATGTGGTTTCCAGGCTGGGCACGGGCTGCATGCCCTATCTCATGCCGCTCATGCTCCAGGTGGGGCTGGGCCACCCGGCTCTGACCGCCGGTATGATGATGGCCCCCATGGCCCTGGGCTCCCTCACGGCCAAAACATTTGCCGTGCGCGTGCTGCGCCGCTTCGGCTACCGCAACACCCTGGTGGGGGTCACCGCCTGCATCGGCCTGATGATCGCCCAGTTCTCACTCCAGACCCCCTCGCTGCCCCTCTGGATGCTGATCCTGCCCATGATCCTGCTGGGCATGGCCATGTCCACGCAGTTCACGGCCATGAACAGCATCACCCTGGGGGATCTCGCCCAGGAACATGTCAGTACCGGCAACAGCCTGCTCGCCGTCACCCAGCAGCTTTCGATCAGCTTCGGCGTGGCCAGCAGCACGGCGGTGCTGCGCTTGTTCAACGCCCTTGCGCCGGGGTCGCTGCTGGACCATTTTCATGAAACCTTTCTCACGGTCGGCGGCGTCACCCTGCTGGCCTCCCTGGTTTTTCTGTTCCTGCGCGACGGCGACGGCGACGCGCTGCTTCCCGGCCGGGGGGAGCGCCGCGCATCCTCCGGGAAGCGGCGTTCTTCGCGGTAAAGGCGGTGCTGATATCGAGAGGTTGAAAAAAGGAGGCCGCAAGTCCGAAGAAGCCGGGAGGCAGCCGGAGCCGGGCAACGCTGAAAAAAAGCCGAATCGCGCAACGGGTCCGCCGCTATTTTTTGCAGGGTTCTTTCGCGTGCGTATTTCCTCGCCATTGGCTGAGCAGCACCCCGGCGATGACCAGGACCGAGGCCAGGTACTGCGAGGGCAGAAAGACCTCGTGCAGCAGGCTCACGCCGAACAGCAGGGTAAAGACCGGGATCAGGTTGGTATAGGCCGCGGCCTGCCCGGCGCAGAGCCGGTTGACCCCGAAATTGTACAGCCCGTAGCCGCCGAAGGTCACGCAGCCGCCGAGATAGAGCACGCTGGCCCAGGGAGCCCAGGCGGGCAGTTCCAGGCCCAGGGAAATGGGGCGGCTCGTTTCCGGCAGAAAAAGCAGCAGCAGGCAGAAGAAAAGCATGCCCAGGCCGGATTGCGCGGCGGTGATCTGCATGGGATTGTAGAGCGGGGAAAGCCGCCGGGCGATGACTGTGTAAAAGGCGGCGCAGAGCATGGCCAGAGCTTCCAGGGCATTGCCCAGCATGGGGTCGGCCGCGTTGTCCGCGGGCGCGGCGGCCAGGGAAAGCCAGACCACGCCGCCCACGGCCAGAGCGAAGCCCAGCCAGACCCGTCCGCTTATCCGTTCGCCCAGGGCGACCCAGGCCACGCCGGCCACGATCAGAGGCAGAAGAGAGACCACCATGCCCGCCTGGGAGGCTGTGGTCAGCCGCAGGGCGTGGGTTTCGAACAGAAAATAGCAGCAGGGTTCGCAGAAGCCCATCAGCAGCAGGGCCCCCAGGTGGCCGTGGCGGCGCAGATCCCGGAACAGGCGGGGCCAGAGGGGCGCGAAGACCAGGCTTGCCACCAGCATGCGCCCGGCCATGGCCTGCAGGGGCGTGAGGCCGGAAAGCGCGATGCGCAACGCCACGTAGGAAGTGCTCCAGACGCACATGGCCGTGAGCAGGGCCAGGTGGGGGACAAGGCGGGAAAAGGGGCGTGGGGCGGAAGCTGCCATGGCGTCACCGCGCCCGGCGTCGCGCCGGGCTGCCATCGCCGCGTCCGGCAATGGGTTGGAAGATGATTTTTCCGGCAGCCTATGGTACTACGGCAACAACATCAAGAAGGCCGCCGAGGCCGCGCCCCTGGGGTGCGTGGGAGTGAAGGCATGACGATCCGGGCCATTATCAAAACCTCCAACCTGGTGCAACTGGGCCTGGTGCTCCTGCTGGGGGTCTGTTTTTTCTGGCTCGGCCGCGACCTGCGGGAAGTCAACGGCCTGCTGCACAATTTTTACCGCATAGACGCGCTGCTCAGCGAGCTGGGGGGCGGCGCGGCCGACAAATACCGTCTGGCCCTGGACTATGTCAGCGCGCCCAATGAGAGCCGGCTGGAGGAATGGCAGGCCCTTCTTCTGGCCGAGCGCGGCGATGTCGGGCGCCCGTCGGGCTCACTTCTCAAAGGGGAGGGGGGGCGCTCCCTGCAGGAGATCGCGAACAGCCTTGATCTGGACAAAGAGGAAAGAAGCCTGCTCCAGTTCTGCCTGGAGCAGAACGAGCTGCTGAGCCGTCTGACCGAAATCGCCGTGATGCGGGCGCGCGGCCTGTTCCCCGACGCGCGGGGCGGATTTTCCATTCAGGGCGACCCCCAGCCAAAGCAGGCCCTGCAATGGGTCTACGACACCAAGCTGGCGCGTATTCCGGACAAAATCAGCAATGCCGGGCGGCAGTTGCGCGCCCACCTCTATCAGGATTTTCTGGCGCATATGTCCGAGCGGAAGCGCGCCCTGTGGTGGATGCTCGGTCTGGCCGTCGTCGGCCTGGGCCTGCTGGCGGTCAATGTGGCGGCCGGCATGTTTGTTTTCCACAAGCGGGTGGTCCGGCCCCTGGGCCTGGTGGGCCGCTATGCCGAGGACGTGGCCGCGGGCAACGACCCCGCGCCCCTGCGTCTGAAATACGGCGACGAGCTGGCGGGCATGTTCGGCTCCCTGCAAAAGATGAAGAGCGCGCTGCTTCTGCGCATCCAGGAGCTCAAGACGGCGGAGACGGCGGCGCACGCCAGCCGGAAACAGGCCCTGCAGGCCAGGGCCCAGGCGCTTTCCTCCCTGCGGATAGCCCAGAAGGCCTCCAGCGTGCAGGAGGATTTTCTGCGCCGGATCAGCCACGAAGTCCGCACGCCCATGAACGCCATCATCGGCATGAGTTATCTCTGCCTGCAGACCGAGCTGGGCCCCGGCCAGCGCAAGTATCTCTCCCAGATCAACAAATCCGGCAGCGTGCTGCTGGACATGTTCAACCGCATTCTGGACTTCGCCAGCGTGGACGAAGGCAGCCTGCGGCCGGAACTCACGCTTTTCCCCCTGGGCCGTTTTCTGGACCTGCTGCGCCAGAGCGTGGCCGCCCAGGCCGCCGAGAAAAAATTGTCCCTGGCGCTGCATGCGGCCCAGGGCCTGCCCGCGCGCCTGCTCGGCGACGAGCGGCATCTGGAGGAAGTGCTGCGCATTCTCTTGGACAATGCCGTGCAGTACACGGCGGAAGGCGGCGTGGAGCTGAGCGTGGCCCCGCTGCCGGACGCGGCCGCGGGCAAGGTACGCCTGCGTTTTTGCGTGGCGGACAGCGGCCCCGGCATCAGCGGGGAAAACCAGGCCAAACTGTTCGAACCCTTTGTGCCCGGCGACATGTCCATGACCCGTTCCGGCAGCGGCCTGGGACTGGGCCTGGCGCTGGCCCGCCACCTGGTCAAGCTGATGGGCGGCGAGATCACGGTGGACAGCGCGCCGGGCCGAGGCAGCCGCTTGAGCTTTGACCTGGAGTTCGACCTGCCGCCGGATGTGGAAGAGGATGATCCCCTGCCTGTTCCGGACGGCGGGGAGCGGGACGCGGGAGTCGTGCCGCCGGTGCTGGTGGTGGACGACAACGAGATCAACCGCCAGATCGCCAGGGAATTGCTGGAACAGGCCGGGCTTGCGGTGACTGTGGTCGGGAACGGGCGCGAAGCCGTGGAATACGTGCGGCGGCAGCCCGTGTCCCTCGTGCTCATGGACGTGCAGATGCCGGTTATGGACGGCCTTGAAGCCACCTGCCGGATCCGTGAACTGGGCCGCTCCCCGGAGGAACTGCCCATTCTGGCCATGACGGCCCATGCCGACAAGGGCTCGCGCATGGACGGCAAGAGCGTGGGCATGAACGACTATCTGACCAAACCCGTGAATCCGGCGGAACTGTATGCGGCCCTTGATGAGTGGCTGCCCGGTGGGCTGGCCCGCAATCCCGTGCGGGAGGCCGCCGGGCGCACGTCGGAGGAGGCGGGCGTCGCTGCGACGCCCGCGCCTGTCCCCTCCGGGGACAGGCAGGCCGTCAACATCAAGGCGGGCTTGGCCACGGTGGGCGGCAATGAAAAGCTGTACAACGAGCTGCTGATCCGTTTTGTGGAGCACTACGGCCAAAGCGCCGTGCAGTTGCGCGAGCTGCTGGCCCGCAATGACTATCGCGGCGCGGCGCGGCTGGCGCACACGGTCAAGGGCGTGGCCGCCAACCTGGGCGTGGAGCGGGTCACGGAACTGACCAGGCGGATGGAGTCCTCCCTGCCCGGCGTGCCGCCCGGCGAAGACCTGCTGCGTCGTTTTGAGGCGGCCATGGACGAGGCTTTGGAGCGGATCCGCCAGCTTCAGAGCCACAGCCGCCTGGCCGTCACGGCGGGCGACCTGCGCCTGGCCGAAGAGCACAAGCGCGCATTGCTGCTCCTGCTTGAGGAATTGCCGCGGCGCATGGAAACGGACTGGGGCGGCGTGGAAAGCGCGCTGGAAGCCTTCATCCCCCTGGTGGAAGGCACGCCCTACGCCGAAGACCTGGCCGGGGTGCTGGCGGCGGTCAATGATTTCAACCCGGCGGACATGGCCGATCGTGTCGAGCGGCTGCGCCGACACCTACGCGGAGAGGAAGATGAAAGTCGTCTTCTGCATTGACGACAATCCGCGCTATCTGCTGCTGCTCAAGGTGGCCGTGCGTTCCCTGCGCGCCCTGCACGGGCCCGACGCGCCTTGTCTCTGCGTCTATGCCGGGGACAAGCAGGAGGTGCTTGAAGGCGTGACCCGCGAAGGCATCCCGCTGGCGCGCTACCGGCCCCGCCTCAGCCGCGACCTGTTGCCGCCGGAAACCCATGCCAACATCGGCTGCTTTTTGAAGCTGGAGCTGGCCCTGGTGCCGGAACTGGCCGGGGATGAAGCCGTGCTGTACTGCGACGCGGACATGCTGTTCCAGCGTCCCCTGGACGCGCTTTTCAACGGTCCGCTGCCGTTGTACATGGGCATGGCCCGCGAAAAAACGGCCCCGTTTTACCATGAGTATGAAAGTCTTGCCTATGAGTTCCGGGAACAGCGCTATACCGTGCCCATGCCTTTTCCCATCTGGACGTTTTCCAGCGGCGTGGTGCTGTTCAATCTGGCGCGTCTGCGGCGGCGCGACCTGATCGGGCATTTTCTGGCTTTTTCCCTTCAGAATGTGGGCCGCATCGGCAACCTGGACCAGTCCCTGCTGAACTATTTTTTCGGCAAGCGCGTCACCCGCCTGGAGGACCGCTGGAATTGCCCGCCCTATCAGGCCGACTGCCTGGACGCGGGGCATATCGTGCATTTCCACGGCCCCAAGCCCTGGGATGTCCGCAGCGCCTGGGCCGAGGATCTGCGCGTCAACCATTTTGAAGCCATGCGCCGCGTCTGGCTGGGCTATCTCAGCGAGGCGGAGCGCGCGCAGGCCGAAGCCTGGGGTTAGAGCAGCAGGCCTCAAGTATTTTTCACAGCAGCCGATAAGGATTGTCGGCGAGTCAGCTCAAGCAAGAGCATCGGGGCGGACAAACGGACAAGGTGAGGGCGGCCATGCCGCCGCGCTCCGGACCGCTCCGCTGTACCGCACATGACAGGCGGCGTGTCCCGGACAGCCCCTGAGGAGGTTTTGCCATGAGTCAGATTATAGAAGATATGAAAAGCCAGGGACACGACGAGCACGACGGCGACCTGATCCAGCTGGTCACTTTCCGCATCGGCGAAGAGGAATTCGGCGTGGATATCTTGGCCGTGCAGGAAATCATCCGCCTGATGCAGATTACCATGGTGCCGCGCGCTCCGGCCTTCATTGAGGGCGTCATCAACCTGCGCGGCAAGGTCATCCCGGTCATCAGCATGCGCACGCGCTTCAACATGCCCGTCCTTGAGCACGACAGCAACACCCGCATCGTGGTCATGGAACTGGGGCAGAAAATCGTGGGCTTCCTGGTGGACGGCGTTTCCGAGGTGTTGCGCATTCCGGCGGGCACGGTCGAGGACCCGCCGCCGGTGGTGGCGGGCATCGGTTCCGAATATATCCGGGGCATCGGCAAGCTGGACGACCGCCTGCTCATTCTGCTGGATCTGGACAATCTGCTCAGCGATATTGATCTCAGCGCGACGTAGGGCGGGTTCGGGGCGGGGCGTGTGACGCGCCTCCGGTGATGGATTTTTTTTTGGGGGGGGGCTTGCTCCCAAGCGGTATGCATAGTGCCCTTCGGGCACGGCTTTTTTCGCCTGAACGGCGGCCCAAACGCCGGGAGGCGTAAGGCCTCTGTGCCCGCAGGGCAGCGAGAAACGTCGTTTGTGCGACAAGCCCCCCCAAAAAAATCCCCACCCACATCCTAGTGTCTGATTGCAAAAATTGAGAGCATAACTATGCCCACAATTTTCGCAGGATCGTCCACGAAAAAACATGGTTTTTCGCGGGATCATGGCGGCTTCACCGCCGTAAAATCCTACGGGTTTGATGTGTCTGATTTTTTAAATTAGACACCAGGCGGGGAATTCTTGACTGCCGCCCTGAAATATGTTGCCCTCTCCACAGGTGCCTAAGAACACCTTTCCGTAGACGGTTTCCCACCCCGACAGCTTGTGGGTTTTCTTGCGTCTTGCCTCCGGCGGGGCGCGCCTTCCCGCATTATCGTTCCGGGTGTGGGCGAAATACAAGACCGGCTTGCCGGGAAATAGTCCGCTGCTCTGCGGCAGTTCTTAGCACCCGGAGCTTTTCATTCTGAAGGCTCCAATAAGAAAACCGTAGAGGTGCCTGATGTCCGATCCTTCTCTGGACGCTCAGCGTTCACAGCCCCGCCCCATCCCGCCCGCCGCTTCTCCAGATTTTTCCCATTGCGCCGCATTGGCCGAAACGCTGCAACAGACGGCGCGGGCCTTGCTGGCCTTCGCGGCCGGAAAAGAGCCGGAACCGGCGGAATGCGCCGTGCCGGATGCTTCTCCCGTCAATCCCGGCGGCCCGGCCAAAGAGGTGCCGCATGAGTTGCGCTGCTACCGCGTGCCGTCGTATATGCTGAAATATGAAGAGGACGTGCTTGACGCGCACAGGGCAAAGGATCTGTCCGGACTGCTCGGCAAGGTGTATGACGATCTCTATGTCACGGCATATCTCATGGAACATTTCGGCGAGGCGGAAGATCTCGACGGCTTCACCATCCACTTGATCGGCAGCAGCCTGCAATCTTCGCTGCATGTGCTGAGCAAGGTCTGCTCCGTGTTCGCGGATTTCAGGCCCGCGAATCCGCCGGAAACAGCCCCGGCGCTGTAAGAGGGAAAATGGACCGGGGCGGTGGCCTTTGCCGCCGCCCCGTCCCGGCGCTTGCTCCGGGCGGCGATAGAGGGTATTGCAAAAGTTCTCCGGGCGCATGCCGCGTCCGGAGAACTTTTGCACTCTTGCGGAGGGGCTCATGTCCTTGCGTCTTTCGCGTTCCATTGTGGGTGAAGCCGAGGCCCGCGCCGTCAGCCGGGTCATTCTGGAAGACGGCTATCTGGGCATAGGCAATGAGACCCGTTTGTTTGAAGAGGAGTTGGCCGCGTATCTCGGCGTGACCCCGCAGCAGGTCATCACCACGAACACGGGCACGGCGGCCCTGCATCTGGCCATGGACGCCGTGGCTTCCCAGTGCCGCGCCACGGACGGCAAGGCCGAGGTGCTGGTGCCCTCGCTGACCTTTGTGGCTTCCTTCCAGGCAGTCACGGCGGCGGGCTGCGTGCCCGTGGCCTGCGACGTGCTGCCCGAAACCGGCACTCTGGATCTTCGCGACGCGGAAAAGCGCCTCACCCCCCGCACCATCGCCGTCATGCCCGTGGACTACGCCAGCAACCCCTGGCATCTGGACGAGGTCTACGACTTTGCCCGGCGCAAGGCTCTGCGCGTGGTGGAGGACGCGGCCCACGCCTTCGGCTGCCGCCATCACGGGCGCAGGATCGGCTCGTTCGGGGACATGGTCTGCTTCAGCTTTGACGGCATCAAAAACATCACCTCCGGCGAGGGCGGCTGCTTGGTGGCCTTTGACGCCGAGGCCGCGCGTCTGGCTTCGGACGCGCGCCTGCTTTCGGTGGAAAACGACGCCCAGAAGCGCTTTGCCGGTATCCGTTCCTGGGACCCGGACGTCAAACGCCAGGGCTGGCGCTACCACATGAGCAATCTCATGGCCGCCATCGGCAGGGTGCAGCTTTCCCGCCTGGACAGCGAATTTATCCCGGTCCGGCGCGCATTGGCCGCCGTCTACGCCGAGCGCCTGGCGGGCCTGCCGGGTCTGGCCCTGCTGCACACCGACCCGGAGGACTTCATTGTGCCGCACATTATGCCCGTGCGCATCCTGAACGGCCGCAAGGACGCGGTCAAGGAGGCCCTGGCCCAGGAGGGCATTCCCACGGGCGTGCATTACAAGCCCAACCATCTGCTGAGCTTTTTCGGCGGCGGGGCCGTGCGCCTGCCGGTCACCGAACAATTGTACGCGGAACTGGTGACCCTGCCCCTGCATCCGGGCCTGAGCCGGGAGGATGTGGAAAACGTCTGCGCGGCCCTGGCCCGCGCCGCGGCGGCCTGAGGGCGCGCCGCCGTCTCACAGGAGTTTGCCATGCCGTCCCGTCCCGCGCCTCTGCTGGCCCTGGTGGTTCCCTGCTATAATGAGGAAGAAACTCTTCCGCGCACGCTGAACGCCCTGGCGGAGCTGCTGGAGCGCTGCAAGGCCGAGGGCCTGATCCGGCCGGAAAGCTACGCCCTGTATGTGGACGACGGCAGCCGCGACCGCACCTGGCAAGTGCTGGAAGAACGCCATCGGCACGATCCCTTCTGCCGGGGCATCAGCTTCGCGGCCAACGCCGGACACCAGAACGCGGTCTGGGCCGGCATGGACACGGCCCGCCAGTGGGGCGCGGACTGCATCATCAGCCTGGACGCCGATCTTCAGGACGACATCGGGGTCATCCCGGAAATGCTGGCCCGCTATGCCGAAGGCTGCGACATTGTGTACGGCGTGCGCAAGGACCGCAGTTCCGACACCTCCTTCAAGCGGGGCACCGCGCATTTCTTCTACCGCTTCATGAACTGGCTGAACGTGCGCCTGATCCCGGACCACGCGGATTACCGCCTGGTGGCCCGGCCCGTGCTGGAGGTTCTGCCGTCCTACGGGGAGCAGACCCTGTTTCTGCGCGGGCTTTTTCCCGGTCTGGGCTTCAAGAGCGGCAAGGTCTACTACGCGCGCCTGTCGCGCCAGGCCGGAGAGAGCAAGTACCCTCTGCTGAAAATGCTTTCCTTCGCCTGGAAGGGCATCACCTCCTGCAGCGCCGCGCCCCTGCGCCTGGCGGGCCTCATGAGCCTGCTCTGCATGCTGGCGGCCTTGGCCTACAGCCTGGTTTCGCTGTTCCAGTATATGGAAGGCGCGGTCATTCCGGGCTGGACCTCGCTGATCATCGTGGTGCTGCTGCTGGGCTCGGTGCAGTTGTTCTGCCTCTCCGTCATGGGCGAGTATATCGCCAAGATTTTCACGGAAGTGCGGCGTCGGCCCCGCTATATTGTGGAGAAAACATTGTGACCGGCTTTGTCCCCACCTGGGAGGACCTGCGGCGCTTCGTGCAAAGCCTGCTGGCCCGGCGCTGGATACGCTTCGGCCTGATGGGCGGCCTGGCGACCCTCTGCTACGCCCTGCTGGGCCTGCTGTTCGTGAACGTCTGGGCTTTGCCCCTGCTGGCGGGCAACGGCCTGGCCTATCTGATCAGCTTTTTTGTCTCCTATCTGGGCCAGAGCCTCTGGACATTCCAGGCCAGGGGCGGCCACCGGGCCATGCTGCCGCGCTTCGCCGCCACCCAGGCCGTGGGCCTGGGGCTCAACTCCTGCATTGTCTGGCTGCTCGTCCACCTGGGCCTGGCCTATGAGTTTGCCATGCCCGTGGCCGTGGTGCTGGTTCCGGTCTTTGTCTACCTGCTCTGCAAATACTGGGTTTTCCGCCGGACGCGGGAGCTGGCCGGACCCGCCGCAACAACTCCGGAGGCAAAGAAGCCGTGAGCGCTCCCGCCGTGTCCGTGATCATGAACTGCCTGAACAGCGCCCGCGATCTGCGCGCGGCTCTGGACAGCCTTATGGCCCAGACCTTTGGGAATTTTGAAGTCATCTTCTGGGACAACGGCTCCACGGACGACAGTCCGGCCATTGCCCAAAGTTACGGCCCCAAGCTGCGTTATTTTCGCGGCGAAACCACCGTGCCCCTGGGCGCGGCGCGCAACCTGGCCCTGATGCGGGCGCGCGGCCGCTACCTGGCTTTTCTGGATTGCGACGATCTCTGGCGGCCGCGCAAGCTGGAAACGCAGGTGGCCCTGTTCGAGGCCGATCCCCGGGTGGGCCTGGTCTGTACGGATACGGAGATCTTTGACGGCAAGCGCGTGCTCAAGCGCCTTTTCGCCGAGACCCGGCCCGCGCGCGGCATGGTTTTCGGCGAGCTCATGGAGCGGCAGTGGATTTCCATGTCCTCGGCCGTGATCCGGCGCGAAGCCCTGGCCGGGTTGGCTGCGGACCCCGGCGCGTGGGACGGCGGCTGGTTTGACGAAAGCCTCAATGTCTGCGAGGAGGCCGACGTTTTTTACCGCATCGCCCATGACTGGGAGCTGGATTTCGTGGACGAGCCCCTGACCCTCTGGCGGGTGCACGGGGCAAACACCACCTTCCGCAAGTTCGGCCAATTCGCGGACGAAACCCTGCGCATTCTGGACAAACACCGCCGCCTCTATCCCGGCTATGACGCGGAGCACGCCGATCTGGCGGCCCTGCTGACCCGGCGGGCGGCCTTTCAGAAGGCCGTGGCCCTCTGGCGCGAGGGGCGCAATGCCGAGGCCCGCGCCTGCATCGCGCCCTGGCGGGACAGCTCGCGCAAGCATCGCCTGTTCTGGTGGGCCAGCTTTCTGCCCGGCTCTCTCTTCGACTTGGCGGCGCGGGCCTATTTCGCCCTGCCCTCCGGTCTGCGGCGCTGAAGGCGCCTCGCGCCTTTCCGTGTCACGCGCGCTTTAGCCATACCTCTTTTTTGTGTAATATCGCTTCCTTATTTGATGCGGCCCCGATAAACCTGTTGATTTATCCCACCGTTAGGATAGGCTTGAAACAGTGGGACGGCTGTACGGTCCCATCGTGCGGCGGCTTGCCTGACAAGCCGGGTTTGACCCCATGCCGCACGGTTGAGCCTTTCAACGTTGAAAGGCTCCAGAGACAAAAAGAGCGCGGCCATGAACGCCATTCGTCGGTTCTGCCTTTTCTGCGGAATATGCATGGGGATCGTTACGGTCTTCCTGCTGACCTGTGGACGGAACGCTCCGGCCCGATCCCTGGAGTTCGTAACGTCGCCGTTCATGACCTCCAGCGTTTTTCGAGCTCTTCCCGCCTTTTCCATTTCTTTTTCCTTCCGGCAACCGGAAGGAAAGCAGCGTCACCGCTCCGCATCCGCCGGACCGGAACCGGGATCGCTCGCCCGCGTTGCCGCCCGGCTTGTTTTTCCGTCCCGCTTTCTCGCGCGGATCGATTTTCCCCGCACCAATGAACATATTCCCGGTTTTCGTGAAATCCGGGGCATGTTGCCCTTTTCCCTCGCCCCTCCCGCCAGTCTTTCCTGAACCAGCTTTTCCCACACGCCACGGAACAGTGTGAATTTCGCGTTGATCTGTTCCGGCGGCCACGCACGCAATTGCAGTCTTCAGCCGTGGTTGACGATGTCATCTTTGCCCGTATGCGCACACAAGTTCGCCTGCGGCTGAAGCTCCTGCGTCGCAACGGGTCAAGGCGGCTGACATTGAAATTGGACCCAATTTCAATGCAAAGCTGACCCGGTGGATATGTTGCGGAAGATGTTCCGGGCCCTTTGCGCAAGGGACCGGGCCGCCTTTCGCATGGGTTCTGTTCAAATAAGAGATGGGCAACATCTAACCGTTGAAGGAGCAAATATGGCCTGGACGCAAATTTACGACCCCGCCGGGGGCGCGCTTCTTTCCGCGCTGCTGGCCGGTATTCCTCTTTTTGCCCTCTTTTACATGCTGGCGGTGCGTCGCGCCAAAGGGCATTACGCCGCGGCCACGGCCGTGATCCTTTCTTTTTTGCTGGCGGTTCTGGTGTGGGGCATGCCTGTGGGCACGGCATTCAGTTCCCTGATCTACGGCGCGGCTTTCGGCCTCTTCCCCATCATCTGGATAGTGATCACCGCGGTCTGGGTCTACAACATGACCGTGGAATCGGGAGAATTCGAGCATATCAAGCAATCGCTGGCCCGTCTTACCGACGACCGGCGTTTGCAGGCCATTTTCATCGCTTTTGCCTTTGGTTCCTTCATTGAAGGCACGGCGGGCTTCGGCACGCCCGTGGCCATCACCGCCGCCATGCTGGTGGGCCTGGGCTTCCAGCCCCTGTACGCGGCGGGCATCTGCCTTATCGCCAATACCGCGCCTGTGGCCTTCGGCGCCATCGGCGTGCCCGTCATCGTGGCCGGGCAGGTTTCAGGCTTCTCGGATCTGACCATCAGCCAGATCGTCGGCAGGCAGCTGCCCTTCCTTTCCGTCATCGTGCCGCTCTGGCTCTGCGTGGTCATGTGCGGCTTCCGGCGCGCCATGGAAGTGCTGCCCGCCATTGCCGTGGCCGGGATCAGCTTCGCCGCCTCGCAGTTCCTCTTCTCCAACTTCCACGGCCCGACCTTGCCCGACATCATGTCGGCGCTCATCACCATCGTGGCCCTGGTCCTGCTGCTGCGGGTCTGGAAGCCCGCCCGGATCTGGCGTTTCGCGGGCGAATCAGCCTCCGTGCTGGAAGGGGCCCCGCCGTCGGCCGGTGTTGTGCTGCGGGCCTGGGGGCCGTACATCATTCTGGCCGTCATGGTCTTTCTGTGGGGCCTGCCGCAGTTCAAGAACCTGCTGAATGCCATCCCCGGCGCGGTGGTCACCTTCGCCTGGCCCGGCCTGGACGGCATGGTGCACAAGGCGGCGCCCATTCTGGCCGCGGGCAAGGACCCCAATTACCCGGCCATGTTCACTTTCAACTGGCTTTCGGCGGGCGGTACGGCCATTCTGCTGGCCGGTTTCTTCTCCGTGCCCTTCATGCCCGGCTATTCCTTCGGCAAGGCCGTGGCCTGCTTCGCGCGCACGGCCGTGCAGCTGCGCTTCCCCATTCTGACCATTGCCATGATTCTGGGCCTGGCCTATCTCATGAACTATTCGGGCATGAGCTCCACTCTGGGCATCGCCTTTACCCTGACCGGCTCGCTCTTCCCGCTCTTCTCGCCGCTTCTGGGCTGGCTGGGCGTGTTCCTGACCGGCTCGGACACCTCCTCCAACGCGCTCTTCTGCGGCATGCAGCGTTCCACGGCCGAAGTGGTGGGCATGGACCCGCATCTGGCCGTGGCGGCCAACTCCTCGGGCGGCGTTACGGGCAAGATGATTTCGCCCCAGTCCATCAGCGTGGCCACAGCGGCCACCAACCTGGTGGGACAGGAGGGCAACCTCTTCCGTTTCACTCTCGGCCACAGCGTCGCCATGACCCTGTTCATCTGCGTCCTGACGTACTTGCAGTCCGGGGTGCTGCACTGGATGCTGCCCTGACCTGCTGATACAACTGTAAAGGAAGAGCGCCGTTCCTGGGGAGCGGCGCTCTTCCTTTGCCATCCGGACGAAAACTTCCCGCTGCGCGGGAGGTCCCACCCGCTTAACTGTTTTTCAGTTCCTGGATCAGGCGGGTCAGACCCTGGGCCTGGCTTGCCAGCTCCTCAACGGCCGTGGCCGCTTCGGTCATGACAACGGCGGTTTCCCTGGCCCTGTCGTTGACCAGGATGATGGATTGGTTGATTTCCTGACTGGTCGCGGACTGTTCCTCGCTGGCCGCGGCAATGGCGTGGACCTGGTCGGCCGTGGACTCCACGGTGGCCACGATCTCCTGCAGGGCCCTGCCGGAATCATTGGCCAAGCCCGTGGCCTGCCCGATCTGGTTCACGGCGCCGTCCACGGCCTCCATGCTCTTGGCCGTGCTTTCCTGGATGGCCTTGATGGCGCTGCTCACGTCGTTGGTGGAAGCCATGGTTTTTTCGGCCAGCTTGCGCACTTCGTCGGCTACCACGGCGAAACCGCGCCCGGCCTCGCCCGCGCGGGCCGCTTCAATGGCCGCGTTCAGGGCCAGCAGGTTGGTCTGGTCCGCAATATCCGAGATGACGTTCATGATCTGAGTAATGGCTTGGGCGTGCTCACTGAGCTGGGCCATGTCGTCCTTGATCGTGATGGACATCCGGTGCACTTCTTCAATGCTCTGCACTGCCTTTTCCACAATGCCCGCGCCGGCTTCGGCCTTCTCTCTGGTTTCCCCCGAGGCGGATTCAGCCGCGCCGGCGTTGCGGGCCACATCCTGCACGGTGGCGTCCATTTCATTGATGGCCGCGGCCGCTTCGGAGAGGCGCTGGGCGGATTCCGCCGCGCCCTTGTCGGCCTGCTCGATCTGGGCCGAAAGCTGGGTGGATGCCGAGGAAAGCACATTGCCCATGGCTTCCAGTTTGTCGGCGGCCGCCAGCATGGCCTCGGTTTTGGCCTGGGCGCTTTTGCCGGCGGCCTCGGCCTGCCGCATGGCCGCCTGGGCATTGCGCGACTGTTCCTCGGCTTCATGCGATTGCCGCTCGGCTTCGCTGATTTTCTCGTTCAGCGCGTCCACCATGCTGTCCAGAGCCACGGAGAGCTGACCGATTTCATCCTTCCTGCGCAGACTCAAACGCTGGTCCAGCCGGCCACCGGCCACCGCGCGGGCGAAGCGCAGGGCCTGACCCACCGGGGTCGTGATGCCTCGGGTGAGCGCAAGGCCGATCAACAGGCCCGCGAGCAGGGCAGCGACGCTGACCGTGTAAATCAGGGTGATGGCGCTGTTGACCTCATCGTCCGTGGTGCCGATGGCCGTGGTCTGCAGTCGGTCGCCGGCTCCGGCGATGCCTCGGGCGGCGCTGATGCCCTCCTCACTGGCCTGGTTGCACTGCGCGTTGAGTGCGTCGATGCGTTCCCAGGTCTGCAGGGTTTTGGCCTGTGCATCACGGTATTCCTCAATATGAGCGCGCAGAGTCTTCAGGTGATCCTGCAGCTCGGCACTTCTGATCCGGGGCAAAAGTTCGTCCACCTGCGTGAGCAGCGCGGGGAAAAGCCGGGGCAGATTGTCTTTGGCGTAGTCCCGGCTGTTTTCGGCCATGCCGCGCAACATATTGATGCGCAGGCTGTTGATGGCGTTCATGATGCGCTGACCGGCCTGGACCAGGGGCAGGGCTCTGGTGGCTTCCGCGTTGTTCTGGTCCTCCATGAATCGGTTGAGCACGGTATTCATCTGCACCATATAGTCCTGTGTTTCACGCAGGAGCTTCGCGCCGGTCTTGTTCATGTCGTTGCGCAGGACCACCAGGCTCTCTTGGGCTGTATGCGTTTCGAGCAGGGATTTTTTCAGATTTTCAAAGGCCGCGCGACCTGCCGCTGTCTTGCCCGTGTCCGGGATGACGGGATTGGCCTTGAGGTGTGCCGCCAACTTGGTCAGGCTCTGGTCGGTCTGGTCAAGCAGGCGCCGCACGTTATCCCAGGCTTCGGCCTTGCCGTTCTGGTAGGCGAGCATCTGGCCGGGAATGGCGGTCACCTGCTGGTCCAGATTGTTGGCGAGTTGTTGCAGAGGCGCGAACGCCATTTTGATATTGGTGGTTTCTTCATCCACTGTTTCCATCACGTTCAGCGACACGGCGCTGATGACCACGGCCAGCAGCAGAATAAGGCCGATGCCCATGGCCATTTTTTGCCAGATTTTCAGATTTTCCATACGGTCCGCCCTTTGCCTTCTCCAGAGGCTCTCGCAAGTTTCACCACAGAAACGGTGTTGACCGTCGCGCCCCGGCTGTCGTTTTTCAGTGGCTTTGTCGTGGCGTAGCGGATGATGCCTTATGAAAGTGGAAGGTACTCTCATTTTCGGCTGAAGGGAGAAAAAAATTAGGGGAAAAGGCGGTTTTTTATCTTTGAATGGAGTTAAAAATATAGGTGAAGGTGTAATAATCTATATTATTAGATAATTATCATGATACTATTTATAATAATTTTATATTGCAAGAATTTTTTTACACACACATATATCCTCTCTCTCTGCTATTTATAAAAATGTGTTTTGCCGCTAGAGCGAAGTAATCTCTCAAAGTTACTTTGCTCTAGCGGCTGCGAAAGCGGGTGCCCGCGCCTGGCGCTAGCCACGGTGCCTTTAGCCGCTCGCGAGCAAAGCGAGCGTTACGGATAAAGAGAGCAATGATGGGCCACGTTCCAGCCGCTGGCTGAGGGTAGCGTCAACGCTGAGAATGTTACTTCTCAACGTTAATCCGCTCTAAAAGAAAGGGCAGCCTCCTTGGAGGCTGCCTCAGTATGGAAAATCCTGCGCCGGGTTTCTTTTCAGGTCCGTGGCGCAACGGATGAGCTACTCGTCGCCCACCTTGAGGGCCGCCAGAAAGGCTTCCTGCGGCAATTCCACATTGCCCATGCGCTTCATGCGCTTTTTGCCTTCCTTCTGTTTTTCCAGCAGCTTGCGTTTGCGGGTGATGTCGCCGCCGTAGCATTTGGCGGTCACGTCCTTGCGAAAGGCCGAGACCGTTTCGCGGGCGATGATCTTCTGGCCGATAGCCGCCTGAATAGCCACCTGGAAGAGCTGGCGCGGAATGGTGCGCTTGAGCTTGAGGGCCAGGGAACGGCCGTAGACATAGGCCTTGTCCCGGTGCACGATGACGGCCAGAGCGTCCACGGGTTCGCTGTTCAGCAGAATGTCCAGCCGCACCAGGTCGGACTCGCGGTAGTCGATGGGCTGATAGTCCATGGAGGCGTAGCCGCGCGTGGCGGACTTGAGACGGTCGAAAAAGTCGTAGACGATTTCGGCAAAGGGCATCTCATAGGTCACCACCACCCGGTTGGCGGCCAGATAGTGCAGGTTTTTCTGCGTGCCGCGCTTTTCCTCGCAGAGCTTCATGACGTTGCCCACGTATTCATTGGGCACATGGATGTCCATGCTCACATAGGGCTCGTACAGGGCGCGGGTCTTGGTCGGGTCCGGCAAATGGCTGGGGTTGTCGATTTCCAGGGTTTTGCCGTCCACGGTGTCCACTTTGTAGACCACCGAGGGCGCGGTGGCGATGAGGCCCACCTCGAATTCGCGTTCCAGGCGCTCCTGAATGATCTCCATGTGCAGCAGGCCCAGGAAGCCGCAGCGGAAGCCGAAGCCCAGAGCCTGGGAGGTTTCCGGCTCAAAGCTGAAGGCCGCGTCGTTGAGCTGGAGTTTTTCCAGTGCGGCCTTGAGGTTTTCATAGTCGTCGGATTCCGTGGGGTAGAGCCCGCAGAAGACCATGGGCTTCACTTCCTTGAAACCGGGCACGGGTACGGCGGCCGGATTGTCGGCCAGAGTGATGGTGTCGCCCACGCGGGCGTCGCCCAGTTCCTTGATGGAGCCGCACAAAAAGCCCACTTCACCGGCGGTCAGCTCGCGCACATCCGCGGCCTCGGGCGAGAAGACGCCCAGACGCAGCACCTCGTATTCCTTGCCGGTGCTCATGAGGCGGATGGTGTCGCCCAGGCGCACCGCGCCGTCCACCACCCGGAAGAGCGTCACCACGCCCTGGTAGCTGTCGTACCAGGAGTCGAAAATCAGGGCCTTGAGCGGCGCGTCCGGGTTGCCCCTGGGAGCGGGCAGGCGCTTCACAATGGCTTCCAGCACCGCGTCCACGCCCATGCCTGTCTTGGCCGACACGGGCAGGGCCTCGGAGCAGTCCAGGCCGATGCTTTCTTCGATTTCAGCCTTGACCCGCTCCACTTCGGCGCTGGGCAGGTCGATCTTGTTCAGCACCGGGATGATTTCGTGGTCGTGGTCCAGGGCCAGGTAGACGTTGGCCAGGGTCTGGGCCTCCACGCCCTGGGTGGCGTCCACCACCAGCAGCGCACCCTCGCAGGCGGCCAGGGAGCGCGAAACCTCATAGTTGAAGTCCACGTGGCCGGGCGTGTCGATGAGATTGAGCTCATACTCCTTGCCGTCGGCCGCCACATAGGGAATACGCACGGTCTGGGCTTTGATGGTGATGCCGCGTTCCCGCTCCAGATCCATTCTGTCCAGATACTGCTGCCGGGCCTCACGCGCGCTGACCACCCGCGTGAGTTCCAGAATGCGGTCGGCCAGGGTGGATTTGCCGTGGTCAATATGGGCGATGATGCAAAAATTGCGGATGCGATCCTGTGTGGGCATAGTTTATCCTGCAAGGGCTGGGAGTATGAAAACAGAATATTTTAGGCGAAAAGTTGCGCGAAGTCCATGACCGGAGCGGCACCTGGTGGAGCGGCATTTTTCGGGTTCATACTGTTGCCGGTCTGTGATGTGGCGGGTAGGCGATGCACGTTCAAGCGCAAAATTTTGTAAAAAGAAGAGCCGGAGGCAATGCCTCCGGCTCTTTATGCATCTAAGGCAATGTACGTCAGCGCAGTTGCGCCACTTGCAGGCGCGTGACCGCGCGTTGCAGGGCGGCCTCGGCCCGCGTCTCGTCCAGGCTGTCGTCGTGCGCGGACAGGCGTTTTTCGGCCCGTTCCTTGGCGGCTTGAGCTCTGGCGGTGTCAATGTCCGTGGCCAGTTCCGCGGATTCGGCAAGCACGCTCAGCACGTTATTGTTCACGTCGGCAAAGCCGCCGGAAATGAAGACGTTCTCATCCTTGCCGTTGACCCGATAGCGCAGATCGCCGATTTTCAGGGCCGAGAGCATGGAGACGTGCTGCGGCAGCACCCCGAATTCGCCTTCCACCCCGGGGCAGACAGCCATTTCCACCTCGGCGCTGACCACGGTTTTGTCCGGCGTCACCACTTCCAGTTGCAGCGTGCCCATAGTCACTCCTTACGCTCCTGATGTCCCGATACCCGGACATGCAAACCATTTTACACCGGCACGTCCTGAAAATTTCCAGGTGCGCTCACAAAATACATTTTGTTCCCTGGGCCGCGCCCGACCGGACGCGGCCCAAGGGGCAAAAGGCGCGTTTTGCGGCGCCCCTTAGTTTTCCTCTTGCAGCTTGCGCTGCTCATACTTGGCCACGGCCTGCTCAATACCGCCGAGCATGTAGAAGTCGCCTTCGGCCAGGTGGTCATACTCGCCGTCCAGGATGCCCTTGAAGCCCTTGATGGTGTCTTCCAGCTTCACATACTGGCCGGGGGTACCCGTGAAGGTTTCGGCCACGTGGAAGGGCTGGGAGAGGAAGCGCTGGATGCGCCGGGCGCGGGCCACGGTGAGCTTGTCCTCGTCCGAGAGTTCGTCCATGCCCAGGATGGCGATGATGTCCTGCAGTTCCTTGTACTTCTGCAGCACCATCTGCACCCGCCGGGCCACGCTGTAATGCTCTTCGCCCACCACATTGGGGTCAAGGATGCGCGAGGTGGAGTCCAGCGGGTCCACGGCCGGGTAGATGCCCAGTTCCGCGATCTGGCGGGAAAGCACCAGGGTGCCGTCCAGATGCGAGAAGGTCGTGGCCGGGGCCGGGTCGGTCAAGTCGTCGGCGGGCACGTACACGGCCTGCACCGAGGTGATCGAACCCGAGTTGGTGGAGGTGATGCGTTCCTGCAGAGCGCCCAGGTCCGTGCCGAGGGTGGGCTGATAGCCCACGGCCGACGGCATGCGGCCCAGCAGGGCGGACACTTCCGAACCCGCCTGGGTGAAACGGAAGATATTGTCGATGAACAGCAGCACGTCCTGGTGCTCTTCGTCACGGAAGTATTCGGCGCAGGCCAGAGCCGTGAGGGCCACGCGCGCGCGGGCTCCCGGAGGCTCGTTCATCTGGCCGTAGACAAGCGTGGCGCGTTCCAGAACGCCTGCTTCCTTGAGCTCGTTGTACAGGTCGTTGCCCTCACGGGTGCGCTCGCCCACACCGGCGAACACCGAGGAGCCGCCGTGCTGTTTGGCGATGTTGTTGATCATCTCCATGAGGATAACAGTCTTGCCCACGCCAGCGCCGCCGAAGAGGCCCATCTTGCCGCCCTTGGGGAAGGGAACGAGCAGGTCCACGACCTTGATGCCGGTTTCCAGCAGTTCCACCTTGGTGTTCTGGTCCGTGAACCCGGGAGCGGGACGGTGGATGGGGTAGTACTTTTCGGCATTGACCGGGCCCAGTTCGTCCACCGGACGGCCGATGACGTTGAGGATGCGGCCCACTGCGGCTTTGCCCACGGGCACCATAATGGGCTGGCCCGTGTCCACCACGTCCATGCCGCGCACCAGACCTTCGGTGGCGTCCATGGCGATGGTGCGCACGACGTTGTCGCCCAAGTGCTGCGCCACTTCACAGATCAGATCCGGAGCGTCGCTGTTGTTCGGGTTTTTTATCTCCAGGGCGGTGAAGATATCCGGCAGGTTGCCGTCGCTGAACTCAACGTCCACCACGGCGCCGATAACCTGAACGACTTTACCGATGTTTTTGCTCATGTTTGGGCTCCTTAACCGTTCAGCGCTTCCGCGCCGCCGACGATGTCGATGAGTTCGCTGGTAATGGAAGCCTGCCGCGTCTTGTTGTAGAGCAGGGTCAGCATGTTGATCATCTCGTTGCAGTTGCGCGTGGCGTTGTCCATGGCGGCCATGCGGGCGGCGTGCTCGCTGGCCGAGGTGTCCAGAAGGCCACGGTAGACCTGCACTTTGACGTAGCGCGGCAGAAGTTCCGCCAGCAGCTTTTCCTCATGCGGCTCGTACACATACTCGCAACGGGCTTCACCGGCCTCCTCAGCGATTTCTTCGGCCTCCGGCGTCTTCAACGGCAGCAGGCAGAGCGTGCGCGGCGGCTGGTGTCCCATGGACTCGAATTCGCCGTACACCAGCCAGACTTCGTCAAAGGCCAGGGTTTCATAGCCGTGAATGACCTCCTGGGCCACGGAGCTGGCCAGGGCGAAGTCAATGCTGCCCATGCGGTCGCCATAGGAGGAGAGCATGGCGTAATCGCTTTTGCGTACCGTGTCGCGGCCCTTGCGGCCCACGCAGGCGAAACTGACCTGCATGCCGGCCGCTGTTTTCTCCTTGGCGAGCTTCAGAGCGGCACTGATGATGTTGCCGTTGAAGCTGCCGCACAGGCCGCGGTCCGAGGTGACCATGACGATGGCGCAGTTTTTCTTTTCCTCATGCTCGGCCAGCAGGGGGTGGGCGTTGCCCTCCACCTTGCGCGACAGTTCGCCGAGCACCTGGCGGTATTTGGCCGCGTAGGGTCTGAAGCGCTCGATACGGGCCTGGGCGCCGCGCAGCTTGGCCGAGGCCACCATATTCATGGCCTTGGT
Source organism: Desulfovibrio fairfieldensis (assembly GCF_001553605.1). NCBI lineage: Bacteria > Pseudomonadati > Thermodesulfobacteriota > Desulfovibrionia > Desulfovibrionales > Desulfovibrionaceae > Desulfovibrio > Desulfovibrio fairfieldensis. The sequence continues at coordinate 3,469,121 of NZ_CP014229.1, forward strand.
GATCTGCTTGGTTTTGCCGACCCCTACGATCTTCATTTTTACGTCTTTGAGTGAAGGCATGCTAGGTCTCCCGTTTGGCGGCCTTAGGCCTGCCAGCCCTGCTTGAAGGCGGCAACGGCTTCGGTGAGCGCGCTTTCCACAGCCTCGTCAATGACTTTTTTGTCTTTAATGGCGTCCAGCACGTCCTTCCTGGTGTCGCGCAGGAAGGTCAGCATCTCGGTTTCAAAGCGGCGGACCTGATCCACCGGCACGTCGTCCATGTGGCCGCGTGTGGCGGCCCAGATGGAAGCCACCTGTTCCTGGGCGGGCATGGGCTGGTACTGGGGCTGCTTGAGCAGCTCCACCAGGCGCGCGCCGCGGTCCAGCTTGGCCTTGGTGCCCTTGTCCAGATCCGAGCCGAACTGGGCGAAAGCCGCCAGCTCGCGGTACTGGGCGAGGTCCAGGCGCATGGTGCCCGCCACCTGTTTCATGGCCTTGATCTGGGCCGCGCCGCCCACGCGGGACACGGAAAGGCCCACGTTGATGGCCGGACGCACACCGGCGTTGAACAGATTCGGCTCCAGGTAAACCTGACCGTCGGTGATGGAGATCACGTTGGTCGGAATGTAGGCGGAGACGTCGCCGGCCTGGGTTTCAATGATCGGCAGAGCCGTCAGGGAACCGGCACCCAGGCTGTCGTTGACCTTGGCCGCGCGTTCCAGCAGGCGCGAGTGCAGGTAGAAGACGTCGCCGGGGAAAGCTTCACGTCCGGGCGGACGACGGAGCAGCAGGGACATCTGGCGGTAAGCCACGGCCTGCTTGGAAAGGTCGTCGTAAATGATCAGGGCGTGCTTGCCGCCGTCACGGTAGTACTCGGCCATGGTGCAGCCGGTGTAGGCCGCGATGTACTGCAGCGGGGCCGGGTCGGAGGCCGTGGCCGAAATGATGGTGGTGTACTCCAGCGCGCCGTACTTGCGAAGCGTGTCGGCCACCAGCGCCACCGAAGCCTTCTTCTGGCCGATAGCCACGTAGAAACAGTGGATGTCGGTCTCTTTCTGGGCCAGGATGGCGTCGAGACACACGGCGGTTTTACCGGTCTGGCGGTCGCCGATGATCAGCTCGCGCTGGCCGCGCCCGATGGGCGTCATGGCGTCGATGGCTTTCAGGCCCGTGGGCATGGGCTCATGCACGCTTTTGCGGGCGATGATGCCGGGGGCCTTGATTTCCACAGGACGCACTTCCGTGGCTTCGATGGGTCCGAGACCGTCGATGGGCTCACCCAGGGGGTTGAGCACGCGGCCCATGACCTTGTCGCCCACGGGCACGGAGAAGATCTTGCCGGTACGCTTGACCGGGTCGCCTTCCTTGATGCCCACGTCCGAACCGAGCAGGGCGACGCCCACGTTGTCCTCTTCGAGGTTGAGCACCATACCCATGACGCCGCCGGGGAATTCCAGCAGTTCCATGGACATGGCGTTCTGCACTCCGTGGACGCGGGCGATGCCGTCACCGACGTAGAGGACGGTGCCGGTTTCGCTCATTTCCACGCGCTGCTCGTAGTTTTGGATTTGATCCTCAATGATCTTGCTTATCTCTTCCGCTTTGATCTGCATGTGCTATTCACCCCTCTTGAAAGTCTCCCGCAGGATCCCCAATTGTGCGCGCAGACTTGCGTCCAGCACCCGATCTCCCATGTTGAGCACCATACCCCCAAGGATGTCTTTGTCCACGGCGAAGGTCAGCTCAATGTCGGCGCCGCTTTTTTCCTGCAGCGCGGCCTTGAGCTCAGCCTGTTTGGCGGCGGAAAGTTTCACGGCGGTGGTCAGCCGTCCGCGGATCACGCCTTTGGCCTCATCCAGCAGTTTGCCGTACCAGTTGGCGATCTCGCGCAGGAAGGCCAGGCGTTCCTTGTCGGCCAACAGGAAACAGAAGTTGCGCATGATCTGGTCGGCTTTGAGCTTGTCCAGCAGTTTGCCCATGACCGCCTTTTTCTCTTCCACGCTGATGACCGGACTTTTCAGGGTCATGTCCAGTCCCGGCGCGGCGGCGATCATCCCACCCAGGGTCGCGAGGCAATCCCCGTGCCGGGTGAGGGCGTCGTCCCCTTCCTTACGGCTCAACGCAAAGATGGCGTTGGCGTATCTGCGTGCAACCACGGTGTCAGTCAATGGAGCACCACCTTGTTAAGGGAGTTGGCGATAAGTTTGTCGTGTTCGCCGTCGCCCAGCTTGTCGCGCAGGGCTTTTTCGGCCGCGCCCACGATTTCGTCGGCAAGGGCGGCGCGCACTTCAGCCAGCACGGAGCGCCCTTCGTTCTCGGCGGTAAGGCGGGCCTGTTCCACGATCTGCTCGGCCTGGCGGCGCGCCTCTTCCATGATGCCCTGTTTAAGGTTTTCGGCCTGAACCCGGCTTTCTTCCAGGATGGCCTTGCGTTCCTCATCCAGGCGGGCAATGCGCGCTTCCACGGCGGCCAGATGCTCTCTGGCCTTGGCGCGGCGCTCTTCCAGGTCGTCCAGGGTGTCCCGGATCAACTGGCGGCGGCCCTTGAAGAACTTCTTGGCCAGCCCGCCCACGAAATACCAGAGGATGCCCGCGAAGATCACGAAGTTGAGCACGCGCCAGCCGAAATCGCCCCAGCGCGGCGCTGCGTGCCCGGCTTCAGCGGCGACTGCTTGCGTGGCGGCCACGGCAAAGACCAGCGCCAGCGGCAGGACAAGCCCGAAGTGTTTCCATTTGCTCAAAACACACCCCCTAAACGGTCTGAGAAATGATCCAAAGCGTGCCCGTGCGCCGGGCGCGACAGCCGGGCAACCCCGCAAAAGGGCGCCGGCGGGCCGCAGTGAAAAACCGGGATCAGCCCTTGATCAGGCGGTCGGCCAGGCGGGCGGAAAAATCACTCACCTGATTGCGCAGCTCGCTCAGCGTGGCCTCGGCCTGACCCCGCAGACTGCGGCGGGTGTCGGCCAGGATGTCGCGGGCGCTCTTCTGGGCCGTGCCCACGATGCCCTGCTGTTCCGTCAGGCCCGCGTTGCGGCCTTCCTCACGGGTAAGACCGGCGTCCTGACGGGCACGGGCCAGTTCGGCTTCGTAGTTGGCGAGGCGTTCGGCGGCCTGGGACTCAAAGCTGTCGGCTTCGCCGGCCAGGTTGTCCATGACGCCGTTGCGCTTTTTGATTATTTCGCGGATGGGTCGGATCAGGAGGATGTTGAGTACAAAGATGGCGATAAAGAAGTTCACCAACTGAAAGACCAGGGTGATATTGAGATCCAGCATGCCGCATCCTCCCTAAAAATGGCGGTGTGAAGGATTTGATACATAAAGCCCTTGCACCATAGCGCCACAGCCCTGTTATGTCAAAGGGTATTGGTGACAAATTTCGCAAAGTTCACAAAAAAGTTTGTCCGAAAAAGTGGAAAAAAGTCTGAAAAGGCGCGCGCAACAAGGCATTGCGGGCTGTGTGCCGAAAGGGGGCGAGCGGGCCTTTCAGGAGATCCACCAGTCCTCGGGGCCGTACCCGGCCTCCGACAGCCAGCGGGCCGCCTCTTCGGCCGCGCCGTGGGCCGTGAGCGCGTTGAGGATGCGGCAGCGTCCCGGCCCTGGCAGGGCCGCGCGGGGCAAAACGGCTATGCTGCCCGGACGGTTGCCTATTTTGCGGGGATCAATGTCGATATAGGCCGCGGGCCGCACGCCGAGTCGCCGGAGCGGGGCCAGCCGCCGCCGGGCCACGCGCCCGGCGCCCAGCACCCAGACCTCGGGGTGGAAAGGATTGCTGCGAGCCAGTTCGCGGGCCAGCCAGAGGGCGCGCAGCTCATTGCAGGCCGCTTCGCGGTAGCGGGCGTCGGCGCGGGTGGCCCGTCCGGGCGGGTCGTTCCAGGTCAGGAGGCGCAGCGGCAATTTTTCCAGGCGCGCGCCCGCATCCAGCCAGCGCAGCCAGAGTTCCCAGTCCTCGGCAAAATCGCCGTCCGCGTAGCCTCCCCAGCGTTCCACGGCCGCGCGCCGGAACATGACCGAGGGATGGCAGACCGGCGTATCCCGGAAGCGGTTGCGGGCGATATCCTCTGATGAGCGCAGGCTGTTCTGCCAGTCCACGAAATGGGCGAAGCCCCCGGCCCGGACCGCGTCGCCGCCGAAATCCACCATACCGGCTGAAAGGTGCAGGCCGGGATCGGCGTCCAGATGTGCAACCTGCCGGGCCAAACGCTCCGGGTGGGCAATGTCGTCGGCGTCCATGCGGGCCAGATAACGGCCCCGCGCCGCCGCCAGTCCGGCATTGAGCGTTGCGGCGATGCCCTGGTGGGGACGGCGGAGCACGCGCAGCCGGGGTTCGCGCCGGGCCGCGGCTTCCAGCAGGGCGGGGCTGTGGTCCGTGGATCCGTCGTCCACGGCCAGCACTTCAAAGGGCGGCAGGGGCGCGCCCGGCGCGGGACGCTGGGCCCAAAGGCTGCTCAAGGCCGCCCCCAGGCCGGAAGCGGCGTTGTACACAGGCAGGATGACGGAGACAAGCGGCGCAGCGGCGCTGGACATGCGGCGGGTCGCCTTCAGTTCCGGCCCAGGAGACGTAACGCCTCGACGCAGACGATGGCCGGTTCCGCCGTGGCGTCCAGGATATGGTGGGCGGCGTCTTCATAGAGTGGGCGGCGCTCGTCCAGAACCAGCTGCATTTCTTCGGCAATGCCCAGTCCGGTCAGGGAGGGGCGCTGTTCGGCCAGGGGATCGCGGGCCAGGCGCCGGGCCAGGGCTTCCGCCGGGGCGGCCAGATAGAAAACCGTACCCTGGGCGCGCATGAAACGACGGTTTTCCGGATCCAGAACCATGCCGCCGCCTGTGGCGATGACCGCGCCGCCCTGGGCGTGCAGGGCGGCCACTTCGCGCAGGACCGCGCTTTCACGGGCCCGGAAGCCCGGCCAGCCTTCGGCGGACACCACCTCGGCCACGGAGCGGCCCAGTCGCTCGCGCAAATGCCGGTCCGTGTCCACAAAAGCACAATCAAGCAAGCGGGCCAGTTCCAGGCCTACCGTTGTTTTGCCCGCCGCGCGGGCTCCCACCAGAAAAATCGCCGCCATGCAGGCTCCTTTGCACCGAAATTTTCAGGGGCGCTCCCCCGAGCGTCTCGTCATGACGTGACGACACGCGTCACAAAATCCGCACGCCGCCTTCCTCCACCAGAACGGTGTATTCCCAGCGCACGCCGCCCCAGGCGGAGTAATACAGGCCCGGTTCCACCGTGACCACCATGCCCGGCTCCAGCACCCCTTCGGCGCGCGGGGACAGGCTGGGGGCCTCGTGGGTTTCCAGGCCCACGCCGTGGCCCAGGCCGTGGGTGAAAGCCTCCGCGACCCCGGCCTTTTCAAAGACCGCGCGGGCCAGGGCATAGACTTCGCGCAGGGACAGGCCGGGCCGCATTTTTTTCAGGGCCGCTTCCTGGGCCTCGCGCACCAGGGCCAGGGTGCGCCTGAACTCCGGCGCGGGCGCGTCGCCCGCCCAGAACGTGCGGGTCTGGTCCGAACAATACGCGTCCACCCGGCACCCCACGTCGATGAGCACCGGGCAGTTCTCCGTGACCGCGTCCTCGCCGGGGATGGCGTGGGGCAGGGCCGCGTTGCGGCCCACGGCCACGATATTGGCAAAGGCCAGTTCCCCGGCCCCGTTCTCGCGGAAAAAGCGCTCAATGGCCCAGCTCAGTTCTTTTTCAGTCCTGCCCGGTTCCAGTTGACCCTCCACCCATTGCAAGAGCTTGTGATTGAGGGCGAAAGAACGTTCCAGCGCCGCGATTTCGCAGGGCTCCTTGATCCGGCGCAAGTGCTCCACCAAGCCGTCGGCGGCTTCAAACCGAGGGCCGGCCCCGGCCTGGTCCAGTGCCCGGGCAAAGGCAAGGCTGACGCCCCGCGCCTCCAGGCCCACGCGCCCGCCGCAGCGCCGCAGCAGGCTGTGCAGGTCTTTGGCGGCGTCGCCGCCGTAGATAAAGATGCGTTCCTGATCCCAGAGCCGGGCCGCCGCATCCAGATAGCGGGCGTCGGTAGCCAGCCAGTCCCGGCCGTCGGCCGTGACGATCAGTCGGCCCGCGCTTTCATTGCACTGCGGATCGTGCAGTTCAAAACCTGAAAGATAAAAACGGTTGGCCGCCTGGCTGACCAGCAGGGCGTCCAGGCCTCTGGCGCGCATGGCCCGGCGCAGACGTTCGCGGCGGGCGGCGTATATGGCTTGCATGGCGTATCTCCTGTTCCTGGTGGGGAACGGGGCTTATGCTACAGCGTCGGGCCGCGCATGAAAAGCCCCGCGCCGGGATCGGGCCGGGGCAATCGCATGAACGGGATGAGCATTGTTGTCCCGGAGCGAAAGAGAAGAGTATGCCTGCGTCAGCCTTCCTGTCACTTTACGGTTATTTTACAAAATCCGTCTTTCCCGCGCGGGCGCCGCTGCCTTGCCGCACGAAAAAACCGCCGATTTTGCAAAATTCCCGCAAAATCAGCCCCCGCCCTCTTGCCGATTGTGCCGTCTGAGTTCGCGGAAACAAGCAAGGAAGACCCGCTTTACGAATATCCGACGGCTGAAACAGCCATTCGATTGTCTTGGGAGGCCGCGCGGGCCTCGGTTGACCGTCCCGGCAAGTGGGTTTATAGAACAGAGCATGTCCCAGCCGCGTTCTTCATTGCTCACGGTGCTGGATCTGGTGCCCTTCGGCCAGACCGGCCAGGAAAGCCGCTTCTTCGCCCTGCGCCTGACCCATCCCGAATGGGAGCAGTGGCGTCCCGGCCAGTTCGTCATGGTCCGGCCCACCTCGTTCGGCCTGGAAATTCCCTGGGCTCGTCCCTTGGGCATCTGCCACATGACCGCCCGTCACATGATCTGTTTTTTCCAGGTTCAGGGGCGCGGCACCCGGCGCATGGCCGAGCTCAAGGCCGGCGATACGGTGCGGGTCTGGGGGCCCTTGGGCAACAGCTTTGCCGTGGAGCCGGACACGCCCACCCTGCTGCTGGCCGGGGGCATGGGCATCGTCCCCTTTGTGGGTTACGTCAATGAGCATCCCAAACCCTGGAATGTGACCATGCTCTTCGGCCACCGCGAGCCCATCAGCTGCTATCCGGTGGACAGCATCAACGAGCATGTGCCTCTGGACAGCCTGCGCGAGCATACGTCCGGCGATCTGGACAATTTCATTTTTTCCCTGCAGGAGCGCATGCGCGAATACGCCGAACAAAACGGCTTGGTGCTGGCCTGCGGGCCCCTGCCGTTTTTGCGCACTGTGCGGAAATTCGCCGGGGAACTGGGCGTGCGCACCCAGCTTTCGCTGGAAAACCGCATGGGCTGCGGCGTGGGTGCCTGTCTCGGCTGCGTGGTCCGCACCACGGATGCCTGGCCGGTGCCCGCCAAGCGCGGCGGCCTGATTCAGGTGTGCAATCAGGGGCCGGTGTTCTGGTCCCACCACATCGAATTGTAGGCGCAACTGCCTTTTGCCCGCTGGCTTTGTCAAACTTCGCTTTTTATTTCGGTCGAGTACCATAAGAGTACACTCTCTCCGTAAAAAGCCGTTTTCCTTGCCAGCGAACAAAAACAGCCGCGCCGATCATGCCGACGCGGTTTGTTGCGTATGCCAGAATGGAACAAAACTGAAGCTCAAGCGTTTTACAACCGGGAAACAGCATGGATCTTTCCGTCACCCTCAAGGGGCAAACCCACGATCTCAAATTGAAAAATCCGGTGCTCACGGCATCGGGCACCTTCGGCTACGGCGTGGAGTTCGCGCCTTACGGCGATCTGGCGGCCCTGGGCGGCATAGTGGTCAAGGGCCTGTCCCTCAAGCCGCGCGAGGGCAATCCCTGCCCGCGCATTGTGGAAACCACGGCGGGCATGCTCAATGCCGTGGGCCTGCAGAACGACGGGGTGGAGGTCTTCTGCCGGGACAAGCTGCCCCATCTGCCTTGGCGGGAAACGCCGATCATCGCCAATATGTACGCCACCTCCCCGGCGGAATTCGGGGAACTGGCCGCGCGTCTGGACGGCGAGGAAGGCGTGGCCGCGCTGGAAGTCAATGTTTCCTGCCCCAACGTCAAGGAGGGCGGCGTGCTCTTCGGCCAGGATCCCAAGCTGGCCGCCGCCGTCACCGCCGCCGTGCGCAAGGGCGCGCCGCGCAAGCATGTGATGGTCAAGCTCTCGCCCAATGTCACGGACATCGCGCTCATGGCGCGCAGCGTGGAAGACGCGGGCGCGGACAGCGTTTCCTGCATCAACACCCTGTTGGGCATGGCCGTGGACCTGCGTACCCGGCGTCCGTCTCTGGCCAATGTGGTGGGCGGCCTGTCCGGCCCGGCCATCAAGCCCGTGGCCCTGCGTTGCGTCTGGCAGGCGGCACAGGCCGTGAAGATTCCGGTGGTGGGCATGGGCGGCATCGTCAGCGCCGAGGACGCGCTGGAATTCATCCTGGTGGGCGCGGCCGCCGTGCAGGTGGGCACGGCCAACTTCATGCGCCCGGACAGCGCTTTTGCCCTGGCGGCGGAGCTGCCCGCGGCCTGCGAACGCCTGGGAGCGCGCTCGCCCGCCGAACTGCGCGGCGCGTTGCGCATGGACTAGGCCCATGGCCGTCAGTATCATTCCGGTTCGCTCCGAACAGGAGCTGACCACATTTGTGGACCTGCCCTGGACCGTCTACGCGGATCAGCCTCTCTGGGTGCCCCCTATCAAAAGCCAGGACCGCGAGCTGCTCACGCCCGGCGCGCACCCTTTCTGGGAGTCGGCCCGGCGCGAGTTGTTTCTGGCTTTGCGCGACGGGCTGCCCGTGGGGCGCATCGCGGCCATTGTGGACGAGAAGTACAATGCCTATGCCGGAGAGGCCTGCGGGGCCTTCGGCTTTTTCGAATGCCTGGACGATCCGGAGGCCGCCCACGCCCTGCTGGGCGAAGCCCGGAGCTGGCTGGCCGCCCAGGGCATGAGCTTCATGCGCGGGCCGCTGAACCCCTCCGCCAATTACACCTGCGGCCTGCTGGTGGACGGCTTCGACCTGCCCCCGGTGATCATGATGCCCTGGAATCCTCCCTATTATGCGGAACTGCTGGAAGGCTGGCATCTGCGCAAGGAACAGGATCTTTTCGCCTACCTCATTGAGCGCGATCGCCTGTCGCCGCCGGACTGGCTGCGGGAGGAAGTGGGCCGCCTCAAGGCCGAGGCCCGTTTTACCTGCCGCACGTCCAGCAAGGCCACACTGGCCGCCGACATCCGGACCATGCTGGATATCTACCGCGAATCCTGGGCCAAAAACTGGGGCTTTTCGCCGCTTTCCGACGGCGAGGCCGAGCACCATGTCAAAGAGCTCAAAGGCATCCTGGATCCGGAATTTTTCGTGCTCTTCTTCCACAACGACGAACCCGCCGCGGGCATGGTGGCCCTGCCGGACATGAACCCCCTGCTCAAGCGCCTCAACGGCAAACTGGGGCTGTCCGCGCTCTGGCACTGGTGGCAGGCGCGGGAGGAAATCCGGGGCGGCTACCGCATCATGCTGTTCGGCATCAAGGAGGAGTTCCGCCTGCTGGGCCTGCCCCTGCTGCTGCTGGACTATATGCTGGAAAAAGCCCGCAACAAGCCGGATTTCCAGTGGGTGGAAGGCTCCTGGGTGCTGGAGGACAATGTGGCCGTGGACGACCTTATTGAGGATTTTTCGGGCCGGATCACCAAGCGCTACCGCATATACCGCCGGGAGATCAGTGTATGACCGGGCCCTCGGACGAACGCTTTTCCCATCTGAGCGGCAAAAAGGTGCTGGTCACCGGCGGCACGGGCTTTGTGGGCCGTCATCTGCTGCCGCGCCTGCTGGCAGCGGGCGCGCACGTCACCTGCCTGACCCGCGCGGCCTCGCGCACCGGGCATCTGCCTGCGGATGTGGCCGTGGCGCGGGCTGATCTGCGCACGGGGGAGGGGCTGGCCGAAGCCCTGGCCGGGCAGGATGTGGTCATCCACATGGCGGCCCTGCTGTTCGGCCTGGGCTGGCAGGACTATCTGCGGGCCAACGCGCTGGCCGCGCGCGCTCTGGCCGTGGCGCTGGCCGACGTGGAGGCCGCGGCTCAAGGCTCCGGCAAGGGCTTGCCCGCGCGTTTCGTGCTGGTTTCCAGTCTGGCGGCCACCGGCCCTTCCGACTGCCCGCCCGGCGTGGCGGACAATGCCGTGCCCGCGCCGGTTTCCGCCTACGGCTGGTCCAAGCTGCTGGTGGAGCAGATTCTGGGCCGGGCCCTGGGGGACAGACTGGTGACCCTGCGTCCGCCCATTATTTACGGCTCCGGCGACAAGGGCCTGCTGCCCGTGTTCAAGGGCGCGGCCAGGGGCTTTGCCGTGAGCCCCGGAGCGTTCCGCGATTTTCCCGTGTCCGCCGTGCACGCGCGGGACATGGCCCAGGCCGTGCTGCTCTGCTGCAAGGATACGGCGCGGGGCGTATACCATATCAACGACGGCGGCCTGTACAGCATGGCCCATTTCTGCCGCGTCATGGGCGCGGCCCTGGGCCGTCCCCGGCTGCGCGTGATTCACCTGCCTCTGCCCCTGATGGCCGTGACGGCGGGACTGGCCTCCAGCGGGGGACTATTGTGGGCGCGGCTGTCGTGCTGCCTGCCGAGCCGGGCCCCGCAACGCGCGCCCAACTGGAACCTGGACAAATACCGCGAGGCCCGGCAGGCGGGCTGGCTCTGCGACGCCGCCCGCATCCGGCGGGAGCTGGGCTACGAGCCCCGGGTCAGTCTGGCCGAGGGCATGGCCGAGGCCGTGGAAGGCTACCGGCGCGAGGGGTGGCTGTGAAGATAACCATTCAGGAACTTTCCAAATCATTCGGCGGACGGGACATCTTCAGCAATTTTTCGCTGGAGGTGGATTCCGGCGTGCGGCTCTGCGTCTGCGGCCCCAACGGCACGGGCAAATCCACCCTGCTGCGCCTGCTGGCCGGGGTGGAGTCCGCCGACGGGGGCCGGGTGCTTTTGCCCAAAGGCTGCCGTCTGGGTTTTGTGGAGCAGGAGTTGTCCGGGGAAGCCCTGGACACGCCCCTGCTGACCTACGTGCTGGACGTGCTCCACGACTGGAACGACTTCTGGGCCGAGTGGGAGCAGGCGGCCGAATCCGGCGACGAAAGCCGCCTGACCGCGCTCATGCACCGCCAGAGCGAACTGGAAGCCACGTACGGCTATAATCCCGAGCACCGGGCCAAGGCCGTGCTGTCCGGGCTGGGCTTTTCCGAGGCCAAGTGGGGGCGCACTCTGCGGGAGCTGTCCGGCGGCTGGCGCGAACGGGCCAAGCTGGCCCGCGTGCTCACGGCCGGGGCCGACGTGCTGCTGCTGGACGAGCCCACCAACCACCTGGACATGGAAGCCGTGGAGTGGCTCGAGTCTTTTCTGCTGGACTTTAAGGGCGCGCTGGTCTTTGTGGCCCACGACCGCATGTTCATGGACAATGTGGGCACCCATGTGCTCTATCTGGGCTTGTCCCGTCCGGTATTCCGCAAGGCCACCTACACCCAGTTTCTGGCGTTGCAGGAGGAATACAACGCCCAGCGCGAGCGCGAGGCCCGCGCCCTCCAGGACGAGATTAACCGTAAAATGGCTTTTGTGGAACGCTTCCGGGCCAAGGCCACCAAGGCCCGCCAGGCCGGTTCGCGCCAGAAGATGGCCAAGAAGCTGGAAAAGGAGCTGGAGGATTACCGGCCCGAGCCGAAGCGCAAGGAGCTCAATTTCAGCTGGCCCGAGGCCCCGCACTCGGAAAAGATCGTGCTGGCCGCCGCTGATCTGGCCTTTCATTTTCCGGACGGCAAGAGCATGTGGCCGCCCCTGACCTTCACGCTGTACCGGGGCGGGCGCATCGCCCTGGTGGGGCATAACGGCTGCGGCAAATCCACGCTGCTCCGGATTCTGGCCGGGCAGCTGGAACGCTGCGGCGGCAATCTGGTCACGGCCTCCCAGATGCGCCTGGGCTACTATACCCAGCACCAGATGGACACCCTGCGCCCGGACACCACGGTGCTGGGCGAAATCCGCCGCCTTTCGGACCCGCACACCACGGAAGAGGAACTCATGAGCGTGCTGGGCCTCTTTCTGCTGGGTCAGGAATATTTCGACCGCCAGGTCAGCGCCCTGTCCGGCGGCGAGAAAAGCCGCCTGGTCCTGGCCAGCCTGTTTCTGAAACGCTGCAATTTTCTGTTGCTGGACGAGCCCACCAACCATCTGGATCTGGAAAGCCGCGAGGCCCTGGTCCTGGCTTTGCAAAAATTCACCGGCACCCTGCTGATGGTGGCCCATGACCGCTGGCTTTTGTCGCAGGTAGGGGCCGAAGCCTGGGAACTGAATGAAAACGGCATTACGGTCCATGCCGGATTCGCGGCCTATGACGCCGACCGCCGGGCGCGTCTGGCCGGGGCCGGAACGGACAGCCGGGGCGGCGCGGCCCTGAGCGCGGCGGGCCTGCCGAAAATGAGCTCCGAAGCGGCGCGGGAGGTCGCGCCCGGTTTCTCACGCGAGGAGCAGAAGCGCCTCAAGCGCGAGCAGGCCGAGAAACGCAACGCCCTGCACAAGGAACTCAAACCTCTGCAAAGCAAGTATACGGCTCTGGAAGAGGAACTGGCCCGCGTGCTGGACGAACAGAGCGCGGTGGAAGGCCGGTTGGCTGATCCCGAGGTCTATGCGGACCACAGCCGCTCCGGCGAACTGCTCAAGCGCTTTGAGGATTGCAAGCGGCGCGGCGAGGACCTGCTGGAAGAAATGGCGGGGCTGGAAGAAAAAATAACGGCTATCAAGAAACAGGCCGAAAGCGAGTGATTCATGCCTGAGAGCGGCGACGGCCTGCGGCCCATTGAAGTGGCTGCGGGCATCATCTGGCGCGGCGGGCGCTTTCTGGCCGCGCAGCGGCCCACGGACAAGCCTTTGGAAGGCTATTGGGAATTTCCCGGCGGCAAGCTGGAGGCAGGGGAGAGCCCGGCCGAGGCCCTTGCCCGCGAACTGGCCGAGGAGCTGGGCATCGGCGTGCGCGAGTGCCGCTTCTGGCAGAGCCTGGAACACAGTTACGCGGAGCGCGGTTTTCGTGTGCGTCTGCACTTTTTCCACGTCACGGCCTTCAGCGGCGAGCCCTGCCCGGCGGAAGGCCAGAATCTGCGCTGGGTGACTCCGGATGAGGCCCCGGAGCTGGGCTTTCTGCCCGCTGATGCGGGCGTGCTGGAACAGTTGCGGGCAGAGGGGCCGCCAATGGCCTGAATGCGTGCGTGCTGAATTTTTTGCAAACGGTTCAACGCCAGAGCAGATTCGCTTTGAAATTGTGCCAATTCCAAAGCTGACGCGGCCCACAGCCTGTCGTTGCTGTCGTCATCCATAAGCCGCCCAGCGGCAACGGCTGACGCGCGGCGGGAACGTGGTCCCGCCTTGGCTTCAGGCGCGGGCGTCCGCTCTCGCGGCCGCCAAGGCATTTCACTATTTTCAAAGTTGAAATGCCCTAATCCGTCCTCCGAAGGGGAACCCGCATGGGGCGTCTGCGTTTTGCCCATATCCGGCGTTTGCGCGGCCTTGTTCCGGCCCTGCTGGTTCCGCTGATGCTGGCGGCCCTGCTCGCACCGGCTGTGCTGCCGCTCTGCGCGGCCAATGCGGCCTTCAAGCCGCCGCAGTGCCGGGGGGCGGGCATGCCCGCCGACGCCCCTCTCTTTTATTTGGAGCTGATGTCCCATGACGACGCCCAAAAAGCGCGGGAGCTGGAGAGCCTGAAGTACGACGAGGAGCGAAAAGAGCGGGAGTCCGGCCGTAAGGCAAAGAAGGACGCATCCGGGCAGTCCGCTGAAGCGGCCCGGCTTGCGGCGAGCATCCGGCGGGTGGGAACGCCCGAGGCCCGCATCGGGGTGGAAGAAGCCAAGGAACACTGGAGAGAACTGGAAATCATGACCGTTCTGCCTCTTGACCCGAAGCGGCTCACGGCGGCGTATGAAAAAAGGGAAGACTGGCCACGGCAGCAGCAGTTGGAATCCGCGTATCATGGCGAAACCCGCAATATCGTCCCCACGGATCTCAACCATGACGGCATCATGGATTTCATGCTCAACGAAGACCCGCTCTTGAATCTATGGGCCAGTCAGCTTTTTCTGGGTTGCGGGGATAATTTCTACACCCCGCTCGGTTTTTTCAGCGCGGGCTACAGCCCTGCTTCAGGCCCGGCGGTGACGGTCAAACAACGCAGTATCGACGGTCGCTCCTGGGACGCTTTCCACGTCGTCGCCCCGGATTTGCCCATAGGCTTGGAAGGCTCCTGCGAGTCTGACGAGCCGTTGCGCCATTGGGCGGAACGCGTCATTGCCTTTGACCCGGCCAGGGGCGTCTACCGCGAAATTTCCGTCAAGCCTTTGCCCTGACCGCGGCACACCTCTATCCTTCCTCCCCCAAAATAAATTCCAGCACGGCGTCGGCCAGCAGGGCCGCGGCTTGGGTGACACGCGGGGCCAGGGGCGGGGCCGCGAGCACGTCGGTGGTAAAGTCCCCGACCAGGGTCAGGCGGCCCAGGCGGCGTTTCTGCATGGGGGGGCCGCCGTAGCCGCCCATGCCCGAGGCGCTGGCCACCATGCGCCCGTCCAGCAGGGCACGCTCCACCAGCATGGTTTTGGCTTCCGGATCGTCCAGGGCTTCCACCCAGATCGGGCAGGAGGGCAGGATTTCCGGCAGATCGGCGGGGCCCAGGCGCAGCCGCCGCGTCTCCACCCGGATGTCCGGATTGAGCTCGCGCAGTAACTCAGCCAGGGCTTCCACCTTGGGGCTTCCCAGATGGCGCGGCCAGAACTGCTGGCGGTTGAGATTGGACGGCTCCACCACGTCGTCATCAACCAGCAGCAGATCCTCCACCCCGCAACGTGCCAGCATGAGCGCCGCATTGGAGCCCAGGCCGCCGGCCCCGGCCAGGCCCACGCGCGCGGCGCGCAGCCTGGCCAGTTGTTCCGGAGTGAAATAGCGGGCCAGACCCCGGCGCAGGCTGTTGATCATGGGTGTTTCCTTATTGCGTTGTGCGGGGAGGCTTCGTGAGGTTCAGCCACACAGGAATTCCCCGGCTTCCGGATGGTTGGAAAAACCGTGCGGACTCAGCGCGGCGGCATACGCGCCCGCGTTTTCAAAAATCAGCATATTGCCTACAACGGCGTTTTCCAGAACGACGTCTCTGGCCACAGTATCCATGCCGGTGCACAGATTGCCGTAGATGGTCACTATTTCAGCGGGCGCGGGCAGGCCGAGGGCTTTGGGAACATATGTACCGCGTCCGCTTCACAAGGGTTCGCAAGGTCCGGCGTATGCCGGTTCAAGCGGCAGGGCCTCAAACAGGCCCGCAATGGCCGGACGCAGAAAATGATTGAGCAGGCCCGCCGCGATGACGAAAGTTTTGCCTCGCGAGCGCTTGATGTCAACAATACGGGTGACGAAGACGCCCGCATCGCCCACCAGAAAACGTCCGCTTTCCACATAGCGGCGCGCCGGAACCGGACCGTCTTGCGGAATAAGCCGCAGCAGGCCCGCCAGATGTCCGCGAAGCCGTTCCATGTTCAGGGATCGCATTTCCCCGGCGTAGGGAATGCCGAGGCCGCCGCCGAAGTCGATAAACTCAAGGGGCAGGCCGGGCCGCATGGCCGGGCAGGGGCCCGGCCCATAGGAAAAATCCGGATTGACGCGCAGGCCCACCGCGCACGTCATGTTCCGGCTTGCGCAGATGGCGTCGATCCTTTGCAGCTCGGTATAGGAATCAGCGATAATCAGGCATTTATCCAACGTTTCCCGCAGATCGTCATCGCTTTTACCGGGGGCTGAAAACAGGATTTTTTCCCTGGGAACGCCCAGAGCATGCGCCGTGAGCACCTCATTTTTCGAGGCCGCGTCAATGCCCGCACCGCAATCCGCCATATGCCGGCAGATTTCGCGGTTGCTGTTGCACTTCATGGAATACAGGATGTCGAAGCCGCTGAAGATGTCCCGCAGCCGGGCGATCCGCCCGGATATCGCTTTTCTGTCATAGACATACAGCGGGAAGCCATGCCGCTTCAGAAGAATTTCCAGATCCGGCGTCCGCATGGGTGCAATCCTGGTCTAGAGCGGACTCCCTTTGAAACGCTTTGCGTTTCAAAGGGGGCATTCCGGAAAAAACGCGGTTTTTTCCGGAATCCACGCCGCGTTGCTCTCGATGCCTGTACGCCCTTTGGGCTACAGGCACGGCCTTACGGGCCGCGTTGGGTCGGTCCTCGCGGCGCGCCTCACCGTGTTCGGGGCTAGAGCATTTCAAAGTTGAAATGTTCTAAAAACGGCGTGTGCACGGAAAGAGTCCACGAACACGCCGTTTGCTGAACGATTATGCCGCCGGGTCTTCCCAATCCTTGATCACCGCCTGATAACCAATGCCCGCCAGAGCGGAACTCATCTGTTCCAGGCTGCGGTGGTCGGTGATCTCGAACTGGCCGGGGTTGTGCATGTCCTCCGTGGCCCGGCCGCCCACGGCCGTGGACACCCCGGCGGACACGCGGGTGACGCCCAGGGGCACCAGATGATCGCGCATGAAGGCGCTTTCGCGGCTGGAGCAGGTGATGCCCGCGCGCGGCAAAAAGCAACGCGTCGCGGTGACGTACTGCACCAGATGGCGGTCGTCCACCGCATGTTGCACGTCGAAGTCGCCTTCGTGCGGGCAGATGCGCGGGATGGACACGCTCACGTCCACGCCGGGGAAATTGCGTTGCAGCCACCAGGCATGCAGGCCCGTGCCGAAGGCGTCCTGTTCGAAAGATTCCAGGCCCAGCAACGCGCCCACGCCCAGAGAGCGCATGCCCGCGCGCGCGGCGCGTTCCGGCGCGTTGAGGCGGAAGCCGTAGTCGTGCTTGGGGCCCACGGGATGCAGCCATGCGTAGAGTTCGGGATTGTAGGTCTCCTGGAACATGGTCATGGAGTCCACGCCCGCTTCCACCAGCAGGGAATATTCCTCCACGGTGAGGGAATAGACCTCAACGCCCACGGAGGCGAACAGCGGCTTGATCCGCCGCGCCACCGAGGCGATGTATTCCGGCGAGGAGAGCTTGGGCGCGTCGCCCGTGAGCAGCAGGATATGCTGAAAGCCCATCTCCGCGATGGACTTGGCCTCGGCATAGGCTTCTTCCACGCTGAGATGGCGGCGCGGCTGCTTGTTTTTGGCGTTGAAGCCGCAATAGCGGCACTGATTGGTGCACACGTCGGAAATGTACAACGGCGTGAAAATGTTCACGGCCCTGCCGAAATAGCGCAGGGTCAGGTCATGGGCCTTGCGGGCCAGGGCTTCGAGGCATTCCCCGGCGGCGGGCGAGAGCAGGGTCAGAAAGTCGGCGGGCTGCAGCACGTCCTTGTCCAGTACGGCCAGCACCTTGGCCGGGGTGACGTCGGCCACGCCCCCGGCCCGGCGCTCGGCGGGCCAGGCCCGCAAAAATTCCTGAAAATTTTCCATCTGGCATATCCCCTATCGCAGAAATCCCGTCAACGGCGACGATGCCTCAGCTCCCCCGCCCCGCGCCATAACCGCGCCGGCTCCGGCCAGCCAGGCGTTGCGTCCGGCTTCCACGGCGGCCCTGAAGGCACCGGCCATGCGCACGGGATCGTCGGAAGAGGCAATGGCCGTGTTCACCAGGCAGGCCGCCGCGCCCATCTCCATGGCCTCGCAGGCCTGGGAGGGACGTCCGATGCCCGCATCCACCACCACGGGCAGATCCAGCTCCTCAATGAGGATGGCGATCATTTCCCTGGTGCGCAGGCCCCGGTTGGTGCCGATGGGCGCGCCCAGCGGCATGACCGCCGAGGCACCGGCCTCCGCGCAGGCGCGGGCCACGTAAAGATCCGGATTGATATAGGGCAGCACGGTGAAGCCTTCCTTGACCAGAATTTCCGTGGCCTTGGCGGTTTCATAGCCGTCGGGCAGCAGGTGGCGGGTGTCGGAAATGACCTCGATCTTGACCCAGTCGCCGCAGCCCGCGGCGCGGGCCAGACGGGCCAGGCGCACGGCCTCATCGGCGGTGCGCGCCCCCGAAGTGTTGGGCAGCAGGCGCATGGTCTTGGGAATATGGCCCATGATGCCCTGCTGGCCTTTTTCCACCCGCCGCATGGCCACGGTGATGACTTCCGCGCCGCTGGCCTCGGCCACCGCCGGAATCAGACTGTCGGCGCTGTATTTGCCCGTGCCGATGAACAGACGGCTTTTAAGGGTCACGCCGCCGACCACAAAGGGATCATTCATATCTTTCTCCGTCAGGATGTTCTGATGTCGGAAAAGGGAAAAACGGCTTCAACCTCTCCCATCGGACCGTGCCGCCCGCGGGAAAAGAGAAAGCCGTTCTAGCCGCCGCCCACAAACTGCACAATTTCGAGCACGTCGCCGCCGTGCAGTTGCGTGGCCGCGAAAGCGTCGGCGGGGACAATGTTCCCGTTGTGCTCCACGACCACGGTCTTGGGGTCATGACCGCGCGTTTGCAGCAGATCCGCCACGCTGGCGGCCTCCGTGCAGGTTTCGGTTTCGCCGTTGACGATCACATCCATGTCGAACCTCCCGAAAACAAAAAAAGCCCGCGGACCGGAATGTCTGCGGGCGAGCGCGAACCTGCGGCGGCAGGTCGGCCAGCTTCCCTTCGTCAGCACTATCTGCGTCAGGTGCAGAGCCGCGCGTTTGCGCGGTTCTAGGGGTCAGGGCGCTAACACCCTTTCTCAGCCGTAAAGGCTCCCCCAGCCGGTAGGAAAAACGATAGTCTCTGCGCCGCAAGAATGCAAGGGATGTTTACGCACTTCAGGCAGCGCACGAAAGGCTGGTTTTTCTGGATCATCACGGCATGTAGCGATGGCAGGAACATAGCATTATAGATGTCTGCCCTACGCACCCCGGCGGGATTTTTTCAGGCGGATGAACAGCTCGCGCAATTCCCGGCGGGAAAGGCCCAGCACCTGGGGCACGGCCAGGCAGAGGCCCAGGCAGAGCAGGCTGTAAAGCACGCCGGAAATGAAGAAGCGGCGGAAGGAGTCCAGATCGCCGAAGCCCAGATCGATGGTCAGCTCGCGGCAGGCAAAGGCCAGCAGCAGCAGAGCGGCAAGGCTCCAGATCTGATGGGCGAAATTGCGCCAGAAGTTCAGGGGAATGAAGCGCGAGGCCAGCCAGAGATACAAATTCACGGTCAGGCATTGCACGCACACGGTTTTCAGGGCCAGGCCCACAGCCCCGAGGTTGAGGCCCAACAGGTCCGGCGGGGCCAGCAGAAACCAGGCCGTGGCAAAGCCGTACACGCACTCCAGGGCCGCGATATTGCGCAGCACGCGGGTGCGCCCCGTGGCGTGAAAGACCGAGCCGGCCAGCTGGCCGTAAGCTTGGTGCAAGGGATAGAGGGCCATGATCTGCACGGGCAGGATGGCCGCCGTGAATTCCGCGCCGCCGAAGATGTTCACCAGGGCCGGGCCCTCGGCCAGGGTAAAGCAGGAAAAATAGGCCGCCACCACGTAAAGCAGGGGGGCGAAACGGGTCAGCAGCCGGGCCATGGCCACGCGGTCCTTCTGGCCCCAGGCGATGGAAAGCTCGCGCATGATCAGGGGGGTCATGGCGGAGACAAAAAGAAAACAGGCCATGCTGACTTTCTGGGACAGGGCGAAGAAGCCCTGTTCCGCGCTGCCGTCAAACCATTGCAGCAGCCAGCGCTCGGCGGTGAGCAGCAGAAAGGAAAGCAGGGCCTGGACGAAAAGCGGGTGACTGTAGTCGAAAAATTCGCGGCAATAGGCCCGGTTCTGCGCCTTGCTCAGATGGAAGCGCAGGCTTTCCTCGCGCTCGCGCCAGTGGCGGCGCGTGACCAGCCAGTAGCCCAGGGCCGTGGCCCCGAGCATGAGATATTGCTGGGCGAAGAGGCTGTGGATGTTCAGCCAGTCGCCCCAGAACAGCACGCCCAGCAGAGCCACGGCCAGCAGGGAGATCACGGTGCGCACCATTTCCGAGGAGACTGTGGCCCCCACGGCGTCGTTCATGGAGCGCAGCACCCGGCCCCACCAGGTCAGAAAAGCCCAGAGCGCGGCCAGGGGCGCGAGCCAGAGCGGCACGTCGGGCATGAGCAGCCCCCCCACCGGCGGAATCAGCATGCAGAGGGCGGCCAACAGGCTGATCAGGGCCACCAGCAGGCTGATGCGGAAGTAAAAGCCGATAAGGCCGGTTTCGTTCTGGCGGCGGGACAGGGCGTTGTAAAAGCAGGTGGAGGTGCCCATGTCCAGAAAGCCGGAAAGCTGCTGAAAGAGATTGGTGGCAAAGCTGTAGTTGCCGTACATGCGCGGGCCGAGAGCGCGCGGCAGAATGGCCTCCATGGCCAGGTACACCGGCACGGAAGCCACGTTGGCCAGCAGCTTGAAGGCATAGCGGCGGGCCAGGGTGGGCGTGGAGCTTTGCATGCGGGCAATCTACACATTTTCTCAAAAAGCCTAAAGGGCTTTTTGCGCAAAGCGCCGTCGCCCGGCCGCGCCCGTAGCGGCGGGAACCGGGCCGGGAAGCGGCGGATTTTTTGCGGTGGGAGGAAAATCTTGACATTGGTTCGTGGGCGAACTAATTTGGCTGCACGGGTTAGTTCGCCCACGAATAAACTGGAGTGGCAAGATTATGGAACAGAGTACGGATGCCGTCATCGCCCTGGCCGCCGCCGTGCGCGAGCAGGCCAAC
Organism: Desulfovibrio fairfieldensis; assembly: GCF_001553605.1. NCBI lineage: Bacteria > Pseudomonadati > Thermodesulfobacteriota > Desulfovibrionia > Desulfovibrionales > Desulfovibrionaceae > Desulfovibrio > Desulfovibrio fairfieldensis. Next base: position 3,489,757 of record NZ_CP014229.1, read on the forward strand.
GCCTTTTTGCTCAGGGCTTTGGCCGAACGCGGCGTCACGGATCTGCTGCCCGCCCACGGCGCGGTGCTGCACGCGCTGTTCCGCCAGGGCCCCCTGAGCATGAGCGCCCTGGCGGAGGCCATCGACAGGCGGAAAAACACCGTCACCGGCCTGATCAAAACCCTGGAAGAGCGGGGCTATTGCCGCCGGGAGCCCGATCCCGCGGACGCGCGGGTGCAGCGCATCGTGCTGACCGCCAGGGGCGAGGGCCTGCGCGGCATGCAGGAGGAAATCTCCGCTGCCATGTTGCGTACGGCTTGGCGCGGCATGGACCGGGAAGAGCGGGAGGCCTGCGTCAGGGGCCTTTGCGCTGTACTGGAAAATCTGAAACGGGACGCAATGCTCCCGCCGCAAGGAGAATGTCATGAGTAAGGAATTGCAGGAAATTTCGCGGATTCTGTCGGAAACGCCCATGTGCTTCATCGCCACCATGGACGGCACGCAGCCCAGAGTGCGGGCTTTTCAGTTCCAGTTTGAGCAGGACGGAAAGCTCTGGTTCTGCACGGCCAGAAACAAGGATGTGTTCAAGCAGTTGCAGGCCAATCCGGCGGTGGAAATCTGCGCCGTGAAGCAGGACATGACCTGGCTGCGCCTGACGGGCAAGATGGCGCTGGCGGACGACATGGCCGTGAAGGAGCGCGTCCTGGCTGCCCGGCCGCTGATCAAGGGCATCTACGGCAGCGCGGACAACCCGGTGTTCGCCTCGCTTTGCCTTGAACACGGCGAATACGTCATTGCCGATTTTTCCGGCAATCCGCCCCGCAAGGGCACGTTTTAACCGCAACAAAGGCGCGCGGCTCCTGCCTTGACGCCGGAACCGCGCGCGTATCCGAAGGAACAGCCATGACAGATCAGGACAATGCCGGAAAAGAACTGCGCGACAAAATCGAGATGTACCGCGAATCCATCATCCACGCGGACAAGCCGGAACTGGCGGAACAGGTCTGGGACACTGCGCCGGAAACTTCCTTTATCCATCCGCGCGGGCATGAGCGCGGCTGGGAAGCCATTCGGGACAACTTCTATACCAAAACCATGGCGAATACCTTTTCCAGGCGTGAACTCAGGCTCACGGGCGAGCCGGTCATCCATCTTTACGGCGACGCGGCCGTGGCGGAATTCGACTGGGAGTTCACGGCCACCAGACGCGCCGACAACGGCGAGCGGCACACCAGCGGCCGGGAAAGCCAGATTTATGTCCGGCGGCCCGGCCGGGGATGGCGGCTCGTGCATGTGCACTATTCCGGCCCGGCGGCCACGGCCTGAGTTTGTTTCCGTCCGCCGGACGCGCATGGGTTTCGTCCGGTGGACGCGGCGGCAGTCCGGCCCGCGCGGCGGGCAGACGCATCTAAAAAGTCTTATTCCTTGATAGATTGGGGAACGAACAAAAAAGAGGCGAAGCCACCTTTGCTCCGCCGGAGCGAAGCGCAGGCGGATGGCTGGTGCCGGGAGAATCCTAAAAAATGCGCTAGCCGTTGCCGCGTCAGCGGCTTACGGATAGCGACAGCGATTTTCCTAGATATAATTTTGCGTAACCAATTGCTGTCTTCATCCGTAGCTTCCTGCGTCGCAACGGCTGAAGCAAGATTTTTGCGTGCTGGCAAGGAAAATGGCACTTTTTGCGCGGAGTGTACTCAAGTACATGAGCAGCAAAAAGCGCCAGATGACGCAGCCAGCACACAAAAGGCTGGTTTTGACGGATCATCACGGCAAATATAAGAAACCTGCAAAACCTGGAATTAGATGCGTCTGCCTTGGGCCCGCGCGCCGCGCGTGTTTACGGGCGCGGACTTTTGCCGTATGACAAATCCGTTGCCCGGCATGCCGAGATCGCGCCGGGTCGTGTTGTTTTTTACCTCAAAGGATTGCCGCCATGGATGATGCTCGCAGCAAAAAGATGAAGAGCGGGCTGGAAAAAGCCCCGCACCGTTCCCTGCTCTACGCCCTGGGCCTGACCAGGGAGGAAATGGAACGCCCCCTGGTGGGCGTGGTCAACGCCGCCAGCGAGGTGGTGCCCGGCCACATGCATTTGGATGCCCTGGCCTCGGCCGTCAAGGCCGGTGTGCGCATGGCCGGCGGCACGCCCCTGGAGTTTCCGGCCATTGCCGTGTGCGACGGCATCGCCATGAACCACGAGGGCATGCGCTTTTCCCTGCCGTCGCGCGAATTTATCGCGGATTCCATTGAAATCATGGCCCGTGGCCACGCCTTTGATGCCCTGGTCTTCATCCCCAACTGCGACAAATGCGTGCCCGGCATGCTCATGGCCATGATGCGCCTGAACCTGCCCTCGGTGCTGGTTTCCGGCGGCCCCATGCTGCCCGGCAATCTCGGGCCGCACACGCGCGGCGACCTGATCACGGTTTTCGAGGCTGTGGGCCGGGTGCGCAGCGGCACTTTGAGCGAAGACGAGCTGGAGCGCATGGCCGAGCGGGCCTGTCCCGGCTGCGGGGCCTGCGCGGGCATGTTCACGGCCAACTCCATGAACTGCCTGGCCGAAACCATCGGCGTGGCCCTGCCCGGCAACGGCACCATCCCGGCGGTGAGCGCGGCGCGCGTGCGCCTGGCCAAGACCGCGGGCATGCGGGTCATGGACCTGCTCAAGAACAATATCCGCCCGCTGGACATCGTCACCCCCGAATCCGTGGCCAATGCCGTGGCCGTGGACATGGCCCTGGGCTGCTCCACCAATACGGTGCTGCACCTGCCTGCCGTGTTTGGCGAGGCGGGCCTGGACATGGGCCTGGAAGTTTTTGACGAGGTCAGCCGCAAGAGCCCCAATCTCTGCAAACTTTCCCCGGCGGGCAAGCATTTCATGGTCGACCTGGACAATGCCGGGGGCATCCCGGCGGTCATGAGCGAACTGGACAAGCTGGGGCTGATCCATAAGGACTGTCTGACCGTCACCGGCAAAACCGTGGGCGAGAACCTCAAGGCGCTCAACGCCCGCATTGAGGACCCGGACGTGATCCATCCCATCGGCCAGGCCTATTCCAAGCAGGGCGGCATCGCCATTCTGCGCGGCAGCCTCGCGCCCGGCGGCGCGGTGGTCAAGCAGTCGGCCGTGGCTCCGGAAATGATGCGCCGCGACGTGCGCGCTCGGGTGTTCGAATCCGAAGAGGACGCCATGCAAGCCATTCTGGACGGCAAGATCCAGCCCGGCGACGGCGTGGTGATCCGCTATGAAGGCCCGCGCGGCGGGCCGGGCATGCGCGAAATGCTTTCGCCCACCGCGGCCATCACCGGCATGGGCCTGGGCAAGGACGTGGCCCTGCTCACGGACGGCCGCTTCTCCGGCGGCACCAACGGCGCGGCCATCGGCCACATCTCGCCGGAAGCCGCCGACGGCGGGATCATTGCCCTGGTGCGCGAGGGCGACACTATCCACATCGACATTCCTGGCCGTAAGCTGGACCTGCTGGTGGACGAGACCGAACTGGAAAAACGCCGCGTCGAACTGGTCAGGCCTCAAAAGGACTGCCCCTATCCGGTGTTGCGGCGCTATGCCCATCTGGTCAGCTCGGCGGCCAACGGCGCGCGGTACAAGAATATTTAAGGAAACGCTGATTGCCGGTCTTTTTGCCCTCCGCCCGCCTCATGGTCGTTCATGAGGCGGGCGGACTGCGCGTACGGCATATTGGCTGACGCTAAAATTCCAGATTGCCCGGCGTGCGCGGGAAGGGTATCACGTCGCGGATATTGGTGATGCCCGTGAGCAGCATCAGCAGGCGCTCGAAGCCCAGGCCGAAGCCCGCGTGCGGCACGCTGCCGAAGCGCCGCAGGTCCAGATACCACCAGTAATCCTCGGGATTCTGGCCCAGCTCGCGGATGCGGGCTTCCAGCCGGTCCAGGCGCTCCTCGCGCTGCGAGCCGCCGATAAGTTCGCCGATGCGCGGCACCAGCATGTCCATGGCCGCCACGGTCTCATTGTCGTCGTTGGCCCGCATGTAGAAGGCTTTGATTTCCTTGGGATAATCGTAAACAATGACCGGCCGCTGGAAATGCTCCTCGGCCAGGTAACGCTCGTGCTCGGTTTGCAGGTCCACGCCGAAGGTCACGGGAAAGGCGAATTCCTTGCCGCTGTCCTCCAGAATCCGGATGGCCTCGGCATAGGGCACACGGGCGAAGGGCTGGCGCAGCATGCCTTGCAGGCGTTCCAGCAGGCCCTTGTCCACGAAATTGTCGAAGAGCTTCACGTCCGCCTCGCAGTGCGCCAGCACATGCTCAATGACGTGGCGGGTGAGGCTTTCGCCCAGCTCCATGAGATCAGAAAGATCCGCGAAGGCCATTTCCGGCTCGATCATCCAGAATTCGGCGGCATGGCGCGGGGTATTGGAGTTCTCGGCCCGGAACGTGGGCCCGAAGGTGTAGACCCGCCCCAGGCCCAGGGCCAGGGCCTCGGCCTCCAACTGGCCGGACACGGTGAGGTTGCACGGGCGGTTGAAGAAGTCGCCGTCCGTGTTCTTCTCGCCCGGCGCAAGGGTGGTCACGCGGAACATCTCGCCCGCGCCCTCGCAGTCCGAGCCGGTGAGCACCGGGGTGTGCACCCAGGCGAAGCGCCGCCCGTGGAAAAAGTCGTGCACGGCGCGTCCGGCTTCGGAGCGGATGCGGAAGGCGGCGCCGTATTTGTTGGTGCGCGCGCGCAAGTGCGCGATGCCGCGCAGAAATTCGTCGGAATGGCGCTTTTTCTGAAGCGGGAAGGCTTCCGGATCGGCCAGGCCGAAGACAGTCACGCTTTTGGCCCGCACTTCCCATGTCTGGCCCTTGCCCGGCGAGGGCACCAGCTCGCCGACCACGGCCAGGGCCGCGCCGGTATTGGCTTCGCCCAGAGCCGCGTGGGCCTCGGTGCCTTCGTCCACAATGCACTGCATGTTGGCGAGGCAGGAGCCGTCGTTGATCTCCACAAAGGAAAAGCCCTTGGCGTCGCGGCGGGTGCGCACCCAGCCGCAGATGGTAATGGCGTTTTGCGCCTTTTCGGCGTTGAGGGCGTCGATGATCAGGGTTCGCTGCATGGGATGGCTCCTTGCGGATGGATTTCGCTCAGGAAGAACCTTGACAGTGTAGCCTTTCCGCGCGCGCGGCTCAAGGGCGGGACGCGGCAAACCTCCGTCGCGGGCCACACAAAACGTCGTCTTTGCGACAGGCCCAAGGGATCCTTGACTACCGCCCAAAAATGTATTGCCCTGCCTTTCACAGGTGCTTCAAAACACCTTTATTCCTTGGCGGCCCGCCGTCCCGAAAGCATGGCTTTTTTTTGCGCCTTTCTTCTGGCGCATTCTCTGTCATCTCTTCCGGGTGTGGGCTAATACAATACCGGCTTGCCGGAAATATGCCCGCCGTTCCAAGGACGGTTTTGAGCACCCGGAGCTTTTCATATTGAAGGCCCCATCAAAAAAATCCTTGGAGGCATCGTATGCCCAGTTCTTCCCCGAGCCATCAGCGTTCACAGGCCCAGCCCGCCCCACCTGACCCCATCGCTCTGGCGGCCATGCTCCAGAATGCGGCCCAGGCCCTGCTCAGCTCCCCCGCCCCACGGGAATCTCCTTCCCCCGACGATGAAGGCGACGACCGGCCCCGAGAGGAAATCCGCTCTTATCGCTTTTCCCCCTTGGCGTTGCGTGGCGAAAAAGAGCTGTTGGAGGAACAGAACGCGGAAGGGCTGCGGGAACTGGTTTCCATGGCCTCTTCCTCGGTCATGGCCTTTGCCTCCCTCTTGGAATTGATGGATGAGGCCGCCAAAGTGGACGGCTTCGTGATTCATATTCTGGCGCGCGAATTACAGCGCATCGGGGATCTGTTTTTCAAGATCCAGGATGTGTACAGCACTGTTGAGCTCGTGGAAACTTAAGCTGAAAACCTCAGGCCCTTCAGCGTGACCGCAAAGCCCGTTTCGCGGGCCTTGCGCAGCGTCAATCTGCTTTCCGCTCGTTGGCAGAGTGACTTTGCCCAACGCTGGCGCGGAGCGGCCTTACAAGTAGTTGCGCATGTAACTATTTTAAATAATATATAAATTATGATATCTTGGTCGCCTCTGTCCGGAGCGTCCATCCCTCTTGGCCTTTTTCTAAAGATTGTATAGAATTGGTTCACATGAGCATATGCCGCCCATCTCTGCCTGGGGCATGGTCAACGGCGGCTGGTCATAATTTCTGTTGTACTGAGGAAAAACCATATGAAAAAATTGTTCGGTGCCTTGGCCTTCATCTGCGTTCTGGCTCTTGCGGGCACGGCCTTGGCGGCCACGCCCGCCGCGCCTCAGGCGGGCAAACCCGTCCAGGACAAGCCGGAAAAAGGCGTGGACCGCGTCACCTTGATCAGCGTGCAGATCGAGGGCGACGACAGCATCGGCGCGCGCCTGAGCACCAAGCTCAAGGAGCGTTTCAACCAGAGCAATCTGTTCACGCTCAATGCCGATGAAGAAAAGGACGCGCCAGAGTTGCGCCTTTTGCTGAGTACGGCCCCGGAATTCAAGGACCGCCCCAATGTGGGATCGGTCTACAGCGTGTGCTGGGTCTTCAGCCAGGGCAAGGGCTATCTCGGCTATTTGCTCGCGCGGGAAGTGGGCACGATCAATTACGACGACCTTGACGCCAAAGTGGACAAGCTGGTGGAGCGCACCGACGCTATTGCGGCCAAGTACGGCAATTTGTGGAAATAAGCCGCGCGGTTTTTACCGCCGGTTTTCCTGAAACCTGCATCGCAAAAAAGCTCCCTTCGTGGCGGGGAGCTTTTTTGTCTGCTTTGTCCGGCGCCGGGCCGTCGCGGCCCGGAAAATAACAGTGCTGTAAGGAAGACTATGCCCAGGAGCGTTTTCGCATGGGGCAACCGCCGGCTGATCGCCTATCTGGCGTTTCTGAGCGCCTTTGCCCCGCTTTCCACGGATATGTATCTGCCCGCCCTGCCGCACATGGCCGAGGCCCTGAACACCACCTACAGCCTGACCAGCCTCACGGTGAGCGGTTTTCTGCTGCTCTTTGCCCTGTCCATGCTGATCTGGGGCCCGCTCAGCGACAAATACGGCCGCAGGCCGGTGCTGCTCACCGGCGGCGCGTTCTACGTCCTGTCCAGCGTGGGTATCGCCCTGGCCGGTTCCATCGGCCCGCTGCTGTTCTGGCGCGGCCTCCAGGCCGTGAGCAGCGGCGCCATCAGTTCCATGTCCCTGGCCGTGGTCAAGGACATTCTGCGGGGTTCGGCCATGGAAAAGGTGGTCACCTGGATTCAGACCGTGACCATCCTGGCCCCCATGCTGGCCCCTGTGGCGGGCGGCGGCCTGCTGTTGCTCACCGACTGGCGCGGCATCTTCTGGTGTCTGGCCTGCTGCGGGCTTCTGGCCCTGGCCGGAGGCCTGGCCCTGCGGGAAACCAGGGCCAGGGCCACGCAGGGCTCCGTCTTCAATGCCCTGGGGCGGATTTTCGTGGTTCTGCGCACGCCGGGCTTCGGTGCGCCCCTGCTGCTATTCTCGGCCATGAGCATGCCCTTCATGGCCTATCTGGCGGTCTCGTCCTATGTCTTCCAGACCCGGTTCGGCCTGTCCGCCCAGGAATACAGCTGGTTTTTCGCCTTCAACGCGGGCATGAGCCTGCTGGGGCCGCTGCTGCACATGCGTTTTTTCCGGCATTGGCGGCGCGGCCTTGTTATTGCCGTCCATCTGCTGCTGGTCTGCGTGGCCGGGGGCCTGCTGTTGCTCTTCGGCAACGCGGGGCCGTGGCATTTCGCGCTGCTCTATGTGCCGGTGAGTTTTTGCGGCAGCGCCATCCGGCCGCCGTCCACAGTGCTGCTGATGCAATGCGTGCGGGGAGACAACGGCGCGGTGACCTCGCTCATCAACAGCGGAGCCCTGCTCTGCGGCAGCCTGTCCATGCTGCTCTGTTCCCTGCCGTTCTGGAGCGGGCCGGTGACCGCCGCGGGCGGCATCTCCTGCCTGGTGGCAGGGGCGGCCTTTCTGGGCTGGCTGCGGCTGGCGCGGCGTTTCTCGTAATGGAACCGTTCACGCAGGGAATGCGTCAACTGCGCATATATTCTCATAGATGAAACATAGATGTGGACGTTGCGCGGCCCCGGCCCGGATCGGCGGCGCGCCGTCCGGGAGAGGAACTCATGCCTGACGTGCCGATTCTTGAAACAGAGCGCCTTGTCCTGAGGGATTTTGCGGCGGACGACGGCCCCGCGCTGTTCCGGATTATGAGCGACAGGGAAACCAACGTCTTTCTGCCCATGTTTCCACTGGAGCGGCCAGAGGAAGCGGCCGCTCTTCTGTGCGCGGGCAGTGTATGGAGAGGGGCGGCGGCGCGCTGTTGGGCCGTCTGCCCGAAATCCGCAGGCACGCCCGTAGGCTATGTGCGGGTGGCCGCGGATGCAAGTCATGATCTTGGCTACGCCCTGCGGCGGGAGTTCTGGGGCCGGGGCTTCATGACGGAAGCCTGCCGGGCCGTGCTGGGGGCACTGCGTCGGGAGGGGACGCCCTATGTCACGGCCACGCATGACGTGAATAACCCCGCCAGCGGCGCGGTTATGAAAAAGATCGGCATGACCTATTGTTACTCCTATCGCGAGCGCTGGCAGCCCAAGGACATCCGGGTCATTTTCCGCATGTGGCAGGTGAACCTGGACGGAAGAGATGAGCGGATTTTCAGAAAATACTGGGACAATGCGTCTGTCCGTTTTGTGGAACAGGATGTTTGACGGGGGTCGGCCGGGGTGTGGCCGCTTACCGGTTCCGGGGCACGGCGTCCCGGCGCAGCACAAAGAGCCGCGCGGCCAGGGCTTCCAGCACGCGTGCCGGAGTGACGCCGTACTGGAGCATATCCTGGGCTTCGGCCAGCCAGCGGCAGCATACGGCCCGGCCGCGCGCGTCCAGATCGGCCAGGAGCATATCCAGCGGGCTCTCGGCCTCGTCGGCCAGTACGCGGCTCAGGGATTTTTGTCCGGCCAGGAGCAGGCGGCCCGCCAGGGCCGCGTCCATGGCCCCACGGGCTGAAACCTTGTCCAGAAAGCCCTGCCCGTCGCGCAGAAAAACGACCAGAGCTTCTTCCCAAGGAGCCAGAGCTGTATCCCGCGCCCGGCTGTCCGGCCAGGGCAGCGTCAGGCAGAAGGAACGGGAAACCAGGGTGGGCAGGAGCTGTTCCCGCTGCGGGGCCAGGAGCACGAAAACAGTGGTGGGCGAGGGTTCTTCCAGGGCTTTGAGCAGGGCGTTGGCCGCCTCGTCGCGGTTCAGGCTCAAGCCCATGAGCAGGACCACCCGGCGGCCCTGACCGTGGGGCGCGTCGCGCAGACGGCTTTTCAGCTCACGTACCCGCTGCATGTTGAAGGCCCGCACCAGACCGGGATTTTCCTCATCCTCGCGGTTGCTGATGCGGCCGTCATAGGCCGCCAAATCCAGATATTCGCCCGAGGCGATCTGCAGGCAGACCGGGCAGGCCAGACAGGGCGCGCCGTTTTCGGCGTGCGCGGCCTGAGGGCAGTTGCAGCGCGCGGCCCAGTAGCGGGCCAGATCCAGGCGCTGCTCCTCGCTGCCGCCTTCCAGCAGCAGAACCTGGGGCGGGGCTTGGCCCAGACGGTCCAGCACGGCCTTGAGGCGGTCAAAGGCCGGGTCCGCCACAGCGGGGAGCAGGCTTGCGTTCATGGCTGCCGCGCGGCGCGCGTTCAGCGCACGATGGTCTGGCGGCGGTCCGCGCCCACGGAAATCATGGAGACCTTCACGCCGCTGAGTTCCTCAATACGCCGGATATAGCCCTGCACAGTGCCCGGCAATTCCTCAAACGCGGTACATTCGGAAATGTCATCCTCAAAGCCGGGCAGTTCCTCATACACGGGCGTCACCCGGCCCAGCGCGCCTTCTTCCTGCGGCAGGTATTCCAGGCGCTTGCCGTCCAACTCGTAGGCCACGCAGATCTGCAGGGCGGGCAGATTCTGGAGCACGTCCAGCTTGGTCAGCGCGATATCCGTGAGGCCGTTGAGGCGCACGGTTTCGCGCAGCACCACGGCGTCCAGCCAGCCGCAACGGCGGGGGCGGCCCGTGGTGGCCCCGAATTCATGTCCCTTGGTGCGCAGGTAGCTGCCGGTGTCGTCCAGCAGTTCGGTGGGGAAGGGGCCGGAACCCACGCGGGTGGTGTAGGCCTTGACGATGCCCACGATGCGGTTCAGCGTACCGGGTGCCACGCCGCTGCCCGCCGCCGCGTTGCCCGCCACGGTGTTGGAGGAGGTCACAAAGGGGTAGGTGCCGTGGTCGATGTCCAGATGGATGCCCTGGGCGCCCTCGAAGAGCACGTTCTGTCCTGCCAGCATGGTCTCATGGATGCGGGCGTCCACATCCGTGAGATAGGGCAGCAGGCGCGGGGCCAAGCCCAGCAGTTCGTCGCAGACCGCGTTTTCGTCCAGGGGCTCGAATTTGTAGAGATCGCGCAGCAGGACGTTTTTTTCCAGCAGGGCGTGGCGTACTTTTTCGCGCACTAGGCCGGGATCGGCCAAATCCCCGGCGCGCAGGCCCACGCGGGCGGCCTTGTCCTCGTAGCAGGGGCCGATGCCCCGGCCCGTGGTGCCGATCTTGTGCCCGGCGCGCTTGGCTTCGCGGGCTTTGTCCAGGCTTTTGTGGTAGGGCATGATCAGATGGGTCTTTTTGCTGATGCCCAGGCGCGTGGGAGCCACGTCAATGCCGCGGGCCGCCAGATGGTCCACCTCGCTGAGAAAGACCGCCGGGTCCAGTACCACGCCGTTGCCGATCAGACAGATTTTGCCGTCGTGCAGGATGCCGGAAGGGATGAGGTGCAGGATGGTCTCCTCGCCCTTGACCTTGATGGTGTGCCCGGCATTGTTGCCGCCCTGAAAGCGGACGATGACCTGGCTCTGGGCGCTGAGCATGTCCACAATCTTGCCCTTGCCCTCGTCGCCCCACTGCGCGCCGATGATGACCGTGTTCGCCATTGTTTCACCTGCCTGAAATCCGCCTGCGGCGGTCTGGTTGTAAAATGGGCGTCACGTGCAACAAGAGCGGATCGGCGCTGGAAAGCCGGGCCGCTCGCAGGCGTCCGCGCAAGGGCGGACACAACACGCAAAACCGTAATGATACCTATCCCGGATGGCAAGGCAAGTCAAATGGCGTTTTTTGCGTGGAAACCGACCGGAAGGCGGCCCGTGGGCGAAGTAGCGAGCCTTATGGGTATCGAGAGCAGAGTTGTACTTAAGTACGTGAGCAGTAAAAAGCGCCGGCTTTGAAGGATAATTCCGGCAAATAAGAAGCCAGCAAAAGCCACAATAAGTTGCGTCTGCCCTGCGGTCGTCCCGCTACCCCGCCGGACGGGCCGCCTGCCGCATTTCCTTGACCATGGCCAACACGTCGTAGATATTGTCTATCTTGCTGCCCAGCACCACGGAGAGCCCCGGCAGGCCGTAGTCCGTCCTGAAGAGGATGGGTCGCCCATCGTCATCCTCGTTGCGCAACAGTACCGTCTTGATCTCGAATAGGGAGCGCACATGGCGCACGCCCCTGAGCGCTGGCAGATAGCGCAGGGCGTCGTTGCGCATGTGTATGAAATTGCTGGGCGGCGGGCTGTCCGCCAAGGAGTAGGGGTCCGCGTCGCGCTCCCCGTCCAGCCACTTCTGGTGGGGAGTATAGCGCACATGGGTCAGGGAGTGCAGGCCCGCGCTGGGATAGGGCATGACCGAGAAAAAAGGGCCGTCCATGATGGTGACGCCCAGGCCGTGCAATGCTTCCGGCACTTCCACCAGGCAGATTTCCGTGAGTTCGTGTTTCAGGGCCAGCAGGGGCAGGCCTGAGGCCCGCAGCAGGTGGTTCAGACGCGTATAGGTGCAGTTGAAGACCGCCGGAGCCGCATATGCGGCTCCGGCCTCGTCCAGGCAGACGAGGCCGGAGCCTTCCGGTTTATTGGCGATCACGGCCCGCACGTCGTAGCCGTAAAGTACGCGCACTCCGGCGCTGTTCAAGCGGTCGCGTAGCAATTCCCGCAGGATGTCGCAGTCAAAGGCATATTCGCGTACCTCAAAGAGGGCCTCGATGAAATCTGGGTCGAAAAGCGCGGCATAGCGCGGCGCGGCGGGCCGGATCTGGGCCTTCATATCTGTATACATACGGAAAAAGCGCCGCGCGGTGACCTTTGAGCCGTGCCGTGCTACGGCATATAGCTTGGTGAAATCGTCCACGATGGCCTTGCGGAATTCCAGGGTGAAACGGGGGAAGTTGATCAGCGAACGGCAGGCCGTCAGAAAGTTGCGGGGGTAGTGAAAGCCCGCGTGCACGCGGGCTTGGTTCAGGGCCGAGGCCCGGGTCATCAGATCAGGCGCGCGCTCCAGAATCGTGACTTTCGTGTGCCGATCGGCCAGTAATAGAGCCAGACAGCAGCCATAGAAGCCGCCGCCGATGATCAGCACATCCGTTGTTTCCGGCGCGTTCATGACTGCACAATATTCTTTGTGTCGTCCATGCCTTCAAACAGGCAGGAGGAATCCACATCCTCGGCGATGTAATACAGGGGGCTTTTTTTCGTTTCTTTAAAAATGACGGAAAGGTACTCACACATGACCGCCAGGATAAGAAAAAGCGTCATGAACATGAAGGATGTGGTCAGAGAAAGGGACGTCCAGCCCTTGGCTACGCTTTCTTCGAACAGCCAGGAACCCAGGGAAAAAACGATGTACAGAAAATTCACGAGGCTGACCGTTAGGGAAAGCCCGGCGCAGGCGTGCAGAAGTGCGTCGGAGGTAGCGATGATGCGTTCCACACCGGAACCTATTCGCCAGAGCAGACAGCGGGGCCGGGGCGCCGGGGCGTCGCAGAAAACGGTTTTCTGGCGGTGCCCCGCCTGGCTTTCCCTGTATTTCAGAAAGGTAATTCTATCTTTGTTGTTGATCAGGGCGTTGATTACATTTCTGTTCATGCAGCCCGCGCTGCTCAGGCCGCCGTCGATGTCCTGACCGGTAAGTACCCGGATACAGCGGTAAAAGGCGGCGGAGGCCCAGCGATGCAGGAGGGGTTCCCCGACGCTGCGCTTGAGGCGCGCGATGTCGTAACCTTCGTCCGTACAGGCGCGCAGGAGCGGGGCCAGGGCGGGCAGATACAGGTCCCGCAGATCCAGTAGGAGGGCGTAGTCGCCGATGCAGTGCTCCAGCCCGACGCGGAAGACCACGTCCAGAGGCTGGGCTTCGGCCAGCGAGATCAACCGTATGCCCTTCCGCTTCCGCATGACCCGCTTGACCGTGTCCGCCGAACCGTCGCGCCCGGCGTTGTCGATGATCAGCACTTCATAAAAGCGCGCGAGCCTGGCAACTTCGTCCATCAGACCCGTAAGGCGGCTTTCCAGACCGTCGTGGCAGTCGTCGCAGACGCAGATAACGGAAATGAGACTGTTGGTCATATGCGCTCCGGTCTGTTGCGTATGGTTTTTCGCAGCCGTTTTTCCCAGGCAAGGACAGCTATTGCCCGCAGATAGTGGCAGGCCAGCGGGATGACTTTGACCTTCGATTCCTTGTCGTCCGTCCAACTGACCGGGATTTCCCGCAGGTGCATCTGGTTCCATTCCGCACGTACCAGCAGTTCCGCGCTGAAAAACCAGCCGTCATTGGCCAGCCCGCGTGCTGTCAGCAGGGTAAAGACCTCTTTTTTCATGAACTGGAAGCCGCACATGCCGTCCGTGAAGCGTACGCCCAATGCCGTCTTGAGAACGGCATTGAACGCGCGGGAGGTGAAGCCGCGCAGTAGGCTGCGCCCCACCACCCGTGCGCCCGGCAGCAGGCGCGAGCCGTTGACCAGATCGGCAGTGCCCTGTTCCAGCAGCGTCCAAGCTTCGGGCACATGGCGCAGATCCGTGGAAAGGTCAAGATCCATACAGGCCACATAGGGCGCGGGGGAGGCGGCCCAGGCGGTCTTCAGGGCCAGACCCACGCCTTTGCGTCCCACCCGGACGAGACGGACGCGCGCATCCTCGTCCGCCAGCTCCCGCGCCAGTTGGGCCGTGGCGTCGGTGGAGCCGTTGTCGGCGATGGTCACGCGCCACGGCGGTAACGGCGCGGCGGTCAGAAAGGCCGTCAGCTCGTGGATTTTTCCCCGCAATTCCCGCTCCTCGTTGTATACGGGAACGGCCACATCCAGCACAGGGCTTGTGGACATTACACTGCCTCATCGCGGAAGGCATTCACCGCGTCAATGACGGCATCCACATCATTATCCGGCATGACCGGGCTGATGGGCAGGGAGAGGGCCTCCTCGTGGATACGTTCCGTCACTGGATAGGAGCGCGCGCTCCATTCCGCATAGGCTTCCTGTCTGTGGGGCGGCGTGGGGTAGTGAATCAGGGTTTCAATGCCCCTTTCCTCCAGGTGGCGCTGGAAAAGATCACGACAGGGGGTGCGGGTTACAAAGAGATGCCAGACGTGGCCCTCCCGGTCTTTACTTCGTTGCGGCAGGGTCACCAGAGGATTGCGGATGCCCGTCAAATAGCGCTCGGCCACGGCTCGGCGGTGGGCGTTGTCCTCGTCCAGATGCGCCAGCTTCACGTCCAGTACGGCGGCCTGTAATTCGTCCAGTCGGGAATTGAAGCCCTTGAGGATATGATGGTATTTGCAGTCCGAACCGTAATTGGCCAACACCTTCAGGCGCTCGTACAGCGCGTCGTCATTGGTGGTGATGCCGCCGCCGTCGCCCATGGCCCCCAGATTTTTACCGGGATAGAAAGAAAAGCCCGCCACGTCTCCCAAGCCGCCCACGCGGTGGCCCTGATAGCGCGCCCCGTGCGCCTGCGCGCCGTCCTCGATGAGCCTCAGATGGTACTTCCCCGCCAACGCCCAGAGCGGTTCCATGTCGGCGGTCCGTCCGTAGAGATGCACCGCCAGGATGGCGCGGGTGTGCGAGGTGACGGCTTCTTCCACGCGTGCCGGATCCAAATTGTAGGTCTCCGGCGAGGGCTCCACCGGCACCGGCGTGCAGCCGTTCTGTGAAATGGCCAGAATACTGGCGATAAAGGTGTTGGCCGGAACAATGATCTCATCGCCGGGCCCGAAGCCGCAGGCCGCGATGATCAGGCGCAGAGCGTCCAGGCCGTTAGCCACGCCTAGGGCGTGTTTTACGCCGCAATAGGCCGCGAAATCCCGACAGAAGGCCTCGTTCATGGGGCCATTCAGAAAATGCCCGGAAGCCTGTACTACGGCAAAGCGAGCATTGATTTCCGCCAGATGGCGGGCGTTGATGGCCTGCACGTCAAGAAATTTTATCATCTGCGTTCCTCTCAGTCGCTGCCTTCGGCCCGCACAGAACGCAGGCCGTAATAGCGCGCCTGCCGACCTTCATAGCCGCGTACGTCCTTGATGTCCCCGCCAGCAAAGAAAAATTTGTCCTGCCGGGTAAAGAACGGAAAGACCGCATCGCAGCCGCGTGCGGTGACGACTATGACGGCCCGCTGGAGGCTGACTTGGTAATTGTCCCAGAATATGTTCATTTCGTGGCTAATGTTCCACAATAGCGCAATGGCCATCCCGCTGGCAAGCAGCCGTTTGCCCTGCAGGTCATGCTCCAGCAGGGAGAACAACGCCGTGGCGGATACTGCGTAGCAAAGTACCAGAGAAATGACGGCTCGCAAGGGATAGGACGAGGAAAAGTGCCCCTGTACACATCAGCATCAAAGCGATGAGCGTCAGTGTCGACATCAGTGGCAAGTGGGGAATGCGCATAGCAGCCTCGTGGAGTTTCGTCATTTTGTTTAGCCGTTGCGCGTAGCAGGATGAAACACAGCGTGGGGCAGGAGACCGAGGTGACCGCGCCTCCGTGAGGCATGTCAGAGCCTCACTCATGCAATCAGTCGCTCACTGAAACTGAGGGGAAAAGCTGCAGGGGTATCCTCTTTATGTGTGGAGCGCCTTTGCCTGGGCACAGGACCGTCCGATATCAATCTGGATGACGTTTCCGTTCTGAGCCTAGGGGCTGTTTCTAAATTAGGATTTTCATTCTCTGCCAAGGAAGGCGAGTCCTGGACGGAGGGAGTATATTCAACATATTCGACCTTTGCACGGGGCGAGCCTGACACAGACAGAGGGCGAAAGGACAATTTAGAAACGGCCCCTAGTCGTCCGTACTCGGCTTGCCGGAATCCTCAGGGGCGGTTGGGATATCGTCAGCCTCGGCGGAACTGTCGCCGGGCGCGGGGTGAAACGCCAGGACCCGGCAGCGCCGCGCGGGTCGGCCGTCCTGAATGCGTTGCCCGCCTGTCTGTCCGGCGGCGGGGGCTTCCGCGGGCTCCAATCCGAAGTCCGGGGCAAGGCTTTCGGGGGCCTCAAGCTGATCCTGCGCGCCGGGGCGGCTCTGCTGCGACCAGTAGTAATTGAAAAGCTGATTCTTCCAGCGCTTGGCCTGGATCAGCGAAAAGATCAGGGCCGCTTCCTCCCAGCGCTTGGTGGGCTCGAAGCGGCTGGCGGTCGTGGCGTATTTGCTCCACAGCGACATGAGCGAAGCTTCATCAATGGCGTCCAGTTGTTGCGCCAGCCGGGCGAGCAGCTTTTCCATGTGACCTCCTGGGCAGTGTGGTGACAGTGTCAGACTGATGAAAAAGGCCGTATGACCTTTTCCCGGCACCGTCGGCAAGAGCGCGCTCTCGCCGACTCCCGTGAAAAAGTGCCTTCCCGCGCCGCCACTTTTGCGGTCGCCTGCTCTAGTGGGATGCCACGCCCCGCCTGCCGGTTCGGCGTGAAGACCGCACAGCAAAAAACGCGGTTTTTGCTGTGCTCGCGGCACTCTTGCCGCCGCGCCGGGCTCCACAGCCCGTTTCCCATCGGGCTGTTATGTATGTTGTTGCGCCCGGTTCGTCAACGCGCCCGCCGCGCTTGGAAAGGCGGGTCTGGCCCCTGGAGGCTTTTTGTGCTATGCAGGCGCTTCCGCGACCGGCGACAACATCGGAGGCAGCATGTCGGATCTCAAGGCCATGTACAGCACTGTCCGCAAGGACGCTTTCCCCGAAACCATGACCATCATCCTGGGCGAGGAAAAACTCGTCTACGAAAAACGTGTCTGGACCCTGGACCAGGAAGAAAAAGGCCTGCGCTACGGCGAAAATCCCGATCAGCCCGCCGCGCTTTATGCCCTGAAGCGGGGCTCCCTGACCTGCGGAGGACTGACTTGGCGCGGGCCGGGCAACGGCATCGTCTCCGCCCTTACCGAGGCGCAGATGATCCAGGCCGGAAAGCATCCGGGCAAGACCAACCTCACCGACGTGGACAACGGGGCCAACATTCTGCAATACCTCGCCGAACGTCCGGCGGCCGTGATTCTCAAGCACAACAATCCCTGCGGCGCGGCCTGGGCCGACGACGGCGTGGCCGTCGCTCTGGAGCGGGCCTTCTGGTGCGACCGCATCGCGGCTTTCGGCGGCGCGGTGGTGGTCAACCGGCCCTTCAGCCGCGAGGCCGCTGAAATGGTGGCGGCCAATTATTTCGAAGTGGTGGCCGCGCCCGCTTTCGAAGAAGGCTCGGTGGAGATCCTCAAGCGCCGCAAGAACCTGCGCATCATGGAATTGCCCGGCCTGGGCCGTTTGGACGAGCTGACCCGCTCGGCCTTCCTGGATATCAAGAGTCTGGCCGACGGCGGCGTCATTGTGCAGAAATCCTTTGTGAACCGCATCCTTACGGATGCCGACTTCCTGCCCGCCACTGCCTCCACCAAGGAAGGCCTTGAGGTGGCGGCGCGCGCGCCTGACAAGGCCGAACTGGCCGACCTGCGCTTTGCCTGGGCCGTTGAAGCGGGCGTGACCTCCAATTCCGTGATTTTCGTCCGCGACGGGGCCACCCTGGCCATCGGCACCGGCGAGCAGGACCGCGTGGGCTGCGTGGAACTGGCCGTGCACAAGGCCTACACCAAGTACGCCGACGCTCTTGCCTTCAAAGAACTGGGGCTTTCGCTCTACGAGCTCAAGCAGAAGGCCGCGAGCGACGCCGCCCTGAACGACAGGCTGACCGACATCGGCCTGCGCACGCGCGAGGCGCGCGGCGGCCTGCTCGGTTCGCGTCTGGTTTCCGACGGCTTTTTCCCCTTCCGCGACGGCGTGGACGCCGCCGTGGCCCAGGGCGTGTCGGCCATTGCCCAGCCCGGCGGCTCGTTGCGCGACGCCGAGGTGATCATGGCCTGCAACGAGGCGCGGCCGCAGGTGGCGATGGTGTTTACGGGGCAGCGCTCCTTTAAACATTAGGCGGCATGGAACCTTTTTGCCCCTGGCGGCGTCAGGCGTCGCGGCCCGGCTTGGTTACGTAGACGGCTACGCGCCCGCGCCGGGCCGCTTGCCTTTCTTGCCAGCGACAAAAAATTTCCATGCCGGGAATAAGGAGTCGTATGCCGCTTCCCACCTCCTTCAGCACAGCGCCGCCCCAAGCGGCTTTCCCCCGGCTCTGCGTGTCCGCGCTGTCCGGCGGGGGCGGCAAGACCCTGCTTTCCCTGGGGTTGGCGCGGGCGGCATCCGCCGCCGGGGTGGCGGTCAAGACCTTCAAGAAGGGACCGGATTATATTGACGCGGCATGGCTGGCCCTGGCCGCCGGGAGGCCCGCTACCAATCTGGACCCCTACTTTCTGCCGCCCGCGCGGCTGCGCGCGCTTTTTATCCAGGCCATGGAGGCGTTGCTCCGTAGCGATTCGGTCGAGGCAGGCACGCCAAATGTGCTGGGCCTGGTGGAAGGCAACCGGGGCTTGTTCGACGGCCTGGACGTGGAGGGCTCCTGCTCCACGGCGGAACTGGCGCGCGCGCTGGACTGCCCCATCCTGCTCAGCCTGGACTGCACCAAGATGACCCGCACGGCGGCGGCTCTGGTCCAGGGCATGCTCCATTTTGAAAAAGGCCTCCGTTTTT
Source organism: Desulfovibrio fairfieldensis (assembly GCF_001553605.1). NCBI lineage: Bacteria > Pseudomonadati > Thermodesulfobacteriota > Desulfovibrionia > Desulfovibrionales > Desulfovibrionaceae > Desulfovibrio > Desulfovibrio fairfieldensis. The sequence continues at coordinate 3,508,626 of NZ_CP014229.1, forward strand.
GCGGCGTGGTGCTCAACCAGGTGGGCTCGGCCCGGCATGAAAGCGTGCTGCGCCGCGCTCTGGAAGCCTACACGGATGTGCCCGTACTGGGCGCGCTGCCGCGCCTGGCGGAAAACCCTCTGCCTGAACGGCATATGGGCATTGCCTGTTGCGGGGATTCTCTGGCCGGGGACGCGGAACGCCGTCTGGACGATCTGGCCGCCCTGGTGCGCGCGCATCTGGATCTTTCGGCCGTACTGGCGGCGGCGCGGGATGTCTCCCTTCTGGGCGGGGAAGATTCCACGCGGGAAAAGGATGCCGAAGACGGCGTGGAACTTCTCTCCGCGCCGAGCGAGCGCGGCGACGTTGCGACCAGCCTTTTTCCGCGGCCGCGCATCGGGTATGTGCGTGATGCGGCACTCTGGTTTTACTATCAGGAAAATCTGGAGGCGCTGACCCGCGCCGGGGCGGAGCTGGTCCGGCTTTCCCTCCTGGACGGCGGCCCGGAATCCGGCTCTGATCCCTGGGAGGGGCTGGACGGCCTGTATCTGGGCGGCGGTTTCCCCGAAGACTGCGCGCCGGAGCTGAGCCGCTCGCCGCGTTTGCCCCTGTTGGCCCGTCTGGCCCGCGAAGGCCTGCCCATCTATGCGGAGTGCGGCGGCTTCATGCTGCTGGCTCGGGGCATAGAGCGGGAGGGCAGGCTCTGGCCCATGAGCAATGTCTTTCCGGTGACGGCGCGCTTTTGCGCCAAGCCTCAGGGCCTGGGCTACGTACAGGGCACGGTGCGGGCGGAAAATCCTTTTTTCCCGCCGGGCCTGAGCCTGCGCGGGCATGAGTTTCACTATTCGCGCTGCCAGTGGGAAGGCGCGGCGCCTTCCTGCGCTCTGGAGCTCTCGCGGGGCAAGGGGATGGGCCATATCGGCGGCATGGCCTGCGACGGCCTGACGCGGGGACGGGTCTGGGCCGCTTATACCCATATTTTCGCACCAGCCGTGCCGTGCTGGGCGGATAATTTTGTGGCCGCTGCCCGGCGTTTCCGCCAAGAGCGGAACGGTGCGGCCTGAGTGGACAAGGGAGGCGGCATGCGCGTTTCCGTAATCATCCCGGCCTGGAATCTCTGGCATATGACGGCGGCCTGTCTGCGCTCCCTGGCGACGCATTCCGCCGGCCAGGACCTGGAAGTGCTGGTGGTGGATAACGGCTCCACGGATGCCACGGTCGGCGAGCTTGAGCCTCTGGGGCAAAGCCTCTGGGGCGCGGGCTTCAAGGCCTTGCGCCTGCCGGAAAACCTGGGTTTCGCCAAGGCCTGTAATCTGGGGGCGCGCGCCGCCGCAGGCGAACTGCTCTTTTTTCTGAATAACGACACCACCTGTACTCCGGGCTGGCTGCCGCCGTTGCGCGCGGCTTTTGAGGATGCCCGCCTCGGCGCGGCCGGGCCGTTGCTGCTCTACCCCGACGGCACGGCGCAGCATTGCGGCATCAGCTTCTCACCTTTCTACAAAGTCAGCCATATTTACGAGCATTTTCCCGGCAACCATCCCGTACTACGGAAAAAGCGCCCTTTGCAGGCCATTACCGGCGCGGCCCTGATGCTGCGGCGGCAGGTATTTGAGACCTGCGGCGGCTTTTTTGAAGGCTACCGCAACGGCTGTGAGGATGTGGATTTCTGTTTTGCCGTCCGGCGGCAGGGCTTCCGTCTGGCCGTGATCGGGGAAAGCGTGTTATATCACCACACCAGCCAGACGCCGGGCCGTTTTGAGCATGATTTGCAGAACGGCAAGCTCTTTTATCAGCGCTGGCGTCAGGATGTGACGGCGGATATGCACCGTCTGGCCCGTATGGACGGCTATGAGCTGCGCATCGGGCCCACGCTTTCCTGTCGACTGGGTCTGCCCGAGGTGCGGGAGCGGGAACTGGACGCGGCCTTTGCCGGTGCCGCATTCGACGCGGCGTCCTGCGTCGCGCAGTTGGAGCGTGAACCGCTCTGGCGCGGGGGCTGGCTCCGACTCATGGACCAGTTGGAGGCCCAGGGCCGGGGGCCTGACGCCCTGCGTGCGGGCGTACGCGCCCTGTCTTTTTTTTCTTCGCCGGATGTGCAGAGCCGCCTGTTGCGCCTGTTGCGGAAAGAGGGCCTGCAGGAACAGATGGTGGAATTCATGCACGGCCTGGAAGAGGACAGAGACGCCAAGGGAGACAGCGCTTCGCGGCGCGCCTTTGTCCAGGCGGCCAGGCGCAAGGCCTATGCCGACGGCGACACGGCTCTGGCCGATTTGCTTAACGCCTGGCTGTTGGGCTACGGCAAAATTCGGAACTAGGGCCTGTTAACGCTATGCCTTTTTGCCCTCCTGCCGCGTCAGATTTCACCTGCTTTTTCGGTCGAGTACCAGAAGAGTACACTCCCTCAAAGCAGGTTTATCTTCCTTGCAGGCGAACAAAAATTCTATAGTGTTAACAGACCCTAGTGCATTTCAGCTTTGAAATGCTCCGATGCCACAAAAAGCGCCGCCGGATAGGCGGCGCTTTTTGTTTCCGTGGAAGCCGTGGCCTGTCAAAAACGCTTGAGCACCAGATCGTCCAGCGCGCGTTTGGGCACATAGTGCACGCCCTGTTCGTCACGCCAGTAGCCGAACGAGCCGTCGGCGGGCATGGGGGCGATCCGGCGTTTTTCTTTGGCGACGCCCAGGCCCAGCACCAGGGCGATCTTCATGCCCTCGGGCACGTCCAGCAATTCCGGCGCGGCCTTATGGTCAAAGGACTGAATGATGCAGCAACCCCAGCCCCGGCTGGCGGCCGCAAGCTGGATGGTCTGGCAGGCAATGCCTGTGTCGTAGCAGAGCAGTTCCTTGCCGTTTTCAGGCATCAGCACGGCAATGAACGCCGTGGGCCGCTCGCCGGGATGGGGGCCGCCCCAGTCTTTAAGCGCTCCGGCCCAGCGGGTCAGGGGGAACAGTTTTCGGCAGGTCTCGCCCGGTCCCACCAGAATAAAACGCAGCTCTTGGGCGTTGCGGGCCGAGGGTGCCAAGCGGGCGCACTCCGTCAGCCAGTCCAGGTCAGCCATGCTCAGGGGCTTGTCCTCTTCAAAACGGCGGCAGGTGCGGGCCGCCTCCACCAATTCCTTGAAGTCCATGTTCCGCTCCTTACGTATTTTGCGTTTGAAATATTGCACATTTCAAATGCTACGCCGCCCAAGTGCAAGGAGGCGACGTCCGCACGCGGCCACCAGAGTAATTCACTTATTTCAAATGAGAATTGCTCTGGATTATGCGGGGATATGCCTGTTCCATCTTACAGCGTCGCCAGCAGAAACCACAACTGCCCCAACTCGATGGCCGCGCCCAAAAAATCGCCGGAAAGCCCGCCATGTGATCGGGCCTGTGCGGCCAGGCGGCGTGTGAGACAATATTGCGCGACGATCAGGACCAAACCTTGCCAAAAGGAGAGGCCCAAAGCCGCCAGCAGGCAGACCAGCAGCAGCGCCCCCAGCCGGTAGACGCGACGCACTGTCGGACCTGCCCCGGCGCAGGCCAGGCCGCCCAGAGAATCCGGGTTATGGGGCGGCGCGGAGGCGGCCAGCCAGACAGCGCAGGCCCGGCCCCATGCCGGTGCGAGCACCGGCATGAGCCACTGCCCGGCGGCCAGATGCCAGGCGAGGGCCAGCCATTGGCCGCTGAAAATCAGCAGCAGGCTCAACGCGCCGAAGGCACCCAGGCGGCTGTCCCGCAGAATTTCCCGGAAACGTGCGCCGCTCGCGCCGCTGCCGCAGGCGTCGCCCAGATCGGCCAGGCCGTCCCAGTGCAGGCCGCGCGTGCTCCACAGTTCCAGGGCCAACCAGAGCCAGGCCGCCAGAGCGGCGGCGGGCCAGGCTGTCCCCATAGCGTGGGAGGCACCGGTTGCGGTGGAAAGAATGGTCAGGGCCAGCCAGGCCGCCAGCGTGCAGAGGCAGCCCAAAGCCAGACCGGCGGGCGCGAACCACGGCACGCTGGCCGCCAGAGATTGCGCGGTGAAACTCCGGGGCGGCGCAAGGCGGCTCAGAAAAGCCAGGGCATCTAGAAAACGTCCGCCCCATGCGGCTGGAGACATGCCGGGTCCGTTCAATAACGGGCCTGGGTATGATTGAAGGCCAGGGCGTAGAGGTGGTGGAAAAAGTCCACGTATTCCACGTGAACGCGTTCCGGCACTTTGATCCGCGCGGGCGCGAAGTTGAGAATGGAGATCAGGCCCGCGTCCATCAGGTGCTGGGCCGCGCGCTGAGCGCGTTCCGGCGGGGTGGTGATGATGCCGATTTCAATGTTCAGCTCCGCCACCATGCCCTTGAGATCCTTGGTGCAATGCACTTCCAAGCCGTGCACGATTTCGCCGATCTTGAAGGGATCGCAGTCAAAGATGCCCACGATGTTGAAGCCGCGCGCGCGGAATTCCCCGTGGTTCAGAATGGCCTTGCCCAGGTTGCCCACGCCGATCAGGGCCATGCGCCATTCGCGGTCCACGCCCAGTGCCGAGGTAATGGCCGCGATGAGCGAGGTTACATGGTAGCCCACTCCCCGGATGCCGAATTCCCCGAAATAGGCCAGATCCTTGCGCACCTGCGAGCCGTTGACGCCGCAGGCTTCGGCCAGGGGGTTGGAGGAAATGACTTCCACATCGTCGCGGGCGAAATTTTCAAGCACCTGCACGTAGGTGGCAAGACGCTGGATGGTGGCGCGGGGAATGTGTTTGCTTTTGGGTTGAGTGACCATGTGCGGTGCCTTATAGCTCGGAGCAAATCCGTTAATGTTGACTTGTGAAATAAAGTATTATTCAGGATACTTGAAAACGGAGCATTGCGCAAGAGGGCTGCCGCGCAGGTCCGGCTGGGGGCGCGCTGACCGTTTGCCTGTTTGTTTTGTCCGCCGTTACGCGGAGTTGCGTGTCCGGGAGGGACGAAACAAGTAGAGCCTGTCGGCGCCGGGCGCGGTCCGCAGTAAAGGATGAAGGCCTGTCGTGACGGACGCGGCTGCGCGTCCGGGTGTAACCGTGCCGAAATCCGGCGAGATCCGCGCGCACAAAAAAAGGGAGGCCTTGGCCTCCCTTTTTTTGTGCGATCGAACGCGAACTACGCGTAAGGGTTGGCGTAGAGCAGGATGAAGCTGATGACCAGAGCGTAAATGGCCAGAGATTCGATGAAGGCGAAGGCCAGAATCATGGTACCGGTGATCTTGCCGCTCACGTCGGGGTTGCGGGCAACGCCTTCGCAGGCGCCCTTGAGGCCCAGGCCCATGCCGATGCCGCAACCGAAAGCGGCGATGCCGATGCCGAGGGCAGCGGCCAGGCAGGTGTAGCCCAGAGCGGCGGAGTCGAGCTGGTTGGCGGCAAAAGCCATGCTGGCCAAGCCCAGCAGCGCCACGGTGTTCAGGGCGATCATCAGAAATTTACGCATGAGAGCACTCCTTACACTGGTTTATAGTTGGGTCGCGTACGACCATTCCCCCAAATGATGCGAGCAGTTTCATTCCGGAATCCGGACCGCATGCTCAGGCGGTTCCGGCGGCGGTTCCGGCGGCGGCTCCGCCCGCGGCCCGGATTCCGGACCGCGAGGGAGATCTCGGCGTGTCGGTTTAGTGCTCAGGCCCTTCCAGAGCGCCCTTGATGTAGAACATGGTCAGCATGAAGAACACGAAAGCCTGCATGGTCTTGCCCAGAAGGAAGAGGGCGTAGATGGGCAGGGTGCCCAGCAGGGGCGCCATGACAAAGAAGAGAATCATGACGATTTCCTCACCCCGGATGTTGCCGAAAAGACGGAGGGAGAGAGAAACCGGGCGCGAGAGGTGCGAAACCACTTCCAGCGGGAACATCAGCGGAATGAGGAATTTGGACGGGCCGGTGAACTGATTGATGTAATGGCTTTTCCAGCGCATCAGGCCCACGGCGTTGTAGTAGACGAGCACGAAGAGCGCCATGCAGACTGTGGTGTTCAGGTTGGCCGTGGGCGCGTCGAAACCGGGGATCAGGCCCATGAGGTTCATGCCGAAAATGTAGATGAACATACCGGCCAGCAGGGGCACGTATTTGCGCCCCACCTCACCCATGGTGGAACAGACAAAGCGTTCAATAGTATCGACGAGCGCTTCGAAGAAGTTTTGCAGGCCCCCCGGCACAAGCGTCAGCCGCCGGCGCATGATCAAGGCCACCGTGAAGAGGATGGCCATGCAGACCCAGGAATAAAAGACGTGTTTGAATTCAATCACCTGTCCGCCGATGGTGATCTCGTCCATGCCCATAAATGTGGAAAGCAATACCGGATGCGGCAAACCACCTGCCATGAGCCAGCCTCCTGTGTGGATACAAGCTGAACCGTGTTTTCAAAGGCCGCGCGGCGCGAATGCCCGAGGCCTTTCCCCCAATGAAGTGTTCCGTCCGGCGGCTCCGCCGCCCGCTGTCTCAACGCCGTGCGTTACGCGAAGCCACGGCAAAGGTTATCAGGGCCGTGGCCGCCCCGGCGGTCAGGCCGCCCAGAATGGCCGTTACCGGCGCTTTGCAGACTATCAGGGCCCAGTAGAGCAGCCCGCCCAGCAGCAGCAGCCTGCCGCCCCAGCGCAACAATACCACGCGTAAAAACGCGGTGCTGTATTCGCCCAGGCCCGCGCGCAGGAAAAAGCGCGCCAAGCTCCAGAACGTCAGGGTCATAATGCCCAATCCCACGCCGAACCAGAAAAACCAGGGCGTCGCGCTGAAAGCCGCGCCGCCGCCCAGCAGAAACAGGGCCGTCAGCAGCAGCTCGTTGCGCACCAGCGGCCGGATGACCGGGTGCCCGATGCCCCGCCGCCAGAGCCAGGCGTCAAGGCTGTGCGTCATGGTTTTCAGCGTCTGCGCGGTCATTTGTCTCTCTGGTTCCCTGCGTTGCGCCCGCCCCGGTGCCGGTCTGCCGCGTCGGCATGCCGGACGTCGGGCTGAAGCCCTTGCGGCGGGCGTCTTCAGCCGCCATTTTTTTCAACAGATGCTGCGTGTCCCGGTAGACATTCAAAAAACCGGCGGCAATGCCCAGCAGCAGGAAAAACAATTTGCACCAGGGGCTGGTATCCAGCCAGTAATCCAGGCCGTAACCTATGGCGAAGCCCACCAGCGGCCCGCTGACCAGATGCAGGCCGATGACCCCGGTGGTTGCCAGGGCTTCCATGCCGCTCTGCTGTTGTTTGAGAATATCCTTGAACGACATGGGCCGCCTCCGCGTTGTGTCAGCGGCGCGCACATCTTTTACATCCGCGCTTTGGAACCCTGGTGGAAAAGCCGCCCTCTCAGGTGTGGGCGTCAGTTCCCGCTGTCACCCGGCAAATCCTATGTTTGCTATGATTTTGCCCTAACGCTGTGTAAATTATCACAGCCTCCCCGGCGCGTCAACGGCTTTGCGCCGAAACATTCGGCATCTGCGCATATTTTCGCCGCAAGCGCGGGCCTGCCGGGGTTGTTTTTGACCTTTTCAGGACTTAAGCCGCCAGAGGCTGAGGCATTCCAGGTGCGGCGTATGCGGAAAAAGATCCACGGCCGCCAGCCGTTCCAGGCTGTAGCGCGCCTGGAGGCCGTCCGCGTCCCTGGCCAGGGTGGCCGGGTTGCAGGATATATAGAGGATAGTTTGGGGCCGCAGCGCCAGCAGGCCGTCCAGAACCCGAGGGGCGAGACCGGCGCGCGGCGGGTCGGCCAGTACCGTGTCCCAGCCGGGACCGCGCCGCTCACGCCGCAGCCGGTCCAGCAGGGCCGCCGCATCGCCCGCTTCGTAGCGGCACCGGGTCAGTCCGCCGCGTTCCGCGTTGCGCCGGGCCAGAGCCACGGCGCGTTTGTCGCATTCCAGGCCCAGAAGCCGATCGTAGTCAGGAGCCAGCAGTTGCCCCGGCGCGCCCACGCCGCAGTAAAGGTCCAGCAGGGATGCGCCGTTTTCCGCGCCGCCGCGCGTCTGCCGGAGCATGTCCTGAGCCAGGCGGGCCAGATTCTGCGCGGCTCTGGTGTTGACCTGAAAGAAAGAAGCCGCGTCCAGGGCGAACAGGCAATCGCCCAGCGGCAGGTGGAGCAGGGCGGCTTGCGGATCTTCCCCGCCTCTCCCGTTAAGGCAGAGCACGCGCCGCTCACCGGCGGCCAGGGCATCGGGGCTTTGCCGTTCCTCATGGACAAAGGCGGCCAGGTCCGGAAAGCCGCCCAGCAGCTCTTCGCCCAGAGCGCGCGCGGCGGCCCGTCCGTCCGCACCGCCGGGACTGGTTACGCACAGGGCCCACCAGCGTGGCGCGGGGTCGTCTTCCCGTCTGCCGCTGCGCAGAACCAGGAAGCGCCAGAAGCCGTGCGATCCGGCTGCATGGGTCTTTTTGTCCCGGCCAGGGCCGCGCCGTGCGGGCGGAGCGGCATAGGGGGCGAGGCCGCTCTGTTCCGCCGAGCGACGGGCAGCGGCCAGAATGTCCTGGGCCCCGGCGGGCAGCAGCACACAGCCCGGCACCGCGATGACTCCGGCGCCGCCCCGGCGGCGCTGCCCTAGAATCAGATTGCCGCCCGCGTCCCGGCCAAAGGCGAATTCCATCTTGTTGCGGAACGCCGCCTGCTCCGGGGAAGGGTGCGGAGGCTCCAAAACCGCTGCGAGCATGCCCCGGTCCAGATGCCCGATGCGGGTCAGGGCCGCCAGGGCCAAATCTTCCTTCCAGCGCAGCTGCGCCGGGTAAGGCATGATCTGCAGAGGGCAGCCGCCGCAGATATGCTGGTGCGGGCAGAGCGCCGGCACGGCGTCCGGGGCCGGGCGCAGCACGTCCAGCAGGTCGGCCTCCACAAGGCGGGCCTTGCGCCTGACGATCCGCGCGCGGACAATCTGCCCCGGCAGCGCGCCGCTCACAAAGACGGCCGTGCCGCTTCCACGGGTTTCGCTGTTCTGGCCTGTCTCCGGCAGACGGGCGATGCCGCGTCCGTCGTGGGCCAGGCTGTCCACTGTCAGGGTGAGAATTTCGCTCATGGCGGCACGGTAGCAGCGCCGGGGCGGTTTTGCCAAGCCATGCCGCCGGATTTGCCCGGCATCCCGGCCGGGAGAAAAGGCCGGATGAAAAAGATTGGGGTCCGGGCCTTGACATTTTTCGCTCCATCGGGCAAATATGCCTTTCTCTTTTTGGAGGTTGATCATGTACGCGATTATCGAGACCGGCGGAAAACAGTACCGCGTCGAAGAAGGTTCCAAGATTGTTGTGGAAAAGCTCGCGGCCCAGGCCGGCAGCGATGTTACCTTGGATAAGGTGCTGATGGTCGGCGGCGTGGACTGCAAGGTGGGCGCTCCGTACCTGGCCGGCGCCGCCGTGACGGCGGAAGTGGTGGAACAGGGGCGCGGCCCCAAGGTCATGGTGTTCAAACGCAGGCGGCGTAAGGATTCCAAAACGCTGCGCGGTCACCGCCAGGACTGCACCACCATTCGCGTCAAAAGCATCAACAGCTAGGCTGGTCTTTCGAAGCGGGCCGTCCGTTTTTCGGCTGGTTTCCGGAAGCGATCCTTCGGGTTGCGGGCCGGAGTCGGAGCGGATCGGCAAGGCGTTTCGATGATTCAGCGTTCAGGAGGCTATCATGGCTCATAAAAAAGCAGGCGGCTCTTCGCGCAACGGTCGCGACAGCGCGGGTCAACGCCGCGGCGTCAAGCGTTTCGGCGGTCAGCACGTGCTGGCGGGCAATATTCTGGTGCGTCAGCTGGGCACCGTTGTGTATCCCGGCGCCAATGTGGGCATGGGCAGGGATTTTACCCTGTTCGCCAAGGTGGAGGGCGTAGTGCGCTTTGAAAAATATGTCCGTAAACGCCGCGTGTTGACGCGCGTGCATGTGGAAGCGCCCGCTCAATAAAGCGCCTTCGCGTGAAAATTTCAAAGGGAAGGAGCCGCCCCCAGGGGCGGTTCCTTCCCTTTTGTCTTTTTTCCAGGCATACTAGAGCAGATCACCTTTGAGAATCGGCATTCTCAAAGTTCCGGCGACGCTCGCTCTGCTCTCGATGTCCGTACGGCTCGCATTGCTCGCCTACGGTCACGGCCCTGCGGGCCGCCCTTCGGGTTGGTCTTCGGTGTGCAACAGCGCAAATAACTTGCGCTTATGCCGATCTTTGCCGTCGTCATCCGAAGGCGGCACAGCCGCCAACGGCTGCCGCTCGCGGCGGGCTTTGCTCGCCGTAAACGGGCATTGCAAGTGTTGCCTATCTCGTTTGAATAACATAAATCCGGGGCCGTGATGCCCCGGTCAGAGGCAAAATAGTATGAGATTTGTGGATGAAGCGAAAATTCAGGTCCGGGCGGGCAAGGGCGGCCACGGCTGCGTGTCCTTCCGGCGCGAGAAGTTTGTGCCGCGCGGCGGCCCGGACGGCGGCAACGGCGGGGAGGGCGGTTCCGTCTATCTGCGGGCCGACAACCGTCTGCTTTCCCTCTATGATTTCCGTCTGAAGCGCTTGTATGAGGCCCAGAACGGCCAGCCCGGCCAAGGCAGCCAATGCGACGGCAAAAAGGGGACGGATCTGGTGCTGGGCCTGCCCGTGGGCACCCTGGTTTTTGCCGAAGGGCCGGAAGGCGAGCGCCTGCTGGCCGACCTCAGCGAGCCGGACAGCCTTGCGCTGGCGGCGCGCGGGGGGCGCGGCGGCAAAGGCAACGAGCATTTCAAGTCCGCCACCATGCGCGCGCCGCGTTTTGCCCAACCCGGCGAACCCGGCGAGGAGCTGAACCTGCGGCTGGAGCTGAAAATCCTGGCCGACGCCGGGCTGATCGGTTTGCCGAATGCGGGCAAGTCCACGTTCATTTCGCGGGTTTCGGCGGCCCGTCCCAAGATCGCGGCCTATCCCTTCACCACCCTGACGCCCAATCTGGGCGTGATGATCGACGAGGTGGATCCGGACAAGCGCATGGTCATTGCCGACATCCCCGGCCTTATTGAGGGCGCGCACGCCGGACAGGGGCTGGGGCACCGCTTTTTGAAGCATGTGGAGCGCACCCGCTTTCTTGTGCATATGTTGAGCATTGAGGATGTGGATGACGTGGACCCCTGGGCCGGGTTTGAACTGGTCAATGAGGAGTTGCGGCGTTTCGATCCGGAACTGGCCGAGCGGAGGCAGATTGAAGTGGTCAATAAAATAGACCTGGTGGACGAGGAACGCCTGGAGACGCTGAAAGCCCGCGCCGAAGCCGACGGCCGGAAGATTTTCTTCATTTCCGCCCGCGAGGAGCAGGCCCTGGAACCGCTGGTGGCCGAACTCTGGCGGTTGCGCGACGAGCTGGCCCGCCACGAGCCCCTGTTGCGCTACGAGCAGGAAGAGGCGGAAGCGGGCGAGGAATTCCCGGACATTGAAGTGATCTACACGCGCGAGTGAGGCTGTTTTGACGGCCTGTCCGGCGGAAAAGACGGACGGGGCGGAAGCGGCCGCGTTGTGCGGGCAATTGCAGCGGAGGCGGTGATGGAAAGGCCGGAGGACTGGCGGCAGGAACGGGCCCGGGTGCTGGCGCAGGCCCGTGTGGTGGTGGTCAAGGTCGGCAGCGCCGTGCTGACCGACGCTATGGGGCTCAGCGCCGCCGTGCTGGACAGCCTGGCCGGGCAACTGGCCGGGCTGCGCCGCCCACCCGGCTCGCAAGCAGGTCAGCAGGCCAATCAGTCCGGCGAGCGGCGGCTGGTGCTGGTTTCTTCCGGCGCCGTGGCCGCCGGGCGGGCGGCTCTGGCCGTGCACGGCAGGCAGGTGGAAACCACGGGCCTGGCTGCCCGGCAGGCCGCCGCCGCAGTGGGCCAGGGACAATTGATGCGGGCTTGGGACGCGGCTTTTCACGCCCACGGCATGCCCACGGCCCAGGTGCTGCTGACCCGTGACGACCTGCGCGCACGCCAGCGTTTTCTCAACGCCCGCAACACCTTCGCGGAACTCCTGCAGTGGCGCGTGCTGCCCATTGTCAATGAAAACGACACGGTTTCGGTGAGCGAGCTCAAGTTCGGCGACAACGATTGCCTCGCCAGCCTGCTGGTCAACCTCACGGGCGCGGACCTGTTCATCAATCTGACCTCGTCGCCCGGCGTGCTGGCCGCCAATCCCCAGCGGCAACCCGACGCGCCGGTTATGGACCATATCGACGACGTGGCGGCCCTGGATCTTAGCCAACTCTGCGGCGGCAAAACTTCCGTGGGCACGGGCGGCATGTATTCCAAACTGCTGGCCGCCCGGCGCGCCGCCCAGATCGGCGTGCCCACCCTGATCCTGCCGGGCCGCGAGCCCGACGTGCTGGCCCGCGTCTTTGACGCGGCGGCGCTGGAGGCGGCGGGCGGAACCCCGGCGGCAACGCCGGGGACTTGGGTGCGCCCCGCGGGGCACGCCATACCGCGCCGCAAGTTCTGGCTGGCCTACCAGTCGGAACCGGCGGGCAACGTGACCGTGGACGCGGGCGCGGCGCAGGCTTTGCTGCGCAAGGGCGGCAGCCTGCTGCCCGGCGGCGTGCGCCGGGTGGAAGGCGCGTTCCAGAAAGGAGCCCTGGTGCGCGTGCTGCACGAGGGGCAAAGCCTGGGCGTGGGCCTTTCCAATTACAGCGCGGCTGATCTTAAGAAAATCATGGGGCTCAAGCGCCACGAAGTGGCGGCCATTCTGGGCGACGCCCACTATCCGGAAGTCATCCACAGGGACAATCTGCTGCTGGACGCGGCGGTGTAGAGCAATTCACGTTTGAAATGCTCTAACGCCATATGTGAACGACCGCGCCGTCTGACGGCAGTTTTGGGGGAGAAGGCATGGGGGCATCGGCAACGGGATCAGGCGCTGGCGGGGCGGGACGGGGAGCGCGGGACCTTTTCGCGTCCCGGCTCGGCATGCTGGCGGCCACTCTGGGCTCGGCCGTGGGCCTGGGCAATATCTGGAAGGTGCCCGCCCTCACAGGACAGCACGGCGGCGCGTCCTTCCTGCTGATCTACGTGCTTTCCACCATGCTGGTAGCCCTGCCCCTGATGATCGTGGAAATGATCATGGGGCGGCGCACCCGCGCCAATGCCTATAGAACCTTCACCCTGCTGACCCCGCGCCGGGCCTGGTGGGTGACGGGCGCGCTCTCGGTACTGGCCGCCACGTTGATTCTGGCCTTTTACAGCGATGTGGCGGGCTGGGTCTTCGCCTATGTGCCCAAGGCCCTGAGCGGCGGCGTGGCCACCACGGACCCGCTGGTGGCGGCCCGCATTTTCGGAGAGCTGCTGGCAAGCCCGTGGGAAAGCCTGCTCTGGCAGTGGTTGGTGCTGGGTTTCATCGCGGCCGTGATCATGCGCGGGGCCTCGGGGGGCATCGAACGCGTCACGCGCGTGCTCATTCCCCTGCTCTTTCTGCTGCTGGTGGCGGTCTGCATTCGCAGCCTGACCCTGCCCAATGCCGGTGCGGGCCTGCGCTTTCTCTTCATGCCCGACTTCGCGCGCATCAACGGCGAAGTGGTGCTGATGGCCATGGGCCTGTCCTTTTTCAAGATGTCCATCGGCTTCGGTTGCATGATCACCTACGGCAGTTATTTCCAGGCCGACACTCGCGTGCCCGCCCTGGCCCTACGGGTGATGGTCTGCGATCTGCTGGTCTCCCTGCTGGCGGGCGTGGCCGTGTTTCCGGCGGTGTTCAGTTTCGGCTTCGAGCCCACGGCGGGCACCAGCCTGCTTTTCCTGACCATTCCGGCGGTCTTCGCCTCCATGCCGGGCGGGCAGTTCTTTACGGCGATTTTTTTTGTGCTCTCGGCCGTGGCCGCCATCGGGGCCATGCTCTGCCTGTTGGAAATTCCCGTGGCCTGGCTGCTGGAAACCTGCAAACTGCCCCGCCCCAGGGCCACACTGCTGGTGACTCTCGGCGTGGCCGCCCTGGGCGTTCCGCCCACGCTCTCCACCGGGATCTGGGCCTCGGAGACCGTCTTCGGCCTGACGTTTTTTGACGCGTATGATTTCGCCACGTCCAACCTGCTGTTGCCGGTCTGCGGTCTGCTGACCAGCCTGTTCGCGGGCTACGCCTGGCCGGAACGGCAATTCGTCGCGGCCCTGACCAACAACGGCAGCCTGCCGCTGCAAGGGCTGGCGCGCCTGCTGCGTCTGGCCTGCCGTACGGTGACGCCTTTGCTCATCGCCATTATTTTGCTGCATGGCCTGAAGGTATTTTAAGCGGATCAAATGGGAAGAAGCCCCGAGGGCAATGCCGGAAAGCCGGTCCGGAGGCAGCTTGCTCAGGGCCGGTCCGGACCAATCAAGGTCTGTCCGGGTCGGCCGCGGCCGGGACTTCGCGGGCCAGGGCTTCGCGCGCCAGTTGGCTGACGCTTTTTTCGTAGAGTTGCTCGCCGTCGAAAAGTTCGCAGATTTCTTCATGCCCGGCGTCAGCCAGGCGGCGCAGGGCGGGCGTGTCCATGAAGTCCGGCGGCAGCTGGGCCAGAGCCCAGGCGGCCATGCCCCGGCAGATCACGTCGTTGTCCTCCAGCCCTTTGCGCAGCCAGGGCCGCGCGCCCGCGCAGAGTTCGGGCCGGGTCTGGGCCAGACGGCCGACGGCCCAGTAACACGAGCGGCGCAGCAGGTCGTTGTCGCAGTAATTGTCGTCCCGGCCCAGGTCGATGAGATAGGAAGCCAGCACGCGATGAAAATCCTTGGCCAGGAGCGGGCTGGCGGCCAGGCTTTCTCCGAAGGCTTCGGGAATGCCCCAGCCGATGTTGCCGGATTCTTCATTCATATGCCACATGAAGCGGCGGATGATGTTGCGGGCCGCCTCGGGCTCGCGCTCGGCCAGCCGGGCCGTGGTCAGGCCCAGGGCCACGGCGGCCCGGTGCATGGTCTGCGGGCCCAGCAGCAGGAAGGAAAAAAGCGGCCCCACATGGGACGCGCCGCCCGCGGCGATTTCTTCCAAATGATCCCGCCACTGCGGACTCTGCAAATATTGTTTCAATTGCTGTTTGGTTGAACGCATCCTGGGCATGGCTTTCCTCCGCCGGGTTAAAATGCGGCCACATTCAGAGTTACGACTTTTTCAGCGTCTGGCAAGTCGCCGTGCCTACAGCGTGCAGAAGAAGATAACCCAGAACGGCACGCTGAAATCCAGGATCATGGCGTGCACGATGGAGACGAAAATCCAGTCCCGGCCCGCATAGCGGGCGATGATGGGCAGGGTGGTGTCCATGGTGGAGGCCCCGCCGCAGGAAATGGGGGCCAGCGGCCCCAGCAGGCGCACCAGCAGCGGCGTGCCCACCAGGGTCAGGATTTCGCGCAGGATGTTGCTGAGCAGGGCCACGGTGCCCAGTTCCGCGCCCTTGTACTGGGTGATGAAGATGGAGGAAAGGGAGTAGTAGGCGAAGCCCGCGCCCACGGCCAGGCAGTCGGCAAGGCTGTAGGCCAGAAAAAGGCTGGCCGCGGCCACGCCCGCGAACGTGCCCACGGTGGTGGCCAGGGGGAGCAGCAGCACACGCGGGCGCAGGGTGCGTAGAATCTCGCCCAGCCGCCGGTCTGATCCGATGGACAGGCCCACCAGCCCCATGAGCAGCCAGAGCACATAGAGCGTGGCGTCGTGCTCCACAAAATAGCGGGGAATCAGGCCCAGCCGGGCCAGACCCAGCCCCGCGCCGAAAAAAGCCAGAATCAGCAGACTGCCGGACATACGGAAAAAAGCCCCTTCGGGTCTTTATGGACGGATGACAAACCCCGCTGACGCGGTGTTTGCGCCGCCATCGGCTCAGGTTCAGAAAAACTTGCCGGGCGGTGCCCGTTACACGCCGCCGTGCGGCGGGTGGGCATCAACAGGAGAGTTCCGGGCATTGCCCGCGCCCGGGGCTGCGGGGAAATCGCGGAACCAGCGCCGGATCACGGCCACGCAGGCCAGGGACCCGGCCACGCCCGCCAGGGTCAGCAACAGGGCCTTGCCGCCCAGCAACGGCAGGTTGTTCATCAGTTCCTCATTGCCGCCTACGGCCACGCCCAGAGAAAAGAGCAACAGCATGATGGCCGGTGAGACGCAGCGGGTCAGCAGGCCGAGCCAGGTCCGGCCACGCAGCAGCCAGCCCAGGGTCATGCCCAGCAGCATCAGGCCCATGGCGATGAACATGATTTTTCTCTCTCTTTCCTTCGGAAGCCAAAAGAATCTATTTCAGGAAGGACCTCTAGGTCCGGATTACATGGCGCAATGCCTGCCGCAAAAAGGCCAGCATGGCCCCATAACGCTGCTCCTCGTGCAGCAGATACTCCACATCCCAGAGCACCCAGATCAGATGCCCGCGATGGCGAGTCTGCTGCAGGGGGCGGAGACCGCCCGGCAGGGCCAGGGCCTTGGCCGCCGCCGAGCCCATGACCACCACGCCGCGCGCGCCCAGCGTGCTCACGCCGGACCAGAAGGCGTCGGCATGGGGCGCGTAGTTCTCCGCGTCCGGAGCGTCGTCCGCGTCTCCCCTCGGCAGGCAGGCGGGCCAGAATGTATGGGTGCCCGCCGGGTGCCCCAGATCGCCCAGCAGACGTTGCAGAAAAGCCCGCCGCGCCTGACGCTGCTCGTCCTGCGCGCCGCAGAGATCCCTGCCCAGATTCCAGTAGGTCCAGGCCACCAGGCCGGGTCGGCTGGCCGCCAGACGCTCCCGCCAGGGCGCGGGCCAGGCGTGCGGCGGCAGGGGGCGCCAACGCTCCTCATTATGGGCGTTGGCGGCGGGTCCGGCGGCGGGCGTTGTTTCCTGCCCTGCGGCGCGGGCGCTTTCCCGCCGTTGCGGGGCGGACCGTTCCGGCGCAGGGGAGACCGCCCGGCGGTCAGGATGCGGCCCTTGCCGGGAGGGCGGGGCGGCGGGTCGCCGTTGCGGGGCGGTCCGCAGTCCCGGCTCGGCGCAGAGCGAGCAGGCCGGGGGCGCGTCCTCCGGCAGCAGCAGGCAGCGCAGGCCGTGGCCCTGCCAAAGCGCGCCCAGCGGATTCAGATCCGCAAAAGCCATGTGCAGAGCTCCCAGGCCACATCGGCCTTGCTTTGTGAGGGCCAGATTTCCTCGCGCCCGCGCGCGTCCGCCACGGCCACGCTGTTGGTGGGTGTGCCGAAGCCGCTGCCCACGGCGTTGACGCGATTGGCCGCCAGCAGGTCGGCTTTTTTGCGGGCCAGTTTGGCGCGCGCCAGGGGCAACAGGGCGTCCATGTCCGGCGCGGTCTCCGCAGCGAAACCCAGCACCTTCTGGCCGGGCCGGCGCACGGCGGCCAGGTTGTGCAGAATATCCGGGTTGGGCCTGAAATCCAGGCTGAAGCCGTCAGGCGCCTCGGATTTTTTGAATTTGCGTTCCCCAAGGGGCGCGGGTGAAAAATCGGCCACCGCCGCCGTGAACATGCCCATGTCCATATCCGGCCAGAGCCCGCGCGCGGCCTCGTACATCCCGTGCGCGTTCGTCACGTCGTGCCGTTGCACGCCTCGCGGCAGAAAGGCGCTCACTCCCGGCCCGCAGATTGCCGTCACTTCGGCTCCGCGCAGCCAGGCGCACACGGCCAGGGCCGAGCCCATCAGGCCGCTGGAGGGATTGGACCAGAAGCGCACGCCGTCCCAGGCTTCGCGCGTGGGGCCCAGCGTGACCATGACCCGCAGACCGGCCATATCCTGAGGGGACAGGGCTTGCAGTCCGGCCAGAAAAATTTCCGGCAGGGCGGCCAGACGCCCTTGGCCGTCGTCGCCGCAGGCCGTGCCGCCGTTGTCCGGCCCCACGAAACGCGCGCCGCGCTGCTCCAGCAGAGCCGCGTTGGCCCGGGTGGCCGGATGGGACCACATGCGCGGGTTCATGGCCGGTGCCAGGACCAGCGGGCCGTCAAAGGCCAGAGCCTGGGCCGCCAGCATGTCCGAGGCCGCGCCGTGGGCCAGGCGCGCCAGGGCGTCGGCCGAGGCCGGGGCCACGACCATGGCCTCGGCGCACTGTCCCGGCTCCAGATGGGAGAAAATATCCTGACCGGCTTCGAACATGCCGCCGTAGACCGGCATTGCGCCCAAGGATTCGAAGAGCAGGGGGGTGACGAAACGCCGGGCCCCGTCCGTGAGCGTGACCGAAACATGGATGCCCAGTCTGAACCAGGCCCGCAGCAGCTCCGTGGCCCGGTAGCAGGCCACCGAACCGCAGACCCCCAGATGCAGGCGCTTATGGGCAAAGCGCGTGCTCCGGTCAAAAGGCGTGGCAAGGGATGCGGCCGGGGTCGGGCTCACAGCGTGCGCTCCTGCAGGCCGCCGGACGTGCCCGCGCCGACGGCATCGCCGGAACCGGCGGGAGCTCCCGCGCCCCACTGCTCCGTGGTGCCGGGAACGGGCGGCGGCGTGGGCGTGCTTTGGCCTGACTCGTTGCCCAGGGGCGCGTATTCCTCGCCGGACAGTTCCGCGCCGCTGTCCGAGCCGCCGGGCAGGCTGAGGGCCGAGCCGTCAGGCAGGCGGCTGCCCACCCAGATCTCCAGGATGGTCAGCACGGTCTGACGGCGGAAGGCCAGCACCGCCAGGCTGTTGCCCTTGTCATAAACATAGAGGGAGCGGTCTCCCTTGCGCTGGGAGAGCCGCAGCTGCCAGCCCTGGCTTTGCAGGGCCGTGAACATGCTCTGGGCTGCCTGCGAGGCGTCCACATTGCCGCGCAGGGTTTCCAGGCCCTCGCGCTCCCCGTCCGCGCCGTAGTTCATATAGCCGTGTGAGGCATAGCGCTGCATGCCGGAGGGCAGGGGTACGTTCAGCAACTGGCTGGATGTAACGTCCGCGCCGCCGGTGAGCGGGTCGTTGGAAAAGGGATTGCCGACGCCCATGGAGGCGCAGCCCTGAACGGCGGCGAGGACCAGCCCCAGAGCGAGGGTGACAAGCGTGCGTCGCATGGCTATACTCCTTCCCCCGGACATGACAGGTCGTCCGGATTCAGGAACACAGCCTAGCCTCTCCGCCGCGCCCTGACAAGTCCGGCGACGGGGCGGGCGCAGCAATGAGGCCCGCCACAGCCATGATTCCCGACGAAGCGGATTTTTCTCTGAGCAGTTACCGTTTTGATCTGCCGTCGGAGCAGATCGCCCAGTTTCCCCCGGAAGAGCGGGGCGCGTCCCGTTTGCTGGTCCTGCCGCGCAAGGGCGCTTCCGATCCCCGCCCTGAGCTGCGCCACGGCATGTTCGGCGATCTGCCCGACTGCCTGCCGGAGAATGCGCTGATCATCGCCAACAATTCGCGCGTCTTGCAGGCCCGCCTGCTGGGTTCGCGCGGCACGGGCGGCAAGGTGGAATTTCTGCTGCTCACGCCTCTGCCCCTGGTTATGGAACGTGCCCGGCCCGACAAGCGCCTTGGCGGGACCGGCGGCGCGGAGGCCTTCAGCGCCGAGGCCGAGGGCCTGGTGCGTTGCGGGGGCAGCGTGCGCGAGGGCGAAACCTTCGCCTTCGGCGCGGGCATCAGCGTGACCGTGCTGGAATCCGGCCCCTTCGGGCAGCGCCGGGTACGCCTGGCCTGGCAGGGCGATCTGGCCAAGGGCTTCGCGGCCACCGGGCATATCCCGTTGCCCCCCTATATCAAGCGCGCCGACGGCGAGGAAGACCTCAGCCGTTACCAGACCGTCTACGCCAGAAGCGACAAAACCGGCTCCGTGGCCGCGCCCACGGCCGGTCTGCACTTCACCCCGGCCATGCGTGAAAAACTGGCGGACCGGGGCTTTGAGTGGGCCGAGGTGACGCTCTATGTGGGTTACGGCACCTTCAGCCCGGTGCGTTGCGAGGACATCCGCAGCCACCGCATGCACCGCGAATATGTGGAAGTGCCGGAGGCCACGGCCGCGGCCATAGCCAGGGCCAAGGCCCAGGGCCGTCCCGTGGTGGCCGTGGGCACCACCAGCGTGCGCACCCTGGAGGGCGTGGCCGAACTCTGCGGCCGGGTGCAGCCCTACACGGGCTGGACGGATATTTTTCTCTATCCCGGCAGGAACTTCCGCGTGGTGGACGCGGTGCTGACCAATTTTCATCTGCCGGAATCCTCCCTGCTCATGCTGGTTTCGGCCTTTGCCGGGCGCGAGCGTATGCTGGCGGCCTATGCCGAAGCCGTGACCAGGGGCTACCGCTTTTTTTCCTACGGGGACGCCATGCTCATTAAATAAGGGCGGGCCCGGTTCCCCGGTCCTTTTCCGGCGCGGGAGTTCCCCGTGCTGTCGCTGGTGTCTGATTTCAAAAATCAGACACCCAAAACCCGTAGGGTTTTGCGGCGGCGCAGCCGCCGTGAGACCGCGAAAATTGAGAGCGTGCCTATGCTCGAAATTTTTGCAATTGGGCACGAGTGAAATGTCACGCCTCACCTGTCGGTTCAGCGTGAAGATCACACAGCAAAAAACGCGATTTTTGCTGTGCTTACGCCGCCTGCGGCGGCGCGCAACCCCTTGCGGGTTTGCGACATGTGTCGCTTGGCGCGACACTAGAAGGAGCGTAAAAAACATATGTCACGAGTAGTTTTTCTGGAAGATCGCTGCAAGGGCTGCCGGCTCTGTGTGGAGGTCTGCCCTGTCCATATCCTGCGTCCGTCAGGCCGTTTCAACCGCCAGGGTTATGAAATCATGGAAATGAGCGGCCAGTGCACGGGCTGCGCGTCCTGCGCCGTCATGTGCCCGGACACGGCCATCCGGGTGTTCAGAAGCGTCAAAGCCGAAAACGCGGCCGAAGGAGGCGCGGTATGAGCGTATCACAGACGGAACGCGTGCTGATCAAGGGCAATGAGGCCGTGGCCTTCGGCGCGGTGGACGCGGGCTGCCGCTGTTATTTCGGCTATCCCATCACGCCCCAGAATGAAATTCCCGAAGCGCTTTCGGTGCTGCTGCCGGAGAACGGCGGCCAGTTTGTGCAGGCCGAAAGCGAAGTGGCCGCCTCCAACATGCTGCTGGGCGCGGCGGCCTGCGGCATTCCGGCCATGACTTCGTCCTCGGGCTGCGGCATCTCCCTGATGCAGGAGGCCATTTCCTACATGGCGGGCAGCCACGTGCCCGGCGTCATCGTCAACATGCAGCGCGGCGGCCCCGGCCTGGGGGATATCGGCCCGTCCCAGGGCGACTATTTTCAGGCGGTCAAGGGCGGCGGCCACGGCGACCACCGCAACCTGGTCCTGGCCCCGGCCACGGCGCAGGAGTGTTATGACTTCATGTTCCGGGCCTTTGCCCTGGCCTTCAAATACGCCAACCCGGTCATGGTGCTGGGCGACGCCATTGTGGGTCAGATCAAGGAGCCCGTGCGCCGCGAGCCGCCCAAAGAGGCCATGCGGCCGGAGGCGATTCAGGACACGGCCCGCGACTGGCGGCTGGAAGGCTACGGCAAACGCGGCCCCGCCGCCGCGCCGCGCCTGCTCAAATCCGTCTATCTGGCCGAGGGGGCCTTGGCCGCGCGCAATCGTCTGCTGATGGAAAAGTACGAGGCCATGCGCGCGGAAGCGGCCTTTGAACAGATGGACGTGGACGACGCCGAGCTGGTGGTGGTGGCTTTCGGTTCCATGGCCCGCATCGCGCGCAGCGCCATCCGCCAGTTGCGCGGTCAGGGACACCGGCTGGGCCTGTTCCGGCCCGTGACCTTGTATCCCTTCCCGGACGAAGCCCTGCGCGCCTTGGTGCCGGGGCGGCGTTTCCTGGTTATCGAGCAGAATACCGGCCAGATGGTCGAGGACGTGCGCCTGGCGCTCAACAGCGCGGCCCCGGTGGCCTGGCACGGGGTCATGCCCGGCCTGTTCATCGGCGCGGACGCGCTGGCCGACCCCATCCTCCGGGCGCTCAAGGAGAAGAACTAATGACGCGGATTTCGGAAACGGCCGATGCGCTGCGCCCGCAGCCGGGCGAACGTCTGGTGTTTGACGTCACCCCCGTGCTCAACGAGTGCCCCACCCATTACTGCCCCGGCTGCCATCACGGCATTGCCCACCGCCTGGTCAGCGAGGTGCTGCATGAGTTGGGCGTGGCGGACAGAACCATACTGGTGGCCTCGGTGGGCTGCGCCACCTTCACCTACGACTATTTCAACGTGGACGGCCTGGAAGCGCCGCACGGCCGGGCCTGTGCCGTGGCCACGGGCGTGCGGCGCGCCCGGCCCGACGCCGTGGTCTTCACCTATCAGGGCGACGGCGACATGGCCGCCATCGGTTTGGCCGAGTCCCTGCACGCGGCCAACCGGGGCGAAAAGATCACCACCATCTTCATCAACAATACGGTCTACGGCATGACCGGCGGCCAGATGGCCCCCACCACCCTGGTGGGCCAGAAAACCACCACGACCCGGCAGGGCCGCTCCCTGAGCAACGAGGGCGGCCCGGTGCGCCTGGCCGAGATCATAGCCCAGCTCGAAGGCGTGGCCTATGCAGAGCGTTGCGCCCTGGATTCGGTCAAACATGTGCGGGCGGCCAAAAAGGCCATGCGCAAGGCTTTCGAGGTCCAACTGGACGGTCTGGGTTTCGGTTTTGTGGAGCTGCTTTCGGGCTGCCCCACCAACTGGCATCTGGACCCGGTGGCGGCCAACAAGCGCATTGCCGAGGCCATGATTCCGGTCTTCCCCCTGGGCGTGTTCAAGGACGCCACGGCCGGGGCCGGTCCTGTTGCGCCTGTTGCGCCAGTTGCGGAGGACGCGCAGGCAAAGGAGGCCCCCCGTGGCTGAGTATCAGGACGTGATTATGGCCGGTTTCGGCGGCCAGGGCGTGATGCTGATCGGCAATCTGCTGGCGCAGGCCGGTATGGAACAGGGCCTGGAAGTGAGCTTCATTCCGGTCTACGGCGCGGAAATGCGCGGCGGCACGGCCAACTGCACCGTGGTGCTGGACAGCCACCCCATCGGCTCGCCCCTGGTGCGCGAGCCCTTGTCCACCATTGTGCTCAACGAGCCCTCGCTGGACAAATTCCAACCGCGCCTGCGGGCCGGGGGCGTGCAGATCGTCAACGCCTCGCTGGTCAGCCAAGGGCTGCTGGATGCCGGCCTGCGCAGCGTCTACATTCCGGCCAACGACATGGCCCATGAACTGGGCAACGTGAAGTTGGCCAATATGGTGGCGCTGGGGGCATGGCTCAAGGCCACGGGCGCGCTGCCGCTCACGGCGGTGCAGGAAGCCCTCAGGCGGGTGGTCAGCGCGCACTACGCCAAACTGATCCCGGTCAATGCCCAGGCCCTGGAAGCGGGTTACAACTTCGCCTGATGTTGGCTTGTCCGGCCGGATAGGTTCCGGCGGCCAGCTCGACTTTTGTGTACAACCGAAAATGCCGCTGCTCCCTGACGGGGGCAGCGGCAAAACATTTTTGGAGAGAAACGATACGCAAAATATGCGGGGTATGCCTGTGCCTGCTCGTGGGCAACAGCGCCCGCGCTGTAACGCGCCGCGCGGCGGCACGGTAGCCGCTATTTCTTGCGTTGCAGCACGAACATGAAGAAGTTGTCGCCGCGTTCAAGCCAGATGACCTTGGCCAGTTCGGGCTGGGTGGCCAGAAAGCCCTCCAGCGTGCGCAGCACGTCGGGTATTTTATAGTAGAAATGCTTGTGGTCGGGCGTAATGGCGGCCAGCTCGCGGCCCATGGGAATGATGAAGGCATAGGCTTTGACGCCGCCGTACTTCTCCAGCTTGACCACATCCACCTTGCCGTCGCCGGCCAGAGCCTTGAAACCGAAAGGCAGGTCTTTTTTGAGCCAGTTTTCCAGAGCGCGGGAAACGGCGTCGGCTTTGCCATTCTGATTGTCGTAGCCCGGGGCGAATTTGGGCATTGTGTCGCGCAGATCCACATCGCTGTAAGCCTCATAGGCGTCCAGCGGCAAAAAATCCTCGCGCAGCGTACCGCCGTTTTTCAGAGTCACGACGCCCATGCCTTTTTCCCGCTCAATCCAGGGGCGCTTGCCCTTGGCGCGCAGTTTTGCCTCCACCTCGGCCTTGTTGACGGAGGGGTAGCCGTCGCTGAGCGTATTTTTGTCGGACGCATCCCGGTTCGCGCCCGACGCTGGGAAGGGCGAGATCAGGAAAAGAAGAAATGCGGCCGTGAGAATGAAGGGCCGGGAAAGGGGCCGCGTGATTCCGGTGTGGGAGAAATCCATGCGTGTACCTCTGTTTTTCGGGGGGAGAGACGTTTTCTCATCCCGTGGCGGAGACGCTTTCCGCCACGGGATGAGAACGATATCGGCGCCGGAGGGGCTAGAGCAGTTTACCTTCTAAAGGTAACCTGCTCTGACACCGCACATAGTGCGGCGCGCCGAGAAGACCGACCCGACGGCGGCCCGTAGGGCCGTGCCTGCAGCCCAAAGGGCGTACAGGCATCGAGAGCAACGCGGCGTGGATTCCGGCGAGGCGACCGAAGGCAGCCCGAAGGGCTGTCCCCGTTGGCGACAACGGGACCATACGGGGATCAACAGCAACGATAACCACGTTTTTCGCCGGAATGCCGACTTTGAAATTTTACAAATTTCAAAGTTAATCTGCTCTAGGGTCTGTTAACACTATAGAATTTTTGTTCGCCTGCAAGGAAGATAAACCTGCTTTGAGGGAGTGTACTCTTCTGGTACTCGACCGAAAAAGCAGGTGAAATCTGACGCGGCAGGAGGGCAAAAAGGCATAGCGTTAACAGGCCCTAGAGGCCCTTGTCCTGCATCAGGCAGACCAGGTCGCAGACCCGGTTGGAATAGCCCCATTCATTGTCGTACCAAGCCACGGCCTTGACCATGCGGCCGTCCTGCACGGTGGTGTAGGAGGCTTCTAGGATGGACGAGGCCGGATTGCCCTTGAAGTCCATGGAAACCAGAGGCTTGTCGTTGTATTCCAGCACGCCCTTGAGATCGCTGTCCGCGGCTTCCTTGAGCTTGCCCAGCAGGGTTTCGGTATCCGTCCGCTTTTCCAGAATGCCGGAAAAGTCCACCACCGACACCGTGGGCGTGGGCACGCGCAACGAATAGCCGCTGAACTTGCCTTTGAGTTCGGGAATGACCTTGGCCACGGCCTGGGCCGCGCCCGTGGAGGTGGGGATGATGTTGCAGGCCGCGGCGCGGGCTCGGCGCGGGTCTTTGTGGGCCATGTCCAGAATGCGCTGGTCGTTGGTATAGGAGTGGATGGTGACCATATTGCCGATCTGGATGCCGAACTCGCGTTGCAACACCAGGGCCACCGGGGCCAGGCAGTTGGTGGTGCACGAGGCGTTGGACACGATATGGTGTTTGGCCGGGTCGTACTGGTCCTGGTTCACGCCCATGACGATGGTGATGTCCTCTTCCTTGGCCGGGGCGGTGATGATGACTTTTTTGGCCCCGTTGTCCAGGTGCACGCCGGCCTGCGGCGCGGTGCGGAAGATGCCCGTGCTCTCAATCACCACGTCCACGTCATGCGCGCCCCAGGCCAGCTGCTTGGGGTCGCGCTCGGAAAAGCAGTGGATGTTCCAGTCGCCCACGATCACTTCCTGGCCGTTGACCTTGGCGTCCAGATAACCCCGGCCGTAGACCGAGTCGTATTCCGCCAGATGGAAGTTGGTTTCCGCGTCGAAGAGATCGTTGATGGCCACCACTTCCACGCGGTCCTTGTAGCTCTTGTGCAGGGCGCGGAAAACCTGGCGGCCGATGCGGCCGAAGCCGTTGATGCCCACTTTGACTTTTTTCATGTGTATGTCCTCAACATAAAAAGGAAAAACAGCTCGTTGCCCGATTATGCAACAGGCCCGGATTTTTGTTCGCCGGCAAGGAAGGCGAGCTTCGAGTGCCGGGAGCATATCAAAACAGACGTGGCCGGCGCGCGAAGCGAAGCCTGACGCCGCCAGCGGGCAGAGGGCCGGGCCTGTTTAGTCTTCGTAGACCGAGTAGGCATGCTTGGCCATCAGCTCGTAATTATTGCGCAGGGCCTCGTGCAGGCGCGCGTTTTCAATGGCCAGGGCCGAAATGGCGGCCACGGCTTCCATAAAAGTCTGCTCGTCGGGGGTGAAGTCGCGCTCCACGTCGGAGTAGACGCGGATCAGACCGATGGCCTTGCCGTCAGCCATGAGCGGCGCGGAAAGCACGGAAACCAGCCCCTCTGCCTTGGCCGATTCGGGGTACTGGAAGCGGCCGTCGGCCGTGGCGTCCTTGAGGTGGATGGTTTTGCCGGCCAGCACTTCGCCGTCCAGGCCGCTGCGTTTGACCTCCACCGGCCCCTTGCGCATGTAGGTGCTCGAAAGGCCGGAAGCCGCGCTGGGCAGCAGAAAGCGCCCGGTGCTGTCCAGCAGGCGGATGGTGCTGGCCTTGCAGCCCATGGTGGCGGCGGTTTGTTCCGTGATTTTATGCAGGACTTCTTTGGGCTCGAGGCTGGAGTTGATCACCAGCGCCACGTCCCTGAGTGCGCGAAAATAATCTTGTGCCATGAGTGCCTCCTTGAGGAACGCTGTGGACCGCACCCGTCCGCCGGGGGCGGGGGCGCGGCGAGAATGCCCGGAGCAGAGTAACGTTGAAAATGGTAATTCTCAAAGTTAGCCTGCTCTGATGACGGCAAAGGTCAAAACCTTTGCCTTTACTTTCTCAAGTATGATCTATTTTTTACGCTCAGGCAACGCGCTCCGTTCGGCCGCTCCCGCCGCGGGGCAGAGCGGCTCGCGGCCGGGGTTCAGGCCTCCTTGCCGCCCAGCAGGCCCTTGGCCGGAGCCTTGCCGGGATTTTTCATGATCACCTGGCCTTCAATGACGCCGCCTTCCTCGGTGAGCAGGTTGGGCGTCTGCAACGTGCCCTCAAGCACGCCCGAAGCATAGACCACCACCCGGCGCTTGGCCGTGACCTCGCCGGAAAAGCGGCCCGAAAGCAGCAGTTCGCCCACATTCAGCGTGCCGTCCACTTGGGCGTCCTTGCCCACGTTCAGCGTGCCGTCGCTGACGATTTCGCCGGTGTATTTGCCTTCAATGCGCACCGTGCCCTTGAAGGTGAGTTTGCCTTCATACACGGTGTCGGAACCGAGATATGCGATTTCGTCCTTGCCCACGGGTACCCTCCATTTCGCCATTAGAGGGTGTCGTCATGAGTGTCTTTCCGGTTATCTCCGCGTCGAAATTCGCCTTTTATTCCGGTCGAGTACCATAGCTCTGCTGTCCTCATCCGTAAGCGGCTTCGCTGCAACGGCTGAGGCAAGAGTACACTTCCTTCATGCTTTAGCCGTTATGCGAGGAACGAGCATTACGGATAAAGACAGCAGCGCTAAAAGGCTCTTTCTCCTTGATATAACACGAAAATTCATCTCATGCGACACCCTCTGGAGCAGTTAACACTTATCCCTTGAACATGAAGCGCCGCATGGACACGTTGAGCACAATGCCCAGCAGCGTGAAATTGACCAGAGTGGCGCTGCCGCCGTAACTGATGAAGGGCAGGGGAATGCCCACCACCGGCATCAGCCCGATGACCATGCCCATATTGATGAAAATTTGCCAGAAGAAATAGAAGAAGACTCCCACCACCAGCATGCTGCCGAAGCGGTCCTTGGCCTGTACCGCCGTGGAGAAGATCGAGAGCAGGAAGAGGCAGAACAGGGTGACCAGGGCCACGCAGCCCACAAAGCCCCATTCCTCGCCGAACACGGCCACGGCGAAGTCCGAATGGCGTTCCGGCAGAAAGCGGAGCTGGCTCTGGGTGCCTTCCTTGAAGCCCTTGCCCCAGAGCTGGCCCGAACCGATGGCGATGCGCGACTGCAGAATGTGGTAGCCCGTGCCGCGCGGGTCGTTGCCGGGGTCCAGAAACGTCAGGATGCGTTGCCGCTGATAGTCGTGCATGCCCACGAACCACATGAAGGCCGCCGCGCAGGGCACGGCCAGCAGGCAGGTTTTGAGCACATAGCCCTTGAGCCCGTGGAAGAGGATCATGCCGCCCAGAATCAGCAGGATCATCAGAGTGGTGCCCAGGTCCGGCTGGGTGACGATCAGGGCGGCTGGAATCAGGCCCACAGTCAGCACGGCGCTGAAATCCTTCCAGCCCAGCGGGCGCCCGTCGCGGGCCAGCAGGCGCGCGGCCAGCACCAGCACGGCCAGCTTGGCCAGTTCCGAGGGCTGGATGCTCATGAAGCCCAGGGAGAGCCAACGCTTGGCCCCGTAGACGGTTTTGCCCGCCACGGGCACCAGGAGCAGCAGCGCCAGACTGATTAGAAAAAAGGGCCAGGCCAGGTTGCGCAATTGGCGATAGTCAAAGCTCATGGCCAGAAGCATGCAGGCCAGGCCGCACACGCCCCAGATCAACTGGCGCTGGTAAAAACCGGAAAAGGCCAGGCCGTCTTCCAGCCGCGTGCCGCTGGCGGAGTACAGATTGCCCACGCCCAGAAAATAGAGCAGGAACATGCAGGCCAGCAGGCCCCAGTTGATGTAGCTGAACAGGCGTTTATCCATGCGAGCTCCGGGCGGAGGAAATATATTTCAAACCTGTTCGACCTTCACACGAAGCGCGCCCGGCGCGGGCAGAGGGCGAAAAGACCATGACGCGGCATTTCCTTGCACTTGGCGCGGATGTCCGCTCTTCGCGGCCATTTGGGCGATGTGCCTGTTTCAAAGGTGAATTGCCCCAGGGCCTGTTAACGCTATAGAATTTTTGTTCGCCTGCAAGGAAGATAAACCTGCTTTGAGGGAGTGTACTCTTCTGGTACTCGACCGAAAAAGCAGGTGAAATCTGACGCGGCAGGAGGGCAAAAAGGCATAGCGTTAACAGGTCCTAATCCTCCCGCCCCCGGACAGGGCGCGGCGCTGTCGCCGGAGCCGGGGACGCGGGCGCGCCCGAATCCGGGCCGAAGATATAATCGTAAATCTTTTTGGCCACCGGTCCGGCCACGCTGGAACCGCCGCCGCCGTGCTCCACCATGACCACCACCACGTAGGTTTTGCCGTTCTTGGAGCCCCAGGTGGCGATCCAGGCATGGTCGCGCTGGGCGTACTCCATTTCCGAGGAGCGCACCCGGCGGTCTCCGGCGGTCATTTTCAACTTGACCACCTGGGCCGTGCCGGTTTTGCCGCCCATGTCCGCGTCCTTGCGGCCCACCACCCGCGCCGTGCCCACGCCCGCGGTCTTGCGCATGGCGTCCACCACAAACTTGAACGTTTCAGGCTTGGCCGGAATACGGCTCTGCACCACGCGCGGGGCGTCGTTGAGCAGTTGCGGCTTGAGCAGATCCCCGCCGTTGAGCATGGCCGCCACATAGACCGCCACCTGCACGGGCGTGACCAGGGTGTAGCCCTGGCCGATGGAGACGTTGTAGGTCTCGCCGCGCACCCATGGCCTGCCGAAGCGGCGCTTTTTCCATTCGCGCGAGGGCACCAAGCCGGATTTTTCGTGCGGCAGGTCAATGCCCGTGGGACGCCCGAAGCCGCAAGCCTTGGCAAATTCCTCCAGCTTGTCAATGCCCAGGCGCTCGGCCATGAGGTAGAAATAGACGTCGCAGGAGTTGACCAGCGCGCTTTCCATGTTCATGGCCCCGTGCCCGCCTTTTTTCCAGCAGCGGAAAATCTGGTTGCCCAGCTTGACCTGGCCGGGGCAGAACACGGTTTCGCGCGGATTGACGCCGCGTTCCAGGAACAGGGCGGCCATGACCAGCTTCCAGACCGAGCCCGGCGGGTAGACGCTCTGGATCACCCGGTTCTGGAGGGGAAAGCGGTTGCTGGTGCGCAGGGCGTCCCAGTCCCGCTGGGAAATGCCCGCCGCGAAAAGATTGTTGTCGTAGGCCGGGGAGGTGACCAGGGCGCGCAGCTTGCCCGTGTCCGGCTCCATGACCACCACGCAGCCCGCCTCGCCGCCCAGAGCGTCCCAGGCCGCCTGCTGGAGGCCCCGGTCCAGGGAAAGATGCACCTCATGCCCGCCGCGCGGCTCTTCGCGCAGGGCTTTGCCCAGCACACGGGCGTGGGCGTCCACCTCCACGTCATAGAGGCCCTTGCGGCCGCGCAGCTGTTTTTCCAGCTCCAGCTCCAGGCCCTGCTTGCCCACCAGATCGCCCATGGCCAGCGCCGGATCTTTGGCCATTTCCTGCTCGTTGGCTTCGGCCACATAGCCCAGCACATGGGCGAAAAGCTCTTTTTCCGGATAGCTGCGCTTGGTGCGGACCACGATTTCCAGACCCGGCCAGGCGTAGATCTCGGACTCGATGCGGGCCACCAGGTCAAAGTCGATGTCCGTGATCAGCAGAAGGGGTTCAAAGGACTTCACCTTGAAGCGGTCCTGCTGGTATTTCTCCCAGATCTGGGGCAGCGGAATGCCGGACCAGGCGCTGATCTGGGCCAGGGTGGCCGGGATGTCGTGGCAGTCTTCGCGTACCAGGGACAGGCCGTAGGCCGTGCGGTTGTCGGCCAGCAGCTTGTCGCCGTCGTCCAGAATGCGGCCGCGCGGGGCGAAGATGCGCTCCTGGCGCAGGCGGTTTTCCTGGGCCTGGCGGGCGAATTCCTCGCCGCGGTGGACCTGGAGGTACCAGAAGCGGACCACAAAGACGAAGAACAACAGGCCCACAAGCACCTGCAAAAACACGACCCCGCCGCGCGGGGGCTGGTAGCCCTCGCTCTCCACCTGGATTTTGAGCCAGGAGCGGATGCCCTCTTTTTTGCTGGGCGTCGCGCCTGGGGAGCCGGGCGCGAAGAGGCGCTTATTTTTCTTCATCATCCGTGGTCCAGTGCCGCGTCGCGATCAACAGACGCCAGGCGAACGGCAGGAAGAGCGCCTGGATCAGGCTTTTGTCCAGCTCGTCCGGCACGTTGAAAGCGAGATTCTGCAGCGGGGCCATGAGCCAGGCCACGCCGTAATAGGCCGCGCCCAGGCAGGCGGAAAGCAGAAAGATGAAAATGAAGTTTTCCACTTCGAACAACCAGCGGCCCAGCTTGAACAGCGCGATGACCGCCGCGTACCAGACGATGACCCCGCCGAACTCGCGGGTGCCCATGCCCTCCTGCAAGAGCACGAAGAGCGGCAGGAGCCAGAGCATGTTCTTGTAGTCCCGCTCCTGCAACAGAATGATAAGGCCCACGGCCAGCACGTCCAGGCCCGGCACCAGGGCCTGCAGGCAGACGGCGATGGCCATGAAGAAAATCCACCAGCAGATGTTGCGGAACTTGCTCATGGCGTCACGGCGGCGGGCGGCGCGGGAGGCCCCACGAAGACAGGCGGCGGACCTTCGGGCTCGGGCTCGGGCTGGGCGATGCCCGTGGGCTCCAGCAGCAGCACTTCTTCAAGATGTTGCAGATCCACCAGGGGCTCGGCGTAAATGGCCATGAACTGGGTGTAGTCCGAAGGGGCCACGCTGAGCACGCGGGCCACGGGAATGCCCTTGGGATATTTGCCGTCCAGGCCGGAGGTGATCAGCACCTCGCCCTGTTTCACGTTGGCGTCGCGCTGCACGAAATTCACTTCCAGCTTGCGGCCCGTGCCCTGCCCCGCCAGGATGCCCAGCGCCCGGCTGTTTTGCGAGAAAACCGCGATGCGGCTGCCCGGGTCCGTGAGCAGCAGGGCGGTGGCGGTATGCGCGCTGGCCCGCAGCACACGGCCCACCAGGCCCATGTGGGTGACCAGCGGCGTGCCGGGCCGCCCGCCCGTGGCATAGCCCCGGCTGATGGTGATGCTGTCCAGTACGGCGTTGGGGCCCATGCGCCCGGCCAGCACGCGCGCCCCCAGGGGCCGCCAGCTGGCGTCCACCGGCAGCTGGACCAGGGCGCGCAGGCGTTTGAGCTCGGCCAGATCCTCGCCGTTGGCCAGCAGGCGGGATTCCAGGTCCGCCACTCTGGCCTGGAGGCGCTCATTTTCCTCGCGCACGCTCACCAGGTCGAAATAGCGCTCCCAGAAGCCCGTGCCCACATCCTGGATGTAGCGCATGGGCTTGAGCACGGCGCCGCTCAGTTCCAGGCCGATATTGGCGGCAAAGTCGTCCAGGGTACGGGTGCGCTGGTTCCAGGAATACATACCCAGAAAGAGGATGAGCAAGACGCCCGCGAAAATCAGAATACGCCGCAATGACACAGAGTTATATCCGCCTCAGACTCGATTGCATACACACGGGCGACGTCATGCCGGAAGCTTCTTCCGGCATGACGTCGCCCACGGAGAAAATACGCCACAAAGGTGTGGAAGACCGCACGCTGTCAGTCGATGCAGACTTCTTTGAGGATGTTCAGGCTGTCCAGAGCCCGGCCCGTGCCGACCGCCACTGTGGAAAGCGGGTCGTCCACCACGGTGATGGGCAGGGAGGTCTCCTCGCGCAGAAGCTGATCCAGACCCTTGAGCAGCGCGCCGCCGCCCGTGAGCACAATGCCGCGGTCCACAATGTCCGCGGCCAGTTCCGGCGGGGTCTGCTCCAGGGCGATGCGCACGGCCTGCACAATGCTGTCCACCTGCTCGGAAATGGCTTTGCGCACTTCCTCGGAGGTGATGATGATGTTCTGCGGGATGCCCGTGACCAGGTCCCGGCCTTTGACCTCAATCTGCTGTTCCGGATCCAGGGGGTAAGCCGAAGCGATCTTGATCTTGATTTCCTCGGCCGAGGATTCGCCGATGAGCATGTTATATTTGCGTTTGACGTGGGTCATGATGGCTTCGTCCATCTTGTCCCCGCCCACGCGCACCGAGCGCGAATAGACGATGCCGGAAAGGGAAATCACCGCAACTTCGGTGGTGCCGCCGCCGATGTCCACCACCATGTTGGAGGTGGGTTCCTGAATGGGCAGGTCCGCGCCGATGGCCGCGGCCATGGGTTCCTCAATCAGATAGACTTCACGCGCTCCGGCTGACTGGGCGGATTCCTTGACGGCCCGCTTCTCCACCTGGGTGATGCCCGTGGGCACGCAGATCATGATCCGGGGGCGCACCAGGCGGCGCGAGTTGTGCACTTTGGCGATGAAGTGGCGCAGCATGGCCTCGGTCACTTCAAAGTCGGCGATGACGCCGTCCTTCATGGGACGGATGGCCCAGATGTTGCCGGGGGTTCTGCCGAGCATGCGCTTGGCGTCGTGGCCCACGGCCAGCACCACGTTGTTGCCGCGCGAATCCTTTTTGACCGCCACCACCGAGGGCTCGCGCAGCACAATGCCCTGGCCCTTGACGTAGACGCAGGTATTGGCCGTGCCCAGGTCGATGGCCAGATCGTTGGAAAACATCCCCAGTGCGAAATCCAGAATCTTGGACATTACTCTTGCTTGCCTCGCTGTGCTGGTATGCGTATGGTCCCGGCGGGCGGGAGCGGCATTCCGGGGCCGTCGCGGCGGCAACGGTCCGGAAATAATTTTTTGTCGTCAGGCTGAAAACTGTTCGGCTAAAACGGGCGTGAAGTCAAGACGATGGGCGTGGGGTTCAAAAACTTTGTCCCGGCCGGCGGATTCCCGAACCGGCCCCGGAACAGCCCCTAATCCGCCCGCAAGGCGCGTTAGTATGGTGCGTTGGCATACTCTGGCCGCGTATTTCCGCCGCAAGTACGGCATGCGGGTGCAAAAAATTCCACTTGACGCCGGTTCGGCCTGTCCCAACCGCGACGGCCTGCTGTCCACGCGGGGTTGTGTCTTCTGCAACGCCCTGGGTTCGGGCTCGGGCCTGGGCGGGCGCGGCCTGTCCCTGGCGGCCCAGTGGCAGGCCTGGCGGCAAAAGTACCGCGCCGGGGACCCGGACCGTCGTTTCCTGGCCTATCTGCAATCCTTTTCCAATACCTACGGCTCCCTGGAGCGTCTGCAAGACCTGCTGCACGCGGTCGCGGCCCTGCCGGACTGCTGCGGCCTGGCCGTGGGTACGCGGCCCGACTGCCTGAGCCCGTCCAAGCTGGACGCTCTGCTCCGGGCCGGGGCCGAAGCGGGCGTTGCGGAGATCTGGCTGGAGCTGGGCCTGCAAAGCGCCCATGACGCCACTCTGGCCCGGGTCAACAGGGGGCATACGGCGGCCTGCGCGGCCAAAGCCGTGGCCGAAGCCGCCGGGCGCGGCCTGCTGGTCTGCGGGCATCTGATGGCCGGTTTGCCCGGCGAGGGCGAGGCGGCTTTTCTGGAAAGCGTGGACTGGGCCGTGAGCCTGCCCCTGCACGGCCTCAAACTGCACAATGTTTATGTGCCCGAGGGCACGGAACTGGCCCGCCGGTACCGGGACGGGCGCTACCAGCCCCTGGAGCGCGACGAATATGTGGACCTGCTCTGCGCGGCCCTGCCGCGCATTCCTTCCCGCCTGGTCATGCACCGTCTGCAAAGCGATCCCGCGCCCGGCGAACTGGTGGCCCCGGCCTGGGCCGCGCTCAAACGCCCGCTGATGGCGGATCTGCTGCGCGCCCTGCACGCGCGCGATCTCTGGCAGGGCTGCCGGGCCGACGTTCCGGAGGGCCGGCCCGCATGGTACGGCGGGTAGGGGCGGCCTCGAAAAGCCCGGGTTCATCGTCGCCGGACAGGACCCACAGGGCCCAGGCCGCGTCTTGACCTTTATCACGGCCGGAACTATGCAGGTGGGCGTCAATTTATAGTGTTTTCAACATACTTCGCGGGACGGCCGGGATGGGGATGGTCTGCTTTCTTGCGGCGCTGGGCCTGCTGGTGCTGGGTTACGCGGTGTACGGCGTTTTTGTGGAAAAGGTTTTCGGCATTGACCGCACGCGGCCGACTCCGGTGCAGAGCAGGGCGGACGGCGTGGATTGCGTGGCCCTGCCCCCGTACAAGATTTTTTTCATCCAGTTGCTGAACATCGCGGGCCTGGGGCCGGTGTTCGGGCCCATTCTGGGCGCGGTGTACGGCCCCGCGGCCCTGCTCTGGGTGGTGTTCGGCTGCATTTTCGCGGGCGCGGTGCACGATTTCCTCACCGGGGCCATGAGCCTGCGTTACGGGGCGGCCTCCTATCCGGAGCTCATCGGGCGCAATCTGGGCAAATATGCCTGCTGGTTCATGCTGGTCTTCACCATCTGGTTCATGGTTCTGGTGGGCGCGGTTTTCGTCAACGGCCCGGCCGGGCTGCTGGCCTTCAAGACCGGCGAGCTGCTGCGCTCCTGGGAGGGCGGCGCGGCCGTGTTGCAGTGGCTTGAAGCCTGTCCGCTGGCCGTGTTCTGCGCCGGGGCGGACGGCACGGTTTCCGCGGGCAAGGTGCTGGCCCTGTTCTTTTCCGCCCTGATTTTCAGCTATTATTTCGTCGCCACTATCCTGCCCATCGACAAGATCATCGGCAGGATATACCCCTTTTTCGCCATCCTGCTGCTGTTCATGGCCTTCGGCCTGCTGGCCGCGCTGCTGCTCAATCCCCAGTACAGCATTCTGCCCAACCTGCGCCCGGCCGACTTTTTCACTAACCTGAACCCCAAGGGCGCGCCCCTTTGGCCTTTGCTCTTTGTGACCATCGCCTGCGGGGCCATCTCGGGCTTCCACGCCACCCAGTCGCCCATGATGGCCCGCTGCATGCGCTCGGAAGGGCAGGCCCGGCTGATGTTTTACGGGGTAATGATCGCCGAGGGCGTGCTGGCGCTGATCTGGGTGACCATCGGGCTTTCTTTTTACGACGGGGACCCGGCGGCCCTGATGGCGGCCGGAACTCCGGCGGTGGTGGTTTCCAAGGCTTCCGAAGGCCTGCTGGGCGGGCTGGTGGGGGGCACCCTGGTTTTTCTGGGCGTGGTCATCCTGCCCATTTCCACCGGCGACACGGCCTTCCGCACCGGGCGGCTCATCCTGGCCGACGTGCTCCGTTTTGAGCAGGGCTCGCTGGGGCGGCGCATCGTTTTGGCCGTGCCGCTCTTTCTGCTGGGCATTTACTTTGCCGTGGGCGACTTCACGGCCATCTGGATGGCCTTCGGCTGGACGAACCAGACCTTGGCCTGCGTGTCCCTCTGGGCGGCGGCGGTCTGGCTGCGCCGCCGCAAACGCCTGCACTGGGTGGCCACCGTGCCCGCGTTGTTCATGACCGCCGTGTGCGGCAGCTATCTCTTTTACTTTGATAAATTTCCCTTCCGCTGGCCCATGACGGCCTCGGTCTGCATGGGGCTGGCCGCATCCGGGCTCTGTTTCGCGCTCTTTCTCGCCAGGGGCGGCAGGATGCCGGAGGGTGACGAGGCGAAGTTCTGAGGCGGCAGTCGCGTGACCGGGGCCGTCAGGCGGCCTGCTTTTTCCGGGCGAGCTGTTGCTTTGCTTGCGCGCCGCGCGCCAGAGCATAATAATTCAACATAATACTCTCGGTACGTTTTTTATGCTTCAAACCTTTGCTCCCGCGTCCGCGCAAGGCGGCCCGGCACGCCGGTACCGGCTCTGGGATCTGCTCGCCCTGGCTCTGGCGGCCTGCTATGCCTGGGCCGCATTACAGGGCGTGCTGTCCATTTCCGTCGGCGGCGCGCAGTTGGACAGTGACCTGGCCACCTATGCCCAAGGCATGGCCGGGGCGGACCATCCCGAACTGTTTGTCTTGGATCCCGTGCTGCGCGCCGTCACGCCGGCCAACAGCATCTGGAATTTGGAACGCTTCACGGCGCGCCTGCTGACCCCCGGCAACGACTATGTGGTGGGACTGTTCCGGGCCGGAGCTCTGGCTATCTTCATTTTCTACGCGGGCTGGTACCTTCTGGGCCGCTGGCTGTTCGGAAGTCCGGGCCTGGCTTTTCTGCTGGCCCTGCTGGCCGGAGTCACTGTCTGGGTGGAGTGGGGCACTTTCTGGGGCATCGCGCAGTCGGACCCTGTGCCGCGCGTGTTTTTCGCCGCGCTCTGGCCCTTTCTGCTGCTGGGGGCCCTGGCCGCTCAGGAGCGCCCGCTCCTGAGGCCTCCGGCCATGCTGGCCGCAGGCCTGTGCATGTGGGTGCACGGCATAAGCGCCTTGAACACCGGGGCCATGTTCTTTCTGGCCTTTGCCCTGCACCGTCCCCAGGGGCAGAGCCTGGTCGCGCATCTGGTCAATTGTGTTTTCTGCCTGGTGTTGTATTTCATACCGGTATTGGCCTTTCTCTGGCCTTCACTGACCCAGACTCACGCCTTCAGTGCGGCTGACATGGCCGTTTTTCAGGAATTGTTCAACCTGCGCTGGCAGGAGGACTATGGTCGCCTGGGGGAACGGCTGGCCCATCTGGTAAGTTTTTCCAGCCCGATGCTGCCCCTGCTTTGCGGCGGCTTCGCGGCCTGGTTGATCGTCCGGCGGCGCGGAAGAATGCGGGCGCGCCGCCTTGCCGCCATGTGCCCGGCCTTTGTGCTGGCCCTTGTCCTGGT
This sequence comes from Desulfovibrio fairfieldensis, assembly GCF_001553605.1. Taxonomy (NCBI): domain Bacteria; kingdom Pseudomonadati; phylum Thermodesulfobacteriota; class Desulfovibrionia; order Desulfovibrionales; family Desulfovibrionaceae; genus Desulfovibrio; species Desulfovibrio fairfieldensis. The sequence continues at coordinate 3,545,612 of NZ_CP014229.1, forward strand.
TGTGTTGTTTTCCTGGGCGGAATCCCGCCTTGCGCCGGAGTTCGGACGTCTGCCCCTGGGGCATGAGCTCGTGCGGGGTCTGCGTTTTCTGGTGCCTCTTTCCTGGCTGATGATTGTGGCCGCGTTAGCCTGCTTCCGGCCTCGCCTGTCCCGTGCCGGGCGTCTGCTGCTGGCGGGCGGCGTTACCTCGGCCGTGTTGTTGCTGAGCCAGGATCGCCAGTATATGGCCGCGCAGTATGCGGTATCGCAAGCGACCGGCCTGCCGCTGCCCTTGCTGGACGACGCGCGGGAAGCCATGCGCGGAGCCGCCGCCTACCGGGAGGCTCTGGACAGGCAGGCACGGCTGGTGCCGCCGGGTGTGCCGGTTTTCAGCGACAGCGACGCCATGGCCGTGCGTTATCTGGCTCAGCGCCCTCTGGTGCATTCCTTTAAGGACGGGTATATTTTTTTCTATAACAAAGACGTGCAGGGCTCCCGCACCTGGCTGCGCTACAACGCCCTGATGCAGCGGGGACCCACGGGCTACATCGACGCCTGGCTTGCCTCGGGCGTGCCCTGGCTGCTGAGCGGCCGTCCGCGGGACAAGGCCCTGCTGGAGCCATACGGCGATGTGCTCTGGGAAAACGGCGGCTGGCTCATCGCGCGGCGGCGTGGAGGATAGGCATGGAGCGGGATGGAAAAGATATCCCTTTGGTGACGGATCTGGACGGCACCCTGGTGGCCGGAGACACCCTGGTGGAGGGAGTTAAGGATCTGCTGGCTCGCAGGCCGTGGATGTGCTGCGTGCTGCCGTTCTGGGTAGCGCGCGGGCGGCGTTTTTTTAAAAAGCAGCTTGCCCCCTGGAGCGCGGCGGCCTGTCTGCGCATGCCTCTCAATGCCTCGGTGGCCGACCTGCTGGGGGAAGCCGCCCGCACGGGGCGCCGGGTCTGCCTGGCTACAGCCGCCTATGAGGAAGTGGCCGAGGCCATGCGCGTTCGATTGCCGCTTTTTAACGCTGTTTTCGCCACCACGTCGGCGGTGAATCTCAAAGGCGTGCACAAGGCGCGCTTTCTCAGCGAGATGTTCGGAAGGGGCGGGTTTGACTATTTCGGTGATTCCGCGGCGGATCTGCCTGTCTGGGCCGAAGCGCGCAAAGCCTATGTGGTCGGCGACGCGGCGCTGGCGGAAAGGGCGCGGTCCCTGAATCCCGAGGTCACGTGCATTGTCCCCCGCTGGACGCAAGAACCGTACGGCGTCAGTTGATGGGTTCCAGCAGGAATTGCAGGCTCTGCACGTTGATGAAGCAGGTTACGCAGAACAAGACCACCAGCAACGCGGTATACAGCATGAACTTTTTTTCATGAAACAGTTTTTCCGGCGTCTGCACCACGGAATCGGCGTTCATGCTGATGCTGAAATACCAGGAGAACAGCAGGGCCACCAGGGGAAAAAGAAAAATGAATTCAATCTTGTATTTAATGAGCGAAATACCCAGGAACAGCGCGGTGTTCATGGCGTAGAAAAAGGCTGAGACAAGCAGCTTCCGTTCCGTGTAACTGGCAAGGCTCTTGCGGTACCGGGCCATGACTTCCTTGGAGCGGATGCTGCGCAGTTCGGCGAAGCGTTTCAGGGCCATGAGAAAAGCGCCGCCGCACCAGTACGCCAGCAGAAAGCTGCTGGGCGGAAGATGATCGGGTATGCAGATGGCCCAGCCGAGAACCAGGCGCAAGGGATTGTTAATGGATTCCGAGATGACGTCGAGATAGGGCACGTCCTTGGTGCGGAGGGGCGGCACGTTATAGCAGATGCCCATAATCAGAAGAAAAAGCGCTGTGAATCCAAACAGTTTATTGATATAAAAACCCAGCCAGAGCCCGAGGCAGGCCAGCAGGGCGTATTCCAGCAGCACATAGCGCAGGCGCACCAGGCCTTGCGCCGCCGGGCGCAGATATTTGGTGGGATGTTGCCTGTCGTTGGGCGCATCCAGATATTCGTTGATGCAGTAGTTGGCCGAGGCGACGCAGCAGGTGCTGACCAGGCCGAGGATGAGATTTCCCGCCAGGTTGGCCGGAATGTCCCGCAGAAAAAGGAAAGCCAGGCAGAGACCCGGAAACATGAAAAACTGTTTGAACCAGTGATCCGGGCGCGCGATCTGAATATAGGGCCGCAACTTTTCCAAGGGGACCGCCTTTCAAAGCCCAGACTGCGCAGTCTGGAACGAGAAAAGCCCGCGGGCTTTTCTCGTTCCAGACTGCGCAGTCTGGAACGAGAAAAGCCCGCGGGCTTTTCTCGTGTTAATGTGTTGTGCTCCCGGCAGAATAATTTTTCTGACGGATCACTCACATGAATTATGTGACGGCGTATATCAGAAAAGCTCGCGCAGGAAAAGCCGCCGGACGGACGCGTCCGTTTGCGGGCCGCGCGCGAGGAGGTCGCCATGCGTGATTGTTGCCGCATCCGGGCGGTGGATATAGCGGCTCTGCTGCTGATTGCGGTCTACGCGCTGGCCGCCTTGGCGGGCGTGCTGGAGATTTCCGCCAACGGGACGGAGCTGGACAGCGACCTCGGCATGTATGCTTACATCACCGCCGGGGAGCGGCATCCCGAAAGTTTCAGCGCCGATCCTACGGCGGCCCTGCATTCCCATTCTTTTTGGAATGCGGCGCGTTATCTGGGCGCCCTGCTCACGCCGGGAAACGAGTATGCCGTAGGCCTGCTGCGGGCCGGGGCCCTGGCGGTCTTCGTTTTTTACGCGGGCTTTTATCTTCTGGGGCGCTGGCTGTTCGGCAGTCCCATTCTGGCCGCCGTTCTGAGCCTGGTCATGGGCGTAACCGTCTGGGTGGGCTGGGGAACATTCTGGGGCGTCACCCACAGCGACCCGGTGCCGCGCGTATTTTTCGCCGCGCTGTTTCCTTTTCTGCTCTGGGGCGGCATCGCGGCCCTGCGTCATGTACGGGCCAGGCCCCTGGTCATGCTGGCCGCCGGTTTGTGCGTCTGGGTGCATAATATCAGCGCGCTGGCCACGGGGGCCATGCTGTTCATGGCCTTTGCCCTGAACAGAGAGAAGCGGAGCTGGGCTGTTCATCTGGGCATCCTGGCAGTCTGCCTGTTATGTTTTTTCCTGCCCGTGCTGTTTTCTCTCCGTTCTCTTTTGGGGGGACAGGCCGTTGTTCTCAGCGCCGACAATCTGGCCGTGCTCAGATATTTGTTCGATCTGCGTCTGGGGGCGGATTATGGGAGGATGCTGGCGGATCTGGGCGGGTATCTGCTGGCCTGCAGCGTGCTGTTTCCGCTCTTTCCCGCCGCCTGCGCGGGCTGGTTGATCACCGTGTCCGCCGGATGGGGAGGCGGTGAGCGCGCACGCGATCTGGCGCGCATGTATCCCGGCATGCTGCTGGCTCTGGCTTTGGTGGCCCTGTTTTCCTGGGCCGAGTTTCAACTGGCCGCGCGGCTGGGCCGCTTGCCCCTGGGCCATGATTTGATCCGGGGCACGCGTTTTCTGGTGCCGTTGGCCTGGCTGATGGTCGTTTCCGGAGTGGCCTGCTTCTGGCCGCGCCTGCGCAAGATTTTTCGTTTTTCTCTGCTGGCCGGCATTGCCTTGGCGGTCCTGCTGCTGAATCAGGACCGCTGGCACATGGGCGCGCTCCACAGCCTGGCCCGGCATACGGGCCTCACCCTGCCGCTTCAGGACCGGGCGGAGGACCGGCTGCGGCACAATGCCGCCCGGCGTGAGGCGCTGGAAAAACTGAACGCGTTGACGCGTCCCGGCGACGTGGTCTTCAGCGACAACGGTGATCCCGCCATCCGTTACTTGGCTTTGCGCGGCCTTTTCCACAGTTTCAAGGACGGTCTGTATCCCTACTACGGCAAGGATGCGGACAGGGCCCGCGTCTGGCTGCGCTACAACGCCCTGATGCAGCGGGGACCCACAGGCTATATCGACGCCTGGCTGGCCTCGGGCGTGTCCTGGCTGTTGAGCGGCCGCCCGCAGGACAGGGCTCTGCTGGAGCCTTACGGCGATGTGCTCTGGGAAAACAAGGGCTGGCTTATTGTGCGTCGGCGCTGAGTGCGCGGCCCGCACGGCCATGCGGCATTGCCGCCGCTTGCGCCGGTCAGCCCTTGGGCTTGAGGATGGGGCCCGCGCGCTCGCCCACCAGGGTGTCTTCCAGCGTGGCGCACATTTTCTGATACTTGCCGTTCAGAAAGCGGAAACGGCGCAGCCGGGCCGTGAAGTCCGGGCCCGCCGCGGCCACGCGCCGCTCGAAGAGGGTGCGCGCAAAGGCGTAAAGCTCCAGGTCCGCATTGTTCAGGCGCGCGGCCAAAGCCCGGTCTTCGGCGCTGACGGCGTCGGCCAGGCCGGGGCGCAGCATGTTCCGGCGTTCGTGGAAGAGCTTTTGCAAGCCGATTTCGTCGGCCAGCAGCAGGAGGCTTTCGTCAAAGCGCTCCTGAATGCCCACAAAGCAGAAACTTTCTTCCAGATGCTTTTTAGCCAGGGCCAGCACCTCGTCCGGATTCCTGTCCGGCGCGAACACGCCCGCCAGACAGTGGGTGACGAAGTTTCTGCCCCGGAATTTCAGCAGGGGATCGTTGCTGGTGAGGTAGTCCCGGAAGCTGACGGCATTTTCGTTGAGATAGGCGTAGAGATGGTTTTCAGGCCAGGACTTCTGGAAGACGTATTCCGAAACAAGCCGGCTCAAGGGCTCGCGCAGCAGGGTGAACATGCGCAGGCGACGGCCGTAGAGGCTGGGCGGATCGAAACTTTCGGGCATCAGATGCCCCTCGATGAGGCGGATGCGCTCCAGCACGTCCGCCTCCAGCATACGGCAGCGCTCGTAATCCTCCTTGGCATAGACGCTCAGGACGGTTTCAGGCGCGAAATTATCGTGCAGAACGGCGTTCAGCGTGGTCCCGGCCGTGCGCGGCAGATGCAGGAAAAAGAGCGTTTCATCCATGGCGTGTTCCCCGGAGCGTATTTGTATACCTCGCCGGGGCCGTCCCGCAAGCGGGGCGGCCGTGCCGTGCTTGCCTCCGCCGCATGAATCCGGCATACTTACTCTTCCATAAAATATTTCGCATAGGAACGCGGCGGATTCCGACGGGGCCTGTTCGCGCTGACGCGGAGTAGTTTTGGAGGCGATGTTTTCAAAGCGCCATCCAGCCGGAGCCGTGACGCTTCGCGGTGCGCCGCGCACGCCGGGGCGGCACGTTTACTGTTTCAATGCTCTGAAACTGACTTTTCACGCCGACGCGGGGGTGTCCCATGCAGCCGGAACTTCTGCTCTTCGACATAGGCAACACGTCCATCAAGGTGGGGCTGGCCAACGAGCGGCACGTGCTGACTTCCTACACCCTGCCAGCCAACGCCGGGCACACCTCGGACAGCCTGGGCCTCACGCTTCTTTCCCTTTTGCGGCACGCGGACACGGATATGGCGAAGCTCAAGGCCTGCGTGGCCTCTTCCGTGGTGCCGGGTTTCGACCCGCTGCTGCGCGAGGCCGTGGCCCGCTATCTGGACCGGCCCCTGTACTGCGCGCCCGACGACTTGCCCATTCCCCTGGAAAACCGTTACGAACGGCCCTCCGAAGTGGGAGCGGACCGCCTGGTGGGGGCTTTCGCCGCCCGCAGGCTCTGCCCGGACGCGGCCTCCCTGCTGGTGGTGGACTTCGGCACAGCGGTGACTTTTGACTGCGTGAGCGGGCAGGCCTATCTGGGCGGCCTGATCTTTCCGGGCCCGGCCACGGCCCTGGCCGCGTTGTCGCGCGAAGCCGCCAAATTGCCCAGAGTCAATCTGGACATTCGCGCGCAAGAACCCGCGCCCGGCCGCGACACCACCACCAGCATCCAGCATGGTCTGGTCTTTGGCTTTGTCTGTATGGTGGAGGGCCTGACCCAGCGGCTCAAGCGGCAGATGCCCGGCCCGATCAAGGTGCTGGCCACAGGCGGCTTTGCCGCGTCCATCGCCAGGGTGAGCCCGGTCTTCGACCATGTTCTGCCCGCCCTGTTGCTGGATGGCCTGCGGCGTCTGTACTATGAGGAGCGGGATATTCTCTGAGGCCGCCGCGCATCGGCGCGCCCGGCCTTGTTCTGAACATAACCCCAACATGAGGGCATAAGGAGCGAATAATGAGCAGCATTGCCTCTGTTTTCGGCCGTGAGATCCTGGATTCGCGCGGCAATCCCACCGTGGAAGTGGAAGTGACCCTGGAATCGGGCATCAGCGCCCGCGCGGCCGTGCCGTCCGGCGCGTCCACCGGCAGCCGGGAGGCGCTGGAAATGCGCGACGGCGACAAGAAACGTTACGGCGGCAAGGGCGTGACCAAAGCCGTGGAGCATGTCAACGGCGAAATCGCCGACGCGCTTCTGGGCCTGGACGTGCTGCGCCAGGTGCAGATCGACAACAGCCTTATCGATCTGGACGGCACGGACAACAAATCCCGCCTGGGCGCCAACGCCATGCTGGGCGTGTCCATGGCTTGCGCGCGGGCCGCGGCCACCTTTCTGGGCCTGCCGCTCTACAAGTATCTCGGCGGCATCAACGCCAAGGTGCTGCCCGCGCCCATGATGAACATCATCAACGGCGGCGCGCACGCCCCCAACAACCTGGACATCCAGGAATTCATGATCATGCCCATCGGGGCCATGACCTTCCGCGATTCCCTGCGCATGGGCACGGAGATTTTCCATACCCTGCAGGCCATCCTGAAAGCGGACGGGCATGTGACCAGCGTGGGCGACGAGGGCGGCTTCGCGCCCAATCTCAAGAACCATGACGAGGCCTTTGCCTACATCATCAAGGCCATCGAAGAGGCGGGCTACAATCCCGGCGGCGAAGTGGCCCTGGCTATCGACGCGGCCGCCTCGGAATTCTACCAGGACGGCAAGTACGTGCTCAAGGGCGAGGGCAAGACCTTCAACAACGCCGAAATGGTCGAATGGCTGGCCGGGTTCACCCGCAAATACCCGCTGATCTCCATTGAGGACGGCATGGCCGAAGGCGACTGGGACGGCTGGGGCATGCTTACCGCCAGCTTGGGCGAGAGCATTCAGCTGGTGGGCGACGACATCTTCGTGACCAACCCGGCCATCCTGGCCGAGGGCATTTCCGAAGGCGTGGGCAACTCCATCCTGATCAAGCTGAACCAGATCGGCACAGTGACCGAAACCCTGGACACCATTGAAATGGCCAAGGAAGCGGCCTACACCACCGTCATTTCGCACCGCTCCGGCGAAACCGAAGACAGCTTTATTGCGGATCTGGCCGTGGGCGTCAACGCCGGGCAGATCAAGACCGGCTCGCTCTGCCGTTCCGAGCGCATGGCCAAGTATAACCAGTTGCTGCGCATTGAGGAGGAACTGGGCGACGAGGCCGAATTCTTCGGCCCCATGCTGGCCGAGTATTACGCGCTGGGCGACAGCGAGGACTAAAACGCTATGCCGAACGCAAGGCCCGCGCCCGTAAAGGACGCGGGCCTTGTTGCAGCGGAGTCTTTCAGAATGGAACATGCCGTAATATTCGCGGTAGCGAGATTCGGTATCCCGGTCTTTCAGTCTGCTTTCTATTGCTGTCGCGCGGAGGTGCCTGGAAATGACGGCATCGCTTGCACTTGACACTGTTTCAAAGCCGACCTGGGGAGAGCCGTATGGCGTTGAAAAGTTTTCCCATCAGATGGTGTTGTTTTCGCGGCCGGGCGTCACGCGCGGAATTTGTGTGGAATCTCTTTGCGTATGCCCTGATGCTGCCGCTGTCCTATGTGGTCATGGCGGTTCTGGGATCCATGCTGCCGCTACTGAGTCTAGCCGGTGGAGCGGCCATTCTAGCCGTGTGGCTGACGTGGGTGGGAGTGAGCGTGCGGCGTCTGAAGGATTGCGGTCGCAGCCTTTGGTGGGTAGCCGTGCCGCTGTTGCCTTCATTGTTGCAGACGGGTGAGGTGTTGCTGTTGCGGTACTGCCAGGATGACGCATGGGCCACCGAGCTGCTGGATCATCCCGCTTGGCATGTCCTGTGGGCAATTTCAGTGCTGGGCGCCCTGCTTTTTCTGCTTTATCTGCTGATCAAGAAAGGCACGCCCGGCCCCAATCGCTACGGGCCTGACCCTCTGATTTCGGCGGAAGCCTTGGCCGGAAAGCCTGCTATTTCCCATGGCCTTAGCCACCGGGAAGGCCTTGAGCAGTGAAATTCATTGCAGCCGTGAAAACCTGCCTGCGCAAGTACGCCTGTTTCCGGGGACGGGCCCCGCGCTCGGAATTCTGGTGGTTTTACATTTTTTACCTGCTGGCCTGCACGGTCTCGATTCTTGTCGTGATATGGCTTGCGAAGTCTTTCAGCTTCGGAAACGCCATGCTGTTGCTTACCAACGGCACGGCGTTTGTGTTATATTTGCCGTCGCTGGCCGTGCGAGTACGCCGCCTGCATGATTGCGGATACAGCGGCAACTGGCTGGCGCTGTATGCCTTGCTGGTTTATTGGGGGCGTTTCTCTGCCTTCGCGATTCTCATCGGTTTCTTGCTGATTCCGTTGCCTGGGGATCTGGGAAATCTGCCGCTGGTTATTTGCCTTCTTATGGTGGATGTCTGGTTTTTCATTTCCGACGATCCCTTTATGACGTGTATCTTCATAGTACAACTGCTCGGCGAGCTGGCCATGTTGCTTGTCTGTTTCAAAAAGGGCACGACCGGTCCCAACCGCTACGGGCCGGATTCGCTGGAGGGCGAGCCGGGACGGAGGGCCAGGGTGCTGGTCTTCAGGAAATCGGGCACTGACCGGCCCGAACCGGCCCGGCGCGTCAGGCGAGAAGGAGGGAGAAGACCCGCCCGGAGCTTGAGCGCGGCGCGCGGATGGCGTATACTGAATTTTTCTGATCAGTTTTGAACCCCAAGGCCGGAGAAGAGCATGCTTTTGATTGACGGCAAGGAAACGTCTCGCGTCATCCGCGAGGAACTCAGGGAAGAAGTGGCCGCCGCCTGCGGCAAAGGCCGCCGCGCGCCGGGTCTGGCAGTGATCCTCGTGGGCGAGGACCCCGCGTCGGAGGTCTATGTGCGCAACAAGGAGCGGGCCTGCGCCGAGGCGGGCATTATCTCCTTCCCCTATCATCTGCCCGCGTCCACCGGCCAGCACGAACTGCTGGCCCTGATCCATGAATGCAACCGCCGCGCGGATGTGGACGGCATTCTGCTGCAATTGCCCCTGCCGTGCGGCCTGGACGCCCAGGCTTGCCTGCTGGCTATTGATCCGGCCAAGGATGTGGACGGCTTCCATCCTGAAAATGTGGGCCGCCTTTCCCTGGGCTTGCCGGGTTTTGTCTCCTGCACGCCCGCGGGCGTCATGGAGCTGTTGCGGCGCTACGACCTCTCGCCCGCAGGCAAAAAGGCCGTGGTGGTGGGGCGCTCCGACATCGTGGGCAAGCCGCTGGCCATGCTCCTGGCCCGGCCCGGCGATTACGCCAATGCCACGGTGACCATCTGCCATTCGCGCACTCCGGATCTGGCGGCGGAATGCCGCAATGCGGACTTCCTTTTTCTGGCCATGGGGCGGCCCCGCTTCGTCACCGCCGATATGGTGCGCGAAGGCGTGGTCGTCATTGATGTGGGCATCAACCGCACGCCCGAAGGCCTTTGCGGCGACGCGGACTTCGCGGGCGTGAGCGCCAAGGCGCGCGCCATCACGCCGGTGCCCGGCGGCGTGGGGCCCATGACCATCGCCATGCTGCTCAAAAACACCGTGCAGTCCTGGCGCGGCCGCACGGCATAGAGCACTTCACTCTTGAAATGTTCTAACGCCGGACACGGTGAGGCGCGCCGCGAAGACCGACCCGACGGGCGGCCCGTAGGGCCGTGCCTGTAGCCCAAAGGGCGTACAGACATCGAGAGCAACGCGGCGTGGATTCCGGAAAAGCGACCGAAGGCAGCCCGAAGGGCTGTCCCCGTTGGCGACAACGGAGCCATACGGGGATCGACACAGCGCTAAACCGCGTTTTAGCATTGCCGCCGACATCCGTACGGCCCGAACCCGCCAGCGGCTGCCGCTTCCACAGTGCGCGGGCGGCGTTGGGTTTGAACTGTGTAACACTCCAAACGTAAAATACCGTGGTGCCGATCGGAAAACCGGGAAAGGGGAACATATGGAATTCGCGCCCGCTGTACGGCGTTGCCTGACCGAGAAGTATTGCAGCTTCAAGGGGCGGGCCTCGCGCTCGGAATTCTGGTGGTTCATGTTATTTATGTTCCTGGTCAATGTTGTTGTGAGCCTTGTCGCCGGCTTTCTTCCCTCAGCGGCGGGGAACGGCCTCAGCGTCCTGGTTTCGCTGGCTTTCATTTTGCCCAATATCGGGGTCACCGCGCGCCGCCTGCACGACCGCAACCTGTCGGGCTGGTGGCAGTTGGCGCCCATAGTCCCCACCATTCTGCTGCTGGCGATGATTTTCACGATGTCGATTACGGAGACCGCCCTGGTTCTCTTGTCTCTTCTGGCGGTGGCCGTGGCTATCTGGTTTCTCATAATGCTGATTCTGCCCGGCACGCTCGGGCCCAACCGCTTCGGCCCTGATCCGCTGAGGTCCGCGCCCCCGGACAGCGCGCCGGGCGACCCCCAATGAAAAACGGAGAAAGGGGAGAGATATGACCTTTGCCCAGGCCGTGCGCGTCTGTCTGAAAGACAAATACTGCAATTTCCGGGGCCGCGCGTCCCGTTCGGAATTCTGGTGGTTCATGCTGTGCATCGGCCTGATCAATCTGGCCGCCAATATCGTGCTTTCGCCCTTGCCGCCCAAGACGGCCATGGGGCTGAACTTTCTGGTTTCCCTGGCCCTGCTTCTGCCCAATTTCGGGGTGACGGTGCGCCGCCTGCACGATCGTAATCTGGCGGGCTGGTGGCTGCTGGTTCCCATCCTCAGCCTGTTGTTCTGGCTGCTGGGCCGGGGCGCGCCCGGCGGCAATGCCGGCCCGGTGTCGGCCCTGCTCTCCCTGTCCATGTGCATCTGCTATCTTGCCATCCTGTCGCTGCCGGGCACGGCCGGGCCCAACCGTTTCGGGCCCGATCCCCTGGCGGCGGAAACCGCGGGGGAATAGGCCGCCCCGCGGCCCTCTTGCCAGAACGGGCGCGTTGGCGTATGGCCCCGGAATCATCTGCCATAACGTGAGGACAACCATGTACCGCAATGCGAAAAATGTCGGCTACTATATGATAGGCAAGGGCGCGCTGGCCCAACTGGGCGATCTGCTGACCACCCGCCGCGAGGCGCAGGACGGACCGGCGGTCTTTTTCCTTGATCATTATTTTGAGGGCAAGGGCTTGGCGGATCGCCTGCCCGTGGAAAACCAGGATATGGTGCTCTACGTGGACACCACGGAAGAGCCCACCACCGACAGCGTGGACGGCTACACCGCCCGGGCCAAGGAATTTCTGGGCGGCAAAATGCCCTGCGCCCTGCTGGCCTTCGGCGGCGGCTCGACCCTGGACACCTGCAAATGCGTGGGCAATCTGCTGACCAATCCCGGCAAGGCCGAGGACTACCAGGGCTGGGAGCTGGTCAAACATCCCGCGCCCTACAAGATCGCCGTGCCCACGCTTTCCGGCACGGGTTCTGAAACCTCGCGCACGGGCATCATCTGCAATGAGGCCAAAAATCTCAAGCTGGGCATGAACAGCGACTATACCATGTTCGACCAGGTGCTTCTGGACCCGGACCTGACCGCCAGCGTGCCGCGCAACCAGTATTTTTACACCGGCATCGACACCTACATGCACTGCTTCGAAAGCCTTTCCGGCTCCTACCGCAACGTGGTGGTGGATTCCCTGGCGGAAAAGGCCATCGACATCTGCAAGCGGGTCTTCCTTTCCGACGACATGATGAGCGACGAAAACCGCGAGCTGATGATGATCGCCTCCTTCCTGGGCGGCATGGCCGCCGGTTTCGTGGGCGTGGTGCATCCTGTTTCGGCGGGTCTGAGCATGGTGCTGCACATGCCCCACGGTCTGGCCAACTGCCACGCCCTGTCCGTGCTGGAAGACATCTATCCCACGGAATACCGGGACTTCATGGCCATGATCGAGCGTCAGGGCATTGATCTGCCCAAGGGCATCTGCCAAGGGCTCAGCGACGCGCAGTACACGGCCCTGTACGAGGCCAGCATCGTGCATGAAAAACCCCTGATCAACCGCCTGGGCCCGGATTTTAAAAAGATTCTCACCAAAGATAATGTGATCGGGCGTTTCAAAAACATGTAGCGCGGCATTTGTCCCTTTTTGCCGCTGGCGGCGTTATCAATGCTGTCTTTATCCGTAAGGCGGCAACGCCGCCAACGGCTAAAGCAAACACGCTTTTTATTCCGGTCATGGACCAAAAGAGTCCACTCCCGTCATAAAAAGTTCGTTTGCGCCAAGGCATCATGGGCTGTAGGCGGCAGGCCGCAACAGCCCATAGTCCTTGCCAGCGGCAAAAAGATTTCAAATGCCGTTTTTAGCAACCTCCCATGGAGGGTGAGATGGACATCAAGGTCAATTTCAGCGGACGCGCCATCCGCTATACGGAAGAGGAAATCGCCGTGGTCGTGGAGGCCATGCGCAACGCCGATCCTCTGACCCAGGGACAGTACATGCGCGCGTTTGAAAGCAAGTTCGCGCGTTATCAGGGCGTGGCCGAAGGCTCCTGCTTCACCACCATGAACGGCTGCGCGGCCCTGGAAATGTCGGCCCAGCTCTGCCGTTTCAAGCCCGGCGACGAGCTGGTCATTCCCTCGCACACCTTCACGGCCTCAGCCTATCCCTATCTTAAAAAGGGCGCGCGCCTGGTCTGGGCCGATGTGGACCCGCACACCCGCGTGGTCACGGCCGAGAGCATCGAAAAAGTTCTGACCCCCAAAACCAGGGCCGTGGTGGTGGTCCATCTCTACGGCTATGTGGCGGACATGCCCTCCATAGCGGCCCTCTGCAAGGAGCGCGGCCTGATTCTCATCGAGGACGCGGCCCAGGCCATCGGCGCGGAAGTGGACGGCAAAAAGGCGGGCAGCTTCGGGGACATGGCCGTGTTCTCCTTCCACTCGCATAAAAACCTGACCACTCTGGGCGAGGGCGGCATGCTCTACGTGCGCGACCCGGCCCTGGCCGCCGTGGTGCCCGCCCTGCGCCACAATGGGCACTGCGCCTATGACTTCGAGCGCCCGGACTACTGGAAACCGGCCATGGGCAATGTGGACGTGCCCATGCTGGACGGCGACATGCTCATGCCCAACAACTATTGCCTGGGCGAAGTGGAATGCGCCCTGGGCGCGAAACTGCTGGACCGCATTGACGCCATCAACGACCGGAAGCGGGAGCGCGCCCTGCGCTTCATGGACGCTCTGGCCGATTTCCCGGAACTGGAATTCCATCGCGTGGACTCACGACGCCATAATTATCATCTGCTGGCCGCCCGCATGACCACCGGCCCGGAGATGCGCGACCGCTTCATGCGCGCCATGTCCGGGGAAAAGGGCGTCAAATGCGTGGTGCAGTATATTCCGCTGGACCGTTACGACTACTATAAGCGCCTGGGCTGCGGCACGGCAAATTGCCCCAATGCGGACGCCTTTTTCGACAGCATGATTTCCTTCCCCTTCCAGCACTGGTTGAGCGAAGAAGAGTTTGACTACATGCTGGCGGCCACGCGCGACGTGCTGACTTCCTTGCGCTGAAAAGCGTCTTTAGAGCAGATCAACTTTGAACTTTTACAAATTTCAACGTTGGCATTCCGGCGAAAAACGTGGTTATCGTTGCTGTCGATCCCCGTATGGCTCCGTTGCCGCCAACGTAGACAGCCCTTCGGGCTGCCTTCGGTCGCTTCGCCGGAATCCACGCCGCGTTGCTCTCGATGCCTGTACGCCCTTTGGGCTACAGGCACGGCCCTACGGGCCGCCCGTCGGGCCGGTCTTCGCGGCGCGCCTCACCCTGTTCGGCGTTAGAGCATTTCAACGTTGAAATGCTTTATCCTTGTGCCTTGCCGAGCCTCTTTCTTGCCAGGGAACAAAATCCATCTTTTCAGGTGGGGTCAGAGATAGTGGAAGCTGTGAAAGAACGCTGCATCGTCATCCCGGCCATCAAGAAAAACGCGGTCATCCCCGACCAGTTGGTCAAAAAGCTGGCCGGGGTCACGCTTATGGAGCGGGCCATTCACACGGCGCGCGCCGTGGCTCCGGGCGAGGACATTGTGGTGCTCACGGACAGCCAGGAAATCTCGCTGATCTGCGAGCGGACGGGCGTGGGCTTTCACTGGAACAAGGATCTGCGCTTCACCAGCCTGGATATTGTGGCCGAGATGCGCGACCTGCTGGGCGATCTGGCGCGCCGCTACGAGCATTGCATCATCCTGCGCGCCTCCTGCCCGCTGCTGACCTGGGTGGACGTGGAGGACGCCTGGAAGAAATATCTGGAAGCCGGGGCCGACAGCCTGGTCACGGTAAAAAGCGTGCGCCAGCGCATCTGGAATGTGCGCGGCGACAGCCTGGAAAGGCTGCTGGATTGCGCCACGGGCGAGGCGGGCGCCTGCGGCGAGGAGCAGTTTCTGGTGGAAAGCCGGGCCCTGATCATCTTGCGCCTGGCCCTGCTGCGGGAGACGCCGCAGGTCGTATCCGGACCGGGCCGCGCTCCCGAGCCCCGTCCAAACAAGGTGATCCCCTATTTCCTCAATGAGCGGGCCATTGAAATCCAGGGCTATCAGGACTGGTGGATCTGCGAACGCCTGCTGCGGCGACGGCATGTGGTTTTTGTGGTGGCGGGCTATCCGGCCATCGGCATGGGCCATGTCTTCCGCGCGCTCATGCTGGCCCATGAGATTACCAGCCACAAGATCACCTTTGTCTGCACGCGCGAGAGCGAGCTGGCCGTGGAAAGCATCGCCCGCAAGGACTATCGCATCGTGCGCCAGGGGCATGAGGATCTGGCCGACACGGTGCTGGCCCAGCGGCCCGACCTGGTGGTCAACGACTTTCTGAACACGGGCGCGGCCTATATGGAGCGCCTGCGCGCGGGCGGCGCGCGCTGCGTCAACTTCGAGGACGAGGGGCCGGGCGCGGCTCTGGCCAACCTGGTGGTCAACGCCCTGTATGAAAGCGGCCGGACTACGGAGCGCCTGCGTTGCGGGGCGGACTATTTCTGTCTGCGCGACGAATTTGTGGACGCACGGCGCAATCCCCTGCGGCCCGACGTGCGCACCGTGCTGCTCACCTTCGGCGGCACGGACCAGCGGGACTGCTCGCGCCGGATACTGGACATCATCGAACCCATCTGCCGGGCCTACGGCATTTCGGTTCGCCTGGTGGCCGGGCCGGGCTACGCCCACAAGGAAGCCATGGAGGCCCATCTGCGCAAGTTGGAAAACCCCTTGGTGGAATTCACCTGGGCCACCAACGTCATGAGCCGGATGATGGAAGGCGCGGACCTGGCCATCTGTTCGGCCGGGCGCACGGTCTATGAGCTGGCGCACATGCGCGTGCCCGGCATGGTTCTGGCCCATCACGAGCGCGAGGCCCGGCACACCTTTGCCCGCCCGCGCAACGGCTTCGCCTTTGTGGGCCTTATGGACCGCGTGGATGACGTCAAAATCCGCAACGTCTTTCTGGCCATGCTCAAGCAGGCCCGCCGGGCGCGCTTCTGGGAGCGCCAGAACCGCCTGGACTTCACGGCCAACAAGGCGCGGGTGGTGGGCCTGATGTTGGATCTTCTGGACCGGGACGAGGCGTGAGCGGGTATACGCGGGCATTGCCGCCCCAGCCGTCCGGATTGTCCCGGCTGCCTTGCCGGCAATGCCGGGTCGCGTTCGCCTTGTTGCTCTGCGCCCTGCTGGCGTTGGAGCTTCCGGTTCCGGCCGGGGCCGGGGAGGCCGTTGCGCCGCCTCTGCCGCCGGGCCCGGCCTGCGGCGATTTCCTGGCCATGGCCGGGAGAAAGCCGGACGTGTTGGAATTTCTGGGTTGCGAGCCGGGCCGTGACGCTCAGCTTCCCGTTCTGGCGGCCCGCTACCGGGTGCGCGGCGCGGATGCGGCTCTGGTGGAGGACGTCTTGAGGAGTGAAAGCGGCATGCGCCCGCTGGTTTTTGTCTGCTGTCGCTGGGAAATGCAAAAGAACGGCCAGGGGCGTTTCGGCTTTCGCCGGCCGGGCCTGTCCCGGACGTCGGCTCAAGCGGACGGCGGCTTGCTCGGCACATGCCGCGTGCGCATGGGCAGTGGGGATACGGAATACTATGAGCGCTCGGAGTGGCTGCTGATCCCCTGGTTTTACGTCACGGTGCTTCTGGATCTGGAAAGACCCTGAACCCGCCGTGAGAGATAAGGAAAACACCATGTCCCATAATGCCCGCCACGGCAAAAGCGTGGCCATTGTCCAGGCCCGGCTGGGCTCCAGCCGCCTGCCCCTGAAATCCCTGCTCTGCCTGCGCGATCTGCCCGTCATCGACTGGGTGACGCGACGCCTGGCCCAATCCCGGCGGCTGGACCGGATTATGGTCGCCGTGCCGGATACGGAACTGGACCGGGTGCTGCTGGAGCATCTGCAACGCCGGGGCGTGCCCTGCCTGGCCGGATCGGAAAACGACGTGCTGGCCCGTTTCTGTCTGGCCGCCAGGGAGGCGGAGGCGGATCTGGTGGTGCGCGTCTGCGCGGACAATCCCCTGATCTGGGGCGAGGCCGTGGACCGGCTGCTGGCGCATTATGAACGCACGGACTGCGACTACGCCTACAATCATATTCCGCGCAACAACCTCTGGCCCGACGGCCTGGGGGCCGAAGTTCTCTCCCGTGAACTGCTGGATGACCTGGACGCCAGGGCAAAGCAGCCCTCCCAGCGTGAGCACTGCCTGAACTACATTTGGGACAATGCCGCGCAATTCCGCATTTCCACCTTTGATCCGGAAGAGGGCTGGCTGCGCCGTCCGGACCTCAAGCTGGATATGGACCGGCCCGAGGACTTCCGGCGGCTGGCCCTGCTGCCCCTGTCGCCGGACATGGACGCCCGCGCCATTGTCAACGTCTTTTCAAACTGACTGGAATTACTCTGAGGAATTGCTGTGGAGTGAATCAGCGTTGAAAAGGTGATTCACTCCAGGGGCTGTTTCTAAATTGAGGAATTTTGGCTTTCCGGCAAGGGAAACGAGTTTTTTTGCGAAAGGAGTGTACTCTGATGGTGCTCGACTGGAGCAAAAAACGCAGTTTGCTTCAGCCGTTGGCGGCATGGCCGCTACGGATAAAGACAGCATCAATAACGCCGCCGGAAGTCAAAAGAGCCGATTTAGAGACAGCCTCTAATCCAGGCTCAGGATCACGGAGAAGGCCTTGAACAGCACCGTGATTTTGTCTCCGGCGCGCAGCGGCGCGCCTGTGGCCGGACCTTTGCTTTGCAGGGCGCAGATCTGGCTGCCTTCGGGCAGGGCCGCCAGGATTTCCATGACCATCCCGTCTTCGCGCACCCGTTCCACCACGGCGGCGAAGCGGTTTTCCGCGCCGGACGTCGCGTCCACGCGGCCGTTGCCGCCTTCCGGCGCGCCCGCTTCGATCATTACCCAGGGGGCCTTCACGCTGGCGTTGACCAGCTTGCCTTCCTCCAGAGCCAGGCTGCGGTAACTCTCATCCGTGATCAGGGCCGCCACGCGCAGGCCGCCGGCGGTGCTCAGAATGGCCTCCACCAGCAGGCCGGACTGGCGCAACGCAACGATCCGCCCCTGAAACACGTTCCGGGCGCTGGTTTTCATGGGTCGCTCCCTTTGCAGTTGTTCACGCAACAGGCGTTGCGCCTTCTGCGGATCGCAGCGCACAATGCCGCTCTGGCCGGGTCCGGCGCGCCGTCCCAGAAAAATGTCCACCACCGGCAGGGGCAGGCCCTGGCGGCCCAGTTCCAGGGCCCGGCTGTGGCGCAGGCTGCGCGCGCTGAGCAGGCCCTTGGGCAGGCCGCAGGCCGCGCCGCACTGTTGCAGGCTGCGCCGCACGTAACTGGCGTCGCAACGCATCAGTTCCGGGCTGGCCGGAAACAGGCCCGGATCTTCCAGCACCCGCCGCAGGCGACGGCTCACGGCCAGGGGCAACGGCACCTCGCGGCCGCAGGCCCCCTTCACGCGGATGATCCCCCCCTGCAAATCCATATCCGGCGGACCCAGGGCGAAAATTTCCACCAGGCGCAGGCCCGCATAGCGCAACAGCATGAAAATCAGCCACATGCGCAGGCGGGGGCGTTTTTCGCGCGGACCGCGCGCCGCCGCTGCCCGTTCCCAGAGCCAGGACTCCACGCTCAACAGTTCCTGCGGGCTGATCCGGCCGGTATCCTGCAGCAGGGCAACGGAATCCCGCCGCAGCAGTCGCTGCCGCAGCCAGGCCGTGTCCGCCGGGGAGAGCGAGCGCAGCAGCGCCGCCAGTTCTTCACGCTTTGCTGTTTTGTCCATGCCTTTTCCGCGTTTTTTCTTCCTTATACAAATAGAACACCGGCTTTGTACAGCCTTCACGTTTTTGTCGTAAAACGTGCGTATGCACCCGCTTTGATCCCCGTTCACGTTTTTTGTCCAAAACGTGAACGGCTTGCCGGTCCGTGCCGCTGGGGTAGAGTAGCTATAACCCCGACCGCGCCCTCTGTCGCCGCCGTCGGCCTTCTTTCTCGTCAGTACTACTCATGGAGGAGACAAAACACATGAAGACGCCCTTCCTTTCCCGCATTCTTCTGGCCCTGGCCTGTGTCGGCCTGTTGGCCCTGCCCGCCAAGGCCGCGGAAATGACCATTTCCGGGGCGGCCAGCCTGACCAACGCCTTTACCGAGCTCAAGGGCATGTTTGAGAAAAAACACCCCGGCCTCACCGCGCACGTCAACTTCGCCGCCTCCAATCCGCTGCTGAAGCAGATTCAGGAAGGCGCGCCCGTGGACGTTTTCGCCTCCGCCGACCAGGCCACCATGGACAAGGCCGTGGCCTCCAAGGTGGTGGACCCGGCCACGCGCAAGGATTTCGCGCTCAACGACCTGGTGCTCATCGTGCCCGCCGGGAGCAAGAAGCCCGCTGATCTGGCCGACCTCAAGAACTTCAAGCGCATCGCCGTGGGCAATCCCGATTCCGTGCCCGCCGGGCGCTACACCCGCGAGGCCCTGACCAACGCCAAACTCTGGGACGTTCTTCAACCCCAGGTGATCCAAGGGGCGAGCGTGCGCCAGGTGCTGGACTATGTGGCGCGCGGCGAAGTGGACGCGGGCTTTGTTTACGGCACGGATGCCAAACAGCAGGCCGGCAAGGTGGACGTGGTCCTGGTGGTGCCGGGCCACAAGCCTGTGCTTTATCCCATCGCCGTGGCCACTACGGGCAAGAATCCCAAGATGGGACAGGCCTTCCTGGACTTCGTGCTCTCGCCGGAAGGGCAGGCGGTGCTGGCCAAGTACGGCTTCTCCAAGCCTTAACGGCATTTGGTCCTTTTGACCGCCGACGGCGTTACACACGTTTTTTGCTTGGGTCATGGGCGAGAAGAGCCCACTCCCCGCGCAAAAAATATATGTGCCTTGTCGGCGGTCAAAAATCCTCAAATGCCGTGGAATATCCAGGCGTGTCATCAGATTATTTTTCTTTGCAGCGGACAGGGTGACCCGATCTTATGGATTTTGATCAGATATCCATTCTGAGCCCGCTGGAGCTTTCCCTCCGGGTAGCGAGTCTGGCGACCCTGTTCTCCTTTGTGGCGGCCACGCTCATGGCCTGGCTGCTGGCAAGAAAAAGAGGGCCCCTGCCCGCCCTTCTGGACGCCCTCTGCACCCTGCCGCTGGTGTTGCCGCCCACGGTGCTGGGCTATTATCTGATTCTGCTGGTGGGGCGGCGCGGGGTATTCGGTCACTGGCTGGCCGACATGGGCATCAATCTGATCTTTTCCTGGCAGGGAGCCGTGGTGGCGGCCACGGTGGTGGTTTTTCCCCTGATCTACAAATCCGCGCGGGCGGCTCTGGAGCAGGTGGACCCCCACCTGGAAAACGCGGCCCGCACCCTGGGTTCCTCGGAGTGGCGGGTTTTTGTGAGCGTCTCCCTGCCCCTGGCCTGGAGGGGCATTTTCGCCGGGCTGATGCTGGCCTTCGCGCGCGGCATGGGCGAATTCGGGGCCACGCTGATGATCGCGGGCAATATCCCCGGCAAGACCCAGACCCTGGCCCTGGCCATTTATGACGCTTTTCAGGCCGGCAACGACGTCCAGGCCGTCTGGTTGGTGATCATTACCTCCGCTGTCTGCGTCAGCCTGCTGATGGCGGCGGAACTGTTGCTGAAACTGAAATGGAAAAGGCGGTCCCGATGATCTCGCTGCATCTGCGCAAAACGTTCCGGAATGCGGACACGCCCTTCAGCCTGGATGTGGCCTACGAGATCGGCGACAGCCAGAAGCATGTGGTTCTGTTCGGCCCTTCGGGCTCGGGCAAAAGCCTGACCCTGCAATGCCTGGTCGGGCTTACCCGCCCGGATGCCGGGCACATCCGCCTGGGCGAGCGCGTGCTCTATGACGGCGCGGCCAAGGTCTGCGTACCGGCCCGCCGCCGCCGCATCGGCTATATGTTTCAGGATTACGCGCTGTTTCCGCATCTGAGCGTGCTCCAGAATGTGGCTTACGCCCGTACCGGCTGCTGGCCCTGGCGGATCTGCGCGACGGAGCGGAGCAAGGCCCAGGCCATGCTGGAGCGCTTCGGCATCGGGCATCTGGCGAGGCATCTGCCGGTCCAGCTTTCGGGCGGGCAGCGCCAGCGCGCGGCCCTGGCCCGCGCCCTCAACGCCGACCCGCAACTGCTCTTGCTGGACGAGCCCTTTTCCGCCCTGGACCCGCTGCTGCGCGAGCGCCTGCGCGAGGAACTGCTGGAACTGCTGGCTGATCTGACCATCCCGGCCGTGATCATCACCCATGATCCCGACGATGTGGATGCCTTTGCCGGTGGCCTGATCCTCTATGACCACGGGCAGGCCCGGCAGGTGCCGGATTACCGCGCCGCACGCCGGAATTTCGCCACAGCCGGGCAATGCCTGCGGCATTTGCAGGAAGAGCGGGGCGGGGCGCGGCAGCGCGCCGCGAATCCAGCGGCGTTTATGCCCCATTCCGCACGCCCGGCGGCTTTTGCCGCCGCCCTGACGCAGCGTCCGGCTTCGGCGCGGGCTGAAGGAGCGGCGGGGAGCCGGTAGCGCCAAATGGAAAAAGGGATTTGGTCCGGACCGTGAGGTCCCGGCCAGAGGGAACGCGCTGCCGTTGCGACTCCGGCGGCGCGTTCCGCTTTTTTGCACCCGGGCTTGCGCGTCTTCGGGCATGGCGCGCGCGTCCGGCCCCGCACCGGCCCCGGCGGCCTCTGTCCGCCAGGGCGGACGCATCTAATTCCAGCCCTTGCAGGCCCCTTATCTGCCGTGATGATCCGTCAAAACCAGCCTGTTGTGTGCCGGCTGCGTCACTTGGCGCTTTTTGCCGCTCATGTACTTGAGTACGCTCTGCTCTCGATGCCCGTAAGGCTTGCCCGGCTCGCCAACGGGCACGGCCCTTTGGGCCGCCTTTCGGTCGGTTTCCGCGCAAAAAGCGCCATTTTCCTTGCCGGCACGCAACAATCTTGCTTCAGCCGTTGCGACGCAGGAGCTTTATCCGTAACACGGCTTCGCCGTGAACGGCTCAGGCAAGCCGCTGACGCGGCGACGGCCAGCGCATTTTTTAGGCTTCTCCCGGCACCAGCCATCCGCCTGCGCTTCGCTCCGGCGGAGCAAAGGTGGCTTCGCTTCTTTTTGTCCGTTCTCCGATCTCTCGGGGGATAAAGACTTTTTAGACGCGTCTGCCCAGCTGTGTCCGCACGGCAGCGGTGACAGCGGCACGGGAGTTATGTAGAATAAAACCACAGTGCTCCAAACTGTCCGATCTGTCCGATAGATTGAACACTTTTGACAGACACTGTCCGGATTATAAGACAGTTTTGCCGTCCAGAAAAGCCGCCGCAAGGCCGCTGCATGGAAAGAGCTATGAAATTGAGGCGGATACGAAAGCCTTCCGTCCGGCACGCAAT
The DNA here is from genome assembly GCF_001553605.1 of Desulfovibrio fairfieldensis. Classification (NCBI taxonomy): domain Bacteria; kingdom Pseudomonadati; phylum Thermodesulfobacteriota; class Desulfovibrionia; order Desulfovibrionales; family Desulfovibrionaceae; genus Desulfovibrio; species Desulfovibrio fairfieldensis. Next base: position 3,567,585 of record NZ_CP014229.1, read on the forward strand.
TTGCTACTTCTGTCACAATTTTCGGGTGTTCTCAGGCCCTGCAGGCCGCTCTTCCCCTTTTTTCCGTTTTTCTCCGACGTGCCGCGGAGATGCGGGCGCAAGGAACGGGCGGTTGCGGATCGCAAGCATCACAAACAGCGCGAAAGCAAAAGGAGCAATTATGCCTAAAATGACTCCCAGTGAGGCCATGGCCGAAGTCCTGGTGGAAGAAGGCGTTAAACACGTCAGCGGTATCCTCGGTTCCGCTTACATGGACCTGTTGGACCTCTTCCCGGCCGCGGGCATCGACTTCATCTCCGTGCGTCATGAGCAGACCGCCGGCCACATGGAAGACGCCTTCTGCCGCATGACCGGCAAAGCCGGCGTTGTCATCGGCCAGAACGGCCCCGGCATCACCAACTACGTGACCGCCGTGGCTACCGCCAACATGGCGCACAGCCCCATGATCATCCTTTCGCCCAGCGCCGGTTCCGCTTCCGTGGGCTGGGACGGCTTCCAGGAATGCGACACGTGGAATCTGTTCAAGCCCATCACCAAGGCTTCCCTGCGCGTGCCCCATCCCAAACGCGCCGCTGACATTCTGCGCACCGCCTTCCGCGCCGCCTACGCCATGCGCGGCCCCGTGCTGGTGGACATCCCGCGCGACTACTTCTACGGCGAGCTGGATGAAGAAATCCTGAAACCCTCCCAGTACCGCGTGGCCCCCGGCGGCATCGGCAACCCGGAAATGTTCAAGCACGCCGTCGAAGTGCTCAAAGCCGCCAAGAATCCCGTGATCGTGTCCGGTCGCGGCGTGGTTGACGCCGACTGCGTAGACACCGTCAAAGCCCTGGCCGAGCATATCGCCGCCCCCGTGGCCTGCAGCTACCTGCACAACGACGCCTTCCCGGCCGACCATCCGCTGTGGTGCGGCCCCATCGGCTACATGGGCTCCCATGCCGCCATGCGCCTGATGGAAAAGGCCGACGTGATCCTGGCCATCGGCAGCCGCCTGTCCTACTTCGGCACCCTGCCCCAGGACGGCATCAACTACTTCCCCAAGACGGCCAAGATCGTCCAGATCGACATCAATCCCATGCACATCGCCAAGACCCACCCCATCACCGTGGGGCTGTGCGCCGATGCCAAGGACGCTTCCGAAGAGCTGTACAAGCAGCTGCGTGACGCCATGCCCAAGAAGGACATCACGCCCGTGGCCAACAAGGTCAAGGAAGAGCTGGCCCTCTGGCACAAGGAAATCGACGAGATCTCCAACGAACCCGTGATCGAAGGCCGCCTGCACCCCCGCAAGGCCTTGGAAGTGGTCGGCAAGTTCATTTACGACAATGACGCCATCGCCACCACCGACATCGGCAACACCTCTTCCACGGCCAACAGCTACCTGCGTTTCCGTCATCCGAAACGCGACATCGCCACGTTGACCTTCGGCAACACCGGCTTCGCCTATCAGGCCGCTCTGGGCGCGCAGCTCGCCTGCCCGGACAAGCCGGTCGTCTCCATCGCCGGCGACGGTGCCTGGGGCATGAGCCTGTTTGAAGTGCCCACCGCCTGCCAGTTCAACCTGCCCGTCATCGCCACCGTGTACAACAACGGTGCCTGGTGCGCGGAAAAGAAGAACCAGGTGGACTTCTACAACAACCGCTTCGTGGGCGCGGACATCTGGTCCAAGTCCTACGCCAAGATCGCCGAATCCATGGGCGCCGACGGCTACACCGTCAACACCCAGGCCGACCTGGCCAACGCCCTGGAAACGGCCTACAAGAACCGTCGTCCGGCCGTCATCGAAATCATGACCGACGGCACCCGCCTTGCGCCGCCTTTCCGTCGCGACGCTCTGGCGCTGCCCACCCGCTTCCTGCCCAAGTACGAAAAGCTGGACAAGAAGTACTTCCCCAAATAAGTGACTGTTGACTGAACGCGGCCCCGCCGGATCTTCCGGCGGGGCCGTTGGTCGACAGCGGCGCGGGGAAATTTCCCCGCGCTTTCTTTTTTTAGAGTCTTTCAACGTTGAAATGCTCTGACGCCGAACACGGTGAGGCGCGCCGCGGAGATCAACCCGCCGGGCGGCCCGTAGGGCCGGAGAGCAACGCGGCGCGGATTCCGGAAAAGCGACCGAAGGCAGCCCGAAGGGCTGTCCCCGTTGGCGACAACGGAGCCATACGGGGATCGACAGCAGCGATAACCGCGCTTTTTGCCGGAATGCCAACTTTGAAATTTATAAAATTTCAAAGGTAATTTGCTCTAGAGCATATTGCGCTTGAGATTTCCGCTTGACGGCGGGCAAAGCCCGCTTACGAAAATCTCGCGGGCCTTGTAACAGTACAGAGTAATTTCATTGTGAAAATGCTCTAATCCGCACATGAGGACAGTTCATGAAGCCTTTTCTGCGTCGCACAGCATATATGGGGCCGATACAGGCCGTTATTCTGGATTGGGCCGGTACGGCGGTGGACCACGGTTGCCGGGGGCCGGTGGCCGTGTTTTCTCGGGCCTTTGAGCGCCACGGCATGAAGCCCGAGGTGGCTGAAGTGCGCGCTCCCATGGGCCGCGAAAAGCGCGAGCACGTGCAGGCCATGCTGGCCATGCCGCGCCTGGCCGAACTCTGGCGTGCCGGGCACGGCAATGCGCCCGACGATGCCGCCACGGATACGATTTTTGCCGCCGTGCAGGAACTGATGCCTGAAACATTGGCGGACTACGCCATGCCCGTGCCGGGCTGCGTGGAGGCCATTGCCGCCCTGCGCGCCAAGGGCCTCAAGATCGGCTCCTGCACCGGCTACAGCCGGGACATGATGGTCCGCCTCATGCCGCGTGCCGAGGCCGCCGGGTATAAACCCGACGCGGTGGTCACAGCCGACGAGGCGCCCCAGGGCCGCCCCTGGCCGTGGATGTGCTACCTCAATTGCATGCGTTTGGGCGTGCATCCGCCGGAGGCCGTGGTCAAGGTCGGCGACACCCTGGCCGACGTGGAGGAGGGCATCAACGCGGGGCACTGGAGCGTGGGCGTGACCCGTACCAGCAATGCCCTGGGCCTGACCGCCGAGGAAGCGGCGGCCCTGCCCGCCGACGAACTCTGCCGCCGCGAGGAGGAGTTGGGCCGCGCCTTCCGCGAGGCGGGCGCGCACTATGTGATTTCGAGCATTGCGGATCTGCCCGGCCTGATCGACAAGATCAACGCCCGTCTGGCAAAGGGCGAACGCCCGTAGCCGGCGTTGAGGGCAATCCGTTTTCAGACCGCGGACAAATCCTTGCAGGGCAGTTCACGCATAACATGCGTGAACTGCCCTAGGGCCTGTTAACGCTATGCCTTTTTGCCCTCCTGCCGCGTCAGATTTCACCTGCTTTTTCGGTCGAGTACCAGAAGAGTACACTCCCTCAAAGCAGGTTTATCTTCCTTGCAGGCGAACAAAAATTCTATAGTGTTAACAGACCCTAGTGCCATGTAAAAAGCCCGGCCGGGAAAATCTCGGCCGGGCTTTTTTGCGTCCGAGCGCCGTCCGCCCTGGCAGGCGCGGCGGACAATGGAATCAGCACCTGTATTGGTGGAATGTTTTCACAAAGTCCGTGCACTCTGCTATGGGTGACGGCTTTTTTACTGTTGATACCATATATATTGCAATTTGGTATCACAGGTATAACAGGCATGAAAGAATTGTGATTTTTTACGCAACATGCGGATTTATAAAATTTTTTTCTCTATCTATCACGGTATGCTTGAAAAAAACATAAAAGTTGAGCAGTCATTCAACAAAAGGGGGTTGTCAGTATCGTTTCCGTATGCAATGCTTTTCCATCTTTTTCAAGTCATTCCGGCCAGCAGTGCGCCGGAGGCCGTGTGGACCCCGTTGGCGGCATGCGTGCGGGGACGCCTTCAACTCTGAAACTTTGGAGGTTGACGGATGAAACGGTTCTTTTTCCCGGCAGCGATGCTGCTGATCCTGGCTGTGTTGCTGGCGGGGCAGGACGCTCTCGCCGCCACGGGCATGGGCATAAAACTGCCTGAAGACCCCACCAAGGCCTATATTACTCTGGGCATCCTGGTAGCGGCGGCGGTCATGTTTTTCACCGAAATCGTACCCCTGCCCATCACCGCCCTGCTGGTGCCGGTGGCGCTTTCCCTGACGCACGTCATTACCTCCAAGGTGGCCTTCAGCTATTTCGGCGATCCCACGGTCATTCTGTTCATGGCCATGTTCATCGTGGGCGAAGCCACGTTCATTACCGGCTTCGCGGACAAGGTCGGCGCGCTGGCCGTGCGGCTCTCCAAGGGCAATACCGTGCTGCTGCTGGTTTACACCATGGCCGCCGTGGGCCTGCTCTCCACAGTGCTGTCCAACACCGGCACCACAGTGGTGGCCGTGCCCATGATTCTGGGCATGTGCATCAAGGCCAAGCTGGCGCCGGGCAAGGTGCTTATGCCCGTGGCCTTTGCCTCCTCCCTGGGCGGCACCGTGACCCTGGTGGGCACGCCGCCCAACGGCATCATCAACTCCATGCTGGCCCAGACCGGCCAGACGCCTTTCGGCTTCTTTGAATTCGGCCTGATCGGCATTCCCCTGCTGGTGGTGGGTCTGGCCTATTACGGCCTCATCGGCCACCGCTTTCTGCCCGAAGGCCGCCAGATGGACGACGATATCGTCACCGAGGGCCAGACGCGCCGTGAAAACAAGATGTGGTACTCCATCGCCATTTTCGCTTTTGTGGTCTTCATGATGGCCAGCGAACTCATGCCCCTGACCACCGCCGCCATACTGGGCGCCTGCCTGATGGTCATCTCCGGCTGCATGACCATGCGCGAGGCCTTCCGCAGCGTGGACTGGACCACCATCTTCCTCTTCGCGGGCATGCTCTCCATGTCAGCCGCCATGGCCAAGTCCGGCGCGGCCGCCATCGTGGCCAACGCCGTGGTGAGCATGGTTTCCGACCCCTGGATGCTCATGCTGGTCTGCTGCGCGCTCACCGCCCTGATCACCAACTTCATGTCCAATACGGCCACAGCCGCGCTCATGGCCCCGCTGGCCCTGCCCATCGCCCTGGCCAGCGGCATTTCGCCCCTGCCCATCACCATGGGCATCGCCATGTCCGCCTCGGCCTGCTTCCTGACGCCCATCGCCACTCCGCCCAATACCATCGTTTTGGGACCGGGCAAGTATAGCTTCCTGGACTATGTCAAGGCCGGCTGGCCGTTGCAGCTGATCACCCTGCTCATGTGCTGGCTGCTCATTCCCATGATCTGGCCTTTCCATCCGTAAGCCGTTCCGGCGGAGAGAGAATATGAAGGAAATTCACGTTACTACCATTACGGAGGCCGTGGCCGGTCTGGCCGTGGAAGCCTGCTGCCGCCTGCCCGAGGACATGGTTGAGGCCATGCGGGCGGCCCGCGCCCTGGAGCCGTCGCCGGTGGGCCGGAACATTCTGGACCAGATCCTGGAAAACGCGGCCATCGCGGCGCGCGAAACCATGCCCATCTGCCAGGATACGGGCCTGACCGTGGTTTTCGCCGAGGTGGGGCAGGATGTGCGCATTGTGGGCGGCGGCTTTGAGGACGCCGTCAACGAAGGCGTGCGCCGGGGCTATGTGGACGGCTATCTGCGCAAATCCTGCGTGGCTGAACCGCTCTTCGAGCGCAAGAACACCAGGGACAACACCCCCGCCGTTATCCATACGCGCATTGTGCCCGGCGACAGCCTGCGCCTGCGCCTCGCGCCCAAGGGCGCGGGCTCGGAAAACAAAAGCGTGCTGAAAATGCTGGTGCCCGCCGACGGCATCGAGGGCGTGCGCCGGGTGGTGCTGGACGCGGTGCTGGCCGCCGGTCCCAATTCCTGTCCGCCCCTGGTGGTGGGCGTGGGCCTGGGCGGCACCATGGAAGTGGCGGCCATCTGCGCTAAGAAAGCCGCCGCGCGCGATCTGGAAAGCGTCAACCCGGACCCGCGCTACGCGGCCTTTGAACGGGAACTGCTGGAAATGATCAACAAGACCGGCATCGGTCCGCAGGGCCTGGGCGGCCTGACCACGGCCCTCAAGGTGCATGTGGAGTGGGCCCCCACCCACATCGCCTCCCTGCCCGTGGCCGTGAACATCAACTGCCACGCGGCCCGCCATGCGGAAGTCGTACTCTAAGAGGAGGGCGAGACATGTCCGACGATCAGGTCAAACGCATCCGCGCCCCTTTTGACGACGCCACGGCGCACTCCCTGAGGGCCGGAGACAGGGTGCTGATTTCCGGCGTTATTCTGGCCGCGCGCGACGCGGCCCACAAGCGGCTGGTGGAGACACTGGACCGGGGCGAAGCGCTGCCCGTGGACCTGCGCGGCGCTGTCGTCTATTACGTGGGCCCCTCGCCCGCCAAGCCGGGCCAGGCCATCGGCGCGGCCGGACCCACCACTTCGGGCCGCATGGACGCCTATACGCCCCGGCTGCTGGATCAGGGCCTCAAGGGGATGATCGGCAAAGGCTACCGCAAGCCGGAAGTGGTGGAAGCCATGAAAAAGCACGGCGTGCCGTATTTGGCCGCCGTGGGCGGCGCGGGCGCTCTCATCGCCCGCAGTATCAAAAAGTACACCGTGCTGGCCTATGAGGATCTCGGCCCCGAGGCCGTGGCCGCCATGGAAGTGGAGGATTTCCCGGCCATCGTGGTCATCGACAGCCTGGGCGACAATTACTACGAAACGGGCCAGGCCCCGTATCGGCAGTTGTAGCGGCTTGGCGCGCCGGGCCATTCCGGTGCGCCGCCGTGTCCGCAATACGGAATACTTTCCTAAAGGAGTTGCTATGGCGCCAATGAGATCCCCCGCCGACGCCCGGACCCGCCTGGATTTCTGGCAAGCCGCGTCCGGCGCGCTGCTGGCCCTTTTCGTCTGTATCCATCTGCTGCTGGAAGGCAGCGTGGTGATCAGCCCCGCGCTGACCAACGGCATCGCCTGGCTGCTGGAAGCCACCTTTCTGACCCAGATCGTGGCCCCGCTCATCGTGCTGCTGGTGATTTTCCACTTCTGGATCGCGGCTCGTAAAATGCCCTTCCGCACCAATGAGCTGGGCATTTTCGTGCGCCACAGCAGAAGCCTGCGCGAAGCCGACACCTGGCTCTGGCTGGTGCAGGTCTTTACCGCCGTGGTCATTCTGGTGGGCGTGTTCTTCCATGTCTACACGGTCATGACCAACCTGCCCATCAACGTGGCGGGCAGCGCCAAGCGCCTGCACGACGGTTGGCTGGCCTTTTACGTGGTCTTTCTGCCCTGCGTCATTCTGCACACGGGCGTCGGCGTGTACCGCCTGGCCGTGAAGTACGGCGTGTGCACCAAGGCCGAGCGCGCCCGTTGGCGCAGGTGGATATGGATTGTCATGGGCTGTTACCTTGTGCTCGGCGTGCTGGCTCTGACCCGCGTCTGGTTCCTGGGATAGGGGGGGCGTATGCGTGTTTTTCAAAGTGATGTTCTCTGCATGGGCGCCGGTCTGGCCGGGGAGCGCGTGGCCGTGGAAGCCGCGCAGGCGGGCTTCAGCGTCATCTGTCTGAGTCTGGTGCCGCCCCGGCGCTCCCATTCCTCGGCGGCCATGGGCGGCATGCAGGCGGCCCTGGGCAATTCCATCATGGGCGACGGCGACAGCCCGGAAATCCATTTCAACGACACGGTCAAAGGCTCGGACTGGGGCTGCGACCAGGAGGTGGCCCGCCTGTTCGCCAAGACCGCGCCCATCGCCATGCGCGAAATGGCCTGGATGGGCGTGCCCTGGAGCCGGGTGGTGCCCGGCGAGCATACCTATTACAAGGGCGGCAAACCCTTTCAGGCCACGGAAAAGGCCGAGAACGAAGGGCTGATCCATTCCCGCGCCTTCGGCGGCACGGCCAAATGGCGCACCTGCTACACTTCGGACGGCACGGGCCATGCCGTGCTCTTCACCCTGGACAACCGCCTGCTGCAACTGGGCGTGGACGTGCACGACCGCGTGCAGGCCGAGGCCCTGGTGCATGACGGCGAGCGCTGCATGGGCTGCGTGGCCCGTGATCTGCGCACCGGCGAGCTGGTGGGCTATTTCGCCAAAGCCACGCTTATCGCCACGGGCGGTTACGGGCGCATCTACCGGGCCACCACCAACGCCGTGATCTGCGACGGCGGCGGCCAGATCACCGCCCTGGACACGGGCGTGGTGCCGCTGGGCAATATGGAGGCCGTGCAGTTCCATCCCACGGGCACGGTGCCTACGGACATTCTGGTGACCGAGGGTTGCCGGGGCGACGGCGGCACCCTGCTGGACGTCAACGAATACCGCTTCATGCCCGACTACGAGCCGGAAAAGGCCGAACTGGCCTCGCGCGACGTGGTTTCCCGCCGCATGACCGAGCACATGCGCAAGGGCTTCGGCGTGCCCAGCCCCTACGGCGAGCATCTCTGGCTGGACATCCGCCATCTGGGCGAAAAGCACATCACCACCAATCTGCGGGAAGTCTACGACATCTCCACGCACTTCCTGGGCGTGAACCCCATCCATCAGCTTATCCCGGTGCGGCCCACCCAGCACTACAGCATGGGCGGCGTGCGCATCAACAAGGACGGCCACGCCTACGGCCTCCAAGGCCTGTTCGCGGCGGGCGAGGCAGCCTGCTGGGATATGCACGGCTTCAACCGCCTGGGCGGCAACTCTCTGGCCGAAACCATCGTGTCGGGCCGTGTTGTGGGCAAGAAGCTTGTGGAGTTCCTGCAAGGCTATGAATGCGTGTTCTCCACGGCGGCCATGAGCGACGCGACGGCCAAGGTGCGCGAGCGCATCGAAAACCTGCTTCGGGGCACGGGCGACGATTGCTACACCCTGCGCAACGCCATGCAGGACATAATGATGGAGCACGTGGGCATCTTTCGCAACGGCAAGGATCTGGAAGCCGGTGTGGCGAAACTCCAGGACCTGCTGGAGCGCAGCAAGAACATGCGCCTGCGCGGCGGCAACATCCCCGGCCCCCACGGCGAGCTTTCCATGGCCCTGCGCGTGCCGGGCATGCTCAAGCTGGCCCTGTGCACGGCCTACGGAGCGCAGCAGCGCACCGAGAGCCGGGGCGCGCACGCCCGCGAGGACTACCCCGAGCGCAACGACAAGGACTGGCTGGTGCGCACCCTGGCCACCTGGAAGGAGGGCGACAGCCTGCCCACCCTCAACTATGAAAAGGCCACGCCGTTCTATATCCTGCCGCCCGGCGACAGAGGCTACGGCGGCGGCAAGATTATCCCCGGCGACATCGGGGAGGGCGAAATTGAGCCCTTTGCGCAAAAGGTCTAAGGGAGGCCGACATGGGACGCAATCTGACGTTTGAGATCTTTCGCTACAATCCGCTGGATCCCCATTCCCAGCCTCACATGCAGACCTTTAACCTGGAAGAGCATCCCAGCATGACGCTCTTCATTGCCTTGAACATGATCCGCGAAACCCAGGACGCGAGCCTTCAGTTCGACTTCTGCTGCCGCGCGGGCATCTGCGGTTCCTGCGGCATGGTCATCAACGGCCGCCCGGGCCTGGCCTGCCATACCCAGACCTGCGATCTGCCCGCCCGCATCAGCCTGCACCCCCTGCCGGTGTTCAAGCTGCTGGGCGACCTTTCGGTGGATACGGGCACCTGGTTTCGGCATGTGGGCAAAAAGATCGAATCCTGGATTCACACAAACAAGGCCTTTGACCCGGACGCTCAGGAAGAGCGCATGGACAACGAACTGGCCACTCAGATCTTCGAGCTGGACCGCTGCATCGAGTGCGGCTGCTGTGTGGCGGCCTGCGGCACGGCGCGCATGCGCGAGGACTTTATCGGGGCCACGGCCATCAACCGTATGGCCCGTTTTTATATTGACCCGCGCGACAACCGCACCCCGGCGGATTATTACGACCTTATCGGCGACGACAATGGGGTTTTCGGCTGCATGGGCCTGCTGGCCTGCGACAACGTCTGCCCCAAACAGCTGCCCCTGCAGGACCAGCTGGGCATCATGCGCCGCATGGTGTCCGCCGAATCCGTGCGCGGCATTCTGCCGGAATTCCTGCGCAAAAAGCTCCAGGGTTGCGGTTGCGATCACACACGGGCATAACCACGGAACGGCCGCCGTTACGCGGCGGCTTCAGCGTGATGACAAACCCCGCTTCGCGGGCTTTGCGCCGCCATCGACGCCAGAACCGTCGGGCGGAAATTCGCCAAAAGGAAGCATGCCATGCTGATACTTGACTGGATGAAATCCAATGTGATCTCGGTTCCGCCGGACGCCTCCCTGCTCCAGTGCCGGAAGCTGTTCAAGGACAACCACATCGGCCGCCTGCCCGTGGTGGATGCGGACAAGATTGTGGTGGGCCTGATTTCCGCCTCGGACATCAACGCCTTCGCGCCCCAGCGCACCACGGGCCTTGAAATCCTGGAAGTGCTCGACATTCTGGGTGAAACCCCGGCCAAGCAGATCATGACCGTGGACCCGGTGACCATCAATTACAAGGGCACGGTGGAGCAGGCCGCCCAGCGTATGATTGAAAAGCGCGTGGCCTGCCTGCCGGTGGTCAATGACGAGGAAAAACTGGTCGGCATTCTCACCGAATGGGACATTTTCAAGGCCCTGGTCAGCATCAGCGGAGCCGCCATGCCCGAGGGCGTGGAAATGGCCTTCAAGCTGGAGAACAAGCGCGGCACCCTGCGCGAGATTCTGGATCTGCTCAAGGAATACGGGGTGCGCATTTCCACAGTGCTCTCGATCATTTCCGACGACGGCATGCGCCAGGTGAAGATCCGCTTCTGGTCCGAAGACGCGGAGGCGGAAAATAAGGCCCTGGAAAAGCTCAAGGACCACGCCGGGCTGCGCTACTGGGCCCGTGGGGGCGAAGTCTATCTGCGCGACAAGCCGGATTTCAAACTCTGAGCTGGCGCAAAACGCCGCATCTGAATCAAAAGGCCGCCCACTGGGCGGCCTTCAGACTGATGACAAACCACGCGAAGCGGGGTTTGCGCCACCAACGGCGGCTTAGCCGCCGGGTGGAAAGGCACGAAAATCAGTCGCTTAACGGCGCGGCAAAGCCGCGATCTGCTCCTGATTTTCGGGGCTGCCGACGTTGTCAACAGCCTCAAGGCCGCCCATCGGGCGGCCTTTGTTTGTGGCGGAAACGATATTCAACGCCCCGGCGGTTCAAGGGCGTCGGTCGGGCAATCAGCGGACGTGTTTTCAGGCCTGTTAAATCTATGCGCCCCGGCGGCTGATGCCGTACTTGCGCAGCTTTTCGTACAGCGTGGCGCGCGCGATATGCAGGGTGCGCGCCGTGCGCGAGACATTGCCGCCCTGTTCGGCCAGCACCTTGCGGATGACCACGGCCTCGGTGTCGGCCATGATGTCGGAAAGGTCCCCGGCGGCCACGGCGCGCAGGGGCAGGTCCGCGCTGGGCAGGGTGTCCGGCGGGAAGTCGTCCACCTGGATCATGTCGCCGTGGCGCATGGTGGCCGCGTGCACCACGGCATTGTGCAACTGCCGCACGTTGCCCGGCCAGGAAAAGGCCAGCATGGCCGCCTCGGCTTCCGGGGCAAAGGCCAGATGTTCCAGGCCCATGCGCGAAAGCACATAGCGGGCGATGGGCAGGATGTCGTCCGCGCGCTCGCAGAGCGGCGGGATTTCCAGCACAAAGGTATTGATGCGGTAGTAGAGGTCCTCGCGGAAGGAACCCGCGCTGAGCATGGCCGAAATGTTCCGGTTGGTGGCCGCCACCAGGCGGAAGTCCACGTTGCGGGCGTTGACCGAGCCCACCCGGCAGACGCTGCGGCTTTCCAGCACGCGCAGGAGCTTGGCCTGGATCTCGGGCGGCATTTCCCCGATTTCGTCCAGAAAGAGGGTGCCCTTGTCGGCCAGTTCGATCTGGCCGATTTTGCCGTCCTGATGCGCGCCGGAAAACGCGCCGCGCGCATAGCCGAACAGCTCGGACTCAAAGAGATCCTTGGGGATGGCCGCGCAGTTGATGCTGACCAGCGGGCCTTCGGCGCGCGGGCTTTCGGCGTGCAGGGCATGGGCAAAGAGTTCCTTGCCCGCGCCGGTGGCTCCCAGAATCAGCACCGGCGCGTCCAGTTGGGCGTAGCTTCGCACCTGTTGCTTGAGGCGGCGCATGGGCGCGCTTTCGCCCAGAATGCTGCGCAGGCTGTACTGCGGGGCCAGGCTGGCCTTGATCCGGCGTTTGTACTGATTGAGGGTGTGCCCCAGGTGGTCGATCTTGGAGGAGAGCTTTTTCAGCTCTTCGGGATCGTTGAAAATGGCCTGGGAAACCATGCCCGCCAGCCGCCCCTGACCGTCGCGCACCGGAATGCGGTTGACCACCACGGGCAGGGCGTTGCCGGGCCCGAGCTGGCAGAGTTCGCCCATTTCGGCCCGGCCGTCGCGCAGCACCACGCGCGCGCGCGAGTGGGGGATGATTTCAGTGATGTCGCATCCCAGCAGTTCTTCGGGCCGCCGGCTCAGCAGATCGGCATAGGCCTTGTTCACGAAGCGGATGATGTAGTCCATGTCGCAGAACAGCACGCCCATGGGCAGGCTGTCCAGAATGAGGGAGGTCATTTCGCTGTTTTTTGTGAACGGGGACATGGAAAACTCCTCGACCGTGCCGCGCCTCGCGCGGCGGCCTTATTCCTTATACAGGCGGGAGGGGGTTGAGGCAAGTTCAGCGCCCGCCGGGGCGCGCGCCAGCTTTTCGTTGAATCATGCCCGGCCCTGGTGTATAGTCCCTTATCCTACTATGCGCTTGTAGTCCGCATTCGGCGGCCTTCCCAGCCGGATAGGCATCCTGGACCGGAGACATGAACACGGATTCCGTCAGTACGCCGCTGTCCGGCGTGGAAAGAAAAATCCTGCTGAGCGTCCCCCTGGCCATCCTGGCCACGGCGATCTCCATTTTCGGGATTTTTTATTATCAGGTGACCATGGGCGTCAGCCACACGGTGCTGGAGCGTTCGGGCGCCATCTTTTCCTATCTGACCGACCGCATTCCGCCGCAAAGTCTGCTGGAACTCAACAGCCCCGCCGACGAGAGCAGTCCCCTGTATGCCGAGGTTCAGGACCTGCTCACGAGCGTGCGGCAGTTGACGGCCGTGCGCTATCTCTACACGGCCCGGCTCAACGACCAGGGCAAGGCCATCTATGTGGTGGACGGCCTGGATCCGGCCGCCGAGGACTTCCGCCATATCGGGGATCTCATTGAGCCCGAGGTGCTGCCCCTGTTGACGCGCTGCCTCCGGGGCAGCCCCGCGCATGCGGACAAGGTGCTCAGCACTGACTGGGGCGACGTGCTGCCCGCCTGCGAGCCCATCCGCCGGGACGGCCGCACCGTGGGGGCCATTGTCATGGAGTTTGACGCCGGTCTTTTTGCCGGAAGCATCCGCAAGGCGCTGTCCATCAGCCTGGTCGGCTCCTGTGTGCTGGTGTTGCTGTTCATCTTTGTCACCACCTGGCTGCTGCGCCGCCTTTCCGTGCCCCTGTACCGCAAGCTGGCCTATACCGATCTGCTGACCGGCATCAACAACCGCAACGCCTTTGAGCTGGACACCAAGCGTCTCCACGGCCGCAATGAGCAGCAGGGGCTGAGCGTGCTCACCTGCGATCTGAATATGCTTAAAAAGGTCAATGACCAGCGCGGCCACGCCGCCGGGGACCAGTACATCATCAGCCTGGCGCGCCTGCTGGTGGAGCGCTTCAAGGACCGGGGCGAAACCTACCGCACCGGCGGCGACGAATTCGCCACCCTGCTGCGGGATGTGGATGTGGCCGCCCTGCGGGCCGAAATGGACGAACTGCACGCGCGGGCCCTGCATATCAGCGTGGCGGGCTTTCCGCTCTTTTTCGCCTACGGCATCGCCAGCTTTGACCCGGAGCGCGATGCGGACATCCACGCCACCCTGACCCGCGCGGACGCCCAGATGTATGCCCACAAGCGCGCGTTAAAGCAAAAAGGCGAGCGGGAAGAGGTCGAGGATGCGGACAGGAACATAACCTGAACGGTCGCGCGGCCCTGTTTTTATGTCTGCCGCCCGACCCGGCATTCAAGATGTTTTGCGGATAACGTTGACACGGATAGTGAAATACGCCGCTCATGCGAATGCGCGTGCGCGCATGTCACACTTGAACCGCCCTATTCGCGAGCATCACGCTCAGCTTTTTTGAGTGGTATTTTTCTTCGGTCGTCCCGCCTTCTTGGGCCGGATATCTTCCTCATCCGGCTTTGCCCAATCCTCCGGCAAAAGCGCATCCACATTCCGAACCAATTCCCCGACATCCATACCCATTGCTCTTGCGAGCATCAGCACCGTCGATAATTGTGGTTCACGCTTATTGTGCTCAAGCATGCTGATATAGCGCGGATTGCGCTTCACCATTTTGGCGAGGCGGTATTGAGTAAGGCCGCGCTCTTTTCTGGCATGGCGCAGCACTTCGCCAAAAGGGCAGAGGATTTTTTCTTCCATCCGTTACAAATAAAGGAATACGCCGATTATAATATAGCCAATCAGTTGATAGTATATATTTTGTATGCTAGGAAAGGCGAGCGAGGGCAATGCCATGTTCCCAGCGTTACAGCGTTTCTTTGAAGCGGCAGGCTGCCGCACGCAACAGCAATTGGCTGAATTTTTGGGCATCAGACAGTCAGCAATTACTGACGCCAAAAGGAGAGGGGCTATCCCTGCGGACTGGCTTCTGAAACTGCTGCGAATGCAAGGCGTGAATCCCGACTGGATTCTGACAGGGGAGGGCGTGCACTATCTGCGGTCGGCGGAATCGGAAGAGCCCGTTTTTCCGGCTGAGCGCGTGATCGAAATCCGCCCGCCGGAACAGTGTTCGGCGCAGGAACTGGTCAACGAGCTGGTGCGTCGGGCGTTGGGGGAACGGATGGGATGCGAAACATCGTGATGTGTTACTGAATGATCTGCTCGTTATTCCAGCCGGTTTTTATCGTTCAGGTATGCCTGTCTTTGCATGGCCTCCAGCAACAACTTGTCCGCGTCGATGCCGAATGCCACCGCTATTGCAACAAAAACCATGACAGAAGGATTTCCTTGGCGCATTTCAATAACCCTTACATGCGATATGGAAATACCGGTTTTGGCGGCCAGAATTTTACGCGTCCAGTTGCGCTTTTCTCTGTGCTCGCGGATAATTTGCCCCAAGGCGAGACAAAAGTTTGAGCTGTCCTTCATTGCTACCAAATAGCATTGGATTGCTTAACCCACACCCGAGTGATAATATATTATCACTCGGGTGTGTCGTTTTTTATGTCGAAAAGGAGAATGTGGGATGAGCGTTAGTTTACTTTCTGACTTCGCGGCGGCAATGGAGCGCATCCGAGCCGTGACCGGGTGCGGAACCCAGCGAGAGCTGGGCAGGTTTTTAGGCATCAACCAGTCAGCCATTTCGGACGCGAAACGGCGCGGGACTATCCCGGCGGAATGGCTGCTCACGCTCCTGCGCGGCAAAGGGATAAACCCGGACTGGATATTGACGGGAAAGGGCGCGCGCTGCTTGCGCCCGGCGGAAACGGAGGAAGCCGCTTTTCAGACTGTGAGCGTAACGGACATCAGTCCGCCGGAATAATCTTCGGCGCTGGAACTGATCAATGATCTGGTGCGCCGTGTGCTGAAGGAGTGGAAGAGATTTGAAACGTTGTGATGCTTTGTTGAATGATCTGCTTGTTATTCCACCAGATTTTTATCGTTCAGATATGCCTGCCGTTGCATGACCTCCAGCAACAACTTGTCCGCGTCGATGCCCAAGGCTGCGGCAATCAGGGTAAAAACCGTGATTGTCGGATTGCGCACCCTGGATTCGATAGCTTTGATGTGAGATTCGGAACCACCAATAATAGCGGCTAATTGTTTGCGGGATAATCCGAGGCGTTCTCTGTATTCGCGGATAATCTGTCCCAAGGCCAAGTCAAAGTTTGGAGTATCATTCATTAAGCCCGGATAGCACCGGATTGATTGGCCGACACGTAAATGGCACTATAGTAGCTAGTACGTGCGCCAAATATCCATAAGTCGAAAGGGGTATAGAGGCGATATGGATGATAAGCGGATTAGGGACTATTCATCGGCAATGGAGCGCATCCAGGCCGTGACCGGGTGCGGAACCCAGCGAGAGTTGGGCAGGTTTTTAGGCATCAACCAGTCAGCCATTTCGGACGCGAAACGGCGCGGGACTATTCCGGCGGAATGGCTGCTCACGCTCCTGCGCGGCAAAGGGATAAATCCGGACTGGGTACTGACGGGAAAGGGCGCACATTGCTTGCGCCCGGCGGAAACGGAGAAAGCCGCTTTTCAGACTGTGAGCGTAACGGACATCAGTTCGCCGGAATAATCTTCGGCTTGGGCATTGATTGACGAACTCGCGCGCCGGGCGCCGGCGGAGCGGAAAGCGACGAGCCATAGAGATGCGGAGCAGGGAAATCTACACGAAAAGCGGCAGACCAGGACTTTTCAGCCTATGGTTTATTGACTCGCGCAAGTTGGGGGCTGTAGATTCGCAGAGAAGGGGGAGGATATGCCGGGAGCCTACTCAATACGAATCTTTCTGCCGAACGGCGAGCCCAATGGGCTGCGGATTTTAAGCCGTCCGAACTGGACGGGAACCGGAGTCACCTTTGCCCGCACAGGCTTTCAGGAGGCTACAAAGCGTAAAGAGTTGTCGCAGGCCGGTGTTTACGTGCTTGTGGGCAACAGTGAGGACAGCACCTTGCCGACAATCTATATCGGCGAAGGAGATCCTGTCCTCGGACGTCTGAAAAGCCATAACCTCAACAAGGACTTCTGGAATTGGGCCGTCGTTTTCACTACGACGGACAACAGCCTGAACAAGGCGCATATCCAGCATCTTGAAAGCAGACTTGTGGAACTTGCCAAAGACCGCAAGCGCTGCAACCTTGAAAACGGCAATCAGCCGCAGCCGCCGACGCTCATCGAGTCCGAACTCGCCGACATGGAAAGCTTTCTCGGCTATATGCTCGGCGTGTTCCCTCTGATAGGGATTGATATATTTGAAAGTGCAAAAAGTGCCGGGAAAGCCAAATCCAAGGATATGTTCTCCTTGAAGGGCCGTGACGGTATTTTTGCCAAAGCGGTGCAGAACCCCAGCGGATTTATTGTGCTGAAAGATTCCACGGCCGCGCCGGGAACAACGCCAAGCATCTCAAAGAGCATTAAAGCATTCCGTGAAGACTTGATCCGCCAGGGCGTCCTGCTCAAAAACGGCGAGCTTTATACCTTTACGCAGGATTATACCTTCTCATCTCCCAGCATGGCGTCATCGGTCACACTTGGCCGCAATACCAACGGGCGTTCCATCTGGAAAGACAAGAGCGGCAAATCCCTGAACGACCTGGCGGCGGAATCCACGGATTGCGACCCGCAGGATGAAAAGAGCGCATAACGGGCGGCATCGCTGCTGTGATTTGATTTCTAATATAGTTTTATTAATATATAAACTTATATGAATCTAGAAAAAACCGTTGCCACCAAGATGAATAATCGCATAAAATATGATAATATTATCAAATGGTAACAAGTTGTTGTACCCCAATTTATGATACGATGCGTTAATTATTTTTTGTATACTCATAAAGATTATTTGGGTGTGAAGTTTGGCTCGCTAGTGTCGTACTTGCGTTTTAATAGATATATAACTAGGTTATATAAGGCAATGTAAAATTTAGACTTTATAAGCACAATACTGACTTGTCTTATATTTTTGCCGATATCATAGACAATAGCTTGGCAATTGTATTGTTGTTAGAGAGTGCTATCCTGGATAAATAATTTTTATATACATTGCATATTACTACATTGTACATAATTAAGTGTATTTTATATATTATATAAAAAATTTTTGTTAAAAAAATTGATAATAATGGTATTAGCAAGATAGCAAATATGGATTTTTTTAATATTTTTATATTATGGTTATGTTTTGCTTTTAAATATGTTACAATAATTATTGTAAATAGAGTAAATCCATATTTTTTACGTTAAAAATACATTTAACGGAGAAGAATTAATTTATGACTGTCTGTGAGATCGATGGGCAAGATAGAGATTTGTCACCAGATGACAAATGGAAAAAAATTATTGCGGAAGTTAAGGAAGAATATCTTAATCCATTGCAAAAATATCCATGGATTATTGGATTTTCTGGAGGAAAAGACAGTACCCTATTAGTTCAAGCTGTTTTTGAAGCTGTCCTCAGTATTACACCAAGTAAGAGAACACGGCCTGTACATATAGTTTCAAATGATACATTGGTAGAAAGTCCATTGGTATTGGAGCACCTTGAGATCTGTATGCAAAAAATTAATGAGGCAATTCTGTCCATTGGCCTGCCATTTGGGGTGGCAAAAACTAAACCAGATATTGGCAATACTTTTTGGACACTTCTCATTGGAAAAGGATATCCGAGTCCAAATCAAACAATGCGGTGGTGTACGGATAGACTAAAAGTACAGCCTACGAGCACTTATATTAAAAAGAACATTTCCTCGTCAGGGGCAGCTATTGTGTTACTTGGTGTGCGTAGAGATGAGAGCCAATCACGTGCGCGGTCAATTCAAAAACATCAGAATATACGGGGGGGGAGGCTGTCTCCTCATGATTCTTTAAGGGGAGCGTATATCTATCGTCCTATTGTTAATCTGACAACTTGTGATGTCTGGGAGCTTTTATTGATGTACGATGCCCCGTGGGGCGGGAATCATAGTTCTCTCATTAAGCTCTATAAAGATGCTGAGGGGGGAGAGTGCCCCATAATGTTAAGTGCTGAGGATGCTCCTGCGTGTGGAAGCCGATTTGGATGTTGGACGTGCACTGTTATTGAAAAGGATAAGAGTTTACAAGGGTTCGTTGATTCTGGAAGGACCGAGTATAGAATGTTGATCGAATTTCGCGATTGGCTAAAAGATATTAGAAATCAACCAGCAATGAGGCAGGCTTTGCGCCGCAATGGAAAGCTGACCTTCGGTGCGGCTGGTAATCATGTTCCCGGCCCATTTACCATTAAAGCTCGGAAGCATATTCTGCAGCGCTTGTTAAATCTTCAATCTTCGATTGGCCAAAAGTTGATTTCGGAAGATGAAATTGAAATCATTCATAAGCAGTGGGCAAAAGAACTTCAAATTGTGAAAGGAGTTGCCAATGAGTGAGATTTATCTAAGAGATCTTCCACTTTGGACAAACGATTCAGCACGCGCAATCCTTGAAAAAATCTGCGCTGAGATGAATGTACCCATTGATGTTCTGACTGAGCTGGTGGTTTTGCAGCGAGAGAGGCAGCACCAAGAAAGAGCTGCTGGAATATACCCTCGCTTTGAGGAAATCTTGGGCAGAATGGACTAATAGCCGGGGGAAGTTTTATGTGGATTTCGTGCATCGAGTTAACAAACTTCAAATCTTATCAGCACCAAGAATTTTTTTTCCCAGAACCTAAATTAGGGAAAAATATCATACTCATTGGTGGGATGAACGGCTATGGGAAGACTTCAATTCTTGAAGCGTTATATCTTTGCCTTTATGGCAAAGATTCAATGACTCATCTTGCAAGAGCTGGCTTGAATCTTGATGATATAAGAGGATACCCGACATTTTTAGAGCGAGCTTTTAATGGAGAAGCGAAGAGAGAAGCGCGCGATACCATGATGGTGCGCGTTATTATTAATAAGTCCTCTTCTAAGGCAATCGATATCGCGCGGAAGTGGTACTTTAGGACGTCAGGAGCATGGGCAGCCGAAGAAGAGGCTATCATCCGTAATATAGATAAGGGGGTACCAGGGTTACCCAAAATCGACGGGAAAAATAATTTTCACTTAGAAGAACTCCTTGATAATTTTTTAGTGCCAGCTCATATAGCTCCTTTTTTCTTTTTTGATGGTGAAGAGGTAAAAAAATTAGCAGATCAAAATCGTGTCGAGCAGGTAAAGCAAGGCCTTGAAGGTCTTCTAGGGGTTGTCTTGCTGCGGGCACTGTCAGAGAGATTGCGCAATTTTGAAGTGCAAAAACGTTCTGGGATTGACAATGTTAATGAAGCTCAGCTTGTTAATCTTTTTGAATTATTGAAAAATAATGAGCACCAATTGGCTGAGACTGAAAAAAAAATGAATGACCTCTCTTCTAGGGCTCAAATTTTGAAGGGGAAACGCTCTGCACTAATTGAGAGGTTGACAAGTGCTGGGGGAGCCTGTGGGGATATTGCAACAGTAAAGGATTTCGTTGAAGAGCGAGAACAGCTGCGCAATGAACTAAAAAGTAAAAGAAAGTCTCTTGAAGATATGCTTGTTGGGACACTGCCGTTTTATTTAGTTTCACCTGCCATTTTGAAAGAACTTCAAGGCCAGTTACAAGCAGAATCAAAATTTTTCGCTTGGGAAGCGGAGAAGCTTGCATTAGAGCCGCGAAAGAAGGAATTTGAATCTGTCTTTTATAGTGAAAAAGGTCCATCTATCGTTCCAAAACTTACTGATAAACAGAAGACTGCGATAGAGAAACGGATAGAATCCGCCTGGGCCAGTTTATTTTATCCTCCCCCAGTCGATTGTGCCAAGGAAATTATTCACTCATATTTGCATGAAAGCCAGCGCCGTGAGGCCTTAATATTTTTAAGTTCAATAGCATTAGGACAGCAAGAAATTCAAAACAATGTGAACGATCAGTTTCTGTTGACTCAAAGAATTGATGAGTTGAGTAGAAAAATTTCAAAAATCGAAGGGATTGATCGTGACGGGACACTTGCTCAATTAAAAGCTGACCTAAATAGTGTGCAAAATGAGCTAGATGCTCTTGATGAGGAGGCTCGAGCTGAAGAGCGAAAACTCCAAGCTACTTCTGGCCGTGTGAAATCACAAAAAGCTGAGTATGAGCGTGAAAAAAAGAAATTAGATGATTCAAGTCCAGCACGGGCTCTGTTAGAAAAGTCAGAACGTGTTAGAACTGCAATCGAAAAAATTATCCCAGAGCTCTTCCCTCTAAAGGTGCAAGAACTGGCTAATTCTATGACTAGTGTGTACAAAAAGCTTGCTCATAAAAAGCAAGTCAATAAAATAGAAATTTCTGATGACGGGAATACGCGCATTCTCGGTAACTCTGGTCAACCTATTTTATTTGATCGGTCAGCGGGTGAAAATCAAATTTTTGCGACTGCATTGATTGCAGGATTAGCGCAAGTGTCAGGTGTCCGGGCACCAATGGTAGTCGATACTCCGCTGGGTCGGCTTGATAGTCTTCACAGGGAACATATCTTAGATTTTTGGGCGCATGATAAATCGCGGCAGGTGATTTTACTCTCTCAAGATAAAGAAATTGATCGAGCATTGCTGCGAAAGATTGAACCTAGCGTTCTTAAAACTTATTTACTCGAGCACACGGATGTTGGCGATGGCATTGGTCGAACTGTTGGCCGAGAAAATAAATATTTTTAGATGGAAAATTTTATGATTGAGATTTCAACGCAGCAAATTTTAAATTCACGATTCAGGACGAGCAGTATCGCTGATGATACTACTATTAAAATGATGGAAAACCTCGGGCTTTCAACGAAGGCTGGAGTTGCCCGACTAGCTATTAGTCGATCTTTAGCGATGGGTTGTCTCCCTGATGAAAAGATAGATGCTAAAGGGCTGGAAATTCCAGCAACATCCCTCTTCAGTCAGCAAGACGTTGCCATCTGGTTGGGCCTATGCATTACTCATAGTATAAAATATTCTGAATCTGTAATTAGTTCAATGGAAGCCTTCCGTGAAGCGATTCGGCGCCACTGGCATAGAGGTGTGCTGCTTCTTGAAGAAGACTGGAAATCCATGGATTGTGATTATGATCGTTTTCTTGAAACGCTCACCAATCGTCGTGCTAATTTGCTAGAGAAGGGAGTTCTTCATAAGAACGACGATACTGGAGGCGCGGATGTGGAGCTTAAGTCACTTCCTGAAATTACTGACCAACTTGTTTCTGCCTTATCAGATATTTCTGTTGTTGGAAAAGTTAAAGGTATAATCCATGGACCTCGTCTGTCTAGGTATATTGTATATTTACCTGACGTGAACATGGTGGATAAGTTAAGAAAGGGATTAGAACGCCTAAGTCTTGCGCTTGGATTGCAAGATGGATTGCCAATTTTAACAAGAGGGGAAAAATCAAAAACTGTAAATTTAGATATCCCAAGGCATCAAAGAATGTGGAAAAGATGTACCTATGCTGACATTGAAGCGTGGGCGCATGAACAGCATGCTTTGCCTTCAGAGTTACTACTTTTTCCAGGTGTAGACGTTCTTGGAAATCCCTTTATCTTTGATCTTGCCCAAGCGCCGCATCTTATGGTGGCTGGTGCGACTGGTCAGGGAAAAAGTGTATGCTTGCACGCAATAATCGCTTCTTTGATGCTCATGCACTCTCCTTCATCTCTCAGCATAGCATTAATAGACCCAAAGCAAGTTGAATTTTCATTTTACTCTGGCTCATCTTTTCTGTATAAAGATAAAATTTCTATTTCAATGGAAGATATTAAAAGTACTTTTTTTGAGCTCGTGGATGAAATGGATCATCGTTATGCTCTGTTTAAAAAATATGGAGTAAAAAATATTGACGAGGCCAATTCTACAGGCCTAAAATTTAAAAAAATTGTTGTTATTATTGAAGAATTAGCTGATATACTGCTGCAAGATGGAGGATTAGAAGACAGTATCGCTAGGCTTGCCCAATTAGCCAGGGCTGCAGGAATACATCTTGTCGTTGCAACACAACGCCCCGATTCAAAAACATTCAGTGGACTAATTCGTGGCAATATTACCGCTAGAATTGCCTTAGCTGTTCAAAAAAGCACAGAATCAAAGATTATTCTTGATGAGACTGGAGCTGAGCATTTGTTGGGAAATGGCGATATGTTAATAAAGACAGCAGGAAAAAAAGTTACTCGTGTACATGGTGCATATATTTCACAAGCTGATATAAAACGTTTTTTAAAATAACTAGATGTTTTTGTTCGGCAAGTAAATTTTGAACACCATTTAGATGCACTGTTTAAAAGGCACAAGTTAGATTTTGCTTCTTCGTTAGAATTTTCCTCAAGAACATACTCAGCGTGGACACAAAAACGGTGAGCTACTTCGAAAAGTAACTCACCGTTTTTATGACTGTATGTGGCGGAGAGGGAGGGATTTGAACCCTCGATACAGGTTTAAGCCCGTATACTCGCTTAGCAGGCGAGCTCCTTCGGCCGGCTCGGACACCTCTCCGCATGGTTCAGCATGTACAATGGCAAACCGTGAGGTTGGAAGCTAGCCCAGTCCGGCGTTACTGTCAAGGGCGGGGGCCGTCTTTCCCAGGGCAGACGCATCTAAAAAAAGTCTATAAAAAGGAGGCATGCAAGAAACTCATGAACTCATTCTGACGATTTTTAGGGGACTGCCTGATCCTCGGGTAGAGCGGACGAAGATACATAGTCTTGAAGTTATTTTGTTTATTTCCTTATGCTCGTACCTGTCAGGCGCAGAGGGCTTCTATGACATGGAAGATTATGCACATGCCAAGCAAGAGTGGCTACGCAAGCACATAGGCATGCAAAGTGTTCCAAGTCACGATACCTTCAACCGAGTATTTCAGGCGATTTCCCCCTCCTGTTTCGGGGAGTGCCTTATGGAGTTATCACGGCGACTGCGTGAGCAGGTGTGTGGCGACATAGTTGCCTTTGATGGCAAAACGCACCGTCGCACGGGGACTAAGGCCAACAACGCCTTACACATGCTTAATGCCTGGTCGGTGGAAAATCGTCTGGTACTCGGACAAATGGCGGTTGAGGAGAAAAGCAATGAAATAACGGCTGTTCCTCAACTGATGGATATGCTGGATCTTAAGGGATGTGTCGTTACAGCAGATGCGCTTAACTGCCAGAAAGCCGTAGCAGCCAAGGCCATAGAAAAGAAAGCCGATTATCTTTTGGCGCTTAAGGCTAACCACCAAGTATTATTTGACGAGGTAAGCGCCTATATGGATGATCTTTCCGGGCAATCGCCTCCAGGTTTTGAACAAGTAGAGAAAGACCATGGGCGAATTGAAACTCGGCGGTGCTGGCAGTCAGCCTCCGTTGATTGGCACGCGGGTAAGGCGGAATGGCCAGGCTTACGGAGCTTTGTGCTTATCGAATCCATACGGGAGCACGGAGATACTGTCGAAACAAGCCGCCGTTATTACATAAGCAGTCTGCCCCAGGGCGAATCTTACGCCGCCCAAAGCGCTCGTGCACATTGGCAGATAGAAAACTCACTGCACTGGTGCCTGGATGTCGTTTTTAACGAGGATCAAAGTCGGGCACGAACCCGTAACGCAGCCAAGAATTTAGGAACACTGCGAAGTATCTGTCTGAATTTACTGCGACGTATCCCCGGGAAGTCAAGTCTGAAGGGTAAACGCTTCAAAATATCCTTGAATGACGACTTCCTCCTTGAAGCTCTCAAAATTTAGATGCGTCTGCCCTGCCGTCTTTCCGGCGCGGCGCGGTTCTGATCTCGTGCGTTTTTGAGGGCTGTCGCTTCCGGTGTCGCGGTCCGGCGCGCATTGACCCTCGGCGCGGCTTGGCGTATTTTTACAAATTCCCGTTTATCACTTCCGCATGGAGCGCACTATGGCCCCCACCAGCAAGCCCGACACGATGCAGACCGGCAATGACGCCACGGCCCACGAAGCGGCCAAGCCCGGCGTGGACTTCATCCGCGCCCGGATTCAGGAAGACAACGCCTCCGGCCGTTTCGGCGGCCAGGTGCACACGCGCTTCCCGCCGGAGCCCAACGGCTATCTGCACCTCGGGCACGCCAAGTCCATCTGTCTCAATTTCGGCGTGGCCAAGGAGTTCGGCGGCCTCTGCAATCTGCGCTTTGACGACACCAATCCCACCAAGGAAGAGACCGAATACGTGGAGTCCATCCGCGAGGACGTGCGCTGGCTGGGCGGGGACTGGCAGGACCGCGAATTCTACGCCTCCAACTATTTTGAAAAGCTCTACGAATACGCCGAACAGCTCATCAAAATGGGTAAGGCCTATGTGGACGACCTCTCCGCCGAGGAGATCCGCGAATATCGCGGCACGCTCACCGAGCCCGGCCGCGAGAGCCCGTACCGCAACCGCGGCGTGGAGGAAAACCTGGATCTCTTCCGCCGCATGCGCGCCGGGGAGTTTCCGGACGGCGTGCGCGTGCTGCGGGCCAGGATCGACATGGCCTCGCCCAACCTGGTCATGCGCGACCCCACGCTCTACCGCATCCGCCACGCCGAGCACCACCGCACGGGCAATGCCTGGTGCATCTATCCCATGTATGATTTCACGCACTGCCTGTCCGACTCGCTTGAGGGCATCACGCATTCGCTCTGCACCCTGGAATTCGTGAACAACCGCGAGCTCTACGACTGGGTGCTGGACACTCTGGGCGTGTACCACCCGCAGCAGATCGAATTCGCCCGCCTGAACCTGACCTATACCGTGCTCTCCAAGCGCAAGCTGATCCAGCTGGTCAGGGAAGGGCACGTCCGGGGCTGGGACGACCCGCGCATGCCCACCCTCAGCGGCCTGCGCCGCCGGGGCGTGCCCCCCTCGGCCCTGCGCGAGTTCTGTGCCCGCATCGGCCTGGCCCGCGCCGACTCCATTGTGGATTATTCCATGCTGGAATTCTGCATCCGGGAGCACCTCAATGCCGGAGCCCCGCGCGCCATGGCCGTGCTGGACCCCATCAAGGTGGTTATCGAGAATTATCCGGAAGGGCAGGTGGAGGAATTCGAGATGCCCTACCATCCGGAAGACCCCGGCTACGGCAGCCGCAAGGTGCCGTTCTCGCGCGAGCTGTATATCGAGCGCGACGACTTCCGCCAGGACCCGCCCAAGAAATTCCACCGCCTTTCGCCCGGTGCGGAAGTACGCCTGCGCTACGCCTATTTCATCACCTGCCGCGAGGCCGTGCTGGACGAGGCGGGCAATGTGAAGGAGCTGCGCTGCGTGTACGACCCCCAGAGCCGGGGCGGGCAGAGCCCGGACGGCCGCAAGGTCAAGGGCACTATTCACTGGGTTTCGGCGGCCCACGCCCTGCCCGCGGAAGTGCGCCTCTACGAGCAGCTCTTCGCGGTGGAAAACCCCAATGCCGCGCCTGAGGGCAAGACCTTTCTGGACAACCTCAATCCGGATTCGCTGCGCATGGTGCGCGCCCTGCTGGAACCGGCCCTGGCCGACGCCGAGGTGGGCCGGACCATGCAGTTCGAGCGCCTGGGCTATTTCTGCAAGGATAGGGACAGCACGCCGGAACTGCCCGTGTTCAACCGCACGGCCACCTTGCGCGATACCTGGGCCAAACTGGAAAAGAAGGGCGAGTAAGTCTCGTTGCCCGGAGGCAAGGCGCGCTGTGCCGCATCCCGGCCATAATCCGCGCGGCGGGCTTGACACTCCGGGGGCAAGCGGCTATGGTGGCCCCCTCAATGGGTCGTTAACTCAGTAGGTAGAGTATCTGCCTTTTAAGCAGAGAGTCGCAGGTTCGATCCCCGCACGACCCACCAGGAATACTAAGCCCTTACGATAAAAATCGTAAGGGCTTTTATTTTGTTCAAAAATTTTTCCAACCCTATTTCCAACCTTTTTGTTGAAAATAGATACCACTCAGCAGCACATTCGCGACAGAGGTGGACAGATCATGGCAAAGAATCCCCCTCTATTGCCCCCGTATCAAGCGCGGTGAAGTCATGCTTTCGTCGAAAAAATAAGGAGGTAAGGGCGTCAGGGCGGGGCCCCCTTTTGGGGTCTCGCCCTGCAATCAGCCTACCTCTTATCACCTCTTTCCGTCAGCTCTAGCCGTACCGTCTCTTCCATTTCCTCGTCAGGGGAATCGGCACCGTTTTCCAGTTTGTCCCAGACCGGGACGGTCGTGACCAGTCCGGCAATGTCGACAGCGACACCGCCGATGAAAACTCACATATTACTCATACTGCCTCCTTTGCGAGCGATTAACCATGGGAAACTAGACCAGCCCACTTCCCATAGTGATTGGGGGACAGGTTATTCTTTCCAGTTTTCCCTGATGGCCTCCAGAACAGCAATAGCCACAGGTATCCAGGTCGTGGGATTCATGGTTCCTCCTTATGTTTCAGCAACGCGGGATGCGCCGCCGTTTGGGGCAATGTGTCAGACAGTACGCCTGTGAATGAGAATTTAACCAGCGCCTCCAGCAGAAAATACAGAACTCAACGGGTACGATCATGACTGCCTCCCCTGAACAATGCCGTCTGTAACATCTCAAACATAGCTGGGGCCAGTTCCTGTAACGTGGTAATGACCCGACTGTGCTGCGGCAGAAGCTGGCTGACGGCATTGGACTTGATGCCGATGCCGTAGATTTCCACGCCCAGACGTTCCGCTTGGCGGAGAGCGTAGTTGCAGGGCGGAACGACATCTGGCACGCCATCGGTCAGGATGAGGGTGATCTTCCGATCCTCTGCTTGCGCATGCAGGGTTTGCAGCACCCACCAGAGGGCCGGGGCTAGGGGCGTGCCGCCGGAAGCGGTTATGCCGAAGTTCTCCGAGACGTTCTCTCCGTGGCGGACCAGAGGAAAGACGGCCGACACCCGGCTGATGGCGGGAAAGACCGTCACCGCCGGATTGACGCCCTTGATGCCCTCCAATGCTTTGGCAACGGCATAGCAGCTTTGGCAGGCCAGCCTGATGGGCGGGCCGCTCATGCTTCCGCTGCAATCCAAGAGGATGTGCACGGCGGTGTTCAGGCCGAGCTGGACGGATTCACGCCGGAAGATTCGAGGGTTGCCCACGCTCAGGCGGTGCAGGCTCGCGGGATGTAATCTCCCTCGCCGTCCGATGGCACAATACTGTAAGGACTGGGCCTGCAAAAGTCCGTGCAGACGCTGGCGCAAGGCGTTGCAGTTCCATAGGGCTTCGACTTTTTCTTCCGGAGGCAATGGCTGGACAAAACGCGTACCAAGAACAGCTACTTCCATGCTGTTATCAGCGTTTGGCGTTGGGGGCTCCATGAGCCCTTCAGCCAGCAACTCACCCAGATTCCGGGGCATGTTGCGCATATCAGCCGTAAACAAATCCTCCAATTCCTGTTTTCTGTCATGCGCTTTTCCTCCGCTTCTGTTGTGTTTCGTTTTTGCCTGTGAATTTAAGCGATTATCTTGTTCTTTTTGGCATGGCGAATCGGTCCGGCTCACATTCACATCGCAACCTGAGGACACGGCAGCGGAATCCAGCCCGGAGGTTCCTGTGGTTTGCGTGAGGGATTCGTTGGATTGCGCCTGATTTTCATCCTCATTTGGCGATGATTTTACGTTCTCCCTCTTCGAACCTCTTCCTTCTTGCCGGGGTTCCCATTGCCGGATACAGGCCGCCAGCTGCCGAGCGTACATGATGGCAGTTCCTGTGTCCGGGCAATGGATACGGACCTTGACCAGCACCGCATCCAACGTTTCCGCCAGACCGGGATATTCCCGGCGCAAGGAATCCCGCGCGACCATCCGCCTCGGTGTCACTTCCTGTACGTCCCATGCCCGCACGGTCAGCAGCACATAGTCCAGAACAGCACGGGCCGGGGTATGCGCCCCGGCCCGTGCTTCCGCCCCGTCCACAAAGAATTTTCGTATCAGCCGGTTCAGGTTTTGTCGGCAGCCCGGAAAGATGGCTGATAGCCGTTTTTCCACCCGCCAGTCCTCAAGGCTGTTGAACAGGTTGAAGGTGACGGCATCCATATTCGCCGCCTTCATGGCAAGGAAGTCCGTATGTCGGATGTGGCCCGCTTCGTGATCCACGAAACCTTTGGCCAGAGCCAATGCCGTAGTGTCACAATCCAGCGGCAGGGCCGGGATATGGATGACCTTGCCGTCCGTGTAAGCCCCGCTGCCGCCGATGCGCACCTGCACGCCGTACCGGTCGCCCAGGACGGAGGCCAGCAGCGGCAGGCAGTTGAGTATATCTTTTTGACGGATGCTCATGGTGATCACCACAAGCCCATGCTGGGGATCTCAGGACTGGGCGTAGTGGCCGGAATCTCCGGCAAAACCGGAGCGTCATCCGAACTGTTCTCCTCATCCGCTTGTCCATCCACGATGTTGTCCACACCAGACGGTTCGCCGGACGTGGATGATCCGGCCCCGGACAGCAAAGCGTCCAGCACCGTGGCCGGGCCGTAGCCTTCAATGAGTTTCTGAGCGTGCAGCACCAGAGTGCCGCTGTCCTTGAGCATACAAACCAGACCTTGCAGCATGAGCAGGTCCGGGCCGGTGATAGTGCCCTTGACCGGAATGCGCTTCAGCGCGGCTTCAATAATCTCCGCCACCGGGGCCACATGCGGTTCCACAAAGGACAGCCCGGTCAACTTACCGTGCAGGGTCCGCAACGGAGAAAGCGCCTTGTGGGTCACTTCGGTCTTGCCCTCATAGACCCTGCGCCAGATTTCCTCGGCGGAACGGGCCACTTCACTGAACAGCGTGCCGCCCAGGCCGGTCACTTCTTCAGCCAACCCGGCCTCGGTAACGGCGGTCTGATTCTCATGCGCATCCAGAGGAGCCACCCTGTACAATTGCCAGCGGAAATCCATGCGGGCGCGCACATAGTCCGAGCCCACCACGGAATTGCGGATGATGCCCGCCCACTGCTTGTGTTTGGCGAGCCAAGTTTCCAGGGACTGATCGTAATCGGCCAGAAAATCCGCTTTGGCCTTGAGGAATTCCTCCCGGATGTGGATCAGCTCTTCCACAATGTCCCCGGCCTTGTCTTCGGGGATGGCCCAACCGGACATGAAACGGACGCCGTGCCGGTCCAGGAAGTTGAAAGCTCGCGCCTTGAGCGTGCCAAAGATGCGCAGGCTTTCCGGGTCGGCAATGCGTTTGGACCCCAGCGAGGCGAGATCTTCCGGCGGCAGTTCCGCGCCGCCCAGATCCTCGGCACTCATCTTCCGCCGGGCGGACCAGAGGCTGATGTCCAGATTCAGGGCCAGCAGATTGTCCAGAATGCGGATGTCGGAAGGCAGGGACGTGTTCATTATGCGTTCTCCTTGGGAATGAAGGTTGCATTGGGATTGAGGATGTAACCCCCGCGCAGCTTCTTGAGGGCGCGGTTGAGCAATTCTTGCACGGGGTTATGGTCGGCGCATTGGTCCACCGCAACGCTGATACGTTGCCCGGTAGTCCCGGAACGCCCCCAAGTCAGGCTGAGTCCCTGCGGCGTCGCAGTGGCTCCCCAGAATTTGCCGCCGGAGGGAGTGCCTTTGTCCAGATGGAGGAATGGCTGTGTGGGGAGTTGGGCGAGGTCGGCTCTCAGCAAGGAATGCAGCCCCTGCTGGACATAGGCGATGCCGTCAATTTCTGATGCCGGTGCGGCGTGGCTGGCCGGAAGGTCTTCCTGACGAGGAAAGATCCGTTGTGCCAGCTCGTGCAGCATGGCCCGACTCTCGCGGCTGGCCCGGTAGGCCAGCGCCCGGTCCAGGGCGTAGGTCACGGGCTGGATGCCCTGTTTGGCCAGAGGCTGGAAACGTACGGTCAGATCCGCCCAACGCAGCAGGCTGCGTGTGGAAAAGGTGACTTCAATACTGTTGCTCAGATTGGACTGGGAAGACTCGCCCATGAAGAGCTTGCGCACCTCATTGGCGTAATCCACCATCGTTTTGCACAGATTCTCAGGCAGAGCCGGGAAGCGCTGGCGGAGCAGCTTTTCTTCCACCGCAGGGTCGGGATAGCCGACTTCACAGAGAATGAAGCGGTCGGCAAAGGCCAGATTCTGGCGCTGGGCGCCCTGGTACAGGCCTGTTTCATCACCGCCGCCGTTAGTGTTGGCCGTGGCCGCGAAACGGAACAGCGGATGCGGTGTGATCAGTTCACCGCCGTTCTCCGCAATGCAGAGAGGTGAGCCGTCCAGGACTCCGTTCAGACCGGCGGCTACCTCCGGGGAAGTCAGGTCTATCTCATTGAGGAGCGCCAATCCGCCATAGCGCATGGCAAGGGCCAGCGGGCCGTACTCAAAGGACATATTGCCGTTCTTGACGGTCAGATGGCCCACCAGGTCGGCGAATTCCAGCCTGCCGTGGCCTGTCACCTCGAAAACGGGATAGTTGAGCCGTGCAGCCAGTTGCCTGATGCAGGAGGTCTTGCCGCAGCCTGTGGGACCGAAGACATAGAGCGGTTCCTGCGGATCAAGGAACCAGACGATCACGTCCCGGCTGGCTTCATGGAAGATATAGGCCGGGTCAATGGCCGGAGTGTAGGCCGAAGGCTGAGCGTAACCTTTGACCAGTTTACCGGAAGCCTTGCCGCTGAAGACGTTGCCCGCGTCCAGATCGGCGGGTTGAAGAGTGCTTAGTTCATCAATCAGTGTGGTCATAATGATCTCCCAAATGTAAAGAGCCCGGCTCCTCAAAGGGAACCGGGCTCTTTACGCGGTATGTTCGCAAGTCATTCGGATTTAGTATAGTTTCCGGAGGAATTATCCAGAATCGTTACCTTATCGGCCAAGCTCACAGCCTTCGGCAGATTTTTCAGGCTCCGGGAAAAACGTCGCACGACATCCTGCGGTGGAACATCGTGTCCGCCACGAGCCACACGCGCGGCAACGCGTTCCAGCGCCAGGGCAACGGATGCCAGGCGTATATAAACAAGCTCCACTTCATATCCGCGTCGTTTGGCCTCTTCCATCAGGGTAAAATCAAATTGCGAGGTCAACGTGGATTCACGCGCAAATGAAACGCCCTCCTGAAGAAACAGGCGGGCCATACGGGCGGCGGCTTTACCGGCGGCGATGGGAGAAAGCCCTTCCGCAGCAAGCTTGTCCGGGTCAATGACCAATACATTTCCCTGCATGGAAATGGCGCGGGAAAATGTACTTTTGCCTGCGCCGTTGGGGCCGCAGATGCACAGTAGCTTGGGCATGAATTATCCCGCTTGTCGGGTCTCCGGCAATGTGGCTGTTTCCATATATCCGTTGGGATAACGCAGGATATATTGTCCCTTGTCGTCAAGGTAGTTCAGCGGCACGCCTTTTTTCAGCTCCTGCTCAAGAATGAAGTGCTGATTCTCTATGGCAATTTTGACGATCTCTTCCAAGGTCAGCGGCATGGCGATCTCCTTTATGAAAGCAAGGATACGAAGCGTACGCCGGATGGTCAACAGGCTGAGGGAAGTGCCTGTTTATCCCGCCTCTCCCAGTTCAATACTTCTGTTCAGTTCCAGGCCGAAAGGATTCTCCCAGAAACCGCCACGAACCTCGGTATCGTCGTATTCCTCGCCGATGCGGATGAAGCGGTAATCTTCATCCTCCAATTCATTCATCAGCGCCCCCAGCAAAGCGATGTCCTGATAGTCGGGGTACCATTTTATCCAATCCCAAAGCCAGACTTCCGCGCCGCTTTCAGAGTCGGTATAATGATACGCGGCATAGGCCAGCAGGCTTTCCACTTCCTTGCGTGTTTCCTCGGATACCTCCGGGTCAGCCAGTTTTTTGTTCAGGACATCCACGCCCGCCCTGGTCAGAACCAGACCCACCTCAGAACGATAGCCCATAATTTCCTCCTTTTCAGCTGATAGCATTGATGATCAGACGTGATGCAGCCGCTCCCTCCCGCTCACAACGGGAGAGGAGCGCATCCACGTCGATGTCGTCCAGATGTTCAAAACGGAAAATGTCGGCCAGCTCGTCATGCAGAGCTTCGCGATTCAGGCTGCGTCGCCCGGCTGCGGTTGTGCAGCGGAAGCGGTGCTGTCCGGTGTTGATCCAGTTCTGTGTGCCGGAAAGTTGGCAAGCCAATTTGAGGGCGGCCTCCATTTCCTTGATCGCGGCATCCAGAGTGGAGCGGCTTTGCTTGAGGGCGTCCAGCCGGGTGAGGGCTGGTTGCCATTGAGGTTGGTAGTCGCCCTGCGGGAACTTGGGGCAATCCGCATTGAACCGGCAGCAGGCACACAAGGGATGAAATCCCTGGGCATGGGGCACAGCATCCAACGTGAGCGACCCCGTACGGATGTCTTGTAGCTGTGCCCAGAACGCCCGCGCCTGCGTGAATATATTCGCCAGTGATTCGGCATCATAGCCGTAAGGACCGAACGCCCTGGCCTCTTTCATGGAGAGGCAGAGCAGCCAGCCTTCCAGCGATACGTCACGCACGGAATCCGGGAACGCCAGGCCCAGATGTTCACGGCAGATCTGCGGGAAGGTCAGATTGTCATGCAAAATTCTGCCGTTCTTATCCCGCAGGCTGAAGGTCGGCTTGTTCCAGAGCCGGCGCAGCAGACCCGTCTGCCCGCTGATTTGTAGTTCATGCGCGGCATAGGGATCTGCCGGAAGCTGTTCCATGCTTTTCACTTCCAAAATCCGTACTGCTGGTCGAGGGAGTTCCCAGACCAGAGTGAAGTCCAGATGAGCCCGGATGGGCACGCCCCGATATGTATGCCGGATTTCCAGTTGCGGCAGGACATGCAGGCCCAGAGCCGCAAGGCATTGGCCCACGCCGTCCTCAAACCAGTGTCCCCGTGCTAATGTGAGCAGGCGGCCCAGCGATGTTCCTGGCGGCAAAAGTTTACCAGCCACGGCCGCGCGAGGACATTCGGTATAGCGGGCGATGTCGCTCATACCGATGTAAGCCGTGCGGTCGCCCAGCATGGCTTGTGTTTGCCGTTGCCCATAATTGGCAAGGCCCTGCCGGAACAACTCCAGCAGGGCCTTGCCACGGTCCGAGGAATCCATAGCGCCTCCTTATTCCACCAACTCAAAATATTCATGGGGGACAGGCCAACCCGGCTCCCCGTCGAACTCGTCTGTCGTGTGTAGGCTGCGCAGCAATATTTCTTTATCTTCGGTCGGCAGTTCATTGAAATTGGGGTGTGGCATTAATTCCACAGACTTGTAATAGACGCACTCCTTCTGTGTGACGAAAACAGCTCTGGCCCAGCCATCCATACCGGCGAATTTGATGCTGATTCTGTTTGTGTCTTCCATTTTCGTTCTCCATTTTTGTTGGTTATAAAACAGTAAGAGGGCTACCCGAAGGCAGCCCTCTCATTGTGGTGCTGTGTGATTGTACTTACGCGGTATCGGCATATTTCCACCAGACCTTGCGTTGCGCGTTCCAACGAAAGCCCGCGCCGGAGAGAATTTCCTTTCGGGACTGGGTATTGCCCGTGGCAATGATGCAGTCCCGCCCGTCCTGAGCCGTTACGACCTGGTATGCGATTCCCTCCAGTTGGGGCAGATTTTCAAGTCGCGCTGACGGGCCGTTTGCGGCCTTCGAATCTTCCTTCCCTTGTGACAGGCAGTAATTTTGTACTTTTTGCGACTGGGGGCAATTTGTGGCCCGTTTCGCGCGAGCGCCCGATTTTTGTCCCGTTTTAGCCCCCTCTCCGTCATCATCCTCGGTCACCATGCCCAGCATGGCGGTCAGGGAATAGCGGCGAAGATATGTCATGGCCGATCCCATACCTTGCGGATCGGCCTTGGGCAGCGGAACCACCGCCAACGAACTCTGCCACTGACCGGACTCTGCATGTGTGAGCTTGGTGACGAGGCCGAGGCAACCGGGCTCATCTACCGGCACCGGGTACTGACAAAGCCAGATGCCGTTATCGAGAAGAGCGGCACGGCACGCGGCCATGACGCTCTTCAGACTGGCATACCAGGATTTGGTGAAAGGGTTTTCCGAATCCTTTGGGATTGGTTGAAGTTGTCGCTGTACATTGAGCAGGGCCTTGGCCAATTCCGTAATCTCTAATGAGTGGCATGTGACATTCATATTTTCCTCCTGATTACTGCCACAGAAAGTCAAAGCTCCTGCCATGGCGGGCAAGAGCTTAGAAGACATCACCTTCCTCTTTCAGAGAAATAATATATCGACAGAATTTGTAGAATGACAGAAGCCGCTATTCTGCGCTTTACCGGCTATTCTTTCAAAACAAAGAGCATGGGAATAAGCACCACGCAGGGAACAGGTTTGCCTTCGATACGGGCAGGCGCAAAGGTGGATGCCTGTATGCAGTTCAGCGCGGCCGCGCCGAAGTCCGCATGGTCGGTCCGTATTACACGGGCGCGCAGCAGCTTGCCTTCCCCATCCAGATAAGCTTCCACCACGGCCTTGCCTTCCAGGTTGCGTCGTTGCGCCGCGCGCGGGTAGCGCAATGGAGCCTGCCGCAGGAAGCGGGGGCCGCCGCCAGCATTCCAGGCCATAACCTGCGGCTGTGGTGTACCCTCTATCGGGACCATGCCGGGTATGTCTGTTCCTAGGCCGCCTTGTTTCTCCGTTGGCTGCTGTTTCGCCGCGTTTTCTATAGAACGGTGCCCGGAGGTTTTCACAGGCGGCACAATTGGTTCTTTTTCAAATTTTTTATGACGGGGCTTTGCGGCGGTTTTGTTTTTTCTGACATGTTCCCGGCGCTGCACGGTCTGCCGGACTGGCACAGCCTGTTCCGGCTTCTGTTCCTCAACGGCAGAAGATTCCTCAGCGGTAGCCGTTGCCTTTGCGGCCTGTTCCGGCAACTGCGGACTGGTCCGGTCCGGCAAATTCGCCATATCCGTATTACCGGCGGTCCCGGTTCCCGCAGGAGCCCAGCTGACCGTCAATACGCCGCCGGACTGCACCGGCAGATAGTCCGGCAGAGCCAAAGCCGCCGCCAACAGACTGACGACCAGAACCCCATGCAGCAGAAATGAAAGTCCCATTGCCAGCACTGCCGGGATTTCTTTCCGCTTTGCCGGAGGAAGCGGATTAAGGGACAGCAAGAGCGCCTCCCGCGCTGTCTTCTTGGAACAGATGCAGATACTCTTTGTGCAAAGCTTGCGCATTGGTTTTGCATGCCGCTTCGGGGTAAAATGCCTCCACCAGCGCCGCCATGCCCACTACCCAGCGTGGGCCGCCCAGAATGTCGGCTGAAATGGCATATACCCGACCGTCTCGGGCGGCGGGCACATCCTGCCAGCCGATACGAGCCGACAGCTCCGCACGCGCTTTTTTCAATTGCTCAAGTCCTTTTTGGGTATCCAGTGAGGAAAGAGAAACGCTTTTAATCACCACATCGGGGTGTTGCTCCACGACCCATTCCATGCTGACCGGCGATGAGGCCGTGTGCAATCGACTTGCCGGGTTGCGCCCTCCCGCTTTCAATGTCAGCTCAAAAAGGGCAGAACCGGGACCCGCCAACCGATCCGGCGCAAAATGCTCGGCCAGCACGGCTGGCTGTGCCACGCCTGCGGGGATACTTGCATGCAGGCGCGCTTCCGCTTGCCGGACCCAGTTCAGGTAGTCTTTTCCTCTGGCAACGGCTTTCTCTCCCAGCAGCTCGGCCAGAGCATGCACGCCCCACGTCAGGTTTTCCGGCAAATGCATATCCAGACGTAGAACGCGGATGCCAAAGGGTTCAAGACGGCGCTCCAGTTCCGGGCCAGGATAGCCTTTCCAAGTCACCACCACATCCGGCCCCAGAGCCGCGATGGCCTCAAGATTTGGTGAGAATCCTTTGCCGACGCCGGGGATTTTTGCTGCTTCCGGCAAAAGTGCGCTTCGTTCGGCGGCATGCTGGGAAACGCCCACCACCTGAGCCATGCCGCCCAGCAGCCGGACCACCTCTAGCGCGTCTACGGGAAGAACAACAAGGCGCGTCGCAGCTTGGATCTGTGAGGCACAAAACAACAGCCACAGACAGCAGTATAAGAGTGTTTTCTGCAGCATCATTCAGCGATGCTCCGTACAAGGCCCATCAGTGTGGAGGCGCGCAGAGCCTCCACCGGCAGATATCCAGCTCCCATGACTTCCGCCAGTTGCCGGGCTTGGCCGAACTGCAGCAGTCCTCCCTGCTCCACGTCAACGACCAGAGAATACACGCGCGCATCCCGTGCGATACGGCGGGCTTCGTCCAAAGCTGCGTCCAGAGCCGAACCTGTCTCCAGGGAAGGCGTAACATTAGCTCTGCCGTCTGAAATAACGACCAGAATCGGCCGGGTGTCCGGATTTTTCCGCAAGGCGTTGCCAATAACGCGTCTGGCTTCCCTCAGGCCGTCGGCAAGAGGCGTGCGCCCTCCGGTAGGCAGATCCTGCAGTTCCTTTGAAGCAAGTTCTACGCTGCCTGTGGGCTGCAGCAGCGTTTGGCCCCGTTGGCCGCGAAAGGCCACCAGCGAAACCTGATCCCGTTTTTGATAGGCATGCAGCAGGAGAGACAGGACGGCGCTTTTGACCTCACGCATGCGGCTGGCTGCGCCCATGGAGCTGGAGGCGTCCACGGCGAAGACAATGAGATTGCCCATATGACGTTCTCGACGTTTATAGCGCCAATCATCAGGTCGTACACGCACACGCAGAGGCGGCCTGATGTTTTCTTCATGCACGGCTATTCGCAGGGCTGCGGCCCGGATTGTGGGTTCCAGAGCTATGTCCGGCGGCATGCCTTGCAGGAGCGGACGCGCTGAATAACCGACGCAACGTCCACTTTTCTGCGCGGTACGCGTCCGGCTGTGGCGGCCGGAGCCGTTACGCAGACGTTTGTCCATGGGCGGTCGCAGCGGCCTCACCTGATAGGGACTGCCCGCAGCGAAAATTTGTTCGCGCTCCGTGCCTGCCGGAAGGTCAGGCTCGTGGGATATCCCATCACGGCCAACGATATCCCCGCCCGCTATGTCGGGAGGCTGAGCTTGCCCGTGGAGGGTTTGTCCATCTGCCTTTCGCTGCTTCTCCTGTCCCGGCTTTGGCGCTTCCTTGCGTTCTTTCGACTCATGGGCGGAAGGAGCGCTCATACGCCGCCGGTGAGTCAGAGCCATGACAGCGGCTTCCTGCACATGCTCGCCGCGTACGGTAGTACAGCCGTCCAGCGCGGCCAGAGCCCGCGCTGTGCGCAACAGTGCCAGCTCACCCCTGTGCCCGGCGCAACGCGCTTCCGCGACCAACAGGACAATATCTCTCAGAAGCGCTTCCGGCACACGCAGTCCGGGCAGCAGATTACGCCCCTCTCGCAGTTGGTCGGCCAGAGCCTTTTGAGCCGTCTCCCATTGTGCCTTGAACAGTACGGGGGCGGCGTCAAAGGCTTCTCTCCGCCGCAGGATTTCCAGTCTCAGGAACGGATCTTCCGGGGCCAGCACATCCACGCACAGCCCGAAACGGTCCAGTAGTTGCGGACGCAGGGGGCCTTCTTCGGGATTCATGCTCCCGATCAGGGCAAAACAGGCGGCATGTCCAACAGTACAGCCGTCGCGTTCCAGCTTGTTGACGCCGCTGGAGCAGACATCCAGCAGCAAATCAACAAGCTGGTCGGGGAGTAGATTGATTTCATCCACATACAGCATGCCCTGATGGGCGGCTGCCAGCAGGCCCGGCTGAACCACGCGCCGACCGCCACGCAAAGCCGCTTCGGTATCCAGGCCGCCTGTCAGCCTGTCCTCCGTGGCGGAAAGCGGCAGCGTTATAAGGGGAGCGCATACGACATCCACAGGCAAGGGACCTCTTGCCGCCGCCCGCGCGCAGTCCGGGCAGAGCGGACCCTGCGGAGAGCAGCGCCACGGGCAGTTCGCCACCACGGAAACAGACGGCAAAAGTTTCGCCAGTGCACGCACCGCCGTGGATTTCGCCGTGCCTTTCTGACCACGCAGCAAGACGCCGCCGATATCCGGGCACAGTGCGTTTGCCAGCAACGCGCGGCGCATGAGGGGCTGGCCCGTCAGCGCAGTAAAGGGAAACAGATGCCGTGAGGGCGCTGCCGCGTTCATGGGCGAGTCCCGCCCACCGCCTCAAAAGGTTTGCGGCGCATCCGGTGCGGAAGGACCAAAGAGGCCGCTTTGTGCACGTCCTCCAGCCGGACTTCCCTGCGCCCATCCAGGGCCACGAGGGTTTTAGCGGTTTTGAGCATAACGATGTCGGCGCGATGACCATCCACCTGGGCGGCAATGGCTTGTTCCACCACGGCGCGCATGCAGGCCTCGTCGGCTTGTACATCCGATAGCAGGCGGCGGGCCGTCATGACGCTTTCAGCTAGAGTCCTGTCCTTTTCCTGCCAGCGTTCGCAAAATTCCACCGGATCGCGTTCAAAGTCCATACGACGGGTCATGACAGCCATGCGCTGTTCCGGCTCAGCCATGCCGCGCACTTCCACGCAAAGACCGAAACGGTCCAGTAATTGCGGCCGCAGTTCGCCTTCTTCCGGATTCATTGTGCCCACCAGGGTGAAACGCGCCGGATGCGACCATGAAAGCCCTTCACGTTCCACGGTATTTACGCCCATGGCCGCAGCGTCCAGAAGCACGTCCACCAGATGGTCGTCCAGCAGGTTCACCTCGTCCACATAGAGGATGCCCCTGTTTGCGGCGGCCAGCAGGCCGTGCTCGAAACGGCGGCGGCCGTCGGCCAAGGCCGCTTCCATATCCAGCGAGCCTACCACGCGGTCTTCGCCGGCTCCCACGGGCAGTTCGGTCACGCGCACCCGCCGTTGTTCCCTGGGCAATTCGCCGGTAGAGGAAAGCATTTCACGGCACAGCGGGCACAGCGTGTCCGCGTCGTCAGGGTCGCAGGCGCAGGGACAGCCCCGCACCACGTCCATCTCGGGCAGAATGGCCGCCAGAGCCCGCACCGCGGTAGATTTGGCCGTGCCCTTTTCTCCGCGCACTAATACGCCGCCGATGCCGGGATTGACCACATTGAGCAGCAGCGCCTCCTTTAAAGCCTCCTGTCCCACAATGGCGGAAAACGGGTAGGAATGCGGCCGGATCATGCTCATATCTTGTCCTCACTGTCCTGCATATCTGTGTTTGGAGCCACGATGACGTCTATGCCGCCGCCTTGAAAACTGCTGCCGAAGGCTTCCGTGCGTTCCTCCAGCCAACCCTCCATGTCCAGATAGTTCTGGCGCAGGGCGTCCAGCACTTCCGGGTCGGCCTGCCATACGCCCCTAGCCTGGGCCTCCAGCAAGCGGCGGGCGATTTCTTCCAGAGCCCAGGGATTGTGCTCTTCAAAAAAGGCGCGGTTTTCCGCATCCAGCACAAAGGTGCGCGCCATGTCGTCAAAAATTCCGTCATCCACTAAGCCGGTGGTAGCGTCCCAGCCGTAGACGCGCCCGGCGCGTTTGGCCATATCGCCCGCGCCCTTGTAGCCGTGGCGTTTCATGCCCGCTATCCAGCGCGGATTGAGCAGTTTACCGCGTACCACCCGGCGGATTTCATCGGCCATGTCCCGCACCCGCACGTGCCGGGGTTCGCGCGTATCGCCATAGTAAACCCGCACGGGATGCCCGCTCAGATGCGAGGCGGCCGCCGTCATGCCTCCGTGAATGCCGTAAATGGCGCAGCAGTTGAGCAGGTCGTGTTCGTCGCTGACCACCTTGTTGTAGGTGATGTCCACATTGGAAAGGCTGGCCGTCAGTGCGGGAACCTCCTCCTCTCCCCAAACGCCGTTGCCATAGGCATAGCCGTTCCAGCGTAAAAAGACGTCGGCCAGATCCGCTTCCGTACGCCAGGCCGACGCGTGAACCGCCAAATCAACACCGCCCTGGTAGACGCCGGGACGGGAAGAAAACACGCGCAATGTAGCCTTACGCCAGGCGCTCTGATCTTCTTCCGGCTGTTGCCACTGCTTCAGGCGTTCACGGCAGTGCTTGCGCACGGAATTTCCCTCATCATCCTCATCCAGCGTCGCCACCGCCTGTACAGCATTGTCCAGAAAGCGCACGGCCTCGGGAAAGGAGTCGCGCAACAGGCCGGAGACCCGCACGGTAACGTCGATGCGCGGTCTGCCAAGTTCCTTCAGGGGGATGACCTCATGTCCGTCGACCACTCCGCCGCGCCAGACTGGCCGAACTCCCAGCAGGGCCAGCAACTGGCCCAGGCCTTCGCCGTCGCTCCACATCAGGTCGTTGCACATCCAGAACATGGCCACGTTTTCAGGATAGCGGCCTTCTTCCTTCAGATGCTTGTCCAAAATGCCGTTCGCCAGGTTGCACCCCACGCGCCAAGCCGCTTCCGTGGGAAGGCGGCGGGGATCCAGGGTATAGGAATTGCGGCCCGTGGGCAGAATGTCGTCACGTCCGCGCGCCAGCAGACCGGACGGACCGGGCGTCACGTATCCCCCGGCCAGAGCGTGCAGAAAGGAAGCGCGTTCCTCTGAGGCGTCCAGACGGGCCGCCAGGTCGCGGACGCGTGTGAGCAACCCGCGCAATGCGCCGCG
Organism: Desulfovibrio fairfieldensis; assembly: GCF_001553605.1. Taxonomy (NCBI): domain Bacteria; kingdom Pseudomonadati; phylum Thermodesulfobacteriota; class Desulfovibrionia; order Desulfovibrionales; family Desulfovibrionaceae; genus Desulfovibrio; species Desulfovibrio fairfieldensis. The sequence continues at coordinate 3,608,739 of NZ_CP014229.1, forward strand.
CAAGGACGCGGGAAGGTCCGGCATCAGTGCCGCCAGCCGCGCATCGGCTTCCCCGGCAGGCAGGGGCAACAGTTCCAGCAAGACTGCGGTAAAAGCGGCCCCTTCCTCATCCAGACGCTGCAACAAGGTTCCACGATCCGGTTCAGAGGCTGATTCCAGTTCTGCGGAAGGGGCCGACAGAGCGTCAAAATCCAACCCGTTGAAGGCGCAGAGCAGGCGGCGCAGACTCGACGGATTACCGGTATCGTGCCGCAGGAGGGTATAGATGAAGTCCGCCCGCGTTTTGTCCGTCGGGAGTTCTCCCAACACGTGCAGGCCGACGTCCACCCTGGTCGTACGCAATAGGTCCAACGTCTCATGCAACCGGGCCGCCAGGATAGCGAAATCCGTCTGTGGATTCTTTTGCAGCAGATCTTTTTCCACATCGGCCAGTCCGGCGGACCGCGCGGCCTCGCGCACCAGATGCTCCAACTGATGCGCACGAGACGGATCGCGCCTGCGGACTTCCGCCCACTGTCCCAGATGATTGTCCAGGGCCTCCAGCTTTTCATCAAGCCCGCCGGTTACCTGCGGCGGGCGCATGTGATTGACCAGCGTGGCATAGGCGCGACGCTTGGCGATCACGGCCTCGGCTGGATTGTCGGCGTTATAGATGTAGAGGTGCGGCACTTCGTGAAGTGTCGTGTCGGGCAGACAGGCGGCGGAAAGTCCGACGGCCTTTCCCGGCAGAAATTCCAGCGTGCCGTGGGTACCCACATGTACGACGGCATCCGCGCCGAAACCGTCCTGCAACCAGCGGTAGGTGGCCAGATACTGGTGCGGGGGAGGAATATCCGGATCGTGCAGGATGCGGCAGACCTGGCCGTCACAGCGGGAACCCGCGCAACCGCGTTTGGGTTGCACGCAAACCACGGCATTGCCCAGAGAGATGCCCGTCACCAGCAGATGTCCGTCAAGGGTCATGGCCGGAGGCTGACCGTCCTTGCCCTGTCCGGGAGGCCCCCATGCCTCGTCCACGCGGCGGCGTACTTCTTCGGGCCAGGCGGCGGCCCATTCCTGATATTGCGCCAGAGGCACGCGCGCCAGTATGCCACCCTTGCCCTCTATTTCCCGCGCCGTGGTCCAGCGAAACTCGCTGACGGCCTTGCGGTCCAGAATCATGCGCATCAGGGCCTCGCCGCTTTCCGGCACTGCAACGGCATAGCCGGCGTCGCGCATGTCGCGCAGCAGGGCATGCAACGAAGCCGGCGTGTCCAGTCCGGCCGCGCCGCCCACGGTGCCCTCGGCCGAGGAACAGGGATCATTATGTAGAATGAAAGCCACGCGCCGCTGTGCCACGGGTTTATCGCGCAGGCGCAGCCAGCGTTCCACACGGGCCGCCAGACGCTGCACACGTTCCGGCAGGGGCATGCGGTAGGCCACATCGCCCAGACTTTTTTCCGGGACTGTGCCGCCCAGAAAAAATGGCTCCACAACCCCTTCAAATTCCGGCAAGGCCACAGCCCAAGCCACTTCAGAACCGAGCCCCTGTGGGTCGGCCTGCCAAGCTTCCACTGTTTTTGAGGATGAAAATACCGGTTGGAAAACCGGCACACCCAGCCGACGGAAAAGGCGTACATTGTCCCTGGCCGGGGAATCGTCGCCCACAAAGGCAGGGGCTTCCTCTTCCATGCCCTTTTCGCGGGAGAAGTAGGGCAGAAGTTTGATCAGGGCATCCACCCGGCTTTGCCCCTGTGGATCAAGGAAGACTTCCTTGGCCCATCTGGTCCCTCCCCTGTTGCCCAGCGCCGCATCGCGCAAAGCATTGGCGAAGGCGGGCAGAACGCGCAGCCCTTTATTTTCCAGAGCGCGTACCAGGGATTCTTCCGCTTGGGTCATGGCGTTGACCCAGTAGTGCCGTCCGAAAAGCAGGCCCACCGTGTCCCCGCACAGCCCTTTCTGTTCCGCATGTCCCGCATACCAGTCAAGGTAGGCGCTGACACCGTCAAAAGCGGGCACTGGCGCGTCCGGGTGCCAGAGTCCTTCCCAGAGCATGGCGCGCGGTTCTGGCAGCGTGGCGATATCGTCGCCGCGAGCGAGTGCTTTCATAAAGCGCAACAGGGTTTCCGTATTGTCCGCGCCGCCGTAGGACAGATAGCGGTAGGCCCTTTCTGCCTCCTGCGGCGACACCGAGGACAATGCCCAGGCTGCGGGGTCCGAAGCGACGCAGATCACCGGCAGATGTTCTCCGGCCCCGCGCAGGGGATCGTCCAGTGTGTTCCAGACTGTGTCAGATCCCCGGAATACAAAGACGGCCCCGGCATCCTCAACGGCCTGAATGCAGTCTTCCGGGCGTTCCTCAAGGTCGCGCGAACAGAACACGCGAACGGCAACGCCTTCCCCCAGGGATTTCGCCGCCTCCCGCAGCATGGCGGCATGGCTTGACCAGACAATGCAGGTCAGAATCGTTGGTATTTCCATTATATTGCGCCTCCGGACATGCCCCTCCCGGATCTCAAGCATTAAAATCCTGCTTTTATACCCACAAAGGCCATGTTGGTGGGAATGCGGGACGTATTTGTATAACGCACCTCTTCCTTGGTGGTAGCGGCTAGCAGTTCCGCGTAGGGTTCCACCCACCAGTCCTGGAGGTCAAAGCGTTTTGAAATGCGCACTTCGCCCAGCCAGAAATTGCCTTCCTGATTGGCCTCCATATTGGCCTGATCCGTCCAGATGGGACCGGTCCAGGTGGCGCCCACACGCAGGGTGAACCAGTCCGGGTGAGCGAAAGTAAATCCCACGGTGGCCTTGGAAGTGGGGGTGAAGGGAATCTGGTTGCCCTTGTATTGTCCGGAAGTGATCTGCGGGTTCAGAATGGTGCCGTTGGCAAACAGGGTGAAATACTCCGTGGCCTTCCAACTGGCCTCGCCTTCCAGACCGGTGATCTGTACGCTGTCGATGTTTTGCTTTTGTGAAATGAAGTAATCACCTGTCTTTGTGTCGTCCTTGATGGAGGCGATATAATCCTCGGCCCAGGTGATGTAGCCTGTGACGCCAAAGGTCAGTTCCTTGAGCGGCGAAAAATCAAAACCCGCATCCAGGGTGCGCGAGAGTTCGGGCTTGAGGTCGGGGCTGCCTTTATACAAGGTGCTGCCGTAAACATATTCGCCGAAGCGTTCGTCCAGGCTGGCGGAGCGGAAGGCCTCGCCGTAATTGGCGCGGAAAACAAGCAGGCCGTCCCAGGGATTCACGCGGAGGCCCAGTTTGGGAGTGAGACGGTTGTCCACTTCAACGCCGTACTCTTTGCGCCAATTGCGTACCTTGCTGGTGGAATCCTTGTCATAGCCGTCCGTGCCGATGATGTCGTAGCGCAGGCCGGGAATGATCTGCACAGTGTTGCCGAACAGACTGATTTCATCCTGAATGTAACCGGCCAGGGTATACTGGCTGCCTCCTTTTTCACGGATGCGGTCTTTGTAGGTGGAGAGATGGGAATAATCCAGATCCTGATCCGAGCGTCCGTATGAGGCGGCAACGCCCATGGTGATCTGCTGGTGTTCTCCCCAGGCGAAGGTATTCTGCTGGTCAAGATTGTACTGTTCCTGCCTGGTAGGCGAAGTATAGTCCACACGTGTGCCTACTATACTGTCGTAATCCGTGTGCAGAAAGTCCGCGCGGAGAGCCAGGGAACTGTCCACTACGCCGAAGTCCTTGTGCAGGCGCAGGCCGAAACCTGTTTTGTGGTACTCGTACAGGCGGTAGTCATCGTCGAAATTGTATTGCCCGGTGCGCAGATTGGAGGCCAGATCGGCATTGACCGTGATGTCGGCCGTGTCGTCAAAGCGATAACCCACACGCGCCGCGCCCGTGACGTTGCGCACGCCGGTGCCGTCGTCATTATAGCCGGGCTTCTGATTGCTGGCGGCCTTGGAGCTGTGCTCCGGGATGCCGTTGAAGCCGTAGGAGGTCAGATAGCTGCCGGAAAGGGAATAATTGAATTTCCCCACCGCTCCGGCATGATACAGGCTGGAATCCCAAGTGTTATAACTGCCGTACTTGGTGTCCAGGGTGGCGGTGAAGCCCTCCTTGGGCGGGGTGCGGGTGATGATGTTGATAACGCCGCCCATGGCGCTGGAGCCGTAAAGCGCAGACGACGGCCCGCGCACCACTTCAATGCGCTCCACGGCATCCAGGTTGATGCTGTTCCACTCGAAAATGTTTGTTCCCGCAGGCATGGCAGGCATGCCGTCCACCAGTACCAGCACCCGTCCCTGGGTGTTGCCGCCCATGCCGCGAATGATGACCTTATTATAGGTGCTGCTGCCGAAAACGCTGCGGTCGCTGTCCACAGTGACGCCCGACATGGTCCGCAGGACGTCCAGTACGTTCTGGGCCGGGATCCGGTCAAGTTCCTTGCGGGTAACGACCGATACCGCTGCGGAGACGTCACCAAGGCTGTGTTTGGTTCTGGTAGCGGTGACGACAACGGGATTCATTTCCGCTTGCGCCGGATCCTCCGGTTCTGCCTGGACAGTGGACCACGGGGCAAGGCAACAGACGGCAAAACAGGCTGCTGACAGTGAGCGACAAAAGTTCACGAAACACTCCCAAGTTACGATTGCGTTGAAGAAGGAAACCACAGGGGAACTTGCCCGTCCTCTCCGTGGTAGGCCTGCATGGCTATGCCATACACAGCGCGCATGCGTCCGGGCGTAAGCACCGCCGCCGGGTCGCCGTGCGCTTCGAGGCGCGCTCCTTGCGGCGACGGTGCAAGGAGCGCTATGGTGTGTGCGAAACGTATGGCCAGATTCACATCGTGCAGTGAAAGCAGCACGCCGAGATTGCGCGTTTCCGCCACGCGGCGCGCCATATCCAGCACTTCAATCTGATGCCGCAGATCCAGACTGCTGACCGGTTCATCCAGCAACAGCCAATCCGTATCCTGCACCAGGGCTCGCGCCAAAGCCGTCTTTTGCCGCTGTCCGCCGGAAAGCGCCTCCAGAGGGCGTTGTGCCAGGGATTCCAGTCCCAGCCGGGCCAGCGTTTCGCCTGTGCGGGCAATGTCGTTTTTGTCGGGACCCCAGCGCATGTGGGGTTTGCGGCCCAGCAGCACAGCGTCGAATACTGTCATGGAAAAACGGGGGAGAGCCTCTTGCGGCACATAGGCCATGCGCTTGGCGCGCTTCCTGCCGGTCAGGCTGTGCAGGGGGACGCCCTCCAACAGAACTTCGCCGCCAGTGGGGCGCAGCAGGCCCAACAGAAGACGCAGAAACGTGGTTTTTCCCGCACCGTTGGGGCCGAGCAGGGCGCAAACCTCGCCGCGCCGCAGCGCCAGACTCACTGCGTCAAGTACGGGCGCGTGGCCGGAATAGCCAAAACTGAGGGTGCGCGCTTCCAACAGGGACGGCATTATAAGTCCCCCTCCCGTAATTGGCTGCGACGCAGCAAAAGCCAGAAAAAGAACGGTACGCCGAGAAATGCCGTGACAATGCCCACGGGGATGATCTGCGGCGTGAGAAGTGTTCTGGCCACGGTGTCGGAAAGGATCACCAGACCGGCACCGAAAAAGGCCGCGCCGGGAAGCAACAGACGGTGGTCGCCGCCGAGGCAAAATCTGGCCACATGCGGCGCGACCAGGCCGATGAAACCGATCACTCCGGTGAAGCAGATGGCTCCGGCGGTCATGAAGGAGGCGGCCAGGATGCCCAGGGTCCGCAGGCGTAATACGGATACCCCAAGGGAAGCCGCACTCTCTTCCCCGGCTGCCAGTGCATTGAAATCCCATGCCAGACGCAGGGCCAGCGGCAGCGGCAGTAGGATCATGCCTGCCGCCATGACTATTTCCGGCCAGCCTACGCGGCCGAGGTTGCCGAAACTCCAGAAGACGATGGCCTGCACCTGCTGTTCCGTGCCCAAATATTGCAGAAACGACGTTGCGGCGGAAAAAAGAAACATGACGGCGACGCCGCCCAGAATCAATGTTTCGGGGCGGCTGCCCCGGAGGCTGGCTATGCCCAGGATCGTCAGCGCGGTCAGCGCTGCGAAAAGAAAGGCGCTGGCCGCCATGTGCCAGATGCCGAAGGAACCGCCCACGATGACCAGGGCCGCACCGAAAGCGGCCCCGGAGGAAATGCCCAAAGTAAAGGGAGACGCCAGAGGATTGCGCAATACCGCTTGGGTAAGAATGCCCCCCATGGCGAGTCCGCCGCCCGCAAGAGCGCCCATGATCACGCGCGGCAGCCGTAACTGCCAGAAAATACGCGATTCAGAGGTCGGGACTTCGGCAAGGGGCAGAGACCAACCATGGGGACCAAGGCCGAGGCTCAGCAAAAGGGCTGCGCAGGCAAATCCGAGCAAGGCCGCCAGGGCAATATATTTGCGGCGGCGTTGGGCAAGAAAATCTGCGGTACTTTGCATAGGAACGTGTCTTAAATTGCCGGGAAGATCATGCCGCCGACGCTAAAAGTTACTTTTTTTAAAAACGTGTTATTATTGAACAGGGATAACACTAAAAAATTTTTTATGCTACCCAAACCATAACCGCTGGCTTTTCGGATCACTGGAATCAGAACCATGCATCATCTTGAGGAAAAATGCCTAGATGGCCTGTTGATACTGGCTTCCAGCCATAGCGGCAGGAGAACTTGCCCGACAACTGATATATCATAAAGGAGATCCGACGGTGAGCCGTCGGATCTCCTTGTACTATCGCTTTATGGTTGGGAATATATCGGAAGTGTAATACTTGTTGTCTTGTGTCTGCCAGCTATTCAGGACTGGTGATATCCTAATGTAATGATCGACACTTGGTAGCGCAAATTTTCAGGAAAACCGTCTCTCCGCAGCGCAGTACTGCTTTATAATCTCTGTCATATTTCGAAAATTCCTTACCTGCGCTCCATGAGATCCTCAATTCACCTCTGGCCAGCTTTTGCAACAGGCGCAGTAGGTTAACACGGGCGATATCATCCTTTTGCGGATGATGGAAGCAGACTTCCTGAATCAGCACCGCATCGTCTGGCTTTAGTCGCGTGAGTGCTGCGGCACCACGGGCCAGTATGGGTAAATCTTCCTTGAAGCGGGCCATGAGCACGGAAAAGGTGGCCATGGGGATGCTGGCGGTATGTCCCGGTCAATCATGTGCACCACCTGGGAGTCGCAAATCACTAGGTCGGTACTTCTCTGAAACGGTCCAGTGCAGCGGACAGCTCTCCTTCCGTCACCATCATGCAAAGTTTGCGACCGTCCAAACTGTCACGGATAGCCTGAGCCTGCGGCAGAATGTCCTTTGGGCGCGCCTGTATCAGTAGGCACACATCACCAGCAAGCCCTTTTTCGGCAGTAGATCATTGAGCAGGGGCGGCTGGCGCAGAACACGATCTAGTGCAAGATGCCCCAGAACCGCGCACCTCGTTGAGTTGGGGCCGTCGCAGGCCGAGACTCGGATAATCGGTATATCAGCTTTCAGGTCTTCCGGCCTGTTCCGCGTACTCTTGCCGCTTTTTCCTGAATGCCACGAACCGGCCTTGCTTATATTTTCGATGGAGGACACATCCACACACTAGATACTGACAAAGCTAGATGCCGCCGTCCAGAAGAGCGTCACGGTATGCAAATATGACGATCTTCAAACTGACATACCTGGATGTTGTAAAAATTCTTCGGCATCTTTGAGAGTGGGTTGCAGTTGCCACTGCACATGAGCAGGGCCTTGGCCAATTCCGTGATGTTCTGTGATTGATAGGCAGAATTCATATATCCTCCTGAATTTATCACCGTAAACCAAAAGCCTCCGCGTATAAGGCGGAGGCTTTGGCAGAATTATCATATCTGTTCAAAAGGATAATTTTTGTGGCCAGCGTTGACTGACGCAAAAAATCATGAACGCATGAGTTGAATGATCTTTTCGGCCATCAGTACGACCTCGCGTTTGGTGCAAAGGTCAATGGTATTAAAGGCAACTGAAGGGCCGACAGGGCTTGTCCGTTCTCGCTCTTCCTGAGTTTGAAACAACTCTGCAACCGGGCATTCAAGGAGTTCCGCCATTTGCTCCAGGCGAGGAAAGCGGGGGGCGACAAGTCCGCGTTCAATCCTTGAGAGCGAGTCTGCGCCAATTCCAAGCCGCTCGGCAAAAGCGGCTTGGTTCCAGCCCTTGAGCCTTCGCCGTGCGGTGATATTAGCACCCACAATCGTAGCTAGCCGCTGCTTTTTCCGTTCCGCCACGTTTTCCGCTCCTTTTTTGAGTGAAAAACGTTACGGGGAAAAATTAGGCTCTTAAACAGCATAAAAAACAAATATAGACATTTTATTCAATAACGAGTAGCAAAAAATCATAACTTGCTGGAAGGCTCCGCTTACTTTTGTTTTCGCTCTTTAACGAGAACAGTGATGAGGTGTGAATGTCATGAATCAATTTATCCATTGAAAAATTTGTGAGCATAACGACATTTCCGAAATCTGGAATAACCTGGAGTTATCTATCCAAACATACCACTTCCAACAAGGAGATGACGACATGTTTGGACGCATTTTGATTTTTGTCGGTGGCGTAATGGCTGGCTATTTGTTCCGAGAAGAAATTGGCCGGAGCCTTGATCGGCTTCAGAATGCCTGGGACAAGTGTGCCGCTGAAGAAGCAGATGAGAGGAATGCAGATGGGAACGAAGAGCCTGTAGCGCCGGTCGAAGGAAAGGAAGTAACCGCCCATTAGCAGTTGGTCCGCGCCGTGGAAGACAATGCCCACGGCAACGTACGATTGAAGGTAGGCCATGCCGCAAAAAATCGACCCAGACGCCACGCCGGGCATCAAGCTCTTACGTCTTTTCCGTAGGCTGTTCCTGGATGGACGCCGCCATTACCAGCAGGATTTGGCTGAAGAATTGCATTGCTCGGCGCAAACAATCATCCGCATGATCAGTGAGATTGAAAGCGTAGTGGGCGTTGCACTGCATTCCGGCTACGACAACCGCCGCCGCTGGTACCAATACGTTGCCGCTAGTGGGTGCCGTACTCTGGGGTTGAACTTCGAGGAATTGCGCTTCCTCGACATCTGCCGGGAAATGGCGTCAGAGATACTGCCCAAGCCCGTGCTGGAGTGCTTGGATGCGAGTCTTGAGCATCTAGCCCTACATCTGGCGGACCCGTCCCATACGAATCTTGGCAAGCAGTTCACCTTTTATGCCAAGGGGCGCATCGACTACACGCCTCATGCAGCACACATTGAAAAACTGATAGGGGCTGCCCAAGAAAGGCGTGTCTGCCTTGTCCGCTATAAAGCTCCAGGTCGTGAAACCGCGCGCGAGCATCGCTTTCTTCCTGTGCGCATAGCGGCCATGAATAACGCTCTCTATGCACTTGGCGGGCAGGTCGGCACACAATGCGACGTTGTGGAGCGACCCTGTAATCTGGCGATACACCGTGTGCACGATGTCATTATGACAGATAAGCATCTTAGCTTTAGCCTGCCGGAAGAAGGGAACAGTTTTGGCCTACCGTGGCATGAGCCATGTACTTTCACTATTCGCTTCAGCTCCAAGGTGGCTGAATATGTACGTGAGCGGGTCTGGGCTGATGAACAGCATATAGAAGATATAAGTGATGGGGGACTATTGCTTACTCTTACTACCCGTAGCAAACCTGAGTTAGATGCTTGGGTGCGCAGTTTTGGTGAAGATGCGGTAATGTACTCCAATAATATTATAAAATCTGTTTCAGCATAATGAAATTGCTGACTTATTCTCGGCATAAAAGGAAAATCTATGTTGCGGATAATTTTAGTCGTGGGAGTAGGCATAGCGCTCGGAACTATTGGCGTATCTTATCTGAAAGGTTTTCAAAAAGGGCTTCGAGATAATGAAAATAAACAGAACTCTTACTTGGAACCGAAAAAATTTTCACAATTCGTTAGAGAGGCCGCATGATTGTTCCTCCTCTGCCGTACCCCATGCCGCTGCCTTGGAAAATAGAGATAGCAGCAGTGATATTTTGCTTCTTCTTTTCCAATGATGAACGCATTAAAAAGAATATAAAAGTGCTTTGCGGATACGCTGACAAGCTTGGCTATGACCATGGGGAAAAATGGAAAAATTAATTGCGATCATATCCCTAACTTCGTTTTCTTGTTCACGCTGCGGAGCATGCTGTAGTCATCTAAGAGCGTTTGGCGATATATATTCAGATTTAGATGACGGGAATGGCATCTGTATTTTTTACGATAGCATCATGCATGCTTGCCTACAATACGAAACACGGCCTTTACGATGCCGTATTATTGAAGGATATGAATTTTTCAAGCAGTACATGTCTTTTGAAGAATATATCTTCAAGACAAAACAAGGCTGCGCCTATCTGCAAACTTTAATCTGAGGAGCAATTATGTTTTCAGAAAATTTTAATCCAAAACAGCAGGCAGTATTCTTAGGGCTACTTGACCGGCTTATTATGGCCGACGGCGTAATAACCGTCCATGAGGACGTCAAGATGCGGGAATTCCAAGCAGCTTTTCCAGACGTCATCGCCGAAGACATACCAGATGATATACTGAGAACTGTTTTTACAGCTCGCAGGGACAAAGTCGCTGTACTGCTTGAACTTCTTTCCGTCGCTTTAGCTGAAAGATCTCTGAATAAGGATGATGAACAATTTTTGGAAAAACTTTGCATTATGCTCGGCCTTTCTCAAAGAGATCTGGGCTGGATGCAGTCATGGGTAGAGAATATGATTTTTCTCATTAAGCAAGCTAACAAGTTTATGGAGGATTAAACTATGCCATTACCGTTTATTCCAATTCTGCTCGGTGCTGCTGCTCTTATCACCGGTGGGTATGGCGTGAAAAAAGGCCTGGACGCCAAGGAAGATTTTGACAGGGCGGAGTCCATTACCGCTAACGCCCGGAGCATATATGACAAGGCCAGCAGATCCTTGGAACGAACTAGGGAGGACGCGCAGGATGCCTTGGAAGAATTGGGGAAAATAAAACTGAAGGCCGTTGATGAGGGTCTGAAACCTTTTGCTGCCGCCTTTGAAAGAATTAAGAATGTTGAGTTGGATGAGGACATTGAACTTAACCCCGAACTGTCCATCACTACCGAGTTGGCGAACATTCAAAAAATAGTTCTTGAGATTTCGGACGTGCTCAAGGGAGGCGTTGCCGCTGTTTCCGGTGGCGCATTGGCGGGTTTTGGCGCGTTCGGCGCGGCGGGCATGCTGGCCACAGCCTCCACGGGTACAGCTATCAGCGCTCTCAGTGGTGTGGCCGCCACGAACGCCACTCTAGCGTGGTTCGGCGGCGGCGCGCTGGCAGCCGGAGGGTTAGGCATGGCCGGTGGCACGCTGGTGCTGGGCGGTATTGTGGCCGCTCCGGTGCTGGCTGTGGGAGGTCTTTTGCTGGCCTCCAAGGCGGAAGAGGCGGTCAACGACGCTCGCTCCAACCTGGAAAAAGCCAAGGGCGCTGCGCAAGGAATGGAGATCGCCCGCACCGCCGCCAAGGCTATTCTGAGGTGCACTGAGGAAATCGGCGACGTGCTCCAGACCCTGCTCATTCATTTTCTTGAGGCCAACGGTGAACTGAAAGCCTTGGTGGACCGAGAAACCGACTATCAGGTCATCAAAACTAACGCTCGCGACAGGTATATTGTGCAAAAATCCTGCGGCTTGGCGCGCACCGTCACCAACATCCTCGAGACGCCCGTGTTCGATGATAACGGTGTGGTCACGCAGGCCACCAAAGAGTTGACTCAAAACAGCCGTCAGTTTTTGGAAAAGCTGGCGGCCATGTGACTATGGAGAAATGTACCATGACTACCGCAACTCTGTTCGCCGCACCGGATTTCTTTGCCAAGCCCGAGCCTCAAGACGCCATGCTTCCCCGGAGCCTTATGGAAGACGTCTCCACCGAAGTGGGCAATCAACTGCTCAGAAAATTTATGGCTTCTTTCGGCAGCAATCTGGCCTTGGCCGACGGCGTAGCCCTGTACGCCGGGCAGATCAATACCGGCCGCTCCATCTACGCCGTTACCCACAACAAAGATGGCTCGCCCAACAACAGCCCGGTCAAGTTCGGTTTTGTCTTTGAATCGCAGGTTACGGGCGAGCAGAACAGAAGCGCTGTCATCCACAACACGGGTAAAACCTATGCCCGCACGGACGACTTATATCTTGATAAACACCGGGACGGAAGTCCTCTACCGCACAAGGACTTGGAAAGCGTCGCCTGCTACAATAACGAATATACGGATGTGGTGGGCTATTCCGAAAACGGCATTTGCGTCAAGCAGCAACTCAAGGTGGTAAAAAATACGGAAGTATTGCTTGAGGAGCGCTACACCCTTTCCGAGGACCCGCAGGCCCCGGATGAAATAGTGGTACCGGCGGACGACTATGAGCGCCATAAAACGAACCTGGAGCGATATGCCCAAAGCCCCAATCCAGAACTGAGCGCCAAAGCCCGAGCCGCCTTGCAAAAGCTGCGGCCCAGCACTACCACCCGCGCCCAGACGGAGAACGGGGCGGCATACCGATATGTTGTCCGTCAAACCGTCACGGATGCGGGCTGTCGGGCAGGAGAAAGAACACTCAAAGGCTTGTTGGCCGAAGTGGGTATGCTGGTGGTAGGCGGAGCTGTCTGGGAATTACGGGAAGCGGCGGAAAATCCCCATTCGCTGAGCATCGGGCAGCGCTTTGAGCGTTTTTGGGGCGTGATCTGGGGAAAACTGACCTCCAGCGCTGTGGTACGTGCGGGCAAGGAGTTCGGACTGGAAGCCTTGAAGTTGCTGATGGGCGCGCTACGCAGCATCTTCAAGTCTGCAGGGGTGCTACTGTCCACCATAGGTCAGGGGCTCAACACAGTGTGGGAGTCCGTGTACGGCTATTTGACCGGAAAAATTTCGTCCTTTTCCCAGTTAGTGTCAATTATTCTCAAAAGTTTGACCACGGTTGGTATCGGTACTCTAGCCTATATGTTGGAACAACAACTTACTGCGCTGGGCATACCCAACATTCTCGGAGAGCTTTTAGCGACGGCCTTGGCGGCCGTAGCCATTGTCTTCGCCAACAGAACCATTGACGCCTCCATTTACGTACTGGTGAACCTTTTTTCCGGCGCGGAAGCCTCCAAAATTCGGCTGGAACGCATTGAAGAACTGTGCAGGGAAGCCATCCCCCGCCTGAGCGCTGAACGGGAAAACCTTGAACGCACCATACAAAGCTACTACCAGGAAAGGAAAACCCTTTTCAACGCTGTGTTCCACGATTTCAAATCAGCTCTGTCCTCCAGGGACACTGTAAAGACATTCATGGCTCTGGAAACACTTAACCAGGATTTTGGATGTACCCTTGGCTGGAAGACAGAGGAAGAGTTCGATGAAATGATGGAAAGAGACGCAGTCTTTGTTCTGTAGTTTTTTATAAAATTAAGGGAATTGTGGATATGGATGGACAAGGAAAATCAACAGTATAGCGGATGAACTTTCCGTGTCATTGCTATTCGGTTAAGGAGAAAAAATAGCTCTGGTCAAACTGATCCATCAGAGTGAAGTTTTTCTTCAGTCTGGTGAACTCTCGATGTTCTTCAAGCAGGCGCAAACAGATGGAATGCCGCGTGCCCACATACATTTCGTCCACATTGAATGAAAATGCAGGCAACTAAAAGAATATTTATGAAAGGGACATGCAGGAAGATTGGATTATGGTGAATTCGCTCTCTTGAAAAATCTCTTAAACGGCAAATGCCGTTTAAGAGCACTTTTCCTTCCGCAAAGGGAGCTATTTTGTAGATTTTGGTCGTTTTTACCTGATGGGGAAGCATAATGTCTGCAATGCCGGTTGTGAATATTACCATGCCGGTCTTTAACCGATACGAGGTTACGCAGGCTGCTATTCTGGCACTACGCAAAACGTCGCAGGAAGTTCCCTTTTGTCTAACAGTGGTGGATAACGGCAGCGATGCGCCGTTGGTGCGCAAGCTTATTGACTTTAAAGAACGCAGTATTATTGACTATCTTTTTCTCCTACCCACAAATATGGGCGTGGCCTGCGCTGCCAACATCGGTTGGCAACTGGTGGATGCCCCTATTTACATGAAGCTGGACAATGACATTGTCATCACAGAACCACACTGGCTGAAAAAGCTTTTCTGCCTCTGGAGACATGGGCAACCCCTCTCCACGCTGGGCGGCGCGTTTAACCGAAAAATGCTTCTGAAACATCCTGGAACTCTGCGGACCAGAGACGGAATCCTCGGCATCTGCCGTACGAATCTGGCTGGTCAGGCCATTCTGATTCCCAAAGAGGTTTCAGACATCTTGGGCCGGTGGAATGAAGACTACGGCCTTTACGGCACGGAGGACGGCGATTATGGCGCGCGCATGATCGCCGCCGGTTTTCCGCAATACTACTATCATGGTCCGGATTTTTTTCATGATTTGGGTAAATCAGACAGTGCGGAAACCTACTTCGCCCGCAACGTAGACAAGGGGAAAGAAGCTCAGGAGGCATGGGAGACTGCTGACGGTAAACTGGGTCTGTTTGTGACCAACGCAACTCTTTATGACGAATGTATCCGCTCTTTTAAGATCATGCCGCGCTATGCTGTAGTCGACATTACAAATGACTATTACGTCCATGTGATCGAACGTGAAGAATATAAACAGTTCCGACCGGTTCTGGAAGGTATAGCGCAACTCTTCACTGAGCTGATAAACAAGAGAACGCTTAACCAGAGATTTGATCCGGAGCTTGTTCTGAGGATGAAAGAAAGTCTGGCCCGCTTCGGTCAGAGCAGCGACGACATGGAACGCGCTGCTCTGGCCGCTGAACGGAAAGGAATACAGGTTTTTGCCGGAACCGAACAATAGCCCACAGCAACTTATACCGTTTTTCTATTGCCTATTCCCACCTAATAATGTTTCGTCTTCCCACTCTTCATGAGCCACAGGCAGCCTGTTAAGCTTTTTTTTCAGCGCCCGCCAGCGGGGCAAATGCTTATCCATGAGCGCTGTAAAGTTTTGGCCGTGATTGGGTTCCAGAAAGTGCATGAGTTCGTGAACAACAATATACTCAAGGCATTCTCGCGGTTTTTTTGCTAACTCCGTATTGAGAAGAATACTGTAGCGTGCCGGGGTACAGGTGCCCCAACGCGTTTTCATACGACGGATACGAAGCGTCACCGACGGCAGCCCCAGTGCTTTCTGCCACTGGGCCAGTCGCGGCAAGGCGGCTTTGCGCAGAATCTGGCGATACCAGCCCTCCAGCGTTTCCTGCATCTTCCCGGCATCACTGCCGGGGCGCACATACAGGGTCAGGGTACTGTGCTCCAGGTTCACGCCGGGTGTGGTGAGGCGCTCTTCAAGGCGCAGCAAATAGGGGTGACCCCAGACGAAGTGGGTTTCCTGGTTCAAAAATTCGCGGGGCGTTTCCCGCTCCTGCGCCTGAATGACCCGGCGTTGCTTCCTGATCCACTCCAGCTTGGCAAGGGCAAAAAGGCGGATACGCTCATCGCTCATCCACAATGGCGCGGAGATGCGCACGCTACCCGCCGGAGGATATACGGCAAGGTGGATATTCTTGATGGCCTTGCGCTGCACATCCACCGCAAGTCCGTTGAGCATGAGCGTGCCGGGCATCAGTATTCCCCTTGGGCATCCACGATTTTGAAGATCCGCTCCACATCTTCATGGGGTGGTAACTGCCGTGCGAGTAAGGCTTTAACCGCATTTCTTTTGGCGTGGTTTCGGCGCCAGCCGTGCGGACACTCCTTGAGCAGGGCATCATGCACGCGCAAGGCCAGAGCTTCGTCCTTACCCAGATTGTCGTAAAGGGCTCGCTTGCCTTTGGTGTCGCAACTTTTGGGGATGGCACCGCCGTGCCCCTGCTGCATGGGATGCAGTACCTCTTCGGCCAATCGTTGCAAATAAGCCTCGTATTCCAACGCCTTGGCCCGGCGAAGGGCGATCAGCTCCGCCAGCACCGTGGACATGCGCTCGTAAAACTCGGGATTGCTGGCCTGCTCGTCATGAATGACGCGGCGTACATTGTTTTCAATAGCTTCAGCCACAGCCTCCTGGTTGTGCCTCAACTTGGCGAAACGCTTTTCAATGGCCTCCTGTATGCCGCTCTGCTCCACAATTTCCAGCAGCGACATATCATCGAAGGCCGAAATGATGCGCGGTTCAGAGGCCTCTACATAGCGGTCCAGCAGATCACGCATGTCGGCCTCAAAGGGCTTGAAGTCCAGTACTTCTCCGCTGGCCATGCGCACGGCATCACGCAGATGGACGGCTTGACTCACCAGCCCCTTGATATGCGCCGCTTCGTCTGGAGTATAGCCTGCCGCCAGCATCTCGTCGGCCATATTGGCATAGGCCCGCAGCAGTTTGATGACGCTGTGATACAGGCCCGTGCGACGCGGCTCATGGGCAGCCAGATCATCCGGCAGTTCGGTATTGCCGCAAAAATAATGAATATATTCCAGATCTCCCTTGGGCGGCGGCACAGGCTCACAGGCAAGCTGAAAAGCTTCCACCGCCGCGTCCAGTTTTTCCCGGCAGGCGGCCAAGCGGTTTTTGAGCAGAATCTGCGGATTTGCGGCATCGGGCGGCATGTCCAGCTCCGAGGTATACACGGCTATGGAATGTTCTACCTTGCGGAATAAATCCTTGAAATCCACAATACGCCCAAAATCTTTCCAGTCTTCCTCGTCGCCAGCCACGCGATTGGTACGGCAGATAGCCTGGAAAAGGCCGTGATCCTGCATGTGCTTGTCGATATAGAGATAGGAGCAGGGTACGGCGTCAAAGCCTGTCAGCAGTTTATCCACCACAATAACCAAGCGCATGTTGGCCGGTTCTTTGACAAAGAGCTTTTTGGTCCGCTCCTCGTAGACTTCCGCCGGAGTCTTGCCCGCACGGGCTTTCACATGCTCCAGCAGAGCGACATATGTCTTGTAAATGAACTGGCGGGCGGTTTCGGTGTTTTCTCCCATATCTTCGGCCGCATCGCGCGTTTGGAGATTATAGGAAGTGACCAGGCCGCATTTGCCCCGGAGCGGCGTCTGTTGGAAAAGTTCATAGTACTTGCAGGCATCCCGGATACTGGCGGCCACCAGTATGGCATTTCCCCGTCCGCCGCTCAGGACGGGTTTGGTTTCAAAGTCAAAACAGATTTCCCCCACAATCTTTTCCATGCGTGAGCGGGAACTGAGCAGATTCTGCATCGTGCCCCAACGCTTTTTCAGCTCCGCTTTCTGCCATTCGTTGAGGGGCGCAGTTCTGGACTCGAATAGCGCGTCTATTTTGGCCTCGGAGCTGAGGCGTTGGTCAATATCCCGCGCCTCGTACAGGAGATCCAGCACAACCTTGTCGCGTACGGCCTCGTCAAATTTGTACGTATGGATATAGCCGCCGAAAAGTTCCATGGTGGTCTGTTTGTCGGTCTTGAGTAGAGGTGTGCCCGTGAAGCCTATGAACACCGCCGCAGGCATGGTGGCCCGCATGGCCTTATACAGATTACCGCTCTGGGTGCGGTGGCACTCATCCACAAAGACGAAAAGTTCCCCCACAGTCAAGCCGGGCTGGGAAGCAAGGGCGGCAATATAGGCTTTGAGGTCCTGCTCGCCCCGCTGGCTGCGGGTGCCGAATTTATGGATAAGGGCGCACATGAGGCGTAAGTCGTGCCGTTGCAGGGCGGGTAACAAATCCCTGCCTCTGTCGATGCGCTGGACATGCTTTTGCCCGGCGTTGTGAAATACGCCCTCAATCTGTTGGTCCAGTTCAATGCGGTCGGTCACCACCAATACGCGGGCCTTGGGCATATTTTCCAGTATCCAACGGGCCAGCATGACCATGACCAGCGATTTGCCGCTGCCCTGCGAGTGCCAGATAATGCCGCCCCTGTAGGCGCGCACATGCTCCTGGGCGTATTTGACGGCAAAGTACTGGTGAGGGCGGGGCAGTTTTTTGCGCCCGCCGTCAAAGACTACAAAATCATGCAACAATTCAATGAACCGCTCCTTATTGCAGATTTTGCACAGATATTTGTCCAGCAGGGACAGGCTGGCGTCGCCCTCATCTTCCTTCCAGCGCTGATAGTGCTTGGCCGGGGTGCCGATGGCGCCGTAACGCAGGCCTTCGCTGTTGTTGCCCGCCATGAGCCACTGTACTGTGGTGAAAAAGCCGGGATTGTATTCCGACCCCTGGTTGGAAATAAGCTGTCCGATGCCCTGGTTCACAGAGACCGAAGCTCTTTTCAGTTCAATGACCGCCACGGCAATGCCGTTGATGTAAAGCACCAGATCCGGGCGACGCTCCAAACCTTCGCGCAGAGTCACCTCTTCGGCAATGACGAAGTGGTTCTTTTCCGGCTGCTTCCAGTTGATGCAGAACACGGTCTGGTGGTTTTCACCCGCCTCCACCTGCACGGGAATGCCGTAGCGCATCAGGGAATACACGGCTTCGCTGGCGGCATAGAGACTCCGTCCGGCCAGCAGGGTTTCTTGCCGCAGCACGTCCACGGCGGCTTTGGCGTGGGCCGGGCTGTAGCCTTGCTCCACCAGAAAAGGCAAGAGCAGGGACTCCTCCACTGAGGCATTGCCCTCACGGTGCTGCCAGTCACCCAAATAACTGTAACCCAGTTCGTCACGGAACAGGGCAATGACGCGCTGTTGCGTGACGCGTTCGGCGTAGGGATTATTCATACGAGGCGAATCCTTCCGGTAAGCAGTTCCTGCATCATTCCTATTTTTATCTGCCGGGCCTTGGCCAGTTTGGCTTCCAGGGCGGCAATTTCATCGTCCATGTCGGAAAGGATGTTGGAGATGGCGGTTTGTTCTTTTGGATTAGCAGGTATAGTAATTGCGAAGCATTCAATGCTGCTGGGAGCAAGATTCTTGATACTCGTTCCCGCCAACAAAATATCCAAATGCTGTTTATACTCAATTGTTTGGAATAAATAACGAAATATTTTTTTTGACTCGATATTGCCATATGCTCTAAAACACGCCATGAATGCGCCAAATGTATACTTATATTCATCTTTACAATAAAAAACTGCTGACTTTCCAACAAGAGCCTTGCTCCCATTGGCCATACAAATTAAAAGATCTCCGTCTCTTAAGATTTGTTTTTCAGAAACACACCGCTTATCAACATGCTGTATAGTTGAAAAAAGAATACAATCATCCTTGATGTTATTCGCACGCAGTAGCCTAATGCTGTCTTCAGTAGCATTGCTGTAAAGGTCAGAATCAGGGTTATATCCCACTCCACGAAGACATTTGCCGACATGAGCCAAAGTGATCTCTTTCCATTCCCCTCCAAATCCAGGCAGTCTTCTCTTGCCCGTAAGCAGTTCCTGCATGGCCCCCTGCTTGATCTGCCGCTTTTTGGCGATACTTTGCTCAAGGGCCTCAATGAGGGCGTCGGCATCGGAGAGAGCAGTGGCGATGGCTATTTGTTCCGAACTATGTGGCGATAATGGAATACAGAATGACTTGAGACTAGCGTTTGTAATTTGATTGATGGTAGCACCGAGATACTCAGAAATTTGCCTCTTTATTATTTCAGATTGAAATAAATAACTGAGCATGGATCCTATTGAGCTTCTAAATACAGTCATGAATGCGCCGAAGGTCATGCCATCTACTCGCTCATCAAGCAGGGCAGATTTTCCTATTAGACTACGGCTGCCATTTCTTACGCAAATAAGCAAATCACCATTTCGCGCTTTTATTCTCTCTGGTATGTTCTTCTTAACATATACATTATCCTCAAAAGAAAGAGAATTATTTTGTATATTCGAAGCACGCAAGACTAATGTACCATATTCACAAACATCATTAGGGCTATACGTCAATCCAATGAGTGCATCTCCAAGCTCTCTTAGTAGCTTCACCTCCCAATCCTCTGGAATCTCCCCCACTTCCGTAAGCTTGTACCCCTTTCGCGCTACCACGAGAATCCCATCCTTTGCAGATGGGCCTGCACCTTGGTCTCCAACTCTTCCACCCTCTTGTCCAGTTCGGGCATAGGGGTGGCATAGCGTTCGGCCAGTTCTTTCACCCGGCCGGTAAGCCGCTGGCCCACGCTGTCCAGTACGGAGGCAAGCGCGCTTTCAAGCTGTGCCAGCCATTTATCGTCAATGACCAGCGTTTTGACCTCCTCCTCTGTCAAGGTGGGGATGCGGGCGTACACGGCAGCGTCCAAAGCCTTGTCCCGTGTTTTGATGTCTTTTTTCAGGCTGTCGATACGTTCCTGAAGACCAAGCCAGCCCTCCAGTATTGCCAATTCTTCGGCATAATGCTTTCTGTTGTGCTTATATTCCTTGATGAGCCGCTTGACGGCGGCCTTGTCCACAATCCTCTTGCTGTCGCTCGTGTCGGTGGCCTCTTCGTCGGCGTCCTTGCCCTCCTTCAGTGGAAGGAGGGTGTTTTCAGCCTCGTTGTCTTCCGCTTCCAGTGCCTCGCGCTCGGCCAGCTTAACGTTCAGTTCCTCGCGCAAGGCTTCCAGCTCGGCCTGTTCCGCGGCAAAAAAACGGGCCACCACCAATTCCTTGGGAGTGAGATCGCAAGCCCATCCCTTGTCGACCTCTTGCCCTTTCTTTTTGCCGGACTTGACGACTTCCACCACGCGCACAATTTCCGCCTGCCAGCCGCTTTGACTGATACTGTAGCAATCGTCCTGCATGGCGGCATCCCACAAATCCATGAAGCACTGATAGGCCGTGTAGTTGTCCATAAGGGGTTGGCCCGCGTAATGGGCCAGCAGATCATTGGCGGTGCGCGTTCCCAACTCCTTGGGCGAATGCCCCTGGGCAAAGGCCGCAAACCTTGGGCGTTGTTTTTCACGCCAAGCGACAAAGTGTCGGGCCATACGCCGCATGAAGCCCGCAAATTCTTTATGCTCACGCACCGTTGTGCGAATCTGAGCGCTGTCCACGGCCAGCCGCACGTAGCCGGGCCTGTCTTCCGTCATGGGGGCGAAAAGCGTGTCCCGCAGGCCGGGGCAGACCCTCCAGTACTCGGCAAGAGCGTCCACGTCCGCCACAGGAATGCCGCCACGCAAATGGCCTTCGATGTCCTGCCTGTCTTCGGCTTCCTGACTGTCGATGTAGCGGGGAAGATTCAGATTGCAGCCGTTGGCTTCAATATCCGCATGACTGACCATGCGGGCAAAGCCCGGCACGTCCCTCTGCTTCAAAAACACATCCACGATTTTGTGGATGTCGCGGGCGCGCAGACGGTTCTTGGAGCCGTCCTTTATGAAGCCCTTACTGGCGTCCACCATGAAGATGCCCCTGCGCGAGGCGGCCTGCTCCTTGTCCAGCACCACAATGCAGGCGGGAATGCCCGTACCGTAAAACAGGTTGGCGGGCAGGCCTATGATACCCTTAATATAGCCGCGCTGTAACAGGGCTCGGCGGATGTCGGCCTCGGCATTGCCGCGAAAGAGCACCCCATGCGGAAGAATGCACGCCCCTTTGCCCGTGGGCTTGAGCGAAGCCAGAATATGCAGCAAGTAGGCGTAATCGCCGTTCTTCTCCGGTGGAATACCCAGTGTGAAACGGCCATAGGCGTCATTGTCGGGTATGAGGCCTGTGCTCCAGTCCTTGTCGGAAAAAGGTGGATTGGCCACCACATAGTCAAAGGTTTGCAGCGCCTCACCATTTTTAAACAGGGGAGTGGTGAGCGTGTTGCCGCCCTCGATTTCCGCCGTGGCATAGCCGTGCAGCACCATGTTCATGCGCGCAAGGCCCTGGGTGGCTACGTCCTTTTCTTGTCCGTAGAGGGCCACCTTGGTGGGAGCCGCTTCCCCCACCTTGAGCAAAAGGGAGCCGGAGCCGCATGTTGGGTCGTAAACTGTAGTGCGGGCCGTAGTCTCGGCTTGGGCAATGCCGATGATGCTGGCCATGATGCGGCTGACTTCGGCGGGGGTGTAGAACTGCCCCTTGCTTTTGCCGCTCTCGGTGGCAAAATGGCGCATGAGGTACTCATAGGCATCGCCCAGAATGTCGTCCCCATCGGCGCGGTTGCGGGAAAAATTCAGGTTCTCAAAAATGCCGATAAGCTTGTCCAGACGATGCACCATCTCCGCACCGCTGCCGAGCTTGGCGGTATCGTTGAAATTGGCGAATTTCGGCAGGCCGTTTTCGGAAGCGATGGGTTCAAAAATTTTCTTGTTGAGCTGATCCCCAAGGTCAGAACTGCCTTTAAGGGCCACCATGTCGGCAAAACTGGCGCCGGGCGGAATGGTGATTTCAGCATATTCCCCTGTATATTTGTCGCTGATATATTTGACGAAAAGCAGAGCCAGCACATAGTCCTTGTACTGGCTGGCGTCCATGCCGCCGCGAAGCGCGTCGCAGGACTGCCAGAGGCGGGCGTAGATTGCGGATTTTTTCAGGGCCATTGGGGAGTTCTCCAAATTCTGACGTACTGTGGGACGGCGGCTTTTGCCATTGTTCCAGGTAGATTGATATATCGAAATTCGTCAAAAAAATCTTTTCAAAAGTGGCGGGTCAGCCTTCTGTATTACTAGGGTAGTTTTTCCTGCCAAGCTCGCATCATGTGCTTTGAGCGAGTTTCGAAAGGCTCACATGACCATGAGCATGCGAATCCTTGACAAAAATGACAATGCACCGCAATTTATAAAATAGTGTTTCAGAACGAAAATATATCGGACTCACATCATGGCATATAACCCATTTAATCCTTGGCAGAACCAGCCTTCAGACATGGGCGCGTCCATGCAGGATTTGTTGCTGCGGCAGCAGCAAAGGAGCATGGCCCAGCAACAGGCTGGATCCAAAGCCCAAAACACGATGTATGAAATCGGCCGACTTATTTCCATGCGACGTAACAGCATGGGACTTTCGCATGAACAGCTCTCGGAGTTGTCAGGAGTTTCAGGATTTGAAATCATGCAGATTGAATTTGGCAATAGTAACTCTACGTCCATTGAAAAGCTTTTTCGTATCACGGCAGCTCTTCGTCTGGAGCTGAACATGTTCCCTTTTTAGGTGACTGCCAGTGCTTACCGTCTGGTACAACAAGGAACTGGTGGGAAAATTGTACCCGGTAGAACGGGGAAACATAGTGTTTCAATATGCCGCCTCGTGGCTGGCGAATGCTGGCAGTATACCGATTTCATTGAGCCTTCCACTGGTGGACGAAGCCTTTTCCACTGACCTGTCTACAGCTTTTTTTGACAATCTTCTGCCCGAGGAATGCCTCAGAGAGGCAGTAGCCCGTGAACGCGGCCTGGAGTCAAGCGCAACATATGCATTGCTGGAAGTCCTCGGTGCGGAGTGCGCCGGGGCTTTTGTCATTCTCCCCGCCCATGAGACGCCTGTAGAGGCCCCCTATAGTTATACGCCGCTCAGCCAGGAGGCATTGACCCGCTATATTGCCCAGCTTCCAACGCAGCCGTTGCTTGGCGGACAGGAAGAGATGCGCTTGTCGCTGGCGGGCGCTCAGAGCAAGGGCGTGGTGCGAATAGATGCCCACATGGGATTTTCCCTTCCACAAAATGGCGCTCCAAGTACGCACATCATCAAGCCCGCCTCCATTCGCTTTCCAAATCTGCCGGGAAACGAAGTATTTTGCATGGGGCTGGCGGCACACATGGGGCTTGAGGTGCCGCCTTTTTTCCTGACGTCGACTTTGCCTCAGGCCTTTGTGGTAGAGCGTTATGATCGAAGAATAGTTGGCGGTAGTATTGAACGGCTGCATCAGGAGGACTTTTGCCAAGCCCTTGGGCTTGCGAGCAGGAGAAAGTACCAGAGGGGCGCGGGTTCGGCTACGCTCCCCCAATGCTTTGCTCTGCTTTCACATTGTCAAAATCCCGCTGGTGACGTGCATAAGCTTTTGCAATGGGTGATTTTCAACGTGTGCATCGGCAATTCCGACGCCCACGCAAAGAATATTTCCTTGCTCTATGACGGAAAAAAACCTCGCCTTGCCCCCTTCTATGACCTTGTGAGCACGGCCCCCTACAACGTCAGCCAAAAGCTGGCCTTAAAAATAGGCGGTAAAAACGATGGAGATCGTCTTTACCACGGTGAGTGGAGGCGCTTTGCCGCTGATATTTCAATGGAATATGGCGCATTGACAAATGTGGGGAATGGCTTGGTCAGTTGCCTGCGAGACAGCATTGACGGGCTTGCAGGGGACTTCATTGCTCAGTACGGTTTTATCCCAGAAATTACAGAGATTGTAAAAACCATCAAACTGCGGACTACATTTCTTTTGCAAGAATGGGAAAAGTAATTTCAACTGATTTCAACCTGCTTTGTTTGTAAGGAGGGAGGAAATTGCCCATTAAAACGCCTCCTCCAGATGTTCCTCTGCTATCTTCCTCCAGATTTCTACTTCGTAAAGTGAAAATTAGCCTGATCCATCAAGGGCCTGTTATCTTGTAAAGGCAAAGAGGCAAGATAATAGTGAGCCTCCTCAACGGTATAGTTGATGGCGTCTACGGGGATAAGCATGGGGGACGCCTCCTGTCACTGAGTAGTGACTGGCTGCCACAGCCTAACAAGAAGTCATAATGTCCGCTGCCAGCCTGATCGTCCCGTTTTGGAGGGGAACGGCGCATCATCCGGACTGAGCATGTGGTACAGCCAGTTCAGCAAATCATCCCCGGCGTAGGTGACCTTCCTGTCGATGCACAGTTTGCAGTTTGGGCCTTTATTGATGGCGTCCGACGGCTCATTGAGGTTATGCATAAAATCATCTGGCCTATAAGCTGTTCTCGGAAGAAAAGAGGCGGATATAGTTCTTCATGGCAGCCACCCCAAGCTGGCGATCCGCTGCCGCATCTCCGGCACGTTCTCGAATGATGATTGCCGAGAAAAGTTTTGAGAGATGACGATACTCATTCAGTGAGGAAATTGGGTACACCCGAAGTTACGTTGGCCGTCGTAGCCAAGCTCCTTGGTATAGGTTTTGGCGAGGTAGGAGATCTGGCGCAGGACGTCATGGTAACGAGCCCTGTAGACCTCATGCCCAGCATCCCTGCGCAGCATCTTGCCGTTGTAATCGGGTGCGCCAGCGACCGTGCAATGGTCGATACAGCCCGTGACAGGGCAGCCTAATGTGCGCCCCCAAGCATCTTCCACGTTGCGGAAAACGTGGCTGTAGGCTCTGACCTTTTGTCCATCGAGCAGCAAAGCACAGTGGAAGTGCGGATGCTTACTTAGGCACTGTTCCCTGACCCAGATGTAACATGGGTCAAGCCCCCATCGCTTGTACTTCTTGACCACATAGGCGAGACAGGTAGATATGTCCCTGTTGTTGCCAGCCTTAACGTAGGCAACGGGATAGCGTATGTCAAAGCGTACTACGAGAACCTTAGAATGTTTCATCGTGTAATACTCAAGCAGAAGGAGTATCTTGTTGTTGATATTGTTGATATAACCATATGGATACGCTCTTTGCATGTTATTCATGATGCCTATTGACATATTTCTCATTGTTGTTTCCTTGTTTGAGTGCTGTATGTATTATTTTTAATCATTAGTTAATGACGCTGTGTTATTTAATTGAGATTGATACAACTATTTTGTTTATTAATTTTTATATTAAGTATTACATACCTCCTAATCCTATATTTATGGAAACTCCTTGATCTCAATGAGAATTCTTTCGGCATGCCGCTATGTTCAGAAATATGATTGTGTCCGAGTTATTACGCCATAGCATAATCTCGGATGTATGGCTAACGCCTCAGCATATGCCTTTAGGCTAAGGCGTTAGCCTTCAAAAAATCATTTTTGACAAGCAGGAGCGAGCAAAAAGCATCTATGGTAAGGGGATAGATGTTTTTCCCATGTCCTCATGTGCGTTGTCGGTACCTATTTACCTCAAAAAAATCAGGATGAAGCACAACCTTAAGGTTTGCTGTGGCGTCATCGTAGACTGCCAAGTATTTATGCCTATCGAGAAGGTGTAAAGCATTGTTGGTATTCTCAGCGTTGATCTTGGTCCTTCGCTGTATCGTGGAGGAATCAATGCCTTCGTTAAGAAGCTTGTCTTGTTCCCAGCGATTAGTGATACGATAGAGGCTTTCAAGAATCTTTTGCGCATGCAAATATGCTTGTAGACCACATGGATCATATGCGTAACGTATATGTTCAATCGTGGCGGAAACCAGCTCAATGGCTTGCTCCATTTCCTGACCAGTAACAGGCACAGTGTGGGGGAGTTCGTGATTCCATGCATGAATATCCCAGGCAAAGCGTATCGCTTGACCGTGC
This sequence comes from Desulfovibrio fairfieldensis, assembly GCF_001553605.1. NCBI lineage: Bacteria > Pseudomonadati > Thermodesulfobacteriota > Desulfovibrionia > Desulfovibrionales > Desulfovibrionaceae > Desulfovibrio > Desulfovibrio fairfieldensis. Next base: position 3,634,962 of record NZ_CP014229.1, read on the forward strand.
GCCTTAAACAAGCATGGCTTGGCAACGTTAGGCATATCAGGAATTACGCCGTCGCAAATTTCTTCAGCGAAGTTATAAATGAGCTTCAATGCCTCCGATGTTACTCTGACTTGATAATGGGGAGCATTTCTGTCTTGTGTGTAAAATATTTCAAGTAGCTGAAGGATCTTTTTATTATACGCGGCGAACGGTTCCCCATTGCTAGTATACAGAAAATCAGGCGCTGAGTTTGAATGAAAATATGGAACCATGCGTGCAGTTACACCAATTTCATTCAGGGCTTCATTGCCATAAAACCTACTGGCCACTACTGGCTGCACCAAGTTCACCATCGGCAAAGCCGGATGTTCTAACTTGACCCGTTTCTTGGCGTTTTCATAGACGTATGGCTCCTGTGTATGTCCCTGCAAGAACAGAGTGGCGGCTTTAGAGTCGCTGATCAGCTTGCTGTTGATCATGCTGCCTTCGGCCGTTATGCACCCTTGACACTCGCCCTGCTCATAAAGAACGGAAGCCAACTGAAAGGATGTTGCCTTGTCTACCAAGAGCTGGATCGGAGCATGGACTTCTCCAACTTTCTGCAACAGATTTCGATTAAATTCCGCAGCGTCGGCAATGGCTCTCGTCAAAACCTCAATTTCTTCCTGCTGCCCGATGTGTCCAATTGCGTCAAAAGCAGCGGCAAATTTTTTTTCCGCACGCCGCTCTGTGATCTTTTTCGATAACCGGGCTTTTTCCTTGATGGACTGCGCGCGGTGTTCATAGCCGTCGTTCGCTTGGGAGCAAAACTGGCCAAAGGGGGAGCGCAGATATGACGCAAGCGACGATTTCCTTGTTCCTGAGTTCGCTATCTGGATCAGCATATCGACGGCAGGCTCTGACCAATCATCGTTGAGAAAGATGGAAACGCGCCCCCATGTGGCAATGGACACAGCTCCAAGTATGGAAAGCGCTATGCCAATCCGGTCCAAGCCGGTAATATTTGAAATATAATCTGCCGTGTCACAAATTGATTGTGGGATAGATTGGAAGGAACATGTTCTAAATATTGGCAGTTCCAGTGGCATGATAGAGTGTCGTGACAGCCTCCGTTGCTCTCGGACAATGCGATGTTTGCGGCATTCTTCATCGCAATTTTTTTTGTATTCTTTGGCCTCTCTATAAAAACGATTGGCCCGTTCTAATTCGTGAAGCGGATCAGCGAGACGGACACCTCTAAAATCAAGGCCTTCGCGCGAGTAACGACGCCGAGGCGCGTGGACGTTCTTCAAAAGAGGATTTATGATTTCACAACTAACAGAGGACGACGTCTGCGTTTTTACCTGTTCTGAATACGAGGTAGTGGAATCGGCGAAAGAAACAGCTTGACTATTCCAGTCGTTCTGGTCGGAGTTATCGCCATGAGCATCAGATTCGGCCATTTGCCTTTCCACATCAGCACGGATAGCTACGGTGTCTCCGAACCTTTTACGCTGTATTCTCTTATCAGAGTTCTTCTGGTTCATATATGGCTCCTAGCATTTGGGGATGATGTCGGGTGAGAAAGGGCTTTTATGGTAACACTTTTGATTAGCTGTTATAATCGCCATCATCTCTTTGTTGAGGAACATCACTGTTTCCACCGATGTGGTACGGCGTCAAAATGGTCCCATCATCCGTATATCTTACCCGGACATATTCGCAATTGCGATTTTCTTCAGAGAGAAGAGCTTTAATCGCGGCAGACGCAGGAACGAGTTTGTACTTGGGGGCTGTGGGTTGAATTTCTTTTACCGTCAACATCTCTGCGAGCATGGCCGTGACTTGGTTTTTGTTCAAACTCTGCCGCAGAGCGATGGCGAACGGTGGATGTCCATCTATGTAGTCCTGCGCTACGGCTTTCCGTTTAGCACTTCTGCCGGAGGCAGAAAGGCGCTTACGGGATTTTCGAATGGTTGACGAAAATGTTTTTGCGTCGTCCACTCCGTGAGTCATGCCTGTTTCGGCGCTCGCCAAGAGAGGTGTGGACTGAGAGGCGTCGCTCATGATGTCCTCCTTTTGCTCTTCCAGCAGCATCAGCTGCTGGAAGAGCAAAATTTTTCTATATCAACAAATTCAGAATCCTGAGGCCAAAATGCCTAACGAGCCTCAGACGGATCAATACGATGCTCTGCCAAGTATGCCTCTAGGTCACAAAGGCGGTAGCGGACGGAACGTCCCAGCTTGACATATGGTATCCCCCTTCGCTTGAAACGGTTCGCACGGAGGGTGGAAAGGCTTAGACCAGTCCGATCCGCCACCTCCTGCTCAGACAGGCAACGACACGAGGTCTCTGCAGTAGGCATTAGCTGCCTCCCGTTTTTTTTTTTGGAGCTCCGGCTCTCCTCTTACAGGGGAGGGGAATCTTTGAGCGAGAATTTTGGGGAGAGGATTCGCTTAAATCTACTAATAGGAATAGATAGTGATAAGTGCACTGAGACGAGTGAGTAGGACGTTTCTGACGGAACTTTAAAAAATCCGTAGAAGCCTTCGCGCGGTTAGTCGCGAATTATTGAGTTATGGATGCCTGTACTCAATTGAGAATGACAGCCATACGGATATGGTCGAGCGGAGAGCAGAAGGATATAAATGAACTTGAATGGTCGCGATGATCGGCACAAAACAAGAGCCGCCACTGCCTTGCTACTTATGCCTGGAATGTATTGTTTTACAATGCAAAGTTATATTCAAAAAATTTTACAGATCGTCTCGTAAGCATTTGCTTAGCCGTGGATGTTTCTTTCACATGGCGCAACCAATCTTCGGAAGATTGTTCCCCGCTGATTTTTTTAACAGCAGAGTTGAATTGTTTTCTCCATGAATTTGTACATACTGAAAATTGTTTGCAGTCGTTACAATTTTCTGCTGTAGACTTTTTACTTGGATCACACTTTATTTTTGCATCATATTTTTTGTATTTATCAATAACAAAATCTAGATTACAATTACTGGAAATATATATATCATAAAGCAGAAGCCCGGTAGACTTATAAAATACGTTATTTAACGATTGCCTATGCTTTCCTGATTTTAATTCCTTATGAATATCTCCCAATATTTCTTGAACGCTGCTATGTTCATAATCTCCATCAGATTTAAAAAGTGTTGCTTGTTTTGTAAGCTCTTTTATTGTTTCTTTAACTGTAAGATTTTTATTTATAAGAAACAGAATATAATTATTACAATCTCGGACGAGGCATTTTCTTTCTGCAAGTTTAACAATTGGAAATGCTTTAGGGAGCTCTATTCCTGATCTAAAATTTAATATTATCTCTTCAATGTTATATGGGAATGGAAGAAAGGATGCTGGAATCATAAATTTAGATTGTATATCTAAAATATTTTTAATATTTTTAATTTCATTAAATGCTTTTATAATTTGTTCTTTAAAATTTTTAAACGTGAAACGTCTAGTTTCAAAAATATCACAATTAAATTGTTTATTTAATTCATCAATAACTATAAGCTCACATAACGTCATGACATCAGAAAAAAAATCTAATTGCATTGCGTATGGAATGTTATAACGCATTTGAAAATGGTCATTTAGTATACACCCAATAGTTTCAATTCCTTTTTCTATATCTCCATTATTATAGCATGACATTTCAAATCTACGTTTTGCATATTCACAAAAAAAGAAAGATTCTTCCAAAGTCGTCTGGTCAAGAGCGGAGTCTGCCATCTCACTTTTTCTCCATGTCAAAGATTTCATCTGCAATGCTGGCTGCTCGCTGCATCGCTTCATCGGCCAAGTGCGCGTAGCGCTGGGTCATTTGCGGGCTGGAATGTGTCAACAGCTTCTGCAACGTGTATAAATCGACCTTACCGCTGGAAGCAAGAAACGACGCATAGGCATGGCGCAATCCGTGGAGAGGGCGAAAATTGGGAGGAAGGCCCGCAGCGTCACGAACTCTTCGCGCAGTGCGAGAAAAAAATTTTCGTTGTCCTCCATCCCTTCCTGGAAATACATAGGGACTGACCGTCCTCTGTATCCGCTCAAAAATTATTTTTGTTGCTGGCGTCAGAGGTATTCGCTCTGTTTTGCCCTTCTTGGCGGCATCACCGCGTAACGTGATAAAACCTCTTTCAAAATCAATATCATCCCACCGGAGAGCCATCAATGCGCCCTTTCTCATCCCTGTTGCCAGTGCTAACCGAAGGAAGGCTGCGGCGTTCTGGTCAGCTTCCTTATCAAGAGCTTCTAGATATTTTTTAAGCTGGTCCTGTGTGAGACATTCTGTTTTTTCATTATCAACAACCGGCATTTCAAAGTATAGTTTGGAAGAATCAATAGTAGGGCAAAGTCCTTTTTTGACTCCAAACCGTATAATTCTTCGCAACAGCCCAATGGCATGTTTGATTGTCTGCGGAGATTTGTTAGCTTTGTTCATTCGTTGGCTAACGGCATCGACCTCAAGAGTGAAAATTTCTTTCGGCAGTTTTTGGGCAAAATCCTTCTCAAGGTATAGCTTGTAGAGCGAAATGTCAGTTTGCCAATTTCTGTTCGGTAAGGCCTCTTGATAAAGCCTCCATAGCTGTTCAATTGGCATACAGGCAGCTTTCGCCTTCTTTTCCGTTTCTTGCTGCTGCCTGAGTTCCTTCCGTGACAATCGTTTGCCTTCAATCCTTTCGGCTCGAATGCCGGAAGCTTTCGCCGCAGTCATTGCGTCTGCGTATTGTCTGCCGACCTTTTCCTCAATAACCTTGCCATCTTTTTTGAAAACTATATAAAAAACCTGTTCGTCGGCATTGGCCTTGCCAAGCCTTTTGACAAGGCGATAAAAGACTCCAGGGTATTTCGTCTTAATTCGTTGAGGTGTCCCCACTTTCCGACCTCCAAATTTTTCCAACTCTATTTCCAACCTTCTTCTTGAAAAAGGGTGCCAGAAAATATTACTAGATACAAGATCTGTTCCAGATATCTATATAAAATTAAAAGATAAAGAAAAATGGTAAAAAAAGATGTAATAATAGGCTAATTGCCTTTTAAGCAGAGAGTCGCAGGTTCGATCCCCGCACGACCCACCAATTTTCCATCTCACGAAGCCCCGCAAAGCCTCAAAAGCCTTGCGGGGCTTCACTTTTTCCGGATGTTCCGTCCCGGATTTCCTGCCCGCGCGCCTGGAACGCAACGTGGATTTGCCCGAGAGCAATGGCCGACATCGGCAGTCCTGGCTTTTCCGATCACCTGCAAAAAGTGCCACCACAGGCGATATCCCAGCGCAATCCCCAGTTCCGCGCCGGCCAAAATTCATTGCCATCGACATCGAGATGTCTGATTGCTTCAAAGAATGCCTGTGCGGCAACGGCCGCATGTTTGCTGTTCCCCCCATTTTTTTCGCTTGGCAAACCGGCCCCCGCAAGGGGGGGACCGGGTTCCCCCAAGAACCCGGCCCACCCTTTACTTAGTTGTTCTTAACCTCCTTTGGAAACACTGCGGAAAATACCTGGCAGGCATCGGCCACGGCGTCTCTCGGGCTCAGTTCCGGATCCAGCGCCAGCATTATGCAGGCCGAATGAGCAACCGCAAGCCGCGTTTCGTGGTCGAATTCCGCCACCGTCTGTATCTGTTCCGCTTCCACTACCATGTGCAATCCCTCCTAATTTGATCGCACCCCCCTAGGCGCTGTTTCTGAATTGTCCTTTCGCCCTCTGCCTGCGTCAGGCTCGCCCCATGCGAAGGTCAGGTTTGAATATGCTCCCTTCGCCTCGCCTTTCTTGGCAGAGTATGACAATTCTTATTCAGAAACGGTCCTAGTTATTATGAAGATTCCATTATAGTCAAAAATAGATAATTTGCTATAAGAATTTATATTTTTTGAATGATTATTTATTAATATCAATAAGTTATATTTTACAAGGGGGCGGGATTCTTATGCGCCAGACCCTATTTCTCCCGCGCGGACAAAAAAGGCCGGGCAGAAGCGGCTTTTCCGGCCTGAGATTATATTGGGGAATGAAGGCTGGTTGGGGATGTTCGTTGTGGTGTCCTCGTAAACTGCCGACTTTTCATCCGGCGAATTGTCATCGTCACTTCGAGATGACGCGGGCCGAACGCCCGCTGTTTTGCCGCCGCTACACTTTTGCCGGGGCGGGTTCGGCCGCCCGGCAGACGGTCGTCAGCGCCGGTTTCCGCGTACAAAATTTTGGCGTTGACGGTCCGGGGGCTAAGGGCTAGGGGGGGAATCGTCGAAAAGCGGCTTTGTATGTGCCAACTGGTTTCACATTTACCGGATGGATGCCATGCGAATGTCTCTGTGTCTTTTTAGAGTGGCGGCGCTGCTGCTCATCCCGCTGTTGGCGGTGAGTCCGCGCGCCGTGGCCGGTTTCATTCCCACTCTTTACAACCTTTCGGATGAGGACTCGCGTCGGCTGGAGGCGGCGCGACGGGATCTGGAAGGCAAGATCGTGCGCCATTATCTCATGGCGCGCGGCCAGCAGGAAGAGGCGGCGGCCAAGGCCGCGGCCGCCATGAGCGACGAGCAGCGCCGCAAAACCATTGATGTGGATATTCCCAAATACATCAAGGGCAGCTCCGGCGACGGCCTGCTGGTCCTGCTGGCGATCCTGCTCGTGGGCGGCGCCGTGCTGGGGGCCGCGCTGGGAGGGGCATCCTCCCGCTGCGATGACGACGACTACAATCATAACCGAAATTATTGCTGCCCTTGAGACGGCGGAGAAAGGAGGATTTGCCATGCGCATATCGCTCAACAGCCTGGGCCGTCTTATAGGGGCCTTGCTGCTGCTTTGCTGCGCGGCCTGCGGGCCGCACCACCTGCCTGATCCCCTGACGCCCGAAGAGCATCTGGACCTGGGCAAGGCCTACGAGGCACGGGGCGAAACCGAACGGGCCCAGGGCCAGTATACGGCGGCGGCCGTCACGGTGCCGGAAGGTGATTTCTATCTGGGCAATCTGGCCGCCGCTACCGGGCAGGACGCCGTTGCGCTGGAGTATTACCGCAAAGCCCAGCCGGATATGCCCGATGACCCGCATCTGAACAACAATCTGGCCTGGGTGCTCTGTCGTCTGGGTGAAAAGAACAATGATAAAAAGCAATTGCAGGAAGCCAGCGCCTTGGCCCGCAAGGCCTTGGCCGCCGCGCCGCCGGACCTGAAGCCCCTGTGCGAGGATACCTTGCATCACACGCAACAGGTGCTGCGCGGCGAAGCGCCCGCCGAAAAGACCTTGCCGCCGCCGCGCCGTCGGCGCGCCCGCCAGGACGCCGGTGTGCCCGGCGGAACCTCGGCCCGGCCGACTGCCCCTGTTCCGGACCGGGTTCCGGTTCAGAGTCCGGGCCGGACTCCAGCCCGGTCGCCGGAAGCCGCCGGGCCCGGCGTGCCGCCCGGAGGCGCGCCCGTGGCCTCGCCCGCGCCGTCGGCCCCGGACAGACGGCATCAGCCCGGCCTCACCCGGCCCAGCGCCGTGGACCCGGAACAGTAGGAAGCCAGCGCCGCTTCTGACAGAAAAAAGGGAGGCCGGATCACCGGTCTCCCTTTCGAATTGTTATGTCCGGAACGCCTACAGGGCGGCGGCCCTCGGAGCGTCGGCCAGCATGACGTTGATGACCGTTTTATCGACCGAGCACATGCCCTGCGTGCTGATGGTGCCGAGATTCTGGATGGTCGTTTCCGGGCGGATTGAGACAATGCCCTGCCCGTGGCCGATATGGATGTTCTGGCTGGCCAGAAGGGCGCAGAGCACGGCTTCGGAAGCCGCCGTGGCCAGCTTGAAAGCGCAGCCGCCCTTGGCTCCGTCGCAGAGCATGCCGGCCAGGGTGCCGCTCATGGAATTGATGACCCCGGCCAGTTGGCTGTCGTCGCAGCCCAGAAGCCAGGCCACGGAAACCGCCGCGCCGACGCCGGCCGCAATGGCGCAGCCGCATACCGGGGACAGCGGGCCCGAGAACTCCTTGATGGCGATGGTCACCAGGTGGCTCAGGGCCAACGCGCGGATCAGCTTTTCCTCGTCCAGATCCTTTTCGCGGCAGACGATATAGGGCGGCAAAATGGCCGTAATGCCGTGATTGCCGCTGCCCGCGCTGGACATGACCGGCATTTTGAGCCCGGCCATGCGCGCGTCCGCCGCCGCTGCCGCGTACATGCGGACCTTGTTGACCATATTTTCCTCTATGACGCCCTCGTCCATCAGGCGGCGCAGAGCCGCTCCCAGGCCCAGGCCGGGCATCTGTTCCAGACCGGCCTGGGCCATGCGGTAGTTCATGGGCACCCCGGCGATGAGGAAGGCGATCTCTTCCAGCGGCAGGGCCTCGACCTCCTGCCGCAGTTCCTGAATGGTCATGTCCTTGAGGATGGGCGTGACGGCGCTTTTCTTCCCGTCCTCCGCAACGGCCGGGGCCGCTTCCTCCACGGTTTTCCCGTCCCGTTCCACCAGAACCATATTGGTGTGGCCCCCGATGATGACGGCCCGGCCCGTGCCCTGCGCGCCGCTGACCACGGCTTCGATGAAGAAGTTTTCCTCCGCGTCGCAAAGGCCCACCTGGATGGGAACGGCATCCAGAAGCGCGTGGGCCCGGCTTACGGCGTCCTCGTCCACATCGGCGAAGACTTCCAGGCCCTTGTGCCAGTCGCCGCAGGCAAGGGCCAGCGCCACGGCGAATTCTATGCCGTATTCACTGGTTCCCGGTATGCCCACGCCGCGCGCGTTTTTGAAGATGTTGCCGCTCAGGCGCACCCGGACGTCCCTGATGTCCCCGCGGCTTTCCTCCTGGGCGCGCGACACGGCCAGGGCGATGGCCGCCGGTTCCGTGCAGCCCAGGGCCGGTTTGACGTTACGCTTGAGCAAAGAAACGAGATGGTCGCGATACATGTTTTTTCCTTTCAGAGCGGTCGCCTGTAACGGAGATGCCGGAGCAGGTCATCCGCGCGGTTATTGAGCGCCTTTTTCTTCCTTGTACTGGCGGATCGGAGCGGCGAAGAAGTCGCTGTACTGCTTGAGCACCTTGCCGAATTCAGCGCCCGGCAAATAGCTGGGGCGGATATAGACCTGTTGCAGCTTGGCCTGCACGCCGGGATCGGCCAGGGCTTCCTTGAACAATTCCTGGAGGCGCTCCACGCGGTCGGCGGGAATGCGCCTGGGCCCCACGATGCCGTACACCGAGTCGAAAACCAGATTTTTGTCCACCTGTTCCACAAAGGTGGGCGCGTCCGGGTAGTAGGCGTCGCGCTTGGCGCTGGAAACCGCAATGACCCGGATGGCGTCCTTGTGCGGCAGGAAGTTGGCCACCGGGGTGTAGGCCACGCTGATGTGCCCGCCCAGCAGGGCGGTCACCAGTTCGCCGCCGCCGTTGTAGGCGACGTAGGGCACGTTGGAGTCGGGGAAATGCTTCATAAGCTGCATGTGGAAAAATCGCTGCGCTGTGAGCGCGCCGGGGCTGCCGAGGCTGTACTTGTCAGGGGCGGCCTTGGCTTTTTCCATAAGGTCGGCAAGCGAGGCGATACCCGATGCGGGCAGCACGCCCCAGCCCATGGTGAACTCGGAAATCTGCGCGATGGGGGTGAAGCTCTCGTAGGTGAAGCCGCACGGCTTGACCTGCGGCACCACGGTCAGCACGTTGGCCGAGGTCAGGCTGATGGTGTAGCCGTCGGGCCGGGCGCGCGACAGCTCCACCATGGCGGGAATGCCGCTGCCTCCGGCCTTGCTGGTGACCAGCAGGGTGATGCCGTGCTTGTTTTGCAGGTATTCGCCGAGGATGCGGGCCAGCGTGTCGGGGGCGTTGCCCGCGCCGAAAGGCATGATCAGCGTAATGGGGCGGTCGGGAAAGGTTTCCGCCGTTGCGGGCGCGGCCATACAGCACAGGGCCAGCAGGCAAGCGGCGGCTGTCGCCAAACGTCTTTTGACTGTCTCAAACATGCTTGTTCTCCTTACGGTTGCAGGCTATCCCGCCGGTGTGGCGGGTTTGCGGCGCAGTTCGTCCCAGGCCGCCTTGAGGATGATCAGAAGGCTGACGGCCAGGATGGTGCAGGCAATGGGGCTGGTTACAAAAATACTCAGGTCGTTGCGGGAGATGGAGAGCGTGCGCCGGAAATTGGATTCGGCAATGGGCCCCAGAATCAGCGCCAGCAGCAAGGGCGGCTGCGGAAAGCCCCCCTTGAGCATCAGATAGCCGAGCAGGCCGAATCCGGCCATAATCCACAGGTCAAAGGTGGAATTGTTGGTGGCGTAACTGCCGATGGCGCAGAGCACCAGGACAATGGGCATGAGAATGGGGGTGGGCACATGGACGATCTTGCCCGCCACGCGCACGGCCAGCAGGCCGATGACCAGCATGGCTGCCTGGGCCACGAAGAAACTCCCGAAAATGCCGCTGACCACAGTGCTGTGCTCGCTGAACAGCAGCGGACCGGGGGCCAGGCCCTGAATCATGAGCGCGCCCAGCAAAATGGCCGTCAGCACATCCCCCGGCACTCCCAGAACCATCATGGGAATGAGCGCCCCGCCCGTGACGGCGTTGTTGGAGCTTTCCGTGGCGGCAATGCCCTCAAGGGTTCCCGTGCCGAAGGCTTCCGGCGTGGCCGAGTGCCGCTTGGCTTCGCTGTAGGCGATGAAACAGGCCGCGCTGGCTCCCGTCGCCGGAATGATGCCGATGATCGTGCCGATGACCGAGGAGCGCAGCAGATTGAATTTCTGGACCAGCAGCTCCTTGAGCGCCAAGCCCTTGTTGGAAAGACGGCCGTATTTCACTATGCCGAACTGGCCGCGAAAGACGTCTTCCAGGGAAAGCATGACCTGCGACACGGCAAACAGGCCCACCAGCGCCGGTACCAGGGGAATACCGCTGAACAGGTCCGGCATATTGAAGGTGTTGCGGAAATCCCCTGAAACCTGGTCAATGCCGATGGAGGAAAGAAAAAGTCCGAAAAAGGCGGCCGCTAGGCCTTTGACAATGTTGCCGGAAGAAAATGTCGCGACCACCGTAAGGGCGAACACGGCCAGGGCAAAGTATTCGGGCGCGCCGAAGCGCATGGCCGCCATGGCCAGCAGCGGGGCGCAGGTCACCAGGGCGACGCCGCTGAAGGTGCCCCCCAGAAAGGAGGCCCAGGTCGCCATGTCCAAGGCCTTGAGCGACTGCCCTTTTGCCGTGAGTTTGGGGCCTTCCAGTATGGTCGCGGCGGCGGCCACGGTGCCGGGGGTGCCCACCAGAATGGCCGAGATGCAGCCCCCGTAAATGGCGCCGCAATACATGCCCAGCAGCAGGGAGAAAGCCTCCACCGTGGGCATGCCGAAAGAAAGCGGTATGAGCAGCGCGACGCCCATGGCCGCCGTCAGGCCCGGTAATGATCCGAAAATAATGCCCAGAGCCACGCCCGAGCAGTTGGCGAGAAGCGCCGCCGGCGTCAGGGCCTGTTGCAGTCCCGCAAAGATATCCATTATGCCGGTCTCCTGTTAGGGCAAGAGAATTTGAAAAAAGCCGCCGAAGGCCAGCACGAGAATCCCGGTGGTTCCCACGGCGACGCAGATGATTTCCAGGGGCTTGCGCCTGCCGAGCACGGGCAGGGCCACAAGCAGGAAAAGCAGGGTGGCAACGATGAACCCGCCGTTGTGGGGCATGCCGAGCCGGTTCATGCCGCTGATCAGGTCGCCGAGCCAGACCATGGCGGCCATGTAGCAGACCCAGAACACATAGAATGCGAGAACTTTGGGGTCGAGATTGAACGACCGTGAGGCCCTGTCCGCATTGCGTCGCGCAATCCCCGTTATGACGAGAAGAACGCCGCATAACGCCGTCGCGCCGAGCGTGATATAGGGCAGGGTGGAGGGGCCTGCCCATTCCTCGGCGGACGGGGGCGGCAGCTGGCTGGTGCTCAGGGCGCCCACGGCGCAGAAAAGCAGGATGACGATCCCGGAAATGACGTCCTTATGGATTCTCATGGTCTCCTTCCCCCGGAAGTCTCAGGCTCTTTTTCTGCCGGGGCCTCCCGGCGGAGGCCCCGGCTCATGACAGATTAGGGCCGGGCTTTTTTCCACAAGCGGACGCGGCAAAAGCTGTCGCCCTTGCCGAGCCGCTCGACGATATCGCACGGTATGTCGTGCTCGGCGGCGCGGTTGCGGTCCAGCTCCATGGCGATATCGCAATACAGGTCCTGCTTTTCAGGGGAAAGTCCCATGGCTTTCCACTCTTCCAGCAGGGGACAGTAATGCATGCGCATTTCGCTGTACTCGTCATTCTTGGTGATTTCCGTTTCAAAGACGCCGCCCATGTCGCGGTAGTGGATGTCCACCCATTCGTCGGGCGTTATTTTGTGCCCATCGCGTTCCGCACGGATACAGCCGTAGCTGGTGATGGCCTTCCTCGCCGCGGCTTCGGCCTTGTCGGAGGGCAGAATCTTTTCCAGTTCGCCGCAGAGGCAGGCCATTACACGGGCGCGGTCGCGCATTGCGCCGCGAACACGCTCTGTAACTTCTTTATTCCACTCCATACAGACTTCTCCTTGCATAAGGACTAGTAGTCAAGCATGCTTTATGTATTTTACTATAAAGAAAAGACACCATAGCCGCAGCATATGCTGTCCAGTGTATAATCAAATATTGTGCCAAAAATGTTCTCTAGGGATAACGTGCTATTTTTTAAGTCTTTTTATCCGTGATGCCGCAGAACGACTGTGGACAATGAAGCGATTTTTTTCACATTTTTTAAAATTTTATTCTCATTTTTCTTAAATAAAGTTTATTTCTGAAAAAGCTATTGATTTTTTAAGATAAAAGTATTTAAAAAAATAAAAAATTTCTCAATATAAATTGAGAATGATAAAAATCGAGCGGGAGAAGGCAGGCATGTCTTTCGTCAACGGAAATATGCAACTGGTGGGGCAAAGCCCGGCCATTTGCCGACTGCGCGAACAGATCGGCAAAGTCGCCGCCATGGACGCCGTCGTCCTTGTGCAGGGCGAGTCCGGCACGGGCAAGGAGCTGGTGGCGCGAGCCATTCATATGCAAAGCCCGCGTCAGCAAAAGGCGTTTGTGGCCATCAACTGCGGGGCCATTCCCGAGTCGCTGACGGAAAGCATTCTTTTCGGCTACGAGGGCGGGGCTTTTTCCGGAGCTCACAGCGCCGGTCAGACGGGTCTGCTGGAAAAGGCCAACGGCGGCACCCTGTTTCTGGACGAGGCGGGCGAAATGCCGCCCAGCCTGCAGGCCAAGATGCTGCGGACCTTGCAGAATTATAAAATCCGCCGCGTGGGAGGCAGCCAGGTCTGCCAGCTGGATGTGCGGATAGTCGCCGCCAGCAATCGGAACCTGCGCGACGCGGTCAAATCCGGGCGCTTCCGCGAGGATCTTTTTTACCGGCTGGACGTCATTCCGCTGATTGTCCCGCCCTTGCGCGAACGGCAGGGGGACATACGCCTTCTGGTGGAGTTCTTTCTCGAGTCTTACAGTGCCGCGAGGGGGATCCGTTACGAAATCTCCTCCGGCCTGCTCAAGAAATTCGAGGCCTACGCATGGCCCGGCAATGTGCGCGAACTGAAGAACTTTGTGGAGTACGGCATCTGCTTCAGCGAAGACGGCCGGCTCACCAAAAAACTGCTGGAGCCGCGCTTCGCCCTGGTCGGTGCCCCGGAATGTTCCGGCGCGCGGGTCGTGCGCCGCCGGAAGCCTGCTTTTGACGCGACGCATCTGGAAACGCTGCTGCGCCGTTACGGCCGCAGTACGGAAGGCAAAAAAGCCGTGGCCCGCCAGATGGGCATCAGCCTGGCCACGCTGTACCGCCACCTCAGGCGGGACCAGGAGGACGGCGCGCGGTAGGGCGGGGTTGCTTATGGCGATGGCTGCGGAACGTCCGCGCGGAACATTTGGATATTTTCAACAGCCAAACGCTCTGAAAACAGTGAAGGCCGGTTCCCCCGCATCCTGTCGGGAAAACCGGCCCTTTTCGCATGGACGGGAAAACGCGCTCAGCGCAGGCCCAGGTCGCGCAGCAGGTTCGCCACGGCCATCTGGCCCATCTGTTCGGTGGCCCCAGCCGTGGACGAGGAACAATGCGAGCCCATGACCAGATTGTCCAGCGCGTACCAGGCCGGATTTGCCGGAGGTTCCTGCTCAAAGACATCCAGGCCCGCGCCGTGGATCCGGCCTTCCCGCAGGGCGGCCAGCAGGGCGTCCTCGTCGATGAGCCCGCCGCGCGCCGTATTGATCAGCACGGCTGTTTTTTTCATGGCGGCGAGGCGTTGGGCATTGATCAGATTACGGGTTTCGTCCGTAAGCAGCGTGTGCAGGGTGATGAAATCGGCCTCCCGGCAGATGCGGTCCACATCGGCGCGCTCAATGCCCGCCTCTTGGGCGTAGGCCTCGTCCCAGGCGATATCGTGGGCCAGGATTTTCATGTCGAAACCGCGCGCCCGGCGGGCCACGCATTTGCCGATGGCCCCCAGGCCCACAATGCCCAGAGTCTTGCCGTAGAGATCGATGCCGGTGATCTTGCTCCAGTCCTTTTCCCGGCAGCGCCGGTCGATGAGAGCCGCCTTGCGGGCCACGGTGAGCATCAGGGTCAGGGCGTAGTCGGCCACGGCGTTGCTGTTGGCCCCCACAGTGCGCGAGACGGCGATGCCCCGTGCCTTGCAGGCCTCCAGATCAATATTGTCCAGGCCCACGCCGTACTTGGCGATGGCCCGCAGTTTGGGCGCGGCGGCCAGCACCGAGGCGTTCATGGGGTCCACGCCCAGGATGACGCCCTCGCACGGGGCCAGCTTTTCCTTGACGGCTTCCTCGGAGAGGATGCCGCCCGTGTCGTTGCGGATGACTTCCAGTCCGGCGTCGCGCAGGATGTCGAAAAGTTCGGGATTGTTTTTGCCGAAGGAACGGGGCGTAACAAGAATCTTCACAGGACGCGCTCCTCTCGAGTTGTGTGCGTGAAATTGCGGATGGGCCGTGCGCGCCTGAGGCCAGCCGTTGGCGAGCTTGCGGGCCTTGGGATAGCGCCGGGCGCGGGCGTTTTTAATGAGGCCTGACCCTAACCCAAGGGCCGGATTTGTCAATGTCTCCGCCCTCGGACCCCAGGGCAGACGCATCTAATTCCAGCCCTTGCAGGCCCCTTATCTGCCGTGATGATCCGTCAAAACCAGCCTGTTGTGTGCTGGCTGCGTCACTTGGCGCTTTTTGCCGCTCATGTACTTGAGTACGCTCTGCTCTCGATGCCCGTAAGGCTTGCCCGGCTCGCCAACGGGCACGGCCCTTTGGGCCGCCTTCCGGTCGGTTTCCGCGCAAAAAGCGCCATTTTTCTTGCCAGCGCGCAAAAATCTTGCTTCAGCCGTTGCGACGCAGGAGCTTTAGCCGTAGGCGAACTTGTGAGCCGTACGGATAAAGACAGCAACGCCAGCTACGGATGAAGACAGCAATTGGTTACGCAAAATTATATCCAAGGAAATCGCTGTCGCTATCCGTAGCGGCGCTGTCTTGATCCGTAACACGGCTTCGCCGTGAACGGCTCAAGCAAGCCGCTGACGCGGCAACGGCCAGCGCATTTTTTAGGATTCTCCCGGCACCAGCCATCCGCCCGCGCTTCGTTCCGGCGGAGCAAAGGTGGCTTCGCCTCTTTTTGTTCGTTCTCCGATCTACCGGGGAATAAAGACTTTTTAGATGCGTCTGCCCTGCTTTGGCCCCCCACTAACCCGCCCGCCGCAAGGCTGTCTTTTCCTGGGCGCCGCGCCGCCGGGCCGCCTTGACTATCCGCATCCGGTTTAGTAGTGCATTATATTGTAGGATAAGGAATAATTACGCTTTTACGGATCGGGAGTCCGCGTGGTTCTGCTGGAAAAAATCAAAGAGTCGGCCATTTCCGTCATTCCGGTGATGCTGGTGGTCTGCCTGCTGCACTTCACGGCGGCCCCTCTGGGCGACGCTCTGGGGGAATTTCTGGTGGGCGGCGTGCTGCTGATCCTCGGCTTGAGCGTTTTTTTGCTGGGCGCGGACATCGGCGTGCTGCCCGTGGGCCAGAAGGCGGGTTCGGCCCTGACTTCCCGCCGCAATCTGCCGCTCCTGCTGGGCGCGGGTTTTGTGATCGGCTTCTTCATCACCGTGGCCGAGCCGGACGTGCATGTGCTGGCCCAGCAGGTGAGCGCCGTGGACCCCGGCCTTTCCCGGCCCCTGCTGGTGCTCATGATCGCCGTGGGCGTGGGCCTGTTCGTGGCCATCGCCCTGGGCCGGATCATCCTGCAGGTGTCGCTTCGGTTGTTGCTGCTGCTTTTTTACCTGTTGCTGTTCGGCTGCGCGGCCCTGACCAGCTCCGCCTTTCTCGGCGTGGCCTTTGACGCGGGCGGCGCCACCACCGGGCCCATGACCGTGCCCTTCATCATGGCGCTGGGCGTGGGCGTGGCCGCCGTGCGCGGGGGACGCGGCAAGGACGACAGCTTCGGCCTCATCGGCCTGGCCTCCATCGGGCCGGTGCTTTCCGTGCTGATTCTGGGCATGCTGCACCACGGCCGCACCGGCGACGTGCCTGAAGTCATTGAGGCGCAGGCTTCCACCCTGCTGGGGCATTTTCTGGCCCTGGTGCCGGAAGTGGCCGGAGAGGTAGGCATGGCTCTGGGGCCGCTGGTGGGGCTGTTCGTGATCTTCAGGATTTTTCTGCTGCGCCTCACGCGTTACCAGACCATCCGCATGGCTGTGGGCCTGGTCTATACCTTTCTGGGTCTGGTCTGCTTTTTTGTGGGAGTCAAGGGCGGCTTTATTCCGGCCGGGCGTGAACTCGGGGGAATTCTGGCCCAGCATGACTTCCGTTATTTCCTGATTCTGGCGGGCGTGGTCCTGGGGGCGCTGGCCGTCTGCGCCGAGCCCGCCGTCTGGGTGCTCAACGCCCAGGTGGAGGAAGTCTCCGGAGGGCATATCAAGCGCACGGTCATGCTGGTTTCGCTGTGCATCGGCGTGGCGGCGGCCGTGGGCATGGCCATGCTGCGGGTGGTGACGGGCATGAGCATCTGGTGGTTCCTGATCCCCGGCTATGTGCTGGCGCTGGGCCTGACCCTGTTCTGCCCGCGCATGTTCACGGCCATTGCCTTCGACTCGGGCGGCGTGGCCTCCGGGCCCATGGCGTCCACCTTCATTCTGGCCTTTACCCTGGGGGCTTCCCACAGTCTGGGCGGCAACCCCATTACCGACGCGTTCGGCGTCATCGCCATGATCGCCATGACGCCTCTGATCACTATTCAGGTTTTGGGCATTCTTGTGGATCGCCGGGAAAAGGCGGCCGCCCGGCGCCGGGACGCCTTGCGCGAACCGGCTTCCCGTGCCGCCGGGGAAGGGCGGTCATGAGCCTGTTGGCGACGATCTACGCGCCCGGCAAGCTCCTGGTGAGCATTGTGGGCAGGAATCAGGGCGATTGGGTGGTGGAGGCCGCCAAAAAGGCGGGCGCGCGAGGCGGCACGGTGCTGCTCGGGCGCGGCACGGCGGAAAGCCGTATTCTGCGGCTGCTCTGCCTGGGCGATACGGAAAAGGACCTGGTGCTCACCCTGGCCCCGGCCGGGGAAATGCCCGCCATCATCAACGTTCTGCGCGACGGAAGCGGCATGGCCGGGAAAGCGCCGGGCGTAGGCTTCGTGATCGACGTGTCGGGCATTCTGCGACATATTCTGTCCGCGCCCGGCGCGGCCCCCCAACCTTTCCATACGGCAACAGGTGAAAGCATGAACGCACAGGCAAGCCATCAACTGATCTGCGTTATCGTCAACGCGGGCTATGCCGACGACGTGATGAACGCGGCGCGTACGGCGGGGGCCACGGGCGGCACGGTCATCAACGCGCGCGGCACGGGCCGGGAAGAGGACGTGAAATTTTTCGGCATCACTCTTGTGCCGGAAAAGGAACTGCTGCTTATTCTGGCGGAGCAGGCGGCGGCTCCGGACATTCTTGAGGCCATCCGCCGGACGCCCTGTCTGAATGAGCCCGGCATCGGCATTGCCTTCTGCATGGCGGTGGAGAGCTTTTTTCCCTTGGGCCGCGCCGGGGCGACGGACTGAACGGCGTCGTATCCACGGCGTGCAACGCAACGCGGCCCGGGAGGCCGAAGCTCCGGGCCGCGCCGTATCATGCCGAACCGGATCGGTTGCGCCGGTTCAGGCCTCGACATTCAGTTTGGAGCCGATGCCTTCGGCGGCCAGGCCGTCGATGCGGGCCATGTTCTGCTGCATCTCCTGGCCTTTGTCGAGGCTGCCGTTGATGACGGCCGACGCCATGGTGGCCTGAAAGTTCAGGGCATCCTTGGTGACGGCCACGCTCATGCCCATCTGCACATCTTCCATCGCGCACTCCTTGCGCCGTCGGGGCGGCGCTGCTGATAGTCTTCAACAGGGGATATCGGCCGGAATGCGCCTGGCTTAAGGGTGGTTCCGGATATTTTTTACCGACTGTTTTCAGACCCTGACCGGAGCGTTTGTCCCGTCCGCCCGGCAAAAGCCGTTGCGGGCAGGCGGCAGGGCGTGTACAAGAGGAAAAACAACAGGATATCGCCCATGAGCACTCTGCATGACGACACGACCGTGAGCATGCCGGAACTGGACTCTGTGGTGGAGCGTCTCTGCCACTCCTCGTCCCTGGACGCCGTCTGGCACCGTCCGGCCCAGGGCGCGGCCATGCCTTCGCTGGACGCCTTGAAGGAAATCATGGAGCGCCTGCGCGCGGCCGTCTTTCCGGGCTATTTCGGTTCGACCAGAATCCGGCGCGAGTCCATGCGCTACCACCTTGCGGCCAATCTGGACTCCATTTACCACAAGCTGAGCGAGCAGATTCTGCGCGGCTTCTGTTTTTCCTGCGAGGGGCGGCACGCGGCCACGCCCTGCGAGGCCTGCGAGAGCGAAGGCACGGCGGCGGCCCTGAAGTTCATGGACCGGTTGCCCGAAATCCGCCGTCTGCTGGCCGGGGATGCCCAGGCCGCCTATGAGGGCGATCCGGCGGCCACCAGTCCCGGCGAAACCATTTTCTGCTATCCGTCCATGCACGCCATGTTCCACCACCGCATCGCCCATGAGTTGTATACACTCAAGGTACCGGTGATCCCGCGCATCATTTCCGAGATGGCCCATTCGCGCACGGGCATTGACATCCACCCCGGCGCGACCATCGGCGAGGATTTCTTCATCGACCACGGCACCGGCGTGGTTATCGGCGAAACCTGTATTCTGGGGCGCAACTGCCGCCTGTACCAGGGCGTGACCCTGGGGGCTCTGTCCTTTCCCAAAAATCCCGACGGCACGCTGACCAAGGGCATTCCCCGGCATCCGGTGCTGGAGGACAACGTCACGGTCTATGCCGGGGCCACCATCCTGGGTCGGGTCACCATCGGCGCCGGCGCGGTCATCGGCGGCAATGTCTGGATCACCAGCGACGTGCCCGCCGGAGCCAGGATCTCCCAAGAGAAGCCGTATGCGTAAGAAAACGATTGCCCGCCGCCTGCTCGCCCTGGGACTTTGCCTGATGTTTCTGGCCCTGGCCGCCTGCGCCGGACAGAATATCGAGGTGCGTCCCAAAGGAGAGGCGGTTGTGGGCGTCGGCGTGGGCAGCCGTTAGAGCATTTCAACCTTGAAATGCTCTGAAGCCGAACACGGCGTGGATTCCGGCAAAGCGACCGAAGGCAGGCCGAAGGGTTGTCCCCGTTGGCGACAACGGAGCCATACGGGGACCGACAGCAGCGATAATCGCATTTTTTGTCGGAATGAACCCACTGAAACCTATAGCGTTTCAGTGGTGAACTGCTCTGGAACATTTCAGACTTGATCCGCGCCGGGAGCTGTTTTCAGAGCATCCTTTTTCCTTGCCCGCGTCGTTTCACGGCAACAGTTTCCGGCAGCGGGTAATTTGGAAACAGTGCGTCTTCCGGGCCTGTCCTGTTGTTGTGCGGGCGCGGCCCGGAAATGAAAAGGGCGGGGAATCCCCGCCCTTTTCTGTTCTGGCACGTCGCGGCACGCCGCGCACAGGATCTTATCTCCAGCAGCCGCCGCGGCCGCCGTGCCCGTAACCGTGGCCCGAACCGTAACCGCCGTGGTGCATGCCGGGGCCGTAGCCGTTGCCCATGCCGTAACGATGCCCCAGCCCGTAACCGTGGCCCATGCCGTAGCCACCCATGGGCAGGCCTTCCTTGTCGAGCTGGGCCCGGAGGTCGGCGCGGTCGGAGCGCATCTTGCCTTCAAGTTCGCCGATTTCCCGGGACAGGCTTTCAATCTTGCCCTTGTCGGGCGATACGCTGCTCATCTGGGCATCCAGTTCGGCGCGTTTGGTGATCAGGGACTGCCGGACGGCGTCCATTTTTTCATAGTGATTGCTGAAAATCTGCTGCGCCTTGGTCTCCTGTTCCTGCGACAGCGGGGCATCATAGCCCGGTCCGCCGTTGCTGTAGCCGCGGGCCTGGCTGAGACCGGCAAAGCCCAGAACCAGCATCGCCGCGAGGGCCAGAGACGTCATGCGCAGAGTGTTAGCCTTTTTCATTGTGTCCTCCCGAAGGGGTTGTGTGCGGAACCATTGCGGTATGCACGGATGTTAGATGTATAAGGTGTCGCCTTTGCGTTTCAGGCGAGCTGTCCTGCATATAGCAAGGCGCGTGCCATTATGAATAACTATTTTAAATAATTAATGTAATCAAAAATAACCTGAAAGAGCATTGCGCCGCGCGGGGGAAGAACGTAACCTTTTTACCCGTTGCGGGTAAAAAGGTTACACGAAAGGAATCGTATGCAGGATCACTACTCTCCACTCTCCCATCTGGAAAAGCGGCGGCACTGGCGTTTTTTCTGGCGGCTCTTCGCGGGGCTCGCCCTGGCGGGCATCTGCGCCGCGGCCTTCATGGTCACGCGGGGGGCGGAACAGGAAGAGCGGCAAATGCTGGCAAACATGCAGGGCCGGGCCGATGTGCTGATCTGGGCTCTGGAGGGCAGCGCCCGCTCCTTCGGGCATATGCGGCAAAATCCCATGCTGGGCCTGGTGGAGGAGGTGGCGAAACAGCCGGGCGTCGCGTACATCGCCCTGGTGGCCGCGGACGGGCGGGTTTTGATCCACAGCCGCCCGGATCAGGTGGGAACGATTCTGTACAGTCCGGAGGAACTGCAAAAACTGCATGTGGGCGACAACTCCCAAAGCCGTTTTGATCCGAACGATCCGGGCGTGTTTGAAACCTACAAGATTTTTACCCCTTCCCGCCCGCGCGGCGGCGCGGGCATGCCGGGCCATATGGGCATGGGCCGCATGATGCGGGGCGGCCACCACGCCCGGATGCCGTCCGGCGAACTGGAGGACAAGTATATCTTTGTGGGCCTGGATGCTTCGCATTTCGCGGCCAACCTGCACGAATACGTGTTTCATCTCAGCGCCATAGCCGGTCTTGTCACCCTGGCGGGCCTGGTGGGCATCGTGCTGCTGTTCTACATCCAGAATTACCGGTTTTCCAAAAGGATGCTGGAAGATACGCAGGCCCTGGCCGCGCAGGTCATCAACAGCCTTCCGGCCGGGCTGGTGGTGACGGACCCGCACGGGATCATTTCCCTGAGCAACCGGCACGGGCGGGACATGCTGGGCCTTTCCGGGCAGGAAAAGACGCCGCCTTCCCTGCATGACGCGCCGGTGCTGGACTGGCAGGCCCTGATGGACGAGCTGGACGCGGGCAAGGTTATTCCGGAGCGCGACGCGGACCTTTTCCGCTCCAAGGCCAATCCGCTTCCGGTCAGCCTCAGCGCCGCGAAAATCATCGGCAGCGAGGGCGCGTTTCTGGGCTATCTCTTTATCTTGCGCGATCTGGGCGAGATCCGCAGGCTTCAGAAACAGCTCCGGCAGAGCGAACGGCTCTCCGCGCTGGGCAACCTGGCCGCGGGCGTGGCCCATGAAATCCGCAATCCGCTCAGCTCCATCAAGGGCTACGCCACCTATCTGACCGAAAAGCTGAAAAACGACAAAATGGCCTATGCCACGGGAAATATTCTGATTCAGGAAACCGAGCGCCTGAACCGCGTCATGTCGGATCTGCTGAGCGTGGCGAAGCCGCTTGATCTGCGTTTGCAGTCCGTGCGCATTGAAAACGTTCTGGAACAGGCCGTGCGGGTGATTTCCTCGGACGCGGAAGAAAAGGGCGTGGCCGTGCATTTGCGCCTGCCCCGGCTCGGCGACGGGCCCCAGGGCGAGGTCCGGCTCGACCCCGACCGCCTGATTCAGGCCCTGCTCAACCTGCTGGTCAACGCCGTACAGGCCACGGAGCCGGGCGGCAGCATCGAGGTCGCGCTGGAAAGCGGCCAGGCGCAGGCCGCGGACGGCGCTTTCTGGAGCATCAGCATCAGCGACACGGGCTGCGGCATGTCGGCCCAGACCGTGGCCCAGCTTTTCACCCCGTACTTCACGACCAAGGCCTCGGGCACCGGACTGGGGCTCGTGCTCACCCAGCAGATCGTGGAGCGGCACGGGGGAGAGATCAAGGTGTTCAGCCAGCCCGGCAAGGGCTCGACGTTCACCATTCTGCTGCCCCAGGCTATGCGGGAAGGAGGTGAGGCATGAAAAAAACGTTGACGATTCTGGTGGCCGACGACGACGCCACGCACCGTGAAGTATTGCGGACCCTGCTTGAGGAATGGGGCTACGCGGTCCGGGAGGCCGTGGACGGCGAGCATGCGGTGGCGCTGTGCCGGGAGCAGCCCTTTGATCTGGTGCTCATGGACGTGCGCATGCCCAAAAAATCCGGCCTGGAGGCCCTGAAGGAGATCAAGGTCCACAATCCCGCCGTGCCGGTGCTGATCATGACCGCCTTCTCGGAAGTCGCGGCGGCGGTGGAAGCCATCAAGTCCGGCGCGTACGACTATCTGACCAAACCCCTGGACTTTGAAAAGCTCAAGGTCGTGTTGCGCAATGTTTTCGCCCATGTGGGGCTGATCCGGGAAAACGCCACCCTGTCCCGCAGCCTTGCCGCCACCGAGGCGCAGACGGGCATGGTGGGGCGCAGCGAATCCATGCGCGCGCTCTGGGAGATGGTCCGCACCATCGCGCCCACGGACGCCACGGTGCTGATCACCGGCGAGTCCGGCACGGGCAAGGAACTGGTGGCCAAGGCCGTCCATGCCGCCAGCCGCCGGGCGCGGGGGCCGTTTGTGGCGGTGAACTGCGCGGCCCTGACCGAGTCCTTGCTGGCCTCGGAACTGTTCGGGCACGAAAAGGGCGCGTTTACCGGCGCGGACAAAAAGCATGAGGGGCATTTTCTCAAGGCGGACGGCGGCACGATTTTTCTGGATGAAATCGGGGAAATGCCGCTCTCCATGCAGGTCAAGCTGCTGCGCGTGATCCAGGAGCGCGAGGTGCTCAGCGTCGGCGGCAACAAGGCCGTGCCCGTGGATGTGCGTATCATCGCGGCGACCAACCGCGATCTGGCCAAGGAAGTGGCTGCCGGAACGTTCCGCCAGGATCTGTACTACAGGTTGAACGTGGTCACCCTGGCCCTGCCGCCCCTGCGCGAACGCGCGGACGATATTCCTCTGCTCGCCCAGCATTTCATGGCCCGTTTTGCGGACAAGAACAACAAGAAGATCAAGGGGTTCACGCCGGGAGCCATGGACCGCCTGGTGCGCTATGCCTGGCCGGGCAATGTGCGGGAACTGGAAAACGTCATCGAGCGGGCGTCCATCCTGCTGCTGGGAGAGCATATCAGCGAGCGGGAGCTGCCGGAGCGCTTCGCCGCGTCCCAGGGCGATGCCCTGACGGACGCCCTGACCACGGATTGCCCCACCCTGGAAGACGTTGAGCGGGCCGTGATTTTGAAAACCCTGAAACGCTTCGGCGGCAACAAGACCGAGGCGGCCAAGGCCCTGGGCATCACCCGCAAGACGCTGCACGCCAAGTTGAGCAAGTATCAGTCCGCACAGGAGGGTATGCCGGAGGGAGAGGATGAGGACAAGGGCGCGGCAACGAGCTAGGCTTAGGCCTCGTTTTCATGGGTGAAAACTGTGCCCGAAGGGCGAAAAAAGGCATCCGGTTTCGTGCATCCCTGCCCGCTGTCATGGACATCCGGGCAAGCGCATGCCATAATAACTTGGCTTAGGGCCTGTTGACACTATAGAATTTTTGCCCGCTCGCTACGTCAGATTTCATCTGCTTTTTCGGTCGAGTACCAAAAGAGTACACTCCATCAAAGCAGGCTTATCTTCCTTGCGAGTGAACAAAAATTCTATAGTGTCAACAGGTCCTAGTTGGTCCGGTTCCGTCCGGAAGCGGAGCCGCATTTTTTCGTCCATCCGCGGGAGATGCCCATGATCGACAGCTCAGCCTATGGCGCGGCGCTGGAAGACCGTCTGGCGCGCATGCCGGGCGGCGTATGCGGCTCGGACAACTGGCTTTTGCTCCACGCCAACGACGCTCTGCGGGACATGCTCGGCATTCGGGGCGAGATTTTGCCCAGCACGGCCCTGAGCCGCTGGCTGAGCCAGGGCGTTCTGGAAGGCTTTCACGAGGCCGGGGGCTCGGAGGGCACGCCCGGCGAGCAGGGCCGGATGATCTTCCGCCATCCGTGCGGCGCCAGCTATCTGTTCTACTGGTGGGGGACGTGAGCAAAAGCCACGGCCCGGTACGCTGTTTCACCGTGTATGAAATCCCCATGGGCGAGCTGGACCAGGCCGCCCGGCTGTCCTGGCGCGAACTGGACAGCATGCTGGAATTCATTCACGACGGCATCTGGGTCATTGACGCCGACGGCGTCACCCGGCGCGTCAACCGGGCCATGGAGCGCATTGCCGGGATCAAGGCCGAAGAGGTGGTGGGCCGGCACGTGACCAAGCCTCTGCAGGAGGGGCGCTTCAAAACCTGTGTGACCCTGCGGGCCCTGAAGGCCCGGCATACCGTGACCCTCTTTGACGATTACGCCAACGGCAAACGCTGCCTGAACACCAGTACGCCGGTGTTTGACGAAAACGGCAAGGTCTGGCGCGTGATCGCGGTCATCCGCGACATTACGGAGCTGGAGAGCCTTCAGAAAAAGCTCTCCAACCTGGAAGTGGAGGCCATGGCCTACAAGCTCCGCGCCCAGGGCCTGGAGAGCGAAGCCAACAGCGGCCTCATGGGCCAGAGCCTGCTGCTGCACCGCGTGCGCCAGGACATCGTCAAGGCCGCGCATTCCGACGCCGTGACCTTGATCCTGGGCGAGACCGGCACCGGCAAATCCTTGGCCGCCAAGATCATCCACGACATGAGCCACAGGGCGGAAAAGCCTTTTGTGGTGGTCAACTGCGGGGCCATGCCCGCTGCGCTCATGGAATCGGAACTGTTCGGCTACGAGGGAGGCGCGTTCACCGGAGCCTCCAAAGGCGGCAAGCCGGGCATGCTGGAGCTGGCCAGCGGCGGCACGCTGCTGCTGGACGAAATCGGCGAACTCTCCCTGCCCATGCAGGCCAAGCTGTTGCATGTGCTGGACGGCCAGCCCTTCTACCGGGTGGGGGGCACCCGCGCCATCGCCGTGGACACTAGGGTGATCGCGGCCACCAACAAGCCTTTGGACAAAATGGTGGCCGACGGCCAGTTCCGCGAAGACCTCTTCTACCGTTTGCGCGTGCTGAACGTGGACATGCCGCCCCTGCGCGAACGCAAGGACGACATTCTGATGCTGGCTTGGCATTTTCTGCGCAAGATCAGTGAAGGCACCGGCACGGACAAGCGCCTGGACCCGCGCACGGAGCAGCTCTTCCTGGCCTACAACTGGCCGGGCAACGTGCGCGAGCTGCAATCCGTGATCCAGTCCCTGGTCACACTGGCCGAGACGGAAATCATCGCTCCGGCCGACCTGCCTTCCTACATGCGGGAATCGGCCAGCGCGCCGCGTGAAGTGTCCCGGACGGAACAATCCCTGACCCGGGCCGTGGAGGCTCTGGAAAAAAGCATGCTGGCTGAGGCTCTGGCCGAAGCGGGCAGCACCTACAAGGCCGCCCGTCGCCTGGGCATCAGCCAGTCTTCGGTGGTGCGGAAAGCGAAAAAATACGGTATCCACGCCGAGGGCGAGGCACGGGACGCCCGGATCGGAGAAAAACCCGGCCCGGCGGAAGATGCGCCTGCCTTGAACATTGCCTAGTGCCTAATTTGAAAAATTAGACACGCAAAACCCGTAGGGTTTTGCGGCAACGCGTCGCCGCATCTGGAGAACGTATGGATGACATTACTGTCGGCAAAATAATCAGCATGAGCATCAAGCTGTACGCGCTGATGACGCCGCCCGCAGTGCTCAGCGCCTTTATCAGCGGCACCAGAAGCCTCGACAGAGAGCAGAAGGCCCTGACGGCCTGTAAAACATCCGTGGCGATTTTCATCATCGGCACGTTTCTTTTTTTGTTCGGTTCGCATCTGTTCACGCTGTTCGGCTTCACCCTGGACGCCTTTCGCATCGGCGTGGGCCTGCTGCTCTTTTTGACCGCCATCTCGCTGATGAACGACGACTGCACCCAGCCGCGCACCAGGCAGGAAGGCGACATCAGCGTGGTGCCGCTGGCAATTCCCCTGGGCATGGGGCCTTCGGCCATCGGCGCGGTCATGGTTGTGGGCGCCACCACCGAGGGCCTGAATGATGTGCTGTCCGGAGTTTTCTGCCTGCTGCTGGCTTCGTTCGGCATGTTTCTGTTGTTGTGCATGGCCGACAAGGTGGAGAAAGTGCTGGGCGACACGGGCATCGCCGTGATGTCCAAACTCACGGCCCTGCTGTTGTCGGCCATTGCGGCCCAGGTTATTTTTACGGGGATCACCGCTTTTTTGAAGTAGTGCCGTGCCTGTTTGGGCGAAGCGAATTACGGGCATCGACAGCACAGACAACCACGTTTTTCGGCGTAGCGATCTTAACACGTAAAAGAAGTTTTAAGTGCTGCATTATAGTGGATCGGAGCGGCAAGGGAGAGGGGTATGGAAGGCATTGTCAGCGAAGTGGTCGGGACGAGCATCAAGCTGTATGCGCTGATGACGCCGCCCGCCGTGCTCAGCGCTTTTATCAGCGGCACCAAGGAATACGGCAAAAAACAGAAAGTCACTGTGGCCTTTAAAACCTCCACGGCGATTTTCATTATCGGCGTGGTGCTCTATCTGTTCGGCTCCAATCTGTTCGAGCTGTTCGGCTTTACCCTGGACGCCTTCCGCATCGGTTCGGGCGTGCTGCTCATGCTGACCGCCGTGGCCCTGATGAACGATGACGGCTCGCAGGTCCACACCAAGCGCGAGGGCGACATCAGCGTGGTGCCCCTGGCCATTCCCCTGGGCATGGGACCGGCCTCCATCGGCGCGGTCATGGTCATGGGCGCGTCCGCCGAGGACCTGCATGAAATGCTGGTGGGCGTGTTTTCCCTGCTGCTGGCGGCCGCGGGCATGTTTCTGCTGCTCTGCCTGGCCGACGGCGTGGCCCGGGTGCTGCGCCGCACTGGCATTGCCGTGCTGTCCAAGCTCACGGGCCTGCTGCTGGCGGCCATTGCGGCCCAGGTGATCTTCACGGGGGTCAGCGCGTTTTTGAAATAGGGCATTTCAACTTTGAAACGCGTACTCTTTCAAAGATAATCTGTTCTAAAGGTTTTTTCCGGGCAAGCCGTCTTGCGGAGACCGTCTGTTTTTCCGGTAAGCGGGAACTTCAAGTGTAACAGCGGCCGTCCCGCGTGCGCGGGCGGCGTTCCGGCGGAAGCCGGGAGGGGGGTCAGGGTGCGACTGCTGGAAACATATTTTAATCCCGCCGCCAGGGGCAGCTCCGTCAGAAAGGAGTGTCTGGCCGGGCTGACCAGTTTCATGGCCATGTGCTATCTCATCTTTGTGGTGCCGTCCATGCTGGCCGACGCGGGCATGCCCAAGGATTCCGCCGTGGCCGCCACCATCTGGGTGAGCATTCTGGCGACCCTGCTCATGGGCCTGTGGGCGAAATTCCCGGTGGGCGTGGCGCCGGGCCTGGGCATCACGGCCTTTTTCGCCTACTACATCTGTGGTCCCGCGGGCTATACCTGGCAGACGGGTCTGGGCGCGGTGTTCATTTCCGGCCTGGTGTTTCTGCTGCTCACGGCGACCCGCGTGCGCCAGATGATCATCAATGCCGTGCCCATGGACCTGAAATACGCCATTGTGGTGGGCATCGGCGCGTTCATCGCCTTTATCGGCATGAAAAGCTGCGGCATTGTGGCGGCGGACCCCTCCACTTTCGTGACCCTGGGCAATCTGGGCCAGCCCCAGACCCTGCTGGCCGTGGCCGGGGTCTTTCTGATCGGCGCGCTGATGGCCCTGCGCATTCCCGGCGCCATGATCATCGGCATTCTGGCCATCACCCTGGCGGGCATGCTGCTGGGGGTTTCGCCCGTGCCCAGCGGGGCGATTTTTTCCGGCAAACTGCCCCTGCCCACGGAGACCCTCTTGCAGATGGATCTCAAGGGCGCGCTGCACCACGGCCTGTTTTCCATTATTTTCACCCTGACCATGGTGGACCTGTTCGACAATATGGGCGTGCTCATCGGCCTGGCGCACAAGGCCGGTTTCATGCGCGAGGACGGGCATATTGAAAACCTGGACAAAGCCCTGATCACCGACTCCCTGGCGACCATGTCCAGCGCCCTGCTGGGAGCCACCACGGCCACCAGCTATCTGGAAAGCGCCACGGGCGTGGCCGAGGGCGGCCGCACCGGCCTGACCGCCGTGGTCATTGCCGGGCTGTTCTTTCTCTCGCTGTTTTTCGCGCCCCTGGTGGCCCTGGTGCCGTCTTTCGCCACCGCGCCCGTGCTGATCATCGTGGGCGCGCTGATGATGCAGGAAGTGGGGCGCATCCGCTTCGCGGACTTCACCGTGGCCCTGCCCGCCTTTCTGACCATCGTGAGCATGCCCCTGACCTTCAACATCGCCACGGGCTTTGGTTTCGGCTTTGTGAGCTGGGTGGGCATCAAGCTGCTGTCGGGCCGCTTCAAGGACGTCAATCTGATCATGTGCCTGATTGCGCTGTGCTTCGGGATCAATTTTGCCCTGCGCCTGCATTAGGAAACGCTGAGTAGTGAGGATTTTTGCCCTCTGCCCGCGTCAGGATCGCCCCGTGCGAAGGTCGAATATGCTTGAATATACTCCCTTCGCCCAAGGCTCGCCTTTCTTGGCGGAGAACAAAAATCCTCACTACTCAGCGTTTCCTTAACGCTCTGAACATCCATGCCGTGAGGCGACAGCCGGTCGAAAAGGCATTCTTTCTTGGCAGAGGGCAAAATTTCTCGTAGCCTGTGCGGACCTTCGGACAATTTCCGCAAGAGGGGGCAGGATGGTGGAAAAGGGACAGGTCAAACGCGAAATGCTGGGCAGCCGTCTGGGCTTTCTTCTGCTGTCGGCGGGCTGCGCCATCGGCCTCGGCAACGTCTGGCGTTTTCCGTATATCACCGGCGCTTACGGCGGCGCCATTTTTGTGGGCATTTATATTTTCTTTCTCTTCGCCATTCTGCCCATCATGATCATGGAATTCGCCGTGGGCCGCGCCTCGCGCCGGAACATGGGCCTGGCCCTGCGGGTGCTGGAACCCGCGGGCACGTACTGGCACCGTTTCGGCTGGGTGGCCCTGGTGGGCAGCTATATGCTGATGATGTTCTACACCACGGTGACCGGCTGGATGCTTTCCTACTGCTGGTTCATGGCCTCGGGCGCGTTGTCCGGGCTCACGCCCGAGGGCGTGGGCGGCTTTTTCAAGGCGGCTCTGGGCCGGGTGGATGTGCAGATCATCGGCATGAGTCTGAGCGTGGTTCTGGGCTTCGGCGTCTGCGCCCTGGGCGTGCAGAAGGGCGTGGAGCGCGTGGTCAAGCTGATGATGGTGGGCCTGCTGCTGATTCTGGTGCTTCTGGTGGCCCGCGCGCTGCTGCTGCCCGGCGCGGGCGCGGGCGTGCGCTTCTACCTTGTGCCGGACTGGGGCAAGTTCAGCGAGGTGGGCCTGCTCAACGTCTGCAACGCGGCCATGAACCAGGCATTTTTCGCCCTTTCCGTGGGCATCGGGGCCATGACCATCTTCGGCAGCTACCAGCCCAAGGACCGCTCCCTCACCGGGGAGGCGCTCTGGATCATGGGCCTGGACACCTTTGTGGGCATCATGGCCGGGCTGATCATTTTTCCGGCTTGCTTCGCCTTCGGCGTGGAGCCCGGCGCCGGGCCGGGTCTGGTTTTCGTGACACTGCCCAATATCTTCAATTCCATGGGCGGCGGCCGCCTCTGGGGCACGCTCTTTTTCATCTTTCTGGCTTTCGCCTCCCTGTCCACGGTCATCGCGGTGTTTGAAAACATCATTTCCTACAGCGCCGACGTCTGGGGCATGCCCCGCCGCCGGGCCACGGTGCTGCATGCCGGGGCCATGTGGCTGCTGTCCCTGCCCTGCGCCCTGGGCTTCAACCTGCTGAGCTTCGTGCAGCCCCTGGGCGCGGGCAGCAGCATTCTGGATTTTGAGGATTTTCTGATCAGCAACAACGTCCTGCCCCTGGGCGGTCTGCTTTTTCTGCTGTTCTGCTGCCGGCGGCGCGGCTGGGGCTGGGAGAATTTCCTGACCGAAGTGGACCAGGGGGTGGGCGTCAAGTTTCCGCCCTGGCTGCGCGGCTATCTGACCTGGATACTGCCCGCTCTGATCCTCGTGCTCTTCGCGGTCGGCTATGTGGAGAAGTTCGGGCTCATGGAACATCTGAAATTGTTCTGGGCCACCGCATACCGGCCCGGTATGGGAGGCTGGATCGTCGGAATCCTGGCGGCCGGGACGTTGCTTTGGCGGCTGCTGGCCAGGCGGCGTTCGCGCCGCTGAGGCCGGAACAAGGCCCGCTTGCGCGCGACGGCGGCTTGCCATCGGAAGAACATCACGGCATACTGCGGACTCCCGTCCGCCGGGAGGCGCATCCCGGAATCCGCCCTGAACAAGGAATCGCTATGAAACCCACCCTGCTGCAACAAAAAGCGCGCCCCAAGAAACCGCTCTGGCGTGAATACGGTGAAGCCTTGCTGGTAGCTCTGGTCCTGGCCCTGGTGATCCGCACCTTTGTGGTGCAGGCCTTCAAGATCCCCTCGGAATCCATGCTTCAGACCCTGCTGGTGGGCGACCATCTGCTGGCCAGCAAATTCGCCTACGGGATCAAAATCCCCTTTACCGACACCTATGTCTACAAGGGCGACGATCCGGCCAGGGGCGACGTCATCATCTTCAAGTACCCCAATGATCCCAGCGTGGACTATATCAAGCGGATCATCGGCGTGCCCGGCGACGTCATTGAGGTGCGCAACAAGCAGCTCTATCGCAACGGCCAGCCCGTAAAGGAATCCTACATCCGCTTTGCGGATCCTGACGGCGTCGAACCCGTTCGGGACAATTACGGGCCGGTCACCGTGCCGCCCAGCAAATACTTCGTCATGGGCGACAACCGTGACAATTCGCTGGACTCCCGTTTCTGGGGCTTTGTGGACCGCAGCGCCATCCGGGCCAAGGCCTGGCGCATCTACTGGTCCTGGGGCGGGCTGGACGATATCCGCTGGGGACGCATCGGGCAGCAGATCCACTAGGAGCTGTCTCTAAATTGCCCTTTCGCCCTCTGCCGACGTCAGGCTCGCCCCGTGCGAAGGTCGGGTTTGAATACACTCCCTCCGCCCAGGACTCGCCTTCCTTGGCGGAGAGCGAACATCCTTATTTAGAAACAGCTCCAAGGGCGGATTAACTTCAATGTTACATTGCTCCGGCTCGGCGCTGATGGCGCGGCTATGGTGATTCGCCTGTACAGCGGCGGCCTCGAAGGGGTGGACGCCTTTCCGGTGGAAGTCGAGGTGGATTACGTCCGCCAGGGTCTGCCGGGCTTCAGCCTGGTGGGTCTGGCCGAAACCGAGGTGCGCGAGGCCAGGGACCGCGTCTTTGCCGCGCTCCGAGCCTGCAATTTCCGGCTGCCCCCGGCGCGGATCACGGTCAACCTGGCCCCGGCCGGGCGGCGCAAGGCCGGAACCGGCTACGATCTGCCGCTGGCCGTGGGTCTGCTGGCCGCCGCCGGTCTGATCCCCGTGGACAGGGTGCGGGGCCTGTTTTTTATCGGCGAACTTTCATTGACCGGGGCCCTCAAGCCCGTGCGCGGCGTGCTGCCTCTGGCCATTCTGGCCCGGCGGCGTGAGGCCGCCGGTCTGGTGGCCCCGCCGGACAATGCGGCGGAAGCCGCCGTGGTGCGCGGCCTTCAGGTCTACGCACCGCGCGATCTGGCCCAGTGCGCGGCCTTTCTGGCCGGAGCCGAAGCCCTGGAAGCCCGGCAACCGGGCGCGCCTCCCGCGCAACCGTCCTTCCCCATGCCGGATTTCGCGGAGGTCAAAGGTCAGCAAGCCGCCAAGCGCGCTCTGGAAGTGGCCGCCGCCGGAGGGCACAATCTGCTGCTGATCGGGCCGCCGGGCAGCGGCAAAACCATGCTGGCCCAACGCCTGCCCACCATCCTGCCGCCTCTTTCCTTTGAAGAGGCCCTGGAAGTCACCAAAATCTACAGCGTGGCGGGCCATCTGCAGCCGGACGCGGGCCTGGTGGCCGCGCGTCCTTTCCGCTCACCGCATCATACGGTTTCGGACGTGGCCCTGGTGGGCGGCGGCAGGCAGTCCCGGCCCGGCGAGGTCAGCCTGGCCCATCGCGGAGTGCTTTTTCTGGACGAGTTGCCGGAATACAACAAGCCCGCCCTGGAGGCGCTGCGACAGCCCCTGGAAGACGGCGTGGTGACCGTGGCCCGCGCGGCCCAGAGCATCACCTATCCGGCGGCCTGCATGCTGGTGGCGGCCATGAATCCCTGCCCCTGCGGCTATCACGGCGATCCCGCGCATGCCTGCACCTGCCGACCGGAGCAACTGGCCCGCTATCGCAACAAACTCTCAGGTCCGCTGCTGGACCGCATTGATCTGCATGTGGAAGTGCCTGCCGTGCCCTATGCGGATTTGCGCGCCACGGAAGGCGGCGTCTCCTCGGCCGAAATGCGGGCCCGCGTGCTGGCCGCGCGCGCCGTGCAGGAAGAGCGTTTCGCCGGGCTCGCGCCGCGCTGCAACGCGGAACTCTCCGGCGGGCTGCTGGAACGGCATTGCGCCCTGGATGCGGCCGGGCACAGCCTGATGGAGGCGGCCATGCGCCGTCTGGGCCTTTCCGCGCGGGCCTACACCCGCGTGCTGCGTCTGGCCCGGACCATTGCGGATCTGGCCGGAGCCGGGCGCATCAGCGCCGAACATCTGGCCGAGGCCGTGGCCCTGCGCGTGCTGGATCGCGGCGGCAGGGCAGACGCATAACCGGCGCAAATGAATTGAACTTACGGCTTCGTAGCGCGAGGCTGCGAGAGCAGCAGTTACATGGCATATGGTTATAAAAGAGCCCCGGCGGGTCAAGGCCGGGGCTCTTTGCGGATAATGCCGAAAATCGTTGTGCGCGCAACAGCGCGCTACTGGCTCATAAAGGCCGACATGGTCACCAGCGTATCCGTTACGGCGGAGTCAAAATGGTTCATGGCCGGACCTGTGTCCGCACCGGCCTTGATGGCCATCTCCAGTTCCAGAGCGGCGGCGGCCAGAGCCTTGGCCCCCAAATTGGCGGCCGCGCCCTTGGTGCTGTGCACCAGCTGGCGGGCGGTTTCCGTATCGCCGTTTTTCAGGGCCTGTTCCACCTTGGCCGGGCTGTCCCGCTCCGTCTCAATGAATTTTTGCAACAGCTTGACGTACAGGTCGCGTTTGTTGAGCACGCGGGCAATGGCTTCCTTCCAATCCAGAACTTCCTCGCTCATGATGTCCTTCTTAGCGTGGTTTGGTGAAAAAACGGATATGCTGTCCGGGAATGATGCCAGCAAGACCGGCCCATGACAAGGTCTTTATGCCGGACGCGTCCGGTATGGCGTTTGACGCGCTTCCGCTGCTTTCCTCTCTTGCGGCGGACGTTTGCGAAGCACGCGCAGGGCATTTGTGAAATCCTCTCGGGTAACACGGATGCTCTGCAGGCTTTCGTCCGGGATTCTTTCGCTGGAACGGAGCAGCATGTCCAGAGGCATCATCCTGCGCAATGCGGCATAGGCGGCTTCCCGCACGAGGAAAGCCAGTTCAGCGCCCGTATATCCGGCCAGACGCGCGGCCATGGCGGAAAAATCCACTGAATTCGCCAGAGGCAGACCACGCGCATGGATGGCAAGGATTTTCGCGCGTCCTCCGGCATCGGGTCTGCCAATGGGGATGATTTTGTCAAAACGGCCCGGGCGTAGCAAGGCGGAGTCCAACAGGTCCAGGCGGTTGGTCGCGCCCAGGATAAAAACCCTCCCCCCATCCTGAACGCCGTCCATCAGCGTCAGCAACTGCGCGGTAAACTTGGCGTCAAGGCGCAGACTTTCGGCGGAAGAGCGGGATTGCGCAATGGCGTCAATCTCATCGAAAAAAATAATTGCCGGTTGCGCCTTCTGTGCCCGCGCGAAAACATCTCTGAGTTTTTCCTCGGATTCGCCATGCCATTTGGTCACCAGTTCAGGCCCGTTGATCGGGATGAAGGCAGCGCTGCTTTCCGTGGCCAGGGCTCTGGCCAAAAGCGTTTTGCCGCAGCCGGGCGGGCCATGCAGCAGGCAGCCCCTGGACGGCATGATGCCGAGATGGCGCAGTATTTCAGGGTGCCGCAAAGGGAGCTCCACCTCTTCGCGTAATGCCCGCACCGCATCGTCGAGTCCGCCGATATCGGCATAGCGTGCGGGCCGCACGCGTGTTTTTTCCGCCTGTTTCTCTCCGGCCCCGGACGTGCTCCGAATGTCGGGCGCGGGCTTTGGGGATGCGGGGTTCCGGCCGGGACTGCGGCAGATTTCCGCCGCCTTTGCCGCCAGGACATCGGCCGAGAAATGCGGGCAAAGCGTGAGATGAAGCCGCGCGGCCTCCTTTTCCAGCCGTGCCCGCAATGCGTCCCCATCCGTTTCACGGGCTTCGGGGAGCATATGGGCGAGAAACAGACAGCCCCAGTCCCAGCCGTGCAACGGCGAACAATGTTTTGCATCCGTATGGCCGCGCGAGCAATCATGGACGTGCAACACATCTTTCAGGCCGTTATCGTCCACGTCCGCGTTGTTGACACGCAACGCGGCCCCGGGCCGCAAACGAACCATTTCCCAAAGTTCGAACAGGCTGTCGCGCCAGGCTGCCGCTTTTTCCAGCGGCAGGCGCAATGTCGCCCGTCTTTCGGGTAGAAAGCGTCGATCAAAGCCGGGCATGTTCCATGCCGCCGCCAATGCGGGGTCAGCATCCGCCGCTTCGTCCGGAGGAAACTCCAGAAGCAGAAAAACGGGTTTATCCACTGGTTTCATTCCTCTCCGGTAATGCCGTATTCAATGGGGGTTTTCATATAGAAAACCTTCAGCCCTTCTTTGCTGATCCGGGTAAAAAGCTCGTCCGTTTTGTCCGCGCTGAGCGCCATGGTCACTTCAATGGGCTGCTCTCCTGTTTCAAAGAAACGCGCGGACTGGTATTTCCCGTCGCGTCCGTAGCCGCCCTGGGCCACGCTGACGGTCACGCCGCTCACGCCCAGTTGTTTCGCCTCTTTCGTCAGCCACTCCGCGATGCTGAGCAATCCGTGTGTGCGCTTCAGTTGCGTGAAGAAAACCAATTGATAGCCGTGCATGGTCTTGTCTCCTTGCAGAGCCGTTTATCTTTAGGAAAGCCGGCCTGCTCCTGCAGACTCTTGGGGAAATCCCGGACGCGCTTATGACGGATTCAGATATTGAGCCTTCTAAAAGAGACGCCTGACCAGGGCGAAGGAACCCATGCCCAGAAAAACCATCAGCAGCGAACCGCCCACATGCAAGGTGATTGCGCCGCAGGCCCAGCCGAAACGCTGGGCCTGCAACAGCGTCGCGACTTCCGCCGAAAACGTGGAAAAGGTGGTCAACGCGCCCAAAAAGCCGGTGATGCAGAGCAAGCGCCATTCCGGGGCCAGGGGAAATGTGTAAAAAATGCCCAGCGCCGCTCCCATGCAGTAGCTTCCGAGCAGGTTGGCCGCCAATGTTCCCAAGGGTATCACCGGAAATACGGAATTGAGCGCGAGGCCGAGCAACCAGCGAAGTGTGGCTCCCCCGGATGCCCCGACGCACACGGCCAGTATGGATTTGATCATCTGTGACAGCTCCCCTCGAAAAAGAATGGTCTGCCCGTGCGTCTAACGGGTTGCGACAAAAGCGTTTTTCCCGGCGTAAACGGCGCTTGCCCCCAAGGCGCGTTCAATCCGCATGAGTTGATTGTATTTTTCCACCCGTTCGCCCCGGCAGGGAGCGCCGGTTTTCAAATGCCCCGTTTCCAGGGCCACGGTCATGTCGGCAATGAAGCTGTCCACGGTTTCTCCGCTTCGGTGTGAGACAAAAGCGCCCCAGCCGTTGCGCCGGCAGAGCCGCACGGCGTCGATGGTTTCGCTGAGCGTGCCGATCTGGTTGAGTTTGATCAGCGCCGCATTGGCGGTATGCTCTTTAATGCCTCGCTCGATATAGCGGACGTTGGTGACGAAAATATCATCGCCCACCAGTTCCACATGACGCCCCAGCGTGTTGCAGAGCATGGCCCAGCCGTCCCAGTCGTCCTCGGCCAGACCGTCTTCCAGCAGAACCACGGGAAAATCCCGCAGAATGGCGGCATAGTATTCCGTCATTTCTTCAGCGCTGAGAGCGCGTTTCTCCGTCCTGAGATGATAGAGCCCGTCCCTGTGAAAGGCTGTGGCCGCCGGGTCCATGCAGACGGCGATATCTTCGCCCGGCCGGTAACCGGCTTTTTCCACAGCCCGGAGGATCAGTTCCAGCGGCTGCCGGTTGGAGGAAACCGAGGGGGCGAAACCCCCTTCGTCTCCCACTCCGGCGGAAAGGCCGCGATCCAGCAACACGTTCCGCAGGGCCTGATAGACTTCGCTGCCCCAGCGCACGGCGTCGCGCAGGGAAGGCGCGCCCAGAGGAGCGATCATGTACTCTTGAAAATCCGCCCCTTGCCAGCGGGCATGCACCCCGCCGTTCAGGATGTTCATGCAGGGCACGGGCATGAGGCTGGCTCCGGTGCCGCCCAGATAGGCGTAGAGCGGGAGGCCGGCCGACAGGGCCGCCAGGCGGCAGACCGCCAGGGAAACGCCGAGCAGGGCGTTGGCCCCCAGGCGCGATTTGTTCGCCGTGCCGTCCAGAGTGACGAGAGTGTTGTCAATGCCGCGTTGATCCCGGCAATCCATGCCCCGCACGGCGGAGCATATTTCACCACAGACCGCCGCCACGGCGCCAGACACCCCTTTGCCCCCGAACCGTTGTTTGTCGCCGTCGCGCCGTTCCACGGCCTCCCGCGTGCCCGTGCTCGCGCCGGAGGGGACGGCGGCCCGCGCGCGCAGGCCCGCATCGGATACAAGTTCCACCTCGACAGTGGGATTGCCTCGCGAATCAAGAATCTCCATAGCTGTCACTGTGGCAATCTGGAACGTCATGGTGTCCTCCTTCATGGTGATTGCATAACGAAAAAGGAGCCGCGCCCTGCCTGGCGCGGCTCCTTGCACAATATTCTCCCGCCGCCGCCGAAGCGCTGGCAGGAGTCATCAACGAATGCGGTTTTATGGGGGACCCCATCCCCGTTGCCTTGAATATATCCGGTGGGATGAAAAAGTAAACCGTGCGGTCCGCCTGTTGCGGGCACGCGCGGGAAGTCCGCCGTCACGGCCTGTTTTTCATGCTGACGCCCAGATACAGGGGAAGCGCGCAGAGCTGCGCTGCCACGGAAAACGCCGCCAGATACGCCGGTTGCATATCGTATAGCCAGCCCATCAGCCAACTGCCCAGAAACCAGCTCAGACCGAAACAGGATTCGAAAATGCCGAAGTTGGTGGAGCGTTTTTCCTTGGATGTAAGCGTCACCACGGCGGCCTTGAGGATGGATTCCTGCGCGCCCATACCGATACCCCACAGCGCGACGCCGACAAGGATGCTCCCGAGAGAGGCGGAGCAAAACACGAATATGGGGAAAAATGCCGCCATGAGGCCGGAAAAAATCAGGGTTTTGAAGCGGAAGCGGTCATAGAGCCAGCCGAAGAGCAGCGCGGCGAAGGCGTCCGCCAGCATGGCCAGCGCGTAGAGCAGGGGCAGTGCGTCGCCCTGGATGACGTTCTGGCGGGAAACATGCAGCGTGATCAGAGGAAAATCCACAAATCCCAAAGCGAAAAACATGATCCCGAATATGTAGAGAAGAAACCCGCTCCGGTTCGCGCCGCTATTTTGCCGTGCGCCCGCCTCTTCAAAATGTCCCGGGTCCGGGAAATGCCGGCGCGCCAGGAAGAGCCAGGCCATGGTCAAAAGCGCCGGGATGCCCAGGGCCGCGAAGCAGAGCGCGTAGGCCGTCCGCGGTTCGGCGTCGCTCTTGAACCAGAGAATGCCGAACAGGAATACCGGCCCCAGAAACGCGCCTATTTGATCGAGAAATTCCTGCACGGCAAAAGCCTTGCCCACGCCTACCCGGGTGGCCGCAAAGGAGAGAAGCGTATTTTTAGCGGGCTGGCGTATGGCTTTACCGGTGCGTTCCAGAATGATCAGCAGGCAGGCCCAGAACCAGCCGTTTTCCGGCACGAGCGCCAGAAAGGGAATGGCGACCATGTTGACGCCGTACCCCAGCATGGTCATCCCCCAATAGTGTTTTGTCTTGTCGGCGATGATTCCGGTCGCGAGCCTGAGCGCATAGCCGATGCATTCGCCGAAGCCGGTGGCAAAGCCGAGTGCGGTGGCCGAAGCGCCGAGCAGGGGAAGATATGCCCCGTAAATGCTGCGTGCCCCTTCGTGGGTCATGTCCGCGAACAGACTGACAATGCCCATGAGCACGACAAAGACAACCGCCGGCGACGCATTCCGCAAACGTGACAACATGTCCGTTCCCCCCTTTTTGCAGTAACAAGCCGCGCCGCCCATCCTTTTTTTTGCCATGTCCGGCGGGGAGGGGCGCCACGGCAAATAAAAATGACTCCCGCCGACATTTGTCAGGCAGGAGTCATCAGCACAGCATGCGGTTCAAGGGGAACTCCATCCCCATGAAAGAATCCTATCCCTGCCTGGGACCGGCGGCAAGGGAAATGTTCGCGGCGTCAGCGGATCGCCGGACGGGCGAACAGTGTGAATGGTACATCCCGCCGCGTGGTGTGCAAGTATGAGACGGTTACCCTGCCAGGCTCTGAGTAGGCGCTTTTAATGGGGGCTGAGCCTAATAGGTCAGGGCCTCGGGCAGCAGGCAGAAATTGGCAGGCGCGCCCGGCGTCAGGCGGCCCGCCCCGGACCCGCCCAGGCCCAGCGCCGCCGCGCCGTTGACCGTGAGCAGGCGCACCAGGGCCTCGGGCGGCACGTCCAGGCTTTCGCGCAGATAGACGGCCTCCTGGCGCACGTCCAGGTCGGTATTGGACGTCAGGCCGTCCGTGCCCAGGCAGAGCAGGCCGCCGCTTTCCATCAGGGCGCGCACCGGCGGCGCGCCCACGCCCAGATTGCGGTTGGAGCGCGGGCAGAGGCAGAGGGCCGTGCCCCCGGCGGCCAGCACTTCCACTTCCTGGGCATCCAGTTGCGCGCCGTGCACGGCCAGCGCGCCCGGTCCCAGCAGGCCGAGGCCGGCCGCGTAGGCCAGGGGCCGCATGCCCGGCGGCCGCCAGCCCTCGGGCAGCACCGTGCCCGCGTAGCAGTCGTACAGGGGACCGTCTCCGCTGGTCAGCAGCCGGGTTTCTTCCGGCGATTCCGCCAGATGAAAGCTGAAAACCGTGTTGTGCCGGGCGCAGTGGTCCCGCGCGGCGCGCAGCACCTCCGGCGCGGTGGAGTACAGGGCATGTCCGGCCGGAGCGCAGCGCCCGGCCAGGGCCGGGTCCGCCGCCAGTTCGTCGCGGCAGCGCGGCGGCCAGGGGCGCTCGCCGTCGATAAAGGGCGGCCCGAAGCCGAACCATTCGCAGAAATGGCTCACTCCCACTCCGGCCTCGCGGCAGGCCCGGTCCACCAGAGCCACGCCGCCCCGCAGGGAACCGGCCACATCCCCTACGTGCAGGGCTCCGGTAGCGGCCAGGCTTTCGCAGGCGCTTTCCGCGGCCGCGGCCACTTCGGCGGCTGTTGACGCGCCCAGCTGGGGAATCATGCTGGCAAGCCAGGCCGTGAAGCCCTTGCCCCAGAGCGTGCGCCCGGCCAGATAGGAAAGCTGGATGTGGGCATGGGCATTGATGCAGGCCGGGACCAGGCAGACCGGCCCCACGTCGCGCACCCGCGCGCCTGCGGGCAGGCGGGCGTTCTTCCAGGGCAGCACGTCTTCCACCAGGCCGTCGCGCACCAGCAGCACGGCGTTGTCGATTTTTTTCAGGGCCGCGAAAAGCCGCGCGCCCCGGGCCGGACTTTCGCCGGTCAGGGGCACAATGGTTCTGGCCCGGATGGCCAGGACGGAGGCGGGCACGGCGGGCCTCGGTCAGCGGCCCCGGCGGGCGAACTGGCCGCCGGAAACGTAAAAGGTGTTTTCCACAATGAAGAGCGCGTGGGAATCAATGGCGTAGACCAGATTTTCCAGGCGCTTGAGCGACACGTTGTTGGTGACGGTGAGCAGAATCTCGCGGTCCGAGCCGGAATAGGCCCCCTTGCCGCGCAGCATGGTCGCGCCGAAACGCTCGGTAACCAGAATGGCCTCGCTGATCTCCTCGCCGTGGTCGGAAATGATCATCACCAGCTTGCGCCGGTTGAACATGCCCAGCACGTATTCCAGGGCATTGGAGGAGATGAACATCATCAGCATGGAGGCCACGATGAGGTCCAGGGAAAGGCGGAAGGCGCCCGTCAGGAACAGCAGGACGTTGAAGATGAAGTTGAACTGGCCGATGGGGAT
Source organism: Desulfovibrio fairfieldensis (assembly GCF_001553605.1). Classification (NCBI taxonomy): domain Bacteria; kingdom Pseudomonadati; phylum Thermodesulfobacteriota; class Desulfovibrionia; order Desulfovibrionales; family Desulfovibrionaceae; genus Desulfovibrio; species Desulfovibrio fairfieldensis. The sequence goes on from NZ_CP014229.1 coordinate 3,675,736, forward strand.
GTTCCAGCGCTCCTTGAGCAGCACCGCGACAATGTCAGTGCCGCCGCCGCTGCCCAGAGTGCGCAGCATGATGCCTCCGGCCGCGCCGTGCAGCACGCCGCCTACCACGGCGGCGTAAACCTCGGTGGAGAGCGGGATCTGGAAGGTGATGAACATGCCGAACACCGTGGTGCAGAGCGTGCCGTAGGCCGTGTAGAGCAGGAAGCGCCGCCCCACGAAGAACCAGCCCCCGATATAGATGGGCAGGCAGATCAGCATGTACCAGAGCAGGGGCGTGAGGGTGCCGGTCCAGTAGGCCACGAGCAGGGCCACGCCCATGACGCCACCGGCCAGGAAGTCATGGGGCGCGGCCACGCTCTGAATGCAGATGGTCATCAGGAGCGAGCCCAGGGTCATCCAGAGCAGGTTCCACCAGACCGATTCGGCCAGTTTTTGATTGTAGGTATACAGCTTCATGCGTTGCTATTACAGGATGCCCCAGAGCATCTTCAAGGCCACCAGGATCAGAAAAACCGCAAAGCCGCGCTTGAGCTTGGCCGTGGGCAGGGCATGGGACAGCTTGGCCCCCAGGGGCGCGGTGAGATAGCTGGCGGCGGCCAGGCCGAGCAGGGCCCAGAGATTCACGAAGCCCAGGGAAAGTGCGGGCAGGTCGGGCCTGCCCCAGCCGCCGATGATGTAGCCCAGGGTGCCGGCCACGGCAATGGGAAAGCCGATGGCCGCCGAGGTGCCCACGGCATGGTGCAGGGGCACGTTGCAGAAGCTCATGAAGGGCACGGACAGCGTGCCGCCGCCGATGCCCACAAAGCTGGAGACCAGACCGATGACCCCGCCCACTCCGGCGGTGCCCAGCGCGCCGGGCATGTCGCGGCTGGCCGGGGGCCGGTAGTTGGAAAGCATCTGGGCGGAAACCACGAACAGAAAGCAGATGAAGAAGATTTTCAGAAACATGGTGGGCATGTGCGTGGCCACCAGGCCGCCCACGAAGGTGCCCACCAGAATGCCGGGCGTGATGTTGCGGAAAATGTCCCAATGCACGGCCCCGCGCGCGTTATGGGCCCGCGCGCTGGAAATGGAGGTGATCATGATGCTGGCCAGCGAAGTGCCCAGGGCCATCTGCTGGACATACTCGGGCGGCACGCCCTGTCCGGGAAAAATAGCCACCAGCATGGGCACGATGACGATGCCGCCGCCCACGCCCAGCAGTCCGGCCAGAACGCCGGCCACCGCGCCACAGCAGAGATAGACCAAGAGAGAAAGGAACATGCAGCGTCTCCTGAAAGAATATAAAAACCTCGACCAAACCATTGCCGCCGCGCGGCGGCCCCGCGCGGCAGCGCGCTCGTTGTGTCCCGGCCGCCGGACCATGTTTTGACGGCCGGGATGTACATATCCACCGCGTTCGCTTTGCCCGCGAACATCCGGCGGCTCAACGCCGTGGGGCTTTAGGCCCAGCCCTCGGTCGGCGGCGGGAACGCGCTCCCGCTCGGCGTCAGGCGCGGGCGTCCGCTTTCGCAGCCGTCGGAGTGAAGCAACTTTTCAACGTTGCTTTGTTCTATTTCAAAACAATTTCCACCGTGCCCGCGGCCATACCCTTGAGCGGCGCGAGCATGCCGCGCAGGCCCCCCTCCAGCATCCGGGCCGTAAAGTCGTTGAGGGGCACTTCCCGGCCGTTGACTTTCAGGTTGAGGGAGGGCGGCGTCAGGGCCAGACAGTCCTTGGGAGAGGCTTCTCCGGCCAGAATGTCCCTGGTCAGGGCCGCGCAGTTCTCCCGGCCGCACAGGCCGCAGTCCAGCCCGCCCAGCACAAAGGCCTTGGCGTCGGCCACGCGGGCCAGTTCTTCCACGGAATTCTCGTCAAAAGCGGGCAGGGGCGGCAGGCTGACCGGGCCGAAGGTGCCCACGGCCAGCTCCGGCGCGAGCATGGGGGCCTCCAGTATGTCGCGCAGGCAAAGCACGCGCGGCAGGAAGGTGAGGTTCTTGCCGCCCTCCACCAGCACGATGTCCGCCGGAAGCCGGGTGAACAGATCCATGAAGCCTATTTTGCCGCGCCAGAAAATGGCGGCGTCGTCCTCGCCCAGGGCGGCCACGGGGCGGCCCGGCGCGCTGAGTTTGCTGGTGTCGCGGCCCGGCAGGTCCAGGCCGTGGTGGGTGCATTTGATGACGGCGACCTTGCGGCCCAGGCCCTCCAGGGCCGTGGCCAACAGGCCCGTGAGCGTGGTCTTGCCGGAATTTTTGAAGCCGGTGATGCCGATGGCCCGCATACGCTTCCTCCCGCTGCTGATGCCGTGGACGCGGCAATGATTGCGTGCATTGTTCCGGGCAGGCACGAAGGGGTTGATCCGTTCCTCCGGCGGCGTAGGGCCCGGTCCGGCGGACGCCCGAGGAGCGCCCGCCGCGCGTCCGTTCCAGCGCCTCGCGCCGTGGGCGCAAGGGTGTGAAAAACTGTTCCAAACCTAGACAAAGCCCTTGGAGGCGTCAACAGACTTTTTCCTTTACAAAGGCCCGTCGCGCGCCTAACATTTTCACCCATGAAGCTGAGTGATGCCCATGCGTCGCGCCGCCCCGGTCGCACGCCGGAGTTTGCGCCGTTGCGGCCTGCCCCCGTGCCGATCTGTCCCCCGTTGGTCCCAGCGGGGCTTTTTTTTAACTTTCAGTCCCTACGCCCATGAATACCGACAACCGCTATCATTGGCCGCACAAGGACCTGCTGGACGTGACCCAGCTGAGCGGAGAAGACGTCCGCCATCTGCTGGATCTGGCCGCCAGCTTTCAGGAAATCAACCGGCGCCCGGTCAAGAAGGTGCCCACCCTCAAGGGCAAGACCGTGGTGCTCTTTTTTGTGGAAAACAGCACCCGCACCAAAACCTCCTTTGACGTGGCGGGCAAGCGCCTGTCCGCCGACACCTATTCCCTGGCCAAGTCCGGCTCCAGCCTGAACAAGGGCGAAAGCCTCAAGGACACGGCCCTGACCCTCCAGGCCATGGGGCCGGACGTCATCGTCATCCGCCATTCCAGCAGCGGCGCGGCGGCCTTCATGGCCGATCTGCTGCCCTGCGGCGTCGTCAACGGCGGCGACGGCTGGCACGCCCATCCCACCCAGGCCCTGCTGGACTGCTTCAGCCTGCGCCAGGTCTGGGGCGACAGCTTTGCCGGGCGCACCCTGCTGATCCTGGGCGACATCGCCCATAGCCGGGTGGCCCGCTCCAATGTGCGTCTGCTGCATCTGCTGGGGGTCAAGGTCCGGCTCTGCGCGCCGCGCACCCTGCTGCCCGCCGGGGTGGAAACCTGGCCGGTGGAGGTCTTTTCCGATCTCAAACGTGCCGTGCGCGACGTGGACGCGGTCATGTGCCTGCGTCTGCAACTGGAGCGCCAGCAGGCGGGCCTGCTGCCCGATCTGGCGGAATACTCGCGGCGTTTCTGCCTGGGCACGGCCCAGCTGGAACTGGCGCGGCCCGAGGCCAAGGTGCTGCACCCCGGCCCCCTGAACCGGGGCCTGGAAATTTCCCATGAGATTGCCGACGCGCCCGCCAGCCTGGTGCTCGACCAGGTGGCCGCGGGCGTGGCCACGCGCATGGCCGTGCTTTACCTGCTGGCCACGCGCAACGACGGAGGAAACGCATGACGCTCTGCATCAAAAACGCCCGCCACCTGGAGGCTCCGGTGGACCTTCTGGTGGACGGGGACAGGATACTGACCATGACCCCGGCGGGCCATCACGCCGCGCCCGGGGGCTGCGAAATTTTCGACGCGCACGGCCTGACGCTGATGCCCAGTTTCATCGACGCCCATGTCCATCTGCGCGAACCGGGTTTCGAGTACAAGGAAGACATCGCCTCCGGCCTGGAAGCGGCGGCCCACGGCGGTTTCGGCGCGGTCATGTGCATGGCCAACACCAAGCCGGTCAACGACACGGCGGCCGTGACCCGTTTCATGCTGGAGCGCGCCCGCGAGAGCCATCCGCACGGGCCGCGCCTGCATCCCATCGCGGCGGCCAGCGTGGGCCTCAAGGGCGAGGAAATGGCCCCGCTGGCGGAACTGAAGCAGGCCGGATGCGTGGCCGTGTCCAATGACGGCCGCCCGGTGGAAAATGCGGAACTGCTGCGCCGGATCATGGAATACGCGGCGGATCTGGACCTGATTTTCATCGACCACTGTGAGGACGCCCGCCTGGGCAAAGGCTGGCTGATGAACGAGGGGGCCGTGAGCGGCCTGCTGGGCGTCAAGGGCCAGCCGGACGTGGGCGAGGCCGTTCAGATCGCGCGCGATGTCATGCTGGCCGAATATCTGCATCTGCCCGTGCACATCGCCCATGTCTCCTCCAGCCTGAGCGTGGACGTCATCGCCTGGGGCAAGGCGCGCGGCGTTCAGGTCAGCGCCGAAACCTGCCCGCACTATCTTCTTTTGGACGAGAGCGCGCTGGAGGGCTACAACACGGCCGCCAAGGTCAGCCCGCCGTTGCGCCGCCCCGAGGACCGCGAGGCCCTGCGCCGGGCCGTGAAGGACGGGACCATCGACATTCTGGTCACGGACCATGCCCCGCACGCGGCCCATGAAAAGGAAGGCACCCTGGACGAAGCCCCCTGCGGGCTCACCGGCCTGGACCTGGCCGTGAGCCTGACCTGGGCCCTGGTGCGCGAGGGGGTGCTGGCCGAGGCCGATCTGCAGCGCCTTTGGTGCCGCCGCCCGGCGGAAATCTTCCGCCTGCCCTGGAACGGCTTCGCGCCCGGCGACCCGGCGGATTTCTTTCTTCTGGACCCGGATGAGGTCTGGACGCCCGGCCCGGAGACCATGTATTCCAAAAGCCGCAACACGCCCTTTCTGGGCCGGAGCCTGCACGGGCGCGTCAAGCACCACTGGCTCGGCGGACAGCGGCTGTTCTGATCGCATCCGGGGCGGATTGCCCTTAGAAGGGCCGCGCTTCTTCAACTGTTCATTCAGCCGGGAAATACGTTTCCCTGCTGAATCCACGCCGCGTCGCGGCGTTGGAGCATTCCCGGGTGAAGTTCCCTAATCTGAATTGCGTGAGGTTTCCCCATGTCCATGCTTGATATACTGAGCGACAAGAGCCTGTTCCGTCGGCAATGCCTGATCAACGGCCAATGGTGCGACGCGGACGACAACAGCGTGCTGGCCGTGACCAATCCGGCCAATGAGGAACCGTTGGGCACGGTGCCCAAATGCGGCGCGGCCGAAACCCGCCGGGCTGTCGCGGCGGCTTCCGCCGCCTTTCCGGCCTGGAGCGCGCTGACTCCTTTGCAGCGCGGCGCGTACCTGCGGGCCTGGGAACAGGCCATCAAGGACAATCTGGAGGATCTGGCCAAAATCCTGACTCTTGAAGAAGGCAAACCCCTGGCCGAGGCCAGGGGCGAGATTCTGCAGGGCGCGTCCTATTTCCCCTGGTTCGCCGAGGAATGCCGCCGTGTCTGCGGCGACGTCACCCCGTCGTTCCGTCCGGGCACCCAGGCTCTTACCCGGCATGCGCCCGTGGGCGTGGCCGCGGCCATCACCCCCTGGAATTTCCCCTTCTCCATGTTGCCGCGCAAGGCCGCTCCGGCTCTGGCCGCCGGTTGCACCATCGTGGTCAAGCCCGCGGGCCGCACGCCTTACAGCGCTCTGGCCCTGGCCGAGCTGGGCATGCGCGTGGGCATTCCCGCAGGGGTCATCAATGTGCTGACCGGCGACGCGGCGGCCATCGGCGGCGAAATCGCGGTCAATCCCACGGTGCGCAAGGTCAGCTTCACCGGCTCCACGGAGGTGGGCAAGCAACTGGCCGCCGACTGCGCGCCCACGCTCAAGCGCATGTCCCTGGAACTGGGCGGCAACGCGCCCTTTATGGTCTTTGACGACGCGGACCTGGACAAGGCCCTTGATCTGGCCATGGGCAGCAAATTCCGCAACGCCGGGCAGACCTGCATCTGCGCTAACCGTTTTCTGGTCCAGAGCGGCATCCATGACCGTTTCGTGGACGGGCTCGCCGCACGGGTCAAGGCCCTGCGCGTGGGCAACGGCCTTGACCCGGACACGGACATGGGCCCGCTGATCAACGCCCGCGCCGTGGAACGGGTGGACGCCATGGTCCGCGACGCCGAGGCCAAGGGCGCGCGTCTGCTGGTCGGCGGGCACAGGCATGCGCTGGGCGGCAATTTTTACGAGCCCACCCTGCTCACGGGCCTGAAGCCGGACATGCGGGTTTTCCAAGGCGAAATCTTCGGGCCCGTGGCCGCCGTCATGCCTTTTGTCACGGAAGAGGAAGCCGTGGCCCTGGCCAACGACACCAGCTACGGCCTGGCTTCCTATGTCTGCACGCGTGATCTGGCCAGGACCTGGCGGCTGTTCGGCGCTCTGCAGTACGGCATGGTGGGCGTCAACGACGCGACCCTGGCCGCGGCCGAGACGCCTTTCGGCGGCGTGAAGTACAGCGGCCTGGGCCGCGAGGGCAGCAGCGAGGGCCTGCTGGAGTATATGGAGACGCATTATATGTTGCTGGGCGGACTGGCCTAGGGTTTGTTGATACTATGCCTTTTTGCCCGCTCGCTACGTTAGATTTCACCTGCTTTTTCGGTCGAGTACCAAAAGAGTACACTCCCTCAAAGCAGACGTATCTTCCTTGCGGGCGAACAAAAATTCTATAGTGTCAACAGACCCTGGTGTCGCGTCAAGCGGCACATCTCACCAGGAGGAATCGGCCATGCTGATTCGCAATCCCGTGGCCGCCGGGCGTTTTTATCCCGCCGCGCCCGCCGCCCTGATCCGGGAAGTGCGGGCCTGCCTTGATGCGGGGGCCGCCATCCGGCGGCCAGGGGTCCAAGGCGCGTCCGCACCGGCGGAAACTGAGGCCGTGTCCCGTCCCTGGGGCCTGATGTTGCCCCATGCGGGCTACGTCTATTGCGGGCGGGTGCTGGGCGCGACCCTGGCGGGCGTGGAGCTGCCGCACACCCTGGTCGTGCTTTGCCCCAACCACACCGGGCGGGGCCAGGCCTTGGGCGTCTGGCCCGAGGGTGCCTGGCTCACGCCCCTGGCACCGCTGCCCGTGGATGCGGACCTGGCCGCCGCCCTCATCGAAAGGGGCGACGGCAATGGGGGCTTCGCGGCGGACATGCTTTCCCATCTGGGGGAACACGCCGTTGAAGTTGTGCTGCCCTTTCTGCAGGTGGCGGCGGGCGAGGAAAGGCCCTTGCGCATAACGCCCGTCTGCGTGGGCACGCAGCAGCCGGAAGCCCTGCGCGCGGCCGGGCAGGCCCTGGCCGATGTGCTGGCCGGTTGCCGGTCCAAGGGGCAGGAAGTGGGCGTCATCGTCAGTTCGGATATGAACCACTATGAAGACGAGCGCCGCACAGTGGAAAAGGACGCCCTGGCCCTGGAGCGGGCCCTGGCCTGTGATCCCGAGGGCCTGCTGGCTGTGGCGGCGCGCGAACGTATCAGCATGTGCGGGGCCGGGCCGCTGGCCCTGGCGCTTTTTGCCGCCCGGCAGTTGGGCCGGGCGCGAGCGGAACTCGCGGCGCACGACACCTCGGCCACGGCCTCGGGCGATACGGAGCACGTTGTGGGCTATGCCGGGTTGCGTCTGTTTTTGGATGAAAAATAACGCCGCCGGAGCCAAGGGGCGTAAACGCAAAGAAAAAGTCGTCCGAGAGTGCGGACGGCTTTTTCTTTAGAGTATGTTGCGATTGAAATTATCGCTTAACGGCGAAGTAAATTCGCCACAGAGCGTTAAGATATTTTCAATATCAAAACGCTCCAAGAGCAGGAGGCCGGTAAGCCGTCAGCTGGCGCGGGGCCGCGAATTCTGGGCGGCCTGGGGGGAATGCTGCGGGCGGGAGACGCGTTGTTTGACGGCCTTGCGGTTCTTGTGCTTCTTATTTTTGGCGTATTTGTTCTGGGAGCCGTGCTTGGCCTGCTTGCGGGCTTCCGGCTGGGCCTGGGCGTATTGGCGGCCCGCCTCATGGGCTGTTTTGCGGAGATCCAGGCGGTAATTTTCCTGGGGCATCTGGGTCAGGGCGGCGGCCACGGACACGGCCTGGTTGCCGCAGACCTGAAAACCCGCGTCCAGCAGGCGGCAGGCCTCGGTGCCGCGCACGCGCACGTCGGGTGCGCCCAGAATTACGGCCAGCAGGCGTTTGTCCCCCCGGCTGGCCGTAAAGATCAGGTTGTAGCCCGAGGCGTTGACCCAGCCTGTTTTCAGACCGTCCGCGCCGGGATACTGGCCGAGCAGGGGATTTTTGTTCCAGGTGACCCGGCCCTGGTGATTGAGCACATGGGTGTTGTGGAATTTGAGCGCCCAGGGATAGGCCCGCAGATAGGCACGGGCCAGGGTGAGCATGTCGCGGGCCGTGGTGTACTGCCCCTGGGCGGGCAGGCCGTGCGGATTGCGGAACCGGCTGTCGCGCATGCCCAGCATGCGGGCTTTGGCGTTCATCATGTTCACAAAGGACGGGGCCGAGCCGCCCACAAATTCGGCCACGGCCATGCTGGCGTCGTTGCCGGAGGACACGGCCATGCCCATGAGCAGCTCTTCCAGGGGCACCTGCTCCCGGTTCCTGAGACCCATGCGCGAGCCGCCGGTACGCGCGGCCGCGCGGCTGACGGGCACGACGCTGTCAAAGGCGGCATGTCCGGCGCTGATGTGGTCCAGAGCCAGAAACATGGAAAGCACCTTGGTCAGCGAGGCCGGGGGGATGTGCTCATCCGCGTTCTGTTCGAAGAGGATTGCGTCGTTGTCCAGGTCGTACAGAATGGCCGAACAGACGCCCACAAAACCGTGGGGCGGCACGGCCGGAGCCGCGACTGCCCGGTCCGGCCCTATCTGGGGAGCCGCAAGAGCGAAAAGGAGCAAGAAAAACAACAGATGGGCCGTGGCCCGAAACGGCAGAGGACGGGAAATGCGTGACATGGCAAACCTGTGGTTTTCGCCCGGAGGGACGGGGAGCTGCGGAATTGTTAGACAATGTTTAGATATGCCGTGTCGCCGTCGGGTGCAAGAAAATTTCGCGTTACAGGGAGATTTGACAGGTCGGGTCGGGCGTGCTGTTTTGCCGGGAACGCCGCGCGGCGTGCGCGGGTCGATATTTCCGCCGTCGGCTGGAAGCGTCCCGGCCGCCGGACAGCAGGCGCGTCTCACGCGCCGGGGGAGGTTCCATGCCCACCGTGTTTTCCCATCCCGCGCCCGTGCTGGCCTTGGCGGCGGCCCTGGGCTCCCGCGTCGTTCCCGCGCGTCTGCTGCTTTTCGGCGTGTTCTGCGCCGTTCTTCCGGATCTGGATGTGATCGGCTTCAAGCTGGGTATCCGTTACGCGGATCTGCTGGGGCACAGGGGCTTTTCCCACTCTCTGCTCTTTGCGCTGCTCATGGGGCTGTTCGGCGCTGCCCTGGCCCCCTGGCTGCGCTGTTCCCGTCCGGCGGCCTTCGGCGTGGGCTTGGCGGCCGCGGCCAGCCACATTCTGCTGGATGCCATGACCAACGGCGGGCTGGGCGTGGCCGCGCTGTGGCCTTTGGACAAGGCGCGGTATTTTCTGGACTGGCGGCCCATCCGGGTCTCGCCTCTCAATTTGCGCGTCTTTTTCGGCCGGCAGGGGCTGGAGGTGCTGATCTCGGAGTGGCGCTGGGTCTGGCTGCCCTGCGTGACGGCGGGCGCCACGGTCTGGCTGTTGCGTCGCGCTCTGACCAACGTCCGGAGGAAGCTCCGCTACTGGGGCGTCTGTCCCTCCGGACGCGCCGGGATTCAGGTCCTGGCTTTGCGCCGGTCCGTCTTGCCGGAGTAATACCGCTGCTTGGAAGCATACATATTGCGCTCCGCTGTTTTGATCAGTCCGTAGGCGGAGAAGGGAGCGGGGCTCCAGGCCGTGCCCGCGGCGCAATGGTATTTTTTCCCCCGCGGCTTTTTCCACGGCCCGGACCTTGCGCAGAAGTGTTTCTGTGTCCGCGTCAATGACAACGGCCACAAATTCATCGCCGCTGATGCGGTAGGTGTTGTCCCGGCCGAATTCCGCGCGCAGCATGGATGCGATTGTTCCCTGACGCGAAAAGGCCGCCCTGTGGGGCGGCCTTTTCGCGTCAAGTGTCGAAGAGCTTATTTGCCCAGCACTTTCAGAGTCTCCAGGGCGATCTGCAATTCTTCGTTGGTGGGAATGATCAGCACCGGAATTTTGCTGTCCGGCAGGGAGATGGCCCGCGCGCCGGGCTTGCGGATGGCGTTTTCCTTGAGGTCCAGCTTGATGCCGAAGCCTTCCAGGCCGTCGCAAACAGCCGCGCGCACGATGTCGTCATTTTCACCGATGCCCGCGGTGAAGACCAGGGCATCCACCTTGCCGTCCAGCAGGAAGAAATAGGAACCCAGGGTTTTTTTGATGCTGCGCACCAGCATTTGCAGGGCCAGGGCGGCGCGCTCGTTGCCCTTTTCCACCTGGGAGTGCACGTCGCGCATGTCCGTGTAGCCGCACAGGCCCAGCAGGCCGGACTTCTTGTTCATCAGGGTGTCGGCCTCGGCCGGACTCAGGCTTTTCTTTTCCATCACAAAGGGCACGATGGCCGGGTCGATGCTGCCGCAGCGCGTGCCCATGATCAGGCCTTCCAGGGGTGTCAGGCCCATGCTGGTGTCAAAGCACTTGCCGTCCTTGACGCAGCTCATGGACGAGCCGTTGCCCAAATGCATGGTGATGGAGCGCAGCTCGTTGAGAGGCTTGCCCAGGTATTCCGCCGTCTTGCGGGCAATGTACTTGTGCGAGGTGCCGTGGAAGCCGTAACGGCGGATCTTGAGATCCTCGTACAGTTCGTAGGGCAGGGCGTACATATAGGCTTCCGGCGGCATGCCCATGCCGAATTCCGTATCGAAGACGGCCACGTTGGGCACGCCGGGGAAGAGCTTTTCAGCCACTTCAATGCCCATGAGGTTGGCCGGATTGTGCAGGGGGCCGAGCAGGATGCATTCCTTGATGATTTCCTTGACGCGGCTGTCCACCAGCACCGGGTCCGTGATGGCTTCGCCGCCGTGCAGCACGCGGTGCCCGATGGCGAAGATTTCGCCCTTGTCTTTGATCACGCCGAGCTCGGGATCGGTCAGCAGGGCGATGACCAGTTCCATGGCTTCCACATGGGTGGGGAAGGCCGCCTCGCGGACGATCTTGTTTTCCTTGTCCGTGTCGGGCGCGATTTTGTGAGTCAGGCGGCCGCCGTCCTGGCCGATGCGCTCGGCAAGACCGGAGCAGAGCACGCGTTGCGTGTCCATTTCCAGAAGCTGATATTTACACGACGAGGAGCCCGCGTTGATCACCAGAACTTTCATATGCCGTCCTTTTTCCTGCCTGGGAGTTGAGGGGAAATGTCAAAGGCGGGAGCGCCGGGACGCTCCCGCACGGTCAGTATCTTTTGATGTTTTACTTGCTGCCGCTCTTTTCCGCGGCGGCCTGCACGGCGGTGATCGCCACCGTGTTGACGATGTCGGGCACGGTGCAGCCGCGCGACAGGTCGTTGACCGGCTTGTTCAGGCCCTGGAGCACCGGGCCGATGGCCACGGCCTGGGCGGCGCGCTGTACGGCCTTGTAGGTATTGTTGCCGGTGTTCAGATCCGGGAAGATGAAGACCGTGGCCTTGCCGGCCACTTTGCTGTCGGGCATCTTGGTTTTCGCCACCGTGGGATCAATGGCCGCGTCATACTGCAAGGGGCCTTCCAGGGCCAGGTCCGGGGCCATTTCCTTGGCGATCCTGGTGGCTTCCACCACCACGTCCACATCCGCGCCCTTGCCGGACGTGCCGGTGGAGTAGGAGAGCATGGCCACGCGCGGCTCAATGCCGAAGACCTTGGCCGTGTGCGCCGAGGCCACGGCGATTTCCGCCAGCTGCTGGGCCGTGGGATTGGGGTTCACCGCGCAGTCGCCGAAGGCCAGCACGCGGTCTTTGAGGCACATCAGGAAGACCGAGGAAACCACGGAATAGCCGGGCTTGGTCTTAATGAACTCAAAGGCCGGGCGGATGGTGTGGGCCGTGGTGTTCACAGAACCGGAAACCATGCCGTCGGCGTCGTCCTTCTTGACCATCATGGTGGCGAAGTAGGTGGCGTCGCTCATGACGTCGCGGGCGTGTTCCAGGGTAATGCCCTTGGCCTTGCGCAATTCGTAGTAGGTCTGGGCGTAGTCGTCGAATTTGGGCGATTTCACCGGGTCGATGAGCGTGGCCCCGGCAATAACCAGACCCAGCTCGCTGGCCTTCTGGCGGATAAGGTCCACATTGCCCAGCAGGGTGATGTCCGCCACTTCGCGGCGCAGCAGGATGTCCGTGGCGCGCAGGATGCGTTCCTCCTCGCCTTCGGCCAGGACGATGCGCATCTTGTCGCTTTTGGCCCGCTCGATGAGCTCGAATTCGAACATCATGGGCGTCATGCGGCCGCTACGCTTGCAGACCAGGCGGCTGGCGATTTCCTTGCCGTTGACATGGTGCTCGTAGAGGCCCAGCACGGTGTTGATCTTGCGCATGTCGCCGGGTTCGATGAGGCCGTAGACTTCCTGCAGGGCCGTGATGGTCCGGTAGGTGTGAAACTCGGTGAGCAGAATGGGCAGGGGCGCGCCGGTCCAGCCCTCAATGAGTTTGCAGACTTCCTCCGGCGGGCGCAGGCCGCCGGTGAGCAGCACGCCCGCGATGTCCGGCTTGGCCGAGGACAGGCGTGAGGCAATGGCCGCCAGCAGGATGTCCGTGCGGTCGCCGGGCGAGATGATCAGCTGATCTTTGGCGATGTAGCGGAGAAAATTGTCCACGTGCATGGCCGCCACAAGGTAGTCGCCCACCAGGGTGTCCATGCGGTTCTCGCCGAAGAGCACTTCGGCGTTGAGGCCTTTTTTCACGTCGCCCATGGTGGCCCGGCCGATAGTCGGGTCGTTGGGCACGGCGTAGATCAGGGCCGGTTGCCCGTCCTGGCCGAACTGGGCGCGCAACTCGTCCAGGTCGGTCTGGGAAAGATGGCTCCGGTTGATGATGGTCGCCACCACGTCCAGCGCATAGGGATCCAGGCTGTCCATGGTCATCTGCAGGGACTGGCGGATATCCTCGGCTGTGGCGTTGTCGCCGCTGGTCACCAGCATGACCGGGCAGCCCAGGTTGGCCGCGATTTCGGCGTTGAGCTCGAACTCGAACACCGGGTCCTTGCCCAGAAAGTCCGTGCCCACGCAGAGCACGAAGTCGTGCTCCATGAGGATTTTTTTGAACTTCTGGATGATGTTTTCCAGCAGGATGTTGCGCGAGCCCTGGTTGATGATTTCCCGCGCTTCGGCATGGGTGTATGCGAAGGTGTCCGCGTACTCCATGTTGATCTTGAAGTGTTCGAGCATGAGGTTGATGTCCGGGTCGCGGTCATCCAGCTGCGGCTCGTTGATGATGGGCCGGAAGAAGGCCACGTTGCGCATGTGGCGGCTGAGCATCTGCATGGTGCCCAGGGCGATGGCGCTTTTTCCCGTCAGGGGGCCCGTGGCCGTGACATAAAGTGCGTTGTGCTTCATAGGAACTCCTTGCCCGGCGTTCCGCGCCGACGGCGGGCGTCTGCGTCCCGTTCCGCCGCCGTCCGTACCGGACCCCGTGAAGTGAAAAGGGGCGCGGCTTGTCCGCCGCGCCCTGCCTGTCTCATATGCCGTCATCGCGTCCGCGCGTCCGGTGGGCTGGCCCCGGACGCGCGGCGGGTTCTGTTTTGTAAGCTACTTCGCCGTTTCCACTTCGGGATAGGGCAGATCCGCCAGTTGCTTGAGCAGCGCGTAGCGTTCGGCATAGGCCTCGGCCAGTTCGCTCTTCAGCTTCTTGGAGACTTCGGGATCGATCTTGTCCAGGGAAGCGTAGCGGGTTTCGCCTTCCAGGAACTCGTGCAGGTTGGCGCTGGGGGCCTTGCTGTCGAGCTGGAAGGGGTTCTTCTTTTCCTTGGCCAGTTCGGGGTTGTAGCGGTACAGCGGCCAGTAGCCGGTCTGCACGGCCATCTTGGCTTCTTCCATGCTCTTGCCCATGCCCTTGCGCAGGCCCTGGTTGATGCAGGGCGCGTAGGCGATGATCAGCGAGGGGCCCTTGTAGGCTTCGGCCTCGCGGAAGGCCTTGAGCACCTGCTGCTTGTCCGCGCCCATGGACACGGAAGCCACATAGACGTAGCCGTAGGTCATGGCCATGCGGCCCAGTTCCTTTTTGCCGGTGCGCTTGCCGCCCGCGGCGAACTGCGCCACCGCGCCCAGCGGCGTGGATTTGGAGGACTGGCCGCCGGTGTTGGAGTACACTTCGGTGTCCATGAGCAGCACATTGATGTCGTCGCCGGAGGCCAGCACGTGGTCCAGGCCGCCGTAGCCGATGTCATAGCCCCAGCCGTCGCCGCCGAAGACCCAGACGCTCTTTTTGGTGTAGAGGTCGTCCATATCCCAGAGCTCGTGGGCCAGCGGGCTGTCGAAACCGTCCAGGTTGGCGAGGATCATCTCGCCGTACTTGCGGGAGCCTTCGGGATCTTCCTTGTTGTCCAGCCAGCCCTGCAGGGCGCTCTTGAGCTCGGCGGGCACGTTTTCTTCCTTCAGGGCCTCTTCCACCAGCATAGCCAGGCGGTTGCGGCGCTGCACATAGGCCAGGCCTATGCCGCAGCCGTATTCGGCGGCGTCTTCGAACAGGGAGTTGCCCCAGGTCGGGCCGAAGCCGTCCTTGTTGGTGCAGTAAGGCGTGGTGGGCGAGGAGGCGCCCCAGATGGACGAGCAGCCCGTGGCGTTGGCGACGAGCATGCGTTCGCCGAAGAGCTGGGTGAGCACCTTGACGTAGGGAGTTTCGCCGCAACCGGCGCAGGCGCCGGAGAATTCCTGGAGCGGCTGCTGGAGCTGCGAGCCCTTGATGGTGTCGCGCGGCAGCAGGTTGTCCTTGAGGCTGATGTGCTCCTCGGCGAATTCCAGGTTGGCCTTCTGGGCGTCCAGCTGGCCTTCCAGGGGCTTCATGACCAGGGCCTTTTCCTTGGCCGGGCAGATGTCGGCGCAGGAACCGCAGCCCAGGCAGTCCTCGGGATAGACCTGGATGCGGAACTTGAGGCCCTTGAGCTCCTTGCCCATGGCGTCCTTGGTCTCAAAGCCAGCGGGCGCGCCTTCCAGTTCCGCTTCGGTGGCCAGCACGGGCCGGATGGCGGCGTGCGGGCAGACGAAGGAGCACTGGCAGCACTGGATGCAGTTGGCCACCTGCCATTCGGGGATGTTGATGGCCACGCCGCGCTTTTCGCAGGCGGCGGTGCCCAGGGGCACGAAACCGGCGGGATCCATGGCGGACACGGGCAGTTTGTCGCCCTGCTGGGCCAGGATGGGCCGCACGATTTCGCGGATGTAATCGTCGTCGCAGCAGTGGCAGACCACCGCGCCTTCGGTGGTGTCGGCCCAGGAAGCGGGATACTTGACTTCTTCCAGGGCGTCGCTGGCCTTTTCAACGGCCGCGATGTTCATGTTCACGATCTTGTCGCCCTTGAGGCCGTAAGTCTTCTTGATGGATTCCTTGAGCAGCTCCACGGCCTTGCTGAAGTCGATGACCTTGGCAAGTTTGAAGAAGGCCGTCTGCATGATCATGTTGATGCGGCCGCCGAGGCCCACTTCCTGAGCCACTTTCACGGCGTCGATATTGTAGAACTTCAGCTTCTTGCGGGCGATGATGCGCTTCATGGAGGCGGGCAGATGCTGCTCCATGTCGGCCAGGGACCAGTTGGAGTTGAGCACGAAGGTGCCGCCTTCCTTGATGCCTTCCAGGATGTCGTACATGGTCACATAGGCGGCCTTGTGACAGGCGATGTAGTCGGCCTGGGTGATCAGGTAGGAGGAGGTGATGGGCTGCTTGCCGAAACGCAGGTGCGACACGGTGAAGCCGCCGGACTTCTTGGAGTCGTAGGCGAAGTAGGCCTGGGCGTACATGTCGGTGTTGTCGCCGATGATCTTGACGGCCTGCTTGTTGGCGCCCACGGTGCCGTCCGCGCCGAGGCCGAAGAACTTGCACTGCACGGTGCCTTCGGGCACGGTGTCGATTTCCTCTTCCACATCCAGGGAAAGGTGGGTCACGTCGTCATTGATGCCCACGGTGAAGTGGTTTTTGGGCTGGAGACCCAGCATGTTGTCGAACACGGCCTTGGCCATGCCCGGCGTGAAATCCTTGGAGCCCAGACCGTAGCGGCCGCCCACGATGGTGGGCGCTTCGCCCTTTTCGAGGAAGGCGGTGCAGACATCCTGGTAGAGGGGCTCGCCCAGGGCGCCGCATTCCTTGGTGCGGTCCAGCACGGAAAGGCAGGTTACGCTGGCCGGGATGGCGCGCAGCAGATGCTCGGCCGAGAAGGGACGGTAGAGGCGCACTTTCACAAGGCCCGTGCGCTGGCCCTGTTTGTTCAGGTAGTTGACCGTCTCTTCAATGACCTCACAGGACGAGCCCATGCTGATGATCACGCGGTCGGCTTCCGGATGGCCCACGTAGTCGAAGAGGTGGTACTTGCGGCCCGTGATGGACTCCACCTTCTTCATGTTCTCCACCACAATGCCGGGCACGGCATCGTAGTAGAGGTTGGCGGCCTCGCGGTTCTGGAAGTAAATGTCAGGATTCTGGGCGGTGCCGCGCACATGCGGGTGTTCGGGATTCATGGCGGAGGCGCGGAATTCGGCCACCTTGTCCCAGTTCACCAGGTCCTTGATGTCTTCGTAGTCGATGACTTCGATCTTCTGCACTTCATGGGAGGTGCGGAAGCCGTCGAAGAAGTGGCAGAAAGGCAGGCTGGCGTCGATGGCCGAAAGATGGGCCACCAGGGCCATGTCCATGCACTCCTGCACCGAGGAGGCGCAGAGGAAGGCGAAGCCGGTCTGGCGGGCGGCCATGACGTCCTGATGGTCGCCGAAGATGGACAGGGCGTGGGAGGCCAGGGCGCGTGCCGCCACATGGAAGACGCCGGGCAGCAGTTCGCCCGAGATCTTGTACATGTTGGGGATCATCAGCAGCAGGCCCTGCGAGGCCGTGTAGGTGGAGGTCAGCGAACCACCGGCCAGCATGCCGTGCACAACGCCCGCCGCGCCCGCTTCGGACTGCATTTCACGCACGATGACCGTCTGGCCCAGCACGTTCTTCCTGCCGCGGGAGGCCATTTCATCCATGACCTCGCCCATGACCGAAGAAGGCGTGATGGGGTAAATGGCCGCCGTCTCCGACAGGGCGTAGGCAATATGTGTTGTGGCGTTATTGCCGTCCATGGTTTTCATTTTAGCCATCTGTTCCTCCTTGGCGCCGTGTGGGCGCGCAATGTTTTTTCAGTCAGCTCCGGGCCGTCGGTAACCGCCCGGTATGGCGCAATAGTGGTGAAGCCGGAAAAGATGCCGCGCGGGCGCTTGAACCGTCCCGCCGACAGTGCCGGAGGCCCGCTCCCGTCCATAAAAAAACCGGGAAAGCCGCCGTCAATCCGGGATGGAACAGTTTATCCGATCCGCGTCTGCCCGTCCATCAGAACTATTACGGGGCTTGGCGTAGCCGTCGCATATCCGGGAAATCCGTCCTTCGTGTTCACGCGTTGCCAGCAGCCATAGCATAAAATTGTTTGATTGAACAGTTAAAATGGGCTTGCATTGTGAAATATTTTTTTATCTTTCCTGTGCTCCGGGCCGCGCGAGACAAAGGCCGCCGGAAATCCTGATCGGATTTCCGGCGACGGGAGGGAGGCGCATCGGCATGACGCATTTCTTGAGGCCGCTGTATTCGCGGAGGAATTTCGCCCTGTGCTTGTTTTTGAACCGGGCCCTTCACGCTCCTGCCCGGCAACAGGCGTCAGCTGATCTGGCCGAAGAGATCATTAAGCGCTTCGGTCATGGACGGATGCGTATAGATCATGTCGCGCAGAAAGGCGGAGTTCTGACCGGCGCGCATGGCGGCGGTGACGGTATTGATCATTTCCCCGGCGTCCGCGCAGTGCAGGGCGCAACCGAGAATCGCTCCGCTGTCCGCGTCCGCCACGGCCTTGAGCAGGCCGCTGGTCTCGCCGAGCAGGCGGGCGCGCGGAATGGCCGCGGCGGGCAGTTTGGCAATCGTGACGTTCAGTCCCTGGGCGCGGGCTTCCTCTTCGCTGAGGCCCACGCGGGCCAGGGGCGGGTCCATGAACACGGCGTAGGCCACTGGCCCCCGGTTGCCGGTGTCGCGTTTGCCCTCGCCCCAGAGCGCGTCCCGCACAATGCGGAAGTCGTCCAGGGAAATATAGGTGAACTGCAGGCCGCCCTTGACGTCGCCCAGAGCCCGGATATGCGGCTGGGAGGTCCGCAGCCGGCCGTCCACGGCAATGGCCCCGTGTTCGTCCAGGCGGACGCCCGCGGCCTCCAGGTTCAGCCCTTCGGTCAGAGGCCGCCGCCCGGTCGCCAGCAGCACGGCGTCGGCCGTGAACACCCGCTCTTCCTCCGCGCCGTCCGGCCCGGCGACGCGGCAACGCAGTTCCGTGCGGGTCGCGCCGTCTTCGGCAATGTCGCGCACCGACCGGGCGCTGACTCCCAGGTGAATGCTCACGCCCTGAGCTTCCAGGGCCGCGCGCACGCTCTGGGCCATGTCCGCGTCCTCGCGCGGCAGGAAACGCCGGGAATATTCCAGCATGGTCACGCTGGAACCGAACTTCGCGTACATGGAGGCCATCTCCAGCGCGATATAGCCCGCGCCCAGAATGACCAGCCGGCGCGGCAGACGGGTCAGGTCCAGCAGGCTGGTGCTGGTGTAAACGTTGGCGCTTTCGGCCAGGCCCTCAATGGGCGGAATCACGCTGTACGCGCCGGTATTGATGTAAATATCCTCACCGTGCAGGAGTTCCGCGTGCCCGTCGGCAAAGCGCACTTCCACCTCATGGGGCGATGCAAAGGAAGCCTGGCCCGTGAGCACGGTCACGCCCCGGCTGGTCAGCATCTCCAGGTTCTTTTGGCGCAGGAAGCCGGTGACTTCGTCCTTGCGGGCCACGGCGCGGGCATAGTCCGCGGCTTTCTGCGCGAAATCGCGCTCCGCGCAGCCGGAGAGCGCCTTGGCCTCGTGCACCAGCGTTTTGGTGGGAATGCAGGCGATGTTGATACAGGTGCCGCCGTACATCCGGTCCGATTTTTCAATCATGGCCACGCGGCGGCCTTTGCCGGCCAGAGCGGCGGCGATGGTTTTGCCGCCTTTGCCGAAGCCGATGATGATGTCGTCGAAGTTTTGCATGATATGTCCTCCGGACGGCGCGGGGGCCGCCCGAGTGCTGTATGGTAATTAATGAAACACGTAGCCGCCGTCGGCCCGGTACTCCGGCGAGCCGTTCAGGTACCAGAGCGCCTGTTGTCCGGGCCGGGTCTTGTGGACCATTTCATAGGCATAGGCGGCCCGGCGGCCGGTGCGGCAGACGAAAAGCACGGGCTTGTCCGTCGGCACTTCCGCGAGTCGCGCGGGCAGTTCCTCCACCGGAAGAAGCCGGGCCCCGGGCACATGGCCCTGGGCGAACTCGTCGGGGCTGCGCACGTCAATGACTACCAGATCCTTGCCCAGGCTGTCGATGAGGGCCTGGGCGGCCTGAGCCTTGAGCGGTCCCGTGGCGGGCAGGTCGGCGCGGGCCGTGGCGACGGTGCCGGAGAACAACAGGGCGGCGAATATAAATAAGGAAAGCAGGGCGGCGGGGCGGAAATTTTTCATGGCGCAACTCGCTTGTTTGAGGTGGACGGAGTCAAAAAATGAATTAATTATTTAACGATTGTTAAAAAACTAAAAAACGCTATGCTTGTCAAGCGATATTTTGAAGTTCAAGGAGCATACCCATGGGAAGACCACCGCTGCACGACGATGCAAAACTCAAACAGGATATGGTGGATTGCCTCTGGCAGCTCGGCTACGACGCGCCCATCAGCGCCGTGGTGCAGAGCACCGGGGCCAAGGCCGCCAGTCTGTATGCCCGCTTCGGCAGCAAGAAGGGCATGCTGCTGGCCGCGCTGGACGTCTATGCCGAGGACCATCTGGCGGATCTGCATCGCCTGCTGAACAGCATGCCTCCAGGTCCGGAGCGGATCAGGGCGGTGCTGGAAAAAGCCCTTGACTGTTTTGACGACCCCCTGCATCGGGGCTGTTTTCTGGTCAACGGCGTGCTGGAGGCCAATGCCGGTGAACCGGAGTTTGCCAAGCGCCTCCAAAAACACATGGCCGACATCCGCACGGAATTCAGTTGGGCCCTGGCCGAAACTCCCGGCCTGTCCGGCTTCTTCAGCATAGAGGGGGCCGCCTGGTTCCTGCAGGCCCAGATCTGGGGGCTCAAGATCATGGCCCGGCTCAATCCCCAACGGGAACTGGGCCAGCGGCTGGTGGAACAGGCCATGTACGCCCTGTTCGGGCCGGATGCGGTGAAGGGCGGGCCGGAGGACAGCGCGGTGAGCGCGGAGGGTGGGGGAGCCGCCGGTACCGGGTAAGCCCGGTTCCGGAGAGCACTTCGATTTGTTGTCCGGAACCGGAATGCATTGCAGGGGCCGCGCCGCGTTATTTCCGGACTGTGGGCGAATTTGCCGCCGGAGCGGGCGCGAGCAGGCGCAGAACTTCCGGCGGCGCGTTGGCCGCGCGGGCCGCGTCCAAAGGCAGGACGCCGTGCCGGTCCGGTTGTCCGGGCCTAGCGCCCGCGTCCAGCATGAGGCGCAGCAGGCGCTGGCCGGTTTCCGGCGAAACCTGCCCCAGAATGCGGGCCACGGCCACCAGCGGCTCGCCGGGATCCCGTTCGGGCTGAGGGGCACGGTGCCGGCCGCCGTCGCTGAGACCCGTCTCGATAACATTCCGGGCCGCCGGAAAGTCTTCCATAGCCCTGTCCCTGTCGCCGGCTTGCGGCTGGCGTTCCAGAGGCCGTGCGTTCCAGGTCCGTAAAGGTTCATAACTTGTTTGGCGGCGGCACCAGCCCGGCGGCCGGGTGGCCGCGCGCGTGGCATGGATTTTTTTCAGATAGGCCGCCGCCGTCAGATGGCTGCCCACGGCACGCCACGCCACGTCGGGCAACTCCAGGCGCACGGCGCAGAGCGCGTTCAGGCCGTCGTCCTTCTTGTCTTTGCCCCATGTTTTCGTCCGCTCTTCCTGCCAGGCGCGCAGGCTGTCCCTGGAAGCGGCATCCAGCAACTGGCAGGTCAGCAGCGGAGGGTGGCGCTGTTCCATTTCGTCCCGGAAACGCAGCAAGGCTTTCAGGCTCCGCTGGCGTATGCGCGCATTCTGGTCGCGTTGCAGCCGTGCAAAGCGGTCGTCGGCCTGATTTTTGTTTTTGCCGAAAATGCTCACAGTAAGAGCCACGATGGTTTCCGGGGGAAGATCCCAGGCTTTCCATTCAAGTTCCAGCGGCGGTTCTTTTGAGGGCTGCCCGGCGGCCAGGGCGGACAGCCAGTTGAGAGAGGCGGAACGGGCTTCGGGCAACAGGCATTTGACGGCCGCCATACGCGGGCCGGTGCCTTCCTGAAGCTGAAGCCGGCGCCATTCGCCGGGGCCCTTGTGCTCGGTCCGCACCAGGGAATCCAGCGTAGGCGGGGCCGGAGACAGGGAATTCATGTAATGCCGTTCCATCTCGGTGGGTGGGGGAACGGGCAGATCCCGGACGGGAACCAGCGTGTCAGGAGCGCCGCTGCCTCTCAGTGTCTTCAGCGCGGCGGCCAGAATGGCCACGTAGTCCTTGTCCGCGCGCGTTTGCATCTGTTCCGACAGGGTGAAGAAGCCAGGGCTCCTGTCATCCAGGCGGGCAATCAACTCCAGCAGCCAGCGGATCACGGCCGCTTCCGGAATGTGGCCGATGGGCGGCGAATGCGCATCAGTCTGTCTGGCCTTGGGCTTGGGAGGCGGCGGATAGCCCAGATCCATCCCTTCCCGGATCAGGGGTTCCGCGTGCCGGGCCACGGTTTTGTCCGGCGCGGCCAGGAGTTCGGCCAGGGGTGAGACTCCGGCGGCGTCATAGACATGGGGCTCGGCTCCGGCATTGCGCAGGATCAGCAGAAAGAGCGGGTCGGCCTTGCGCGCGGCCAGATGCAGAGGGGTACGGCCCGTTGCGTCACGGGCGTTGACCCGGGCGCGCAGGGGCGAACCGGGCCAGAGCAGGCGCGACAGCACGGCGTGATTGTCCGTATGTTCCATCAGGGCGTGCAGCAAAAGGCCGTGTTCCAAAACCGGCGCGGGCAGAGCCGTGAGCGCGGCCAGAGCGTCCTCGGGACGGGCATGGCGGCAGACGGCCGCGAACTCTTCCACCGAAGCGGGCTTGCGCCCCAGCAGAAGGCCCAGGCGGGGCGCTGCCTCCAGCAGGGTCATGGGCTTGTCCGAGCGGGCCATGCGGATCAGGCCTGTGAAGCTGTCCTCCAGCAGGTCCCGGAAAAGCATGACCAGGCCCAGTACGGCGATGATCACAAGCAGGGTGCGCAGCAGGCGGCGCGGGATGCCGTAAACGTTTTCCGCCGTCACCGCAGCCGGAGGCGCTTCCGGCTGCGTGTCCGCTGTAGCGGCCTGCCGCACGGAGGAGGCTCGATCGTCTTCGCGCCGGGGGCCGTGACGCGCGTTTTTCGCTCGGGACATGTCTGCCTCCTCGTGGCGGACACGGTGCGAAAAATGCGGGCTCCGCCCCGGCGCCCCAAGACGCGGGAGCGGAGCCCGAGAATGCCGTGTGCGGGTGGGTTACGGTTTCAGGCCCATCTTGCCCACGGCCTGCATGCCGCCCGTGGAATTGACCACATCCGTGATGCCGTTGCGGGCCAGGATCAGCAGGCTGTCATAAGCGCGCAGGCCCGTATTGCAGATGATCGCCACGGGCCGGTCTTTGGGTACTTCATTGACTCTGGCCGCGATTTCCTCCAGCGGAATGGAGTGCCATTCCGGATGCTGGGCCTGCACGGCCTGACCGGCCTTGGCCGGGCGGGCGTCAATGAAGAAGATGTGGTTCTGGTCCCGGTTCTTCCACAGTTCCATGAACTGGTCGCCGGTCACGGGTTTGAAGCGTCCGGCCAGCACGTTGTCCGCCACGTTGCCCACCACGTTGACCACGTCCATGGCCGAGGCGAAGGGCGGCGCGTAGGAAACTTCCAGATTGGAGATGTCCTCTACCGTGGGTCTGGCGTATTGCAGCACACCGGCCACGGCGTCCACGCGGGCCTTGAGGGCGTCGCCCGCCGAGCAGGCCCCCTGAATGCCCAGCACGCGCCTGGTGGGCTTGTCCACCACCAGCTCCAGGCTCATCATGTTCTTTTCGGGGTAGAAGTGGGCGCGGTCCAGCTGCTCCACGCTGACGCCGATGGCGTCATAGCCTTCCTTACGGGCGCGCTCCACGGTAAGGCCCGTGCCGCAGAAGGACATTTCAAAGAGCTTGACCGCCCAGGTGCCCACATAGCCGGGGAAGGTGGCGTCGCCGCCCGCCAGATTGGTGCCGATGACCCGGCCCTGGCGGTTGGCCATGCTGCCCAGGGGCAGATAGCCCAGCTTGTCGGTGATGATGTTCCTGATGGCCACGCAGTCGCCGCCGGCGTAGATGGCCGGGTCGGAGGTGCGCATGTGCTCGTCCACCACCACCGCGCCGAAGGGGGCCACGTCCAGGCCCGCGTCCTTGGCCAACCGGCCGTTGGGGATAAAGCCCGCGGCGAAGATCACCAGCTGG